>WTFG01000002.1 GCA_009835005.1 Flavobacteriaceae bacterium Ap0902 | reverse complement strand
AAGGTATTGTTGCATAATAATATAGTAGTTACAAAGGGTAACTGTATTAATTTTTGATTACTTTAATAGAATTACAATTATTTTTATCACAAAATTCTACCAAATACATTCCTTTCGTATTCGGCATTTTGGTTTTATTATCTTTCAAGTTTAGATCTCTATCAATAATTTTTCCAGATATATCATATACTGTAATAGCTGTAAATGAATGCTCATTATAATAAATAACATCTACAGTTGGATTAGGATAAACTTGGAATGCATCCAATGCTATATCATCTACAGATAAAGTTCCCCATCTATCTTCTGCCTTAGGACCACCCCATAATTTGGTAGCAATGTAAGGATTATCTATAAAAGGATTTCTATTGCCTTGAAGCTCCTGGGCTATCAAATTATTTCTTCTAATTTCAAATTCAGATACTGGGTCCTCTGCATTCCATTCCAAAAATATATCTGGTATTTCTGGGCTATAAGTATGCGTATCTATGCCCACATAATTGGGCTTGCAATTTGCTGGATATCTTAAATACATGTATAAAATCATTCTAGCCACATCCCCTTTCCATTCATCTCCAGGGTAAAATCTATATGAGGTCACCTCTCCTGCATTCCCCTCACCGTCCACATAAGGAGAATTAAATCTATATGCATTCATATTCGTATCACTCGCTCTCAAAGCATGAACGTCTGTAATTTCATATCCATCCTCTTCAAACTCACCTATGGATTTAGGAAATATATGCTCACGATTCCATCTAGGTTGGCTACAAGTAGCAGAATGACAGGTTAAATCCTTATCTCTACTTCTATCATTAACAGGATCACTATCAAAATCGTCATAGCCATAAATCAACAAGACATTATCTGAGTTTTCGGGATCTAAATCAACCATCTTCAATGCATTCCATACCCCAGGCGTATAAGATAACCTGTTGATATGCGTTGTCCTCAAAAGCGAAGTTAAATCAGATTTGATTTCTTCATTTGATTCATTAAAATCTATACTTGCATAATAGGATGGTACTTGACCATATACAATGATAGATAAAAAGGTGATTAAAAAATATATCTTGTTCATATAAAATAATTTAACGTACTACCTTATTATATTTTTCTGGGTATTTAGGCGTAATATGCCAATAGAAATCCTGAGCATAGGCTAAGACTTCTTCTAATGATTTTTCTTTAGGATCTATGTAGCCTGCAATACCTGCTTCTTTTTTGGCATAATCTGCATAAGCAAATAAAATAGGCACTTCCCCTTTTAGCGCTATGTAATAAAATCCTCTTTTCCATTTATCGGCATAACTTCTAGTTCCTTCTGGTGTATTGATGAAATATAGTTTTTGAGTTTGATCCCTTAATAATTCAGCTGCATATTCTACCAAATTTTGTCTTTGTTCTCGGTTTACGCCGACACCTCCAAACCATTCAATGACGGCTCCATACCATGGTTTGATCCAATCATCTTTGATAAAAACTTTGATTGGGATTTTCATTTGCCAAAATGCTGCTATAGCCATTACAAAATCCCAATTAGAGGTATGGGGTCCAGCGACAAGTACCGCACTAGGTATTTGGCTAACATCTAATTTATTATCTAGCTTCCAACCCAATAAAAAGAAAGCAAGTTTGCCAACAAACTTTTTCATAATACAAAATTAAGAGGATTTATGTAATTTATATCAATTTTATAAAGATATGTTATAACAGTCTCATTTAATGATTATCTAATCATATCTTGTTGGAATTATATTGTGATTTATTCAACTTGTAATTTTCATATCTACATTTTTTAAAAGATTTAATTAAGATTTATTCTGTAAAATTTACTTAATTCAGTTAAATAAATTAAATTTATAATGAAAAAATGCATAAATAACTATGCAAGCATAATAATTTTTATTATATTTACAATTGTGAAAGAATTAAAAAAGAACATTCAGCCAACAATCGATTACATGTTAAGAACCACATGGAATGCTGTCGTCAAATCATATAATACAGAGGCTATTAAATATGATTTCACAATGCCTATGGGATTTTCCTTAATTTCCATTGATCCCAAAACGGGTACCCCTAGTACTGCCTTGGGACCAAGAATGGGTATGGAACCTACCTCTCTTTCTAGAACACTCAAAAATCTAGAGGGGCGAGGGCTTATAGAAAGACATCCCAATCCAGAAGATGGTAGAGGAGTAATTATTAAGTTAACACCAGATGGATTAGAACATCGCAATATCGCCAAGCGAGTTGTTACAAAATTTAATGATACGGTGAGGGGCGAATTTGGCGATGAAAAAATTGCGATTTTCTATGAAGTTTGTAGTGGTATTCAAAATTTAATAGAAGAAAAAAAGATTTTTTAAAGATTAAAAATAAATATTATGAGAAATAGACACATCAACCACGTGACCGTTTTAGGTTCAGGCGTGATGGGTTCTGGAATTGCATGTTTACTCGCAGGCATAGGCATCGATGTTTTGATGCTAGACATGTTACCAAAAGAACTTACTGATAAAGAGAAAGCCAAAGGCTTATCCTTAGAGGACAAGGTTGTACGCAATAGAAATGCGCAGATGCACTTAAACGCTGCTATTAAATCTAAACCCTCACCTATTTATGACAAGGCTTTTACTTCCCGCATTACTGTCGGAAACTTTGAAGATGATTTAGAAAAAATTAAAAACTCTGACTGGGTGATAGAAGTGATTGTAGAACGTTTGAACATCAAAAACCAAATGTTTGACAAAGTAGAAAAACTTCGTAAGCCTGGAACTTTAGTATCCTCTAATACATCAGGGATTCCAATTCAAATGATGTCCAAAGGTAGAAGCGATGAATTCCAAGCGCATTTCTTGGGAACTCACTTCTTTAATCCTCCCAGATATTTAGGCTTATTTGAAATTATACCTGGTCCTAAAACAAAACCAGAGGTTATAGCCTTCTTTCAAGATTTCTCTGGTAGATTCTTGGGTAAAACGCCTGTCATGGCTAAAGATACACCTGGATTCATCGGTAACCGTGTAGGCGTTTATTCTATGGCTAAAGTGATGGAATTAGCACAAGAAATTGGACTTACCGTAGAAGAAACAGATAATTTGACAGGAAGCATTCTAGGAAGACCCAAAACAGGTACTTTTAAATTAGCTGATTTGGTAGGACTTGATACTGCGGCCAAAGTAACCAAAGGATTACAAGAAAATGCAAAGGACGACCAGATGGTTCAGGATTTAAAAGATTCTGAAGTCATGAATTTCCTATTAGAAAATAAATTCTATGGGGATAAATCTGGCAAAGGATTTTATTATAAAGAAAAAGACCAAGAAGGAAAAACCAATCGATTCGCCCTTGATTTAGAAAAGAAAGAATATCGCCCACTGGATCGTCAAAACCTAGACATCCTAGATAGAGCCAAGCAAGCAGGCGGTACTTCGGCTAGGCTTAAAATATTATTAAAGGACGATAGTAAATATGGAGATTTAATTCGCAAACACTTTGCCTCTTTATTTGCCTATGTTTCACAGCGAGTTCCAGAAATTTCTGATCATTTATATGCGATTGATGATGGGATGAAAACTGGATATGCTTGGAAATACGGACCATTTGAAACTTGGGATTTAATTGGTGCTAAGAAAGGTATTGAATTAATTGAAAAGGAAGGTTATGAAGTTGCGGATTGGGTAAAATCCATGCTCCAAAATGGTAAAGAATCTTTTTATCAAGTATCTAGTGAAGGAAACAAACAATATTATGACATCGATACAGATGATTATAAGACTATTCCTGGACAAGATGCCTTTATCATTCTAGATAATATTAGAAAATCTAAAGAAATTTGGAGCAACAAAGATGCTTCTGTTCAAGACTTAGGTGATGGTATCATCAATTTAGAATTCCGTTCAAAAATGAATTCTATTGGTGGGGGTGTGATTCAAGGAATTCACAAAGCGATAGAACTAGCAGAAAATGATTATAAAGGTCTTGTGATTGGTAATCAAGGAAGTAACTTCTCTGTAGGTGCTAATCTAGCCATGATTATGATGATGGCTGTAGAACAAGATTGGTTTGAATTAAATATGGCTATCAAGCAATTCCAAGACACCATGATGCGTGTACGTTATAGTAATATTCCTGTAGTCGTTGCACCACATGGAATGGCCTTAGGTGGTGGATGTGAGATTACGCTGCATGCGGATAAAGTAGTTGCCGCAGTAGAAACTTACATCGGTCTTGTTGAGTTTGGCGTTGGTGTCATCCCTGGTGGTGGTGGTTCTAAAGAACTGACTCGCCGTGCAGGTATGTCTTATGAAAAAGATGATGTAAAAACCAATCGCCTCAGAGAGGCTTATATGAATATAGCCATGGCTAAGGTTGCGACCTCAGCGTATGAAGCCAAAAATTTAGGCTATATACGCGATCAGGATATCATTGTAATAAACAAAAATAGACAGATTGCAGAAGCTAAAAAACATGCTTTGATTATGGCGGATGCTGGTTATACCAGACCTTTTCCAGAGAAAGTGAAAGTATTAGGAGAAAATGCGCTAGGTATGTTCTATGTGGGTTCTGACCAGATGATTGCTGGGAATTACATTTCTGAACATGATCGCAAGATTGCCAATAAACTAGCTTATGTGATGACTGGTGGTAATTTATCAGAAAACACAGAAGTTTCTGAGCAATATTTACTTGATTTGGAACGTGAAGCATTCTTATCTCTATGTGGAGAACGTAAAACGTTAGAAAGAATTCAGCACATGTTGAAAACTGGAAAGCCACTGAGAAATTAATAAATAGTAACAAGTAGTAAGAAGTAGTCTGTATAATATTGAGAACTTTAATCTTGACCCTAGTAAACATCTTCAAGAATTGAATGAAATTCAAAAAAATGATATATAAGTTGATAAAATCAATAAGAGATTGAAACTTGATACCTGATACTTCATACTATAATCTAAATAAATAAAAACAATGAAACAAGCATATATAGTAACCGGATATAGAACAGCAGTTGGTAAGGCGCCTCGTGGTAGCTTACGCTTTGTGCGTCCAGATGATATGGCAGCCACTGTTCTAAAAAAATTAATGAAAGAAGTTCCTTCTCTAGACCCAGAACGTATTGATGACCTTATTGTAGGTTGTGCGATGCCAGAGGCAGAACAAGGATTAAACATGGCCAGACTTGTCTCGCTTATGGGATTAGATACTGACAAAGTACCAGGCGTTACCGTGAATAGATACTGTGCATCTGGTTCAGAATCCATAGCACTAGCCGTAGCCAAAATCCAAACGGGAATGGCAGAGTGCATTGTGGCAGGAGGTGCAGAATCTATGTCTTATATTCCAATGGGTGGATATAAACCAGTCCCAGAAACTGAGATTTCTAAAGAACATGCAGATTACTATTGGGGAATGGGGCTTACCGCAGAAGCTGTTGCCAAAGAATATAATGTCAGCCGAGAAGATCAAGATGAATTTGCATATAAATCACATCAAAAAGCATTAAAAGCGAATGAAACAGGTCGGTTTAAAGACCAAATTGTTCCTATTGATGTGGATTATAAATTTCTAGGAGAGGATGAAAAAGTGAAAACTAAGAATTATGCATTCCAACAGGATGAAGGTCCAAGAGCAGATACTTCTAAGGAAGCATTAGCCAGATTACGTCCAGTTTTCGCAGAAGGTGGAAGTGTTACGGCAGGTAATTCATCCCAAATGAGTGATGGAGCTGCATTTGTTTTGGTTATGTCAGAAGATATGGTAAAGGAATTAAATTTGGAGCCAATGGCAAGATTAGTTTCTTATGCAACCGTAGGTGTACCACCCAGAATCATGGGAATTGGACCCTTATATGCCATTCCAAAAGCATTGAAACAGGCGGGATTAAAACAAGAAGATATGGATTTAATTGAATTAAATGAGGCTTTTGCATCACAATCTTTAGCTGTAATTCGTGAGGCTGGTTTAAACCCAGATATTGTAAACGTAAATGGAGGAGCCATTGCCCTAGGTCATCCACTGGGCTGTACAGGTACTAAATTAACAGTACAATTATTAGACGAAATGAAAAAACGTGGCAATAATAAATATGGAATGGTGACCATGTGCGTAGGTACTGGGCAGGGTGCCGCTTCCATATTTGAAAAACTTTAAGATAGAGCAAAGAATTTAGATAAGAGAAGAAAGGCTAAACTTAAAAGGAATGAAACATAACTTTAAAAATCTTATAATATGGAAAGAAGCAATAAAATTGCTTTCAACTGTTTATGATTTATATCTAGAATTTCCGGTTGAAGAAAAATTTGGACTTACTTCTCAAATTAAACGTGCTGCGATTAGCATACCTAGCAACATTGCTGAAGGGTCTAGCAGAAGTAGCAACAAAGACTTCAATCGTTTTCTAGAAATATCGATGGGATCTTTGTTTGAAGTACAAACACAATTAATTTTCGTTTATAGCAGAAACTTTATATCTAAAAACAATTTTAATCAAATCAATATTTAAGTTAAGGATTTACAAAAGATGATTGCTGGTTTTAAAAAAACACTTTAAGTCTTTTCTCTTTCTTCTTTAATCTAAAATCAAATTATAAAACCTAATAAAATGAGTGATAATAATAAAAGTAAATTAATCGGAGGTTCTTTCCTCGTAAAAGAAACACCTTACACAGAAATCTTTTCGCAAGAAGATTTCACAGAAGAACAAAAAATGATGCGTGATAGCGTCAAAGATTTTATAGACCGCCAAGTATGGCCTGTAAAACCACAAATTGAGCAAAAAGACTACAAACTAATCGAAAACCTAATGAAGGAATTAGGTGAGATGGGAATGTTGAGTATTTCTGTGCCAGAGAAATATGAAGGTATGGGAATGGGCTTTGTAGAAACCATGCTTGTATGTGATTATGTATCAGGTGCTACGGGTTCGCTAGCCACTGCTTTTGGGGCACATACAGGGATTGGTACCATGCCCATTACCTTATATGGAACAGAGGAGCAAAAAGCAAAGTATCTACCAAAACTAGCTTCTGGTGAATGGTTTGGTTCTTATTGTTTAACAGAACCGGAAGCTGGATCTGATGCGAATTCTGGAAAAACGACTGCAAAACTATCAGAAGATGGAAAACATTATATACTCAACGGACAAAAAATGTGGATTACCAATGCTGGGTTTGCAGAGGTATTCATTGTATTCGCTAGAATTGAAGACGATAAAAATATTACCGCATTTATTATAGAAAAATCTAAAGTTGGTGATGGATTCAAATTGGGAGAAGAAGAGCCTAAATTAGGTATTGTATCCTCTTCTACACGACAAGTTTTCTTATCAGACGTCAAAGTTCCAGTAGAGAATTTATTAGGAGAAAGAAATGGGGGTTTCAAAATCGCTATGAATGCGCTGAACATCGGTAGAATTAAATTAGCGGCAGCATGTTTAGATGCGCAAAGACGTATTTTATCGAACAGTATTGTCTATGCCAACGAGCGCAAACAGTTCAATACACCAATTTCTAATTTTGGAGCCATCAAGAAGAAAATAGCAGAAAGAGCGGTAGCTGCCTTTGCTTCAGAAGCAGGATCTTACCGTGCAGCCAAAGACATTCAAGATAAGATTGCAGAATTAGAAGCTGCAGGGATGAACCACCAAGAGTCAGAACTAAAAGGAGTAGAAGAATATGCAGTAGAATGTTCTATCTTGAAGGTTTTTGCATCAGAAGCTACTCAAAACTGTTCGGATGAGGGAATTCAAATTTTTGGTGGAATGGGATATTCTAAAGATGTACCCATGGAAGCTGCTTGGAGAGATGCGCGTATCTCTAGAATCTATGAAGGAACCAATGAGATCAACCGCTTATTATCTGTAGATTTATTAATCAAAAGAGCCTTTAAAGGTAAAATTGATTTAATGACGCCTGCCATGGGCATCCAAGATGAGTTGATGAGTATTCCAGATTTTAATATTCCAGATTATTCTGAAACTCTAAGTCAAGAAAAAGAAATCATCGCTAAGTTGAAGAAGGTTTTCTTTATGGTAGCAGGTGCCGCTTTACAAAAATTTGGAACTGAATTAGAAGGGCAGCAACAGTTAATCCTATCTGCTGCAGAGATTTTAATCCAAATCTATATGGCAGAAAGTACAGTACTGCGTGCAGAGAAATTGAGCAAAGAGAATCATGACCAAGCAGAAGTGGCTGTAAAAATGGCAACATTACAAGTATTTGATTCTGTAGAAATCATCAAGAGTATGGCAACAGAAGGTATTATTTCTTTTGCAGAAGGAGATGATCAAAGAATGATGCTTAGTGGATTAAAACGTTTTACCAGATACAATGAGTATCCAAATATTGTGAATTTAAAACGAGAAGTAGCGGATTATTTTATTGAAAAGAATGCCTATACTTTTTAAACTATAATTGATCTATAAATAATAAAATCCCATTACAATCTAGTAGTGGGATTTTTAATGAGTTATAATTATTTATCAAATAATATTTAGAATTCACATTCCATAAAAATTCTATTTAAAACTTAAACTGTGCACTCAATTGTGCATAGAATAAATCTTTGGTATAGCCATTCGTTTTTAAATATTCATCTGGAATCACCATATTCGATTCAAAAATGATATCTATAAAATTATTAATAGGATAAGTAGCGTCTAATCCAATTTGGTTCGCGATAAATTTCTCATCACTATCTTTTTCAAATGTAAGTCTTGTTCCTGGGTTATAAATACCATCATCTACAGAATATCGCCAAAATATTGCATAATCTAAGTCAATATTCAATTTACCAAAATTGGTACCGATAGATGGATGAAACTGAATCAAGTTAGATAGCCCAAAATAACCTATACTACCCGTATAGCTTCCTCTAGCATAATGCGAATCAAATGTATTGAGGCTGTTATTGCTTTTTTTATTTCCACTTATAATGTTCGCTTTAAGCCCAACATTCCATTTGCGTCCTATATGCACATCTTTGTTAAGGAAAAAAGATAATTGCCATGCACTTATATCTTGATTTCCAAATGTACCTAATTGATAGATAAATTCATTATCATAATTAACCCCATTCCAATTACCAAAACTTCTAATCCCTAGGGAGGTTCTCTTATCATCTGCAATGCCTGCTGCAAACTTCTTCTGCTTCTCATCTTTATGAATCACATATAAATCGGTATGAGTTTTCTCTGACCAATCTTGTGTCCAATAGATGCTTGATATTTGTTGTTTATTATTCCATATTTTATTATCAAAAACACCAAATGATGGTTGAACAGGTCGTCCATAAAAAGTTATAATATTTGTATTTTCTTGGTGATATTGTAATTGAGCCATATCCATGGAGAACCGTACATTGGGACCTTCTCTGATATCTAACAACCTACCAGCACCAAGCATAATCGTTTGTCTCCCCAGCAATGCATTCCAATGTTGATTCATATTAAAACTGGCAAATAATTGTGTAAAGCTTAGCTCATCTTTGTCTATAGGGGAAAGATTATCTTTATCTGTTACCAAACTGGTATTTAATTCTGCATATAATTGAAATTTATCTTTAATCTTTAAATGACCATGAAGCATTCCACGATGATTTAACCATGATTCTACCTTCTGAGGCACGTTATTAAACATTTGACTATGATACATTTCCGCTTTTATACGATAGGATCCACCCCATAGCAGCGTTACATCATCTCCAATGGTAATTTGCTTTAGTTCTTGATATAAATTTTCTGATTCTGGGATATGGACTTCATCATACTGTCTAAGCACCTGGAAATCTAAAATGACAGAGTCTGATTGTCCATACAATCCAATACAAAATAGGAAAAAGTTAAGTTGAAAAAATTTTCTCATAATTAAAGCCTTGAATTGATAAGATTCATCTTCTCCATAAGTGAATTTATAAATAAGACGTTAACAAATATAATCAAATGGTTTACAAGTTCTAATTATACTAGATTTAAAGCAATTTGATTATCATTGATCTCTATCTTTAATTGATCTCTATCTTTAAAATATTAGAAAATTATATTAATTGACCACAGTCATACCCAAAAAAACTGCCCACAATTTTTGGATTTGTGGACAGTTTTAAATTAAAAATTGTAATAAAATCAAATTACTTTAAAGCTTCTCTTACTTTAGGAGCAATTTTGTTCCCATATAATTCTATGGATTTCATCATTCTCTCATGATCTGGAGCTCCTACATCCATGTGTGCAGAAAATCTGGTTAAACCTAATGTTTCTATAGCCTGCAGAATCCTATCTATAGCCATATTAACATCCCCCACTATTAAATGACCCATATCTTGACGTCCCGCATCATATTGATGTCTTTGATAAGGTGGCCAGTTTCTTGATTTACCAATTCTATCCATTTGTTGTGCGTAAGATGGGAAATAATAATTAGCAATTTCCTCATTATCTTCTCCAAACAGCGAATGCATATGTACCCCCACTTGGTAATCTTTCATGTCATTACCAGCATCTTGCCATGCTTGCTGATAATATTCTACTAGCGGCTTAAATCTATCTATTGTACCACCAATTATGGCAAACATCACTGGCAAACCAAGCTTAGCTGCTCTAATCACGGATTGTGGCGTACCCCCTACGGCTACCCAAATAGGCATTTTACCATTTTTAGGTTGCGGATATATTCCTTGGTTCTCTAAGGAAGGTCTAAATTTACCTGTCCAAGTAATTTTCTTGTTTTCATTTAATTCTACGAGCAGATTAAGTTTTTCTTCAAACAAAGCTTCATAGTTCTTTAATTGATAACCAAATAATGGGAAAGATTCTATAAAAGACCCCCGACCTGCCATAATTTCTGCACGCCCATCAGATATTAAATCCACTGTCGCAAAATCTTGATAAAGCTTTACAGGATCTGCAGAACTTACGACAGAAACTGCGCTACTTAATTTAATATTTTTAGTTATAGGAGCAACTGCCGCTAGTAAAATTTCTGGCGATGCCACCGCATAATCTTCTCTATGGTGCTCCCCTACTGCGAAGAAATCTAAACCAACTTCATCCATTAGTTTAACTTCCTCCACAATCTCTTGTAATCGCTGTTCGGCTGGTTGTACCTCTCCAGTCTTAGGATTAATTTGTAAATCACCGAATAAATCTATACCTAATTCTATCATTTTGAAAATATTTTTAAGATAATTGTTCTGACTCGATGTCAAAAACTTGTTTGATTACTTTCTTGAATTCTATTTTTGGTAAAGCTCCATTCAAAATTTGAGGTTTTTTCCCGTCCGTATTTATAAAAACAATGGTAGGAATGCTTCTAACATTAAACATGGCTGCAAGTTCTTGCTCCTGTTCTGTATCTATTTTATAGAAATCAACCTTGTCCTTATATTCAGTGCTCAACTCATCATAAATAGGAGCCAACATCTGGCAGGGTCCACACCAATCTGCATAGAAATCAATGATTGAGGGCTTATCACCTTCAAATTTCCATTCTTGATTTTCCTCAAAATTGAAAATTTTCTCTTTGAATGTATTTTTATTTAATAATTCTGCCATAACTATATTTTTAATAAATCATACTTATTATTTGAACAATAGTAATGCCAAATTATTATAAGGTTATGTTGCTACTTTTACCTGTTAAAGTGGCAGATAAATCACCTTTTTGGTCTCAAAAAACGCTTCTTCAAAATATTTAGAAATAGGATATTCTATTGCTTGTGGAAAGGCAGATAATTCCTCTGTCAAATCACCTCCTTTTAAATATAAAATACCATTGGGTAACTGTTGCCCTTTTAGTGATTCCTGATATATCTTTTGGCGAATCCAAGCCACAAATTTTGGCATTTGTGTTACAGCCCTGCTCACTATGAAATGATATTTAGACTTCACCTTTTCTGCTCTAATCTGTTCTGCAACCACATTCTCTAAATCAAGACTTTCTACTAGGTTCTCTACTACCATGATCTTCTTACCAATAGAATCTATTAAATGGAAATTAGTATCTGGGAATAGAATAGCCAATGGAATCCCAGGAAAGCCACCCCCGGTACCCACATCCAGTACTTTATGATCTTTTTGGAATTCTATGACTTTCGCAATAGCTAGTGAATGTAGTATATGACGCAGATATAAATATTCTGCATCCTTTCTAGAAATTAAATTAATCTGACTATTCCAATCCAAAAATAATTCCTCTAGAAGAGCGAATTGTTTTTGCTGAATTTTGCTGAGATTTGGAAAATATTTAAGTAGTAATTCTATGCTCATATAAATAAAATAAAGTGCAATTAATTACTTAATAAAAGCATTAAAAGCACTTATTGGTTATAAATTTAAATATTTAAAATTAATCTAATTTCTCTATGGCGTGCACTAATCTATCTGTAATTTCATTTATTCCACCAACACCGTCAATAGTCACCCATTTATCATCTTCACGATAATGTTGAGAAACTTCATCTGTCTTTTGGTAGTATTCTCTAATCCTATTACGAATGATTTCCTCACTAGAATCATCTGTTCTACCACTTGTTTTACCTCTCTCTAGAATTCTTTTAACCAAACGTTCATCTTCCACTTCTAATGCCAGACATACATCTACCTCTCTGTTTAAAACTTCTTTTAAAATTTTGTCTAATTGTTCCGCTTGGTTTGTAGTTCTAGGATATCCATCGAAGATCAACCCCTTTGCGTCTTTATTTCTTTCTACCTCTGCTCTCAACATATTGGTAGTAACTTCATCTGGTACCAACGCCCCATTATCCATATAAGATTTAGCAAGCTGTCCTAGATCTGTCTTGTTCTTGATGTTATACCTAAACATATCACCCGTAGAGAGTTGTACCCAATCATACTTCTCTACTAATTTTTGAGCTTGTGTTCCTTTGCCACTTCCTGGGGGTCCAAATAATACAATGTTCTTCATAATAATTAATCTTTTAATTGATAAATGTCTGGTAGATTTCGTCCTAAACCTTCATAATCTAACCCAAAACCTACAACAAACTTATCTGGAATATGCATTCCAATATAATCTATATTTAAATCTTTTTTATACGCATCTGGTTTATATAATAAGGTTGCCGTTCTGATGCTTTTCACCTTTTTACGTGAAATCAACTGATGCAATGCATATAAGGTATTGCCCGTATCTACAATATCTTCCATCAAAACTATATGACGCCCTGTAATATCCATAGAGATATCCATTAAGGTTTTAACATTCCCCGTAGTTTGAGTGCCTTCATAAGATTTCATCTGGAGAAAAGAAATTTCACAATCACCTTTGTATTGTTTTAAAAAATCACTCATGAAGATGATGACTCCATTTAAAACACCAATAAAAACAGGAATTTCCCCTTTATAATCATTATGCACTATGGTAGCTAACCTTTTAATTGCTTGTTCTAATTCCTCGTTGGTTATATAAGGTATAAACGTTTTATCTATGATTTGAATTCCCTGCATGTAATATAATTTAAATAAAACAGTAGCTATCAACATTCCTAAATAAGGTTAAACCTACTAAAAGTTGATGCTAATTAAGAGCGAATTTACGTATAATTATTCAAAAATCTTTGTAAGATAGTTATTA
The DNA here is from genome assembly GCA_009835005.1 of Flavobacteriaceae bacterium Ap0902. Classification (GTDB taxonomy): domain Bacteria; phylum Bacteroidota; class Bacteroidia; order Flavobacteriales; family Weeksellaceae; genus Profundicola. Next base: position 306,568 of record WTFG01000002.1, on the reverse strand, counting down.
ATATTGACAAAAATGGTGTTAGTTGAAAATTTATTTGTATATTCGCAATCTTAATAATCAAGTTAGGAAGGAAGCATTTTACATTATTTGACTCTACAGGAATTAAATTTGTGAATAGAAGTCAGAGGACTTCACGGCGACTTTTCTGCCACAAATTTAATATTTATGTCAAGTAACGAAAACCAAAAAAGGTCTTTCAGAAGATCAGCACGTGGTAATTCTAACAATTCAACACCTAGTAGAGGAAGAAGAAACTCTTCTGGTGGAGGTGGTAGAGGACGCGGCCGTGGAAAGGGAAGAAAATTCATTCAACCATCTCCAGACAGATTCATACACACAGGTGTACCCTTAGTAGAGGTTAAGTATGACGCTCCAACAAAATTCAGTGAATTCCCATTGCATGAGGATTTAATGAAAAATATCAAAAAATTAGGTTGGGATTATCCTACGGAAATTCAAGATAAGACTTTTCATGAAATCACAGAACTTAAAGATATTTTGGGAGTTGCCAATACAGGTACTGGTAAAACAGGAGCCTTTTTATTACCCATCATTAATTCTATGCTTTTCGCAGAAGAAGATTTCTCTGCTCTTGTGATGGTTCCAACCAGAGAACTTGCAGAACAAGTAGAGGCAGAATTTAGAATGTTTACCAAAGGATTAAACCTTTTTGCTAATTGTTTCATAGGAGGAACCAGTGTAAACCAAGATATTCGCCGTCTAAGAAAACCATTTCATTTTGTCATTGGAACGCCAGGACGTCTGGTTGATTTAACCAAAAGAGGCGCCTTGAAACCAGAACATTTCTCTGTACTTATTCTAGATGAATTTGATAGAATGTTAGATATGGGGTTCAGTCAAGATGTTAATTTCTTAACAGACAAGATGAATGATAGAGATCAAACTCTTTTATTCTCTGCAACTTTGGATAAAAAACAGGAATCTTTAATTGATAACATATTAAATAAACCTGTGAGAGTAGAAGTTACAAAAGGGAACGCTACGGCAGAACATATAGATCAAGATGTTGTATATACAACGAGAAATGATAAGTTTGATACCCTTTTGGAAATGCTACAAGGCGATAATTTTGAAAAAGTTATCATCTTTGCAGAGACCAAAAGAAGAGTTTCTGATTTGACACAACAATTGAGGCAAAACAGAATCAAAGCAGATGAAATCCATGGTGATAAAACACAGAACTACCGCAAAAACGCCTTAAACGCATTTAAGAGAGGAAAAGTGGATATCCTAGTTGCAACCGATGTTGCTGCAAGAGGATTAGATATATCTGATGTGACACACGTAATTAATTACGAAATTCCATTTGATTATGAAACGTATATCCACAGAATTGGGCGTACAGGTAGAGCTGGAAAGAAAGGACAAGCTTACACTTTCTTTTCTAAAAAGTAATTCACTGTTTGTTATATAAGATTATAAAACTCATGTATTCATTTACATGGGTTTTTTTGGTCTATACAATCTATTAAACAATTTAGATAATATACCATATAATCCTAATGCTTCAATTTCCCCTAATTTATCTTAATTTGGATAAAGCTGTTTTAATAAATATCTGTATTTAAAAAATCGCCACAACTTTGCCAGTATATATAAATGAAATCCATTAAAAAATATTGTTGAATCATACAATTGAATCTTAAAACTTAGGAAATTTTATATGAGTTTATTAAAAAAAGCAAAACCACCTTCTACGAGGTGGTTTTGCTTTTTAATTTATTCTATTAGAATAATCATCATAATTTTACATTAATTAATTTTCTTTAGATTTTCTTTCTGGTCTTGGTAATAATGCTTTTCTAGAAAGTCTCATTTTCCCAGTTTTCGCATCTCTTTCTATAAATTTAACCTGCATAGAATCACCAACCTTTACCACATCTTCCACATCATTTACACGATGCCATTCAAGTTCTGAAATATGTACTAAACCTTCTGTACCTGGTTTGATTTCAACAAAAGCACCGAATGGCTTTACAGCAACAACTTTACCATCATATACCTCACCAACTTCTGGTAAGAAAGTAATTTCTTTGATACGCTTCACTGCGGCCTCAATACCTTCATTACCCACGCCAGCTATCTCCACAATACCCTCATCACCATCTTCTGCAATAGAAATATTGGTTCCAGTTTGGGCTTGCATTTCTTGGATAATTTTACCACCAGGCCCTATAATAGCACCAATAAAATCACCAGGAACTCTCATAGTTACAATTTGTGGCGCATTTGGTTTCATCGTCTTATTAGGTTCAGAAATGGTTTTCATCATTTCATCCATAATATGTAATCTACCATCCTTAGCTTGTAATAAAGCTTTTTCTAGAATCTCATGAGAAAGACCTGCTACTTTGATATCCATTTGACAAGCCGTAAGTCCGTCTCTAGTACCAGTAACCTTGAAGTCCATATCACCTAAGTGATCCTCATCTCCTAAAATATCAGATAATACCGTCCATTTTCCAGATTCCTGATCTGTAATTAATCCCATCGCAATCCCAGAAACTGGCTTTTTCATTTGGATACCTGCATCCATAAGTGCTAGAGTACCAGCACATACCGTAGCCATAGAAGAAGAACCATTAGATTCTAATATCTCTGATACTACACGGATGGTGTAAGAATTATCTTCTGGTAACATTTTCTTTAAGGCTCTTTCTGCCAAATTACCGTGTCCAATCTCTCTTCTAGAAGTTCCTCTAATAGGTCTTGCTTCTCCCGTAGAGAATGGTGGGAATATATAATGCAAATAGAATTTTTTCTCGTATTCTTCTAAAATACTATCCACCCTGTCTGCATCTAAAGAAGAACCTAAGGTGATAGAAGTCAAAGATTGCGTTTCACCACGTGTGAATACTGCAGAACCGTGTGTTCCTGGCAAGTAATCAACCTCACTCCAGATAGGTCTGATATCTTTTGGGCCTCTACCATCTAAACGAATGCCCTCGTTCAATAACAATTGACGGACTGCTTCTTTTTTAGTGCTAGAGAAATATTTTTTAATTAAACCCTCTTTCTCCTCTAATTCTTCTTCTGAAAAGTTAGCTTTATATTCTTCTAGTAAAGCATCGAATTTCTCTGCTCTTAATTGTTTGTCATCAGAAATCTTAGCAATTTCATAGATTTTATCGTAAAGATCTGATTTTATCTTAGCTTCTAATTCAGCGTCAGCATCTTCGTGATTATATTCTCTCTTTGGTTCTGATTTTCCTACTTCTGCTGCAAACTCTACTTGTGCTTGAACTTGAACCTTGATGATGTCATGTGCAAATTTAATAGCATCTAACATTTCTTGTTCAGAGCATTCTTCCATTTCACCCTCTACCATTACCACAGATTCTGCTGTTGCACCTACCATAATATCCATGTCCGCATCTTTAAGCTCATTCCAAGTTGGATTCACTTTAAATTCCCCGTTAATTCTTGCTACGCGCACCTCTGACATAGGTCCTTTAAAAGGAATATCTGTAATTGCTATAGCCGCTGATGCCGCTAAACCAGCCAAAGAATCTGGCATGGACTCACCATCATAAGAATATACCCCAATCATTACCTGAACCTCTGCATGGAAATCCTTAGGAAATAATGGACGTAATACCCTATCTACTAAACGCATGGTTAAAATCTCATCATCAGAAGGTCTTCCCTCTCTTTTAATAAAACCACCTGGGATTTTACCAGAAGAGGTGAACTTTTCACGATAATCCACCGTGAGGGGTAGAAAATCAATTCCTTCTTTAGCATCTTTAGCTGCTACTACAGTTGCTAGCAGCATGGTGCCACCCATCTTCACTACCACAGAACCGTTAGCTTGTTTAGCTAGTTTACCAGTTTCTAGTGTAATGGAACGCCCGTCATCTAGACGGATTTCTTTTGTAAATACTTGTAAATTCATATATAAATTTGTGTCTTTCTTGTTTGTCAAAGTACGGAATATTTATTCAATAAAAAAAGGCAAGTCGATATGACTTGCCTTGAAATAGTTTTGAATAAATTATTTACGAATACCAAGTTCTGCAATAATTGCACGATATCTTTCGATATCAATCTTCTTTAGGTAATCTAAAAAGTCTTTTCTTTTACCTACTAATTTCACCAATGATCTTTCTGTATTATAATCTTTGTGATTATTTTTAAGATGACTAGATAAATGGCTAATTCTGTGTGTAAACAATGCTATTTGACTTTCTGGTGAACCTGTATCATTTGGTCCTGATCCATACTTTTCAAAAATTTCTCTTTTCTTTTCTGGTGTTAAATACATGCAAATATTGGTTTTAATGATTATTATGTATGAGTCTGCAAAATTAGACTAATTATTTGAAAAATAAAAGTTTTTGTTCATTTATAGTTTAGAATACAACCAGAAAAAAGGAGAGTTACAAATTTATACGGTATGGGATAACTAACTTAGAGTGCCTGAGATGATAAATTTTAAAGAAGTAAAAATGCAAGTTAATGAAAGTGTCGTAACAAAATATTTATTTGAATAATATAATCATTGTGAGAGATAGAGTTTATTTTGAATTTGATTTAATGCGCAGTATTATCCCAGTTAATAATACCCCATAACCCGAATATAAATGAATACAGTATATAAAAGTGTAAAAGAACCAAACTTGCCAGAAACTACACATTAAGATATTCTCAAAGGTGAAATTATCATTAATCACATAGACTGGTAGGCACTAACAATAAATGATTTGCTCAAAACGCTGCGATATAGAATTGCTTTCAAGGTGATGAAACAAGATCCTCAAGTTAAGACTTTGAGAAGGGTGTGATACAAGATTAATAAAAAAACATAATTTGAGTAGTTCTATTCTTAAAATGTTATTCTTATTTTACATTAGTTTACGGATATACTGCTAATACTAATATATTCTTAATTAACTCTAGCAGTGGAATCATATATACTATTCTAATCTTAGTTTATATAGATAAATTAAGTAAAATAGGTTTATAGAAAATTTGGAATTTCAATTTCATAAAGAATTGGAAGATGATACTCTTTTTATTAATAATATACATATTACTATTAAATAATGTATAATATCAAAAAAAAAGAACTATTTATTTTATAGTTACTATATATTTTTATATATTCGTGTATGTTTAATAATTTAAAAATATTTTATTATGAAAAAATTAGTTTTTTGTGCCGTACTTGCTGCAGGTAGTGTAGCACTTTATTCCTTTAAAGGGGTAGATGAAGTAAAAGATTTCAATGAAAATCAACTGGAAACAACTTCTAAAGAGTTTAAAAACTTTCATAGATCTGCCGAAGTATTTTCTGACAAATTTACCCGATGGAGAGAAGAATGGGTTGATTACGCTAACCTTCAAAAAATGGAGGCTTCTTTAGACAAAATGAATGAAACGCTAGAGAAGTTCTAATTAATTCTTATCATCAACACTAACAACTCGATAATTAATGTGAGTTGTTTTTATCAAGCTATGCAATAAGTTTAAAATAAAATCATGAAAAAGAGTAGGTTTTTAATTATTATATTACTTTGCTTTTTTGAGCTGGTATGTGCTCAAAATAAACAAAGCAAAATTGTTGTTGCAGAATATTCCCTATTTCCTTATAGTGAGGAATACCTAAATGCTGGGGTAGAAAATGCTTCACAAGAAAAAAAAGATTTTAATTTAGCTCTAAGAAAAACTTTAGAATTCAAGTATACTTTATTGTTAAATGAAAGTGAAAAACAAGCAGTTTTTTATTTGGACTCGTTGATTACTAGGAACGTTAAAGGTAAAGAAGATTTCTGGATAGAAGCAGAAAATAAAACATTTTATGCATTTAAAAAGGGAGATCATTTTTATGCGAAAGAAGAAATTTTTGGAAAAGAAGCTTATATAGTATCCGATAAGTCATTTAATTATGAGTGGGAAATAAAGAATGAGGTAAGAGAAATTAACGGAATCCAATGCCAAAAAGCAATATCTACAATAAAAGGAAATAAAATAATTGCATGGTTTACCAAAGATATCCCAGTTTCTTATGGACCTTTAAACTATTGGGGTCTACCTGGATTAATTGTGCAAGTAGAAAATTTCTTTAATACTATTACTCTAACAAATATAAAGTATTCTGACAACACTATATTATTTGATAAAAAATTATTTGAACTTGAAAAGGAATACAATCAAGAGAAAAATGAAAAAACAGTGAAGCTACCAATTTTTCTTATTAAAAAAGCTGCTTTAATAGGACAGTTGAAATCTATGATGTAATAATGTATTAAGTTATGAAGTATAAATTATATTTTTTCTTGCATTTTTATATTATTGGAATTTTAGCACTCAATTCTGTGGTATACAGTTATATGGAATACCAAAATATTAAAAATACAAGTATTGAGAATTTTAATGATATTTTGAATACATTTAGGCATAATTCGATTTACAATATTTATGCTATTCTTACAGGAACAAATACTGGATATGGGTTCTATGGAATTAATGTTGCGACAAACAAGTTTTTTGTCGTGGAACTTTATGATTCTAACGATAAAATAATTCATAAGACATCTACTTTTGGTTTTAAAAATAAAAGTAACTTACAACGTTTCAACGTCTTTTCTTCAAAAACTGCAAACTATATTGCTGAATTAAATAAGGAGAATAATAAAAAATCAAAGGCTACAGAAATGAAAGAAAAATTGACCAAAAAATATTTTAAATATATAGGTTTGCGTGAGGTCGAGAAGTATGATAACTGTAAATATTATATTGTTAAATTATACACAATAATCCCTGATGATATTTGGGAAAATAAAAATTATTTCCTTTCAAAAAATGTAGGTGAATATAAATCTTATAAATTTGAATTATAAACTAAATTATTATCAGATATGTGGATTATTTAGAATAGCGGTTGTATCCCTGGCTTTTATTGATTTATCTTCACTACTTTATGATTATAAGTTATTTTTTTCTGATAAAGCTATTTTGCCTATACAATTAGGTTTAGTAGATACTGAGTATTTTTCATTGTTAAATCCTATTTATAATTCATTAGAAAATAATATTGGAATAACTAATTTCTTTTATATAACAATTAGTTTATATTTTATAATTTTACTAATGTGTATAGCAGGTTTTTACACACGTATATCTTTTTTAATTGGAATTTTACTTCAGATTTTAATTTTTAGGTCTATTACTAATTTTAATTATGGATACGATCAGTTTATAACCATGTCTTTCTTTTATTGCTTAATATTTCCAGTAGGGAAAGAATATTCTATCGATTATAACAATAAAAACTATAACTCTAAAACCCCAAACTTTTTCTTTTCTTTAAATACGTTCTTAAAAATACATTTGTGCATTGTATATTTTACATCAGGATTGGCCAAGTGTAGTGACCCTAATTGGTGGAATGGAAATGCTATTTGGAGGGCTATGGCAGACCTAAGTACCGATTTCTATATAAATCCCTATTTGTTAATGGCTCTATCAATAGGAACGCTGCTGTTAGAGATATCATATCCAATTTTTGCTTTTAGTAAGTTTAAAATTCTAAGGAGAACACTTGTTATTTCTATAATACTTATGCACTTAGGTATTGGTATTTTTCTTGGTCTTTCATCATTTGCAACTGTAATGATTATTTGGAATATAACAGCATTCTACAAAGATTTCACTCATGAATAAATTATTATTATATATTCTTTTTTTTATGACTGTTTTCAATGTATATAGTCAGCAATCTATAAATGGAATTGTAACTGATATATATGATTTTCCAATATCAGATGTGTCCATAATATTGTATCAACAAAATGATACTTTATCTATTAAATCACATACCACCACTAATTCTAATGGTGAGTTTAATCTATCTATCCCAGATAACAAAAGTTACTTGTTAGAAGCATCCTCACTTGGCTATGAAACTAAAAAAACAAAAATCACTTCTAATAAATCTATTTACAAAATTATTCTAGAAGAAAATTATATCACATTACAAGATATTGTAGTGACGGCTACAGTTATGAGTGATGTAATTGAATTGAAGAGAGATACCCTAAAGTTTAATGAAAATGCCACTTTGAAAGATATTTTAAAAGACAATGTAGGAGTAGAAATCAGCGATGGGGATGGCATAAAATATATGGGAGTTCCCATAAACAAGATCTTAATTAATAAAAAAGAGGTTTTTGTAAATCAAAACTCACTAGCTATCAATAATTTAACAAACGAAATGATTGATAAAATACAAATTATTAATAATCATAAGGATAAGTTTAATATAGATTTTGATAATTTTGAAGAAACCGTTATAAATGTAGATGTCAAAAGGAAATTTAGAGGAACTATAAAAACAGAATTTGAAATTCTTGGTGGTTATAAATATGCTTTTGATGCAAATGCAAAAAGTATGTTTTTTTCTGATAAATTCAATGCATTTCTTACTCAAAATACGAATAATTTGAATGAACGCAAAGCGAATCTATCGGAAATTAGTCTAAGGTATTCTAACCCTTCAAGCTTTTATGAACAAAATATAAATCAAATTATTTTCGGGGAAGAAAATGTTAAAAAAGATTTATCAAATAATACTTACTTATTACTGAAGCGAGAGGAAGAAAAGTTAAAAAGTAGTTTAAACTTGGGATATTTAATAGGCAAACAGACTATTGAAAACCAAACAGAAATTGCCCAAATTTCTAACGTGCTTTCTACAGAAAACTCTTTGATGAAACAGAAAGGAAACTTATTTTACGGGGATTTAAATGGAACGTATCTTCTGAATAAGGGATTTTCATTATTTTTAAATTCAAAAATTGATTTTTCTCACAATAACATAAATTGGGAAACTAATAAAAATATCTTTCCTAATAGTCATTTTAATAATCTTATTGATAATAAAAATTATACTTTTTTAATGGAAAATACAATAGGTTCCAAAAAACTTATTAATAACAATTGGCTATTAAATACTGAGTTAACGCATTACATAGAAAATAGTAATTATGAATATATTAATTCTAACTCTAATTATCAAAAAGTAAAATTAAGAAATAATAACTTTAATGTTTCTTCCGAACTATCTTATCAACACTCCAAAATGTTTAATCTGGGAACCAAATTACAATATAGAATAAATGATGAAACAGCCAATGATAGGACTCAAAACAGTAATAGTTTAAATCGTAATTATCAATATGGTGCTTTTAGTTTAATATCAAGAGGAAGAAATAAAAAAATATATTATTTTATTCAAATAGGTACAAGTATTTATTCATTTAAAGAAAATTCAAAGTGGATATTTCCAGTGTCTACATCATTTAACTATCGTATTTCCAGTAAAAAATCAATTAATTTCTCTTATGAAAACAATTGGAATATTAGTTCTTTAGAGAATAATCTTGATTCTCTATATTCAAAAAATAATATGCTAATTTTAAGTTCTGATTTTAGTGATAATTTATCTCGAAATCAAACTGCAATTATAGAATATAATATATCTAGCATAACTAAATCCAAAGGTATTTCTTTTATGATAATTGGTAATAAGCATAATGATTTTACACAATTAGTTATAAGAGACATTACAAACAATTTGACTGCTTATGAAAGACTGTTATTTAATAGTAGAAACTCTGTCTCTTTTAAACATCGGTATAGCAAAGGTTATTACTTTTCTCCTAAATATCATCAAATAAGATGGGGTTACAATATTGGTTTGAATCTCTCCAAAGGAGATGTGTTTTATAATAACGACTATGAGAAACTAATTACCAAAGGTTATAATTTTGGGCTATCTGTAGGTTTTGTATTTCAGGATTTATTTTTAACAAATCTTTCATTAAAAAATAGTTTTAATCCTATCCATTCTATTATTAGCAATTCTACAATAAATAAAATCACCACTAACACTACTGCGTTATATATAGATAAAATTTTGGATCAATACGATTTCTCATTAGAAGCTTATAGACAACACTTTTTTACTGATAATAAAACTGTGGAACGTTATGATATAAATTTAAGTGCGCAATATAAATTAAACAAAAACACATCTATCAAAATGTATGGAAAATCGTTGTTTAGTTTATTTAAAACTCCAGATAATAACGCAAATATATCAACCAATTCTAACACGGGATATAATGTTACAGTTATTAATGAAAACATATTAGGATATGCTACCATCGGAATTAATTATAAATTTTGAAACTAATGAAATCGCGAATAGTCGGTTTATTAATTTTGTAAAAAAAGGAAGTTCTTTCAGCCAGAGGGTTCTATCCTAATTGTGAATGATAGAATCGTTCTCGAATAAATGAAAATTCTTCTATAGAAAACAACAATTAAAATGGTGATTGAAACTTAAAAATTCTTCCTTTTTTAATTAAAATATATAAAAGAAAAACCCCTCTTTTTGGCATTATCGCCACTATTAGGGGTTTCTCTATTATAAATACACCTATCCATATTAGCAGGTAATATCCTACCACCAAATTTCTAATTGTAGTCCTGCAGTGAAACCATTGGTTTTATCTGCATATACATCATTATCATTAAAAATACCCACCTGTCCTTTTAAATCTTCGCTCCAAGTGGCATAAGTAATAAATGGACGGATAGATGGTCTAGAAAACATGCCTTTTTTCCATTTAATTTCTGGTGAAAAAGTAGCCTTAAACACTCCTCCATCTATATCATCTTTATGGTTTACATAATCATACCCTACATCAAAGGTTAGCGCAAATCTATCGGATAGATATCTAGAATATCTACCTGTTACATTCATGTGCTCTAGGGTTTTATCATTTCCTTCTGTGGTTTCAATACCATAATCTTTATGCTCATAGGTCACGGCTCCTAAAAAACCATTGGAATCATCTTCATATTGAATGTCCGTGAGGATTTGCAAATCACTAGCTTTATCTAAATCATATTCCTGACTTCCTGCAGCAGAGATTTCCAGTAATCCCTTCCCCGTGTATGGACTTTCTATCATATTTACTCCATCTCTATAGATAATAGTGGTTCTATTACTAAAATTGTCTTTGGCATAACTAGTCCAAGCACCAAGCGTATAACCCGTTTTATCATCATAAATAGAATTCTCTACCCCATTTCTTATACCAAATTGTCCAACTAAATTAAGATTTAAATTCGTAGATAGGGCTATATCTTTTAAACGTGCATCCAGTTTATAATCCTCAAAAAACTCACCCTTATAAGCAGGATCCTCTAATTCATCGGAAAAACGTAAAAACGCTACATTCAAATTCATGAGACTGTTGAATGTCAAATTCTCTACCCCTACCCCAACATCTGCTCCCTGTGCAGCATTTATCCAAAACCAATCTAGTATATCTATATTTTCTCTTTGATAATATCTTCTACCAATCCAGATATCCGCATCCTTATAAAACTTATTCCATTTAAAGTATAATTGACTCGTCTCTGGTTTAATAGATTTGGTTAAATCAGTAGAACCATAGGGTAAATAGGTCGCCATCATGTACACAAGCTCATAGGAATCTCGTCTATTCATTGGCTGGTATTTATAATCAAATTGTAATTCTGAATAATGATTGGCCTCATTACCAAACCTTGGTTTTATCATAGCTCCAGATGCCTGAAATTCCACCATTTCTCCACCAGAAAGTGACCTCCCCAGCCCCGTTCTCAAATATCCATGGGATTCCAAAGTATGAGGCCCATGCTGGAGCAATTCTTGTCCAAAAGATAGAAACATAGTCACTAACAAAACGGCTGATAATTTAATTTTCCAATTCATTTCTATTAATTTTAGTCCATTAACCCTCTACGATGCCCCAAGTTTCATTAAGATCCTCCAAGCTTTTACCCTTGGTTTCGGGTAGATATTTCCAAGTGAAGAAAATAGTGAATAGTATGAAAGCAGTAAATATAAAATATGGTAAACTTCCATTCCAAGTTTCACTCAAATTTACATCACTATCCATGATAATTGGAAAAGATTGGGATACGATATAATTAGCTAACCACTGTGCAGCGACAGCAATAGCCATGGCAACACTTCTAATTTTATTCGGAAACATTTCCGAAAGCATCACCCAAACCACTGGACCCATAGACATGGCAAACGCTCCGATGAACAATAAAACACCAATCAAAGATAGAATTCCAATATCTCCTGTTTTAAGAGAGAAACCCAATAGTAGAAATCCTACTGCCATTCCAACACAACCTATATAGACCAATGGTTTACGACCGATTTTATCTATGGTGTACATCGCGACAAAGGTAAACGTGAAATTGACTGCCGCTAGTAAAATTTGTTGTTGGAGAACGTCTTCCTTGTTAATTCCCAATGCTTTTTCAAAAATATCTGCACCATAATATAACACCGCATTAATACCAGTGAATTGTTGCAATACAGAAAATACGGTACCTATTACAATCACCGCAAAAACTCCTTTTTGGAATATGTCTACTTTCTTATTTTTAGTTTTCTCACTGCGCAAAATATCTTTATATATTTCCGCATATTCCTTATCTGCATATTCTTGTCCATGCAATTCAAGCAATACTTTTTTACCTTCCTCTGTTCTGCCTCTTAGTAATAACCATCTAGGGCTTTTAGGAACCATGAATAGCCCAATGAGGAATAAGGTGGCAGGGATTAATTCTGTCCAGAACATCACGCGCCATCCCCATTCTAAATTCTCTTGTATGGTATACCCTTCTCCTATGAAATATGTCACCAGAAACACGACGAAGAATCCTGTTACCACGGCTAATTGATAATAAGAAACCATTTTACCCCGTATGGTTGCAGGTGATATTTCCGATATGTACGTTGGAGCATTCATCGATGCTAGACCTATCCCCAATCCTCCTAAAATTCTAAACACCACCAACAATTCTACAGATTGTGGCAAAAATGAAGGTAATCCAGAGCCTAAAGACGATACAAAAAATAAAATAGCAGAAAGTATCAATGAATTTCTCCTACCTATCATATTACTAATTTTACCAGAAGCTACGGCTCCCACCAAACACCCAAGCAATGCACTACCTACTACCCAACCTTTCATAGCTGCAGATAGTTCAAAATATTGACTGAAATAATATTGTGTCCCATTGATAATACCAGTATCATAACCAAACAGTAATCCTCCTAGAGAAGCCACGATGGTAATAAATAATAAAAGATTCTTTTTCATCTGTTAATTCATTTATTTTAAATTCTAATTAAAGATAATATGATTATCCGTAATCACTCAAGTGCCGTTATGTTAGCGATGACAAGTCTATCAAAGAGATTGTCCCCGAAGTACCTCCTATTGAGTTTGCAGCAAAATTCATCTAAATATAATTGTAAGTATTTGCCTTTGATTTTGTGATAGTTACCTAATAAATTTCGTTTTGCATTGCTTATGAAGATATGAACCCATTTCAATGTTTCATTCGTTGTTTTAGCATCCGATTTCTCCGTCACATGCAGTTCTACATAATCTGCAATATCTACGTAAGATTTACTCTTGTCTGTAAAAACAATACTTTTTTCTGCAATAGATTCTTTCACTTGCTCGTTGACTGATGTTGATTTATGACTATCGAGCACTTTTGCTTTGAAAAATCGTACATGCTTTTCTTTTTTTCCTGTTTTAGGATCTTCTAATGGAGTGGATTCTGCCGATACCATTACATTCTGCTTTGCTGTAGAGCCTTTACCTCTTTTCGTATTTTGTTTTTCAACTTTATTAGATGCTACGGTAAAGTAGCCTTCATCCATCTCTATCATCCCCTCTAATGTATAACGGTCTTCTCTTTTGCCCATAGCTTTACGTAACTTGTGAACCATAGCCCATACTGGCTCATAGCGTTTTAGACCTAATTGTCTCTGTATCTCTTTAGCTGAAAAGCCTTTCTTGGTGCAACTCATCAAAAACATAGTTTTATACCAAACTAAAAAGGATAAATTAGAGTTTTGCATGATGGTTCCACTACGCAGGGAGGTACGACTATGACATTTCTTACATTCATAACTCCAACGGCTCTTTATCCAATAATGCTCTGTATGACCACATCTTGAACATTTTACGCCTTGTTTGTCTCTTTGAGCTTTAAAATGATTTCTGCAATCTTCTTCTGAACCAAATTCTGCACTAAAACTAAATATATTCATATATAATATTCTAACTCTCACACAAATATACAAAATTATGGTTAATTACGGATATTCATTTAACGATTTAATCTCAATTAATTTATTAACTTTAGTTTTTTATATGTTTTCTATGAAAAATTTGTACTTAATTATTTTCAGTCTATTTCTTATTTCCTGTCACCACAAGGAAACTACAGAACAAAGCTCGACTTTAACTCAACCAGATTACCAAATTGAATACCCATCTAATTGGCGTATGGATGAATCTGGAAAATTGGGGACTATTTTTATTTTAATCAACGAAAGTGATAGTGTGCAGAGTGATTTTAACCAAAACATCAATCTTGTTAGACAAGATTTACCAAAAGAAACACCTGATTTAGAAATATTTGTTAAATCCTCTGAAAATCAAATTAAAGACCTCAAGAATTCTAAAATATTGAATAGTGTAGAAACTCAATTAAATGACAAAAACGCCCACGTGGTAGAATATAATGCAGAATTATCTGGGGAGTTATTACATTATATACAATATTATGTTGTGGAGGGGACGCAAGTTTTAATACTCACTTATACAGGCAAGCCTAATAATTACACTAATCAAGAAGAGATTTTAAATATTTTAAATTCATTTAAATATGAATGATTAGATTGAAAATACTTTTTCTATTCTTAGTTTCCAGCAACTGAAAAAAATCATCTTTAACTAATGATAAATTAGAGTGATAAGAATACAATTTGACCATAACTTTATGTTTTATTAGTAGCATGATTCATATAGCATTAATTAGGAAAAATGAAACATACAATAGGAATTATATATTCTACCGTGGATGGACATACACACAAGATTTGCAAACACTTACATAAGCAATTTCAAAATGCTCAAATTGAGTCAGAGCTTTACGCTATAGAGGCATTCAATCAAGATATCTCCTCTTTTAACACTATCATCATTGGTGCCAGTGTGCGATATGGGTATCATAACAAAAATGTGATTGAATTCATAAACACTAATAAGGAAAATTTAAACCAAATTAAGACGGCTTTTCTCTCTGTGAATCTTGTGGTAAGAAAACCTGAAAAAAATTCGCCAGAAACCAATCCATACTTCATCAAGTTTATGAATAAGATTGATTGCAAACGTGATTTTATTGATGTATTTGCTGGCAAATTGTACTATCCTGCCTATCCTTTCTTTGATAAATTAATGATCAAACTTATAATGGTGATTACCAAAGGATCTACAGATACCAAGACGCCCATTGAATACACCAATTGGGACAGGGTAAATTCCTTTGGAAATAAAATCATAAAAAACATTCAATCCCCAACTAAAAAGTAGTTTTTTTATTCTATGCACTCATTCAATATCTCTATGATATTTGTATGATGTTAGAAAATTAAAATTCTAAGAAAAAATTGATGCTATCATATTTTTGTTAATTAATTATTAACCAATTGGTTATAATTTTTATAGATATGAATTAACTCTTTTGATTTAAAAATCATTCTATTTATTATCATAATTTTCACAGTTATTGATAAAGAAATTCCATTAACTCAAAATATGAACGGAACTATTATACAATATTTTCATTGGTACACGCCAGGCGATGGTGAATTATGGGATGAGGTGATAAAGCAGGCGCAATGGATATCTTCTCTAGGAATTACAGATGTGTGGTTACCACCTGCCTACAAAGGCGCTGGTGGAGGTTTTTCTAATGGATATGATCCTTATGATTTATTTGACTTGGGTGAATTTGATCAGAAAGGCACGGTGCCTACAAAATATGGTACCAAAGAGAAATACCTAGAAGCTATAAAAACCCTTAAAGACAATGATATACGACTCATTGTAGACGTAGTACTAAATCACAAGGCTGGTGGAGATGAGAAAGAGAAGTTTCAAGTGGTTCAAGTAGATGAAGACAATCGGAACAAAGATATTTCTGATGTCATAGAGATAGAGAGCTATACTAAATTTACTTTCCCAGGAAGACAAGGCCAATATTCAGATTTTATTTGGGATTTTAACTGTTTTACAGGTGTGGATTATGCAGAAGGGAGGGGTCCTGGGATCTATAGAGTGATTACAGATTATGGAGATGGATGGAATGAAGTTATTAGCCATGAAAAAGGGAATTTTGATTATTTGATGAATAATGATATTGAATTCAGAAACCCTAATGTGATAAATGAACTTAATTATTGGGGACAATGGTATCATGAACAAACAGGTTTTAGCGGTGTTCGGTTAGATGCGGTAAAGCATATTACCCCCTCCTTTTATAAAAATTGGCTCTATACTTTGAGAGAAAATACAGGAGAAAATATTTTTGCTGTAGGAGAATATTGGGCTCCTGGAAGACTGGATTTACTTACAGCCTACATTGACGCTACAGATGGAAGCATGAGTTTATTTGACTCCTCTTTACAACAAAACTTCGTGAACGCTTCTAATATGGGTGACCAATTTGATTTGAGGAAGATCTTTGATGAAACATTGGTGCAAGCCATGCCAGATAAGGCTGTAACCGTGGTAGGAAATCACGATACCCAACCATTACAAGAATTAGAAGCACCTGTAGAAAAATGGTTTCAACCGATTGCCTATGCTCTTATTTTATTAAGAGAAGAAGGGTATCCATGTGTGTTTTATCCGCACTTGTATGGCGTCAGTTATTGGGATGAGGGCGATAATGGAGAGCGTTATGAAATCTTTTTAGACAAAACACCTCATATAGAAGACCTCATTAAAGCCAGGGCACATAATGCCTATGGATTGCAGAGAGATTATTTTGAAGATGCCAATTGTTTGGGCTGGACTAGAGAAGGAGATGATAATAATTCTGGCTGTGCCGTATTGTTAAGCAATAAGGATGGCTATACTAAACCTATGGAAATGGGTCATGGCTATGCTGGCAAGGTTTTTATAGATGTCACAGGAAACAGACAAGAGGAAGTCACAGTAAATGATGATGGTTGGGGAGATTTTCATTGCCCAGCAGGTGGCGTTAGTGTTTGGGTTCTAAAAGAAAACTAGCACGTTAATTGCAACTGTTTAGACAATTAATTAATAAACAAATAAAAAAATATAAAGATGATTCAGGACAAAGAACTTATTGTAATCACAGGAGGTGCTGGTGGCATCGGAACGGCTGTCGCAAAAACTTTCAAAAATCAACATATCATCATTACAGATTATTCAGCGGATATCGTGAATAAGGCTGTAGAAAATTTAAAAGATGATGGCTATAGTGCTTCAGGTCTTGCTTGTGACATCACAGATAAAGAAGAGGTGAATAAGCTTGTGAAGTTTGTGTCTGAAAGTGGTAAATTGAAAGCGCTTATCCATACAGCAGGCGTTAGCGGCACAGTTCAGGATTTAGAAAAAATTTTTACCATTGATTTAAAGGCTACAGAAATTTTAGTAGATGCGTTCTATGAAATTGCTACAAACGGTAGCGTAGCCATACTTTTATCTTCTATGATGGCACATACGGTACCCGCCAATGAAGCCTATGATGATGCGTTAACACATCCACAAAAAGAAGGCTCTTTTGAAACAGTACGCCAATACGTGCAAGAGGATTCTAATCTAATGTACAATTTTGCTAAGCGAGGCGTGCAATTGGTTTCTATTAATCATGCAGATAAATGGGGAGCTAAAGGTGCTAGAATTCTTACGGTATCACCAGGGGTTATAGAAACTGCCATGGCTAAAAAAGCAAATGAAGAACATCCAGAACAGATGGAAATGATTAAAAAAGCTACACCATTAAAAAGAAATGGAAGCCCAGAAGATGTTGCAGAGGTAATTAACTTTTTATCAAGTGATAAAGCTAGTTTTATCAATGCTACAGATATATTAATTGATGGTGGTGTGATCCACAATATCAAGCTAATGATGTCTTCTAATAAAGGTGATTAGAAATACCTTCAAATTAAAGCGTGGGATGAGACTGGTTCATCCCACTTTGTATTATATTGAAAAAGTTAATTAATTTTAAATTTTTATTTCAATCGATAAGTAAATATGATTGAATCTGATTTCTCGCTTCTATTCAGCAACAGCAGTAAAATTTAAAGATTTAGAACGTTCATCAACTTTATCTTAATAAGCAATCAACACCTTTAATAGATTATCTCAACGCCTATCCTATGAAAACATTCAAAAAAATTTTCATCTTTTTGGTCATCATAATTTTTGCCGTTTTGGCATTCATATTTTTAGCACACTATACCATAGAAAATAAAGCGAAAGGCAAAACCTTTGATGCTGTGCAGGAGATTCCAGCGGCGAAAGTGGGAATGGTATTGGGAACAGCTAAATATTTGCGAAATGGCCAAATCAATTCATACTTTAAATATAGAATAGATGCTGTAATAGAATTGTACCAAGCACAAAAAATAGCTTTTGTATTGGTGAGTGGAGATAATGGAAGTAAATATTATGATGAACCCAATGATTTTAAAGATGAATTGATAAGTAGAGGCATTCCAGAAGATAAAATTTATTTGGATTTTGCCGGGTTTAGAACATTAGATTCTGTGGTGAGAGCAAAAGAAATATTCGGTCAAAAGAAAATCATCATTATTTCCCAAAAGTTTCATAATGAAAGAGCCATTTATTTAGCAGAAGAAAATGGAATTAAAGCTTATGGGTATAACGCCAGAGATGTTGGTGGCAGGTTTGGATTAAAAGTGATGTTGAGAGAATATTTGGCAAGGGCTAAAGTTTTTTGGGATATTTTGTTCCATATAGAACCTAAATATTTAGGAGAGAAAATTGAAATTAAATAATTTATATTGAATCAAACCATGAATTTCAAAAAAGCAGGTATTAGACTCATTAGTATCATCCTAGGATTAATCATATTTTTTCTAGGCATTCAATGGATTTCAAAACCCAATAATCAACCTCTCGTTTTGGATCCTATGGATAGTATTCAGAATTATCTATTTGCATTTACCTTTTCCTTGGGTGACTTGGGTTACATTTTAGCACTTCTTTTTTTAGTATTTTACATGGCAATATTCATATTTTTGGGGAATTGGATTTATAGCCGAATTTCTAGAAAATAAGAAGAAAATTCAGAAATCTTATTTATAATTAATTGTATTACCATGTCAGAGAAATTAGTAAAAAATTGGAATAATAGATACCAGCAAGACGAATATGCTTATGGCAAAGAACCCAATCAATTCTATAAGGAACAAATAGATAATTTAAAGCCAGGCAAAGCTCTTTTCGTAGCAGAAGGGGAAGGTAGAAATGCCGTATATGCAGCCAAACTTGGTTGGGATGTTCATGCTTTTGATATCAGCATAGAAGGAAAAAGAAAAGCAGAGAGACTTGCAGAAGAAAACCAAGTGAATATAGCTTACCAAGTAGGCGAATTACCAACAATAGATTACCAGAAAGAATCCTTTGACCTGATCGTATTAATATTTGCACATTTGCCTCCTGCCATTAGAACTCAATATCATGAACTATTAAAGATCCTTCTTAAAAAAGAAGGAATGATCATCTTAGAAGCTTTTGGCAAAAATAATCTTGCCTACAGAAATAAAAACCCAAATATTGGTGGACCTCAACAATTAGAAATGCTTTTGGATACGCAGGAATTAGAAGACACGTTCCAATCTTATAAAATTATTCAATTAGAAGAAAAAGAGGGAATTCTAAAAGAAGGAATTTATCATAATGGTAAAGCTTCTCTGGTTAATTTTATAGGAATCAAATAAAATTTACTTTTTATTAGGGTATATGCCAATTTAATCGTTAAAAAAAACTTAGCATTAATGAATATATATATTATTTTATATTAAAGCAAGTTTGATTCTAATATTGCTTATTTGCATTAACAGTTGTGCAACCAAGATACCTAAAGAAAAAAACTATTTTAAACTGAGCGTGGTGCCAATCTCCCAAGAAGAATTTGTCCTATTTAAGAAACCTAAAGCATCCCAAGCGAATGATTTTTATAAATATGATGCAAGAAAATTGAGAAAATATGGTATAGATGAATTGCTTATAGTGCATGTGCAATATGGTTTGATGGTGAATTACTATGGTATGATAGAAACAGGCAAATATGGCAATTGCCTCATTACAACACAAATTGTGAATTTAGATGATAACACTATTATTTATGAGAATCGAACGCATAAACCCGTTCTAATTCAAGGCAAATGGAAAACACCGCCTACTTATAACAATCTTAAAAATGCGATTGATGAATCTATTGAATTGACCTTGGAGGAAGAAAAGATTAAATTGAATCTATAAATCCCATTGTTTATCCATAATAAAAGGGCTCCTATTTTTTTGGAGCCCTTTTATTGTTTAATATCAAAACATTCAATAATTACTCAATCACTACACATCCTATTCTACCGCCAGCATTACCTGTTGGTTGCGTTGTGAAATCATCTTCACCTTCATGAATAATGATTGATCTACCCACTAGGTTTTCACTTTCGTCATCACAGTCCAAGCACCATTTGTCTGTTGTGAATGTCAAAGTAGCATTTCCATCTTCATCTGCTTCTAAATTTCCAATATCACCCATGTGAAAACCTTCAACATTAAATTTACCATGTTCTTCTCCTGTAGGATTCCAGTGTCCGCCAGCAGAAGATGCATCAGGCGCAGAGCAATCTCCTTTTTCATGAATATGAATGGCGTGTGGACCAGGTGTCAATCCAGATAAATTAACATCTAATGTCACTTCTTCGCCATTTTGTGTCAATGTCGCAGTACCAGATAGATTACTATCAGAAGCTGGAGAAAAAGTTAAGTCTAAAGTTTTAACATCTTCTTCAACTACACCATCAGTCTCATCCACAACAGTTTCATCTACAGTAACGGTTTCATCTGTAACTACTACATTTTCCTCTTTCTTATCGCAAGAAGTTAATGTAATTAAGCCTAGTGTGGCCAACATTAAAAAATTCTTTTTCATAATTAAATATTTAAAAAACATGCTTCAAATATTATTCCCTTTCCTTAAAAAAAACTTAAATTTAAAGTTATTAAATTAAAATTATCCTATGATATCAAGACTAAAAACACTTTATTGGAATTTTAAAGCCTTACTCAAGAGAATTTCTCATTCAATTGCCTTTATACCTGGTGCTATGGGGTTATCTGGTATTTTATTAGTTATATTATTACATTACATAGAAGAATTAGGTATCACCCCCTATTTGGTAGAACGCATCCCCTACCTACTCATTAATAATCAATCAACAGCATCAACAGTGCTCAGTTATCTTTCTGCGGGAATCATTTCTATCATGGTTTTTAGTTTTTCACTCGTTATGATACTATTAAATCAGGCAGGAAACAATTTCTCTCCTCGGGTCATTCCAGGATTAATATCTGTGAGGAAGCATCAAATCATTATTGGTTTGTATTTGGGTACATTGCTCTATAACACCTTTGTCATGATTGGAATCAAACCTGTAACAGATCAGTTTAATCTTCCAGGGTTTTCTATTTTAATAGGAATAATGCTTACAATTTTATGTCTCTTTGCTTTTATTTATTTTATAGATTCAATTTCTAAATCTATACAAGTTCATAGCATTTTAGAAAGTGTCTTTAATAAATCTAAAAGGAGATTAAAGACTATTATTAAAAATGAGAAAGATATAATTCCAGTGAAATTAAACACATTGGGGTGGCCAACTTATCCCACAGATATCTCTGGTTATATTAGAAATATCAATGAACAAGCACTTATCAACTTTTGTGTTGAAAATGATTGTAAAATAGAAACTTTACAAATCAATGGAACTTTTATTACAAAAGGAACCCCACTTTTTTCTTGCTCCGTTCAATTAGAGGATGCGCAATTAAAAGAAGTCAGAGATTATTTTGCCATCAATAGAAATGGAGAAGATGTGAATGAAAATTATGTCTTGGGCTTTAAACAAATTACAGAAATTGGTATTAGAGCCATGTCTCCAGGGATTAATGATCCTGGGACAGCTATCACCACCATAGATTACTTGACAGAATTATTTTCTATTTTGATGGCTAAAAATGAGCAATTCTATCTATATAAAGATCAAGAACCAATTGTGCAAATTAGAATTATTTCTTTTAAAGAATTAATTAGCCAAGTCATGATGAGTTACAGGCAATATTGCAAGCAAGATATGAGTTGTGCTCAGAAATTAATCATCATGCTATTACATTTAAGAAACCACCCCAACTGTAATGACAATGAGAGTCAAACACTTTCTTTAGAATTAAAGAAATTGATGATAGACCTCCGTACAAATATTGAGAATGAATATGACTTAGAAGTATTAGAAGATTTGTCCAAACAGGTTCAGATTTAATACATACGTATTAATTTATATTTAATTTAATTTGGTAGTTCCAATATTATATACTTTATTTGTGCAATATTTATAACAATGAACCATAAAACTCAAAATATAATGATGTCTATGATGATGCAAACTCCGTTTGTAGCGCATGGATAATGTTGTATTTTAAAATCAAATATCCAAACCGCTACATAAACTGTAGCGGTTTTTTTATGATTAAATATTAAAACTAGATATAATGACAATCAAGAATCAAATAAACAAAGTAAACATGATGGTAATGATGATGGACATGATGATGATCCAACGACTAGATATTACCTAAATTTTAAATTATATAAATCAATTTAAATCCCTTTGGTAATATCTATCAAAGGGATTTTTCATTTAAATCAACATTCAATTAAAAAAATAAATCTTATGAGTACTTTCAAAAAAGAAACCCAAGCATTACACGCAGGACACGATGTGGAATTAACCCAAGGTACCCGTGCTGTACCTATTTACCAAACAAGTTCGTATGTATTTGACAATTCAGACCAAGCGGCCAACCGATTTAATTTAACCGAAAATGGTTATATCTATACCCGATTAAATAACCCAACCAATGATGTGTTAGAGCAAAGACTTGCTACGATAGAAGGTGGGATTGGTGCAGTAGTCACCTCTTCTGGAACTGCGGCCATTGCAACAACATTTTTAACTTTATTAAAACAAGGCGATCATATTGTGGCTTCTTCAAGCCTTTATGGCGGAACCTTTAATTTATTAAAAGTTACCTTAAAACGATTTGGTATTTCTACGACTTTTGTAAATTTTGATCATCCAGAAGATATTCAAGAGGCTATAGATAATAACACTAGAGCCATTTTCTGTGAATCATTAGGAAACCCTAAATTAGATGTGGTTGATTTAAGGAGGATTTCTTCTATAGCCAAGAAAAATAATTTACCCTTTATTGTAGATAATACCATTGCATCACCTGCTTTAATCAATCCAATTGATCATGGTGCAGATATAGTTATCCATTCTTTGACCAAATACATTAACGGTAATGGAACCGCTCTTGGGGGAATTATTATTGATGCAGGGAAATTTAATTGGGACAATGGTAAATTTCCAGAGTTTACAGAACCGTCTGCTGGCTATCACGGCTTACGGTATTGGGAGGTTTTAGGCAATGCCTCTTTTATAGCCAAAGTTAGAATAGAAGGTCTGCGCGATCTAGGTTCATCACTAAGCCCATTCAACGCTTTCCAGATTTTGCAAGGTTTAGAAACTTTAGAAGTTCGGGTGCAAAAGCATAGCCAAAATGCTTTGAAATTAGCAAAATGGTTAGAGCAACATGATTTAGTTGAATGGGTGAATTATCCAGGACTTCCATCTTCACGCTATTATGAATTAGGACAAGAATATTTACCAAAAGGGCAAAATGGACTCATTACATTTGGTGCTAAAGGTGGATTTGAGTCAGCCAAGAAAATATCAAATACAACTCAATTATTTTCTTTGGTTGCCAATATAGGAGACACCAAATCCTTGATAATTCATCCTGCAAGCACCACCCATCAGCAATTATCTACACAAGAACTCAAAAATATAGGAATTTCTGATGGGCTAATTAGACTCTCTGTAGGTTTAGAAAATATAGAAGATTTAAAAAATGATTTAGATCAAGCCCTACAATCTATTTAAGAATATCATTTAACCTATCCCCTTGTTTATGAAATCAATTGCAGTAAAAATATCATTGCAAAATGAATCAAAATTAGAGATTCCATTGTCGTATGAAACGTTCGGGCTTCCATTGGGATCTGCACCAATCATATTGGTAAATCATGCACTTACAGGTAATTCCCGCGTAACGGGAGAACATGGCTGGTGGAATCATTTAATCGATGAAGGCAAGACAATCGATACTAAAAATTATACCATTTTAGCCTTTAACATTCCTGGAAATGGTTATGATCACACACTCATAGAACATTATGAGCGTTTTAATATCAAAACAATTTCTGATGCATTTATGCAAGGGTTAAATGCACTTGGGATCAAAGCGGTAGATACAATCATTGGGAGTTCTCTTGGCGGTGCAATTGCTTGGCAAATGTGTTATGATGCACCTCAAAGATTCAAGCAATTTATTGCGATTGCTACAGATTATAAAACCAGTAATTGGGTAAGAGCGCAAAGTTATTTACAGGATAAAATTTTAAATAATTCTAGCAATCCTATTCAAGATGCACGCGTACATGGTATGTTATTATACCGTACGCCTGCCTCTTTGAATAGCAAATTTAAAGAAACTTGGGATGAAGAAAAAAAGAGATATTTAATCACGGATTGGCTTGATTATCATGGAAATGCTTTAGAAAAAAGATTTCAATTAAAAGCCTATAAATTAATGAACCATTTGTTGTCTACCATAACGGTTTGCAATGATATAAAGGCATTGAGCAAAATTGAAAGTGATATTCACATCATTGCTGTGAACACTGATTTATTCTTCACCGCTCAAAGAAATTTAAACACTTACCAAGAATTAAAACCTATTAAACCAAATACCTATTATCATGAAATTAAATCAATCCATGGGCATGATGCTTTTCTCATAGAATATGAGCAATTAAACAATATTTTAAATCCATTATTTAATCATTACGCACCATTCAAAAAATAAAAGCCATGAAAATAATCAAATTTGGAGGCAAATCATTAGCCAATCACCAAGGAATTAATACAACCTTAGACATTATAGAAAACGAATACAAATCCAATCATGAAATCGCCATTGTTGTAAGTGCCAGAGGAGACGCCACGGATCAATTGCAAAATTTAATCTTTTTAGCACAGAATGGACATAGTTATAGTCATGAATTAGAAGAATTTAAAAATACACAAAATGTGGATTCTACGGTATCATTTAATCATTTATATCATCAACTAGAAATCTTATTAAACAGCATTCAAATATTAGGAGAATGTACTGCTAAAACGAAAGATTTAGTTTTAAGTTATGGCGAATTAATAGCTGCAACATACTTGGAGTCCAGACTTAAAAGTAAAGGCATCAATGCTATAGCGGTAGATGCTGGTGATTTGTTAGTGACTGACCGTGATTTTGGTCAAGCCTCTGTAGATTTAGCCTTATCAGAGGAGAAAATTAAAGCATTTTTTAATCAATTAGAAAAATCTTTGCTACCAATAATCACAGGATATATTGCCAAAAATAAAAGTGGTGAGAGAACAACATTGGGTAGGAACGGAAGCAACTATACAGCCTCTCTATTTGCTAACTTTTTAGATGCAGAAGTTTTAGAAAACTATACGCATGTGGATGGAATTTATACTGTAAATCCAGAAGAAATTTCAGAAGCCGTAAAAATCGATCAACTTTCCTATTCTGATGCCTCTGAGTTGGCTCAATTTGGAGCTACGATTCTACATGGAAAAACAATAGAACCTTTAAAGGAAAAGAAAATTCCATTGAAAATCTTGAATACTTTCGGTGAGTCCAATCAAACGGGAACGTTTGTGACAGAACATCCAGAAAATCAATGG
Organism: Flavobacteriaceae bacterium Ap0902; assembly: GCA_009835005.1. Lineage (GTDB taxonomy): Bacteria > Bacteroidota > Bacteroidia > Flavobacteriales > Weeksellaceae > Profundicola. The sequence continues at coordinate 280,506 of WTFG01000002.1, read as the reverse complement.
GTGCGTGCATTAGCCACGCTAAAGAATAGAGCTCTTATTCACTTTGAAGGAAAAGGACTTTTAGGGAAGATAGGCGTGGATGCTAGGATTTTTAAATCTTTTAAAACTTCTAGGATTAGTGTAGGCATGATTTCACAAGGTTCCTCTGAAAGAGGAATTGCTTTGGTAATAGACGAAAGCAATGCGGAAAAAGCAGTAAAGGCCTTAAATATTGAATTTAAAGAGGAAATTGAAAAGGACCAGATTAAGCCTGCAAGAGCAGAAAAGGGTCTAAGTGTGTTAGCAATTATTGGAGTGCAAATGAACCAATTCTACAAACCTTATCGCTCACTTTCTCGCAACCACATCACTCCTATTTTATTTAACAATACCACAACAGGTAACACGATTTGTCTTCTTTTAAAAAACCAAGACTTACATAAAGCCATACAAGTTATTCATGGTGAATTATTTAATCAACCCAAGAAAATACATTTGGCGGTCATAGGACATGGTTTAGTAGGAAATACTTTTATCAATCAAGTATTGAATCAACGACAAAAGATTTTAGAAGATAAAAATATAGATATTAGGGTTTTTGCTATTGCTAATAGTCAAAAAGTTTTATTAAAACCAAACATTACAGATACGCATTGGAAAGAAATCAAAAATAAATTACCTGTTGATAAAAACATTCAACAAAGCATTATCAATTTTGCCGAAAACAATGCTCTAGAAAATTTAATTTTAATAGACAATACTGCGAGTCAAGATATTGCCAAATCATATCCTGTATACACCCAACATGGCTTTGATATAGTTTCGTCCAATAAAATTGCCAATACGCTACCCTATCAGGAATATTTAAATTTTAGAAAATTATTAAAGAACCACAACAAAAGGTATTATTACGAGACCAATGTGGGTGCTGGTTTGCCTTTAATAGATACCATTAAACTCTTGCATCTCTCTGGAGAGAAAATTACACGAATTAAAGGCGTTTTTAGTGGATCATTAAGTTATTTATTCAACACTTTTTCTATTGATAATCGTCCATTTTCTGAAATTTTATTAGAAGCCAAAGAAAAAGGATATACAGAACCAGATCCTAGAGAAGACCTAAGCGGACAGGATGTAGCACGCAAATTATTAATTCTCGCTAGAGAAATCGGTATTCCGTGTGAATTAGAGGATGTAGAGGTACAAAATTTAATTCCCAGAGAATTGATAGAGATTAGTCAAGCATATTTCATCAAACGCATTCAAGAAATGAATACTGTTTATGAGCCTATAAAGAAATCTTTAAACAAAAATGAAGTGATTCGTTATATAGGAGATTTACAATGGGATATACAAAATCAAAAAGAAAAATTAGAAGTAAAACTTATAACGACTCCAGCATCTACCCCTTTAGGACAAATTAGAGGAGCAGACTCTATTTTTGAAATCTATACAGAAAGTTATGGCGAGCAACCGCTGGTCATACAAGGTGCAGGTGCAGGATCAAAAGTTACGGCAAGAGGTGTTTTTGGTGATGTTTTACGTCTTTCAGATAATATCGATTAAATTAGGATTAAATTTAAAGAACTCTGTTCAATGAAGATTGAACAGAGTTTTGATTTTATCAACTATTTTTTATTTCCACACCGATTATAAAACTTCCTCGATTTTTTCAGTCGGTCTACCCACTACAGCCTTTAAACCATTGATAACAATAGGGCGCTGGATTAATTTAGGATTTTCTACCATAGCCTCGATAATTTGATCATCGGTCAATTTCTTATCCTTATAATTTTCTTTCCAAATAGACTCATTGGTACGCACCAAATTAATTGGATTATTATATCCTAAACGCTCTATAATAGATTCAAGTTCACCTTTGGTGATGCCCTCATCCATATATTTCACGACCTCGAAAGGCAAACCTTTATCTTCTAAAAATTTTAAACCTTCTCTACTCTTACTACAACGTGGATTGTGATAAATTTTAAGCATAATTAAATTTTATTGTTTTAAATTTAAATTTTCAAATACATTTTTTATGAACATTACCAAGAAGTACCCCCTTATTCTATGTCTATTCATTGCATTTACATCCCTAAATGCGCAAGACAAAACTTTGACTTTAGAAGATGCAACGCTAGGCTATTGGAAAGGATTATATCCAGAACAATTACAATCACTGCAATGGTCGCAGGATAGTAATACCTATATATACTTACAAAATAATGAACTTATTTACTTTGATGCTGAATCTAATCAGCAATCATCTGTTTATAGTTTAGATAACCTACAAAAAGCATACCCCCAATTAAAAAGATTTCCATCTATCAAGAATGTAACGGCTTCTGGTTTTGACTTTAATATGAAGGGAATGAATTCCTTTAATACAAAAACCAGCGAAAAATATAGAGTTTCTACCAATGAAAACGGAGAAAATCATGATTATAGTAGCACGGCAAAAGCGATAGCCTATACATTAGAAAACAACTTGTATATAGCCACTGCAGATAATCCTAAAATCACTGTCACCCATTTTGAAGATAAAAACATCGTATCGGGTCAAGCGATTGCCCGTTCAGAATATGGAATTTCAAAAGGTACCTTTTGGAGCCCTAACGGAAATTATCTAGCGTTTTACCAAAAAAATGAAACGAATGTTAAGGAATATCCGTTAGTGGATATCACCACTTATCCCGCGACTTCTATGCCTATTAAATATCCAATGGCTGGTCTAGGAAGTGAAATCCCAGCCGTGGGCGTTTATAATATGAACTCCCAAAATACAACCTATTTAGACATTGATGGCAGTGACAATCATTATGTAACCAACCTCACTTGGACTCCAGATGAAAAATATATTTTGGTGGCAGAAATCAACAGAGCCACTACCCAATATGATGTGAATTTATACGACGTCACAACAGGTAACAAAGTAAAAACCATTCTTACAGAAGAAAATAATATATGGGTAGAGCCAGAACATGATGCTGTTTTCCTGCCTAAATCCAACACAGATTTTATATGGTTAAGCGAAAAAGATGGGTTTAAGAATTTATATTTATATAATACTTCTGGAAAGTTCAAAAAGCAACTAACCAAATTCAAATGGGTTGTAAAAGAAGTATTAGGATTTGATAAAAATGGTAAAAACGTATTTATCTCTGGAACAGGACCCGATGCACGTGAAACACATACCTATAAAGTCAATCTGCGGAGTGGAAAAGCTACCAAATTGACCCCGCAGAAAGGTTCTCATAATTCCCAATTAAGTTATGATGGACAATATGTATTAGACGTTTATAGTAGTATAAATGTGCCAGGAGAAACGCAAATCATCAATACCAAAACTGGAAAAGTCACTTCTATCTTTCAATCAAAAAACCCTTTACAAGACTATAAATTAGGCACCCAAGAATTTGTAGACTTAAAGGCTAATGATGGCACGTTATTACATGGTTTATTAACCAAACCTGCTAATTTTGATGCCAATAAAAAATACCCCGTTTTAATTTATGTATACGGTGGTCCTCACGCTCAAATGGTCACCAATTCATTTTTAGGAGGTGCATCTATGTGGTTACCCGCATTTGCCAGCCTTCATGATTATATCGTATTCACTTTAGACAACAGAGGTTCTGCCAATAGAGGATTTAAATTTGAAAGTGGCATTCATCGCCAACTAGGAGAATTAGAAATGCAAGATCAATTAAAAGGGGTAGCGTATCTAAAATCATTGCCTTATGTAGATAGCGACCGCATGACCATTAACGGATGGAGTTTTGGGGGTTTTATGGCGTCTAGTCTTATGTTACGCCACCCAGGTACTTTCACCTCGGCAGTAGCCGGAGGGCCCGTCATCGATTGGAAATATTACGAAGCCATGTACGGAGAACGCTATATGGACACCCCTCAAGAAAACCCAGAAGGCTATGAAAACAGCCGTGTATCCAAATATATTACTAATTTGGATGGTAAATTAATGCTCATAACTGGTAGCGTTGATCCTGTTGTAGTACCACAACACAGCATGACCTTATTAAAGGCCGCCGTGGATCACAATGTGCAAGTCGATTTCTTTGCCTACCCAATGCACGAACATAATGTACGTGGCAGAGACAGGGTTAATTTAATAGAAAAAATGGCCAATTATATTGTAGAAAATAACCAATAAAATTTTGGGCGACCAATCGTGCTTTCCCAAGTAACTCGCAGTAATCCGCTTACAAGCCAAAGGCATCAAAGGAGTTCGACCTCAGGGTCTCTACACTTTGATGCCTTTGATTTTTAGCGCATCTTTCTTTTCTAATTACTTTGTCCTTTCTTATTATTTATTATTTAAAGCTTTAATTATTTTCAATAATAATTTTCATGGCTTTCTCTTTAGCACCATTCAAGAATACTTGATACGCTTCTTCTAATTTGTCTAATGGGAAATGATGGGTAATCATTTTATTCAAATCTAATTTATCTGTGGAAGCTACTTTCATCAGCATTGGCGTTGTATTGGTATTTACCAATCCTGTGGTAATGGTCAGGTTTTTAATCCATAGTTTTTCAATTTCAAAATCTACTTTTTTTCCATGAACTCCTACATTCGCTAAATGACCACCAGGTTTCACAATTTCTTGACAAATATTCCATGTAGCTGGTAAACCTACTGCTTCTATCGCGACATCAACTCCTTCTTCACCTACAATATTTTTCACCTCATCTAATACATTGTTATTCCCCGAATTGATAACATGTGTTGCAACTAATTCTTTCGCCAATTTTAATCGATTCTCATCCAAATCAATCATAATGTACTCCAATCTCGTGTCCTGTTGGTAAAATATCACTTAGCAATACCGCAATCTCATCATCTATTTCTGCTGGTATTTTATGCAAGCTATTATCTGCATGTGGAATACGCACATATTCTGCTTGAACACCATCTATCATATAACCTAATATCCATCCTCCATTTTTGTAATGCGAGTACATCTGTTTTTTGCAATAAGAACATGATCCACAAGAAGTGATACAGGATATAATGACTTTATCTCCTTTTTTAAATTGCGTTACACTATCACCTACTTCTTCTATAATACCAACCCCTTCATGACCCAGAATTCTCTCACTCTCAACCTCTGGGTTCTTACCTTTATAAATTCCCAAATCTGTTCCACAAATAGTAGTTTTTACCACTTTTACGATAACATCAGAAGCATCCTGTATGTAGGCTTGGGTCTGTCTTCCAATGCTATATTGTGCTCTCCATAATAAACTAATGCTTTCATAATACTTATTTTTGTGATTCGCTATTAAATTTAATATTTTTTTTCATAATAAAAAATATTATCATATATGGTCTAAAAATATTTTAAAAAAAACTTCTATGACTCTTGACAAGACAAATACTTTCAAAATGAATATGAAAGTTCGTATTTATGGAACGCCTGAAAAATGCCATATTTTAAATTTTGTGAGAAACTTTTCAAAATAAAGCATTCTCAGATACTTTTTATTTAACTACTTTCGGGTCGTTGTGGCTTATTTATTTTCCATAACGCATAGAGAGAGGTCATTCCTATAAGGCACCACAAAAAGTCTACTGAAAATATTGAAATGAACGTGGGGTTCAATGTTTCCCAAAACCATTTGTACGTAAAGCCATTGATTATAGGAATGGTGAAAGAAATAATATGGTTAAAATTGGCACAGTAGTTATAATTTGTTTAAAACTTTTAAAGATCATAAGAATAATAATCAATATACCCCACCCATAAAAGAAAGTATGATATAAAAAGGGTTTATTGGTAATTCCAATATATAGACTGTTAAACTTTGATGCATTTAAACTCAACGCTATAATAGGTATTAGCCCCAATGAAATTGATAAGTATAATTTTGTTAAAATGAAATTGACTCTTCTTTTTCTTGGACTAATTGTTTTTTTTATCTCTAGCTACATACCAGATCATAACGCCAGAAATAATTACATAACACGATAAGAAACCTAATATCATAAAAATTATCTTCAGTGGATACCCTCCAAAATCGCCAAAATGTAATCGATCCAAAATGTTGTTCACAGTGACAGTATAAGAAAATGATTTTTCTGGTTTTATTTGGTCAAGAATTTCCCCATTCTCAACTTTAAACTTAATTAAACCTTGACTCGAAATATCTTTCTTATAAAGTAAATGACCTACAAACTCAACGGTCATATTCTTATTATGTATATGATTAAATTTCAATTTACTCCAAATTAAATCAGGCTGTAATTCTTTGGCCTTAGCATTGAGCTGATTGATAGAAAAATCATTATTCAAGCATCCTTGTGCCAGAGATAATTCAATAGGACTAGTAACCTCTGTATTTTTATAATATGCATCCCTATCTTTACTATATAGATAATCTATAGCTGGGTCTACAAAAAAAGAGCCGCTTAAAAGAAGCGTGCATCCCGTGATGGCATAAATCAATTGAAATGGTAGACTTATAAAGCCCATAGTAATATGAGAATCTGTCCATACCGCTTTCCACTTCGCCGTAGCTCTAAACACATAAAAGTAAGAAATCATCTTATCCCAATGAATGTAAATTCCTGTCAAAAGAACAATTAAAAAGAAAAAAGAGACAAAACCTGCTAAAATATATTCATATCTACCCTGAATGTTTAATGGTGCCAAAAAATGTAGCCTATAAATCAACTCTCCTATGGAGTAATCTTCTACATAATCACCAATAGAGGCCGTTCTATTATTAATCGTGAAATAACCTCTTAGAGGTTATTCTTCACTTTCTTCATTCTCAAGTAATCGTTCAGACAAATTAGCCAAAAAGAACTCCTCCTCATAATATTGCTCAAAACTTAAATTCCTATTGTCCAAATTCTCAACCGTATTAATGCAGTGCAATAAATAATCAAAATCCACCTTATGAAAGTTATCCGTTAATACAGAAGAGAATTGTAGGAACCACTTTAAATCAGAACCAGATAAGATTGGGGTTACCTGTAAATGTGGAAACACAGAACATTATTGGATAAAGAGTATATGGAGCTATGAGTGTAAGAAATGTAGGAGCAGAACTTCACTTAGAAGTGGAACCATCATGGAAAACTCGAACCTATCCTTTTTGATTTGGTATAAAACAATGTTTTTAATGAGTGTAACCAAGAAAGGCTTTTCGACTAAAGAAATTCAAAGACAATTAGGATTAAAAAGGTATGAACCTGTGTGGGCGATGGTTACACTATGTTTTAGTTTTATGGCAATCTTACTATATAAATATATTTAAGTGTATAAAAATCTGCATTTTATTAGGTTATCATCTAATTTTGGTTAGGTTTCAAAATATAAATCCTAGAAGGATTTTTGTATTGCATCTAGAAAATCTTATCTGGAAACAAGTATATTCTCTTTTTTAACATTTTATATTGTGTTTAATTAAAAGTTATTTAGTATTATTGCACGCTAATTATAAATTTTTAATACTTCACAATGAAAATAATAAATTATTGTTATTTGTACTACAGTATTATGTTCTGTTCTATGTTGTTATGCGCAAATATTTATGCACAACAGCCTAGTTGTTCTAATCGTATTTATTCTGGGCAATGGGAAAATACTGTAGATGCTTTTTATAATGGTTCTAATCCTTCAGATGTTGCTTCTGCCGAAGCACAAATAGGTTCTTCTACTGACGATATTACAGTAAAAATGACTTCTCAAAATACTTATAATACAGGCATTGAATATACTAAGGATGATGGAAAAACAAAAGGGAATGGTTATTTTAATGCTAAAAATTCAACAGAGAATACAGGAGACATTTCTGGTTCTGGCTACCCTTTTTACACCCCGGACTTAACTTTTAAAAATGCTCTAAAATTTGAGGCAATTTTCGATTACAATAAATCTAATAGTTTTGGGACAAGAACTATTATATTTACCTTTAGTAAACCAGTTAAAGAAATTATATTAAATGTAGATAGATTAGGGGGTGCTGCTATTCATTATAATACAGGTATGGCTGAGGCGAACAGCGGGAAATTTACATTAATCACTCCTAACGTAAGTATTACAAAATTAAAAGGTAATAGCGTATTTGAACTTGATAATAAATCATTTTATAGGAAGACTAACGTGCAGGTTAATAAAAACTTTCCTGGAGAAACTGTACCAAATACGCCTAGTCTTAGTACGGCCGCTGGTAGTTTATTATTTACGGCTGATGCTCCAATGAATAGTTTAACATTCACGTTTACTGGGAAAGGAAATTACTACAACTATACGGATGGTACTAATGATTTACCATACTTTTCTGATGGCGTTGAATTTTTGTTCGAGATATGTAATTTAAATTTATGTGATGTGTCTGACAATAATCTTTGGTTTAATGACAGTGAACAAAATGAGTTAAGTTTCATTGATGTTAAAAATGGGGAAAAAACAGCTCTATGCAAAACCAATTATACCTATGGTGACATTGCTTTTGCACCAAATGGTAAACTATACGGAGTGTCTTATGGAGATGGTGATAGAGGTCAGTTATATGAGATAGATCCCTTAAGTTGTAATGAAGCCTTAGTTCCCAACTCAGTATCCAGTTATGGTTCCTCTGATAATTCTTTAACATTTTTACCCGATGGGACTGCGCTAAGAGGGTTTGGCTATAGAACTTTCCAGACATCTAAAAGAGTAATGCGTATTACTTCTTTAAGTCCTTATAGAGAAGAGATATGGCATGATTTCTCTAATGAATTTAGCGATGGTAGACCTGGAGGTGATTTTGTAATTTTTAGAAATAAAATATACATTTCTTGGTATACAACAGCAAACAATCCAACAGAAACTAGATTACTAGAAGTAACCTTTAATCCAGATAATTATAATTTTATAAGTGTGAGAGATTTAGGTAAAATCTATAGCCCTTCTCATGGACTTACCACTATTAATGGAGAGTTATATTCTGCTTCAGAAAATAAAATATATAAAATTGACATACCTAGTACTCCAGTACAAGAAATTACCCAAACATTAGTTCACTCAGACCCAAATAATGTATTATATTTTGGTGCAACCTCTTTTCAAGAATCTTTAGGAGATGAGTGTATAGTCTGTACGGCTGAACCATTTAATGGTGGGCAAGATTTAAACACAAAAATTGGTATATCTACTATAAAAAGAAATACAGAAGATTGGGTTACTTCTCATAAAAATGGATTCATAAAATTGGAGTCCAAAAAATATGGTTTTGTTCCAACTAAGCTAACTACCCAAGAGCGTAGTAAATTCTCTGAGCCTGTAGAAGGCATGATGATTTGGAATATAACAACCCAATGCATGGAGTTATATAATGGAAGCGAATGGAAATGTACTTCTATTGGGTGTAACAAGTAAATCAACAATAAATACAATTAATAATGAGAAATATCGTGTTAACAATCATGTGTTTATTTGCAACTTCTAATGCAAATGCACAAGTAAGTATAGAGAAAAGTAGTATTACTAATAATAGTACCATTCTTGACTTCTATGATGAGTTTGTTGGTGGGGTAGCAAAAAGTCTAATATTACCACAGGTGTCTGATCCGACAGGAGAAGAAGGAAGTTTAGTATTTGATACAACAGATCAAAAAATTAAATTTAAAAATAATACTCTTTGGGTTGATATGACTCCTGCTGGAAATGCTAATGTAGAAGCACCAGCTACAGATGATATTGCTAATAATAGCGGAGTTATCATTTCCGATGGGACAAAATCTACAACCGATCCAGCTGTACTAAAGTTAGAGAGCAAAGAAAAAGCAATGATTTTACCACGTGTTAGTGATGTGGAAAAGGCTTTACCTAATCCAGAAGCTGGTTCTATTGTTTATGACATTAAGAGTAAGTCTATTGCTATTTTCAATGGATCTGTTTGGAGTTTTTGGAATTAATTTTTGTGTATGCTATTATTTCCTATTTAATTAAATATATTTAATTTTATGATTAATAAACGCCTACTAACCGAGGCGTTTTTTTTTAATTTATTATTGAATACATCTATAAAAATTATTCATGCCTCCTCTACAAATAATATTTGAAAACAGTGATTTTGTTGTTATAAATAAAGCTGCTGGACTTATCAGTGAACGCAGTCCTTTTGAGGATGTGACAGTGGAGAGTTTACTTTATCAATATTTAGAAGAACGTTCTAAAAAACCTTATGTTGGTGTTATTCATAGATTAGATAGGGTAACAAGTGGTGTGTTAATTTTCGCTAAGAAAAAAAATATCCTGATTCAATTCAATCAATTTTTTAGAGAGAGAAAAATTCATAAGACCTATTTAGCAATTGTTCAAAATAAGCCCAGAAAAGATGAAGAAATCTTAAAACATTTTTTAATCAAAAATCAGAAAGATAAAAGAGCAGATATCACAATTCATAAAACCAAAGAGTCTGTATCCGCTACCCTATCCTATGAAATCATAAATAAAAATGAATATGGATATTTATTGAAAATTAAACCCAAAACAGGACGATTTCACCAAATCAGAGCCCAATTATCTCATATTGGATGCCCCATCATTGGTGATGTTAAATATGGTTCTCCTGTAGCGTATTTTCCTTTGTCTATTGCACTCCATGCCTGGAAATTAAATTTTCCAATGTTTAAAAGTGATAAACCTCATGCTTTTATAGCAGGTTTTCCGCAAAATGAATTTTGGAAGTTTTTGTGATGCATGCAATCTTATTATCTAAAACTATAAAATCGCTACTTAAAGAAATAGCTTTTTGCGCATGACGATGATAGTAAAAATAATAGTTTAATGTGATGATATGAAGTTATGACAATGGGAAGCAAGAATTAATTTTAAAATATTGATAAAAATATGTACATATTAGAATATGATTATATTTGCTACAATAGAAAATTATAAAAATGTTAAAAAAGAATTTATTATCCGCAATCGTATTATCTGCATTAATTGGATTTACTAGTTGCGATCAGCAAAATAGCACGGAAACTGTCAATGATTCAAACGGAAACAGTGTAGTAGAAAATACAGAAGATTCCTTGGTAACGGATGTCATGAATAAGGATACACAAAGCACCCTTACCCCAGATGAGGCTTTGCAAGATTTATTGAATGGGAATGAAAGGTATTTATCTGGTGACATGATTAATAGAGATCTACATGCACAAGTGGTCTCAACTGCAGAAGGACAATTCCCGAAAGCTGTGGTGCTAGCTTGTATAGATTCTAGGGTGCCTGTAGAATATATTTTTGATCAAGGTGTTGGTGATATTTTCGTAGCGCGTGTTGCAGGTAATGTGGAGGATGAAGCATTGCTTGGAAGTATGGAATATGGTTTGGCTGTGGCTGGATCTAAGGTTTTGATGGTCATGGGACATCAGAATTGTGGTGCTGTTAAATCTGCCGTGAATCAAGTGGATGTTGGAAGTGATAATGTCACAAGCTTATTGAATGAGATAGAACCTGCCATTGCTAAAACAGAAGGTGAAAGGAATGCGAAGGATAAGAATTACATGGAAAGCGTAGTTAAAAATAACGTAACAGAAACCATTGAGAATATTAGAGAGAGAAGTCCATTAATCAGCAATATGGAAAAAGAAGGACAGATTAAAATCGTTGGGGCTTATTATAGTGTAGAAGATGGAAAGGTGCAATTATTAGAGGAGTAATTAACTTTCAATATTTATAAAAATAACTGTTATTCACACTTCTATTTGGATAACAGTTTTTTTATGGTTAAGTTACTTTTGATTGTTAGATTCAAGAATAGAATTATTTTATTATAAGGATAAACATGCCTTGGATTAATTTCAATTTAAAACACATAGAATGAGTCAAAATTCAAATAACGAACAACCTAATAATCCATTACATGGCGTTAAACTTCTGCAGATTTTAGAAGAACTTGTTGCATATTATGGCTGGGAAGAATTAGGCCAAAAGGTTAATATTAGAAGTTTTAACTATGATCCTTCTATTAAATCTAGTTTAAAATTTCTAAGAAGAACACCTTGGGCTAGAGAAAAAGTAGAGCAATTGTATTTGGATATGCTTCATGATAAAGAAGATTAGAAACAACTGGTTATTGATTCTATTATGTGATTAAATAGAATATAGAAAATTCTAATATATAGGCATTTAATATAAATACTGTATCTTTGTGCGTTCATAGTAATTCCACACTTAGGAATTTCTTAAATATTATATATGACATTTAAATCTTTAGGATTATCCGATGCCTTATTAAAAGCCATCGAAGAAAAAGGATACGATACCCCATCACCCATTCAAATTAAAGCCATACCACCCATATTAGAGGGCAAGGATATGATGGCTTCTGCACAAACAGGAACTGGAAAAACTGCTGGTTTTACATTGCCTGTGTTGCATAATATTACGCAATCTAGTCACAAGAATAGAAAACAACCAAGGGTTTTAATTTTGACGCCTACCAGAGAACTTGCTGCACAGATTTACGAAAATGTAAAAGAGTATGGTAAATATTTAGAGATTAAATCTGCCGTCATTTTTGGTGGTGTGAAAGCTGGAAAGCAAATCAGTACCTTGAGAAATGGTGTGGATGTTTTAATTGCTACACCTGGTAGATTATTAGATTTGCATAATCAAAAAGAGGTTTCTTTTAAAAACATAGAAGTGCTTATCCTGGATGAGGCAGATAGAATGCTGGATATGGGATTTGTGCGGGATATCAATAAAATCATGAGTTTTATGCCCGCCAAACGTCAAAATTTGATGTTTTCTGCGACATTCTCAAATGATATTAAAAAATTGGCCAACGGAATTCTAAATAATCCTGTCTCTGTTGCCGCTACACCACAAAATACAACGGCAGAGAAAGTCTCTCATAAAGTTTATTTAGTAGATAAAGCTAAAAAAACGGCCTTAGCAACAAAGTTAATTAAAGATGGTCTATGGGATCAAGTTTTAATCTTCACTAGAACCAAGCATGGTGCAAATAAATTAACTAAAAAGTTAATCGCTTCTGGGATTTCCTCAGCTGCCATTCATGGCAACAAGAGCCAAGGAGCTAGAACAAAAGCATTGGCTAATTTTAAAGATGGTGATATTCGTGTATTAGTTGCAACAGATATTGCAGCACGTGGATTAGATATTCCATTATTACCACATGTAATTAATTTTGAGTTACCCAATGTACCAGAGGATTATGTGCATAGAATTGGTAGAACAGGAAGAGCAGGTGCTGCTGGAGAGGCGATTTCTCTAGTGAGTAGTGCAGAAACGGATTTTCAGAAAGCGATTGAGAAAGTATTAAATCAAAAAATTGATACAGAAATAATAGAAGGATTTGAGCCTACAGATACCACAGAGCCTCTAAGAGCCTCTACACAAAAGAAAAAATCTAGCGGTAGAAAAGGTGGTGGTGGAAATTCTTACCAAGGCAAAAGTAGAAACAATCATAGATCTGGAGGAGGCCGTAGAAGTGGAAGTTCCTCTGGCAGTAAATCAAATTCTTCTTCTAGAAGAAGTAGAAACAGATAATCTAAATTATCATAACTTAACCTCAATTTTAGTTCTACTAATTTTGAGGTTTTTTATCTATAATTCTACGTGGGATGTATGAAATCTAAGGAAGAAAATTTTAAATACTGGCAAGTTTGTCCCAAATGTAAAGGACTAGGAAAGAAACGACAAAAAGTACGTAAAAGTGTTAAATTAAAATATCAAAAAGCGCTAGAAGAATTTCATCTATCCAATAGTAATTTTTTATCTCCTCCAACCCAACCAAAAGCTAGTTTTATAGCGTGTCCCTATTGTAAAGGTAAAGGTTTAATAGAAGCCGACAACTTTTTAAAATCTGATTTTAAAAATTTCCCAAAAATTGCCATTATCGGCGCAGGAATCGGTGGTGCCGCATTGGCTGTGGCTTGCGAGCATCGTGGAATACCGTTTACTTTATATGAAAAAGACCCAAGTTTTGATGCCAGAACCCAAGGCTATGGTTTAACATTGCAACAAGCAAGCAAAGCGATTCAAGGTTTTGGTATTACGCAATTGAAAGAAGGAATTATATCTACAAGACATGTAGTGCATAATGCAGCGGGAGAAATTTTAGGCGAATGGGGTATGCGGAAATGGTTGAATGAAGAAAATTACAGAAAAACTAAAAAGACCAATATCCATGTTGCCAGACAATCACTCAGGTTAGCATTAATCAATCAATTAAAAGACTTAGAAAATATTCAATGGAATCATAAACTCATTGATTACAAAGAAAATATAAACGATGCTACTTTAAATTTTAAGATTAATGAAGAAATTAAAACGGTCACGGCAGATTTAATAGTTGGCGCCGATGGCATACGCAGCCTTGTTAGAGATAAAATTATTGGTGAAGAAAAAACTCCTTTGCAATATTTAGATTGTATGGTGGTGCTAGGAATCTGCAAGTTAAAGGATTTGAATTTTAAAAGTCCTCTACTCGATTCAGCCACCGTATTCCAAACGGCGAACGGGCATGAGAGAATTTATATGATGCCTTATGATGCTGAATCTGTCATGTGGCAGTTAAGTTTTCCAATTGCAGAGAAGAAAGCAATCCAGTTAAATAAGGCTGGCACTAAAGTTTTAAAAGCTAATGCAATGAATAGGTTAAAGACTTGGCACGCCCCTATTCCACAAATCATAGAAGCATCTTCAGAAAAATTAATATCTGGTTATCCAGTTTATGACCGAACTGTATTAAAACCAAAATATTTAAATCATAGTCCATTGGCAACATTAATTGGTGATGCAGCGCACCCCATGAGTCCTTTTAAAGGACAGGGAGCCAATCAAGCTTTATTGGATGCTCTTTCTCTTGCAAGAATTATTACAAAAGAATGTAATCCATATTCCAACTGGAGAGAAAAAGGTATTAGACAAACTGTATTAAACATTTTTGAAGAAGAAATGATCTTACGTATTACTTCAAAAGTAAAGGACTCTGCTGCGGCAGTAAAATTTTTGCACTCGGATATTGCCTTACGTAAGGCTGATCAACCAAGAGGAAGGTGTGTAAAGCGATTGAGTAAAGATTGAATTATATAAATTTAAAATTTTATAATAAATCGTAATTTTGCATTCTATGGATTTTGAAGATATCATTAAAAGAGCGTATCAAAGTGTAGAGAACCTAGAAAATAAAGGCCAACTTGCCTCTTATATTCCAGAGTTGGCCCGGGTAGACCCTACTAAATTCGGCGTACATATCTCTACGCTAAAAGGCTACCACTATGGATTTGGAGATTTTGCAGAAAAATTTTCAATACAAAGTATTGCCAAAGTATTGTCACTCGCTTTGGCGTATGAGCGTTTGGGAGGAGAAATATGGAGTCGTGTAGGTGTGGAACCATCTGGGACTGGCTATAATTCTCTTGTACAGTTAGAAAATGATAACGGAATCCCTAGAAATCCTTTTATCAATGCAGGCGCTCTTGTGATTTGCGATATTCTAATCACATTATTAGACAACCCAAAGGAAGAGTTATTAGGTTATATTAATAATGTATGTTCTTTAAAAAATATTCAATATTCTCCGAAAATTGCTGCATCAGAAAAATCTGTTGGATACAGGAACATGTCTTTATGTTATTTCATTAAATCCTTTGGGAATATAGAGAATGATCCAGATGAAGTATTAGATTTTTATTTTGATCTATGCTCATTAGAAGGCAGTTGCCAAGATTTGTCTGAATTATTTTTATTCCTAGCCAATGGCGGAAAGTCTGTGTTTACTGGCGAACAAATTGTAGCAACTATCAAAGCCAAAAGAATCAATTCTATTATGCAAACTTGCGGATTCTATGATGAATCTGGACAATTTGCTTTTAAAGTAGGACTGCCTGGTAAAAGCGGCGTTGGAGGTGGAATCATTGCCTTATTACCACAAGATTATGTAATTGCCGTATGGAGTCCAAAATTAAATGAGAAAGGAAATTCATACAAGGGAATGAAATTTCTAGAAGCCTTCACTACGCTATCAGAAGTTTCTATTTTTTAGTTTAAAATTTTTTAAAATTAAACCATAAAAAAAGTCTACCCTTAGAAAGTAGACTATAATATGTTTAACTAAAACTAATTTTAGTTCATAGAAGGAGAATCCTTCATATCTTTTTTAGCCTCGTTCAACTCTTGTTTTGCTTCGTTCAATTTCTCTTCTGCCTTAGATTTAACCTCGCCGTATTTATTTTCTACAGTTCCTTTAACTTCATTTAATTTAGACTCTACAGTACCTCTTAAATCATCTGTAGCAGACATTAAATTATTTTTTGCAGTATTCAATTTACCTTTGATTTTACTTTGCTCATCTGGGGTCATATTTTTATATTTCCAGTATGCTAATGCTCCCATTCCCAACAAGGCTAATAATCCATTTTTTTTAGTTCCCATAATATTTAATTTTTCTAGTTTAATTTACTTTTATAATAGAAAATTCTATGCCAAAGTGATGGTTTATTATTATAATTTGAGATTAATTTGGATTGTACCAACTTGAATATTTTAATCTAATAATTCTAACAAAATTACTTGAATTAATCCTATCATAAACCCCAGAACCGCTCCAGTAATTTCAATAAAACCTAATTCATTTTTAAGAATCTGGTTCATTAAATTATTTACTTCTCCAGAATCCAAACCATTGATTCTATCTGCTACTAAGGCACGAATATTTACCTTATCTTCTAAATAATTGTGAAAATTTTCACTTATATCATCCAAGGATTCATATAATTTTCTCTCAAGCTCCGTTCTCACTTTAGTTTTAGTGCCTTCTCCCATAAATAGAGCGATAAACCAATGATCCTCCTTAAACTCAGTTTCCATATAATGATCTACTTTAGACAATATAAAAGAAACGATGCCATCCATATTATCTTTGGTAAACACCTGTCCTTTAATAGATTCTGTAGAAAGTAATTCATCGGCCACCAAATCACCAATCCTCTTTGCAATGGTAGATTGTCTTTTGGGGAATACCCCTTGGAAGGTCCAAAACAAAATTTTGGTGGGTTCTTTTGGGTTAAATAATAACCATACAGCAATTTTATTGGTAACCCAACCGATCAATGCGGAAATTACAGGGATTAATATAAGTTTAAGATAGAACATAGGCGAATTTTGCTATATTTTAATTATTTTCACAGCAATTTATTAACAAATAAAATACCACAATCATTTATGAAATCATTTATTGATTATTCTTCAGATTCAGATTTTTCTATTTATAATATCCCTTTTGGTGTTGGATATATTAAAGATGAATATCCTACATGCGTGACCCGTATAGGTGATACCATTATAGATTTAGCAGCATTATTTGATGCT
Organism: Flavobacteriaceae bacterium Ap0902; assembly: GCA_009835005.1. Lineage (GTDB taxonomy): Bacteria > Bacteroidota > Bacteroidia > Flavobacteriales > Weeksellaceae > Profundicola. Next base: position 263,167 of record WTFG01000002.1, on the reverse strand, counting down.
GGTTATTTTAAAGAATTTAATTTAGAAGAAAATGTTTTTGAAGCCTTGGTTTTAAATCCATTTATAGAATTAGGAAAAGAAGTGACTGTACCCATTCGTGAGAAAATTCAAGAATTATTAACAGAAGGTTCTCCATTAGCCAATGATAAAGACACACAAGAAGAAGCGTTTTTCTCTTTGGAGGAAGTGGATATGATGATGCCTGTACATGTGCCTAATTATACGGATTTCTATAGTTCTATAGAACATGCTACCAATGTTGGGAAAATGTTCAGAGATCCAGAAAACGCATTGCTGCCAAACTGGAAACATTTACCTGTGGGTTATCATGGGCGTGCCTCTTCTATTGTAGTAAGTAAAACACCAATCTTTAGACCTAAAGGACAAACTAAACCTAATGATGTAGACAAACCTGTATTTGGTCCTACCAAGCGTTTAGATTTTGAATTAGAAATGGCTTTTATTACCAACCGCTATACAGAACTTGGAGAAACCATAGACACCGATACGGCAGAAGACACCATTTTTGGCATGGTGCTTTTTAACGATTGGAGTGCAAGAGATATGCAGAAGTGGGAATATGTACCCTTAGGGCCTTTCTTGGCTAAAAACTTCGGTAGTTCTGTTTCTCCTTGGGTAGTTACGCTAGAGGCTATGGAAGATTTCCGTGTGGCTGGTCCAAAACAAGATCCAGAGGTATTGCCTTATTTACAGTATAAAGGGGATAAGAATTTTGACATTAAACTGCAAGTTTCTTTAACACCAAAAGATGGTGAAGAGAACGTGATTTGTAATTCTAACTTCAAATATATGTACTGGAATATGGCTCAGCAATTGGCTCACCATACTGTGAATGGCTGTAATATAGAAGTTGGGGATATGTATGCGAGTGGTACAATATCTGGTAAGGATAAGAATTCTTATGGTTCTATGTTAGAGATTTCTTGGAGTGGCCAAAAACCTATTAAATTATCTAATGGAGAAGAACGTACTTTTGTAGAGGATAATGATACCATCACTATGCGTGGATGGTGTGAAAAAGATGGAAAGCGTGTAGGGTTTGGTGAAGTTGAAACTTTAATTTTACCAGCTCACTAATATTTAAATTTATCTATTAAATATAATATCTATAATATTAAAGGCTCTCTGGTTTTTAAACCAAAGAGCCTTTATTTTTATTATTTATTGTTAGACTTTAGTCAGAAATATGTTTTAAAAGTTTTTCTAATTCATCATATTCTTCTAAAGTTCTCATCTTGTATAATTTTCTTTTCTTGCCATTTTTTAGCAGAATAAAAAATGTATTACCACTATATTCTTCATTTTTTTCTAATCCTATGATTTCATCCAAAGGTATTTTTTCTGCGAAAGAATATTTAATTAGAAATAAAATTATATAGAGTAAAGAGAAAGAACCAATGGCAAGCCAAGTAAATTCATTAAAATTTAAATGAAATAAATCCCCTTTTCTTAGTTGCATATAGGATAAGAAGATATTGAATAAGGCACAGGATACGATAATCATATTCCGCATTTTGAGCCCATCATCTATATTCAGAACTTCATTCTCTTGATCATATACAACATTCATTCTGTGAAAATAAGATAAAATTGTGATATAAAAAATTTATAATCACCCAACTACCTCACCATATAAATCAAATTCGCTAGCATCTGTGATATGAACTTGTACAAATTCTCCTATTGGTAAATAAATCTCTGTTCCTTGGATTAAAACCTCATTATCTACATCGGGAGAATCAAATTCCGTACGGCCCACAAAATAATCACCATCTTTTCTATCGATTAAAACTTTAAAAGTCTCACCTATTTTCTCTTGATTTAATTTATAAGATATTTGGGATTGAACTTCCATAATCTCCTCTACCCTACGCTCTTTTACTTCTTGTGGTACATCATCTTCTAGTCCAAAAGCATGCGTATTTTCTTCGTGAGAATATGTAAAACAACCCAATCTATCAAAACGCTGATCCATTACCCATTGCTTCATTTCTTGAAAGTCTTCTTCTGTTTCTCCTGGGTAACCACAAATCAAAGTCGTACGAATAGCCATATTCGGCACTTTTTCACGGAAAGATGCCAACAAAGCATTTGTTTTTTCCTTAGTGGTACCACGGCGCATAGACTTCAATAATTTGGTAGAAATATGCTGTAAGGGTATATCTATGTAATTACAAACTTTAGGCTCGTTTTTAATCACCTCCAAAACATCTTCTGGAAATCCTGTTGGGAATGCATAGTGCAATCTGATCCATTCAATGCCTTCTATATCTACTAATTCCTTTAATAAATCTGCAAGCGCACGTCTTTTATATAAATCTAAACCGTAATAAGTTAAATCTTGAGCAATTAGAATTAATTCCTTGGTTCCGTTTTTGGCTAATTTCTGTGCTTCTTTGACTAAGTTTTCTATCGGGGTAGATTTATGTCCACCACGCATGAGTGGAATAGCACAGAAAGAACAAGGTCGGTCGCAACCCTCTGCAATTTTTAGATAGGCATAGTGGCGTGGTGTGGTAGTTAACCGCTCTCCCACCAATTCATGCTTATAATCTGCCCCAAGTGCTTTAAGAAGTAAAGGCAATTCCCTCGTGCCAAAATATTGATCTACATTGGGGATTTCTCTTTCTAAATCTGGCTTATACCTTTCGCTTAAACAACCCGTTACAAAAACTTGTTCAACTTCACCTGCCTCTTTGGCAGATACAAACTCTAGAATGGTATTAATGGATTCTTCTTTGGCATTCTCTATAAAACCACAGGTATTAATGACAACAATGTCTCCCTTTTCTTGATGGGCTACCTCTTTGCCGTTGGCTTTAAGTTGCCCCATAATTACTTCAGAATCATATATATTCTTAGAGCAACCGAGTGTTACCATATTGATTTTTTTTCTACCGACCGATTTTGTACGCATATTATTGGAATTGAGCGTGCAAAAGTACAAATTTAAATAGAAAATACTTTCCTATAAAATTGTTAAGGAGAGCCACCATAAATATAATTAACTTAACATGAGTAACTTATAAACAAAACGAGTATAGTTAAAACAAAAAGCCAAGTCCTAAAACTTTGCTTTAATGGTTATAAACTACATTAATTATGATTTATTTAAGGTAAGACCACTATTTTTAGAAATAATTTCTTCTGGTTTTTCGCCAAAAACACGCTTGGCATATCTAAATCTTTTTTTCCAATAGGCCATAGACAATGGGGATATTGTTACACCTGTAGAAGAGCCAGCATGTATAAATCTAATGTCGTCTGCTGTAACCTCTACCACCATGCCTACATGAGATATTCTAGCATTGGGAGAATTAGAAAAGAAAATCATATCACCAGGTTCTATATCCTGATACTCAATCTGGTCTCCAACTAACGCCTGGTTTCTTGATACTCTAGGTAAATCAATTTCATTGGCTTTGAAAACACTTTGCATAAAAGCAGAACAATCAATCCCTCTTCTTGTCGTTCCACCATAAACATAAGGCGTCCCAATATAGGTTTTGGCCTCTGAGATTAAACTAAAAATGGTAGATTTTCTTTCCTCATAAGAAAGGGCCTTACCTATCTCTTTTAAAATCATAATTTCAATTTCACTTAAAACCTCTTCTGGTTCCTCTGGAAGATCTTTTTCTACTAAGGTTTCTTGTGGAATAGTAGAATTAAAATTATTCGCAAATGAGGCCTGAGCATTTAATTCAGTAACAAAAAATAAAGTAAATATAGAAGTGTAAAAGATATATTTCTTGCCCATAAGTAAATATTCAATTAAAAAAACGCAGTAAAAATAACAGATAAAGAAATAAGATAATTTTATGACCTAATAGTTTTAAGTAAGTTTAACGCAAATTAACATAATTTAACGTTTTAATATTTCTTAAATAGGATTTTGGGATATTTAGCCTTGAAAATCGTAATTTTAACCAAACTACATTCTAATGAAAACATTGCTCCTACCTATTCTTACACTCTTTTTATGTTTTAGTTGCACAGTTCAACAATCAAATATGAGGTATGATGCCGTAATTCTTAATGGCCAATTATTAATGCCAGATGGGGAAGTCAAAAAAGGGCACATTTTAATTAAAGATCACAGGATTTCTAAAATAAAATTTTCTAGCGAGAGAGACATCAATGCTTATAAGGCTACTGTTAAGATAGATGCTAAAAATAAATTTGTCATGCCTGGTCTTATTGATGCGCATGCACACTTCATAAGCCTGGGTAGAAATGCCTCTAATCTTGATTTGCTAGGTGTTCCTACATGGAGGGAAACCTTAGAGAAAGTTAAAGAAAGGGTTGCAAACGCAGAACCTGGAGAATGGATTATAGGTCGTGGATGGCACCAAGAAAAATGGTTCGATACGCCAGCACAAACTGTAGAAGGTTTCCCAGTACACGATGAACTTTCTGCCATCTCTCCTAACAATCCAATTATCCTTAACCATGCTAGTGGCCATGGGATATTAGCCAATGCGAAAGCCATGGAGCTCGCTGGAGTTTCAGGGAATTCAGAAGTGCCAGAAGGAGGTGATATGATTTTAAAATCTAATGGTGAGCCGAGTGGAATTTTCCAAGAAAATGCGGAAAATTTGGTTTATAAGGCTTATCAAAAATTTAGAAGCCAGATGAGTGAAGAGGAAAAAGAGGAAGAATGGTATGCTTATTTAAAAATGGCAGAAGATTTATGTTTATCTCAAGGAATTACAAGTGTACATGATGCTGGATTAAGTTACCAAGATGGATTAAAATTTAAAGCACTAGCAGATGAAAATCGGTTAAATGTGAGGTTACATACGATGATGGCTGATTATATTGTGCAAGAAATGGATAGAGATACTTTAAAGAATTATGTAGAAAGCACCAGAGACAACTTATTCTTTGACAATACAGCGATTAAAGCTTATATGGACGGAGCTTTAGGTTCTCGTGGAGCCTGGTTATTAGATGATTATACAGATAAACCAGGATACAGAGGAGAAAATGTAACACCGATTTCTTCTATTAAGAAAACGGCAGGGATTGCCAAAGAACTAGACATGCAGTTATGCGTACATGCTATTGGTGATAGGGGAAATAGGGAAGTAATGAATGTATTTGAAGCAGTTGCAGGTGATGAAATTCCAGCTAGAAGATGGCGTATAGAGCATGCACAACATTTAAACCCACAGGATATTAAAAGATTTGGTGAATTAGGAATCATTGCCAGCATGCAAACCGTTCACTGTACTTCCGACGCACCTTATGTTGTAAAAAGATTGGGTGAAGAACGTGCAGAGGAAGGCGCTTATGTTTGGCAAAAACTTTTAGAAAATAATGTAATTTTAGCGAATGGTACAGATGCACCCATAGAAAAAATTAATCCATTTAGAAATTTATATGCAGCATTGACACGTAAACCTGCCAATGATACAGAGGCTTTCTACCCCTCTCAAGTTTTAAACAGAAAACAAGCATTGAAAATGTACACCCAAGGCAATGCATATGCAGAGTTTAAAGAAAATGAAAAAGGCAAATTAGAAAAAGGTTATTTAGCAGATATCATCATTTTAAACAGGAACTTAATGGAATGTCCAGTAGAAGATATTCCTGAAACACAGGTAGTGTTAACCATGGTGGATGGAGAAATTAAATATCTGGTCAAATAATTAAAACTGTTGCATCATATTTGATGTCTCAAAAGTATAATTAAAATTAATACATGGCTTTTATAGATTATTATAAAATTCTAGGTCTCGAGAAAACTGCATCAGAAGCAGATATTAAAAAGGCCTATCGTAAACTGGCAAGGAAATATCATCCAGATCTTAACCCAGATGACCAAGAAGCACATCAAAAGTTTCAACAGATCAACGAAGCGAATGAAGTGTTGAGTGATCCAGAAAAACGCAAAAAATATGACGAATATGGCGAAAACTGGAAACACGCAGATCAAATGGAAGAGATGCGGAAACAACAGCGCCAAGCAGGTAGTAATCCATTCGGTGGTGGACAACAATGGTCTCAAGGATATTCTGGAAATTTTGAAGAAGGGCAGTTCTCTGATTTATTTGAAGAGCTTTTTGGGAGCCGCGCTGGCGGTTTTAGAAGCAGTCAAAGAGAAACACGTTTCCGAGGGCAAGATTTACACGCCTCTTTAGAATTAACCTTAAAACAGGCATCTGAAACACATAAGCAAACATTAAATGTTAACGGAAAGAATATACGCATTACCATACCTGCTGGTGTTTCTGATGGTCAAGAAATTAAACTAACTGGTTACGGAACGCCAGGCGTAAATGGTGGTCCTCATGGTGATTTATACATTACCTTTTTGATTAAAGAAGATGCTACTTTTAAAAGAGATGGCAACAACTTGTATAAAAAGCAACCATTAGACTTATATACAGCTGTTTTGGGTGGCGAAATTACCGTGGACACTTTTGATAGCAAGGTTAAGTTAAAAATTAAGCCAGGCACACAGAATGGGGACAAAGTAAAATTATCTGGAAAGGGATTTCCAATTTATAAAAAGGAAAATCAATTTGGAGATTTATACTTAACTTATGAAATAAAAACGCCGACTAATTTATCAAATAAAGAGAAAGAATTGTTTGAAGAATTGGCAAAATTAAGATAAAATGGAAACGAAATATATTAAAATCACAGAATATTGTACGAATGAAAATATAGAGTCTTCCTTTATTATAGCACTGGAGAAAGAGGGTATTTTACATATAGAAACCAGAGAAAATAATCAATATTTGGCAACGGAGGATCTACCCGATTTAGAGATGTTTAAAAGGTGGCATTATGATTTAGGAATCAATTTAGAAGGCATAGATGCCATGCGTCACATGGTAGAACGTATGAAAGAAATGCAAAAAGAAATCAAGCAATTACGCAAACAAACACGATTTTTGATTGAATAAAATTTAAATCTAATTTTTAAATGGATTTCTTAGGATGAAGGATTTAGGCTTATAATAGGTAATTAAAGATAGATTGAAGCCTTTTATTTATGATGGGGTTGGCATGTTTTAATAATCCATAAGATAGAATACATATTGGAATCTATGAAACGTGCCAAATACTTCTTTAAACCTTGATATTTTTGTTTAAATAATTGTCTACTATTTAATTCAATCCTTTGAAAAACACATTTGCGTATGAGTTTATCTATATTAAAAAATACAACATAGTAAACTTTCATATTCCTTGGTAAGGTTATTTCTTGCCCCTGTAAATAGGAAGTTTTTAAAAAGATATTATCTCCTATTTTATCCCACTCGACTGGAAATTCTGTAACAGATAAACAGATAAATAAATTTTATATGAAGGTTGTTAATTCATGGAGTGCAAATGTAATTGAATAATCTTATTTTTGCTTTTCTATGAATAATCTACTGGCTAAAATATTGGTATTATTTTCTCGTCTTCCATTAGGCGTGTTATATGCTATTGCAGATATTTTGTTCTTTTTTCAAAAATATTTCATTCAATATAGAAGCCACATAGTTACTAAAAATCTCAAGATTGCTTTTCCAGAAAAAACAGATAAGGAAATTAAAAGAATTAAAAATAAATTTTTTCGGCATCTCTGTGATTTCCCTATGGAATCTGTGAAGTCCTTGCATATCACACAAGATCAATTAGACCAAAGACTTACTTTTAAAAACCTAGAAGTTCTACATAAGATTAAAGCAGAGAATAAGAATCTAGTGCTTCTCTGTGGACATATTTTTAATTGGGAATGGCTAATAGGTCTTACCAGTTCGTTGCCTAGTAAGAAATCTTATGCCGTTTACTACCCCTCTAATAATAAAGCCATAAATGAATTAACTATCAAGTCCAGAGAATCATTCGGCACGCAGGTCATCACCATGAAAGAAACTGCTAGAAAGGTGATGCAAGCACCCAACAACGGGGAAAGCACTTTTCTAATGGTGTCTGATCAACGTCCTCATTTTTCTAAAATTCATTATGATTTAGATTTCTTCAATCACAATGCTCCAGTTTTTCAAGGTTATGATAAACTTATTAGAAAGAAAAATATGGCTGCTGTGTACATACATATTACAAAAACGAGCAGAGGACATTACACCTATGAATTTATTGAAATCATGCCTAATGGCAAAGCTTTTATGCCCAATGAAGTTGTACATAAATTCTATTATTTATTAGAAGAAAATATAAAAGCAGACCCTTCTAATTGGTTATGGTCTCATAACCGCTGGAAATATAAAAAAGGAAAAGACTATTGAAAATTGCAATCGCTATATTGAACTGGAATGGTAAGGATTTACTGGCAGAATTTCTCCCGAAAATTATAGAATATTCTACAGGTGCAGCTATCTATGTAATAGACAACGCTTCCACAGATGACTCTGTATCGTTTATTCAAAAAAATTTCCCACAAGTTCAAGTGATTCAGAATGCAGAGAATTCAGGTTTTGCAGGTGGCTATAATGAAGGTTTAAAGCATATAGATGCTGATGTATATTGTCTTTTAAATTCGGATATTGAAGTAACGCCTCATTGGCTAGATCCCATGTATCGGCTTTTTGAGAATGAAAATATTGCGGCCATTCAACCTAAAATTTTAGATTATAATGAGCGCAATAAATTTGAATATGCTGGTGCGGGTGGTGGTTTTCTAGACAATTTTGGATACCCGTATTGTAGAGGGCGCGTTTTCTGGACTTTAGAAAAAGACACAGGACAATATGATGATGAAATTCAAATTTTTTGGGCCACAGGAGCTTGCTTATTTATAAGGTCAGATGAATTCTGGAAACAAGAAGGATTTGATGCCAATTTCTTTGCCCACATGGAAGAAATTGATTTATGTTGGCGTATCAATAACACAGGTAAAAAGATTTATTACACAGGACAATCCACTGTATATCATATAGGTGGGGCTACCCTATCCAATAGTCCGCAAAAAACTTACCTGAATTTCCGTAATAGTCTTTGGATGCTCGTGAGGAATTTGCCTCAATATAAACTGGTTCCTGTAGTTTTCTCACGGATGGTATTGGATGGCATCACCGCTGTGGTCTTCTGGATTTATAATGAGAATGGTTTTGGACATTTCAAAGCGATTTTCCGTGCTCATATCAGTTTCTATCAGCAATTAGGAAAATATTATAAAAGCCGTCGCAAGGTTTCTACAAAATTCTGGAAACATAAATTCGTTCCTTGGCAATACTTTATTGTCGGTAGAAAAACCGTAGATAAATTAGCGTAAATTCGAATTAAATGCTATTTTTATAAAGTTTTAAATTTAAATTTTATAAAAATGAAATATTATTTAGCATTGTTTGCGCTTATCCTATTTTCTGTAATAAATGCACAAGAGATTTTAAAGATTACCTATTCATCTCAGATGAAAATTGAAGATGATTTTAGTGATTTAGATGTACCTACCGCTCAAAAAGAAGCATATAAGAAAATGTTGAAGGATGCCATGGAAGAAGTGCATTACTTTGATTTAGTGACAACTTCTACCGAATCTACTTATAAAAAAGTGGAAAAAATTAACAATGATTTACCTCAAGAAAATGGAATGAAAATTTCTGTATCCGCAGGAGGTACTTTTAATTATAAGAATATTATAACCAAAGAAGTTCTAGAACTCAGAAAAAGTTTTAATGAAAATTATATTATTAAAGACACTTTAGAGGACTTTGATTGGAAGATTACCCGAGAAAAAGATCAAATATTAGGTTATGAAGTAAGGAAGGCAATGCACACAGATAGTATGAGAACGATCACCGCTTGGTATGCGCCAAAAATAGCCATGAAAACAGGTCCTGCAGATTACTGGGGTCTACCTGGTCTGATTTTAAAAGTTGATGTGGCTTTGAATAATGAAGAAAATACAAGGTTTTATTTTCAGGCACAAGAATTAAAAGTAGATAGCGAAGCAAAAATTGAAAAACCGACGGGTGGTAAGGTGATAAGCGAAAAAGAATATATGGCTATCATGCAAGAAATCTCTACAAAGTTTAAAGAAATGAGAGAAAGTGGCGTTGATACTTCTGATTAATATGTAACAAACCAATTTTCATAGCTACTTATAGTTTATAAAATGTATAACCCGATGAAAAAATTAAGTTTATTAATAGCCTTATGTTTTTCTGTGTTTACGATGGCACAGGAAAAACAGTTTTTAGAAGTTAACTACCAGATGGAAATGGATATGGAACTAGAAGAGGTGATGAAAAACGTTCCTTCTCAATACCGTGCCATGGTAGAAGACCAAATAAAACAAGAATTAGAAGATGGTGTTTTTCTAGATTATGTATTGAAAACCAATGGCAATGAATCTTCTTATAAAATGGTAGATCAGATTACCAATGCGCAAGATCAAGGCGGTATGATTGCCCAACAAATGAAGCAATTTGACAAAGGGGTTCTTTATAAAAATATTGAAGCCAATGAATATCGCAAACCAGTAGAAGTGCCAGGAACACAATATTTAATCCAAGATACTTTAACAGATTTCCATTGGACGGTGACCAGAGAAAAAGAAAATATCGCAGGCTTTGAGACTAGAAAAGCGAATGGGTACTTTGTATATCAAAACGACACCATTAATGCCGTAGCATGGTTTGCGCCCAAAATTGCCATTAAAGATGGTCCCAGCAATCTTTGGGGTTTGCCAGGGCTTATCTTAAAGTCTGAATTCAAAATGAATGGGGCTGATGTCACTGTTCTAGCCAAAAAGGTAATGGTAAAAGAAGAGGAAATAAAAATTGAAAAACCAGAAGATGGTAAGGTAGTTACCCAGTCAGAATTTGAAGCAGAAATCAAGGCTTTGCAAGAGAAATATAAAGCAATGATGCAGGAAGGTGTTGACACAGAATAGAAGATTCTAATAATAAAAAATATTCACAAGTAGCCGTCTCTAACACCACCTTTGACGCCCTGAATTTATTTCAGGTCTCATCATAAACTGGTTTTTAAACCAATTAAGATTCTGAATCAAGTTCATGATGACCAGTTTTGAAGGTTTTGAGACGGCTACTTTATTTTTTTGAATATAACATTCTCACTACCCTAACGTCTGATTTTGATAAGTATAATTTTATGAAAAAATTCCTACTTCTTTGCTTTATTTTATGCTCTCTTTTTCCCTTTGCCCAAGAGCAATGCATTTACAGGGCTATGCTTTTAGACTCATTGAATCTTCCCGTATATGATGCTTCTATTACTGCATTTGATGAGAATGACAATAGCGCAGGTTATACATTTTCTGATAATCAAGGAGAATTCAAACTAGAAATGCCTTGTGGTAAAAGTTATGAATTAGAAATAGAGCATTTGTCCTACGAGCCACTGGTACATAAGGTAAATCTGGATAAAAGCAAACGAGAAAAGATTATCTTAAATCAAAGTACGGTAAAATTACAAGATGTGATTGCCAAGGGTCGGGTGCCTATCAAGATGAAAGGTGATACGATTGAATATGATGCAGATTCCTTTAAAACGGGTGAAGAAGAAGATTTAGAAGATATTTTAAAGAAATTACCAGGAATACAAGTTGAAAATGGAAAGGTATATTATCAAGGAAAAGAAATCAATTCTATCAAGGTAGAAGGAAGAGAAATCTTTGGAGGAAACACCAAGTTATTAACCAAAAATTTACCGTCTGATGCGGTGGATAAAATTCAATTAAATAAAAAGTTTAAATCTAATCCTTTTGCTAATTCGCTGCAAGATGATGAACAACCAGAATTAAACATTACACTCAAAGAGGATAAGAAAAACCTCATTTTTGGGAATATTACAGTTGGTGGCGATGCAGATCAACATTATGATTTACAAGAAAAGTTATTTAGATTTAGCCGTAAAACAGATGCAACGTTAATTTCTGATTTTAATACTTTTGGCAAAGAAGTTTTTGATAATGAAGATTACTTTCAGTTTTTGGGTGGTATATCAGAGTTTACAGAAGAAGGTGGTTCTATGGCCCTTAGAAATAGCATGCGCAATGTGATGTTTGGTGCTGGAGAAAAAGCAACCAGCATGAAAAATCATTTGGGTGCGTTGCATTTGGGGTATGAACCGAATAACAAAATGAATGTGACCGCTTTTGCACTAGCCACGGTTAATGATTTAAATTATAAATCGACTACAGAGAGAATTTACCCAGCATTTACGCAACGTGATGAGAATACGAATAGTCAAAATATATTTTCTTTTATCTCTAGATTAAAAATAGATTATAATGTTAGCCCAAAAGCAAACATAAAATATAGGGTAAACTTTAACCAGCAAAACGCAGATAACATATCTGCCATTACCAGCTTTTTAAATGAGGATAAAACGCCGATTCAGTTTAGAAATTCTAAGAATAAAAGAGAAAACTCACATCTCCTTCAACGTTTAAATTACATTAGAAAAGTGGGTATCAATGATAATTTTGGATTGTATTTGACGCACTCTTACCAAAAGGAGGCACCAGATTTAAGATTGAATTCTACGGATGCGTTATTCCCTACATTTTTTGATTTTAACCCCACAAATGATGGCTATATTTTAAACCAAAAAGAAGATTTAAATGCTCATACGCTGCAAGGATTAGCGATTTATAATCATTTGATAACCAACCTCAGTAATCTTAGAATTAAATTGGGAGCCAATTATAGCACTCAAAATTTAGAAAATGAAATCCTAGATCGTAATCAGCCCATTGTGAATGACTTCACCCCTGCCGATATGGATTTTAATTTCACAGAATTATATGCGGATGCTACCTATACCAAGAAATTTAAAAAATTAAAAGTGGATGTGGGTGCTGGGTTGCATCGATATAAAACAGAAAATAAAGGAAATAGAACCCATAGTTCTAGAGAAATCACTCGCGTTTTACCTCATTTAGAGGCAGAATATGCCTTTAGCATGAGTAAATCTTTGAACTTAAACTATAAACAAACTTATGAAATTCCCCAGATTAGAGAACTCACAGATGCGTATAATATTGATAACTATTATAGTATTTTCCGTGGGAATCCAGATTTAAAAGAAACAAAATTTCATCAGGTGGATTTGAGTTATAGGGTGTTCAATGCTTTTAGTTTCTTTAATTTATGGATGAATGCGAGTTATACTAAGAAAATAAACAATATACGCATGGAAGGATTGTTTCAGGATTTAATTCAATTTACCACACCGTTTAATTCTGATATGCCAGAGGATACTTGGGCGGCAAGACTCTATGGAAGTAAAAGATTTAGTAAAGTATATAGTTTAAAATTAAATGCCACCGCTAGCCATTCAATTTTTGCATCTAGAAGCAATCAAGTGAATTTAGAAAACACCTCTACCCTATATAGCGCTACACTTACCAATACATTTAAAATAAGAAAAAAGTTAGAAATAAATGCAGGTTTAAGTTATTTGCAAAACAACTATAAGAATAATTTTCTAGAGAATGAATTCATCAACCTGAATCCCTTTTTGAAATCTGCTTGGGTGATATCTGACAAGTTTTTATTCCAATCAGAATACACTTTTAATAATCAATATAGCAACGGCGATAACATTAATCGTAATCATGATTTGATGGCATCGCTTAGGTTTAAACCTGCCAAACGTGTTTATGCCTATTTAACAGCAGGTAATTTATTGAATAATAATAGCATCGTTTCAAATTCTTATAATGATTTCTATACGGTTGTGAATACCAGAGAAACATTAGGAAGATATATTATTGGAAGCCTAAAAGTGAAGTTTTAAATTTACTTTTTAATTAGAATTGCGTTTTAATCCTCATGCGGTACATAAAATTTGGGAATTTGTAAATGATATTTTACGGCAATTACGCGAATAAGAACGATAACCGCAATGGTAATTATTTGTATAATTGTATTAGATAAATGTGTGAAATTATTTAAAAAGATAAAGGCTGCACCCCCAACAATACAAGCGGTCGCATAAATTTCTTCTCGTAATAAGAGCGGTATTCTGTTGATTAAAATATCTCTGAGCATACCTCCAAAACAACCTGTAATGGTACCTAAGGTGATACATAATATAGCACCAAACCCAGCATCAAACCCCTTTTGAATCCCCACAATTGTAAATAATCCTAAACCTAAAGAGTCAAATATAAAAAGGGTGTTTTTAAAACTTGTTTCCAGCGATTTAAAAATCATTGCGATAATGGTTGTCACAAAAATAATGGCAAAGGTATAGTTGTCATGCATCCAAAATATGGGTACGTCTAGCATCAAATCCCGTATGGTTCCACCCCCTACAGCAGTAGCAAAGGCGATGATGAGAACTCCAAATGGATCTAACTTATACTGCATGGCAGCGAAGGCGCCCGACATGGCAAAGGCTATGGTGCCTAGTATTTCTATTACAAAGGAAAAGTTCTCGTGTGTTAATTCCACTATTCAAAATTTTGGCAAAATTATGATTTATATTCAGGTTTATCCGATTTGATTGAAATATTTTATAATTAATGACAGAAGTCATACGAGCGTAATTATAGCCCTGATTGGCGTGGAAATCCTCTTTTCTGAATCTGCAAACAAATTACGACGAAAAAGAGCGACCAGCGGAAGCTCCTTTTTCTAGATAATTTGTAAAGATTAAGAGAAGAGATTGAAACATAAAGCAGGTTCCTGGCTCCTATACATACTTATTTCTATCTTTAAATATGTATAAATTCTTGGTATTGATTTTATTTCCGTTTATTTTAGCCTTACTTAAATTGATACCATGTTTAACTTATTCAAGTCCAAAGCTTCTACCAAACCGTTAGAAATTACGGATGCTAACTTCAATGATCTTATTTTTAATTATGATAAGCCAGTTCTCCTTGATTTTAAAGCGAGTTGGTGTCAGCCTTGTCATGTGATGATTTCGCTTGTGAATAGATTGGCCAAGGAAGATGAGGTTAAAGATAGGATTAGGATTGGTGTGGTGGATATTGATATGAATCCTGCATTGGCTCAACATTTTGCTATCCAATCTGTACCAACGCTTCTTTTTATTCATGATAAAAAAGTAAGGGATAAGCACAATGGCTTAATCCCTTATCCTATGTTGAAAGAAAAAACTTTGACGTTTATAGAAGATTTTTCTTAAATGTTCATGTTTTAATTTATCCTCTGCCTGCGTCTAAGTGTTTTTCTTTTAGTTTCTGGGTAAATGCTTTGTGTTGCTTCAATTCTTCTATATTTATGTGCATCCTATAATGCCAATAATGTGGGAAATTGGCTGGGATATTAATTCTTTCCATGTCTTCATCTGGATTTCTTAATTCCTCATCCATGCCTAAAAATTCTTGAAGCGGAATCACAGACAACATGGCTGGTGAATAGATATGTTGATCCATGATATTCTCTAATAATGCGGTGCTCAATTCCTCTGGGGCTTCCCCATATCTGCCTAATAAATGATTGTAATAATGTTGCGTTTTACCTCTGTCTTCTTTCCACCATTGACGTAACGTGCTGGTATCATGAGAGGATGGTGAAACTACAGATAAATAGGGTGCAAAATCTGGGTGAGAAAATTCAATCTTAGGATCCCCTGGCATTCTTTGAATTTGAAGAGAGAGAATAGCAAGTTCACGCATTACTTCTGGTACTACTCTGGGTACCATACCCAAATCTTCTCCACAGGTTAACATATCTGTTGCTTGTTTAAGCGCTGGTAATTTCTCTAGTCCTTTGGTTTTCCAGAATTCTTCTTGTCTGTTATAGAAATAATCTATATATAATTCATTCAATTTGTATTGTGTATCTGGGTCTAACCATTTATAATTATTGGTATCCTGCATAGCATAGCGTGGGTGGAGTTTAGTCTCTTCTCCTTCTTCTCTAATAAACAATACATTTGCGGCCAATTCTAATAATAAATGGGTGTAAGGATTTTCATATCCTAATGCATCTACAATTTTTCTCTGTGAATTATATGCGGTTTTAAAGATTAATTCTCCTTGATCATTTTTGAATTCAAAATATTGACTAACAATGGCTTCTGTTTCTTCGCCAAAATATTGTTGAATTAAGTCGTAATGCAAACAAGGCTCATATAATCTTTCTTGATTCAAGTGAATGCCTCTATGATCTAATTCTTCTAAGGTAATAGGTAATGCGGGCTCAAATCTACCTAAAATCCCTTGGGTAGCATCCAATGGAATTTGCCATATACGGAAGAATCCAAGGATGTGATCTATTCTAAACGCATCAAAATATCTGGACATAAACTGGAATCTACTTTTCCACCATGCGTAATCATCTTCTTGCATTTTTGGCCAATTATAGGTGGGAAATTCCCAGTTTTGCCCTAATATTGCAAAATCATCTGGTGGTGCACCTGCTTGTTGATTCAAGTGGAATAATTCTGGCTGACTCCATGCGTCTGCACTGTAGCGATATACGCCAATAGGTAAATCACCTTTGAGTGTTATACCTTTTTTATGCAATGCTTCTACTGCTTTGGATAGTTGCTCATGCAATTGCCATTGTACAAAGACATAGAACATGACACGCTCATAGTATAAACTATCTTCTTCAAAGAATGATTCAATCTCTTTGGAATCATATCCTATGTGATCTTGCCATTGTGTGAAATCAGCAGATTTATTTTCATCTCTAAGCACAGAAAATGCGGCATAGGCTTTTACCCAATTTTCATTTTCTTTGAAGTAGTTTTTAAATGCTTTGTTCTTTAAAATTAAATCTTGATGGTCTTTAAAATAATTCTTTAAAAATTCATATTTGTAATCAACCACTTTTTCATAATCAACCAATTTCTCCTGATTCAGTTGATTGGCTGTTTCTTCTATGTCCTTTAATTCTGCAGTAGATAATTTATGGGGCAGTTCTGTTAATCTTAAATACATAGGATGTAATGCATACACAGATATAGCGGCATAAGGATAAGAATCTCGCCAATCATATTTGGCTGTAGTGTCATGGATAGGCAAAATCTGAATCAAAGAGAAACCAGCGTCTTTACACCAATCCCCAAATTCTATTAAGTCTGAAAACTCACCAACGCCCAAACCTTTGTCTGATCTTAATGAAAATACAGGAACAGAAACGCCGCTTCCTTTCCATTTTTGACCTTGTGGTTGTCTAAAGCCTACATTATTATAAAACAAGAATTCTCCTTCTTGATATGGGGTAGCAAATCTATTTTCACCTTCCTCATAATATCTAACCTCTCCAGTTTTCTCATTCTTAACCAGATATTTATATTCAATGTTGTCCTCATGGTTAGATAAATCTATTCCTAAGAAAAATTTACCGTCTCCATCCCAATTCATTTTAATAGCTTGGTTTTCATCCCAAGCTCCTAATTCTTGTGGGTTTCCAAGGATATAAAAACCTTCATCTTCATTAAGAATTCTAAAAGGAATAGAAAATAAATGGGTATATTTTTTTAGAATACGTATGTTTTTACTTTTGGTTATTGGTGTAAGGTGTTTAAAAAGTTCTGTATTTAAATTGAATTCTGGCAAACTAGCTTCCATCCATTCATCATGAATGATGATATGATTTCTACCTTTTGGCAAAGTGAAATTTCTTGTATCCCATTCTTCTCTAACCTCTCCAGTAGAATGATCTTTTACCACATATTGATAAGTAATTTTCCCTGGTTTTAAGTCAATTTCTCCTTGCCAAGTAAAGGGATCCAAATATTCCAGCGCGATGGCTTGGTCATCATTAAAATTACCCAAATCTTTTCTATCACCTTTTAGATATATAACTTCACCTAATTGCGTACTATATTTTATATTAAATGATACTTTCATTTTTAAAAACTTTTAGATTTATCTCTATTTAAAGGCTGATTTAACGATACATTTATATATTGTAAAAATACTTATTAATAACTAACCTCTCAAATTTAAAAACATATTTCTATTAACGGGTTCAATTTATTATTTTTGCGAGAACATAAAAATCTGAATGGCACTTAAAAAAAAGACAACACCCGCCAAACCAAAGGGTAAAATAAATAAAACCATGCTGCGTATGGTATCTGGTGTTATGATATTTTTTATTGGTTTGATTTTTTTACTTTCTTTTATCTCCTACCTCCTATCTTGGAAAGTAGATCAAAGTCATGTCCATACTTTTAATCAACCAGCATATCCCGTCACCAATATCTTAGGGAAATTAGGTGTATGGCTTGGAGATACTTTTATATTTAAAGGTTTAGGTGCGGCAGCACTGCTCATAGCTATATGGCTTATGATTCTAGGTTTTATCACCATATTCAAAAAAAGAAAATTTCCATTTTTCAAGGTTACATTGAATATTCTTTTCTTTCTTATTTGGATTCCCCTCTTTTTTAGTTTCGCTTTTCCAGGTAACCCCATTTTAGGTGGTAGAATGGGTTTTGAAATTAATGCATATTTAATGGACCTCATAGATTTTCTAGGGATTATACTGGTATTATGTTTTTCCTTCTTAATCTTCGCCATTTTAGAGTGGCGTCTAAGTCCAGAAAAATTTGTCCAAACCATGAAAGATAAATCAAACATGGAGACAGAAGTTAAAAATGCCGAGATTAATCCTGTGACAGATCCAATCCAAAAGAAGGAAGCAAAAAGTAGAAGTAAAATATATGAAGACGAGCCTGTATTAAATGTTTCAAAAGATAAACCTATTTCCCAGAAACAAGACATAGGGTTTAATAAAGATTCTTATACAGATGAGGAATTAGCGCCTCATAAAATTGAAAAACCTGCTCAGCATTCATCGTCAACAACTTCTCCCATGCCATTAAACTTGGAGATAGAGGAACATAGGCCAGAACCTGAAAACATTCCAGAGACATCACCAACGATTAAAGAAATTATCATAGAACCTCATGAAGAAGATGAGGTTTCCATGACGGTGGAAGCCATCAAAGAGGAAGAGATGGTAGAGGAAAATTTGAGTACAGATTTGGTTAAAAAATATGGACAGTACGATCCTAGATTAGATTTACCTAAATATAAATTCCCTTCTATAGATTTATTAAAAGATTATAAATCAGGACATAACATAAATATAGATAAAGAAGAACTTGAGGTTAATAAAAATAAAATTGTAGAGACCTTAAATAACTATGGGATTAATATCAGTTCTATCAAGGCTTCTATAGGTCCCACAGTTACTTTATACGAAATCATCCCAGAGGCTGGTGTTAGGATTTCTAAAATAAAAAACTTAGAAGATGATATTGCGTTAAGTCTAAGCGCCCTAGGGATTAGAATTATCGCTCCTATTCCAGGCAAAGGAACGATTGGTATTGAAGTTCCAAATAGCAATCCAACGATTGTGTCTATGCGTTCTGTGATTGCTTCTCAGAGGTTTCAAAAATCAGATATGGAATTACCAATTGCTTTGGGTAAGACCATCTCTAATGAAACTTTTATTGCAGATTTAGCCAAAATGCCGCACATGCTGATGGCTGGGGCTACAGGTCAAGGTAAATCTGTGGGTATTAATGCCATTATTACTTCTCTTTTATATAAAAAGCATCCATCTGAATTAAAATTTGTCATGGTGGATCCTAAAAAAGTGGAATTAGCCTTATATAATAAAATTGAAAGACATTTTCTTGCCAAACTTCCAGACACAGAAGATGCTATTATTACAGATAATCAAAAGGTAATCAATACGCTTAATTCATTATGTATAGAAATGGATGATAGGTATGATTTATTGAAAGATGCTTATGTACGTAATATTAAAGAGTATAATGAAAAGTTTAAAGCTAGAAAATTAAATCCAGAGAATGGACATAAGTTTATGCCTTATATAGTGTTGGTTGTGGATGAGTTTGCAGATTTAATCATGACTGCAGGTAAAGAAGTTGAGCAACCCATTGCCAGACTCGCCCAATTGGCTCGTGCGGTAGGAATTCATTTAATTATTGCTACCCAACGCCCTTCTGTAAATGTAATTACGGGAATCATTAAAGCCAACTTTCCTGCGAGAGCAGCGTACCGTGTTACTTCTAAAGTAGATTCTAGAACCATTTTGGATAGTGGCGGGGCCGATCAATTAATCGGCAAGGGTGATATGCTATACACCAAGGGAAATGATTTAATTCGTTTGCAATGCGCTTTCGTAGATACTGCAGAGGTAGATGAAATCGCTGATTATATAGGAAGCCAAAAGGGATATGCTGATGCCTATCTATTGCCAGAATATGTGGGAGAAGAAGGTGGAAGCGGAGACCCATTGGATGTAGACCCTAATGATAGAGATTCTCTATTTGATGATGCTGCTAGAGTGATCGTTGCCTCACAATCTGGTTCTGCATCATTACTCCAAAGAAAATTAAAAATTGGGTATAATAGAGCGGGTAGAATTATAGACCAATTAGAAGCCAATGGTATTGTAGGACCATTTGAAGGAAGTAAAGCAAGAGATGTGCTAATCCAGGATGAACAGAGTTTGGAACAGATATTGAATAACCAGGATTAGATATTAAAAACAGGATATGAAAACCATTATTTATAGCATTTTGTTCGCTTTAATTTTATTGCCGCTCAATGCACAAAACAGTACACAAGCAAAATCCTTATTAGACAAAGTTGCTAATAATTATAAAGCACAAAATTCTTTTTATTTGAAATTTAATAGTCAATTAGACAACCAAAAGACAAATACGCAAGATCAATATACGGGTGAAATCTATGTGAAGAAAGAAAAATATAATCTCTCTTTGCCAAAAATGGATATTAGACAGATCTATGATGGTGCAAAGCTGTATACTATCTCTGCCGATCAAAAAGAAGTTACAGTGACCCAGCCTGTGAAAAACAGTGATGAGCTTTTTACGCCTACCAAAGTATTAGAAATGTACAAGAACGGTTTTAATCTTTCTATGGACAAAACGGCAACCGTTGAGGGTAGAAATATTCAATATGTAAAACTTGTTCCCACCACCAAAAGTGATGTGCAACATATATTGATAGGAATAGATAAGAAAAATAATGAAATGGTTCAATTGATTGAAACCAATGCCAATAATACAGTGACTACTGTAACTGTAGAGAAACAACTAAATAACATAATCATTCCACGTGGTATGATTAGTTTTAACAAAAATAATTTCAAAGGATATTATATCTCTGAAATCTAAAATACTTTATGCTAAAGAAGCTTGATTGGTACACGATCAAAACCTATTTTGGTCCGTTCATATTCATTTTTAGTGTGTTATTCTTCATCTTCATGGTGCAGTTTGCATGGCAAGAGATGGATAAGTTTGCGGGAAAAGGTTTGAGTCCAGCGGACATTGGTAAGCTTCTCTTCTATTTAGGATTATCTGTAATACAGCTAGTAATGCCGCTGACGGTATTACTTTCTGCTATTATGACGTTTGGTGGATTTGGGGAACGCTATGAACTCGCTGCTATGAAGTCTACGGGAATTTCTCTGGGTAGAATCATGCTTCCCTTGTTTATTTTAATCTGTATGCTTTCTTTAGGCTTATATTTTTTCACAGATTCTGTGGTGCCTCAATCCCAGCGAAAAGCTAGGAATATGCTTTTAAATATTGCTAGAACCAAACCCGCCGTTAATTTTGAACCAGGAGTATTTGTCATGGGTATTCCAGGAATTAACATGAAGATTGATGATAATAAAGGGGAGAACGGAGAATTTCTAGAAGGTGTTTTTATTCATATGGATGCCTCTGCTTATGAGGATCAAAGAACGATTATTGCCAATAAAGGTAAAATTGAACCAGCAGAAGATAAAAGATTTTTAAAATTAGCCTTGTTTGATGGCTATTTATATGATGATGAAGTGAAGGGACTCACCAGCCTGCAATTACAAAGTCAACCTTTGCGCCAAGTTAAATTTGATACCATGGTGCAGTATTTTGATGTATCAGAATTAGTAGAAAAGGCGATAGAAGAAGAAAGTGTTACAGATCATTATAAATTTATGACTTCCAAGGAACTGGTTGGCAGAATAGACACCCTAAAACTGCGAGAAGAAAAAATGCATCATCGTGTTTATAGAGAAAGAATAGCCTCCATTATGCCAGCCGTTATTAGAGATTCCCTTATAACTGAAACCACCCATATAGAACCGTCTATCAATCTCATACCTTTGGAGGAAATGTCTAATAAAGATAGGGAAAGAATTGCATTGAATGCTATTCAAGATTTAGAAAGAGATATTGCATCATATACAGCACAAAAGGATGAGATTATTGCGTCCAATAAATTCTTCGCCAAACATGTTTTGGTATTAGTTAGGAATTACTCTAATGCCCTTATGTGTATTGCTTTCTTTTTGATTGGCGCACCTCTTGGAGCCATCATCCGTAAAGGAGGAGTCGGGATGCCCGTAGTTGTAGCTATCATGATATTCATCCTGTTTTATTTAGTATATATGTACAGTGAGAATTTATCTAAAAACGGGATTATGAATCCATATTGGGGAGCCTGGCTGCCCGTGATCGTTTTCTTCCCCGTGGGTATATTCTTCACCTACCAAGCGATCAGAGATTCGGAATTATTTAATATTGAATCTTATCTTAAACCATTCCAAAAGCTATTTAGTATATTTGGAAACAAGAATAAGGAACATGCCAGATACCAGTAAATTAAAAGATATAGAAATTAAACTTAATTCTGTGCCAGAAGCCATAGAAGACATTAAAAATGGTAAAATCATCATTGTTGTAGATGACGAGAATAGAGAAAATGAAGGAGATTTTATTGTTGCAGCAGAACATGCTACCCCAGAGGTTGTCAACTTTATGGCTATGAATGGGCGTGGATTGCATTGTGTGCCTTTGACCCCAGAGAGATGTGAACAACTTAATTTAATACCGATGGTTGGTAATAACACCGATCCCAAAGGTACTGCTTTCACCGTATCTGTAGATTTATTGGGGCATGGTGTAACCACAGGGATTTCTGCTTATGATAGAGCAAGAACCATCCAAGCCATTATAGATGAGAATACTACACCAGAACAGCTTGGCAGACCTGGACATATATTTCCTTTAAAAGCCAAATTAGGTGGCGTTATCAGAAGACCAGGACATACAGAGGCAGCAGTAGACTTAGCTAGATTGGCTGGATTAAAACCAGCTGGTCTCATCGTGGAAATCATGAATGAGGACGGTACCATGGCTCGTCTACCTCAATTGATGGTCATTGCAAAAAAGTTTGATTTAAAAATCATTAGCATAGAGGACTTAATTGAATACCGTTTGCAGCACGAATCCTTGATAGAAAGGATAGAAGAATTCCCTATTAAAACCATTTATGGAGATTATAATTTAATAGCTTATAAACAAAAGACGAACAATCAAATTCACTTTGCTTTGGTTAAAGGTGAATGGACTTTAGAAGAAAGCGTTCCTGTACGTGTAAAATCAACGAATTCCTATTATGATTTATTCTCTTCTTTGCAATACGGCGAAACCCCCTTGTTAGGCAAAATTACAGATATCATAGACAAAGAAGGCAAAGGAGCTATTATCTTCATTAATAATATATCTGATTCAGAACTTCTAGAGGCTAAATTAGAGCACTTTAAAAGTTTTCATGCAGGGTCACAAAATAGCCCATTACTACAAAACGATCAAAAAGATTTTGGGACAGGAGCTCAAATCATCAAAGATTTAGGAATCAAGAATATCCAATTAATCACACAACACCCAGAAAGAAAAAGAAATCTAGGGATGTTTGATTTGGAAGTTGTGGAAACGATTGGAATTTAGAGATTTCTATTTATTAAGGTTAAATAGGATTTGCTTTTTAAATCTAGAAATTGTGCTGCCACTAGTATAGACCTTACCATTTTGGCTTCAATATCTAAATTTAATTCTATTATTTTTCATCTTGTTAGTAATTTTTTCTATATTTAATATCATGAAAAGAAAGTATAAAGTTTTGATTATCATATGTATTATATGGTTAATTCTTTATTGGAATTTCCCTTTAACAATCCTTGTATTATCCATGCCTTTTTTAACCATTTTTGGTGCATATTTATTATTTTCATTGCTTGTCATGTGGTTCTGCATCTTATTTGACATTGACCCTAATGATTGGTGATTTTAAGGTTTGTCAAACGATTAATGATAAATTGAATTAAAAATTATTCTAATATTGCAGTATAGAGTGGGTAAAGATTCTGTATCGGACTGTATCCGACAACGAGGGCTTTAATCACTCTTTTTCTTGTAATCATATTTATCAATAGTTATATTTTAATTAATGATCTCTATACTCCTCTAACCCAACAGTAGCATTATAACCACCCACTTGTGTTAAGTCATCATAAGTATTTATGCCAGTATAGTTAAGCGAAGAATCCTCGTACCGTTTGAATTTAAAAACTGCATCATTCATTAATGCACCATTGAAAACGCCTATTTTCTCTAACAATTCAAAATCAGAAACGGATAATCCTGTAACTTTTTTAAATAAATCAGGTTCTAATTTGGTAATTACATCTTTCAAGGTCTGTTCCCTGTATTCTGACAAATACATAAAAATTGGAATACGCGTTGCAAATTTTATTAGTTTTTCTTGAATTTGTTTACGTAAACTTTTGGCTTCTTTTTCCTCTTGAGATAGTTTTTTCTTTTCTTCTTTGTCTATTTTTTCATCGTTTTCTGTGGCTTCTTTTTTGGCTTTTTTTACGGCCTCAGATTTATTAATAATAGTTTCTAAATCACTATTTAATGAACGGAAACCCTCTATACTCATCAAAGCATTCATTGCTTCCTCGTTTTTCATTAATCGTTGCAATGTGATATTATCTACATTTACCAGCAAAGCACTTTCCCAACGACGAGCCAATAATGTGGCTGTGGTTCCGCTGGTAGCAATATCCAATAATTTACCTGCATCTATCTCTTCCATTGCACTACCATCGTATGCCAAAATAGGTAAGAATTTAATAAACTCTGCTACTTTTTGCTCTTGACTTTTATCATTATTAGGGTCTAATTGATTGCTATAAGTAGCCACTTGGCTCAATGCTCTAGTAGGGGCAAAATCAAATACATAACATTGCTCTTTGATGATAGCCTCTTTGTTTGGTGCATCTTTTTCTGGGTTATGAATTACCCACGGGGTTTGCACTCTAAAAACGGCTTGAAAATACGTCTCTGGGCTGGATAAATTTCTTAATACAAAAATCCCCGTCCATGGTTTTACAGAAACTCCTGTGGTTAATTTTCCGCAAGAAATTGTAATGGTTTTGGTGTCTATGCCTTTACCAATAGCATTTTCTACAGGAGGTAAAGCATCTACACCCGTACCCGCTTGTGTACCCGCAACAGCAAGTATTTTATAATCACTGAAAAATGGATTTTTCTCCAACAAATTTTTCATTGCATAACAAGACGCCACATTCGGCATAAACCAAAAGGTATGTTGCAAGGAATGAATCAAACGAGCATCAGAAAAAGGCATGGGTGCTTTGTTTCGGGATTTTAAATCATTTTCTATACTCCCCAAATATTGACCACGAATGAAATCCAACCATTTTTGAACTTCGTTTTCGTGTATGAAACTGGCGTTTTTTCCGTTGCCTTTTGCCTTAAAAAACTCATTCAAATCAAATTCATTAAACTCGCCTTTTATGGCAATGTTTTGTATGTTTTCTGGCAATTGATAGGTGAGCATTACCATTTTTGGCAAAGACAAATATGGATTGTCGCCTTGTGACACTTTCCACTCTTCTTTGGCTTTTTGCTCGTCGGTATAAGTCCAATTAAAAATCTGTTCTTCAATAAATTCACCTGTTCCAATGGCTCTAAAAGGCGTACCAGAAAGGTATAGATAATGGTTGGTTGTAATGGGCATTAAATCTTCATCAAAGTAATCTATAAACTCTGCCTTGTTATCAAATTCTTTTTCTATTTCTTTTACTTCTTGTAATTGTTCTTTCAAAGCCTCTTTTAAATCTTTTTCACCTTTAAACAAGTCTTTAGATTTATCTCTCCAAGCCCCAAAATGATATTCATCAAAAATAACACAATCCCAATGGGTAGCGTGTATCCATTCGTTGTGGATTTTTATTCCGCCTGTGTTTTTATCTTTGCCTAAAACATCTTGAAAAGAAGCAAAATAAACAAACGGTTGGTTTGGGTTTAAATCATTTTCGTGTAAATCTTCCTCTTTGTTAGAGGCAAATTGCCACCCTTTAAAATCGATATGGCTTTGCAAATCTTCTCTCCACGCACTCAAAACGGCAGGTTTGAAGGTTAGGACAAGCACTTTAGACCAATTCATTTTTAAGGCTAATTGATAAGCGGCAAAGGTTTTACCAAAACGCATTTTGGCATTCCATAGGAAGTGTGGAATAATGTTTTTTTCTTCTTTGGCTATGCTACGGAAATATTCAGCGGTTTTTTTGACTGCCTCTTGTTGTTCTGGTCTCATTTTGAAATCAAACTGACGATTAATTTCAAAATTTTGGTTGTTGATTTCTGATAATATGGCCGATTTTACACCTTCTAAATTTACCTCAAACCATTCGCCTTCCAAACGTTTAAATCCCATTTTGGATAAGCGTTTATGAATTTCAAAATCTGTAAAAAAAGAACCGTCCTTTCTTATGGCATTTTCTTCCAAAACAATTTCCCACGTTTGCGTAGGTGTTTTTATAGGATATTGCTGAGCCACACGTTCTGCGGCGGTTTTGGTGGTGTAGCCTACTTTCAGACAATTAGGAAAATGTGAGTCTTGGTAAGCGTATATTTTGGGGATTTTATTTTGGGTTAATAATTCGCTCATTGTTTTTGTGTTTAGGTTATATAGGTATTCACAGATTTTATTTTTGTTAATTTAGTCAACGTACTGACTAAATTTATATAAATTCTGTCAATGCACTGACAGAATTTACATTAATTTGGTCAATTGGGGCTTAATCCATTGGTCTTACCATGCTCTCTATATAGTTGATTTCTTCTTCTGTTAGGTTGTATTTTTTGTATAGTTTTTCATCCGTCCATTCTTCATCAAAGTTTTGAAGGGGAACGAACTCGTATGTTCCTTTTGTTGTATGTTGAGTGTTTTTTTTCAACGTCAAAAAAAAGTGAAGAAACTTTGTATTTATGTAAGAAATAACATTGTTACACCTGTTTTTATTAGCAAAAGGACCTATAACTAAGTAAGTTTCAGTACATACGGAATTAGGCTCTGCATATATAGGTTTTATTCTATCGTCTTTACTATTACCGCTACCAATGGCATATGGAACTATGACTTTATGCTCTTTAATCCATTGTTGATTTTGAGTAATTAAATCTTTTTTTATATATCCTATTTCTTTATTTGCAAAAATTTTAATTAAGTCTTTACTATTGTTTTTTGAGTATTTTTTGAAATTTGTAGCCAATCCAAAAGGTTTTCTTGAACTAACAACAGAACTAAAACTTTTTTCTTTAAATTCTTGTACTTTTCTTAAAATAGGTATTGCATTATTGAGTCTTATGAAAATATCTGTTCCTTTCTCCTTTAATGGACGTTTCATTTCAGAAATAACTTTTCCCTCCTCATAAGTTTTAATTAAACAATCACCTTTATAATCACTTTGCCACAAGAAAAAATTTACACCACCTTTTATTTCAACACCTGGAAATACATAAGCACTATTTAAAAAATCGTGGATTTCTTTTAGTCTTTTATCGTTCAACATATTTTCTCTAAAACTATCTAATCCTTTTCCTCCCGTAAACCATCTACTCGGTGTAATCATTACTAAATAATGTGGTTTCATTTTTATGGCTTGTTCTATAAAAAGATGATAAATAGGTTTAGCACTGGCTTGAGCACCACCATCACTTAACTGATAAGGTGGGTTTCCTATAATGACATCAAATTGCATATTGTTAAAAGGGTTTTTGTTGTGTATAAATTGGTAGGCGTGTGTTTCTAAGTTTTTACGCTCTTCGTCTCCCAAAACATTTTGGCTGGTTCTGCAGTATTTACATTTTCCATTATTGTCCCACGTGTGAGAAATAGAATCGTAGGCAATGTTTCCGTTTTGAGATTCAAAAATAGGGGTTACGCTATGTTCACTCTGGGTGTCTTTAGCACAATAGAGCGTTCGTCTGGATAATAGAGCGGTGAGTTCGGTAATGCCAATTCCATAAATTTGATTTTTCATAATATGATTTACACGTTCTTGTAAATCAGGGATTTGGCTTTCTAATCCTTTAATCAATCGTTTGGTTATCTCTCTAAGAAAAACGCCACTTTTACTAAATGGGTCTAAAAATTTAGCATCGGGATTACTAAAAAGTTCTTGGGGTAGAGTATCCAACATTTTAACGGCAATCTCTGGCGGTGTAAATACCTCGTCGTTACTCAAGTTGGCAAGACAATTGAGCACGTCTGGATTGTGAAAATCAGTCTGCATAGGTATATAGTTTTAGATAATGAATAGGCTTGAATTCTTGGTTGTGTGTAGAGATTTGTTGGGGCTGGTTATATTCATCAAACATTGTGGTTTGCTTGCTAGACTGAGCCACGACTTCAAAATCAAAACAGCGGATTTTTACTTTCACTGTGTTGATAAATTGCCATTGATAAAATATTATAGGACTGCCATCTGCTTTGGTGTAATCTAAAGCATTACCACAGATAATATTCTTCTTTAAAATGAAATCTATGGTTTTTAATAACTCTGGATATTCCTTGCTGCTCTTTAAATATTTTGGGTATGCTTCTACTACCCTATTATATAGTCTTTTGCGGCAATCTTTGGCATTGTCTTCTAGTAATTCTACCCCATAGATAGAGCTTACTGCCACAATGAGTTTGGGGTTATATAGATCTGCGTTACGTTTGTATCTAGAAAGTAGTAGAAGTTTGCGATTGAGAATTTCTATCAAGAAATTTCCATCGCCACAGGCGGGTTCCAAGAAGGTTGCCTCTAATCGATCGCATTGGTCTTTGACCAAATCCAACATAGCGTTGACTTCTCTGGCATTGGTAAACACCTCACCATGATCTGCAACGCGTTTTCTTGTTTTTACTTGGGCTTTTGCCACAATAGAGTATTTCTTACTTGTTTATCTCGTCCCAAAGACAAACCATTTCACACCATAAGCGTGGAACAATAACTCTATTCTATAACAAAAAAACTTGTCAAGCACACAGCAGAGGCAAGTAAAAATACTGCCTCCGCCTTGGGCTAACTTATTCTGTGTTTACTACTTAAAATTTTCCAGATTTAGGAGTAGCAGAATAAAGCTAACGCTTTTCATTTTTTAAAATATTACACACAAAAAAAGCGTGAGCAAAACAAATATACTGCTACTCCTTGGCTCTGGAAAGCCCTGTAAACGCAGAATATAAGTAATGACCCACGCATATAGCGTGAGCATCAACTTTTTGCATCTGCGTTTACTTGTTAAATTTTCCAGATTTAGAGTAACAGACGAAAAGCTAACGCTTTCTTTTTCGTAAAATGTTTAACAAATATAGTGAAAATACGCTTAATTATATGAGGTGTTTTTTATGTTTTATTGGATGATGGGTTCGAATCCCTTCATCTCTTTTGTAAATTACATAGTAGAATATCATATCGTTTTCAGAATTTATTAGATTCACTAACAAGGCATTGAAGGAATTTATAAATCAACCTCATAAATATAAGCGAGATAAAAATCTACTATTATTAGATATAGATAATGCTTTTAAAGAGGCTTCCTATTTAGGTTTTTCCATATATAAAGGGCGAAAGTCTCATATATTTGAAATTACAGTTAATCAAGAAAAAAGTTGGCTAATTGCCAATGAGTATAAAGGCAGAGGCGTAATTCTATATAGCATTACTGCAAGTGAGAAGATTTTAACATATATAGAAAAAACCTAACAAAGACTGGTTCTTGGAACTACAATCCAAGGCAACATCCTTATTAGGTTATACTTTTAATATAGAGACAATTTCTATACCAACTAAAAAAGGCGATTAAACTTGATTTAATCGCCTTTTTAATCTTTAGTATTATAGCCCTTTTCACGTTTAATAATTGCCTCTATCGTCTTTAGGATATATAATAATCAGCAGACAATTTATCAAAAAACATCACGCACCGCCTTATTTCTTTTCGCAAGTCGCTTACATAACCTTTTATTTTTATAAGATGAGGTCTACAATACTTATCTGATATCAAGATTTCATTAAAATGAACTGGTAGTATCTATTGATATAATACTCGTATATACAGAATACATTCAATCTTAAATATTTAAAACATAATTCTTTAATTAAGAAATCCCATATGTTTGAAGTTTATTTGAAAAATAAAATTTATATAATAGAGAGAGATGAAAGACGGCAGAGTTGTTTTTTATTTGATATTCTATAACAAAATGTAACAGAAAAGAAATAACCTTAAAAAACATCACTTTAAAACTGCAATCCAAAGCTGCTTTAAAAGGTCATTTACACTTCAAATTTACAAATAATTTTAATACGACTAAGAAAAGTGATTAAATTATGTTTAATCGTCTTTTTTTATGTTTAATATGTAGCCCGCTTAATAATTGCCTCTATGGTTCTAGGGGCAAGAAAGTATCGCTCTTCTATCTTAGATATGATAGCATCAACACGCCATTCTTGGTGTTTTTCTACCAATTTATATAGTCCATGACGGAGATAAATCTTATTGTGAATTGCTTTACTCATTGTTTTTTATTATTTAACAAATAATGCTACTACTCTGATTTTGAGTGCGTATTATATTTTGTGGATTATGTTTAAATGTATTAACTTAGGGAAAACAAAATATATACAGATGAAACATATTTATTCTTTTACAATTTTATTAGGGCTTCTTTCCAGTTACACTTTTGGACAAAGTACTACAATATTAACTGGACTATGGAATCCTACAGGCGTAGAACCAATTGGTAACCAACTTTATATAGCAGAATATTATGCTAATAGAATCGTCTCAGTGGATCCCGAAGCTGATAATCCGACTATCAACCCTGTGATTGATGCAAGTGGTATTTCATCTATTTTAAATGTAGACGGAGATATATATTTTTTAGCCACGGATAATGGAGGATTGAACCGATTAAGATTTGAAAACGGAGAACCAAGGAGAGAACTTATAGTCAATGGACTTGAATCACCATTGGATTTGGCATATCATAACAACTACATTTATATCTCTGACGTGTCAAGAATTACGCGTGTTGATATTACCTCTGATAATCCTACTCTTGAAACTGTTATTCCAAATTTAGATTACCCGTCTGGATTAGCTGTACGCAATGATGATCTATATATAGCAGAGTTTTATTATAACAGAATTAGTAGATTAGATCTCACAGGTGATGATGGTTTAAGTACGTATTTTGAAGGTGTATCAGAACCTTGGGATATAGAAGTGTTAGGTGATTATTTATATATTGCAGAATTTACTGGCTCTTCTCAAGAAAATCCAGATGAAGAAGCGCCTGGAAAAATTTCGCGATTAAATTTGACTGAAGTTAATCCCGAATTAGAAGATGTCATTATAAATATGAATTTACCCACTGGAATAGGCGTAGCAGAAAATGAATTGTATATCGTCGAATGGGGAACAGAAGAAGAGCCGGGAAGATTAAGCCGTTTTGATCTATCCAATATGGCTGTAAATGATATTGGTAATTTCAAGAATATTCAACTTTATTCAAATGCACATAAAAATCAAATAGCTTTAGTTGGATTAGATGGTGAAACAAATTATATCGTTTATGATATGCTCGGAACACAAGTTTTAAAAGGATCAATTTCTAATAGGGATTGGATTAATGTACAGGCTTTGAAGTCTGGAGTATATATTCTAAAATTAGATAACAACCAAACTTTTAAATTTATTAGATAATTAATTCTGGTTGAAGAATGACCAAGCATATTCAGATTTAATTTTTCTAGCTTGTTTCATTAAAAATATCTGATGATGGATACCTCCTATTGCAGTGATTATATAATTGAAAATTGTATTTTTAACTGATCATTGACAAAGTTCATGTATACCAACTAAGCACATACCAGAGGGTACGTTGAAGATAGAATTCAAAAACAATGCTGCACAGAGTGGGAAGATCTTTGATAAAAGTGCTATCACCAAAGTTTATACATTGAAACCTTTATGTAACAAGATTGTATTGCGATAATTTATTGTAATAAAATTAAGAATTTTAAAAAACTCACAAGACCAAACCTTTACTAGGGCTGAAATATTATCGGATGAATTTAATTTAAAAAGCAAAAAGGATTGATTATATTTCAAATCAATCCTCTTTGGGAGGTGTGGGGTAGTGTTCCCCTCACCGATACAAATATACAAACAATTTCTAAACCAACGATAATAAGGCGTTTAAACATAGTTTAATCACCATTTAAATGTTTAGTATTATAGCCTTTTTTCGTTTAATTATTGCCTCCATAGTTCTAGGAGTAATAAATTATCGCTCTTTTGATTAAGAATTATCAGCTTTTCTGAGGTTTAAATGTAATATTCAATTATATTGCCTATATAGTTTAAAAATAATTAAATTAATCAAAATTAAGTTATGAGTAAAAGACTTACATTAAATATTAAACAAGTTTATTTTGATGCCATTTTATCTGGGGAGAAGAAAGTAGAAACCCGTGAGATCAGACCCAGTAATTTAAAGAAATATTGCGAAGTAGATGACGAGGGCTATGTGATAGAAGATGAAAATGGTATTGTGCCTGTGAGATACGATGAGATAAAACTACTTACAGGAGCATATAGCGGAAAGAGACCCTATATGATTGTAAAAGTGGAAAATGCTGAAGTTATTCTTTTGACAGACGAAAATGATGAGTTTATAGAATTAGAAAATGAAAAAGGAGAAGTATATCTGGCGGCTGTCATAGATTATGCGCTCGGAGAGATCACAGAGGTTTTTACACCTTGATACCAGCCTATACGAGATTTTTTATGAGTATTCATAGCAGATGCCATTTGAACTCAATTAAAAAGTTATATATTTGTATTAGGAGAAGGATTAGGAAGTGATTCCTGCCATGTCCTACAAGTAGCTATCTCAAAACACCGCTTTTGCCAATGTGAATTTATTTTAGGGTTTCATCATAAAGTGGTTAAAAATGATAAAATTTTGAATTATGTTCAGAATGAATTTTTTTCTATGTTTTTGAGACAGTTACTTCTACTTTATAAAGTTATATTATATATAAGCGTAAATGGTCGCATAGGAAGCGGGGATTGGAGTTTTACTCCGATTATATTGTCAAGTTCGAGTCTTGTCTTACGCTTATTTTCAATTTTGCTTTTTTAATTCACGCTCCTCTTTATTGTATTTCACAGAATCTACCCATTGTAGTGTTGAAAGTTGTGAATAGCTTTACTCATTATTCTTTATTATTTTATATTTATAGGTATTCGTGAATCTCCTTGCGTCGATTTCAAAAATTGTATTTTTAACTGATCATTGACAACCAGTACTTACAAATTCTGAAGAGAATGTTAGTTGTGAATTGCTTTACTCATTGTTTTTTATTATTTAACAAATAATGCTACTACTCTGATTTTGCCACAAGATTATCCTTTGAAGAATTAGCACAGGTAGAGCCTTTATTAACAAAGAAAGAACTGGATAAAGAGGAAGAACAACAGGCTACCTCAATAGCCAAAAAACTCAGTGATACCGAATTACTAAGCGAAATTGAAAAAGTATTGCCACAAGCTAGGCAACGAGTTTCTCAACTATTAGATAGGGATTTAAAAAGTCCCAAAAGTAAAGAGGACTTTGATATTGGGGATTTCGTATAGTCTATCCTGCTGCCGATGAATTTCGTTTATACAGGCTACAGGTAATTTATATACAAATATAAATAGTTAATATTTTGTCAATTTGATTATTTATTTAGTTTTTAAATAAAATTATTTTATATTCGTTTCAAGTTATTGCAATAATCGTTTAATTAAATTCATTTATTAACTTTAAAAATTATTAAAACATAAAAAATTTTTTATTTACATTAGCATTTTTGCTAACAGGAATGTTTGCTTTTGCAAACGAAAATGTGACTATCAATTCATCAGTCACTAGCGAAGTAGAAAATGTCCAAACATTGGAATTTTCAAATTTTGACCAATTAAATTCTAGTAATTATTTACTTGAAGAGACATTAGAAGATAGCCCTTTAAAAGTAGCTAGATTAGTTTACTTAGGTCTTTTTGACGTATATGTAGATGGTGTTTATATTGGAACTTATCATGTTTATGTAGAGGCAGATTAATCTATAATAAACTTATAAATCGTTCATATTTTCTTTGTAAATATGAACGATTTTATTTATAAAATAATTAAAATCAAACATTATGAAACTTCTATATGTATTATTGCTGGTATCCATAGGGTTACAAGCACAAGTGATCACTTACGAACAAACTGCAAATGTAGAAAATCAATTGAAAAATATAAAAGACAAGGACACTCGAAAACGAGTATCAGCTCACCTGTCTAAACCTATATATTATAATCTATACTATCAGAATAATACAAGTCTCTACAGGGAAGAAGGGCCTTCGAAAAGTGAAAAAGATAATTTATTTGATATTAAAGCAAATGGTTCTTCAGAGTCTAAGAAATTCACAGTTGGAACTAACAATCAAGGTATTTACATTGACCATAATAAGAATGAATTAATAGAGGGTACCAATCTTTTAGGTAAATCATTTTTAATTAAAGATAAGGTTCCTCAAATAGATTGGAAGCTAACAAATGAAACGAAGAAAATTGAAAATTTTGAATGTAAAAAAGCAACGGCTGATTTTGAAGGTACAGAAATAACAGCTTGGTATACAGAAAGTATTCCGTTACCGTTAGGTCCAAGATATTATAAAGGACTTCCTGGACTTATCGTCTTACTATCTACTAAAGATTTAAATTTTAAAGCAATATCTATCCATAAATTAAATTCTAATATAGAGCTGACTATTCCTAATGAAGGAAATATTACAACTTTAGAAGAATTTAAAAGAATTAAAGAAGAAAAAATTAATGCTTTAAAGCAAGGTAGGTTTAGAAATTAAGCTTATTTTTTTCCAAGGTTTGACTTGTATGATAAAAGTAATTTTTATATTTACTTATTACAAGTATATAATGTGTTTTAATTTTAATTAATAATAATTTTTTGATCAATGAGACAAATTAAAAATTTATATTTAATTATTCTTTTGATGCTAATAACAGGTTCAATGCAAGCACAGAATGTAAAAGTTATTTAAGAAGTAATTCCTAATTTGGAAGATCAGTTGGAAGATCAGTTACAAAAAAAACCTAATAAAGCAATTCGAGCGCAAATTAAAAAACAATACAGCAAACCTGTTTATTTTTCATTAAAGATACGAGATGGAATTTCTTTTTACAAAATTATGAATGAAACAGAATTAGAGGCTGAAAAAAAAGACTTAACACCCCAAGAAGAAAAATCATCTTAAAATATAAAGGTTATAAAATCTAAAAATAAACGACAAGGAGTTTATCAAAATTATAGCACAAAAGAATATTTAGAAAGACAAACTTTTTTTGACAAGGACTTTTATATAGAGGATAAGATAGCTAATTTTGATTGGAAATTAATTGATGAAACCAAAAAAATAGGGAACTTTGATTGTAAAAAGGCATTTACCTCTTACAATGGTGCAGATATAATAGCTTGGTATGCTGAAGACATACCCATATCAATAGGTCTTGAGTTTTATAATGGTTTACCTGGTCTTATTGTTAAGATGACAGATAATGACTTTGAATATAAAGCTATCTCTGTTGAAGGACTAAAAGAAAAAATATCCATTGAAAAGCCTCTGGCAAAAGGTAAAAAAGTTAGTCGCGATAAATTTTATCAAATTAGAAAAGAAAAAATTGAGGCAATGAGTGCAGCTACCAAAAGATAAGTATAAATCTGTTCTTAACTAATAACTCTTACTATGTTCTACAGATATACTCTATTATTTTTATTTTTATATACATCAACCTTTAGTATAGCTCAAAAAATAGAAGTTACAGTTATAGATGAAGAATATTCTGCTATACCTGGAGCAACAATACAGTTATTAAAAGATGATAGTGTAGTAACTTACACTATTACGAATGCTGAAGGTATAGCCACAATTAAAGCTGAAAATTTTGGAAAATACATGTTGAGCGTCAATTTTTGGGGGTATGAAAAAAAAACGATAGAAATTAACTTATCTGATGCTAGTACCATAAAGAAAACAATACAGTTGGAAAAATCAGCTATTGAGTTAGGTGAGGTAGTAATTCAAGGGAGGACAAAACTGGCTCGTCAAAAGGGAGATACACTCTCATATAATCTAAAAGCATTGACAGACGGTAATGAACGAAAGCTCAAAGATATAATTAACAAATTACCTGGGGCAGAAGTGGATGAACGAGGGAAAATACGTGTCAATGGAAAAGTAGTTGATGATTTGCTTGTTAATGGTCAAAAGTTATTTGGAGATAATCATAAAATTGCTACGGAGAATATGAATGCTGACATGTTAGATGAAATTGATTTAATACAAAATTTCGAACAATTTTCCGCAGTAAAAGATATTGAAGGAAGTAATCGTACAGCAATGAACCTTAAAATAAAAGAGGAATATTTTGGTAGAATTACAGGAGATGTAGATCTTTTTGGAGGAATAAAAAATCGATATGGTCTGCATAGTAATTTGTTTCAATTTAACAAGAAATTTAGCCTTAGTGCCATTGCCGATGTCAATAATACGGGAGCCGAAACAATGTCTGTTTTTGATTTTATTGAGATGAATAGTGGTATAAAATCAGATATTCGCAACAATAACCAAGCTGAGAATGTAATCTCTTCGAGTAGTTTACCTTCATTTCTTTTGAAACGAAAAGATGTGGCTCAAAAAGACAATCAATTCCTGTCGATTAATACTGTTTATCAGCCTTTGCCAAATTGGACGATAACAGGATATGTTATTGGAAACCACTCGAATATATATGAGGATAAAGTTTCAAAAAAGTCTTTTTATCAAGGAAACATCTCGATGAAAGACGCTCAAAAAACAAAAATGCGAAACTTAAATATTCAATCCAAAATCAATTCTGATTATTATTTTGGTGAAAAAGCATTACTCAATTATACACTAAATTATAGCAAAAATACTACCAATCAAATAGATAGTATTCAAAATACTATATTTTCTAAAACAATGTTTTTTGAAGAAAAGAGAAATTTCGATAATTATACATTCGGTCAGCAATTGAGTTATATTCAAAAAATAAGTCCTGTGAGCTTACTCTCTTTTAATACTTATCATGAGTTAAAAGAAACAGAAAACCCGTTGAAAATAAATGCAAATACACCTCTTTTTGGAGCAGTAGATACTTTTTTTTCACAAGAGATGAATGAACACCAAAACGAATACGGTCTTTTTGCTAAATATACTCGAAAAATCAATCAACGGATACTAACCGGTAGTTTGGGATACAACTATTTACAGCAAAAAATGAATATTCAAAATACTTCCAAAACAAATGATGAAATTCAGCGTGCTTATGCGTTTTTGAACATAGGTTTACGTCAAAAAGATAAGCCTCTGGAATATAGTGTTCAGACGGAGGTTCGAAATTACTTGAAAGCAAATAAATTATTTTTTCTTCCACAAGCTCGGCTAAAATATAATTTCAAAAAAGATCTACATTATTTGGAGGGAGTTTACACAAGAAAAGTTGGTTTTTCATCTATTAACAAATTGAACACCATTGGATATGCAGAGAGTTTCAGGAATTATTATCTATCTTCTTTGGTTAAAAAAAATACAGAACTACTTCAAAATAATTTTGCTTTAAATTACCTGTATTTCAATCTATATCATGGAATTACACTTTTTATCAATAGTTTTTATACTCAATATGGTGATGTGATTACACAGGATAATTCATTTCTACAATCGGTCAATTATGCTACTTTGCGACGAGCTGATGGTGGATTTTCATGGGCGAACCAAATTAGTTTTGATTTTCGTTGGTCAAAAATTAAGCACCGTCTCAAACTGGAGGGAAGTTACAATATGATAGAGACACCTTTTTACCGTGATAATACACTTGATAATAGCAGAAATACAAATATCCGCAGCGGTTTTACTTTGAGCAGTAATTTCAAAAGAAGATTTTATGATTATGAAATAGGGATTTCATACCGAGCTACCAAAAATCAAACTGAAAAATTTGGTATAAATACAACCGTAAATCAATGGGTTCCCGAAATAAATTTTATACTGAATATTGGAGAAGAATTTACAGCTTATTTAGATCATTCTTATTTTATGTATCAATCCCAAGAATTTAAGAATAATTATCTAAATATGAGTTATTACCTTACATATCAAAAAGAAAAATCAAAGATAAAATACTTCATAAATGCCGAGAATTTTCTATATATTAACGGAAATGATATTATCAGTACAAACCATACCAATGCTTATCTTGAAACTCAAAAAACTCGTAGAATCCCCGGATTTATAGGGGCAGGACTTTCATTTGAATTTTAAAATCAATTATTTTTTATAGTTTGTTATATTCTACTTACAGCGTTACCCCTCGCTAAAGGCAACCTCTCGGGAACCGAGCAAAAACAGGCAACCGCCATTGCTAAAAAATTGGAGAATACCGAATTACTAAGCGAAATTGAAAAAGTATTACCACAAGCTAGGCAACGAGTTTCTGAACTATTAGATAGGGATTTAAAAAGTCCAAAAAGTAAAGTGGACTTTGATACTGGGGATTTTGTGTGAGAGAAACATAATTCAGAAATTAAATTAACACTAATTGTACTTAATTTAGAAAATTAACAACTTTATTTATAGTTGCTGAAATGAATTATTTTTCCACATCAATATTTGAGCTATCAGACTTTTTAAAAAAATTGATGACAAATTTTTCTATATTTTATTCGTAAAACTAATCACAATTTTCTTCTTTTTATATGTTATATTTAGTTTTAAAAGAGCTATTATTGATAAAATTTCAATTAGGTCAAACTCCATTAAACCTCTATGATCTTCAGGTGTACTTAATCTCTCTAATTCAAAAATAGTTTTGTTGTTTACTAGTTTAACTCCAAACTCGTCGTTACTTAATCATTGACAACAAAAAACATTACGCGAACTATGTACCGAGAGTTGTGAATAGCTTTCAAAATTGTATTTTTAACCGATCATTGACAACAAGTTTCCATTAGTGGAAAGAAAGTTATTTGTTGTGAATAGCTTTACTCATTATTCTTTTTTATTTTATATTTATAGGTATTCGTGAATCTCCTTGCGTCGATTTCAAAATTGTATTTTTAACCGATCATTGACAACAGTAACTCGGTGATTTTTACTTTCTTAACTGTTGTGAATAGCTTTACTCATTATTCTTTTTTATTTTATATTTATAGGTATTCGTGAATCTCCTTGCGTCGATTTCAAAATTGTATTTTTAACCGATCATTGACAACAGCATAAAGTTGAGTTCTCCTGTCACGTATGTTGTGAATAGCTTTCAAAATTGTATTTTTAACCGATCATTGACAACTATCGTATTGACTACGTATTGATTATCTATGTTGTGAATAGCTTTCAAAATTGTATTTTTAACCGATCATTGACAACATGGAGGTGGCTATAAAAATTCTGCCTGTAGTTGTGAATAGCTTTCAAAATTATATTTTTAACCGATCATTGACAACAGGTAAAAAGAACAATAAGAGCAGCAACGGGTTGTGAATAGCTTTCAAAATTGTATTTTTAACCGATCATTGACAACCTTTTTTTTCTTTTCTTGTAGTTGCCATAAGTTGTGAATAGCTTTCAAAATTGTATTTTTAACCGATCATTGACAACGAAGTGCCAGTAATTCACAAAGGAACTCAAGTTGTGAATAGCTTTCAAAATTGTATTTTTAACCGATCATTGACAACCAGGCTATGGAGCGCAACTAAACAACGGTCGTTGTGAATAGCTTTCAAAATTGTATTTTTAACCGATCATTGACAACTTAGCCGTGTTTTAGTGGATTGGGATTTAAGTTGTGAATAGCTTTCAAAATTGTATTTTTAACCGATCATTGACAACTTTGGAAGCGAAATAATACACCTTTCCACCGTTGTGAATAGCTTTCAAAATTGTATTTTTAACCGATCATTGACAACATTGAAGCTTTACAGAAAGGATTGGAAGCGTTGTGAATAGCTTTCAAAATTGTATTTTTAACCGATCATTGACAACGTTTCGGTTATGCATAAATAGCACAACGGGTTGTGAATAGCTTTCAAAATTGTATTTTTAACCGATCATTGACAACGAAGACGGAGTTAGATGCATCTTTAAGATGGTTGTGAATAGCTTTCAAAATTGTATTTTTAACCGATCATTGACAACAAACATCATTGGACAGTATTCTAAAAAACCGTTGTGAATAGCTTTCAAAATTGTATTTTTAACCGATCATTGACAACGTCATTGTTGGTTTGTTGCCTGCTTGTTTGGTTGTGAATAGCTTTCAAAATTGTATTTTTAACCGATCATTGACAACCCAAATATAGAAAGGATAGCTTAATTGTGAGTTGTGAATAGCTTTCAAAATTGTATTTTTAACCGATCATTGACAACTGTGTATTAAAAATAATGTTGGTAAAATAGGTTGTGAATAGCTTTCAAAATTGTATTTTTAACCGATCATTGACAACTCTAAACTTTCAAAGGAATACAATATTAGTGTTGTGAATAGCTTTCAAAATTGTATTTTTAACCGATCATTGACAACGACCATTTTTAAGTTTTTTGTCTCCGTAAGGTTGTGAATAGCTTTCAAAATTGTATTTTTAACCGATCATTGACAACGTAGTAAGGGCAAAAGACAAGAGCAGAAAAGTTGTGAATAGCTTTCAAAATTGTATTTTTAACCGATCATTGACAACTATGAATTGTCATTCACTTATTACGGACATGTTGTGAATAGCTTTCAAAATTGTATTTTTAACCGATCATTGACAACCCCATTGACCATTTTACCCGTCCTTTTGATGTTGTGAATAGCTTTCAAAATTGTATTTTTAACCGATCATTGACAACACAGCACTTGGTAAGTGTCTTATCTTACCAGTTGTGAATAGCTTTCAAAATTGTATTTTTAACCGATCATTGACAACGACTTGAATTAGATGCAATAGCAGGAGTTGGTTGTGAATAGCTTTCAAAATTGTATTTTTAACCGATCATTGACAACAATAAAAAGTCCAGAATATAAAATAGATAGTTGTGAATAGCTTTCAAAATTGTATTTTTAACCGATCATTGACAACTTTCAATTTGAGTGGAGTGATGAGAATTTTGTTGTGAATAGCTTTCAAAATTGTATTTTTAACCGATCATTGACAACTTTTGATGCTGATAGTAATACCAATTTAGAGTTGTGAATAGCTTTCAAAATTGTATTTTTAACCGATCATTGACAACTGCCTGAAATCTAAAAGAGACGGCTGGTATGTTGTGAATAGCTTTCAAAATTGTATTTTTAACCGATCATTGACAACTTCCTTTAATTTCTTAATTTTCAAAGGTGTGTTGTGAATAGCTTTCAAAATTGTATTTTTAACCGATCATTGACAACGAAGAGAACGGATATGAGTTAAGAGATTTAGTTGTGAATAGCTTTCAAAATTGTATTTTTAACCGATCATTGACAACCGTGGTTTTGACAATGAACCTATGCCGCTAGTTGTGAATAGCTTTCAAAATTGTATTTTTAACCGATCATTGACAACAAGTGCTAGAGAGCTACACAAATTTTTAGAGTTGTGAATAGCTTTCAAAATTGTATTTTTAACCGATCATTGACAACGATAAAAACAAAAGATAGCGAAATAGCCGGTTGTGAATAGCTTTCAAAACATTGACAACTAAATACTTGGAAAAATGTAAAGCACATAGGTTGTGAATAGCTTTCAAAATTGTATTTTTAACCGATCATTGACAACCCTTTCAGAGATATTGGCACCAAAATAGTCGTTGTGAATAGCTTTCAAAATTGTATTTTTAACCGATCATTGACAACTACAAAGAATCAAAAGAGCTTCTAATTGCGGTTGTGAATAGCTTTCAAAATTGTATTTTTAACCGATCATTGACAACCTTTCAAATATAAAATAGTAGATAGATGAAGTTGTGAATAGCTTTCAAAATTGTATTTTTAACCGATCATTGACAACCAATCGGAAATAATTTAAATCAAGTTGTAAGTTGTGAATAGCTTTCAAAATTGTATTTTTAACCGATCATTGACAACCTTCTTCTTAAAAAGC
This sequence comes from Flavobacteriaceae bacterium Ap0902, assembly GCA_009835005.1. Classification (GTDB taxonomy): domain Bacteria; phylum Bacteroidota; class Bacteroidia; order Flavobacteriales; family Weeksellaceae; genus Profundicola. Next base: position 220,826 of record WTFG01000002.1, on the reverse strand, counting down.
AAGGTCATATCAAAGTTGTGAATAGCTTTCAAAATTGTATTTTTAACCGATCATTGACAACTGTACGTCTATCACAAATATGGCTTTATTAGTTGTGAATAGCTTTCAAAATTGTATTTTTAACCGATCATTGACAACTACAGATGGTAGAGTTGACGGTAATGCTCAGTTGTGAATAGCTTTCAAAATTGTATTTTTAACCGATCATTGACAACTTCCTTTAATTTCTTAATTTTCAAAGGTGTGTTGTGAATAGCTTTCAAAATTGTATTTTTAACCGATCATTGACAACTTTGGAAGCGAAATAATACACTTTCCCACCGTTGTGAATAGCTTTCAAAATTGTATTTTTAACCGATCATTGACAACAGATAGCAGAAGATTTAGGTTTGACTGGGCGTTGTGAATAGCTTTCAAAATTGTATTTTTAACCGATCATTGACAACACAACATGCCTCTGCAAAATTTCTTTACTAGTTGTGAATAGCTTTCAAAATTGTATTTTTAACCGATCATTGACAACGACAAAATATAATTAAAGATAGGATAGCACGTTGTGAATAGCTTTCAAAATTGTATTTTTAACCGATCATTGACAACATGAAGCATTTAAAACTGAACTATGTAGAAGTTGTGAATAGCTTTCAAAATTGTATTTTTAACCGATCATTGACAACTAACCACATGGGTGTTAGATGAGGCGGAGGGTTGTGAATAGCTTTCAAAATTGTATTTTTAACCGATCATTGACAACATATTTTGAATTAGCAAAATCTGACCATAGGTTGTGAATAGCTTTCAAAATTGTATTTTTAACCGATCATTGACAACTTTGATATGGATGGGAAGGTAGCTCGAAAGGTTGTGAATAGCTTTCAAAATTGTATTTTTAACCGATCATTGACAACTTAATGAAATTACTGCAAAAGGTTGTGAATGTTGTGAATAGCTTTCAAAATTGTATTTTTAACCGATCATTGACAACTGCTTTATCCCCTGTGGCATACACTAAGATGTTGTGAATAGCTTTCAAAATTGTATTTTTAACCGATCATTGACAACCAAAGCCGTTTTTTTTAAAAATAGCGCACAGTTGTGAATAGCTTTCAAAATTGTATTTTTAACCGATCATTGACAACTGGTTATCTGATGTTTTATTTGACTTCAAAGTTGTGAATAGCTTTCAAAATTGTATTTTTAACCGATCATTGACAACATAACTTAAATTTTTAGTTATATTTTGTAAGTTGTGAATAGCTTTCAAAATTGTATTTTTAACCGATCATTGACAACTTAATGAAATTACTGCAAAAGGTTGTGAATGTTGTGAATAGCTTTCAAAATTGTATTTTTAACCGATCATTGACAACATCTTTATCTACATAAAAATGTTTTTGTGGTTGTGAATAGCTTTCAAAATTGTATTTTTAACCGATCATTGACAACCAAAGCCGTTTTTTTTTAAAATAGCTCACAGTTGTGAATAGCTTTCAAAATTGTATTTTTAACCGATCATTGACAACAGTCCAAGACGTTGATACCTCTAAAAGAATGTTGTGAATAGCTTTCAAAATTGTATTTTTAACCGATCATTGACAACGATTTCTTTAAACAAAGTTGTAAAAAACTTGTTGTGAATAGCTTTCAAAATTGTATTTTTAACCGATCATTGACAACTTTTGGAGTTGATATGGTTCCGTTCTCACAGTTGTGAATAGCTTTCAAAATTGTATTTTTAACCGATCATTGACAACACAATTAATAAGGTCAACAAATTATCTAAGTTGTGAATAGCTTTCAAAATTGTATTTTTAACCGATCATTGACAACTTAACATTTCTAAAAAAGCAGAAATATTAGGTTGTGAATAGCTTTCAAAATTGTATTTTTAACCGATCATTGACAACCCAGTTAAGCTATATGAATGGCTTTTAAGAGTTGTGAATAGCTTTCAAAATTGTATTTTTAACCGATCATTGACAACACAGCACTTGGTAAGTGTCTTATCTTACCAGTTGTGAATAGCTTTCAAAATTGTATTTTTAACCGATCATTGACAACTTTAGCAATTAAAATAAATGAGATATAGTGTTGTGAATAGCTTTCAAAATTGTATTTTTAACCGATCATTGACAACATGAAGTCCCTTTTTGATAAATATTATGCGGTTGTGAATAGCTTTCAAAATTGTATTTTTAACCGATCATTGACAACACACACTGGTTTAAACAACTCAAAAACCAGGTTGTGAATAGCTTTCAAAATTGTATTTTTAACCGATCATTGACAACTTCGTTAAGTGTTATGTCACCATTGCCTGTGTTGTGAATAGCTTTCAAAATTGTATTTTTAACCGATCATTGACAACCAAAACAGAATTAAAATTAAAAGGAATAAAGTTGTGAATAGCTTTCAAAATTGTATTTTTAACCGATCATTGACAACCAAAACAGAATTAAAATTAAAAGGAATAAAGTTGTGAATAGCTTTCAAAATTGTATTTTTAACCGATCATTGACAACTTGATATAGGTCAAAATAGATTATTTGACTGTTGTGAATAGCTTTCAAAATTGTATTTTTAACCGATCATTGACAACTGAATCACTTCTGTGCAGATTTGCAAATTCGTTGTGAATAGCTTTCAAAATTGTATTTTTAACCGATCATTGACAACAGATTACGGGAATCACAGATCAAAAAACAGGTTGTGAATAGCTTTCAAAATTGTATTTTTAACCGATCATTGACAACCTATCCTACTATTTTAGAACAAAAGACAAGTTGTGAATAGCTTTCAAAATTGTATTTTTAACCGATCATTGACAACAACGTCTATCCTAGAGCCGTATGGTGCTGTGTTGTGAATAGCTTTCAAAATTGTATTTTTAACCGATCATTGACAACAGTATGGGGGGGCAACTATATGACTGACCGTTGTGAATAGCTTTCAAAATTGTATTTTTAACCGATCATTGACAACTTGTTATACAAATATAGTAATATTCTGTAAGTTGTGAATAGCTTTCAAAATTGTATTTTTAACCGATCATTGACAACGCATTTACGCCTATTGATAAGGACGGAATAGTTGTGAATAGCTTTCAAAATTGTATTTTTAACCGATCATTGACAACACACACTGGTTTAAACAACTCAAAAACCAGGTTGTGAATAGCTTTCAAAATTGTATTTTTAACCGATCATTGACAACAATAAAACGTTGATAACGCTTAATCAACCGTTGTGAATAGCTTTCAAAATTGTATTTTTAACCGATCATTGACAACAGGCTTTAGAAACTCAAACACGACTGATTTGTTGTGAATAGCTTTCAAAATTGTATTTTTAACCGATCATTGACAACTTAGAAGCAAAATCAAACGCCGTTGTGGGTGTTGTGAATAGCTTTCAAAATTGTATTTTTAACCGATCATTGACAACACCATTCCCATTTCTTATCTATAATATCAGGTTGTGAATAGCTTTCAAAATTGTATTTTTAACCGATCATTGACAACCCTCCTGCTTTTATATCCGCCGCCTTGCCTGTTGTGAATAGCTTTCAAAATTGTATTTTTAACCGATCATTGACAACAGTTTTCGCAACCAAGGTTTCCAACAATCAGTTGTGAATAGCTTTCAAAATTGTATTTTTAACCGATCATTGACAACTAAGGAAGTTAAATTATGGGAGGGGTCTAAGTTGTGAATAGCTTTCAAAATTGTATTTTTAACCGATCATTGACAACACCAAAATCTTGTCCATAAATAGGTTTAGAGTTGTGAATAGCTTTCAAAATTGTATTTTTAACCGATCATTGACAACGTAGAAGAGTTAGATACTTTAGAGCTAAGTGTTGTGAATAGCTTTCAAAATTGTATTTTTAACCGATCATTGACAACTGCTTTGTTTCAAAGAACCTGCATAAGAGTGTTGTGAATAGCTTTCAAAATTGTATTTTTAACCGATCATTGACAACTATGTTTACTAATATTACTTAGTAATACAAGTTGTGAATAGCTTTCAAAATTGTATTTTTAACCGATCATTGACAACAAAGTGGGAATGCAGGTTATTGATGGACATGTTGTGAATAGCTTTCAAAATTGTATTTTTAACCGATCATTGACAACAACTTCTTTAAACAAAGTTGTAAAAAACTGGTTGTGAATAGCTTTCAAAATTGTATTTTTAACCGATCATTGACAACTGGTTGTTGAAAAATAAAACTAACTATAAGGTTGTGAATAGCTTTCAAAATTGTATTTTTAACCGATCATTGACAACACCTACGCTTGGATAGTATTCTTTAGTCTTGTTGTGAATAGCTTTCAAAATTGTATTTTTAACCGATCATTGACAACTAGGAAGGCTTTTAGGCTATTCCCAAACAGGTTGTGAATAGCTTTCAAAATTGTATTTTTAACCGATCATTGACAACTACGCTCTATTAATGCCTCTCACTATCTTCGTTGTGAATAGCTTTCAAAATTGTATTTTTAACCGATCATTGACAACATATTTTGAATTAGCAAAATCTGACCATAGGTTGTGAATAGCTTTCAAAATTGTATTTTTAACCGATCATTGACAACATTCAAGAATAGTGAAAAGGAATTCGTAAAGTTGTGAATAGCTTTCAAAATTGTATTTTTAACCGATCATTGACAACATTCAAGAATAGTGAAAAGGAATTCGTAAAGTTGTGAATAGCTTTCAAAATTGTATTTTTAACCGATCATTGACAACAGCCTAGAAAGCATCTTTGATGTGGCGGTGGTTGTGAATAGCTTTCAAAATTGTATTTTTAACCGATCATTGACAACCGACTTCTATTATTTTGAGCACGAAACGGAGTTGTGAATAGCTTTCAAAATTGTATTTTTAACCGATCATTGACAACAATATCCATTTAGTTTCTAAGACTAAAAACGTTGTGAATAGCTTTCAAAATTGTATTTTTAACCGATCATTGACAACAATAGCTTTACTAATAATGTGGTTTACCCGGTTGTGAATAGCTTTCAAAATTGTATTTTTAACCGATCATTGACAACCCAGAAGAAGGTTTTAAAGGAGTTGGGTATGTTGTGAATAGCTTTCAAAATTGTATTTTTAACCGATCATTGACAACAAATTGGTGTTGCTAAAGACCAAATGGGTGTTGTGAATAGCTTTCAAAATTGTATTTTTAACCGATCATTGACAACCTTTTATTTTATTGAATTAAAAGATGATAGGTTGTGAATAGCTTTCAAAATTGTATTTTTAACCGATCATTGACAACGGCTTTAGAAACTCAAACACGACTGATTTGTTGTGAATAGCTTTCAAAATTGTATTTTTAACCGATCATTGACAACAGTTTTCGCAACCAAGGTTTCCAACAATCAGTTGTGAATAGCTTTCAAAATTGTATTTTTAACCGATCATTGACAACACATGATAGCAATTGGAATAATGATTTTTTGTTGTGAATAGCTTTCAAAATTGTATTTTTAACCGATCATTGACAACGACTTTAAAGACACCACTAGAGAAGAAGCAGTTGTGAATAGCTTTCAAAATTGTATTTTTAACCGATCATTGACAACCTGTAGTGAAAGAATCCAAGGTGTTTTGTTGTTGTGAATAGCTTTCAAAATTGTATTTTTAACCGATCATTGACAACGCGATAGTCCTCGTCAAATGTTTTGCTCGAGTTGTGAATAGCTTTCAAAATTGTATTTTTAACCGATCATTGACAACTTAGATGCTTTCTTTTACGAATAGATTATCGTTGTGAATAGCTTTCAAAATTGTATTTTTAACCGATCATTGACAACTTAGATGCTTTCTTTTACGAATAGATTATCGTTGTGAATAGCTTTCAAAATTGTATTTTTAACCGATCATTGACAACAGATAGCAGAAGATTTAGGTTTGACTGGGCGTTGTGAATAGCTTTCAAAATTGTATTTTTAACCGATCATTGACAACCATTCACTAGAATCTCTTTATCTACCGACGTTGTGAATAGCTTTCAAAATTGTATTTTTAACCGATCATTGACAACACATGATAGCAATTGGAATAATGATTTTTTGTTGTGAATAGCTTTCAAAATTGTATTTTTAACCGATCATTGACAACTTTTACTAACACCCCCTAAAGCGCTGGCATGTTGTGAATAGCTTTCAAAATTGTATTTTTAACCGATCATTGACAACTTCCTTTAATTTCTTAATTTTCAAAGGTGTGTTGTGAATAGCTTTCAAAATTGTATTTTTAACCGATCATTGACAACATATCTCACGATGCAGACATACAATTTTTTGTTGTGAATAGCTTTCAAAATTGTATTTTTAACCGATCATTGACAACTGTTTAACAAAATAACTGAACCATATCACAGTTGTGAATAGCTTTCAAAATTGTATTTTTAACCGATCATTGACAACATACCTTTGTTATTTCAATGATTGTCAATGATTTAAAAACACCTTTAGAATGATAATTTCTAAGGGTGTTTTTTATTTTAATATCGATGTAGATACATTTTTTTAATCCTAAAACAACTCCAATTGTTGTGGCGGTGCCTTCCCTTCTATTTCTTTTTTACCATAAAATAATTCAATCATTCCAAATTGTTTGTCTGTAATCTGCATGATAGCCACTTTTCCATTTTTAGGGAGAAAAGATTTAACCCTTTTAATATGAACATTGGTATTTTCTCTACTCGTGCAGAATCTTGTATAAATAGAAAATTGAAACATCCCAAAACCATCGTCCAACAATTGTTTTCGAAAACGTGATGCTCGCTTTCTATCAATTCTAGTTTCTGTTGGTAAATCAAAAAACACTAAAACCCACATACATCTGTATTGATTGAGTCTGGAAAATCTATCTTCCATTGCTCATATTATTTAGAAATTATTCCATAGTTGGATACAATATTTTACGACTGGTTCCTTCAAAACATTCATATAAACTATTCGTTGTCCTACTCATAGCAACCATCAATGGGCTTTTCCTCCCTTCTATCACAACATCCATAGCAGGAATTTGTAACAGAACTCTTTTATGCTCTGTAGTCAAATCTTCTTCTAAATCAAATTGAATCAGCATATCTTGCACAATCAAGTCTACAAAAGACCTATAGGGTTCCATGATATCATCTGCAAGACAATAAGGATTATATTTATTGCGATGCCATATTCCATATACAGGCAATAACCCAGAAGCGGTAATCGCTCTTGCCGTGACAGCACGCAAAATGGCATAACCATAATTCAACCAATGATTTGGCGGAATTCCTTTTTGGTTTCTAGAAAAACCTTCTATGTCATAGATATTTTGGAAATAATACGCCGCTGCATAAGCCTCATGATTCTCCCCATCACCACTCTTTACTTCTTTTAACCAACGCTCCAATTTTCGAGCATCTTTCCCTTGTATAGATAAATGAGTAGCTTGATTTTGAATTTTTGCCTGAACCGTTTGTTTCCATAAATTTTTCTTTAGCGGCTCACTTGCATCCAATTGATATCGTAGTCTTTCTGTAAAAAGTGTGTGCCCACTCAAAGGTTGTAAAATACTTACTGGCAAATGTTGCTGATTACAATGAATCACCACACATTTATTTTCTACCAATTTAGTTAAAACACCCGTAGTAATAGTAATTTGTGGACTCTCCAGCACCACTACCCCTATATCTTCAATTGGCACACGCCTATCCTCTTTTTCTTCCTCTGGGAATTTAATTACCAATTGCTTATTTTTGGTGCTTAAATAAACTGGGTTACCGAAAAAGAGGGTTCTTTTGAGCATGATTTATAATTTAATATTCCCCAATTTGTACAATTTCCCCTAAATGATTTAACCGAACTTTTACAATATTTTCCAGATTTGATGGAGTTCTTATAAATTGATAAGTTATTCCAGATAACATTTTTTTATTTTTAAACTCATTACCGCCAACAGCCTTTGTTTCTAAGTGATGGTTGAATATGTAATATTTTGACGATATACTTTGAACCCTAAAGAGACATTTTGAAATCATTTTCAAGTTTTTAGAATCCAATAAATCTATTTCATATGGATCAAATTCATCGGAGGGAAAAATAAACATTTCATTCTGTTTCATGGTAAACAAAAATTCCCAACCTTTCTCATGATTTTTCTTAATAATGGGCAATCCTTGATTTTTACGTATGACCGCCTCATAGAATGATACTACCTCTTCTTGTAAATTTCCTTTCTCGTCTCTGTATATCGCTACATGATGATTGTTCCCAGTACTTACAAAATCTACCGCATCCTTTTCTAAAACAGTCCCTTTATGATCTTTTTTATCATGAAGAACCTCTACATTGTTTACTCCACTAATCGTTACCCTTTTTATTGAAATACCCTTTTTCTTATTCAACCAAATAGGATTTTCCTCTAGGTTAGAAAACGCTTCTTTTGCCTTACCTTCATAATCTGCCAACCTCTTTTTTAATATATTTCTAACACCAACATCTATTACTTTATCAATTTTCTTCACATTCGCGAAATTATCAGGTGAAATATCTTTTCTAATGGTAAACTGCTCAACTAAATTGACAAGTTTCACTTTCTCAGGCACTGTATCTTCTCCATTTTCCAGATAAATTGGGTTCTTTGAGAGACTATTGGCACCCGTAAAGGCTTTTTTAGGTGTTCCAAATTTTTCTAATCTTTTTAGTAATGCTTTTCTATAAGAATTATTAGCAACTGTTTCGATTTTCGCACGATCAAATTTACCACCTATTTTTTCAAATTTAGTCTCATATTTTAAGGATTTCCCATAAATAGTTGCCTCATGCAGTTGACCTCTTGGCGTTTCTACCTTCTGTTCTAAAATTTTACCGTTACCAATTTTAATTCTATTATAATTAGTAGTCGTAACTTTATTTTTAGCCTTGTATGAAATCAATATGCTTTCTAAATGTTCTTTGGTGGATTTTCTAATATTTTTAAAAGGTTTTTTGAATTTTCTTTTGCCCGATTTTTCAGATTTATAGGTGTATTTATTTTCTAGTTGATATACCATTTGGCTCTTTTCATTCTCCTTCCCTTTCGCGTTTAAGGTGTTTAAATATTGAATAATACCTCGTTTAGTAAAAGCCACAGCAATTGCATCCATGGCGTGATGCCTATGATCATTTCTTTTCGTCCAATCCTTGATACGTTTTAATTCTTTTCCTTCTTTATTTTTTTGAATATACGTTAATCCTTGGGCATCGTATTTATCCCAATTCAATTCTTTGAGCACATTGATTAATTCCCAGTCTTCTCGTAATCGATTCGTAATTTTACCTCCTGTAGGCGTTACCTTTCTAGAAACTTTCAATAACAGTTCCATCGCTTTTCTACCAATATACGCAGTATTGGCTAAATCGCGATTAATAAAATCACTTGGAATATCGCCAGACATCATAAGAAGTTTTTTTCGTTTAGAGAATGAGATTTTGCCCGCTCTCCATAATTCTTCTATTCGATTTTTAAAACCTTCTACTCCTTCTGCACCATATTCTCTTTCTACATATTGCAACGCCGTTTCATTCCCTTTTTTAATGTTATCACCTCTCGTCTCTATGGTTTTATTACTAAAAGAGTCATCAAACAATTTAGCCTTCGGAATAATATGTTCTACATCAAAAGTCTTATCAAAAAACATCCCTTTCAAATCTACCTTTGTCCCACTATACAAAGTTTTAAAGCCAATAGGTTCTAATTCTAGATATAATTTATATTTGATTAGATCATTTCTACTTACATAATGTAATCCAATTTCATCTTTTAAATATTGGCGATATTTCTCATGTTCTTTTGTTGCTTTTTCTATTGATTTCGTTGCTTCGCTTCTTTGGTCTGCAGATTGTTTTAATTCTCTTGCTAATTCAATTCTGATTTCATCTGGTCTGCCTAATTCTGGATTTTCAATAATTGAATTCACCACGTGAATCATTTGATTTAAAATCTTTTCAACCACCGGATTTCTTAGACTGTTTTTCTTTAAAATTTCTATCGTGTCTTCTAAATCTCTCGTTTGATTCTCTTCTTTGGTTACAGCATTGGAATGATTATAACCTACCAGACTAGAAGCCTCACTATATAATCGCCCATCCTCTAAATGTGGTAACAATTTACGAATTGCTCTTGTGCTTAAATTTCCATAATCTTGATTATAAGTAATATGAGAGATAATTTTTGCTTGATTTTCAGAGAAACCAAAGTTGTTCTGTAACTTCTCTAATAACGACACATTACCAGTATCAGATTTATCACTTTCATAAGAATATAATAAATGCCATAATTGATAGCTCTTTTGTTCTGTAAAATTATCAAGACTATAATCAAATTCTAAAATATCAGAAGATATTCCTAAATGTTCCAAAGCCTCTTTTAAATTTGCAATTAGTTCAACGGCATCTGCATTCCAATTAATCTTTTCAAAACCTCCCTCCTGTTCTAAGATTTGACGTAAACCAGCTAGTAATTTTTCATTGGTTTTATTCCATGGTAATTCTTCAAATTTTATAGTCCAATCTTTATAATTCTCATCAGAATCTTTGAATAGCCACTTCAAGAAATCAGTTTTAGACATTTTACCCTTCCAATTAAGTTCTTGAAAAAGCAAATGCTTAGTTTCCTCTCCTAATTCTTTCTCTTTTTTAAGATTGTATTTTTTAGTAACCTTAATATCATTTATTTTTTGCCAAATTTTGAACATTTGGAAAATTGGGGAAGATTTAGGAACCACTCTTGGTCCTATAAGTTTTTTCTTGGTTCTACCATTTTTTAAAGTTACTTCTCTCTCAACTCTTTCCAATTCACAAATGCTAATTAATCCTTTTTGAGAACGTAATCTTCTCTGGTAAAAAATGGTATAGTCTTTAAGTTTAGACTTGATTTCATCTGTTAATTCTGGATAAAACTCTCTTTGCTTATCAAAAACTTTATCAAACTCATGTTCATAATCACTTCTATAGAATACTCTATTTTTGAGAGAATTATGCCTATCTTCTTGCAACAATCTAAATTGATATTGACCTACCGTTTCATTATTAAAGTATAATTCTTTACTCCTATCAGAGATGGCGTTGAGATAACCACTAGACTGACTGATCTCATTATTCAACTCTGTTATAATATGTGCTAAAATATCTAAATCCAATTTCTTATCCAGAGCTTCACTTCGCCAAGCATAATTTTGAAGTAACTTCTCGCTTCTTCTTCCTTTTTGTTCAACTCGTTCAATTCCTAATTTGAACTTGAATAACTTTGCCGTATCATTTCTATTTTTATCTTGAATTTCCTCAAAGTTTTCATCTGTAAATTTCTCTGGATAATATTGTGCTTGGTATTTCCATATTTTTTCTAACTCCGCCCTAATATCAGATTGATAAAACTCTGGCAACGTGCTACTTTCTTTTTGAAGTACTTCAAATCCATATTGGCCAGGTGTCAAATCATTATTTTGAAGATGTTTTGCCACTTTCATCCCGTCAACTAAATTCCCATCATCCTCAGCATTATTGGTTTTTCGACTACTTTTATATCCACGTTTTTTATTAATCGCTAATAAAACGCGTGCAAATTCTTCTTTTTCTAATTTTTCAGATACTCCTTTTGCACGTAATCTATGCGTTTCAAAAGTTGAATGAGAAGTATCTTCTGCTAAAACTGATTCATCATCTATAAAGCCAATTTGTTTTAAAATACCCTTTAATTGTTGTCTCCTTAATTGATACCTAAATTTATTACGTCTCGCCTGTCTCTTATCCGTTCTATCAGCGTTAGTAGTTATGGATTGACCTTTCTCAAAACTATTTTGTTCTTCTGTTGATAAAGGCACTACTCGCACTCCTGTTCTAATAATTGAAGATTCTTCATTTTCATTTTCGGCTTCTTCTACAAATGCCCATCCAATAGAGGTTGTCCCTAAATCTAATCCCAGTATTTTTTTCATTTAAAACAATATTTGATTTAAAATTAGTGAAATTTTTGTTAAAACAATTAACTATTTATATATTTGTCTTACATTTTGAAGCTATTCACAATAAGGATTATTCCGTTGTGAAAACACTTAAAGCGGCCCAATGCAAATTGGGTCGTTTTCTTTTTATAAAAATTCTTAGAAGTTTAGGGACAGATCAAAAGTAACTGTCTGAAAACCCTCGCTTTTGGCACCTGAATTTCTTTCATAACCTCATAATAAACTGGTTATTAATATAATAAGATTCTAAATCAAGTCCTTTAGACTTGCAATCCACAACAAATTAAATACAGTATGGGGTTTGTGAGAGGTAAGAACGATAAAATCAGAATGAACAGTCTTTAAGGTTTTGTGATGGCTACTTATTTTATATTATTTATTTCTTAATTCTTGCAATGGATTATGAACTTCTACGCCAAAAATAAGCAGCAGGACTAGAAAAGCAATAATTAATAGAAAAAGAAAAATTCTAAATATAAAAACAGCATATCCATCTTTATATAAATAGTTTAGTATGTTTTTATTGTAGGAGGCATTCTCCACCATTAAATAATCTCTAGCCGTGGCTCCCGTATCTGCATTATGGGCAGTAAGGATGATGTTGATTTGAGGTTGCTGAAGTTTTTTTAATTTAAAACTTTCTATTCCATTAGATGAAAATCGTCCAAAAGGTTTAATTTCAACAAAATCAACATTTTTAACATCCCAGGTTAAAGTAAATGTTTCACCTTCTTTAATCTCTGCTTTGTTGATAGAGAAATTTAGAATCGTAGGATATAATACGTTAGGCTGAATAAAATCATGGCTCTTTGCTTGATTATTTTTTAATAAATCATCATATGTTTTTCTATTCTGTGGATCAGATAATACCTCATAAGCTTCCTGTATCCTCAGAAACATCCTTTCAAAATAAGGTTCATTAGGATTTAAATCTGGATGAAATTTTTTAGATAATTTTCTGTAAGCAGTTTTAATTTCAGTTAAATCTGCTTGGTAAGTAAGTCCTAAAATATCGTAATAGTTAGTCAAATTTTTACTCTAAAAGTGGAATATAAATTTCTGTTCGTAATTTAGAATCTACCATTACATCTTCTGGTGTATTTAAATGAATATCATAAGCATCCTTAGAAAGTTTAAATCCTTTTTTGGCTGCATAGTTCCTCATTTCCGAATAGGCATTGGGTAAATTTAAATAACTACCTTGGTGGACTCCTTTAATCACTCTCCCCGCTGGTAAAAGGGTGTATTCCATTCCATCAACTTCTGGTATATCCGCATCTTCTATAAAGTATCCACAGATAAAAATGGCTGTATTATCATCTACATCATACATTTTCCATAGCACTACAGGGTTGCTAATGCTATCTCGCATAACCTCATTGGCATCTATTAAATAGCTTCTTACAAAACCAAACGTTTCCGCCATAGCTGTATCAATCTCTTGCTGATCTAGAGAGGTTTGCTGCAGAACACCAAATAATTTCTTTTCCTCCATATTTTTAACGCTATATGGCTCTGGATTGCTACTAATTTTATCCTTTTTTAAAAGGTTATCTAAAAGAATAAAACCCTGTGCTAAATCTTCTTTCACAGCATTTCTCATCAATATATTAAAAACTTGAAAGGGGTAATTAGCTTCTGCACTTTCAAATGTCCAGATGACTCTGGTTTTATTATCTCCCATTTCCTGAAATATAATTTCTGATACATTGCCTTTGGTCTCTCCAAAGTTTAAATTATAATTAATAAATTCATCTAATTTAGAATCTATAATTTGGACTTTGCCTTCTTGTGTTTCACCTGCATTACTAGTCCAAACATAAGATGCATTTGGTCCAGAAGATGGGGATGAGTAAGTGATTTCAACGTTTGGGTTCTTCTTAGACCATTGATCAAATTGTGTGAACTTTTGCATATCATAAAAATACTCATATACAGTACTTATATTCTCATCAAACACATATTCCTCTTCTACATATAATGTTTTGGGCAAGAAAAGTGGTGTAATAGCCAAAGCTACAACCAATAATAAAAGGAAAAAAAGGGCTTTTTTCATAAATTAAAAGCTTAGTTATAAATGAATTGTAGCAACAAAATTAAGTAAAAATTTAATTAAGCAAATTATAAATTAATAAATGGTTTAATTTTTATATTTTTGAATCTTATATTTGATTAGTAACACAATGATGAATTTTACAGAAGTGGAAAAAGTTTCTATCCTAAAAGCGATGGATGCTTTGATTAAGGCAGATAACGAAATAGATGATAAAGAAGTTCAATATTTAGAAACTATTGTAGATGAATTTGGCTGGAATCCAGGATTCCTAGACAAATTAGAAAATTTTAAAATGTCCGATGCAGAAAAAGCGGTAAAAGGTTTGTCTACAGAGAAAATTACTTATTTTAAAACCTTGTTACGTGATTTAGCAGAAAGCGATGATGAAATCAATTCTATGGAAGAAGATTTTATAAATAAAGTAAATCAATTTATAGCAGACAATTCCTGATATGCGGTATATAACAATTACACTCATTGCTCTAATCACACTTACATCCTGTAACAAAGGTGGATACATCGCTTTGCGAGATGCAGAGAGAGGCATGTTTCTAGATAGAGCTAATAAGGTTTCTATCAACACATTTTTTGATAGAAGAATGGAAAGTGAATTAGAAAGTAATTATAGACATGACTGGCAAATTGTGAATGAAGACTTGGAGTACATATACTTTGGAACTTTTGTAGAAAAAAACGGTTTTACCATCGTGAGTCCTTTTTATAAAGTAGATAGAGAGAAGTTGACAGAAAGGTTTCCTGGGTTTAGAAGCATAGAGGGCAAGCATATTAAAGCCAAGGTATTCCAAAGTTTTGTTAAGCCTATTATAGATTCACGTTTGCTCACTTTATGTCCACAGAGTTATAATGTACAATATGGCAAACGTTCTTATAAATTGACAGACCAAGGGATAGAGTCCAGTATAGATTTTACAGGAAGGTGTTATGAGGATAAAATATTTACCGCAAAAGTGAATATTCTTCTAGACCCATCTAACATAGAAGTTTTGGACTCTGACACCAATTACAGATAATTATAATTAAACAATTAATATGGATATTACAGATTTAGTACAAGGTTCTATTGGTAAAGAATTAATCAATGGTTTAAGTCAACAAACTGGTTTAGAAGATAACAAAGTTTCTTCTGCTGTTTCTATGGCATTACCGTTTCTATTGAGCCAGATGAATAAAAATGCATCAGACCCCAGAGGTGCAGAAAGCTTGGCTAATGCTTTAAGTGACCACAAGGATTTAAATAATGTATCTTCTATTCTTAATAGTCCAAATATGGCAGAAGGATTAGGAATTTTAGGTCATGTATTTGGTGATAAACAACCGCAAGTCGCACAAAGCATCGGTAAAAATGCAGGAATTTCCTCTGGAAATGTGATGCAAATATTGGCAACGCTGGCACCTATTGTAATGGGATATTTAGGGAAGCAAAAAGCACAAAATAATATGAGCGCCAATGAGGTTCCTAATTTATTAGAAAATCTATTAGGAGGAATGAAACAAACCAACCATTCAGAAATGAGCATGATAGAAAGAATGTTGGATCAAAATGGTGATGGTAGCATCATGGATGAGGCAATGGATTTAGGCGGTAAATTATTAGGAGGATTCTTCAGCAAGAAATAATTCTAAATTTTATAAGGCATAAAAAGTGACCATCTCAAAACCTCGCTTTTGTCATCTTGAATTTATTTCATAGTTTCACAATAAACTGGTTATCAATTTAATAAGATTCTGAATCAAGTTTAGAATGACTAGTTTTTAAGGTTTTGAGACCGCTACTTTTTAGTTTTATATTTTTCCTATCATACGTCTAAATAAAGTTCAATAATTATTTATAAGAATTCTTAGGCTTTTTGATTTTAACATTTCTAATGTACCTCCAACCCTTATAGATATAGTAAAAAACCACCAATACCAATATAAATGCAAGTGGCGCCCAAATCAAAGAGGTTGCACTCAATAGGCCTGCTGCGGCTGTTTCGGTAGAAGAAACTATGAAATTCCCTGCTCCACCTGTTGTGGCTGTAGATGCGGCTCTAGTTCCCGCAGAACTCCCCTTGATGGTGGCAGCTGTCCCACCTCCCGCGATGATTGCCAATCCCCATTGGATTACTTGTGAATCCATGTCTCCTAAGGATAATGCCATTAGCAATGTACCCGCAATTCCTGCCATTGGGACGGCCAAAGTATCTAATGCGTTGTCTACCCAAGGAATGTAATAAGCTATGATTTCAAAAAATGTAGCAGCTCCTAAAGTGATAATGGCTGTCCAGCTTCCCACCCAGGCCCACTCTTCACTAAGATCAAAACCGAATCTAGCAGCTAAGCTTAAAGCAAATAGAGGCAAAAATACGCGAAATCCAGCAGAAGCGGATAGCCCTATTCCAAGGAAAAAAGCCATAATGATTGATATTGTATCCATTTATATTTCTTAAATTTAAGAATTGATTTAACTAAGTTTTAACAAGATTTATGCCGAATATGAATATACCATTCATTCACTACCTCTTATTTGCTATATTATTTATATTGATAATAGGACTTATTTACCTAATTTTAAAGAAACAAGCGAGTACAACTTTCCAATATCTAAATGAGAATTTAGAGCAATTGAAATCTGAAAACGCCCTATTGAAAAAGAACAATATAGAATTAGACCAATCCAATAGACAGCTATCCTTAGAAGTGAATAGTTTACAATCAGAAAATAGAAATCTAAATATACTAAATAGCCAATTAAATACTGAAATTAAAGATTTAAATAATAAGATTTTAAATATTGATTATCAATATAATAAATTAAAAATATCATTTTCTGAACAGAAAACAGAGAATAAAAATCTACTTGAAAAACTAGGCGAAGAAAGATTGAAGATAGAAGCGTTAAATGAAAAGTTTAAGAAAGAGTTTGAGAATTTAGCAAATAAAATTTTGGAAGAAAAATCCCATCGTTTTGCCATTCAAAACAAAGAAAATTTAGATTTAATCCTAAAGCCTTTTCAGGATAAAATCAATGAATTTAAACAAACTGTTCATGAGACCTATGAGAAAGAAAATAAGCAAAGATTTTCTTTGGGAGAAAAAGTGAAGGAACTAGCAGCGCTCAATCAACAAATATCAGAGGATGCAAAAAAACTAACAAAAGCCTTGAAATCAGAAAGTAAAACACAAGGTAATTGGGGAGAAATGATTTTAGAAAATATCCTGGAGAAATCGGGTCTGGTAAAAGGCAGAGAATATTTTATGGAATATCAATTAAAAGATGAAGATAACAAGGCTCTCTTTTCTGAATTTTCTGGTAAAAAGATGCGACCAGATGCTGTGGTTAAATACCCAGATAATAGAAATGTGATTATAGACTCCAAGGTTTCTCTTACAGCTTTTCTAGACACCATAGATGAGCTAGATGATGAAATCTTAGAAATTAAATTAAATCAACATTTAAAATCTATCAAAAATCACATCAATCAGCTCTCCCAAAAAGCTTATGATGATTATAGTAAATCATTGGATTTTGTTATGATGTTCATCCCCAGTGAGTCTGCATATATAGCAGCGATGCAAAAAGATCCTAATTTATGGGAATATGCTTATGACAAAAGAATATTGCTATTAAATCCTAGTAATCTGATTACCTCTCTAAAATTGTTGGCAGATTTATGGAAAAGAGATTATCAAAATAAGAATGCGCTAGAAATTGCTCACAGAGGGGCTAAATTATATGATAAATTTGTTGGATTTATTTCTAATTTGGAAGAAGTAGGTAAGCAATTGAACAGGGCCCATGCATCATACGAGCAGGCTTATAAACAACTCCATACAGGTAGAGATAATCTAGTTAATCAATCGCAGAAATTAAAAAATTTAGGGATTAAAAGTAAAAAAACGATATCGCCTACCCTCATCCAATCTGCTAAAATTAATAGCCAAGAAAAGGAGTGAAAGTAATAAAAAGAAGAAGTATATGATGTGTTCCACAAGTGAATTATATGTTATCACAAAGTTGGTAAAACGTTTGCTTTAAAATTCGCTAAGCTCTATCTTTGCTAGTATAAAAAATCCCCTATCCAATGCACTATAGAATCCTCTTCTTTTGTATTTTTTTAATCTTTGGTTGCAAAAATAAATCTACCATAGAGAATGCTGATGGTAATGTACTAGAAGACTCATTAAAATTAGCAATAAATAATGAAGAAGACATGACTCCAAAAAATGAACATGTATCTTGGTCTAAAAATGCTACAATTTATGAAATCAATGTTAGACAGTTTTCAGAGGAAGGTACTTTTGAGGCTGTTACCAATGATTTACAGAGGATTAAAGATTTGGGAATAGACATTATATGGCTTATGCCTATTCATCCTATTGGAGAGCTTAACCGCAAGGGAACGCTTGGAAGTTATTATGCTGTGAAAGACTATAAAGCAGTAAATCCAGAATTTGGGAATTTAGAGGATTTTAAATTGCTGGTGGATACCGCACATGATTTGGGGTTAAAAGTAATTATTGATTGGGTAGCCAATCATTCTTCTCCAGATAATGTTTGGATAAAGGATCATTTAGATTACTATACCAAAGACAGTTTAGGCAATGCTCCCATACCAACTATAGGAACAGATTGGATGGACGTTGCAGACTTAAATTATGATAATCCTGACATGCGTGCTGCGATGCAAGATGCGATGCAGTACTGGATAAAAGAAACCAATATAGATGGATTCCGTTGTGATGTGGCAGAATATGTCCCATTAGATTTTTGGGTGGATACCCGGGCAAAACTAGACAGCATAAAACCTGTATTCATGTTAGCAGAGGGCGCCAAACCAGAATTATATGAGGCATTCGATATGACTTATGGCTGGCCTTTCAAAGATTTAATCATAGAAATTGCAGATGGGGAAAAAACCTTCAACGCCATTCCAGTATATTTAGAAAAACTAAGCAATGAACATGATGAAGGTGATATCACCATGTTCTTCACTACCAATCATGATGAGAATTCTTGGAACTATTTAGAAAGAGATAAGTTCTCTACCAATTTGCAAAACTATCAAGCATTGACGTTCTTCATGGGTGGTATGCCCTTAATCTACAATGGACAAGAGTCTGGATTGAACAAGCAGTTAAAATTCTTTGAAAAAGATCCTATTGACTGGGGCGATTATGAATACACCTCTTTTTATCAAAACTTGAATAAAATTTTGGATAAGCATGAAGTCTTATGGAATGACTCTAGAGCAACTTATGAAGTTTTGAGTGCGGATGATCTAGTATTTAACTTTATAATCTCTAAAGATGACAAACATCTAGCAGTATTACAAAATTATTCTAATTACCCCATGTATATATCTAAAATTTCTTTGACTGGATTAAATTTAGAAAAGAATTTATTAGAAAGTGTTGAACATACTGTTTCTGATAGAGGCGTTGAAATTCCTCCACATTCTACTGTAGTTTTAGGACAATAAGTTGAAATATGAGCCCAATTGTAGTAATTACTTACGATTATCCTCATAGAAAAACACAAGATGTAATATCAGGACTCAAAATGCATAATTATCAAAAGGTAATGCTATTAGCGTTACCTTTTGTTTTTAGAGAAAATCCATTTAAACCAATTTATAACCATAGACCCTCGCAGGCTTTCCCCATTTATCCACAGGAACTAGCGCGTAATCTTGGGTATGATTTCAAAAAAGTAGAATCTAGGCATTTAGCAGAGATCTTAGACGAAATGAAACCTACAGCAACCCTAGTTGCAGGCGCAGGGTTGTTACCTAAAGAATTGGTGTTAAATCATGCCATTATAAACTCTCACCCAGCCTATTTGCCAGATATAAGAGGACTAGATGCTTTGAAATGGGCTATTTATTACAAGAAAAAAATTGGCGTTACTTCCCATATCATCAATGATAAAACAGATGCAGGCTGGTTGATAGATAGAGTGGAAATCCCTATATATGAAAATGACACTTTTCATGCAGTAGCCTATCGCCAATATGAAACAGAGATAAAAATGCTTATAGAAGCCATTGATAAAATTAAAAATAAGGGTGATTTAATAGCCCTAGAAGAAAAAGGAGAAGCCCATAGGAGAATGCCCAAGAAAATAGAACAAGACCTCCTCTCCTATTTCAATGAATACATTAAAATTTTTTCTCAATCAAAAATAGTTTAAATTTGCCACACGATGCAATGGTTTAAATCTTTTCTGATTTCTATTCTGATTGGTGTATATTTCTTTAATATAACACCGATGCATTTTCTGTTGCATAATTCTTCTCTGGACAATACGCATCAACACCAAACACTCCAGGATTGTAATTATATAAAATTAGTCACCAACGGGCAAGACTCTTTTCTAAATTCTGACTCATATACCTTGACAGAACAGATAGAAAATATAGCCATATCTAGTATAATTATATCCAAGGATAAGAATATCACTACTCGTGTTTTAAGACCTTATTTCTCTCTTCGCGCACCACCGATTGCCTAATTTGAGTTCACTTATTCACTCAATTCTAAAGAATTTTCTATTAGTTTGATTCAATCAATCTATTGATTCAATTAATCTGTTTTATCTTATATATAATTTGTATTATAATGAAACAAATACTAAGTATTTGGTGCTTTTGTATAGCTATGATTGTACAAGCCCAAGAATGCGAGAGAGTTATTTCTGGGGTGGTGCTGGATTTCCATTCGGGAGAACCCATTAGTCACGCAGATTTACATATTTTAAATACTGAATTCAGAACTACCTCAGGCGAAAATGGAACCTTTCAATTTAAAGGGTTATGTCCTGATTCTTATGAAATCAGGGTTACCCATGTGAATTCTGACCCAGAAATCTATGAACTTGCCAAAGATGAAAACGAGGATATTATTATTTTTCTAGAACACCATATCATAGATTTAGAGAAAATAGAAGTCCAAGGGATGCAACATGAGACCATTAATTCCTTGAAAGAAAAACACATTCATGATGAGGATATACAAAAAAACAGCGCTGAGGCTATAGGAGCCTTACTCAAAAATATTAGTGGCGTAGAAGGACTTTCTACTGGTAGCAATATCGTGAAGCCAATCATTCATGGAATGCATAGCAGTAGGATTTTGATGTTGAATAATGGCGTTAAACAAGAAGATATGGAATGGGGTGTGGAACATGCCCCAAATATGGATGTGAATAATTTTTCTGATATTAAACTCATTAAAGGTGGGGGTGCTCTGCGCTATGGCGGTGATGCTGTGGGCGGTGTTGTATTAGCAGAATATCATAAGTTGCCACAAAAAGACACTTTGCGGGGACACGTTCTACTCAATGGACAGAGCAATGGACGGGGTGGAAACGCTGTAATTAGAGTACAAAAAGGCTTTCATAATGATGTAGCTTTTCAAGTGCAAGGTTCTTATAAAAGAATGGGTGATTTAGAGACACCAGATTATATTTTGACCAATACCGCTAGTGAGCATCAATCGCTGATGACCGAACTCAAATGGGGAGATTTTAAGAGAAATGTACGTGCTAGTTATAGCTATTTTAACCAAGATTTGGGGATATTAAAAGCGACCCATCTTGGCAATTTAAGAGATTTATACTATGCCATAAATGCATCCACACCTACACCCATAGAAGATTTTAGTTATACCATAGATAAACCATATCAAAACATAATCCATCATTTGGCTAAAATTAAAGCAGAAAACAGGTGGTCTTCTTTTGGTAAATTAGAATTATCCTATGCTTTTCAATTTAATAATAGAAAAGAATTTGATTTAAGATTGGGAGAAAATAAGAATATACCATCTATGGATACAGAACTCACCACCCATACCAGTGAACTGGTTTTGACTATAGATTATTTAAAAAATTGGGAATTTATAACAGGACTATCTGGCATGTATCAGTATAATTTTTCTAATCCAGAAACTGGCGTTAAGAGATTGATTCCAGATTATGATAAATATAATCTAGGTGCATTTGCCTCTGCTAATTTTAATTTAAACACGCATTGGAATTTAGATGCTGGATTGCGTTATGATTATAATCAGATTAAAACGCAAAAATTTTATAAAAAAGATTTTTGGAATTTAATGAACTATGACCTTGATTTTAGTGACAATATTGTGGATAGTTATGCAGATGAATGGCTTACAAAGTTTGATTTAAACTTTCATACAGTTTCCGCAAGTGCTGGCGTCCATTTTATACCTATTAATGCTACCCAGTTCAGATTAAATTATGCATTAAACAATCGCTCACCTAATCCATCAGAACTCTTTAGTGAGGGTTTACACCACTCTGCTGTTTCTATAGAATTAGGAGATGTAAGAATTAAACCAGAAACCTCTCATAAAATTTCCCTAGAATATATTCAGCAATTAAATTTATTAGAAGGCTTTAGCTTTGATATTTTAGGATATTATAATCAAATTAATGATTATATCTATCAAATCCCTACTGGTGCTAGATATACGATTAGAGGAGCATTCCCCGTATATAGTTATAGACAAACGCAAGTTAAATTATATGGTATAGATGTGGATACTCATTTACAACTTAATCCTCATTTAAGCTGGGTTAATCAACTTTCTTATATTCATGGAGAAGATACAAACCATCATGTTCCCTTAATCTTAATGCCTCCGCTGCAATGGAAGCAAAATTTAAATTATGAAATAAATTCTAAATGGAGCCCAAACATTGGGATTAATACAGAATATACCGCAAGACAGAACCGTTATCCTGATTATAATTTTGATATAAGTTTTTTAGAAAATGGTGTACAGGTCACCAGAGAATTAGATTTAAGTTCTGCACCAGATGCTTATTTTTTAGTAGGTTTAAATGCAGGTATTGAAATTCCCAACACATTAGCAAAAACACAAATTAACTTAAAAGTAAACAATTTATTCAATCAATCATACAGAAACTACCTGAACCGATTTCGCTATTATGCAGATGAATTGGGTAAACAAATAGAATTACAATTAATTATTAATTTTTAAATATTAAATGATGAAAAAGACTAAAATCTTATCCGCCGTATGTGCAACAGCCATTTTATTCACAGGATGCTCTAGTGACGATGATACGCCAGAACACATCCATGACAATGAGGAAATTCATGAATTTATCATCACCCAAACAGATGCAGATGGAAACAATCCTATGGAATATATCTTTGTGGCAGGTGATGCGATATCAGATGATGTGATCACGCTAAGACCAAATTCTACTTATAACTTTGAAGTAACGGGAATGATGTCCCATGGAGCCAATGATGAGGAAGAAAACATCGTAGGAGAAATCATAGAAGAGAAAGAAGAACACTTCTTTGTATATGAAAAAACAAGTTCTGTTGATTTTAGCTTAATTAGAACGGATGATGCTTCTACTACCAGAGCAGATGGAACTAAAATTGGTAAAAAAGTTCAGATAACAACCAATAACACGGGTTCTGGGAATTTAACCATCACCCTAAAACATGAACCTACAAGTGTTGATGACAGCGCTAACAATAATTTTGGTTCTTCTGTAGGTGGTTCTAGCGATGTAGTCGCTACTTATAGCGTGAATATAGAATAATCACTTTTTAAATGATCATTTTAATGTTCTACTCGTCTAGACTTTTTCTCCAGACGGTTTTTTTTAATTCAAAATTTTCTAAATTGAACTTTAAATATCAAGACATATAAATAGCTAAATTTTAATTATCTTTGATCAAATTAATTAGCGTGATTCATATCAATGAACTTATAGACTTACTCCAAGTAGAAAAAATAGATACCAATCTATATAAGGGCTATAATCAATCCATTGGGAGTCCTCATATTTTTGGTGGGCAAGTGCTGGCACAAGGTTTATATGCTATGAGTCAATCAGTGCCAGAGGATAGGTATTGTAATTCTATTCAATCTTATTTCATTTTGCCAGGCCAATTGGATAAACCTATTATCTTTGAGGTAGAAAATATTAGAGATGGTGGTAGTTTTTCTGTGCGCCGGGTTTTGGCAAAACAAAATGGCAAGGTAATCTTTTTTATGAGTGGGAGTTTTCAAATTAGAGAAGATGGCTATGAGCACCAATTTGAAATGCCAGATGTTCCACATTACTCAGATTTAACCAGTTGGGATGAATTATTTGAGAAGTATAAGGAATTTATGCCTAAGCCTTTAAGAGAATTTCTATCTATTGAAAGACCTATTATCTTTAAACCATCTATTATTACAAACCCAATGGAGCCAGATAAAATGCCTCCGTATCAAAATGTATGGTTTAAACTAAAAGGAGAGACAAAAAATGATATCAAGTTAAATCAATGCATCATTGCATATATTTCTGATTATAATATTTTGGCCACTGCTTTGCAGCCCAATGCGGACAAAGCACATATGGGGAATATGCAAATGGCTACATTAGATCATTCTATGTGGTTTTTTAGAGATTTTGATATTAACCAATGGATGCTTTTTGCTATTGATACACCTAGTGCTCATAATGCAAGAGGTTTTACAAGAGGTAATATCTTCACAGAAAAAGGTGAGCTAATTGCCAGTATTACCCAAGAAGGATTATTAAGACCAATTAAAAAGAAATAATAACAGTCATATTAAATATATAGAACATGAAAAAAATATTATGGATAGCTTTCTCTCTCTTAACTTTCTTTGCTTGTCAAGATGAACCAAAGGATTATGTTACTTTAGAAGGTGAAGTAGAAAACTTAATTCCAGAAGCAGATAGCATCACCGTTTTTATTCCAGATGGTTATAAGAAACAGATTGCTATTCAAGAGGATGGAACTTTTAAAGATACATTGAAGGTAGAAGAAGGTAAATATCAATTTAAAATTGGAGATGAATATGGGACCATTTATCTTAGAAACAATGATGAGGTTAAGATCATAACAGATTATAGCGACTTTGATCAGAAATTAAATTTTGAAGGGAAAAACACCAGTGCTAATATTAGCAATGCTTTTATCAATCGCTACAAACTATCTTCTGAATATTTAAATAAACAGACATTAGATTTACCTAAAAATCAATTTGATTCTGTTTTAGTTGCTTACGAAAATGAATATGCTGCTTTTAAAACAAAAAATAGCAACATCCCACCTTCTATCTGGAAGGATATGGATGCAGAAATGAAGAACAGTGTGGATGGTTTCAAGAAATACTATCAAAAATCACAAGAGATAAAAGAAAAATTTACAGGCAAACCATCTCCAGAATTCGCTATGGAAAGCATAGATGGAGATATTGTAAGATTAAGTGATTTTAAAGGAAAGTATGTTTATATAGATGTATGGGCTACTTGGTGTGGACCATGTAAAAGAGAAATACCTCATTTAAAAGAACTGGAACAAGAATATCATGACAGAGAGATAGTCTTTGTGAGTATGTCTATAGACCCAGCCAAGGATAAACAAAAATGGGCTAATTTTGTAAAAGATGAGGATTTAAAAGGTGTGCAAATTTTTGCAGAAAATGATTGGAAATCCGATTTCGTAAAAGCTTATGAAATTCAAGGTATCCCTAGATTCATTTTGGTAGGGAAAGAGGGAGAGATTGTCTCACCAGATGCACCAAGACCAAGTGATGATAACTTAGTTGAATTATTTAATGAACTCAACATTTAATATTAGTCAATACATATTATTAATTTTTAAGCATAATTTAATACATTTGTTTTTAATACTTAAAGTACCAAAAAATGACAGAAAAGACATTTAGAGAGGTAATTGCGGAAGCCATGAGCGAGGAGATGCGCAGAGATGAGAATATATATCTCATGGGTGAAGAGGTTGCAGAGTATAATGGTGCCTATAAAGCATCCAAAGGAATGTTGGATGAATTTGGTCCAAAGAGAGTAATAGATACACCAATTTCTGAACTTGGTTTTGCAGGGATAGGTGTAGGTTCTGCGATGAATGGTAATCGTCCTATCATTGAATTCATGACATTCAATTTTTCTTTAGTAGCTATTGATCAAATCATCAATAATGCGGCTAAAATGAGGCAAATGAGTGGTGGACAATGGAATATACCTATCGTTTTTCGTGGACCCACAGCTTCTGCTGGTCAATTAGCAGCTACACATTCACAGGCTTTTGAAAGTTGGTATGCTAACTGTCCAGGGCTTAAAGTAGTAGTTCCATCAAACCCTTATGATGCCAAAGGCTTATTGAAATCAGCGATTAGAGATAATGATCCAGTAATTTTCATGGAGTCTGAGCACATGTATGGTGACAAAATGGAAATTCCAGATAGTGAATATTTAATTCCAATTGGCGTTGCAGATATTAAAAGAGAAGGTACCGATTGTACTGTTGTTTCTTTTGGTAAAGTAATCAAAGAAGCTTACAAAGCTGCCGATGAATTAGCCAAAGATGGAATCAATATAGAGATTATAGATATTCGTACGGTGCGTCCATTAGATTATGATACTATCATTAAATCTGTTAAAAAGACAAACCGTTTGGTTGTTTTAGAAGAGGCTTGGCCATTTGGTTCTGTAGCATCAGAAATTAGCTATATGATTCAACAAAAAGCATTTGATTTCTTGGATGCTCCAGTTAAGCGTATCACAACACCAGATGTACCGTCACCTTATTCTGCCCCACTATACCAAGCTTGGTATCCAAAACCAGAACAAGTGATAGAAGCTGTTAAATCTGTAATGTATAAATAAAATCATTTTCAAATAAATTAATGAACCATTTTCTTATTCTAAAGAAGATGGTTTTTTTTATTTGATTGGATTTAAAAGTATTAGTGTATTACTAAAAACTGAAATAAATCCTTAATTTTGCGTCCATAAATATAAATGATTAAAGAAAATCAAGAATGGAGAAATTTGATATCATCGTAGAAATCCCCAAAGGAAGCCGTAATAAATATGAGTTGGATAAAGAAACTGGTAGAATCCGTTTAGATAGAACTATCTTCTCTTCTATGCATTATCCAGCAGATTATGGTTTTGTACCTAATACATTGGCATTAGATTCAGATCCATTGGATGTTTTGGTATTGGTTACTGCACCTACCTTCCCAGGATGTATTATAGAAGTTAAGACTATTGGAGTATTCCACATGGAAGATGAAAAAGGACCAGATGAGAAGTTAATATGTGTACCAATTGGAGACCCTGTATGGAATACCATGAAATCTTTAGAAGACCTTAACCCTCACTTATTAAACGAGATAGAGCACTTTTTTCAAGTATATAAAGATTTAGAGAAAAAGAAAGTAGATGTAAAAGGATGGGGTAATAGAGAGGCTGCTGAGAAAATTCTTAAAGCAAGTATAGAAAGATTTAAAAAATAATGTAAACAATTTAATTTATAAAACCGCATAATATATCATATTTAGCGGTTTTTTTGTTTTAACATAGTTTTATAACTTTATCGAACTTTTTAAAAAATAATATATGGAATCATTTATGGTGTATGTGCCTATAATCTTATCGATTATTGGGCTAGGCTTTATGTTTGTAAAGATGTCCTGGGTTAAAAAACAACCTAGTGGAACAGAAAAAATGCAATCAATTTCTAAAAGTATAAAAGAAGGAGCACTAGCCTTCTTGTCTGCAGAGTATAGATTACTAGGTATATTTGCTACAATAGCATCTATTGCACTTTTTGGTATTTCTTACTTAGTGCCTACAACGCATTGGATAATAGTAGTAGCCTTTTTGGTTGGAGCTATTTTTTCTGCCTTGGCTGGTAACATAGGAATGCGCATTGCTACAGATGCCAATGCAAGAACCACAGAGGCAGCTAAAACCAGTCTACCCAAAGCACTTAAAGTTTCTTTTGGTGGTGGTACCGTCATGGGACTAGGTGTTGCGGGATTGGCTGTACTTGGCCTTAGTTTATTCTTTTTAATCTTTATGAAGATGTTTATCTCCCAAGATGGTAATTTCTATAGTGAGATGACAATGGCATTAGAGGCTCTTGCAGGTTTCTCTTTAGGTGCAGAAAGTATTGCATTATTTGCCCGTGTGGGTGGTGGTATCTATACCAAAGCAGCAGATGTAGGTGCAGATTTAGTAGGTAAAGTTGAGGCTGGTATCCCAGAGGATGACCCTAGAAACCCTGCAACCATTGCTGACAACGTAGGTGATAATGTAGGTGATGTAGCAGGTATGGGAGCAGATTTATTTGGTTCTTATGTGGCTACCGTGCTTGCTGCCATGGTATTGGGTAACTATGTTATAAATGATATGTCTTCTATAACACAATACCAAGATAAATTCAATAATATGGGACCTATCCTACTGCCTATGGTCATTGCGGGTGTAGGCGTTATAGCCTCTATTATTGGCACCTTGTTAGTGAGTATCAAAAATAACGATGCCAAAGAAGCACAAGTTCAAGCCGCTTTAGACAGAGGAAACTGGGTAGCCATTGGAATAACTTTAATTGCTAGTTTCTTTTTAATTAACTGGATGTTACCAGAAACCTTGCAAATGACTTTCTTTGGAGAAGGCGTTAGAGATATCCCTAGACTCAATGTATTCTGGTCTGCATGTATTGGGTTAGCAGTAGGAGCTTTAATCTCTGTAGTAACAGCTTATTATACAAGTCTGGGGAAAAAACCAGTTTTGCATATTGTTCAAAACAGTTCCACGGGAGCAGGTACCAATATTATCGCAGGACTATCTGTTGGGATGAAATCTACTTTTGCTTCTGTCATATTATTTGCAGCAGCCATCATAGGTTCATATTATTTTGCTGGTTTTTACGGTGTTGCTTTAGCAGCCTCTGCTATGATGGCTACAACCGCCATGCAATTGGCCATAGATGCTTTTGGACCTATTGCAGACAACGCAGGTGGTATTGCAGAGATGAGCGAATGCGAAGACCATGTACGAGGTAGAACAGATATTTTAGACTCCGTAGGGAACACTACCGCTGCAGTTGGTAAAGGTTTTGCCATTGCCTCTGCCGCTTTAACGGCACTCGCGTTATTTGCCGCTTATGTAACCTTTACAGGAATAGACGGAATTAATATTTTTAGAGCAGATGTATTGGCCATGTTGTTTGTAGGCGGAATGGTACCTGTTGTATTTTCTGCACTCGCTATGGAAAGTGTAGGTAAAGCAGCGATGGAAATGGTGCACGAAGTTAGAAGACAGTTTAGAGAAATTCCTGGTATTATGGAAGGAACAGGAAAACCAGAATATGCTAAATGTGTAGAAATATCTACCAATGCAGCATTAAAAGAGATGATTTTACCAGGTTTGTTGACCATTATTACCCCTATTATCATTGGTTTAATCTTCGGCGCGGAACCTCTAGGTGGTTACATGGCTGGAGTTTGTGTGTCTGGTGTAATGTGGGCTATATTCCAAAATAATGCTGGAGGTGCATGGGATAATGCCAAGAAATCATTTGAAGCTGGAGTAGAAATCAATGGTGAAATGACTTATAAAGGTTCTGATGCGCATAAAGCAGCAGTGACTGGTGATACAGTAGGTGATCCATTTAAGGATACTTCTGGACCATCTATGAATATTTTAATTAAATTAACTTGTTTGGTAGGGCTAGTGATTGCCCCTATCTTGGGTGGACATCATACAGATGACGCTCCTATAGATGTGGATACGCCTGCCATTATAGATCAAGAGGATACAAATATTCCTAATCAAGGTGCGGCAGAGGATATTATTCAATTAGAAGATGCTAGGTAATTAAAACTCACCTTGGATAAAACTAAAAGCTCTGTAATCGGACGATTACAGAGCTTTTTTTAATTATAAAGTAGATTGTAAGTTATAAAGGTACTAAGTTAAATTGTCTTTATTCTGCCCCTAACAAGCCACTAATTAAAGAACTTAACAATGATAATAAGATTGAGAATAATAAAGCCCACCAAAACGTATCTACATTAATTCCACTTACAAAATAAGAGGCAATTTGTATCATTAAAGCATTAATAACCAGCAAGAATAAGCCTAAGGTAATTACTGTAACGGGTATGGTGAGTATGGTTAAAAGTGGTTTTACAAAGGCATTTACCAATCCTAACACCAATGCAAAAATAATAGCCGCTCCAAAATTTTTAATTTGCACTCCAGAGAGTAAATATTCTGCAAGGACAAAAGCAGCAATAGCCGTAGATAATAAATTAATAATAAAATTCATGATAATGTTTTTTAATTAAAAAAATATTAAGGTAATATGTTCAAATTTAGTTCCAGTTTAATAAATTTCTATATTGTTTTAAGAATAATGTATGAAAGATATTAATCTTTCTCAGACAATTCTAACCAACGCATTTCGCCTTCTTCTATTTTTTCTTTTAATTGATGATGCTTTTTAGATAAGTCTGCAATTTTCTCATAATCCAAATCAGGATCAGCCATTTCTTTCTCTAATTGCTCTTTTTCCTTTTCCCATTTAGCAAGATTTTTTTCTAAAGACCTAAATTCCTTTCTCTCGTCATTGGTCATCTTATTTGCATCTACGGGCTTTGCCTCTATTGGCTTTTTCTGGGCTATAGCCTTTTGTTTTTGTGCTTCTGCTTGTTGTGCTTTTTGGTCTAAGAAATATTCGGTATAAGTTCCGTAGAAAGTAGCAACCTGCCCATCCCCTTCAAAAATTATTAATTCATCTACAATTTTATCCATAAAATACCTATCGTGCGATACCACAAGCACACAGCCATTGTATTCATTCAAGAAATTCTCTAAAACCGTTAAAGTTGGTAAGTCTAAATCGTTGGTAGGCTCATCCAAAATTAAGAAATTTGGATTTTTGAAGAGTACAGATAACAATTGTAAACGTTTTTTCTCACCACCGCTCAGTTTAGCAATGGGTGTATATTGTTGCTGAGGCTCAAACAAAAACATTTGTAAGAATTGGCTTGCAGACATAGTTTTGCCGTTGGCTAAAGGGAAAAACTCTGCAATATCTTTTACAAAATCTATCACTCTCTGTTCTTCTTTATAAGCAATGCCATCTTGCTTAAAATGACCAAAGACTAAGGTGTCACCACGTTCTATCTCTCCAGAATCTGGCTGAATTTGACCTTCTAAAATTTTTAGAAAAGTAGACTTCCCCACCCCATTTTTACCAATAATCCCAATTTTTTGTCCTCTTGCAAAAACATTAGAATAATCATCTAAAATGGTCTTTTCATCATAGGCAAAACTCACGTCTTTAAACTCGACAATCTTTTTACCCAAACGTGTCATTTGCATCTCTAGCAAAACTTGATTATCTACAATCTTGCGCTTAGCAACCTTTTCTGTTTCGTAAAAATCTTGCTCTCTACTTTTAGATTTGGTAGTCCTCGCCTTAGGCTGGCGGCGCATCCACTCCAATTCTTTTTTGTATAAATTATTGGCTTTGTCTATACTCGCTTGTGCGTTCTCTATACGGATGGCTTTATTGCGTATGTACGTTTCATAATCGCCCCTGTGCACATATACCGTCCCGTCTTCCATTTCTAAAATCCCTGTACATATGGCATCTAAGAAATATCTGTCATGCGTAACCAGCAAAATGGTTCTAGGTTCTTTATTCAAAAAATATTCTAGCCATTCTACCATTTCAATGTCTAGGTGATTGGTAGGCTCATCCAATATCAATAATTGATGACCTTCATGAATAGAAATATCAATCAGGAATTTAGCCAAAGAAACCCTCTTGCGTTGCCCACCCGAAAGGTTTTTGATTTGTTGATCTAGAAAATCAATCTTCAAATTAGAAAAAATCTCCTCAAAAAGAGACTCAATATTCCAAGCGTTGTTCTCATCAATTTTACCGATTACAGCCATCATTCTATCATCTGAAACGCCTTCATCTAAAAGTTTTTGGTATAAATTCAGTAATTGCAAAATCTCATTATCATGCGCATAGATGACATCTCTAGCCGTCATGTCATCAGAGAAATCATCCCCTTGCTCTAGCGTAAATACTTCTACATCTTTCAATACTTCTACTTCTCCAGAATCTGCAGGTTCTTTTCCTTGAATGATTTTGAGTAAAGTAGATTTACCACTGCCATTTTTGGCAACGATTGCGATACTTTCACCTTGATTAACGATGAAATTAATGTCCTTGAAAAGGGTACGAATACCATAGGACTTGGTAAGATTATTTACGGTAACAAAATTCATTTGATTTCTGGGTGTTATGCGGTAAAATAAAAATCAGAATAAGCCTAACTCTATTGGATATATTATTTAATTGTATTAAAATTCTTGCATAAAAATGCTTAGTATATAATTAACTTGTAATTATATTCCATGCAAAAGTAAGCATAAAGTTATAGGTTTAGATATAAGGTTTAAAATATAAAATATTTAACTGAAAATTGGCACTTTAAGAAGATTCTAAATCAAGTTCAGAACGACTCACGTTAACTCCTATTTAATTCCGAAAAATTCTTCAAATACAGCATAAAACTTTTCTGGTTCTTCTAAGTATGGATTATGTCCACTTTCCTCAAACATTATAAACTTTGCCTGTGGCATAAAGGTTTTATACTGCTCATTAAATTCTGGAGTAGAAACGCCATCATAGCGCCCAGCAGTAATCATGGTTTTTGCCTTTATATCTTTTAATTTTCTTCTAAAATCGGTATCCATCATGCTGCCACTCACTTCAAAATCTCCATCTCTACCAATGATTTGTACATACACATCATTCGCCCAACCTCTAAATTTCTCTTTCGGTACATTTCCTCTTGTTTTCGTATTATGATAATAAATATACTTGGTTGGCAGACTTCCATAAATCTTTTGATGCGCTGGATCCGATGATACATAACCTAAACTTCTAATCGAATCTACTTTTGCCCAAATTTCTGGAAAATGTGTTTTAGAATAATGGTTATAACTATCGCAGTTAGCCTGCCACATATGCCCACTATGGAAACCTGCAATCAAGAACATTTTATCTAAATGCTCACCATATCGGATTGCATAATCCTGTGCTGGAACCGTACCATAAGAGTGTCCTACCACAGAAATTTTACCTAGTTTTAATTTCTTTCTTAATTTTTCAATCAAATCTGTATCTGACTTCACAGCGTATTCTGAAACATCTTTAGCATCATCTGATTTCCCTCTTCCTAAAAAATCAAAAAAGACCAATTTATTGGTTTTATAATACTGTCCAAAAGCACCTTGCATATAATCATGAGAGTTTCCTGGACCTCCTGGTAAGAATACAATTGGGTCACCTTCCCCTAAAATTTCTACATTGATTTTATAGCCATCAATTTCTATAAACTGAGATTTATATTTTGAAAAAATATCTTGATCTACAGGATATTTAGAACTTGGGTAATCTTGAGATTTTTGCTGTGCCGTTACCATAACTGCCAAGCATATTAAAAGGGTATTGAATAAATTTTTCATGTATTTAAATTTTACTAAATCTCTCAAAAATAATAAGAATAAAAACAAATTTGCTTTATTTTACTTTAATTATCTTTGTTTTATGAGCAATCCCCTATTAACCCCTATTGAATACCTGAAAGGCGTTGGCCCCAAGCGAGCCGAGGTCTTAACGGCAGAATTGGGTATTTTTAGATTCAGGGATTTACTCTATCACTTTCCTTTCCGATATGTGGACCGAACAAAGTATTATACAATTGCAGAAATCCAAACCTTTAGTACAGAAATTCAGGTAAAAGGTAAAATGACTTCGCTCAGAGAAATTGGCGAAGGCAAGAAAAAACGACTGATTGCAACCTTTCAAGATAAAACTGGCTCGGTAGAATTGATTTGGTTCCGTACCACGAAGTGGCAAATGGATAAGTTTAGAGCACTTTTACAAAAGCCCATCATCATTTATGGAAAGCCCACTATATTTAATCAAAAAATAAATTTCACCCATCCAGAGATAGAAGAACCTGACAGCGAAAAGGCTACCAAAGGGCTTCTACCCGTCTATAGCAATACAGAATTAGCACAGAAAAAGGGTATTAATAATCGGGTGTTTCAGACCATGCAACTAGAGGTTTGGAAATTAGTGGGCAATTATATTAAAGAAAATTTATCAGAGCAGATTTGTCGCGTATACCAGTTAACCAGTAGAAAAAAAGCCTTTCAACATATTCATTTTCCAAATTCTGTAAGGGAATTAGAAGAGGCACAAAAGCGCCTAAAATTTGAAGAGTTTTTCTATTTACATTTATCTCTGCAAACGCAAAAAGCGATAGGGAAAAGAAATTTTCGTTCGCATGCCTTTAAAGAATTAGGGACTTATTTTAACGACTTTTATTTTAATCATTTAAGTTTTAATCTTACCAATGCACAAAAGCGTGTGCTAAAAGAAATCAGAGCCAATTTAGCCAAAGAGCAACAAATGAATCGCTTGTTACAGGGAGACGTAGGAAGTGGAAAAACCATTGTAGCCTTCCTGACGATGCTCATGGCTGCCGATAATGGCTTTCAATCTTTACTGATGGCACCTACAGAAATTCTTGCGCAACAGCATTATTATGGATTGAAGGAAGAGGCCGATAAAATTGGATTTAAAATCGCCTTACTCACTGGCTCTGCGAAGACTACCGATCGTAGAATCATTCATGAGCAATTAGAAAATGGTTCATTAGATATCTTGGTGGGAACACATGCTTTGATAGAAGATAAAGTACGGTTTAAAAATCTTGGACTTGCCATTGTAGATGAGCAACATCGTTTTGGAGTGGCACAAAGAGCGAAGTTATGGCGCAAGGCTACTCGCCCACCACATATATTAATTATGACGGCAACGCCTATCCCGAGGACACTCGCGATGACGTTGTATGGGGATTTGGACATTTCAATCATTGATGAATTACCAGCAGGTAGAAAACCTATAAAAACGGTACATAGAAGAGACAAAGACAGGCTTGCTGTTTTTAATTTTATTAAAAATGAAGTAAATAAGGGCAGGCAGGCTTACATTGTGTATCCATTGATTGATGAATCAGAAAAAATGGATTATAAGGATTTAATGGACGGTTATGAAAGTATTACCCGTTATTTCCCTCTGCCCGATTATGCCGTGAGTGTGGTACACGGACAGATGAAACCTGCAGATAAGGATTTTGAAATGCAACGTTTTGTAAAGGGTGAAACTCAAATTATGGTGGCCACCACCGTGATAGAGGTTGGCGTGAATGTACCTAACGCAAGTATTATGGTGATTGAAAGTGCAGAGAAATTTGGTCTTTCTCAACTGCATCAATTGCGTGGGCGCGTTGGCCGTGGGGCAGAACAGAGTTATTGTGTACTAATGACTGGAAATAAATTAAATGAAACCGCACAACGTAGAATCCAAACCATGTGTGAGACCAATGACGGCTTCCGTATTGCAGAAGTAGATTTAGAATTACGGGGACCTGGAAACGTGATGGGAACTCAACAAAGTGGAATTTTAGATTTTAAAATCGCAGACCTGCAAACTGATAAACCAATCTTTACCGCCGCTAAAAACGCCGCCGAAACCTTGGTCACCAAAGATCCACAACTCAGCCAACCAGAAAATGCATCCATCAAAGAATTCTTTATCGCCTATCATCAGAAAAAACTGGGCTGGGCGCATATTTCTTGAACAAACAACTTAATATTATATAAACTAATAAAATTAGTTAGTTTCATGAAAATAATATATTTTTGTCATAAATTGACAAGTCTTATGAGTGCAACATTCGGGGAATATATAAGAAGATTAAGAACAAAAAATAAAATGACATTAACAAATTTAGCTGCAAAGTTGAATCTGGATAGTGCCAATTTGAGTAAAATTGAAAATAATAAACGAGACTTTGATGAAAAAAGACTTTCTCTATTAGCAAGAGTATTTGACTTAGATTTAACTGAACTTCAAGATGAATATATTGCGGATCAAATTGGAAAAAAGATTTTTGAATATAATTGTAGTAAACAAATTTTAAAAGTTGCAGAAGAGAAAGCAGAATATAGAAGAAAGATTAAAGAAAGAATTTTATGAATATAGTATCATTTTTTGCAGGAGCAGGAGGATTAGACCTCGGTTTTGAGCAAGCGGGGTTTAATGTTGTTTGGGCGAATGAATTTGACAAAGATATATGGGAAACCTATGAAAAAAATCACGTTAACACAATTTTAGACAAAAGAAGTATTGTTAATATTAGTGAAGAAGAAATTCCTGATTGCGATGGAATAATTGGTGGTCCTCCCTGTCAAAGTTGGAGTGAAGCAGGATCATTAAGAGGAATTAATGATAAAAGAGGGCAATTATTTTTTGATTTTATTAGAATTTTAAAAGCTAAACAACCAAAATTTTTTCTAGCGGAGAACGTCAGTGGAATGTTAGCTTCTCGCCATGAAGATGCTCTAAAGCATATTAAAGAAATGTTTAAAGATGCTGGATACGAACTATCTTTTAAACTTTTAAATGCTTCTGATTATAATGTTCCTCAAGATAGAAAAAGAGTCTTTTTTGTGGGTATTAGAAAAGATTTGAATTTAAAATTTAAATTTCCAGAAGTAAAATTTAAGAAAATACCTTTAAAGGATGCCATTAGTGATTTACATGAAAATGTAATGCCTGCATTAGACAATAATAAAACAAATGGAGACAACTGTATTATTTCTAATCATGAATATATGACTGGAGGATTCTCAACAATGTATATGTCTAGAAATCGTGTCCGCAGCTGGGATGAACAATCATTTACAATTCAAGCTGGTGGCAGACATGCTCCATTGCATCCTCAAGCACCAAAAATGAAATTTATAGAACAAAATAAAAGGGTCTTTGTTTCAGGAAAAGAACATCTTTATAGAAGGTTAAGTATAAGAGAATGTGCTCGCATACAAACCTTTCCAGATGATTTCAAATTTTACTACAATAACGTTGCTGCTGGTTATAAAATGATTGGCAATGCTGTCCCAGTCAATTTAGCAAAATTTTTAGCGGATAATATAAAGCTTCAAATTGAAAACCATGAAATATCTGAGCCTCTAGCCACTGAAAAATTAAGACAAATAATAGAAGCATGATGAATATCTTAGAAGCACTTGTAAATATCGCAGAAAATAAAGATTATGAAATTAATGAATATACTCAAGGAAATAACCGTGCACAAAATATGGGTGAAGCGTTAGAAGAGTATATTTTTGATGCATTTAGTAATTCTTTTCATATTAAAGATAATGAAAAACGCATTAATGAACATCAAAAAACTTTTTCATTTCTAGGCTCAAAAAACAAAATTCCAGACGCGATTTTAAGGAATGGTCATGCATTGGAAGTGAAGAAGTCAACTTCTGAATCTACTATTCAGCTAAATAGTTCATATCCTAAGCATACTCTTAAATCTTGTGATACAAGAATTAAAAGTTCTGCATTGATTTGCGAAGATAAGCCTTGGGAAGAAAAAGAAATGATTTATTGTTTTGGTTACATTCCCAAGGGAAGTAAACATATAAAATCATTGTGGTTTGTTTATGGAAGGGTTTTCTGTGATTTGCCAGAAGTTTATGAGGAGATTATTGACAATATAAGAGTTAATTTAAATGATGACTATGAAGGTAACGAGTTGGGTGGGGCAACAGGTATTGATAGTCTTAATATAACAAGATTGAGAGTAAGAGGAATGTGGGTCATTGATCATCCTCAAAAAGTTTTTTCTAATCTGATTAAAGATTGGAATAATACTAAATTTGAAGTTAAAGCATTAATTCCGAAATCAATATTTAACAATTTTCCAGAAGATTCAAAAAATAAAATTTCTAAAAGCCAATTTACAATAGAGGAAGTTGAAGTAACTGACCCAACTAATAGAGCAAAGAATATTGAGAGCT
Organism: Flavobacteriaceae bacterium Ap0902; assembly: GCA_009835005.1. Lineage (GTDB taxonomy): Bacteria > Bacteroidota > Bacteroidia > Flavobacteriales > Weeksellaceae > Profundicola. The sequence continues at coordinate 182,942 of WTFG01000002.1, read as the reverse complement.
TATTTATTTATTTCAAAGAATGATTCATGAACTTCCAAGCCTTACAAACCAAAATAGAAAAAGCGACGAAAAGGGCCTTTATTGAAATGTTTGAGAAACATGCGGATGAAGGGATTTATAGTTTTGCATTGTATAGTGATGAGGGGGCTATGACGGTTTGCCCTGCGACTAATACCCTTGATTTCATAAATAATCTAAGTGAAGATGAGCGGGAGGATCTACCCTACTGTAAATTTGAACCTGCCGAGTGGAAATATGAAATGATAGGTGCAGATGATGATTTAGAATTTAATTTATAAAGATTATTTATATAATCTCTAAATTAAAAGAAGATATTCAATATAAATAAATTAGTATAAAATTACACTTTAGACAATTTCAACCTTTGATTTTGTTTTACTTTTTGATAAGCAAAGAGGCAACTAATTCCTATGACGAAGCATAAGATATTAATCAATGAGAAAATTTCTAGATGCTTAGTGTTTTCATAAAGATATGATACCCAAATATCTGCCATAGGCACTAAAAGAAAAAAGGTTCCGCCCAGCATTAAATTCCCTTGATTGGTATATTGCATATTTTTTTTGAAGATGAAGTACAGGGCGAGTAACAACCAAATAGCATAATAAAAGCTTGTGTAATATATGGACTGACCTTCAAAACCGAGAATTGGTAGCAGTCGAGCCCAAATAAATCCCAAGGCGGTCATCGGTAGCATTCCCATACAAATGGCCAAATAAATATGAGTGACTTGGTAATGAAAGTTTCTTTGTTTTGGGTTTTTATTCTTTTTATTTCTTGCTGTAAACCATATCATAACACCAGATAAAATGATAAAACAAGTAATGAATGCTAAAATTGTATAGATAATCTTGTTCAGTATTCCACCAAATTTCCCAAAATGGAGTTTGACTAGCAGTTTTTGAATTTCTGATTTATAAGGCGTTTCAGATGGATTAATCTCTTCTAAAATATCTAATCTATAAGCATCTACCACCAAACCTCCTAGGCTGTTAAAATGATAATCTGGATCTAATTCACCAACGATATGATAAGCCATATTGCTACCATCTATATTTTCTACAGAGACTTGCTGAATATCAAAATCATGAAAATAATCTTTATATTCCTTTATAAATGTATTGATAGAGGAAGGTTGTTGATGGGTGATCTCTTGCCAAGGGGCGTGCGTTCTTTCTGGTCTCAGGTCTTGTAGTAACTTTTCTGCGTCGTTATCATATAGGCTATATGCAGGTAATAAAATTAAAATACTCAAACAAAAATAAGCCCCCGTAATTGCAAAAATCAACTGAAATGGAAAAGCAATTGTCCCGAGTACCGTATGGGCATCTGTCCAAACTGTTTTCCATTTTGCCATCGGGCGAAAAAGAACAAAGTTTTTTACAATCTTATCCCAATGTATGTATACACCTGTTAATAAAGCAAATAGAAAAAACAACGATACGAATCCTGCTATGTATATGCCTATGGCAGGGATATGGTCTAAAAAATGAAGTTGGTAAAGAAATTCCGAGTAAGAATAAGCCTTTTCATAAGTTTTTAATGAATAATCCTCTAGGTTTAGATTTAATATTTCTGTTTTTAAATCTTCACCAGACGCTTCTGCCGCATGAGAATGATCTACAAAAACACGGACTGAATTGGTATCTCCCAATGAATAAAAATTGATGGTTCTACCAGATAAATTATATTCTTTGTTTAAAAGATTTAAAACTTTATCAAAGTCCATTTCATATAGCGATATATGCTGTGATGGCTGCTTTCGTTCCCATATTTTTATCTCTTCTTTAAACATGGTAAATGCACCTGCAAAGAATAGGATAAACAAGACGCAACTGATCACAATACCACTCACTGTATGTAAATGAAAAAATATATTATAGATTCTCTTTTTATTCATGGATAAAAGGATTGTAGGGTAGAATGAAATAATATATTAGGCTTAAAACGAGAAGAAATATCAAATAGAAAGCCCAAACTTTCCAACCATTATTGAATGTAAAAGGAAGCAATATTAAAAAACACCAAATAATAAAAAAAGAAAGAATAGTTGTTACCAACACTTCTTGATGCCATGGCAATAAAATGGCTAATATCATATGCAATAAAGCCGTAATGAAATAACCACCTAACAGTCCAGCGGTTATTTTGGCCATTCGTTGCCAAGGATTTTTGTTCAGATATTTAGGATTAGCAGGCATATACAATATATATCTTTATAAGTTTATCTACTTTTTATCTTGAAACAATGGGGTGAAAATAATTACCACCATCAGCGCTATAATTAAGCAATTTAAAGTAATAATCACACTAGACCATAGTCCATGAATACTTTTTAAACAAATAAAAGCTATAATCAAGCAGATACTTCCAGCAACTTTGGATAATTTTTGATTTTGATAAATGATTGTATTAAATCTATTCCATGTTCTATTAAAACGCTTGGCAGTATTTACCCATAAATAAGTTCCAAAGAAGATTAACACAATAAAAACTAAATACATCATCATAAGTTAAGATACGAATACGCTTGTGACTACCGTAATAGGTTATATTAAAATTTATAAGATATAGTCCCCACAAATGAGCGTGGTGCTTGCACATTGATGGTCGTCCAACCTGTATAATACTGTTTGTCTGTAAAATTATTGGCTTTAACTCCTATTCTAAATTTTGGTGCATTATAATATACAGAAGCATTAAATATAGTATAAGCTGGCAGAATAAAGGCTCCAGTTATACCATTATTGATTGGTTTATGCTCAGAAGCCCCATTGAAGCCTATTCCGAATCCTAGGTTATTTAAAAATTCAGAAGTAACACTCGGGATTTTATAATCTAACCAAAAGTTATATAAGTTTCTGGGCCCTGCCTGTACACGACGATACCCTTCTAATTCTGTAATAGTTCTATCCTGTTTCTTCACATACGCATCAGATATATAAGAATCATTATAGGAATAAGAACCTCTTATATTCAAATTGCGGATAGGACTAGCATTTAGTTCAAACTCTACCCCTTTGCTTATAACTTCTTCTACACTCACTGGCACAGGGAAAAGAGGAACGGTAGGATCTGATACTACATCGTCACCTACATTGATATGGTAATAGCTAATTCCACCATTCAATTTATTTTGAAATAAAGCACCTTTAAAACCAACCTCAAACTGTTTAGCTTCTGTAGGATCATTGGTTGTAACCACCGTTTGGTATGATTGGGTTCCATCTGGATTTGTAACCAATACATTATCTATAGAAGGATCATTGTTGATAAATCCTGTTTGGTAATTAGAGAATAAGGTTAAATCATCTTCTAAAATTTCATAAACAACACCAGCCGTTGGTGATAAAGTAGTTTTGGTATAATCATCATCCGTAGTCGCCAAATCTCCTTCTTGATCAAAATGGTCTAAACGTAATCCTAGGTTAATAATGAATCGATCCGTAATATTTAACACATCAGAAACATACGCAGCATAAGTCTTTGACTTAGTCTCTATAAAATTATCAGGTATTTGGTTATAGATTTGATCCAATTGCGCTCGTGTAACGTCGTAAGAAGCATTGGGCGTAAATGAATTTTGTACCAAATTGCCTTGAGGATCAAAAATAGCATCAAAATAGCTAAATGATGACAGCTGATTTTCCAAAGCAACTCCTTGGCCTGGCGCTATAGCCTCTAACATAGAAATGATTTGTGGAAAATTGGCTTGCTGTGCGAGTACAGGATTTCCAGATTTAGTATTAGATTCATTAGACCTTTGAACATAATCTAAACCAATCACCATTCTGTTTCGCATTGAGCCTATTTTGAAATCACCATTAAAATTCTGTTGAAAATTTAATTTATTGGCTTTTCCATCGCGATGAGAAATTACTCTTACAAAAGAATCATCTTGGGCTATACCAAAAGCTTCACCCAATAATAGGTTTACCTCATCTGTGAGGGGTTGATAACCTGTTTGAGTTAGCGGTTGTAAAGCAGCAAAGATGGTAGTAGCTCCCTCATACAAATAGGAGTAATAGCCTTCTCCCGACGTATAGGAGTACGCTCCCAAGGTTTGGGAATTCCAATTGTCAGATAATTTATAATTCGCAATTCCACGAGCATTCACAGAAGGACCTTTTATCTTGAAAGCATCAGAAGAAAAAGAAAGATTAGGGTTTAATCCCATTTCTTCTACCGATCTAGATGGCAAATTCAATCCTCTGCGCAAAAATATAACCGCAGGATTCACATTTTCTTTATCCATATACTCGACCCCAGCAGATAAATCTAATCTCTCATTCACGCTATAAGTTATGGAAGGTGCTATAAAAAATATTTTCTTAGAACCTCTATCTTGAAAACTATTTTGTGAAAGATAAGATGAATTCAACCTAAAATAAATATCGTTTTCTTTAGACAAAGGCGTATTGATATCTGCTGTAATTCTATTTAAATCAAAGGATCCACCTGTATAAGAAACTTCTCCACCAAAGCCCTTATAAGGCTTTTTAGTCACCACATTGATCAGTCCACCCAAAGAAGTTACTGTACTCCCATATAAGGTTGCAGTGGGGCCTTTAATTACCTCTACTCTTTCTATATAAGAAGGGTCTACTGAACTAAAAACAAATCCAGGTAATCCATCAACAAGGCTGGGCTGTGTACCGAAACCTCTGCTAGAGAAATAGCCTGTTCCTTGCGCATCCCTATCTGTAGAGGGCCAAAGTTTAAAAACGCCGGTTGCATTAGTCAAGGCATCATCTAGATTGGTAACAACTTGCGATTCTAATAATTCTGTAGTAATGGTAGAATACATCGTGGCATTCTCTATATCTTTTAAAGGCATTTTCCCTACATACGCGGTCTCTTTTCTCGAGAATGCATTGGAATTTGTTCCTCTGGCTTGAACCGCCAAAAGTTCAATTCCTTCATACAGCACAATTTTATTTAAATTATCTTGAGCAAGGTCAATATTTTTATTTTTAAAACCTACGATAGATAGTTTTAACTGTTGAGCACCTTGCACATCTGCTATAGAAAAACTTCCATCTTGATTGCTATACGTATAAATATCTGTATCTGGAACCTCAATCACCACATCATCTATACCACTTCCAGTAGCATCTACTACTCTACCCGAAACCTCTTGGGAATAAATAAAACTGGTAACCAATAGCAAAGACAAGGAACCTAAAACTTTTTGAATCATTTGTTAAAATTTTTAGCAAATCTATTTATATTTATTTTAAATAAAAATAAAATTTCAATATTAATATCAATGAATAGGATGAAAGAGAAAGCATTCCAGCATTTTAATTTAAATTAATGATTATCAGTAGATATTAGACATATTGGTGTCTTTCTATCAATAGAAATATTTTAAGATGAATATAAGAGTAGTGATATCGGTATAGTACAAACGTAGTGCGGGTTTAGAAGCACTTTACTTTTGGCTTGTCTTTATGTTTGTTAATATTTAATTCGTTTAAATTTAGCACTTTCGCCCGCATTACGCTTATACAATATGCCTGTAGTTATTTTATGATTTCAAAAAATCTCTCAGTGCCATAGGCTTGCCAAACGAGTTCATTGTTAAACCAGACTTTCTTGCAAATTTCAGAACTTCCATTTCTGTCAATTTCACATTTTAACGTGTCAATGTCCATTTCACTCCACCTAATGTAAGTTATTGGATAAGAAGCATTCTTATTTGTATTCGGAAATATTCTAATTCTAAATTCACTTTCATGTTGATAGACAAAAAAACCTTTTGAGTAATCAAGATTTTCATCATTTACTTCAATTTGTTCACCATCTATTTCATAAAAAATTTTAAATTCATTCTGATTAAATGAATTTGGATTATTAGTGTTAAGTAAGTCATTTCCATCAACATCCTTTACAGAAATGTTAATATCTGTATCAATAATTACTTGTTCATTATCATCTGAATTACAAGATGTAAAAAGCATAGTTGTTAAGATTAAAAATAAATATTTCATGACTGATAATTTTAAGGTTTAATATTATATACCATTCCTGTTTTATAGTTAAAGGTATGGTCACCTGGATTGAAATTATTAAAACTATACCATCCATTATAAGAACCATTCCATCCCCAATTCATGTTGAATTTTAACATAGAACCCCAACAAGGGTCTATATAATTTAAGTAACCATCACACACCCATGCATGACCATCTTTATATTGTGCAAAAATCCACCATCCTGATTTTCTTCCACCTTTAAGTATTACAGGGCGGTTATAACTCAATTCATTTTTAACAGTTTGATAGTTATAACCAGAATAAGAAGCAGAGCTGAATCCAAAATCATTTTTAAAAGAAGATGCAACTTCGTCCTGTGTGTCAGCTCCAGAACCATCACATTCATAATTCATATTTACAGCATCTCCAATATCTCGCATTAATATTGAAGTGGTAGAGGTTCCATAAGAATTAGGCATACTAGACCAACTATAACTTGTAGGGTATTGATGATATTTCATTACTTGAGCCATAGCAGTAGCTACACAGCCAGTCCATGCATAACCACAAGGCCCACAAGACATTGATGGTGTTTGCGAATTATAGCCACATCCTTGCCCCCAAGTTGTTTGAAGAAATGGACCTTTTTGAACTGTATAAGGTGTGCAGTCTGGTTCTTCAGGCTCAATAATTCGATAAGAAATTACATCTGCCCCACCTTTTTGTAAGTTGTCCCATTGTCTTTCTGTTTGTGGATTAATTTTCTCGTTCTTTTCTCTTATTTTTTCAATATTTTCTTTTGAGGAATATAACCAACTGACAAAACCCGTAGGGAAATAATCAGATTCTAAATCAAATTTATTAGTTTCGGAAAATGCAAGAACTGGCTCAGAACGTTTATCCCCAGCTAGAATAATAAAACCACCTCCCTCATAATTAATTATGAAATATGCAGTTTTTTTATCTTTGTCTGGAACTTCAAGAATGGATTTTATTTTTTTCTGATTCTTTATCGTAGCACTCTTCAATGATTTATTACTAAGATTTTCTGTTGTATTCACTAGCAATAAACCATTTGCAATCTCTTCTGCTATTGTTTTACTAAATAGTGAATTCATCATTAACAATTGTTTTGTCAACATCATCAAATATTTCGTTATCGTTACAAGAAAATAATATTCCTCCGATAATTAATACCGCTAACCATTTTGTTTGTCTTAAATTTCTCACTTTTTGACTTTTAAAGTTAATAATTTATTTAAATAAAAATAATAAATGAATATTTCTGCTACTATAAATTTCATCAAGAAAAGATTACACCCTATTTATATCTCTTAAAATACTGATTATAAGTAGGTAAATAAATATTGTTTAAATATTCTTTTTTCTATTCACGCATTGAAATATTTTAGTATGGATTAATCGATTAGCAATTCATAGATATAAAAAAGTAAACTTGATTAAGATTAACTGAATTATTAGCAATAAATTATTCATCATCAGCTTAAAAGCCGATTGCTAAATCTATGCTCAATTGGAAAATCATTTTAAACCAATGAATAATCATGGGAACTATAATTATTGATAGATAAAATGTTTGATGATAAAAATATGAAAATATGGATGAGTAGATCATAAGACGTGAAATATTCCTCTATTAAAACAAGGCTATAATCTTGATTTTAATAAACAAACCGACATTTTGTCATTATAGCCCAAAACGGTGTTTTATTTGAAATGGCAACATTCAAATAAAATGTTTATATGAAAAAGGGAAATATTAATGTATCGGTGGACAATATCTTTCCACTGATTAAGAAGTTTTTATATAGCGACCATGAGATTTTCTTGAGAGAATTAATTTCTAACGCAACGGATGCTACACTTAAATTAAAACATCTTACTAGTATCGGAGAGGCTAAAGTTGAGTATGGCAATCCTATCATTGAGGTAAAATTAGATAAAGAAAATAAAAAACTGCACATCATAGATCAAGGAATCGGGATGACGGCAGAGGAAGTAGAAAAATACATCAATGAAGTGGCTTTTTCTGGTGCAGAAGAATTCTTGAATAAATATAAAGATACGGCAAATGATGCTGGAATCATCGGGCATTTTGGTCTTGGTTTCTATTCTGCTTTTATGGTAGCAGAACATGTAGATATTCTCACCAAATCTTACCAAGAAGGCGCACAAGCTGTAAAATGGAGCTGTGATGGCAGCCCAGAGTTCACCATGGAGGAGATTGAAAAAGAAGAACGTGGTACAGAAATCATCCTGCATATTGCAGAGGATTCAGAGGAATTCTTAGAAGAAAGTAGAATCCGAGAATTGCTGTTGAAGTATAACAAGTTTATGCCGATTCCAATTAAATTTGGAACCAAAACAGAAACTTTACCACTTCCTGAGAATGCTCCAGAAGACGCAAAGCCAGAGACCAAAGAAGTGGATAATATCATCAATAATCCAAATCCTGCATGGACTAAAATGCCAGCAGACTTAACAGATGAGGATTATTTAAATTTTTATAGAGAACTCTACCCTACTCAATTGGAGGAACCCTTATTCTGGATTCATTTAAATGTAGATTATCCGTTTAATTTAACAGGAATTTTATTCTTCCCACGTATTGGGAACAACATCAATCTAGATCAAGATAAGATTCAATTATATCAAAATCAGGTATATGTAACAGACGAGGTAAAAGGAATTGTTCCAGATTTCTTGATGTTACTGCGTGGTGTGATTGATTCTCCAGATATTCCATTAAATGTGTCTAGATCTTATTTACAGGCGGATGGTGCAGTGAAGAAAATCGCGTCTTATATCACCCGTAAAGTGGCAGATAAATTAACTTCTCTGCTAAAAGATGATCGTGAGGTCTTTGAAAATAAATGGAATGACATTAAGGTTATCTTAGAATATGGCGTGGTAACGGATGATAAATTTGCAGAGAAATCAGACAAATTTATGCTTTACCCTACGGTAGATGACACTTTCTACACTTGGAGTGAATTGAATGATAAAATTAAAGATAACCAAACTGATAAGGATGGAAATCTTGTGATTTTATATGCTTCTGATAAAGACAGTCAAGATGCTTATATCACGACAGCTAAAGAAAAAGGCTATGAAGTTCTAATGTTTGATTCACCGATTTCTGCGCATTTTATCCAGAAATTAGAACAAAAACATGACAAAGTTCAATTGGTGCGTGTGGATGCGGATCACATTAATAATCTGATCAAAAAAGATGAAGAAACCATTGCTAGACTTTCTGATGAACAAAAAGAAAGTTTAAAAACTATCTTAGAAAACACGATTGATAAAGAGAAATATCAAGTTCAATTAGAGGATTTAAGTAGTACAGATGCGCCTTTTGTGATTACACAGCCAGAGTTTATGCGTAGAATGAAGGATATGCAACAAAGCGGCGGCGGTGGCATGTTTGGAATGGGTGATTTCCCAGAAATGTACAATTTGGTGGTAAATACTAATAGTGATTTAGCTACTGAGATTCTAGAAAAACCAGAAGATCAAAAGAAGGAAGTTATCAATCAGGCACTAGATTTAGCTCGATTATCCCAGAACCTTTTAAAAGGAAAAGAGTTGACAGACTTCATTAAACGTAGTTTTGATTTGTTGAAATAATTTAGGCATAAGATTTAAATCATAAGCAGCGTATTAAAAACCTAAAAACTGGTCATTGTGAACTTGATTCAGGGTCTTGATTTAAGAAGAAAGAGCAAAGATGAAAGAGACTAGAGGAAAGAGGAAAGACCAGAATCCCCCCAACCGTCTCATTGAGGTCATTTCCACCTTTGGTGGAAATGACCTCAACGTGACGTGGGTCTTTCATTGATTAGAAGAAAGAGAATAGAAAAAAGACACAAGACTTGCTATTTAAATCTAGATACTTGCTACAAAACCTTAAACCATTAACTATCAACCTTAAACTATTAACTATCAACCCTAAACCTCAACCAAACCAGCGATAGGGATAGCAATGGAAATCCCGTAAGGGAAGATGCGCCAATAAAATAAGGCAGAAAAGAGTGGCGGCCCAGAGGCCAAACTCCTTTTATGTCTATATTTTATAAGCAGATTCCTGCGGAATTGGAATGGATAGCCCGTTTAATCGCCCAAAGCCAAAAGAATTTCTGCTACATTTTTGTGTTGAACTTGGCATTATAAACGCTTAAAAATATTATCTTACTTTTATAAAGTTTATATTAGTCTGTCTATATTAAATATCACAAATACGGGTTTGCGTAAACTTGAAACCGTGTTCTAACAGCCGTTTTGGTTGTGTATTCTGACTTCTTAAAATTAATTCTGGTGCGGTTCCAATGATGTTAGCACCGATTTTAATCATAAATGCGGGGGCTGGCATTCCAAATGGAACGTTGTACTTTTCTCTGAGTTGTTTCATTAACTCGGCATTTGAGATTGGGTTTGGGTTTCCAAAGTTAAAGGGTCCTTCTAGCTCATTATCTATGATGAATTCTAGTGCATTGACAAAATCTATTTCACCAAGCCAACTTACGATCTGTTCACCATCGCCGGCTTTTCCTCCGCCACCAACTTTTACGAGTTTCTTTAAGGTTTGATAAGCACTACCTTTATGATCGCCCAAAATTAGGGTGATACGAAAAACTGCTTTTTTGGTATCTACATTGGGATATTTGTAGAATGCTTTTTCCCATTTTTGTGAAACTTCTGATAGAAAATCTTCTCCATTGGTGGGTGAAAACTCATCTTTTGCATATTCTTTACTCTCTTTATAAACGGCAACGGAAGACGCATTAAGCCACATTTTCGGCGGATTGGTACACGCTTCTATGGCTTGCCCTATGGCTTCTGTGGTTTGGATTCTAGATTGTAAAATGCCTTTTTTATTTTCTTCTGTGAATCGGGTGTTGATGTTTTTACCTGCGAGATTGATGACTAAATCTGCATTTTCTAGCACTTGGGTCCATTCGCCTACAGATTCTCCATTCCATTGCATGAAATGAATTCCAGCTTGTGTACTTTTTTTATGGGATCTTGTTAAAATATAGATTTCATAATCTTTTTGGAAATGGTCTTGTATTAAACCTCCTAAATATCCTGCACCTCCGGAAAGAATTAATTTTTTCATGCTTTTAAAAGATTTTCTATTTCTTGAATCGTTGAGTCTTTGTGTTTTGTGTAAACTACTTCGTGAAAATGATTTAATTTAATTAATAGGTTTAATAAAGTTTCTTTTTCTTTAACCGTTAAATTTCCGCCTAGAACTTTTGATGTTAGGGTAACTTCTTTCATGGATTCTTTAAAGACTTTCTTTCCTTTTTTGGTGACTGTTAAGCGTCTGCTTCTACCGTCGTCTGGATCTTGAAACTCATCTATCAATCCATGTTTAATCAAACGTTTGATGATTTCTAGACCTGTTTGCTTTTCTTGTCCGTTTTTATCTATTAATTGCATTTTGGTAAGAGAATCATAATCCATCAATCTATATAAATAGGTGAAATCCTCATTGACTAATTCTGGATAATCTTCTAATCCTTTTTTAATGGTGGATTTAGCATATCTGCTTAACAATATGACCTGTTTGCAAATTTCATTCTCTAATTCATTGACTTCTAAATTAAATTTCTTTGCAAGTTTCTTGGGGCTTTCTTTTAAATAAGCCTTTTCATTCAACCATCTTCTGTAATCATCTAAATCCACATTGCCAGTAGAATCTTCTTCAAACGCTTCTAAAGAATTTATAATACTATGCAATAAATCATAATTCATGGTTCGGATTTTATGTTAAAACAAAAGTAAGAATAAATAATTCTTGGCATAATATAAAAATTTAGTATATTTTTATTCTAAATATAATAAATTAGATTGAAAACAGTAGTAATAATCGGTTCTGGATTTTCATCATTAACCTGCGGTTGCTATATACAAAATACTGGTTACAAGGAAGGCATCACCTGGCTCACGCACAAATATCTTATGCATGGACTCTTATGGTATTTTCATGAAGATCATCATCAGCCCGGTTATCCGCATGTTTTTGAAAAAAATGATTTTTTCTTCGTCTTATTTGCCATGCCATGTATGGCGTTATTTTACTTTGGATTAGAAGGTGGTATCAACTATTTATTTTTTATTGCTTTGGGTGTTCTACTCTATGGAATTGCCTATTTCTTGGTGCATGATGTATTAATTCATAGAAGATTTAAATGGTTTGATAAGACGACCAATCCCTATTTAGTAGGCTTACGTAAGGCACATAAACGCCACCATAAACATTTGGGCAAAGAAGAGGGTGAGTGTTTTGGGATGTTGTTTGTTCCTTGGAAGTATTTTAAAATATAGATTGTAATGGATCATTATTTATATTTAATCCTGAATATTTTAAGTTTTTCTGTCCCTTTTGTTTATAGTTTTGAAAGAAAGCGATTGCATTTCATTCAATACTGGAAATCTTATTTTTTGGCTATTGCATTGGTGGGTTTGGTCTTTATTATATGGGATATATATTTTACTAATCTCGGGGTTTGGGGGTTCAATGATGCTTATTTAGTGGGCTGGCGTCTATTCCAATTGCCGATAGAAGAATGGCTGTTTTTTTTACTAATCCCCTATTAATGCTCCTACAATTAAAATTGAAATTCAAAGCATTTAATCGTAATGCGTTATCTTTATCCAAGTGTTTTAACCTTTGATAAATTAAAAAATAAATGATACATACTACCTACCAATCAGGCATCTATCAATTAAAAACTGAACAAATCATTTCTGCTTCTATAGAGGAAGTTTGGGAATATTTCTCTCAGCCTAAAAATTTAAATGATTTGACACCACCAGACATGGGTTTTACCATAACCTCTGCCGAACCGCCGAAAATGTACGAGGGACAAATTGTAACCTATAAGATTGAAATCCTACCAGGCATTAATCAGAGTTGGGTGACAGAAATCAAACATGTAGAAAATCAAAAATTATTTATCGACGAGCAACGTTTCGGGCCTTATGCCATGTGGCATCATCAGCATCATTTTGAGACAATTAGCGATAAACAAGTAAAGATGAATGATATAGTGTCCTATAAACTACCATTAGGCTTTATAGGAAATCTAGTTGCAGGTAAAATGATTAAAAAAAGAGTCCATGATATCTTTGCCTATAGACATCAAAAAATCTCAGAAATATTTGGCGAGCCTTACATAAACGATACGGAATATCTGCTAAAAGTACATTAATTAAATCTCACACCAATCACATTGTCTGAGATTTAATTGATTATATGTTTTTATATTGCTATCATTTTTTCGATGGATTAAACAAGGCGTGAGTATATAACTCGATAATCAGTTAAATACTTCATTTACAAATTGATTTTAACAAAAAAACCAAACCGACATTCGCCAGTTTGGTTTTCTCTTTATTCTAATACTTTTTTATTCTACAACTTCAAAAGCTATATCGTCTTTAGGTGAAAATTTAATTATAATTGAACTATAATAATAATCATTATTTCCCTCCGTAGACGCTTGAGCAGATAAAGGGGATAAACTACTCTCCTTATTATATCCATTGAGCCAATAAAACGTATCTGGTTTGATGAAAATAACTTTCACTTGCGCAATATATTCTTCCTTTTCTTTATCATAACGGTATTTTAATAGAGCATTTTGTAATCCATTATTTTTTATCTCAACCTCTTTCCCCTCATTGATTAAAATAATCGTTTTTTCAATATTCTGAAAGAAACCTAAAGTTTTTCTGGATTTATAGGGTAAATGGTAATCTATAAAATCGATACTATCTTTTTTAAAATGATCTCTTAGTTTAAAGTTTTCTGGTTGAACACCAAAATATCTTACAATATCCTCTTTGCTTTCTTCTGCGACGTATTCACCTATGTGAGAAGGTATTTTATAGGTAATCTCTATGGTGTCTCCTACATTATACACCTCTTTTTTAGGCTGAATATCTATCCATCTTTCAGGGTTTTCCACTTGGAAAAAATAATCAATTTGGTCTGCTTTAAAATCAGGACAACCCTGCAATACCAGCATAACAACGGCGATTGGCAATATAAATAGTAATTTTTTCATTTTAGTAACCATAAGCATTAAACAATTCATCGATTACAAAACGCTGGTTATAATTCTCCCTTTTTAAGCGTTCTTTTAAGATATATCCTGTGCTTTCATCCGAACCCATAGCTTCAAACAAAACTCTCACGGGATGTTTAGAATAGCCGCCCAAATATACTCTGTCCGTATAATTACTGGAAATAACAGTATTGGTTTGTCCGCTTCTTAGAGTTATATTGTCTTGTGGAATATCCGTCAAATCCCACATCAAACCATGCAAAAACCAATTTCTTCCGCTGATATTAACTTCTAATCGACGAAAGCTGTTGGGAACAGTTACCATTTCAAAACCTTCTAAGTTATGTCTTGTTGCTATATTTTCATTCTGATAGTCAGGGTTGTTTTTATATAAATCATAGATGATTTTATTTTGCATAAAGTTTGCCCAGCCTTCGCAAAGTGCAATGTTTTGTCCACTCCAAGCGCTTGGTTGGGTTCCGTTACCATAGGGTTTGTTGTATTTGAGAATGTTATCTGTGGTTCTTCGACTGAAAGTTACCCAGAAACCTTGACCTGCTTGTTTGGCATGAATAGCGTGTGATGCTTCATGAAATACTAATTTTTCATAAGCTAACGTTTCTTTTGTGTGATCAAAATTAAAAACCAAATCTGGATAAATCTGTGAGGAGGTAATATTCAATATAGATGCAATTGGAACAGTAACAGGTGATAACCATTTTGCCCAACCCGCAAAAGTATTATTCAAACTTCCCCAAGGATATGTCCGCAACATAGGAGCAGCTCCTCTTCCGCCTCTGTCATTAAACACCCAAATATTAAGATGATGTATTCTTTGGTTAATACCTGCGTTTAATAAATAATCATTGAATTTCTGAATGGCATTATGTGTCGTTGCCTTGCTCCACTTGTGCGTATCACTATGATTTACTACAAAAGTTTTTCCGTTTTTTCTTCTTTTGATATTGCCTAATTTGTCGCTCGTTCTTATTCCTATAATTTCGTTCCAATGAGTTCGTATAGTTGCTGATGAACTTCTCCATGTAAAATAAACACCCATTTCTCGGCTATATCTTTCGTGGCTTCTAAAATGACCATTTTGGTCGGTATAGCAATAGCTGTTAAAAAACCAATTGTATATCTCAATTTTTGCATTTCTCACGGGTACATTTCTACCGACATTGGTATCATACACTAAAACATTCCCTTCTGGATGATATTTTTTGCCAAAAATACGCATTGTTTCAATCCCAACTGGTTGATCAAGTTCTTCTTTCAGCTGTTTTATTTTATCTGCCTCTGTTAATAAACCTCTGCCCGGTACTTTTATATTTTCAGGCTTTTCGGTCAAGAAAACAGCGATAGATTCTACCAAATCATTGGGGTCATTTTTATCATCCGTTAAATACAAATCTTCTAATTTTTCATACGGAACATCAGGGGTAATATCGGTTATCGGGATAGATGCATACAATACTGGCAACTCCTCGCTCTTTGCTCTATTATCAATATACTCTACCCCATATTGCTCTATCTCATAATCCATTGGATATGGACGGGTAACATATTTTTGAGTATCTACCATTTTAGATAAAGTTTCTAAATGCTCTTGAGTTTCTGGCACGAAGACTATATATTGATGCGTCGGCTTCAGTTCGGTTTGTCTCAATAGATTAGCCTTTCCTGTGGTGGCTATGATATTTACAGCTTTTTGCATATTCGATAACGAATATGGATTTTCTTTTTGTTTGCCCAAAATCAATTTTTTTCCATGATGCTCTTGGGTTTCATTCTGCGAGATTTCTGTTTCTACAGTTTTCTCTACGTTTTCACTTAAATCATCTTGATTACATGAAAAAACTGTTACGCCAATAACAGCTACTAATAATACTTTTCTCAATTTCATAATATTTATTTAATTTTAATAATATCGAGGACTCTCCCCTTATACGCCTGTTCCTTTAGTTATATTCTGGTTTGCAGATAGGGTTGTTTTTTAACTTATGTTTATTTACTTTTTTAAAATCATGATACTTTCTCGTTATATATATATTCCTACATAAACGATACGGAATATCTGCTAAAAGTACATTAATTAAATCTCACACCAATCACATTGTCTGAGATTTAATTGATTATATCTTTTCATGTTCATCTCATATTGCAAATGCATTAGACAAGGCGTGTGTATATGATTGGATAATCAGTAAAATAAATCATTTACAAATTGATTTTAACAAAAAAACCAAACCGACATTCGCCAGTTTGGTTTTCTCATTACTCTAATACTTTTTTATTCTATAACATTGAAAGCAATAGCGTCTTTAAATCGAAAACTTTTTATCGACGAGCAACGTTTCGGGCCTTATGCCATGTGGCATCATCAGCATCATTTTGAGACAATTAGCGATAAACAAGTAAAGATGAATGATATAGTGTCCTACAAACTACCATTAGGCTTTATAGGAAATCTAGTTGCAGGTAAAATGATTAAAAAAAGAGTTCATGATATCTTTGCCTATAGAACAAAGAAAATCAATGAACGCTTTTAAGTTTTGATTTGTGAATTTATAAAATGATGATTTAACCTTTGGCTAACTTTTTAACCATTCCATTAAAGATTAATCCATGAAAGGGTAATACAGCATACCAATATAAACGCCCCATTAATCCATGTGGACGGAATACGGCTTTTTGGGTAATTTGTCCTTCATTGATATTGAAACTAAGCCATGCTTCTCCAGGCACTTTCATTTCTGCAAACAGGATTAATCTACCGTCTTCTCTATTCGCATAAAGCACTCTCCAGAAATCCAGTGCATCGCCATCATTTAATTCCAATGGATGTCTGCGACCTCGTCTAAGCCCAGGACCTCCTACAATTTGATCCATAAAGCCTCGTACTTTCCATAGAAAATTACCATACCATCCGTTAGCACCGCCAATGCCGAAAATTCTATCTAAACACGCCTCTCTGTCATCATAATTCTGCACACGTTTATCTATAAAAACCCCTTTTTCTGGCACCTCTATAAACGCTTTTAAACTTTTATCCACACGGCTACTTACAAAACTATCTTTCCAACTAGAAGCGATTTCATCTACCTGTATTTTAGATAAAGTTCTCTTGAGGGCTTCATAATAAGAAATAGGTTGCACACCAGTTATTTCCTTGATTTCCTTTAATTTATCTGGTCTACAAACCACCTCTATGCGCATGCTATCCACCAGTGCAGATGCCAATGTATAAGAGGTAGAAGTCACAAAATACAACCAATAGGAAGATAATTTAGGCGTCATCACGGGTGCTGTGTAGATATGTCTTTTTAAACCCCGCACTTTTGCATAACCTAAAAGCATATTTTTATAACTCAACACGTCATCACATCCAATGTCATAATTGTTATTATAAGCCTTCTCATTCAACATCGTTTTAATCAAAAATTCTAAAACATCGGCAATCCCAATGGGTTGGCATTTTGTATTCAACCATTTAGGCGTAATCATCACAGGAAGTTTTTCTACCAAATCCCGAATAATCTCAAAAGAAGCACTCCCAGAACCAATCACAATCCCAGCACGCAAGGCCGTAAAATTAAAACTTCCGCTAGATAAAATTTCTTCTACCATCAGCCTAGAAGACAAATGTTTAGACATATGATCTTCATTTACAATCCCTGTGAGATAAATCACATGCTCACATTGGGTATCATTTACAGCATTTACAAAATTTTGAGCGGTACGTTTTTCCATCTCTTCATAATCACTGCTGGCACTCATAGAATGCATCAAATAATAAGCACCATCAATATCTTGTGGGATTTTCTTTAGCGTTTCTTCTTCTAAAAAATCAACTTCTATCACATCGATTTGATTTTCTGAGATACCTTCTGGAACTTTAAAACGAGAACGCTCTCTGGTACAACATACTACCTTATAGCCCTCCTTGGATATCACACTTATCATTCTTTTGCCAATGTATCCGGTAGCACCGGTAAGAAGTATTTTCTTCAAATCTTAAATTTTATCTAGGGTTAACATGTTATTTTATGAACTTTTCTGGTATAAATTTTTGAATTTTCACGCGCGTTGATTTAAGATCATGCATCAAACTATACAATCCAAAAAACGTCCTATTCATATAAATAAAATGCTCTGAACCGCGATTGCCATTCATTTTTCTGAGTTTCGTATCTTTACTATACTTTTCGCCAAGCGCATAAATCTCATCAAAGAAATTTTCATCAGAAAAATCGAATGTATCAAAATGTAAAGGCTTTGTAAACAAAGCAATCATTTGCTGAAACATTTCTCTAAAAAATTCCCTTTCTTCTGGCGTGTCCTCAGGCTTCAAAATTTCCAAAATTTCCATTTTCTCTTGAAACTTTTGATTATCATGCAATATGACAGGATCTACCAATTCAAAATAGGGATTATAAAAATTATCTGGAATCATCTTCATACAACCAAAATCCAATGCAATTAAATCACCATCGTTAGAGATTAAAAAATTACCAGGATGAGGATCTGCATGCACTTTTTTCAATTGATGAATTTGATACATATAGAAATCCCAAAGCGCTTGACCTATTCGATTTGCTAACTCCTCATTCTCATTAATCGCCACAAATTCAGATAAATGAATACCATGCATCCAATCCATGGTGATAATTCTATCACTAGACCATTCTGGATAATATGTCGGGAATTTTAAATTTGGAATATGTGCACAAGCCGTTGCAACTTCTCTACTCTGAGCCACTTCCAGCACATAATCAGTCTCCTCTAATAATTTATTTTCTACTTCTTTAAAGTATTTATCAGAGTCTTTGCCCTTAATGTTAAACATACGCATAGCGATTGGTTTCACCATCTTCAAATCTGTCGAAATGCTTTCTGCCACACCAGGATATTGAATTTTCACGGCTAATTCCTTACCATCTTTCCATGCCTTATGCACTTGGCCGATACTGGCCGCATTCACAGATTCTGCGGTAAATTGATCAAAAATTTCTTCTGGTGTTTTATCAAAATAAGTCTGAAAGGTCTTGCGAACCAGAGGTGCAGATAGTGGCGGAACAGAAAATTGAGAAAGCGAAAATTTCTCTACATATTGCTGTGGCATAATGCTTTTTTCCATGCTTAGCATTTGCGCAACCTTCAAGGCAGAGCCTTTTAGATTGGACAAACTATCATAGATATCCTCTGCATTGGATTCATTTAATTTATGTCTTGCTTCTTTCTCTGTTTTAGTGATTTTATCTTTATAATAATTCAAGTAATTGACGCCTACTTTTGCTCCCGTTGATACCAGTTTAGAGGCACGGGATATTTTAGAAGTAGGTATTTTATCTAGTGATTTCATTTTATTTTGACTTCATTTCTTTCAACAAAAATTTACCAAAATCGGTAACTTTCTTTAAGGCTTCTACATTGATTAATTCAAAACTAGCATTCAATGATTTTTCTATAAAAATGTCTGTTTTCTCAAACCTTGCAGAAGTATCATTCTTCCAATATTGGATGACCCCTAATAATTGCAACCAAGCCGATTCTGCAAAAGCCTTGTCTTGAAATTTATTTAAATCTTTCTGTTTCAGATCCAATTTTTCAATGTCCAAGGATTCAATATAAGTCTTGAAAGTCGTCCTTAAACCAGATAATTTCTTTAAAGTTTCTAGATTTTTTTCTTTTAAAACATGCAACACAAAACTTCTGTTTGCTGTCATATTTCCAAAGAAAGTATAGTAAAAGCTAAGCAGTTTTTCTTCTGGTGAATATATAGCGTATTCTTCTGTATTATAGAGTGTTTCAATGGTTTTATCTATTAAAAGTTCAAAGAAATAAGATTCTATTTGATCTAAATTTCCAAAGAAATCATAAAACTGCTGTTCTGTGATTTCATGTTCTCTTGTAAATTGATATACATGATGGTATAGAATTCCGCTTAAAACGTCATCCATATACCAGTCTAAAATTTGCTCTTTGTTGATTTGAATTTCCATGGTGTAATGTGTGTTATAACTATTTAGACAAATATTATACCTAATTATAAAATTAAGCATTAAATTTACCTAATCCTTTTCTGTTAAATATTTCCAATATCGTTTTGGCACATATTGCAGATGTAATTTAGTATTTTTTCTAGAGGGAATGTTGGTTGATGAAAAGTAATTCTGCCACAATTTTTGAAATTCCTTTTCTGTCTCATCCCATTCTATACTAAGAACCGCAGGTGTATTTTGATTATTATTGGTTAAAGTTCCTTGAATTTCTAAAGGGGTCACCGTATTTAAATCATAATAAATGGCATAATTTCTACGGCTATCATAGATAAACCATTTCTGGTCTGCATACCTGTTTTTAAAATGAGTGCTAATCAATGGTAAAACATCAAAATCAGGTTCAATGCTGGCATAATAGTTGCCATCCGATGCTTGTTTAAACCTTACAAAAGCCGTCATGCGGTGTCTTTCTCGGCTTAATTTTTTTAAAATATCATAGAGTTGAATTACATATAAATTCCCATAATCCTTTAATATATTTTTATTTTGTTTTATCGCGTATCGTATCACGCCCCACAAGACTTCCTCAACACTGGGAAGTTCTGACAAGGTAACTTTCCATAAATTTTTAAAGCCACTATTCCCCAATAAATCAATTAGTTTATGCTTTACTCTCTCTGATTTTTCCTCTTCTGGGGTTACATGAATTTTCTGAGCAAAAAGGTCTGGCAAATCATCTTGTTCTTTTTTGATTTGAACGTCTTTTAACTTTAAATCATAGGCGTCAAATACCGCTGATAAAAAACCTTCAAATGTTCCGTCATAGATTAAATAAGTCATTTAATAGGTCATTTAAAAAAGAGATAATTGATTACTAAAATTCTGTTGATATTTACTCTTGCCAGATTGCAAAATTAAATTTCTTAACTGCAAACTATCCATATCTAAAGAAACCAAATGATTATGACAAACTATAAAGTGCTTGGCTCTATTCGTGGCAATCCCCAATTTTTTAAGTTTAGCCATATCCAAAGGACCAAACTTACGGGCGGCCACAATTTTTTTAGCAGACTTCACCCCTATCCCAGGAATGCGCAAAATGGTATGATAATCTGCCTTATTCACATCCACTGGAAACTGTTCTCTATGGCGTAAAGCCCAGCTTAATTTCGGATCAATTTCTAAATCTAAATTAGGGTATGTTTCATTCACGATTTCACTTGGATCAAATTCATAAAACCTAAACAACCAATCGGTTTGGTATAATCTATTTTCTCTCACTATAGGTACAGGCGTACCAACCGAAGGCAATTTATCATCTTCTAATACAGGAACATAACCAGAGTAATAAACACGCTTTAGATTGTATTTTTTGTATAAAAAGGTAGAAGTTTTTACAATATCCAAATCGCTCTCATTGGTGGCCCCAATAATCATTTGGCTACTCTGGCCAGCTGGTGTAAATTGTGGTGCAGATTTTATGATTTTCTTTTCTTCCTTGTTTTGAATAATCGATTGGCTAATAGTTTTCATGGGTTTCAAGAAATCCTCATGCTTCTTGTCTGGTGCCAAAAGTTTAAGTCCTTCTTTGGTTGGCAGTTCTATATTCACGCTCAATCGATCTGCCCACAAACCCGCCTCTTGCATCAATTCATCACTGGCTCCAGGAATAGTCTTTAGATGGATATATCCATTAAATTTATGTTCTATGCGTAATTTTTTGGCTACTTTCACCAATCTTTCCATGGTGAAATCTGCATTTTTGAATATACCAGAGGATAAGAATAAACCTTCTATATAATTTCTACGATAAAAATTAATGGTTAATTCCACCACTTCATCCACCGTGAAGGCCGCTCGTTGAATATCATTGGATTTACGCGAAACACAATAGAGACAATCATAAATACAATGATTGGTGAGAAGTATTTTAAGTAATGAAACACAACGGCCATCCTCTGTATAAGTATGGCAAATCCCCATTCCAGAACTATCACCTAGTCCCTTGTTGTTATTTTTGCGTTTGCTTCCACTAGATGAACAAGACACATCGTATTTGGCCGCATCTGCTAAAATGGATAATTTCTCTTGTAATCGATTCCAATTCATATCATGATACTATATGACAAATTTAGAACAATTTCTCTCTATACTTAGTTAAATAGAATATTACTTTGTTAAATTAAACCAAAAGTTTCCTTTAATTTTAAATGATAGTAATCATATTTTTATAATGACTTTACTATCTTTGGAAAGAATTAAAAAACATACATTATTTTAGTTACATACTACATTTTATCGGCCATTGTACTTTTAATAAGTGTTCTGCCTCTCTTAGAAAGTAAACATTGGTTTGTTCGCATTTGGGTTTATGGTAAAATTCAAATTGTTTTCACTTCAATTCTTCTTATATTTTTGGGTATATATCTCATTCAAGAAAATGAAATTTGGGTAAACCTTTTTCTAGGCTCTAATGTTCTTGTACTTATTTATCATCTATATGATTTAGTTCAATTTTTACCAGTATATAAATGGTTTAAAAAAAGTAATTACCCTAAAGGAGTTTTAACCAGGAAAATAAGCATCATATCCAGCAACGTTTATCAATTTAATGAATCTAAAAATAAGTTAGTTGATTTAATCCAAAAACGTAAACCGGATATCTTTATCACTTATGAATCAGACCAAAAGTGGCAAAACGCTATGGATACCCTAGAATCCGATTATCCTCATCACGTTAAAATTCCATTGGATAACACTTATGGTATGCATTTGTATTCTAAAATACCTTTTGCGTATGAAAAAGTGCATCATTTTGTTTCTGACGATATTCCAAGCATAGAAATCGAAATTAAAGTTGATAACGAAAAATTAAGAATTTTCGCAGTCCACCCTCCTGTACCAAGTCCTACAGAAGAGACTACATCTAGAGAAAGAGATGGAGAATTGATGGCTATTGCTAAATATATAAAAATTAACTCTTTCGATAATATCATTGTCGTTGGGGATTTCAATAATGTAGCATGGGCTAAATCTTCTAAAAGGTTTAGAAGGTTAACAGGCTTAAATGATCCAAGAGTTGGCCGAGGGTTAATTCCAACATTCCATGCCAAATATTTCTTTTTACGTATTCCAATAGATTTATTGTTCCATAGCACACACGTGATTATTGATGATATTGAAACGGCAGAAAGAATAGATTCTGATCATTTCCCTATGTACTTTACACTACAAATTTCTACTAGAGAGGAAGAAGATAGCCAAGAGCAAGAAGAGCAAGGAGATGAAGAGGAAATGGAACAAGACATCCAAGAAGGCATAGAAGAGGAAGGCGACAGGGATTAAAATGTTGTGTTACGCTAGACTTTAGGAATATTTATTGATAAGAAATTTTTAATTAAATATATCCTATGTATTATCGCAAAAAACACGGCAAGGGTTTCACTTACCAAACAGAAGATGGCAAAACCATCAAGGATGCTAATCTATGAGGTTGGATAGAATCGCCAGTGATTCCGTCCGCTTGGATCAATGTAGAAATTTCTGAAAATATATCTACAAAGATTCTAGCTACAGGCAGAGATGACAAGGATAGAAAACAATACTTTTTAACCCTAAATTTAGAGAGAAGAAAGATTCAGAAAAGTTTGATCGCATCATAGATTTTGCAGAAAATCTGGAGCATATGCGCCGTGTGACTGGTCAACATTTGCGCCATAGAAAACTCTCTAGAGAAAAAGTACCTGCCGTGATGGTGTGTTTATTAGAATCTGCTTTCTTCCGCCCTGGGAGTGATTCCTACGTTAAGAAAAATCAAAGTTATGGGCTCACCACCATTCGAAGTAAACATTTGTCTATTGAAGGAGATGAAATGATCTTCAATTACTGTGGAAAATCTGGTAAAGACCAAGAAAGGCACTTGGTAGATAAAAGATTGGCAAAAATTGTTCAAGAAATAGATTAAATTCCTGGTTATGAAATCTTCAAATACTATGATGAAGAAGGTCATAAGGTAGACGTGAAAAGTGATGACTTGAATGCTTATATAAGGGAAGTTATGGGAGAAGAATTTTATGCTAAGGATTTTCGGACTTGGTCAGGCACTATGATTGCGGCCATGGCATTAGATGAATTGGGAGCTGTGGATAAAGAAGATCAAAAAACATTAGATAAGAATGTACGCCAAACAGTTGTAAAAGTTTCAGAAAGATTAGGGAACACGCCAACCATCGCTAAGAGTTCTTATATAGACCCCAGAATTATAGAGGATTATATGGATGGAAAAACCATACATTTCTTTGATAAAGAAATTCAAGAATTGCTGGAAGGTTCAGAAAACCTCTCTAGGGAAGAAATTGGCGTACTGTTTATGCTAAAGCAGCGAATCAAATAGCATTAGTTTACATATCTTAATGGTTCGTTAAACACCTTGGTTACGTTTTAATAATATGTAAAGATTATCACAACTCCACTATCTTGGAATAGTTTATGCACCATTATACACAAAATTATTTATGATGAATAACTAAGAAGAATTAATAAAACACCTCAATGATTTGCTTACCAAAAATTATGATGCAGAGGCTGGTTATAATTAGCAGCAGAAAAAGTAGAAAATGAAAATCTAAGAGGGTATTTAGAGTCTAAAGCCAAGAATCGTTATGATTTTGGTCATGAGTTAAAAGAGCAAATTACAAAACTAGGCGGTACGCCCAATAAAGGTACATCTCTCCAAGGTAACTTGCATAGAGCTTGGCTTGGGTTAAAGGATGCCTTGACCAGTGGTGATAAAGCCATTTATGATGAAACTGTAAGAGGGGAAGAGGTTTTCGTTGATGAATACGAAGAAGTTCTAAAAGACCGAAAGCACCTTCCACAATCTGTTGTTGAATTAGTTCAAGAACAGCATAATATGGCTAAATCATCATTGAATGAGATTAAGGCATTAGGTGAAAATATTCAGTAAAAAAAAATAAATTTTAAATACTAATCTAAAATTAAATATTATGAAATTACAAAATAAAAAAGTAGCAATTGTTGCAACCAATGGCTTTGAAGAATCTGAATTATTTGAACCCCTTCAAAGATTAAAAGATGAAGGAGCTACGGTAGATATTATCTCCATAGAAAAAGGAGAAATCGTAGGAAAGCATGGGGCAGAAAATGGAAAGTCTATTCAAGTAGATAAGACTTTTGGTGAAGTAAAACCAGAAGATTACAATGCACTCGTTCTTCCTGGAGGATTAGCAAATCCTGATACTTTAAGACAAAATAAGGATGCTGTAGCTTTTGTAAAACACTTTGGAGAAGTAAATAAACCAATTGCAGCCATTTGCCATGGTCCGTGGACAATGATTAATGCAGAAATTGTTAAAGGTAAAAAAATGACTTCATATCCTTCTCTTGAAGTTGATTTAAGAAATGCGGGAGTAAACTGGGTAGATGAAGAAGTTGTGGTAGATCAAGGAATGGTGACAAGTAGAACGCCTGATGATTTACCTGCTTTTAACGACAAGATGGTAGAAGAAATTGCCGAAGGTAAACACTAAATATTCTTTTTATTTCTAAAATAGATAGAGGGAAGCGATTTCACTTCCCTCTTTTTTATACATTAGAATAAAGGAAATTCAATTTATTTCAATTTCTTATAAAACAAAGTAAAAAGCCAGAATAAAACAATGGCACCTACTAGCCATAATCCAAAAGTAAAGACTTCTGCTCCGATTCTATCTCTAAAGAATATAAGTAGAATAAGCCCTATCAAAACGAATATTCCACCGCAACCTAATAAAGAAGGTGTTATGTTTTTCATATTTATTGTTTTTCTAATCTAATTGCTTTGTCTGAAGGTGATTCCTTTACATCTGATATTAAATAATCATCTATCTTATTATCGCCACTCATTACACTGATGTCCCCCGTGGTTTCTAAGACTACTGCTCTTACTTGACTCAACTGATTTACATTATTCTCACGTAATTTTGCTACAATATTGGCTCTACTAACGTTTGTGGCCCGAATATTTTCATCTAAAAATTCTCCATCTCTCATCAAGAATATTGGATCGTTAAATGCAACTTTATCAAACCAATTAAACTTAGACTTTAATTTACCAAATAATGTTTGTACGGCTAATAGTATAAAGATAACGATAGACCCTTTTACAATTGAATTCCCATCGGTAATAATGGTTGAGTTAATAACGGAACCAATGGTCACCGTCACAGCAAAATCAATAGGGGTGATTTTCGCAAAAGAGCGCAGTCCATTAATCCTCGTAACAATCATCACAACACATAGCATCACAATAGCCGTAATACTGGCGTTTAAAATTATATTCCAATCTTCTAATATCCAATTCATATCATTAATATTTAGTTCATTACTATAGCCCTAAAAATTGTTCCATAATTAAGTTTTTTTTAAACAATTTTTACCATTTTAAAAGGACGAAATAAAAAACTCGGTGCTTTAACACACCGAGTTGCATAAATTAATTTTAAAAGAGATTTAAACAGAAACCATTTTAGCCTTTTTCTCTCTATCCCAATTTCTGTGCATAGCAATGGCTTCTGCAAAGTCTTTAGGTTCACCATCTACAAAGATAAATTTATCATCTTTATAGTCTTTGGCTTGGCTTTCTTTAAGTAATTCTTCTGCATTGCCTGTTACAGCAATTGCCTTACAGTATTTGTAAGATTCATCAATAAATTTAAATACCTTAGGCTCATCTTTTAACATATCTACACTATCACCACCTGGGATAAACAAAGCATCATATAGCACACTTTCGGTGGTCATCAAGGCAGCATCTACCTTATGATCCATGCCTTCATTACATTTAATAGTTCCACCATGTGGCGCAATTAAAGTCACCATAGCATCTTTAGATTCTAGATAATCCTTCATGGCTTTGTAATCTTTCATATTAAAACCATCTGCCGCTAAAACAGCAATCATTCTAGCATCAATTCTATCTGTTTTGATATGTGTCATACTCAATGCTGGAGATTTCTCTAAATAAACCTTCACATCGCCTGGTTGATTAGAGCCATCAGCATCAGCACCTATAGCCTGATTGACTGGCATATCAATAGAAGAAGGAACTTCCATACCTAAATTTTTAGCTACCTTCATGGCTAAATCCTCGTTTATCTTATTAATTTGGAAAAGCATACGTTTTTGAATATGTTCTTGTGTACATTTTCCAAGTTCAAAAGAATAAGCATTGGCTAAGTGTTCTTGCTCATGTGGTTTCAAACTTCTATATAATAAGGCTGGTTGTGAATAATGATCAGAAAAACTTTCGCTTCTTGCCCTCACCTTATGCCCAGGAACAGGCGCTGGGACAGAAGTGAATCCACCCTCTGCCATTTTAGCCAAATGCGGACAACCACCTGCCATACTATTTGGAAAATAAGACGATTTTCCTTTATGAATTTGGGTTTGGAATTGTCCATCTCTTTGATTGTTATGTACTTCATTGATTGGGCTATTAATTGGAATTTGGTTAAAATTCGCACCACCTAATCTATAAATCTGTGTATCATGATAAGAGAATAATCTACTTTGTAATAAAGGATCATCAGAAAAATCAATCCCTGGCACTACCCTACCTGGATGAAATGCAGCTTGTTCTGTTTCTGCAAAGAAATTTTCTGGATTTCTATTCAAGGTCATTTTACCTACAATCTTCACAGGAACCATTTCTTCTGGAATCAACTTTGTAGCATCCAGAATATCAAAATCAAACTTCATCTCATCCTCTTCTGGGATAATTTGTAAACCAAGTTCCCATTCTGGATAGTGACCAGCTTCAATCGCATCCCATAAATCACGTCTATGATAATCAGAATCTGCTCCATTAATTTTCACTGCCTCTTCCCAAGTCACAGAATGTGTTCCTAGAAGCGGTTTCCAATGGAAACGAACAAAATGGGATTTACCTTCTGCATTCACTAATCTAAAAGTATGGATACCAAAACCTTCCATCATACGTAAACTTCTAGGAATCCCTCTATCACTCATCGCCCACATATGATTATGCAAGGTTTCTGTAGCATGAGATACGAAATCATAGAAAGTATCATGTGCAGAAGCTGCCTGTGGCATTTCATTATCTGGTTCTGGCTTCACAGAATGTACTAAATCCGGGAACTTCATTCCATCTTGAATAAAAAAAACGGGTGTATTATTACCAACCAAATCATAGTTACCTTCTTCTGTATAGAATTTTACAGAAAAACCACGGATATCTCTCGCCAAATCAGGAGAACCTCTAAAACCTGCAACTGTTGAAAAACGAACGAATACGGGTGTTTTTCTACTCGTATCTGTCAAAAAGCCTGCTTTGGTATATTCTTCTAAACTTTCATATAATTCAAAAATACCATGCGCTGCAGACCCTCTTGCATGAACCACTCTTTCCGGGATACGCTCACGATCAAAATGAGCCATTTTTTCTCGGTGAATAAAATCCTCTAATAATGACGGTCCTCTATCACCAGCTTTCAGAGAATTGTTATCATCATTGATTTTAACTCCATCATTCGTAGTCATTACTTGATCTACAGGAGATTTCATGTCCTTTTGCATGTCTTCTATTTTCTTAGAAGTTGGTTTCTCATTTTTGTTCATTTGATAGCTTTTTTGGTGTTTACTAAAATTACAACATTTTAGTAGTAAAAAGTGGAATTATAGAGCCCTTTCATAGACATACACTCTAAATTATAATGAATCTAATTTAGATTTATTAAATAAAATAAATCGCTTTAATGCAATCATCAAAGCGATTTATAAATCATATTTTTTATACTTATTATAACGATAAAGAATCACTATAATGCGAATGGCTTTTTCTTACAAATTTCTGTCATACCGTGTATCATAAATCACACGTCCTTCTTCTTCACTTCTTGGCTTCACCCCTAAATAGATATCACCATCTTCAATTCTTCGGTGGTAATGTTTAGCATCTTCCTCTGGCACCCCACTGCTGGTTAAAGCTCCAATTAATCCTCCTGCTACAGTACCAGCACCAGCTAAGTCTACCGCTAATGGACCTGCTACAATCAGACCTAAAACAGGAAAGATTACATTGGTTCCAATGGTAGCAATAGCACCCACTACAGCACCAATACCTCCACCAATTAATGAACCTTTACCAGCATCTTCTGCTACTTTGTTCCCTAATTCAGAATCTATATCTTCTGCGATGAAAGTATCTCTAGTCTTATCAGACATTAACACATCAATCTCATCTTCTATATATCCTCTTTCTATTAAATCATTATATGCAAGATCTGTTTCCTTACGGGTTCTAAAAGTTCTTGCTACATAGTCTTTTCTATATTCTAATATAAAATCATTAGTATTATTGATAATTTGAATTTTAAAATTAATTATTCTAATTACCCGTAATTTCCCATAATTTTGTATAATTGTTTACTATAAAGGAGATTAAAGATGAATATATTTAATTTTTCGGCACATTTTGGTACAGAAGAGGATTGTAGAAACCACTTTAAATCAGAGCGAGATAAGATTGGTGTTACCTGTAAATGTGGAAACACCGAACTTTATTGGATAAAGAGTATATGTGGAGCTATGAGTGTAAGAAATCTAGGAGCAGAACTTCACTTAGAAGTGGAACCATCATGGAAAACTCGAACCTATCCTTTCTGATTTGGTATAAAACAATGTTTTTAATGAGTGTAACCAAGAAAGACTTTTCGGCTAAAGAAATTCAAAGACAATTAGGATTAAAAAGGTATAAGCCTGTGTGGGCGATGGTTCACAAACTTAGAAAAGCCATGGGAAATCGTGATGCAAAATATACCTTAGATGGAATGATTGAGTTTGATGAAGCCTATTTCACGGTTGAATCCAGTGAAGTTGAAAAACAAAAAGGCACTCGAGGAAAAGGAGCTGTGGGTAAACAGAATGTAGCGGTAATGGTAGAATCAATCCCGTTAGAAGATTTAAACACTGGTGAAAAGAAAAAATACGTTCGCTATTTTAAAGCCAAAGTTTTGGATGGGCATGGCGGAGAAGAAATTAATGATACCATCTAAAAGTCCATTGATAATCAAAGTATTGTCTTTACAGACAAGAGCAAGTCGTATGTTGATATTGCTGATTTTGTAGAACTTCATATAATGAAGAAGAGCTCTAAAGAAACCACAGAAGAAACCCTAAAATGGGTGCATATTGCTATCTGCAATGCAAAGAGAAACCTACTTGGGAATTACCATAAAATAAAAAGAAAATATCTTCAGTTATATCTCAATGAGTTTGTTTATAAATTAACGTGAATAATGGATAAGAAAAAGTTGTAAAAAAGGAGTAAAATATTTATATTAGTAATTGATTAACAAGTAATTACAATAAATACTTACTCCTATGTGTGAGGATAAAATTACAGAAATTTATGTAACTATCGATGATTTTAACCAACTTTTTGAAAAAGAAATTAAACAACTACGTTTAGAATCATCATCCAAGAAAAGAAACAGAAAATCGAAGCTCTCTGATAGTGAAATGATGACCATATTGATTTGTTTTCATCTCAGTAGAATCAATAATTTCAAAGCTTTTTATCATTTCTATCTCACCAAAGCCAATGTAGATGATAGGGATATGAAGGTCACCACTTCATTAACAGAAAATATATTTGGAAAACTCTTTGGTGATAGAGGTTATATATCACAAAAACCCGCCAATTACCTTTGGAATGACGGGATTGATTTTATCTACAAGGTCAGAAAAAACATGAAAAAACAAAACCTATCTGACGGTGATAAAATACTGCTTAGAAAAAGAGCTTTGATAGAATCAGTTAATGATGAACTCAAAAACATATGCTCCATTGAACATTCCAGACACCGATCTGCAACAGGCTTTTTAATAAATCTTGTAAGTGGACTTTGTGCTTATCATTTCCTACCCCAAAAACCAAGCTTAAATATTCAACCTTTCAAAAATGAAAATAAACAACTACTCCTTGCGGTCGCTTAAACATTATTCACGTTATTTAAGTAAAAAATTTGGTATTAATCGTACAAAATTAAAGGGAAATTTCAAGAAAGTATATGGCAAAGGAGTATTTGAATATACATTCAATTACAGAATGCAAAGAGCATCTGAATTATTAATTACACATAGCCATACCGTTAAAGAAGTTTCCTATCTCCTAGGTTATTCCTCTCCACCATCATTTTCAACAGCGTTCAAAAAACATACGGGTATTGCTCCAAGTGAATACAAAAAAGCACATATAAACAATACTAAGTTTTAGAAATAATACAAACACCTATTCTATATTATTTAAATTTCAACAATTTACATCAATAAAAATCATATGTATAAACATTAACATTTATATCTATTGCTTAATTATCAATAAGTAAGTATATTTACTAAATATATAATGAAGACGTAACCGTTCTAATTATGAATATTTTTAAATATTATGAAAAAGATTGCTGTATTATTTTTAATAATGATGATTACTCTAAGTTGTTCCAGTGATGATGATTCAATAAGAAGTCAACTCTCTGGACAATGGCGATTGATGTCTGCCGATCTTATGAATTTTGGTAGTCAAGATACGATAGATTATTCTGGAGATAACATCATTTATAATTTTAAAAACAATGGCAAATTAATCATTACAGGAAATGATGATATAGCACATGCTACGGGTGAATACTACTATAAAATTAATAATAATCAACAAACTAATGACCCCAATAACAAGCAGGAAAATAATTTGTATGTCCATATAAATAATACTGCATGGGCATTAACAATGACAGAAGATGCCATGACTTTGAGTACATCTTATGTTGATGGTCCAGCTTTAAACTTTGTTAGAAAATGAATTAATCTATCCACAAAATATTAATTACTTTCTCGTACTATTCTTTAATTGAAGTAGTCTTCTTTTAATTCTACATTGGGTAAACTTATTTTTTATTGGATTAACTTAGCATAAACTTATTTTTTTGGTCTTAAAAAAGGTTCGATTTTTGTGAATTATTTTTAGATTTTATTAATGTTCAAATAAAAAACAAATTCAATGATTAAAATTTACACCCTAGTACAGTTATTGACTGCATTAAATAGCAGTGAACCAACTGTGCTAGAATTACAATCGTCTATTTTGGTACCACAATCTATCATTTTACCTGCTGGGTTTAGCCTAAGGGGGGCAAGCAATGAAGATGTATTTCTTAGTTTTAATTCGGGAGACGGCATAGGGCTCACAGCAGATAATACGGTATCTAACCTTACCATCCAAACCAATCCAAGCAATAGAGCCATTTATGCGCTAAGCGATCGAGAAAATTTAGGAACACTTAAATTAAAAGATCTTCAAGTTACAGGACAAGTTCAAATTTTAACTAGAAGAGGTACTGCTAAAACAAATTTAATTGCAGAGAATGTTCATGTTTTTGCTGCGGATGCGCGTAAATATACAGAACAATCCCTTAAATATGGTGTTACTGTAACCCAGGGTGCTTTCACGGTATATAATTACAATAGTGACGAAAATAGTATCATTAATGCAACACTCAAAAACATTTCTATGGGTAGCGCTGGTGCACCCGTTATAGGTTCTGGACTCTATGTGGGTGGATTCGGTGATATTGGGGGTAAAGTTTATGCAGATGAAATCACGACTGGGGAAATTCACTCTAACGGAATGATTCCTTTTGGTCAACCTAATAAAATTACTGGGGGTGTTTTTATCATGAATGGTGCAAAAGTGAAGAATTTGACCAATCATGGTAAAGTGGTTACTTATGGGGTTAATGATATGGTTTTAGATGCTTGGGGCGAAGTAGAAAATTGGACGGTAGAAGAGGCTATTGTTTCTTATGGACCTAGTGCGATTGGCTTTGTGAATTTTGGTATTGTTGGAAACTTTGAAACTAAAAAACGAATTGAAACTTTTGGAACAGGTGCTAGAGGATTTAATCAATACGACGGAACAGTAGATACAGCCACTTTCCATTCTATTATTACCAATGGAGATGGATCTATTGGAATACAAGTAAGCAAACCTGTAGGAACGATTAACATCTTGCATGGGATTACTACCAATGGTGGAACAGGAGAAACTTTGGTAAAAGGTCAAATACAGACCTTATCTGCAGACGGCTTTAGCGTGAAACCAGAAGGAGAAATTAAAGAATTAAATATCCAAGGTGGAATTACTACCAAAGGAGATAAAGTTCATTCCTATATAGTAGATGGTGGCGTGGTAAAAACCTTGAAAGTAGATGGTGGTATCACAGCACAAGGAGATGATTCTATAGGTGTAGTAATTGAAAACAAGGGTGAAACACCTCTAAACGATATGGACGTAAAATCTGAAAATGGTACTGCCGTTCAAGTAAAAGGCGGTACAATCACCAACAGAGATGGCCTGAATGCCCAAGGTGCTAAAGGAGATGTAAAAGAAATTTAAAATAATTTAATTCAGTTCAAATAGGAACAAAAAGGCATATCGAAAGATGTGCCTTTTTTTGATTTGCTAGATTCAATAAAGCGCTCTACCTTAACACCAATTAAATAAAGCAAGATGAAAAATATATTATTGCTATTAGCCGACGGCTTTGAATTCTATGAGGCAAGTGTCTTTATAGACGTGATGGGATGGAATTTACTTGAAGGCAATAATCAAACCACATTATATACTTGTGGACTGCATAAAGAAGTGAATAGCACCTTTAATCAGAAATTAATCGTTGATTTTACTATTAATGAAATTAACGTGGAAGACTATGATGCTTTAGCGATTCCTGGTGGGTTTGAAGATTTTAATTTTTATAAAGAAGCCTATAGTGATGAATTCTCTGATTTGATAAATGCATTTTATGAGAAAAACAAAACCATAGCAAGTATCTGTACAGGTGCATTCCCTATTGCCAAGAGCGGAGTTTTAAATGGTAAAGAAGGAACGACTTATAATTTAAATCCAGTTCGCCATAATCAACTGAAAGAAATGGGTGTATTGGTGAAAAATCTACCCATCGTAGTTTCAGATAATATCATCACCTCTTGGAATCCTTCAACTGCCATGGATGTAGCATTTTTGCTTTTAGAAAAGATGAGTGATAAAGAAAATGCGAACAATGTTAAGCATTTAATGGGTTTTGAGATTTAATCCTCTAATAAATCTGGTCTTCTATCTTTGGTTCTCTGATAAGCCTGCTCTTCTCGCCATTCATTTATTTTAGCAAAATTTCCGCTTAATAGGATATCTGGAACTTTCATTCCCTCCCACTCTGCAGGCCTTGTGTAAACTGGTGGAGCTAATAGATTGTCTTGAAAAGAATCTTCTAGCGCAGAGGTCTCATTGTTCAACACACCTGGTAAAAGCCTTATAATAGCATCCGAAACTACCGCCGCTGCTAGTTCGCCCCCACTCAATACATAGTCCCCTATGGAAATTTCCAGTGTAATATATTTATCTCTAATTCTTTGGTCCACACCTTTATAGTGACCACAAAGCATTAATATATTACCTTTTAGAGATAATTGATTGGCTATATGTTGATTAAAAACCACACCATCTGGTGTCATATAAATCACCTCATCATAGTTGCGTTCTTTCATTAATTCCTCAAAACAACGTTGTATAGGCTCTGGCGTCATTACCATACCAGCCCCCCCGCCATATTGATAATCATCTACGGTTTTATAATTATCTGTGGTCCAATCTCGTAAATTATGTAAATGCACCTCTACCAATCCTTTTTCTTGCGCTCTATTTAAAATAGAGGCTTCAAAAGGACTTTTTAATAACTCTGGCAATACGGTAACAATATCTATTCTCATGCCGTGAAATTAATAAAAAATAGCCACTCTAAAACTTTAAAGTGACTATATATAATTTATTATGAAATATCCTGATTAAATCGCAGGAAATTTAGTTGGATTGCTTTCATGCATTACAGCATATACTTTCTCCACAATATCATCTAAAGATGGTTTAGAGAAATAATCTCCATCTGTAGCATAAGCAGGTCTATGTGCTTTGGCTGTAATCGTTAATGGTTTACTATCTAATAAATGATAACCATCCATATTTTCTAATATCTGCTGTAATATATAAGCAGAAGCCCCTCCAGGTACATCTTCATCTATTACAACTAAACGGTTGGTCTTTTCTAAACTTTTTGCAATTTGCTTGCTTACATCAAAAGGAATTAAAGATTGAATATCAATTACCTCAGCATCAATGCCTAGAGAAGATAACTCTTTTGCTGCATCGGCTACAATTCTCCAAGTAGAACCATAAGTTACCAACGTAATATCAGACCCCTCTTTGGTTACCTCAACCTCACCAATTGGTGTTTGAAATTCCCCTAAGTTGGCTGGCATTTTCTCTTTTAAACGATATCCGTTTAAACTTTCAACTACAATGGCTGGCGTTTCTGTCTTTAATAAGGAGTTATAAAAACCTGCTGCTTTTGTCAAATCTCTAGGAACTAATACATACATTCCACGTACAAGATTTAAGATTCCACCCATGGGTGATCCTGCATGCCAAATACCTTCTAATCTATGTCCTCTTGTACGTACAATTACAGGTGCTTTTTGTCTACCATTAGATCTGTACAGGACAGTAGATAAATCATCACTTAATCCTTGTAGGCAATAGAGAACATAGTCTAAATATTGAATCTCTGCAATGGGTCTTAGCCCTCTCATGGCAAGGCCTATGCCCTGTCCTAAAATGGTGGCCTCTCTAATGCCTGTATCGCTAATTCTATTTGTTCCAAATTTGCTTTGTAGACCTTCTAACCCTTGGTTTACATCTCCTATCTGTCCCGAGTCTTCTCCAAAGGTTAATACTTTTTTGTTGTGGTTAAAGATATGCTCAAAATTATCTCTTAAAACTATTCTCCCATCTACTTCTTCTGCATCTGCGTTATAAGATGGAGCAACGTTTTGTGGCAGTTTATTAAAATCTTCGAAGTATAATTTACTGGAGTATAATTCTCTTTGTTTTGCCATGGTTTGCTCTAGCCATTCTACCAAAGCCTGACGTTCTGTTGTATTTTCTTGTATGGTTAGACGTAAGATTTTGCGAACAGTATGCAAAACATCTCTTTTATAGACATATACTTTTTTCTTAAAGTCTTGAATTTCTTTTTGGATAAAAGGTTTTCTACTAGAGTTTTCTGCTATTTTTTCTAATAGGGGCAAGGCTACTTTTTGCATAGAGTCTATTTGAGATTTAAATACAGCCCATGCTTTTTTCTGTCCTTCTTTTACTTCTTTTTTGGCTTTTTTATCTAATTCGTCTAGTTCTTCTTCTGTGGCTATTACTAGTTCTCTGTCTCCTTCTTGTGCTTTAAAGTCTAGAATCCACGCTCTAAACTTGGCAATATTATCGTTGTCTTTTTCCCAAGTTAATCTTTCTATAGATTTATATCTTTCATGAGACCCAGAGGTGGAGTGTCCTTGTGGCTGGGTGGCTTCTCTTACATGAACTACTACAGGAATATGCTGCTCTCTTGCTAACTTTTCTGCTCTCTCATAAGCCTCTACTAAATCTGCATAATCATGGGCTTTTGTGGTAATTATTTCTAGACCTCTTTCATTATCTGTACGCTGAAAGCCTTTCAACATTTCAGATAAATTCTTTTTGGTTCTTTGGTAATTAGCCCCTACAGAAATACCATATTCATCATCCCAAATAGAAATTATCATGGGGACTTGCAATACCCCTGCTGCGTTTACAGTTTCCCAGAAATGTCCTTCTGAGGTAGAAGCATCTCCTATTGTACCAAAAGCAATTTCATTTCCGTTTTTAGAAAATATTTCTTCTTTGTCTGCTTCTGGGTGGTTTCTATAAAATTTAGAGGCTTGTGCTAGACCTACCAATCGTGGCATTTGACCTGCCGTGGGCGAAATATCTGCACTAGAATTTTTTTGATCTGTAAGTTTTTTCCAAGAGCCATCTTTGTTTAGTGAATGCGTAGCAAAATGCGCTGTCATTTGTCTACCACCCGATGCTTTTTCTATGTTCTCGTCTGTAACGGCATATAATTGCGCAAAGAAACCTTCTATGGTTAATTGCCCTATGGCTAGCATAAAGGTTTGGTCTCTATAATAGCCAGATCTAAAATCACCATTGCGAAACACTTTGGCCATAGCAATTTGTGGAAGTTCTTTCCCAGCACCGAATATTCCAAATTTTGCCTTACCAGTCAACACCTCTCTTCTCCCTAAAAAACTAGCCTCACGGCTGAGACGTGCCATATAATAATCGTCT
This sequence comes from Flavobacteriaceae bacterium Ap0902, assembly GCA_009835005.1. GTDB lineage: Bacteria > Bacteroidota > Bacteroidia > Flavobacteriales > Weeksellaceae > Profundicola. The sequence continues at coordinate 145,546 of WTFG01000002.1, read as the reverse complement.
AAAACTTGTTGTTTAAAAGTATCAAAGGAGATTTCCTTATTTTGAGAAATTGTATCTGTTTGCATATTTTAAAAAATTGGAATCTCTCAAAAATACAAAGATTTATTGATAATTCAATAATGTAAATTATATAAATAGAATATTGATTAAGATATTTCTATCTATTCTCTATCTGGTTAACAGGTTTTAGAGCAGATTTCAAAGAATATTTATACAATAAAAATATCACTAGAATTGTAAGTAAAACAGAACCTATAATTAATTGAAAATTGGGCTCAAACACTGTTTCTTCTAGACTATCATTATACATCGTTATAGCATAGGCAATAGAATTATTTAAAAAATGTAAGAAGATAACCAGCCACAAGGATTGCGTTCTCCAATACACAAATCCAAATATGATCCCCAAAAATCCTGCGCCCATAAATTGCCATGGATTCATGTGGGCTGCGCCAAATAAAAACCCTGTAAGAATAATAGCAACCCATGGGTTTACATTACTATGCAATAATCCGCGCAGTATGATACCTCTAAAAATGAACTCTTCTAATAAAGGTGCTAACAAGCATACCATAATAAAAGCAGCAATCTTTTGCTCAAATATAATTTTCATGCTTTCCGTAAAGAATTCATATAAGTCTTCTAAAAAAGGGGTGCCATCAACAGGAACCACCATAGATAAATATTCTGCCAGTGGCAGAGAAACTCCGTATAATAAAACCGCTAAAACACCTTGCAATGGGTTTAACTTTAAATGTAAAAAATCCCTAATATCTGCTAATCCCATGCCTTTAATTTTTAATAGCACAAAGGCTACGCTACCAAAACCCAAAAAGAAGGACAAGGGTAAAAGTAAAATACTCAATGCTGGAATATAATAAGTGGGGGCAGAAACCACTCCCGCCACTAGTTGCCCCAGAAAAAGAACGATTAAAAAGAATAGAATAGATTCTATAATAGAAACCTTAAAATTGAAATATGTATTCTTAAATCGCCGAAAATTTTGATTATTCATGATGATATGATTTGCCCTGCAATATAGTGAAAGCCCTATAAAGTTGTTCCACAAAGAAAAGCCGAACCATTTGATGCGTGAAAGTCATGGCAGAAAGAGAAATCTTATAATTACTGCGCTGATACATCCCTTGTGAAAACCCATAAGGTCCACCAATCACAAAAACTAAATGCTGTGTCATGGAAACAAATTGTTGATTTAGAAAGTTCGCAAATTTCAATGAGCTCATTGTTTTGCCATTCTCATCCAATAGAATCACAAAGTCTCCAGATTTAATCTTTTCTAGTATCAATTTCTCTTCCTGCAACTTTTGCTGTTCTATTGTGAGGTTTTTTCTATTCTTGATATCTGGCAGCTCTATCCTATTAAAATTATAATGACTTGGCAATCGTTTTTCATATTTTTCTATTAACTGCTTAATTTGATTTTCATCCGTTTGTCCTACGCAGAGCAGAGAAATTTGCATATATTTGTTTTTACGACTACAAATTTATGGGTTTTAAAGAAACATTTCAGAATCTGAAAGCGGTTCAAAAAACCACGGACTTTCTAAAGAACATACAAATTCCAACTTTAGAGGATACTAATTTGTATGTTTTGATCAAAATATATTTTGCTAGTCTCATAGAGGGTGCCATCACCACCAGAGCATCTGCTATTTCTTGGAGTCTTTTTTTAAGTTTGTTTCCATTCTTATTATTTGTCTATTCATGGATTCCATATTTGCCCAACTATGACAATATAGAGGGTATGATGTATTCTTATTTAGTCAATAGAATCTTCCCCCAAAATGATGCTGTACAAATAGAAAGTGTTGTATCCATCATTGCGCGTAAAACCTCTAACAGTTGGTTCACTATTATATTAGCCGTATTCTTTGCCACCAATGGCGTAAATTCCTTGATGAATGGTTTTAGTGATACGGCCAATAGAATTGCCGGGGTAAAGAATAGAAATATTATTCAGCAATATATTGTTTCCTTAATTTTCACTGTTTTTTCAACAGCCTTTTTATTATTCTTTCTTTGGCTTCTAAATTATGTAAATAGCACTGGACAAGAGATGCTAGAAATTATGCTAGAAAGTAATCTCATGATTATATGGGTGAAGAGATTTATGTTCTTTGGGCTTGCATTTTTATTCTTTTTAACCGCTGTATGTCTATTATATTTCTATGGATTTAGTTTTGATGGTAGATTTAGAAAAATGGTTCCTGGTGCCATATTAACCACCATCTTATTTTTTCTATTAGCCTTAGGCTTTAGTTTTTATATAGAAAATTTCAATAATTATAATCTTTTATATGGATCTATAAGTACGTTATTAATTGTGATGTTATTTATATACATCACTGTATTTATTATTCTTTTAGGATTTGAATTAAATATGACATTACTCTACGCCAAAGACAGAAAGGATATTTTAATCAAAGAATTAGATCTGGAACCTTAAAGATTTCAAAAGAAAAGTATGAGTTGCAGTAAATATTTTAAATATTTATAATTCATCATGAAGACTATGTCCACAATTATGGCAATAATTAGATCCTGGCAAATGATTCTCCTCACTACAATATTGGCAAACCTCTGTTTGAATTTCTGTGTCTCTATCGTGTCTGGTGATTTGTGCAGTCACAATTCCTGTGGGTACTGCAATGATAGAATAACCCAAAATCATAATTACAGATGCCAAAGTCTGTCCTAGCGGTGTTATGGGAGAAATATCACCGTATCCCACTGTAGTTAAAGTCACAATACACCAATAGATGCTTACAGGTATATTCCGAAAACCAGAAGATGAGTTACTGCCTTCTATCAAATACATTAACGTACCTATCACACAAACTGTCAATAAAATAAAGAAAAGAAAATAGGATATTTTGGGCCAGCTTTTCTTTAATGAATATATCAGCATATTGCTTTCATCTACAATTCTAATGGCTTTAAACAGCCTAAAAACTCTTAGCAAACGCATCACTCTAATCACTAAGAAAAAATGAGAACCAGCGAAGATCATTTCTAAAAAAGTAGGCAAAATAGCGAGCAAATCCACTATTCCATAAAAACTTGTTGCATATCTAGCGGGTTTTTTCACAGAATATAATCGGAACAAATATTCTATGGTAAATAGGATAGTTAACACCCATTCTATATAGAAGAATATTTCACCATACTTTAGATTGATGGAATTTACACTTTCCAACATAAGCACCACTATACTTATCACTATAAAGAGCAATAAAGTATAATCAAAAAATTTACCCCAAAAGGTATTGGCCTCAAAGATTATATTATGCGCCTTACTTCTAAAACTATCTTTATCAAACGGGATTTCTTCTCTTGCAGACATAGACCAACAAATGTAATGATACAATTTGAATTCTACTAAAAACCTTAATATTATAAGATTTCGTTAATTTTATAAATAAATTTAATTCCGCACGAAAATTGATGTAATTTAGCTCAAAATGTATAATTATGAAGAGAATCTTTTTGTTAGTCGGGCTATCCGGGTTGGTAATGACAAGCTGTGTAAGCAAAAAAAAGTATGATGATTTACAGAGCCAGTTTGATTCAGTATATCAAGCGCAACAATCATGTAATAATGAATTGACCAAATGTAATGCAGAGGTAGAAGGTTTAAGAAGCAGACTAGAATCTGATGCGCAAAATGTGAGAAGTTTACAAAATGCATTGGATCAATGTTTAAATGCGCAAAGTAGTGGTAATGTGAATATCACTAAATTAATTGAGCAAATTGATTCCTCTAATAAGTATATTAAACAATTAATTAATTCTAAAAACAAGAGTGATTCTTTAAGTCAAGTTTTAACCAACAACCTTACTCGTTCTCTTTCTAGAGATGAAATGGAAGATGTGAACATTCAAGTTCAAAAAGCGGTTGTATTTATCTCGCTTTCAGATAACATGTTATACAGATCTGGTAGCTATGAAATTAGTGATAGAGCGAATGAAGTTCTAGGTAAAATTGCTAAAATTATCAAGGACTACCCAACCTATGATGTTATGGTAGAAGGTAACACAGATAATGTGCCAATTTCTAGAGAAAATATCCGTAACAATTGGGATTTAAGTGCGTTAAGAGCAAGTTCTGTGGTAATGGCATTACAAAACAAGCATGGCGTAGATCCATCTAGAATGACCGCTGGTGGACGTGGAGAATACAATACGGTAACTACAAACGCAACACCACAAGGGAGAGCGAAGAACAGAAGAACAGAGATTATCATTCTTCCAAACCTAGATCAATTTATGGATCTAATTGGTCAAGCACCAGAAGAAGCAGTTCAATAATTGAATTAAAGTTTAAGATTAATATAAATAAAGCCTCAATCGGAAATCGATTGAGGCTTTATTTTTTATTTAAAATTAAATTTAGTTTAATCTTGTAATAAATATTGAAAACCCACCATGGTTCTAATAAAATCAAACGTAATTTATTAACTTGTGCTTTTAATTGCTCGTTTATGACACCAGAAGAAAGAATTAAAATATTAACACAAGAATTACAGGAACATAACTATAATTACTACGTCTTAGATAATCCAACGATATCTGATTATGAGTTTGACATGAAACTCAAAGAATTGCAAGCATTAGAAGAAAAATATCCTCAATTAGCGGATGCGAATTCACCTACAAGACGGGTGGGCGGTGATGTGACCAAAAATTTCCCTACGATCCAGCATACCTATAGAATGTATTCTCTGGTTAATTCTTATTCTAGAGAGGAATTAGTAGAATGGATTGAAAGAGTGGAAAAATCAGTGGATGAAAACTTGGAATATGTTTGCGAATTAAAATTTGATGGCGCTTCTATTTCTTTAAAATATATCAATGGGCAATTGGCAGAAGGCGTTACCAGGGGAGATGGATACCAAGGAGATGATATTACCACCAATGTCAGAACGATACGGTCTATCCCTTTAAAATTAAGAGGTGATGCTCCAGAAGAAATGTATGTGAGAGGGGAGATTATTCTGCCTTTAGAAGGTTTTCAACAAATCAATGCAGAACGAGAAGAATTAGGTTTAGAACCTTTTATGAACCCCAGAAATACGGCTAGTGGTAGTTTAAAAATGCAGGATTCTGCAGAGGTTGCTAAAAGACCTTTGCAAGCGTTCATGTATGCCGTCCAAGGAAAGGATTTACCTTTTGAAAGCCAATGGGAAATGCTAGCGTTTTGTAGAAATGCTGGATTTAAAGTTCCAGATTCTGCTAAATTATGCAAGACACAAAAAGAGATTTTTGATTTTATAGAACATTGGGATAAGGGAAGATTGAATTTACCTTATGAAATAGATGGTATCGTGATTAAGGTCAATCCATTCTATCAACAAAATGAATTGGGCTATACGGCAAAAGCACCACGATGGGCCATCGCCTATAAATTCAAGGCAGAACAAGCACAGACCAAATTAAACGAAATCACTTATCAAGTGGGCCGTACAGGTGCCGTAACACCTGTTGCCAACTTAGAACCCGTCTTGCTTGCTGGAACGACTGTAAAGAGAGCATCTTTACATAATGCAGATATTATAGCGCAGTTAGATGTCCGTATCGGCGATACGGTAATGGTAGAAAAAGGTGGGGAAATCATTCCTAAAATTGTGGATGTTAATCTAGATTTAAGACCAAAAGATGCAGAAAAAGTTGAATTCATTAAGCACTGCCCAGAATGTAATACAGCGTTAGTTAGACACGAAGGAGAATCTGCTTATTATTGCCCGAATGAAGACGGATGTCCACCACAAATTAAAGGTAGAATAGAGCATTTTATTAGTAGAAAAGCGATGGATATGGATTCTATTGGTGCAGAGACTATCGCTCAGTTTTACGAAGCTGGTTTGGTAAATAAAATATCTGATTTATATGACTTGAGGCAAGAGGACTTATTACCTCTGGAGAGATTAGGTGAAAAATCAGTACAAAATATTTTAGAAGGAATAGAAGCCTCTAAGCAGAATCCTTTTCATAAGGTATTGTATGGTTTAGGCATACGATATGTTGGCGAAACTGTAGCAAAGAAATTAGTGCGGGCGTTTCCAAATATTCATCTATTAATGCAAGCCACAGAAGAAGAATTAGAATCGGTGGATGCCATTGGGGGTAGAATTGCAAATAGTGTTACAGAATATTTCGCTAAAGAAGAGCATAGAGAAATGATTGCTAAATTAGAGAAAGAAGGACTACAATTTGAGGCAGAATTTGAAGAAAATATTTCTGAAGTTTTAAATGGAGAAACTTTTCTTTTTACAGGCAAACTTTCGGAATTCACCAGAGAAGAGGCCAAAGAAATGGTAGAAAAAAATGGCGGTAAGATAGTGTCTTCTGTAACCAAAAACTTAAAGAATTTAGTGGTTGGAGAAAATGCAGGATCCAAATTGAAAAAAGCCAATGAATTAGGAACCGTGAAAATTCTTACCGAAAAAGAATTTTTAGCCCTGATTAAATAAGCATAATTAAACGATTATTTAGGTTAAATGTAAAAATCCTCACCTATAATAATTGCTGAGGATTTTTAAATTATATTATTTTAATTTTAAAATTACTCCCACTCTATCGTCGCTGGTGGTTTGCTAGAAATATCATAAGCAACTCTGTTGATTCCTTTTACCTCATTGATGATTCTACTAGAAACTTTCTCAAGTAAATCATAAGGCAAACGAGACCAAGTAGCCGTCATAAAGTCTATGGTATCTGCAGAACGTACCACAGCAGTGTACTCATAAGTACGCTCATCTCCCATCACCCCTACCGACTTCACAGGAAGTAAAACAACGAAAGCCTGACTTACCGCATCATACAAATCAGCTTTTCTAAGTTCTTCTATAAAAATGGCATCTGCCTTTTGTAAGATTTCAACTTTTTCTCTTGAAACTTCTCCCAAAATTCTAATGCCTAAACCAGGTCCAGGAAAAGGATGACGATATACCAACTCTCTTGGAATCCCAAGTTCTACGCCAACTTTTCTTACCTCATCTTTAAATAACTCACGCAAAGGTTCCACCAATTCCAGATTCATTTCTTCTGGCAATCCACCCACATTATGGTGAGATTTAATGGTTGCAGAAGGTCCTTTGACTGATTGAGATTCAATGACATCTGGGTAAATCGTTCCTTGGGCTAAGAATGAAGCACCTTCAATCTTTTTAGCCTCTTCATCAAAGATTTCAATGAACTCGTGTCCAATGATTTTTCTTTTCTTTTCTGGATCGCTTACACCTTTTAGTTTATCAAAGAATCTATCTTTGGCATCCACACGGATGATATTGATATCAAAACTTTCTCCATAGGTCTTCATCACCGTATCCCCTTCATCCAATCGCATTAAACCTGTATCTACAAAAATACAAGTCAATTGATCGCCAATGGCTTCGTGTAAAAGTACCGCAGCCACAGAAGAATCAACCCCGCCAGACAATCCTAAAATCACCTGTTGATCACCAACCTGTTTGCGAATATTATCTATTTCATGTGCTATAAAATCTTTTAACTCCCAATTGATCTCACATTGACAAATATCAAATACAAAGTTGCGCAACATTTGATCACCAAATTCTGTATGAGAAACTTCTGGATGAAATTGAACAGCATAAATATCACTTTCTTCATTGTAGAAAGAAGCAATCTCAGCAGATGATTTTCCACTTGCATTGAAGCCTTTAGGAACTTTTACCACCTCATCAAAATGGCTCATCCAAACGGTAGAAGTTGCAGGAACTCCTTTTAATAACTTATTATTATGGTCTGTAACGTGAAAATCTGCTTTCCCGTACTCTCCAGTTTTTCCTTTTTTTACTTCGCCATCCAGTATATGTGCCGTCAATTGCATCCCATAACAAATACCGAGTACAGGAAACTTTTGTTCAAATAAATCTTGTTCTACTTTATAAGAATCTTCTGAAAATACAGAAGACGGACCACCAGAAAGAATGATGCCTTTGGGCTCATGCGCTAAAATTTCTTCTACGGGCGTTGTACAAGGAATCACCTCTGCATACACCCCCATTTCTCGCACTCTCCTAGCAATCAATTGATTGTATTGCGAACCAAAATCTAAAACTATAATACCGTTCTTCATCTTGCGAATTTAAATAAATAGAATGAATTATGTAACTGTCTGATATAAAAAAACCCGCGAATTAGTGGCGGGTTTTCTAAATTTATTTTAAGAATTGATGAGACACCTTTTCAGCTTTCCTCGATTCTGCATAGTTATAAAATCCCTCACCAGACTTCACGCCTTTCTTGCCTGCCATCACCATATTTACCAATAGCGGACACGGTGCATATTTTGGGTTTTTGAAACCATCATGCAATACGTTCAATATCGATAAACAAACATCCAAACCAATAAAATCTGCTAATTGCAATGGTCCCATTGGGTGCGCCATACCTAGCTTCATCACCGTATCAATTTCTTCTACCCCAGCCACACCTTCATATAAACTATAAATAGCTTCATTAATCATCGGCATCAAAATACGATTCGCGATAAATCCAGGATAATCGTTTACTTCTACAGGAACTTTGCCTAAAGATTTAGAAAGACCCATGATTTGATTTGTAACTTCATCAGACGTATTATAACCTCTAATGACCTCTACCAATTTCATGATAGGTACTGGATTCATAAAGTGCATTCCAATCACTTTATCTGCACGGTTGGTCTGTGCTGCAATTTGTGTGATAGAAATCGATGAAGTATTGGTTGCTAAAATAGCTCTCTCTGGTGCTTTTTCATCTAATTCTTGAAAGATTTTCATCTTCAAGTTTACGTTTTCAGTCGCAGCTTCTACAATTAAGTCAGCCTCTGCAATACCTTCATCAATTGTAGTGAATGTAGTAATATGATCTAAAGTAGACTTCTTCTCCCCTTCTGTGATTTTCTCTTTGGCAATCATACGATCTAGGTTTTTTCCTATTGTATTCAATGCGTTGTCTAAAGCTTCTTGTGAAATATCAACTAAACTTACTTCAAATCCATTTTGAGCAAAAACATGCGCAATCCCATTACCCATGGTTCCTGCACCGATAACTGTTATATTTTCCATTTAAATATTTTAAGATTTATATCTATTTTAATTTTTAATCCTATTGTGATACTAAGTAATTCCTTCTAAAATTTCTCTAGCACTTTCAGTCAGGTTAGTACCAGGTCCAAAGATTGCATCCGCTCCATTTGCATATAAAAAATCATAGTCTTGTTTAGGAATGACCCCACCTACTACGATAAAGATATCTTCATTACCCAATTTCTTCAACTCTTGAACGACTTCTGGAACCAATGTTTTGTGACCAGCTGCCAAAGATGAAATCCCTAAAACATGTACGTCATTTTCTATCGCTTGTTTGGCTACCTCTTGAGGTGTTTGGAATAATGGTGCAATATCCACATCAAATCCCATATCAGCGTAGCTTGTAGCCACTACTTTGGCACCACGATCATGACCGTCTTGTCCCATTTTTGCTACCATGATACGAGGTCTTCTACCATGTTTTGCTTCAAATTCATCTGCTAATTCTCTGGCTTTTTTAAAGCTATCTACATCAGAAGCTTCGGAAGCGTACACACCTTGTATTGATTTAATCTGTGCCTTGTGTCTTGAGAATGATTCCTCCATAGCATCTGATATTTCACCTAAAGTGGCTCTGACTCTGGCTGCTTTAATGCTTAAATCTAACAAATTACCCTTTCCCGTACTTGCCGCTTTTTTAATGGCTTCTAAAGCTAATTCTACATCCGCCCCATTTCTGGTTGCTTTAATGTCTGCAAGTCTTTCTAGTTGTTTTCTTCTTACCTCTGTATTATCAATGTCTAGGATCTCTATTTCATCCTGCTCTAAATTGGATCTAAAACCGTTGATACCTACTATAATATCTTCTCCAGAATCAATTTTGGCTTGTTTTCTTGCAGCTGCTTCCTCTATTCTCATTTTTGGAATTCCTGCTTCTATGGCTTTTGTCATCCCACCGAGTTCTTTGACTTCTTCTATGTATTCCCAAGCTCTATCTACCATGGCTTGGGTTAAATTCTCTACAATATGAGAGCCAGCCATGGGGTCTACCGTTCTGGTAATTTGAGTTTCATTCTGTATAATCAATTGGGTGTTTCTAGCAATTCTAGCAGAAAAATCTGTTGGTAAGGCAATGGCCTCATCCAGCGCATTGGTGTGCAAGGACTGTGTTCCCCCTAGTGTTGCGGCCAATGCCTCTATCGCTGTTCTTGTGACATTGTTATAAGGTTCTTGTTCTGTTAGACTCCATCCACTGGTTTGGCAGTGCGTTCTCAGCGCCAATGATTTTTTATTCTTAGGTTCAAATTCAGAAATTAGTCTGGCCCAAAGCATTCTCGCAGCTCTTAATTTTGCAATTTCTTGGAAAAAGTTCATACCAATGGCCCAAAAAAATGATAAGCGTGGAGCAAAATTATCTATTTCTAATCCAGAGGCCAGCCCTGTCTTCACGTATTCATAACCATCTGCTAGGGTATAAGCCATCTCTAATGCTGGTGTAGCTCCTGCTTCTTGCATGTGATAGCCAGAAATGGATATAGAATTAAATCTTGGAATATTTTGAGAGGTGTATTCAAAAATATCTGCAATAATCTTCATAGAAGGCTTGGGTGGATATATATAGGTGTTACGTACCATAAATTCTTTGAGAATATCATTCTGAATCGTACCACTTAATTTATCTTCTGAAACGCCTTGTTCCTCTGCCGCCACAATATAAAATGCCAGAATAGGTAATACGGCCCCATTCATAGTCATAGAAACTGAAATCTTATCCAGTGGAATTTCATCAAATAAAATCTTCATATCTTCTACAGAATCTATGGCAACCCCTGCTTTTCCTACATCTCCAACCACCCGTTGATTATCTGAATCATAACCTCTATGCGTAGCTAAATCAAATGCTACAGAAAGACCCTTTTGTCCCGCGGCTAGGTTCCTTTTATAAAAGGCATTAGACTCTTCTGCCGTTGAAAAACCTGCATATTGGCGAATAGTCCATGGTCTACGTACATACATCGTGGTATATGGTCCACGCAAATAGGGTGGAAATCCGGAGACAAAGCGTTCGCTTAAATCTGGTTTATTTAAATATGCATTATGAACCTCTATCCCATCTAACTCATAAGAACGAATTTGAGGAGAGTAATGAGGAATATTGAGATTTAAAGAAATCTTGGAAAAATCTTTACGTACCATATCTGATGTGATTGATTGTAAATTTACAAAAATCGATTGATTATTTAAAAAATTGATTCTATGAAATTTAGCAAAAAATTTATCTATACTTCAATTCAATTATTAAAATCTCAATAATTCATTCGATATAGATCCAATCAGCATAATATAGATTACCATTTGAATTATCACAATTAGTATGGTTATAAACTAAAAAAACCTCTCAGGTTTGTTTATCCCTAAGAGGTTTATTTAAATAATTTGAAACTTTATGGATTCAGCTTATATTGGTTTATAATCAATATCCATTTGCTCTGCTTGTTTCTTGTAAACACCAGCTTCTAATTTCTCTCTAATCGCATCAAACGCATCTAATGTAATATTGATTTCCTCTTCTGTATGCGTAGCGGTAGGGATTAATCTCAATAAAATCATGCCTTTGGGAATTACTGGATAAACTACTACAGAAGTAAATACGCCATGATTTTCGCGTAAATCCTTCACCATAATGGTTGCTTCTATTACAGAACCTTCTACAAATACTGGTGTTACACAGGTATTGGTATTGCCAATATTAAAGCCTCTTTCCTCTAATCCAGATTGAAGTTTTTTCACATTTTCCCATAATTTTGCTTTGATTTCTGGACGAGATCTCAATAAATCTAATCTTTTTAATCCACCAATCACCATGGGCATTGTAAGTGATTTGGCGAAGATTTGTGAGCGCATATTGTATTTTAAAAATTTGATCACGTCCTTATCTCCCGCTACAAAAGCACCAAAACCTGCCATAGATTTTGCAAAAGTAGAAAAGTAAACATCTATCTTGTCTTGAACGCCTTGAGCCTCTCCTGTTCCAGCACCTCTTTCACCTAAAGTTCCGAATCCATGGGCATCATCTACTAAAAGCATGAAATCATATTTCTCTTTTAGCGCAGCGATTTCCTTTAATTTACCCTGTTGACCGCGCATTCCAAATACACCTTCTGTAATCACCAAAACACCGCCACCATTTTCTTTAGAAATGCGATCTGCGCGCTTCAACATCTTTTCTAAACTTTCTACATCATTGTGTTGGTATGTAAAACGTTTACCCATGTGCAGACGCACTCCATCTACAATACAAGCATGAGAATCTATATCATATACAATGACATCATCTTTACCAGCCAAAGAATCTATAATAGACACCATTCCTTGGTAACCGAAATTGAGCAGGTAACATGCTTCCTTGTCTACAAATTCTGCTAATTCTCTTTCTAATTGTTGGTGCTTATCTGTTTCTCCAGACATGGCTCTTGCCCCCATGGGATAGAACATACCATATTCTGCAGCCGCTTTAGCATCTACTTCCTTAACCTCTGGGTGATTACACAATCCCAAATAATCATTGGCACTCCAATATACTACTTCTTTGCCCTGGAACTTCATTCTAGGACCAATAGGACCTTCTAATTTGGGGAAAACAAAGTATCCCTCTGCGTAATCCGCAAATTGACCTAATGGACCTGGTTGATTTTGTATGCGTTCTCTAATATTCATTTTTTACTTAATTAAATTCTTAAATTCTTTGAAAAATATTTTGTCTAATTTTTTGGCTGGTAAAACATACATAGCCATAATAAACTGGAATTTCTTTGGGGTGACAATATAACGAGCCTTTGGTTTTTTCGATTGATAAGCCGCCCAAATCTTGTCTGAAACCTTATTGACAGGTAAACCAATTTTTTCTATCTGATCTACAGCATCATCCAATTGAGCAAAGATCTTTCCATAGGCTGTATCCTCATACGGATTGCCTCCTTTTTTGGCTTTACCCCAAATATCTGTTTTGATAGGGCCTGGTTCTATGATGATTACATCTATTCCATAAATCATCATCTCTCTGCGCAAAGCATCATAAATAGCCTCTATAGCATGCTTAGATGCAGAATAGGGACCTAGCATAGGACGGGTCATAATACCAGCCGTAGAACTAATCACAAATAATTTACCTTTCTTTTTAGCTGTCTTTGACGCACCAATGAGTGGTAAAACTTTTTGAGTAAGATTGACATTTGCAAATACATTGACTTCAAACTGTTGTCTCAACTCCTCTATCGGTACATGTTGTATTGGACCATACTTAGCTACACCAGCGTTATTCACAAAAACGTCTAATATATTGTCTTGGAGAATGTCTCTAATTTCTGAAACTGCCTTATCCACAGCCTCAAAATCGGTTATATCAAATATAAGGGGATGAAATCTTTCTGCGTATTGGTTTTTGAAAGCTTCTGCGTGTTCTGGTTTTCTAACACTTCCGAATACATAAAAGCCTTCTTTTAAGAATTTTTCTGCAGTTGATTTACCAATTCCAGATGAAACACCTGTTACGAATGCATATTTCATGCTCATTTAGATTTTTGCAAAGATAAAAATTCAATCACCATTTAACATCTATATATAGTATTTTGATTGAATTAATTATTTATTCTTTACTTTTTTATTGAATTTTATGAATTTTAGAAGAAGGTGTAGGATAATTTGTAAACCCTTGTTCCTCCATCCATGCATCGCTATAAATTTTGGATATATATCTAGAACCATGGTCTGGAAAAATAACCACCGTTAAAGCATCCGCAGGAATTTCTGTTTTAATCTGCTTTAATGCTTGCATAGCTGCTCCACTGGTATAACCACACATCATTCCCTCTTTTAAGGCGATTTCTCTGGCCATATAAGCAGCATCCTCATCCGTCACTTTGATGAATTTATCTATGATATCAAAATCCGTAGCACCAGGCACCAAGTTTTTACCAAGTCCCTCTATTCTATAAGGATAAATCTCATTTTTATCCACCTCTCCTGTTTCGTGGTATTTTTTAATAATAGAGCCATAAGCATCCACACCTATAATTTTAACGTTGGGATTTTGCTCTTTTAAATATCTAGCCACTCCAGATATCGTACCACCAGTTCCACTAGGCGCAATTAAATGAGTAATTTGTCCCTCTGTTTGCTCCCAAATTTCCCTGCCGGTACCGTGGTAATGGGCATCTATATTCTTTTTATTAAAATATTGGTTGATATATATAGAATTAGGTGTTTCCTCATGAATTCTCTTGGCAACCTCATAATAAGATCTAGGATCATCTGCTGGGACATTCGCAGGACACACATAAACCTCTGCACCCAAGGCTTTTAGATAGGCAATCTTATCTGCCTTGGTTTTGTCACTTACCGCAAGAATGCATTGATAGCCTTTTACAATACTAATCATGGCAACAGAAAACCCAGTATTCCCAGAAGTCGTCTCTACAATGGTTGAACCTGGCTTCAAAATGCCTTCTTTTTCTGCTTGTTCTATGATATACTTTGCAGTCCTGTCTTTGGTAGAATGCCCAGGATTAAACGCCTCTACTTTGGCATAAGCATCACCTGGGATATCTTCTGCTATTTTATTAAGTTTGATTAAGGGTGTGTCACCCACTAATTCTAAAATATTATTATAGGTATTTTTCACAAGATTATTTTTCTGATTGTATGCAAAAATAGTAAATGGAAAACAAAGTAGTTATGATTTAAGTTACATTTACGCTAATTGGCATAATCATAGAGATAAGCAATAAGAGATTTAATCTCTGGCGTGAGTTCAACTTTTCTTCTTTGCATCATTCTATCTGCCACTTGATACGCAGCCTCTAGATTAAATTTTGGAGACTCACTACTACCGCCCCAAGTAAAAGAATTCACTTTATTAGGTGGAAAACCAACTTTGAACACATTTGCAAATACACCTGTAACTGTCCCTGTATTGAACTGGGTATTTATAGCAGATTTAGAATGATCTCCCATAATTAAACCACAAAACTGCAATCCTGTATTCTCAAATAAATCTTGGGTATAATCCCACAATTTAACCTCTGAATAATTATTTTTAAGATTAGAATTATTTGTATCCGCTCCCAAATTGCACCATTCACCAATCACGCTATTGCCCAAAAATCCATCATGTCCCTTATTAGAATAGGCGGTGAGAATGCTATTATTTACCTCTCCTCCAACCTTACACCAAGGCCCAATCGTTGTGGCACCATAGATCTTTGTCCCTAGATTTAATTTGGCATGATCGCATAAAGCTAAACCTCCCCGTACTAAACTTCCCTCACAGATTTCTGCATCTCTGCCTATATATATAGACCCTGCTGTAGCATTTAATACAGCAAATTCCACTTTGGCACCTTCTTCTAAAAAAATATTGGATGGATTAATCACACCGTTGGTATTAGAAATAGAAGCAGATTTTCTATCCTTTGTTAATAATTGAAAATCAAAATCTAATGCCTCCTGATTATAAGAAAACAAATCATACGGACGATTGATATGAATTAATTTATTTTTAAAGTTGATAATCTTCTGGAAGTTTTCATTTTGAAAATCTTCTAAAGATCCTTTAAAGGCAATCACCTCGTCATTTAATTTAAGAACCTCGCCAACTTTTAATAATTTTATTTGATTTACTAAATCATACGTAGGCAAATAACAAGAGTGAATAAATATATTTTCTGATGCAGCCTGTAATGGGAATAAATCTGATAGATAAGCTTCTGTGAGATAAGAAATAGATGCATCTAATAGTTTCTGCCATCGCTCTTTAAATGTCAAAATACCCATCCTTAGCTCGCCAGCCGGCTTCATATACGTGAGGGGTAATAATAATTGCTGTTCTTGTTTGCAGAAGAGAACTACATTCATCTTTTTTTAGTTTTGATTTACTAAAGATATAAAATAAAAAAATCCCGATTTTCATCGGGACCAAAAATTATTTATTATGAGAAAATTATTTATTTCTGAAACTTTTTATATTTATTTTTGAATTTATCAATTCGACCTGCTGTATCTACTAACTTCATTTTACCAGTATAGAAAGGATGAGAAGTTGCAGATATCTCTAATTTGATTAATGGGTACTCAACACCATCAATTTCAATAGTATCTCTTGCGCTTGCAGTAGATCTTGTTAAAAACACATCTTCGTTACTCATGTCTTTAAAAGCAACCATTCTATAATCCTCTGGGTGAATATCTTTTCTCATGACTTCCTAATTAAATTTGGAGTGCAAATATACAATTAATTTTATATATTACAAATGTTTAAAATATTTTATATTTGTAAAAACATTTTTTCATGTTAAAAAATAAGACCATTGCTCAATCTGGAATTTTCTTCATACTTACTTTTTTTATACTCAATATATCTTGTAGAAAAGATTTAGATTTTGAATCTAGTGCTGGTACTACGTTTAGATTCTCACAAGATACTGTATTTTTGGATACCGTATTTACGCAATCAAATTCAGAAACTTTTTTGGTAAAAGTATTTAATGATAGTGATGAAGATGTTCTAATCTCTAGTCTTTATTTAAATCAAAAAGAAAACTCCCCCTTTAGAATTAATGTGGACGGCAGAACTGGTTTTGAATTTAATGAGGTTGCTCTTCGTGGAAAGGATAGTTTAATGATTTTTGTAGAAATTGCTTTAGGAGAAAGCGCTGATTGGATTGCAGAAGATGAAATTATGTTTGAAAATCAACAGCAAGTTAAACTCTTAGCAGCTGTAGAAGATGCCATATACCATTTTCCACATGGTGATGTCTCCTTTTCTGAAATTAGTGTTGACACCCAATGGGATGACAACAAGGCACATATTATTTATGGCAACCTGAAGATAGCAAAAGATAAAAAATTAGATATACTCCCAGGTACCAAGATTTACTTTCACCAGAACAGTGGCTTAGAGCTTGGAGAAAATGCAACGCTTAACGCCATGGGAACCAAAGACAAGCGCATTTTATTCAGAAGTGATAGACACACCACTAGATATGATACATTGCCTAAACAATGGAATGAAATTAAATTAATGCCGAATGCTAATCTTTTAGCAGATTACATCATCATAAAAGGAGCCAATAATGGTTTAAACCTAACTGATGCCTACGCGGATTTAAAAAATGTAGAAATTTATAATGCTGGATCTTCTGGGATTTTCAGTAAAAATAGCACCATTGTGGGTAGGAATGTGGTTATTTCCGATGCAGGAAATGCTAGTTTAAACATTGAAAATGGAGGAGATTATCAATTTTATTTCTCCACATTTGCTAACCAAAGTGCTTCTGGTGTTGTTGGCGTTTCTGGTCCAGCGATACCTTTGTATTTAAGTGATTATACAGATTTGGATGGAACCGAAGCAAACCATCCAATCAATGCGGTTTTTGCCAACAGTATTTTCTATGGGGCATATCCCAATGGGGTCGTGGTTGATTTAAGAAATGAGAACAATGGCAACTATACATTTGATTCATGTTTGATCAAGAATGAAGATACTGAATCTATAAATTATAGCACTCACCCTGACTTTAATCAAATTTTAACAGCAGACCCCATGTTTAGATCTGCAATTTATAGCAATCAAGATTTGAGGTTAGGTGAAGAATCCCCTGCTAGAAATCAAGGGAATCCTTTATATATAGATATGGCACCAACAGATATTAATGAGATCCCAAGAGACAACACTCCTAATTTAGGTGCTTATGAGTAGTTAAATATTATGCTCCTCCTTGCCATGTAGCGTTAGCGTATGTTCTCCATTTATCCAATAGATTTTGCATATCGTCTGGAATAGATGATTCAAAATTCATCTGTTTTCCCGTTTTAGGATGCTGAAAGCCTAATGTTTGCGCATGCAGCGCTTGTCTAGGGCAAACTTTGAAACAATTCTCTACAAATTGTTTGTATTTGGTAAAAGTAGTTCCTTTTAAAATTTTATCTCCTCCGTATCTTTCATCATTAAACAGGGTATGCCCAATATGTTTCATGTGAACACGAATTTGATGGGTTCTGCCAGTTTCTAATTTACACTGTACCGCGGTTACATATCCAAATCTTTCTATTACTTTATAGTGGGTTATGGCATGCTTGCCATGGTCTCCATCTGGAAAAACCATAAGCTGCATACGGTCATTTGGATTTCTAGCAATGTTTCCTATGATTGTTCCTTCATCTTGTTCTACATTGCCCCATACGATGGCAGTATATAAACGGCTTGTTGTGCGATCATAGAATTGTTTGGCTAGATGATTCATCGCAAACTCCGTCTTGGCAATCACTAAAAGACCACTGGTATCTTTATCTATCCTATGAACTAATCCTGGCCGTTCTAATTCACAAGACATACTAGGTAAATTATCAAAATGAAATTTGAGCGCATTGACTAAGGTTCCAGAATAATTACCATGTCCTGGATGAACCACCATTCCAGGTTTTTTATTCACTACCAATACTTGGTCATCTTCATATACAATATCAATGGGTATGTCCTGTGCAATTAGATTACTTTCTATCGGTGGATGCGTCATCACGATCTTGATCTCATCGCCTGGTTTTACTTTATAATTTGGTTTTACAGACGCACCATTCACTAGGATATTCCCTGCATCTGCAGCTTGTTGAATCTTATTTCTAGACACATTTTCTATAAAATTAGTAAGGTATTTATCTACTCTCAAAGGTTTTTGCCCTTTTTCTGCAATAAAATTATAGTGTTCATATAATTCTTCTGATTCTTGAATATCGCTTTTTCCGTAATTTTCTTGCATTAGTCTATGGAGATACCTGTGGTATCTATTTTTGATTGGTTATTTCTAGGATTAGGTTGGGTAGGGCGCATATTTGGATCACTATTTTGATCATATTTAATTTGATTCCTAATATCCTCTGGTAAATCACTAATATCAATCGTTCTAGAGGATTCCACAGCTCTAGTGTAAACTGAATCTTGAAGCGCAACTCTTCTAAACCTTATATCTAGAGAATCTAAAATCGTTTTATTTTCTTCTCTGGATTTAGATGAAAGCCAAATGGAAATAGGAAGTCCCTCGTCATAAATGTCCCCAACTGGTGGATCTTGGTATATTACTTTGGTATCTATGCTGTCTCTGCTATCTAGAAAATAAATTTGACCTACCTCAAAATATTGATTATCTATTATATCCTTTGTTTCCTTTAGAGTAAAGCCTAATAAATTAGGTACAGGGACATCATAGTTAAGCCCTCTACCTAGTACTAAATCTACTCTTGCTCCTTTGGGTAATAGTGCACCTGTTTGAATTGTATCCCCATTATATAAAACGGCCAAAACAGCATCTTTGGCTCTATCTTTCACATAGATGGTATCCCCCACCACAAAACCGCGCATGATTAATTGTGTATTGGCCAATCGCATACTTTTGTTTACTAAGTTTGGTATTTCTACGGGTGCCCATGTTCTAGGATTTGATTTTATGAAAACTCTCCGCCCGGGTTTAACTTTGGATCCAGCTTTAGGGTAAAAATCTAGAATGGCATAGGGCGGGTAATCTTCTGTAAACTTCACACTATCCACTTCATAATTTAATTCTTTTTCTTCCAGAACTTTGATAGCCTCTTGAACTGGAATTCCAGATAAATCTGGCACCTCTACTTCTACACCATGATTGGTATAAGTATCTAAATATTTGAAAGAGAAATTCCATAACAAGATAATTAATCCTATTCCTAATAAGATTGCTAGCCACAACTTCCAACTAATGAACGCTTTTAAAAACTTCATATTTAATTTTAAATCGCTACAAATATAACAATAATGAAAATAAGGATTTATGTAAAGATGATTTTATAAAAAAAGCAAATTAATTTTTATAAATAAATCAGATACATCCGTAAAGTTTTATAATTTTATGGTTTAAATAATGTTTATGATAAATGTTGCTATAGTCATGGGAGGCTACTCTGGAGAACATCAAGTTTCTCTAAAATCTGGACAACTCATTTTTGATAGTATAGATACAGAAAAATTCAATCCCATCAAAGTCATCATTTCTGTAGATGGATGGTTCGCCAAGGATGAGGAAGGCATCTATCCAATCAATAAAGCGGACTTTTCTTTTGAAAAAGAGAGAGCGAAAATTAATTTTGACGTAGCATTTAACATTATTCATGGTACCCCTGGAGAGGATGGCTATATGCAAGCATATTGGGACTTAATAGGTTTACCCTACACCGGATGTGGTCACTATCTATCCGCGCTTACATTTAATAAAAAAGACACACTCGCTGTTTTAAATAAATATAACATTCAGTCTGCTAAATCTGTCTATTTGAGTCTAGAGGAGGAATATAATATCACGGAAATTGTTGAAAAAGTTGGTTTGCCCTGTTTTGTAAAACCTAATCAGTCTGGCTCTAGTCTGGGGATTTCTAAGGTTAAAACAAAAGAAGAATTAGTTCCTGCCTTTGAAAAAGCTTTTCAAGAAGATGATGATATCTTGATTGAATCTTTTCTGGACGGAACAGAAGTTTCTGTAGGCGTGATTCAATATAAAGGACAGACCATCGTTCCTGGAATCACAGAAATCGTTTCTCATAATGAATTCTTTGATTTTGATGCCAAATACAACGGAAGTTCAGAAGAAATCACTCCTGCCAGAATAGATGATGAAACTGCTGAAAAGGTAAGAAACACAGCCATCAAAGTATATAATTCCTTGCGAATGAATGGAATGAGCAGGAGTGAATTTATTATACAAAATGGTATTCCCTATTTATTAGAAATGAATACATTACCAGGTTTCTCTCCAGCTAGTATTTTGCCTCAACAACTAAATTATGCGGGTATATCTATAAAAGACTTTGTAACCTCTGAAATAGAAAAAGCAATATCCCTTTAAAACAATGGTATGACAAAAGTAAAGTAGCCGTCCCAAAACACCACTTTTCTCACCCTGAATTTATTTCAGGATCTCATAATAAACTGGTTATTAGAATAATAGGATTCTAAATCAAATCCTCAATAACTGGTTTTTAAGTTTTTGAGTCAGCCCCTTGGGGAATAAAAATTATTTTAAGAAGCTATTAATTGTTTATTTCTTATGATCTTTAATTAATCTCTTCTCTACCCATAAGGTTGCAAAAGGAAAAAATGCAGCAAGAAAAGCGAACATAGCATCCTCATCATCCCATTTGAGAGGTTTTCTCACATAATAAAACAATATTAAATACCATGTAAAAGCAAAACCATGCAAGGAACCGATGGGAATCATTTGAATCCAAATATCCCATTCATATTTTATAGGCATGGCGATCAGATATAATAATATACATGTCACAAATTCAAATACACAAACCTGTTTGAACTGCTTAATGAGTTTTTCTTCTGGAAGATTATCAAAATAAGGTATCATACAATAAAAAAGATTCAGGAATAAGATAAACTTTCTTCCTGAATCTTCAAATTAAAAATTGATTCATATTAAATTATAAGAACATCGCCATGGGCGTTTCTAGATATTGCTTTAAGGTCTGTAAATATAAACTACCCGTTGCACCATCTACTGTTCTGTGGTCACAAGCCATGGATAACATCATCGTATGCCCTACTACAATTTGTCCATTTTTAACCACTGGTTTTTCTACAATCGCACCCACAGAAAGAATACATGAATTCGGTTGATTAATGATAGAAGTAAATGATTCTATCCCATAAGCTCCAAGATTAGAAACTGTAAAGGTACTTCCTTGCATTTCTTCTGGTTTAATCTTTCGCTCTCTGGATTTACCAGCTAAATCTTTTACCTCTGCAGAAATCTGAGTTAATGATTTTTGATCTGCATGATTCACTACGGGTACCATTAAGCCATCTGGTACAGCAACGGCTACACCAATGTTAATATCTCCATGTAAAGTCATTTCTTTTTCTCCCCATGTAGAATTTACCTGAGGGTGTTTTCTCAAAGCCATGGCAACTGCCTTCACTATAATATCATTAAAAGAAATTTTAGTATCTGGAATAGCATTGATTTGCTTTCTAGCAGCCATTGCATTTTCCATATCCACTTCTATATTCAAGTAATAGTGAGGTGCTGTAAATTTGCTTTCGGACAATCGCTTAGCGATGGTTTTACGCATTTGTGAATTAGCAATTGTTTTATCCTCACCTGCAGTAAAAGTAGGCTGTGGCATTGCGGTAGCAGAACTTGTAGAAGCAACTGAATCAGATTGTGTCTGCACACTTGGCTCATAATTCTCTACATCACGTTTGATAATTCTACCATTATCACCAGAACCTTGGATATCACTGATGTCATATCCTTTGTCTTCTGCTAATTTCTTAGCCAACGGAGAGATAAATATTCTCCCTGTTTGACTAGATTTCTCAGATGATTTTTTTGGTTCTTCTGATTTGGTTTCGCTTTTAGGTTGAGCTACTTTCTCTTGTATTTGTGTAGATTGGTCTTCTTTCTTGTTTTCTGGTAATTGACCACCAGATTCTACGATGCTAGAAACATCTGTACCCTCTGGTCCTATAATGGCTAAAATAGAATCAACTGGAGCTGCATTTCCTTCTTCAACTCCAATATAAAGCAGGGTTCCGTCCACATCAATTTCAAACTCTTGAACTGCTTTATCTGTTTCTATTTCCGCTAGAATATCACCAAAAGCAACCTTATCTCCAACTTTTTTATGCCAAGCCTCCACTTTACCTTCTTCCATGGTATCACTTAATCTTGGCATAGACACGACATGAATATTTTCTGAAATTTCTGGATCAATTTTTTTTGCTTCATCAGAACTAGGAGTTTCCTCACTTGCAGATTCAGTGCCTTTTGTACTGGAATCTTCTTTAGCAGAATCTTCTGCTCCTCCATCTACTAGAGCAGAAATATCCTCTCCCTCTTCTCCAATAATAGCCAAAATCTCATCTACAGGCGCAGCTTCACCTTCTTGAACACCTATATAAAGCAGGGTTCCATCTACATCAGCTTCAAATTCTTGGACAGCTTTATCTGTTTCTATTTCCGCGATAATATCGCCATAAGCAATTTTATCTCCAACTTTTTTATGCCAAGCCTCAACTTTACCTTCCTCCATGGTATCGCTAAGTCGTGGCATTTTAATAATTTCAGCCATAATATTAATAATATATGATATTTAATGCATGTTTGAATGAATCAAACATATCGTTGTTATTTAATTTTAATTATTTCTGATTTTCAACTTTATCTAAGAAGGGATAATCCTCTTGCTCATATACAGTAGAATAAATTTGCTCTACATCTGGGAAAGGTGAATTTTCTGCAAATTCCACACATTCTTGAACTTTAGCAATCACATCCTTCATCACTTGATCTAAATCTTCTTTGCTAGCCCAATCATTGTCTAGAATTTTTCTTTCTACAATACCAATCGGATCCTCTTCTTTAAAATGATTAATTTCATCTTTGGTTCTGTATGGTTCTGCATCAGACATAGAATGTCCTCTATATCTATAAGTTTTAATATCTAAAAATGAAGGTCCATCTCCTCTTCTGGCTCTCTCAATGGCTTCATAAGCCGCTTCTGCAACTTTCGCAGCATCCATCCCATCTACTGGAGCAGATGGCATCTCATATCCTAAACCTAATTTATAGATATCCTCATGATTGGCTGTTCTCTTCACAGAAGTTCCCATCGCATATTGATTATTCTCTACCACAAACACTACAGGCAATTTCCAATTCATTGCCATATTCAAGGTCTCATGCAATGATCCCTGTCTTGTAGCACCATCGCCCATAAAACATATCGTGACCGCGCCAGTATCAAAGTATTTATCTGCAAATGCAATACCTGCACCTAATGGAATTTGACCTCCAACAATTCCATGTCCACCATAGAAACGATGCTCCTTACTAAAAACATGCATAGAACCACCCATTCCATGTGAAGTACCATCTACTTTACCAAAGAATTCTGCCATAATTCTCTTAGGATCAACACCCATAGCCATGGGATGTACATGACAGCGATAAGCAGTTATCATATTATCTATACTCATATCCATAGCATGTGTAAAACCTGCTGGTAGTGCCTCTTGACCATTATATAAATGTAAAAATCCTCTGATTTTTTGCTTTAAATACATGGAACGACAAGTGTCTTCAAATCTTCTCCAAAAAGACATTTCCTTAAACCATGTTAAATACGTTTCTTTGTTAATCTCTTTCATATATTAAGTATATAATAACCTGTAATTAGGTAATGAGTAATCAATTAATTTAATATAAAACCTCACAAGCATGTAATATAAAACAAAATTAGTTCTTATGAATCAAATGAGCAAATTCTTTCTGAACCTATCTCATCTGGTGCTGATTTATTTATTTTTCTTGTGCTTGGATGGCTGTTAAAAGAACTGTGTTGAAGATATCTTCTACAGTACAACCCCTACTTAAATCATTTACAGGCTTGTTAAGACCCAATAGCATAGGGCCAATAGCCAATGCTCCTGTTTCTCTTTGGACAGCTTTATAGGTGTTATTCCCTGTATTCAAATCTGGGAAAATCAAGATAGAAGCTCTTCCTGCTACTTCAGACTCTGGTAATTTACTTTTACCAACTCCCATATCTACTGCGGCATCATATTGAATAGGTCCTTCTACCTTTAAATCAGATCTATTTGCTCTTACAATTTCAGTGGCTTTTCTCACTTTGTCTACGTCTTCTCCTTTTCCTGATGTTCCAGAGGAATAAGACAACATAGCAATCCTAGGCTCTACCCCAAAAGATTTAGAACTGTCTGCAGCGGAAATTGCAATTTCTGCTAATTCTTCTGCGTTGGGATTTGGATTAATAGCACAATCCGCCATCACAGAAACTCTATCTGGCAAGCACATAAAAAACAGGGATGATACGATTTTACTATCTGGTTTGGTTTTAATGAACTGCAACGCTGGCCGTATAGTATGCTGTGTGGTATGCGCAGCTCCAGAAACCATTCCATCTGCATCACCTTTATAAATCATCATCGTTCCAAAATATGAAACATCTGCCATCGCATCACGTGCCATTTCCATATTGATGTTCTTATGCTTTCTTAATTCATAGAAAGTTTTAATATAATCTTCTTTCTTATCACAAGTAGCAGGATTTACAATGGTAACATTATCCCAATTATAATTCAAGCCTAAATCTTTGATCTTTTGATTAACCTCATCCTCATCTCCTAATAGAATTAAGTCTACAATATTCATTAATGATAATCTAGATGCTGCTTTTAAGATTCTGTCATCATTGGATTCTGGTAGTACAATTCTTTTTCTTTCTTCTTTGGTTCTTTGTACCAACTGATATTGGAACATAGAGGGAGTGACTACCTCATTATGGAAATTAGTTATTCTTTCCATCCATACTTCTGGGTTAATATTTTCCTGGAAGACTTGGATAGAGGTTATAATTTTATCACTGTAATCTGCAGATATATTGGTTTGAATATTACCTATGGAATTCGTAGTTTCAAAAGTGCCATTTTTGACAGATAATACTGGAATCACAGATGATAACCCATCAATTAATTTAAGCACAGAATCCTCTGGTTTTAAACCTCCTGTTAAAATTATACCAGAAATGCTAGGATAATTATTAGACAAATGGGCTTGCAAGGAACCTAATATAATATCTGCCCTATCTCCGGGAGTAATCACCAGCGAACTCTCTTTTAGATGCATTAAGAAATTCCTTAATTGCATGGCACCTACAGCAAAATTGCCAGAAAGATTAGATAAAAATGCTTCTCCATATAATACTTCTGCATCCAATTCTTTTGCAATTTCTTTGATGGTAGGTTGGGATAAGCTCTCTACAAGTGGAATGGTATAGATATCTACGTCTGGGGTTACTTTTTCTCTTAATTTAATTTTGATTAAATCTATATTCTCTAGTTTCACCTTATTAGCTACAAGCCCCAGAATCTGTACTTCTTCTTTTTTAAAGATTTGATAAGCCATCTCCAAACTATTGAAGAATTCATCTGCGGACTTTCCTACTCCTGTACTAACTAATAAGGTTGGTAAGCCTAAATTCTTTGCAACATTGACATTCCAATCAAATTCAAAAACAGAACCTTCACCGCTAAAATCTGTACCTTCTACCAAGACAAAATCATTCTCCTCTTCTAATTCCTTGTATTTCTTAATGATAAACTCTAAAGAATCACTTAACTTACCTGTGTTTCTATTTTCTATAATCTCTTGCCTTGTCAGCGCATAAGCCGTGTCATAGGGTTGATCTAATTCAAAGTGATTTAAGATGGTCATAATGTGATTGTCCTTGGTCTTATTGGAGTCTATGATAGGTCTAAAAAAGGCTACCCTGGCCGTCCTACCCAATAGATATTGCATTAAACCTAAGGATATCATTGATTTTCCGCTTTGTTTTTCTAATGTGGCGATATAAATACCTTTGTTCATATAATTTTATTAGTTAAAAAAATGGAATGATTATTTTTATAAATTTAAGCGTTCAAGGTAAACAATATTTAATTTACATCATATAATTTATATCATAAAAAAAGTAAATAATTGTAATGCCCAATCCCTTCCTGCTTTTAGATAGAATAGGTTAAATGAATAGATTCATAGTTGCCCTAACCTATATCCGCTTGTTTCCTTATCTTTGAATTTCCTATACAGTCCATTTGAAAAATAAAAAATCATACACCATTACAGAAATTCGCGATAAATTGACAGCGTATTGCGCTTACCAAGATCGTTGTCATTGGGAGGTAGAAAACAAAATGAAAGATTATTACCTAGCCCCAGAGGCGGAAGATGACATTATGCTTTACTTGATGCGAGAAAACTTCCTGAATGAGGAAAGGTTTGCAGAGAGTTTTGCCAGAGGGAAGTTTTATCAAAAATCATGGGGACGCAATAAAATTAAAATCGAGTTAAAGCGCAAAAAGATAACGCCTAGACTTATTGAACAAGCTTTAAAGCAAATAGATGCTAATGATTATTACAAGACGATGGAGAAATTAATAGAAAAGAAAATCTCCACACTCAATGAACCAGATTCTTATAAGAAGAAGCAAAAAGTGATTCGGTATATGCTACAAAAAGGTTATGAATATGAACTAATTAAAGCCCATTTAGAGGAATAGCCTGTTCGCCTAAATCATTGAGTGCGTTGATAAATCCAATATACTCAAATTTAGTGATATCCTCTAGTAAGATAGGAATAGCTTTGATCTTGTCTTCTGATATAAGTCTTTGTCTGGTGGTTCCATTTAATAAATAGGTCGTCGGTGTGAACCAGACTTGACCATCATAAAAGACCAAATTCGCATAAGAACTATCTGCAATATATCCATTTTTGATGAAAATTACCTCATCTGCTTTTGATTTAGTTCGCGCTTTATAGATAAAACTTCTGTTCGTGGACTTATAAGAATAGTCAGCCTTAGTTTCTATAAATTCTACTGTCTTTATGTTTCTTTTTTGATAAGGCAGAACTTCTATCAAATATGCTTGTGCATCATAAACGATTCTTATCTTAAACAAATCTTCTTTAGGCAAAGATTGATTTTCTAAAATGGTTTTAAGATTTAAAGATTGGGCACCTCTAAACTTAGCAGCAAAAGTTTCATCCACTCTTTTTTGGTGCCAATCTAAATGAAAGACCTCACCCTGGAATAATTTAATGGATTCTAGAAATTGGGACATAAATTTTCTGATTTAATTCCTCATATTCCTTTCTCAAATCACTCATGGCTGTGATGCCTCCTCCACTTTTGTACACCAAACCATTGGGCGTGTTTTCTATGAAACGAATGAGTACACATGTATCCAAAGTTTCACCATCATAATACCCAGCAACTCCAGTATAGAAACCTCTATCATAATCTTCTGCCTGAGCAATAATATCCAAAGTCTTCTGTTTGGGGGCTCCACAAATAGACCCCGCAGGAAGCAGTGTATCCAAAATATTTCCTATTTGAGAATGCCAGTTCTCTTCTAAATTTCCTACAATTTCAGAACTCATTTGCAAAATATCCCCTTGACTGGTTCGTATTTTTTCTAAATACATCAATCTTTTGACCCGAACATTGCTAGCCACCATGCTCAAATCATTTCTAAGCAGGTCTACAATGGTACTATGCTCTGCCTTTTCTTTGACATCATTTAATAAAGTCTCTGCGGCATTAGGAGTGGAAGCATCTATAGTCCCCTTCATAGGAAAAGTCGCTATTTGATTGTGAACAACTTGAATAAAAGTTTCTGGAGAGAAACAAATCCAATCCTCTTTGTATTTAATTTTATACTTGGCAGAAACTAACGGATAAAGTTGTTCTAAACTAACGTTTAAATCAATAGGCGTGGCAAAAGTCAGGTTGGTTAAATAGGAATCCCCTCTATTCAAATGAAACATCACCGTATCAAAGGTCTTGGTATATGTTTTAAAATCAATCCTATTACTAGCTAATTTTACACCAAGATTTTCACTTAAAGATGGGCTGTTTGTATAAACATTAGGAAACTCAAATGAAATATTATTCCCACCTAAATTCTCTATGAGATAAACCTCTCCCTTGGTATTAGCATAATCTATTAAAAAGAAAAAAGGTTCACGCGCTGCGCCTAATTGATTTAATTTCTCCACCCACTGTTTAGCCATTAATCCTCATCTAAAATAATGGTATTGGCTCTGGTTAGCACTTTAGAAACAGGACAGACATCTGCAATTTTATGAATTCTCTTTAATTGTTCCGCAGTTAAATCCTTATTCCCAAAACTGATTTTCTTATGAATCACTTTCGTTCCATTTTCTAGTTCTCCCTCATAGACTAGCACATCAATTTCTCCAGTTTCCCAATTTTTACGTCGTGCATATAATCGGATGGTAATCGCGATGCAACCTGCTAAAGCAGCATAAACATGATCCATTGGCGTTGCTGCTAAATTGGTACCTCCATCTTCTAAAGGTTCGTCCATAAACCATTTAAATTCTCGTGAGCTCGCCTCCCCGTAAAGTCCTTCCTTTGGTAATTTAAAATAAGATGATTTCTCCATTAAATATTATTTTTGAATTGGTTTTATTACATTCGTAATAAACAAAGTTATGATTTTATATAATGAAACAATAAATATTGATCAAACTGCAGAAATCCAATGGCTCAACTGGATGAAGCGCAAACATGTACCAAGTGTTTTAAATACTGGTTTGTTCTTGAGCGCTAGACTTTCTAGATTAAGCTCTCACATCCAACCTGATTCCACCAATTACACGGTTCAATATTTATGCGAAAATAGTGATCATTTAAATGAATATAAAACCATTCATTTAGAAAAATTAAAAGAAGAAGGCACACAATTATTTGGAGATAAAATGCAATTCTTCCAGACAGAATTAGACGTGATACAAGATTTCTTTCCTAATCAAAGTTAATCTTTTATTTTCTGTACAATTAATAGCCAATCATCACTCAAATTTAAATAACCCATATCATAGACATAATGATATGATTTACCTTTTTGCGTTGTATAAATTTCTGTGAGATATTTAAAATCAAAGCCCTTTTTTAACAAAATATCCTTTGGTATTTTCTTCATTTCCTCTCCATTCTCCAACAGTGAAATTAAAATTCTTCTGTTCTTGCGCAGCGTATTGTTTACATTACGCATGAGGTTATTCACATCACTATTCTTCTTATTATTGAATTGATTTCTACAATAATTATCACAGAACTTCTTGTCTGCTCTCCCATTTAATACTTCACCACAATTTACACAGGTATTGGACATGCCTTTTAATTTAACTGCTTACAAGTTACAGAATTACTCAAAATAAAAAAATCCTTGGCGTTATTCACCCCAAGGATTCTGTTTAATTTTAACCCTACATTGCCTTATCTAGCCAAATATGTTTTTAGGATTTTGCTTCTAGACGTATGTTTAAGTCTTCTAATCGCCTTTTCTTTAATTTGGCGAACGCGTTCTCTGGTTAGATCAAAAGTTTCCCCTATTTCTTCTAAAGTCATAGGGTTATTTCCGCTTAAACCAAAGTAAAGCCTGATTAGATCTGCCTCTCTAGGTGTCAAGGTTTGTAAAGATCTCTCTATTTCTATCCTTAAAGATTCAACCAATAAATCCTTGTCTGGATTTGGTGATTCTCCCGATTTTAAAACATCATAGAGGTTAGAGTCCTCCCCTTCTACCAATGGGGCATCCATGGAAACGTGTCGGCCACTATTCTTCATAGATTCTTTCACGTCATCCTCTGTCATCTCTAACTGGTCAGAAATTTCTTCTGCAGAAGGCGCACGCTCATGCTCTTGTTCTAATGCCGCATAAGCTTTATTAATCTTATTGATAGAACCAATTTTATTCAATGGCAAACGCACAATTCTAGATTGTTCTGCCAGGGCTTGTAATATCGATTGACGAATCCACCAAACAGCATAGGAAATAAATTTAAAGCCTCTGGTTTCATCAAACCTCTTAGCCGCTTTAATTAGTCCTAAATTTCCCTCATTAATTAAATCTGGTAAACTTAAACCCTGATTTTGATATTGTTTTGCAACCGAAACTACAAACCTCAAGTTTGCTTTCGTCAACTTTTCCAAAGCAATCTTATCACCCGATTTGATACGCTGTGCTAACTCTACTTCTTCTTCTGCCGTAATTAAATCAACCTTACCTATCTCTTGTAAATACTTATCCAATGAGGCTGTTTCTCTATTGGTTACCTGTTTTGTAATTTTTAACTGACGCATATATTTCTCTTATTCTTCTTTTATTAATTCAACATAATTCACTCACGTAGAATATGTTATTTACGCAAAAATCATTCCGATAAATGAATAGTGATTGTGTTAATATGTTCCTAGATTAACTTCCGTATTTACTTATTATACGTAGGTTTTTAAAAAATGTTACAAATAGAACCATATTTTAATTATTGATACGTTTTTCTTCTCCACCAAATCCCTATACAAGCCAATAAAATAATAATACCCACTGGTATCAGTAAATTATACCATCTCCAATTGGACTTTTCTGCTTTCACCAAATTTTTATCTAATAACCTAAGTGTTCTTTCCTTTTCGTTCAGTGCAATCATCGCATCATCTCCCGTGAGATAATTTAGTGCATTGATTAGGAAATTAGCATTATCATATATCACAGATGGATGGCTGGCAACATCGGGTCTCAAACTATATTTATCTGCACCTAAAGGCAAAGGCTCTCCTCTAAAAATATGATTTTTGGCAAAATCCCCATCAGAAATCACAATCATCTCATTCAAATGAGATTTTGATTTAAAATTTGAGATTTCCTGAGATTCAATTCTCCCTGCATAAGCAGAATTAAAATAGCCTTCCAACAGAATTCCCAGCGGATAAACGCCCGGTTGTGGTGGATAGTTCTCTGCCGTTGCCTTTTCTATTTCATTAAAATTAATATAACTCAATGGCTTTTGTAACTGCACGTTGGGTGACGTAGTTAATAGCACCTCTACATTCACAGAATCGCGCTCCAAAATTTCTATAGGATTAGCAAATTCAAATCGCAAAGGATTTCCTATTTTATTGATGATGCTATGCTCTGTTTGTGGAATACTTAAAGGGAAATAAGGCCAAGGAAACTGTTCATAAGCCGTATTATTAGCCATTTCCCCTATGGCCAAAGTGATAAAACCAGACTGCAAATCCTTTACCACAACAGGCATAATCCTAAAACCATACGCAAAGAATAAATCTGTTAAATTATTATTTCTTGGGAAGGAAACAATCTGCTCTGAACGGAAGAGTGAATCCATTTCTGCATCTACATTTTCTACCATCCACAAGGTCTTCCCTCCATTCATAATGTATTGGTCTATCACCAATTTATCATCATCTGTAAAAGGTTTGATTGGTTTGGCAATGATTAAGGCATCAAACTTTTGTAAACTATCTAAATCAGAAGGTTTTAAAGAGTTATCTGCATCTTCTAATGGCCTTGTGTAGGGCGTGATATCATAATCCTTACTCGCCACCTGGAACAATCCATCTAAATAATTAGGAAGTAACTCATCATGATGTACGATTAAACCCAACTGTTTGCGTTTTTTAAAATTTAAACGATAAATTTCTTGAATAAATGATTTTTCTAATAAATCTACCGAAGCCAAAGCCCGTTCATCAATTGGAACCTTCTTATTGGATAATAAAGGAACGGTAGCTTTTTTGCCATTGCTTTCTACTGTCGCAAATGGAAAGGCTCTAAGAATCTTCTCTTGGGTGGGGATAGAAACGTCTAACACACCTAATTGCGCCAAGGAATCTAAAGATAAGTCTTGCGCTAAAGGGTCTACAAAATTATATTCTATATTAATGTTTCTCCTGTTAAGTTCGTTTAATAAAAATTCTGTTTCGTTCTGCAGTACTCGGAAATTCCCTGTAAGTTCTCCTTTTAAGAAAACATTAATTTTCACTGGTTTTTCTATATTTTCTATGACTTCTTCTGTAGCGGGTGAAAAAGAATATCGCCTATCCTCTGTCAGATCCCAACGTTGATAGAAAAGTTGAGAAAGGATTAAAACAAGAAAGATGACTACAATGCTTATGATTTTGCCCTTGCTTATCATTTAGAAGATATTTTTTGAATTGAAATTTGGGTAATGACCAATGCTAAGGCTGCAATGGTAATAAAATAAAATAAATCTCTGGTATCTACAATTCCTTTTAAGAAAGAATTATAATGAAATTGCGCCCCGAATTGTTGCATATAATAGTCTATTCCACCTAATAAATTATAAGATGCAATTCCTTGAAAACCATAATATAGAACAAAACAACTAAACACTGCCGCTACATACGCCACCACTTGATTGCTAGTGAAGGATGAAACGCAAATTCCTATCGCAGCAAATAGGGCTCCCAATAGATATAATCCCAAATAGCCAGAGAAAATAGTCCCGTAATCTACTTGCCCATCTAAACTAAAATGAGCTAAAGTGAAAATATAAATCACAGTAGGTACAAGCATAAATAAAATTAAAATCAAAACAGAGAGATATTTGCCCAATACAATATTGCTTATCCTAATAGGTTGTGTAAAAAGCCATTCCAATGTTCCTAATTGTCTTTCTTCTGCAAATTGCCTCATGGTGAGTGCAGGGATTAAAAATAAAAAAGCCCATGGGGCAATGAAGAAAAAAGTACTTAAACTGGCCTCTCCTAAATTAAATACATTGAATTCATTGTCAAAAAACCACAAAAACAAAGTGGTAATTAAAACGAATATGGCTGCAACCAAATAGGCTGCATAACTACCGAAATAGTTTTTGAACTCTTTTTTGAATATTGTGAGCATAAATTATAAACTACATTAATTATAAACTAAATAAGGGTTGATTTATTGCATATTCTCCTAGGCCTTATGGCGATTGACGATTTTTACGATAAACATAATGAGTACACCCATACCAACAAAAGCAATCAATGCCCAATACCAGTGGTCTATAAATAATTGTTTTAATACCACCGCAAATACCACCGCAAACAAAATTAAAGTGGCAACCTCATTCATCATGCGTAATTGGACAGACTTCAATCCAGTTTTTGCTTGGTGTAATTTTTTTAAGGTTTTCCAACACCAAAAATGATAGGCGATGAGTAGGACTACAAATAATAATTTCACATGCATCCAACCTTGGGATAAATAACCCCAATCGGTAGCATAAAGCATATAAATACCTGTGATGAGCATGATGATAAAAGCAGGAACGGTAATAATATTCCATAGCCGTTCTTCCATAAAAGAATATTGCTTATGCAAAATAGATTGCTCTGGTTCTGATCCTTCCAAAGCCTCTGTATGGTATATAAACAACCGAACGATATAAAATAAACCTGCAAAGTAACTCACCACAAATATAATATGTATGGCTTTGAATATTAAGTAATCCATTTATTTAAATTCTACACTAATATTATCCCCAATTTTAAGCCCAAGAAGTGATTTGGCACTTCCTACTGTTTTGGGGTTTGATTTATAAATAGCAATTTCTAGAAACCCAGCGGAGTTAAATAAAACCATTTTTTCTCCATGGCTATTGACTTCATTATTAAAATCGGTCACAATCTCGCTATATCTGGATAAAATACGGGTAAATTTAAAATTCCGTACAGAAATCTCAAACGTTCTTCCCTTGCCTACCTCATCAAATACTTTATGGCTGATATTGGTAATCACATTCCCAAAGTTGTCTATATAAATCACTGTCCCCACCAGTACTTTATCCTCTTTTGTTTGAGGTTTTAGAAAATTTAAATGTTTATAAGTATTGGTATTGTTCCCAATGATATTTAATAAACCATCTCTGGCTATGTGACAAGCAACGGGTACAAAAATATCCCGCGTAGGGAAATTGCTATAAGCATTGTATCTGCCCAAAGTTATTTCTACCAATTCCTCTGGTTTTAGTTCTGCTAATATGAGAGATAGGATCCCATTATCTGCACACACAAAATAATGCCCATCTATTTTGGCTGCCAATAATCTGGTGACCTCATTGGGCAGCGCATCTACACCAATGATGTGAATGGTATCCTCTGGGAAGTCTGGATACACATTTTTAATCACATAAGCAGCCTCTCCCAAATTAAAAGGTTCTATTTCATGAGAGATATCGACTATCTGAATACCAGGCAATTGCTTGAGTATAGCACCTTTAATACCTGCCACCATATAGTCACCTATTCCAAAATCTGTAGTAAGAGTTATTATTGCCATATATATACTACAAATATATTGCTTATTTTTGTTCCTATATCATTAAAAAAAATAACATTTGAACGAAACAGTTATTGAATTAAAAGAAATAAATGTACAAGACTTTTATGGTAGCCATAATAAGAACTTGGATTACATAAAAGCACATTTCCCAAAATTAAAAATTATTGCGCGCGGCAGGTATATTTCTGCTATTGGTAATAAGGATATTTTGGAAGAATTTGAGTCTAAAATGGAAGAAATTCTATCCCATTTAGCCCATTACAATCGGCTCAATGAAACCGATTTAGAAGAAATTATTCTAAGTTCCTCCTCTAAAGAAAAGATGAAATCGTCTGATGAAATCTTGGTTCATGGTGTAGGGGGTGTCATGGTAAAGGCACTAACCCCTAACCAGAGAAACTTGGTAGAAGCTGTCAACCAAAAGGATATGGTTTTTGCCACAGGTCCAGCAGGAACTGGTAAAACCTATACCAGTGTAGCGTTGGCTGTAAGAGCATTAAAGAATAAAGAAGTTAAAAGAATTATTTTAACCAGACCTGCCGTAGAGGCAGGAGAAAGTCTTGGTTTTCTACCAGGTGATTTAAAAGAAAAATTAGACCCGTATTTACAACCACTCTATGATGCCTTGCGGGATATGATTCACTATGAGAAATTAGAAAATTATGTAGAAAGAGGTGTTATAGAAGTTGCTCCGCTGGCTTTTATGCGAGGTAGAACGTTGGACAATGCTTTTGTGATTTTGGATGAAGCACAAAACACGACCAATTCCCAGATGAAAATGTTCCTTACCAGAATGGGGAAAAGAGCCAAATTCATCATTACAGGGGATCCTGGGCAAGTAGATTTACCTTTAAAGCAAAAATCTGGCTTAAAAGAAGCCATGCGTATCCTGAAAAATGTGAAAGATATTGCTTTTGTAGAATTAGATGGCAAAGATGTGGTACGTCACAAAATTGTAAAAAGCATTATATCTGCTTATCAGACAAATGAGGCAGAAGAAGAAAAGAATAAAAATGCTAAATAATTAAAATTAAAGCATTGATTTCTAATAAAACATACACTTTTTTATATGTTCTTTGGGCGGTAGTCATTGGATTTGGTCTTTTCATTCCCCTTATGGAAAATGATAGCGCACAACATGCTACCATGGCCATGCAAATGGCAAAGAATCATAATTATTTAGAAATCTATAAAGGTTTAAACCCTTATTTAGACAAACCTCAAATGCACTTTTGGTTATCTGCCTTTAGTTTTGAAATCTTCGGGTTTCATCCTTGGGCGTATAGAATACCAGCTATATTATTGACACTTTTTTCCAGTTATGGATTATATCAATTAGGAACGCTTTTATATCATGATAAACATATTGGGCATCTATCTGCTTTAATATTCTTGAGTTCCTTTGCTATCATCCTTAGTTTACACGATGTCCGTACAGATGCTGTATTAGTGGCATTCACTATTTTGGCTTGCTGGCAATGGACTAAATTTTTGCATCATCAAACATTATTAAGTGCCATGCTAGGTGGGCTATTCGCAGCGTTTGCATATTCTACCAAAGGCATGTTTGCGGTTGCCATTATTGGGTTATTTCTCTTTTATTTAGTTCTATTTCAAAATCGATGGAAACAATTATTTAATTATAAATTACTCGTTGGGATTTTATTTTTTCTCATAGGTTCTGCCCCTATGTTCTATGCTTATTACCATCAATTTGGAACAGAAGGATTGGAATTTATAACCTACGGGCAAAGCACAGGACGATTTAAAGGAGAAGATTTTGGAACCGCCAGCCAGAATGATTATGCTTTTTATTTTCACACGCTGCTTTGGGCGATGATCCCCTGGGGTTTGTGGTTTTATTATAGTTTATTTTTAAAAAGCAAAAACTGCCTCTCTAAGGATAAAAAACAAACAGAAATCATCACCGCTGCCACAGTGCTGACGTTCATTATCGGCATGAATTTTTCTGCCTTTAAACTTCCGCATTATTTAAATATTGTGCTTCCATTTGCCTCCATTATGGTAGCAGGTACTTCCTCTTACGCCTATATGGGGCGTAAGCATTCTTTGATTAGATTATTTAGTATCACCCAATATATCAGTGCTGCGATTATTGCCATTGGCGTTATATTATTGATGTATGCATTTCCCATTCACTCTTGGTGGATAGGACTTCTGCTTATCCTATGTCTTGCTAGAATGTTATTTTTATATAAAACCTCAAAAAAATATGATCAAATCATGCTGATTTCTGCTGGGACATTCCTCATTGCTGCCATTTATCTAAATAGCACATTTTATCCCTCTTTATTGGCGTATCAAGGTAATTTACAGTTCGCTAAAATCATTCAAGAAGAACAAATCCCAGCAGATGATATTTATAATTTATCACCAGATAACACTTGGTCTATCGATTGGCAAGTACAACGCACCGTTGCGCCTACCACCATAGACCAAATACCACCCAATAAATCTGACTTTTGGGCGATTATCAAAGAAGAGAATCCTGAAACTTATCTAGGACCTGATTATGAAATATTAGAAAAACATAAAACCCATCATTATAGAATCACCAGACTTAAATTAGGTTTTCTAAACCCCGAAACCAGAGATGATTATCTAGAGCATTTTTGGCTGGTTCATGTTCGTAGAAAGTAGTTTTTAACCTGCAAATTTATCTCTGCGATTAGAAAAATAAATTTATAGATTGTATATTCTGAAATAAATATTTTAATCAATCGAGCCTCCTCCAACCTCCTATTTCCCAAATATAAAATGATAACGATTAAAACTCATCAATAACGCCATGACTATATATGATATACGCTCATTCCTTTGATTATTTAATAAGTTATTAGGTTATTTTAATGATAATTATTCCGACATAACATTAGCATAAAACCAAACTTTGGTATATTTGGGTGAGATATTTATTAAATAAATGCTCGGAAAACTATTCAATAAAAAAAATAAGGAATTAAGAGAAGTTGATGAAAGTTTTGTTTTTCACAAAGCGAAATATCATTTTGACTCAATAAACGAAGCTGAACTTGAAGAAGAACAAGCTTATGTTCCTACAGGTTTGTTTTTTGCTTGGATTATTAAAAACGATTTATAAAGTGAATTTTTACGTGAGGAAAGTAAGGATGAAATTGAAAAAACTAAATCAGAAAAAATCTCACCATCTGAATTGTATATGAATTTGGACGGAGTTTTAATCGGAGAACTTCTGAATAAAATTGGATTTAATTTTGCGATGGAATATTTTGAATTCGATAATGGAGAATATATTAACGATTATGAAGAAACTTTGAGTTCGGAAGATAATCCTGATATATTTAGAGTAAAAAATAATTGGGAATATTATCATAAAATAACGAAAATAATAGACAAACGATTTGAAAAGTGGAATAAAAAATAAAAAAAACCCACAACATGAGTAGCTGATGCACAACTGCCATTTTAATAACAATATTTAAGTTTTCTGTAAAACTGACCTCATGTAAGGCTTTTTTTAACGGTATAGAAGGTTATCCTACATCAGCGCTCCCTTCTATGTTATTTAAATGTATAATCCCTACATAAGCAAGAATCATAATTAAAACCAAAACTGGCTAAATAGTTGATATTTCATTTAATTTAAGTTGAAATCTAAAAGCAGATGAGGAAATATCCTTTATATGGCGTGTTTAAAATAATGATTTCAAAGATTAGTCAAATAAAAAAACATTTCTTAGATTCAACAAATGAATAAAACTATTTTATTAAAGAACCGCCCCGAGGGGAAGCCTGAAATTTCTGATTTTGAGTTTACGAATATGGAAAAACCAACAATCAAGGAAGGGGAGATTCTTCTTGAAACTAAATATATTTCTGTAGATCCTTATTTAAGAGGACGAATGAAAGATGCTGATTCTTATGTGAAGCCTTTTCAATTGAATGAACCTATATCTTCTGGCATAATAGCAGAAGTGATTGAATCAAAAAATGAATCTTATCAAAAAGGAGATTACATCTCTGGAAATTTAGAATGGAAACAATATCAAGCCTCAAATGGTGATAATTTATTAAAAGTTGACCCTTCTCTTGCCCCTTTATCAGCTTATCTAGGCATTTTGGGCATGACAGGCTTAACAGCATATTTTGGCCTTACAGAAATCGGTAGGCCAAAAAAAGGTGAAACCCTAGTAGTTTCTGGTGCTGCTGGTGCTGTAGGAAGTGTGGTTGGGCAAATAGGTAAGCTATTGGGCTGTCGTGTGGTTGGAATTGCAGGTACGGATGAAAAAGTTGAAATGCTAAAATCTAAATTTGGTTTTGATGCAGGCATTAACTATAATGAAAGCACCGATATGGCGAAAGATATAGCATCTGCCACACCAGATGGCGTGGATATCTATTTTGATAATGTGGGTGGCTCTATTTCTGATCATGTACATGCCCAAATGAACCGATTTAGTAGAGTAATTGTTTGTGGTGCTATATCCACGTATAATGAAACGAGCATTCCTATGGGACCTAGGGTAGAACAATTTTTGATTAAAAAAAGTGCTTTGATGCAAGGTTTTTTAGTAGGCAACTATGCTGATCAATTTCCTGAAGGGGTAAAACAACTTGCAACATGGTTAAAAGAAGGTAAATTGAGCTATACAGAAACTGTTTTAGAAGGTTTTAATCAAGTTCCAGAAGCTTTTATAGGGCTTTTTGATGGAAAGAATAAAGGCAAAATGATTGTAAAAGCTTAATCCAATTATTAATTTTGAATTGAAAAATATGAATTCTAAATACCACAAACTATTATCTCCATTTACGTTTCCTGTTTCTGGCATACAGTTGCCGAATCGTGTAGTATTAGCACCGATGACTACCCTATCTGGGAATAATGATGGTACCACGACCGATGCAGAAATAGCGTATTATAGAGAACGCAATGAGTCTGCAGGCTTGTTAGTTACGGCATGTGCTTATGTCTTGAAACAAGGTAAAAGTTTTCATGGTCAAATTGGCGCTGACAATGACAATATGATACCTAGTCTAAAACGAATAGCCCGTGTTTTAAAAGAGAAAGGAAATAAAGCCATTCTACAAATTCAACATGGGGGGCGTATGTCACCACCAGCGGAATTAGAAAATAGACAACCTGTAAGTGCGAGTGCAGTAGCATCAGAAAGAGAAGGGGCTGTGACACCTAGAGAAATGACGCTAGAAGAGATTGAGGAGGCTATCCATGCTTTTGGTGAGGCTACTCGCAGAGCTATCGAGGCAGGATTTGATGGGGTAGAAATACATGGTGCTAATACCTATTTAATACAACAATTTTTCTCTCCACATTCTAATCAACGAGATGACCAATGGGGAGGAACTTTAGAGAAAAGAATGAAATTTCCATTAGCGGTAGTTGATGCGGTGACCAAGGAGGCCTCTAAAGCATCAATACCATTTTTAGTAGGATATCGTATTTCTCCAGAAGAAATCGAAAGCCCAGGAATCACCATGGAAGATACGCTACAATTTGTACAAGCGCTTGCTAAAAAGCCTATGGATTATTTGCATATCTCTGTCAGAGATTTTTGGTCAGGCTCTATGAGGAATGAGGCAGATGATCAATCCCGTGTGTTGCTTATAGCAGAAAAAGTGGGAAATCAAATTCCTGTGATCGGCGTAGGAAACATCCAGACGCCAGAGGAGGCAGAAAAAGCTTTGGATGCAGGTGTTCCATTGATTGCTTTAGGCAGAGAACTTTTGATGGACCCACAATGGCTTAACAAAATTAAAGACGATGCAGTAGAAGACATCGAAACGGAGCTAGATGTATTAAAACAAAAAGAATTAAATATTCCAACACCGCTTTGGGTAGCAATTACGGCAAGAAAAGGTTGGTTACCATTGAAAAATGACTGAGGCATAAATTAGGACGTGAATATAGGTTGTGAAAAACATGATGAAGTACATTATTCTATTCAACATATTATTTATTTTTGGATTTGGCAAACCCAAGAATATTATGGTTGAAAATAGTAGAGATTGCCCTCTAAACATGATGAATAGAACAGTTAATTATAAAAAAGAAATTGCAAAATTTGCATCATTAAAAAAAGATAGTATTATATCTCTTGAAACCGTACAGATAAATGATACAAAATATACAACGGTACTAGACTTTAAGGATAATGAAAATCTAGTTTGGCTTTTGATAGAAAATCAAACGAAGGGAGATTCCATATTACTTCATTATTCAGATTACGTAGAATATTTGCAAGAAGTTAATACCCGTTTTGACTTAGAAAAATGTCAATTAATAATTGAAACAATTTATTTCACAGGAGAAGAACGTGATTGTAAATCTATAGATAGGATAAAATTATAAATATAACCCACAGCAGCATGAATAAGCAATAGCTTATATTGACATATATTCTTTCCATGTCTCATTTTTAAAAGGAATGAAGAAAGAGAAAAGACTTGAGACTAGATACTTATGACTTGCTACTTATTATTAATCCAGCATCCAGTTTTTCACGCTGTCACCCTGAAATCTGTTCAGGGTCTCACCTTTTAGAGGAAAGAGACTAGAAGAAAGAGAAAAGACACAAGACTTGCTACCAAAACCATAAACTATCAACCCTCAACCATAAACCTTAAACCACCCCAGCGATAGGGATAGCAATGGAAATCCCGTAAGGGAAGATGCGAAAATAAATAAAGGGCTGTAAAAGCGACCGAATGGAAGCTCTTTATAGCCCTATTATTTATAAGCAGATTCCTGCGGAATTGGAATGGATAGCCCGTTGAATCGCCCTCATATTTTAAACTATTAGATTCTTGAATGTATTAATTTCGTGTCTTATTTCTGAATACTTAAAAATTATGCTTATATTTAAAATTGTACATTAATTTTGATTATAATTAAAACGTATCAATGAGAAAAATAATTATTTCTGCATCATTGCTTGGGCTAATGATGTCTTGTAACACGCCAAAAACTATGGTAAAGAACGAAAGTACGACTACACAGCAGCTGCCACAAACGGATAATACTCTGCTGGTAGAAAGCAAATTGCCATACGGAGCCCCTGATTTTAAGCAAATTAAGGATGAGGATTATTTGCCTGCTATGAGGGAGGCTATGCGTTTGCAAACTACGCGAGTGAATGAGATTGCTGCGCAAAGCGAAGAACCAACTTTTGAAAATACGGTATTGGCACTGGAGAAATCTGGAAAGGAAATGGACCAGGTGGGCAATGTTTTCTACGCGATGACAAGTGCACACACCAATGATGTTTTGAAAGATGCACAGGAGAAATTGGCGCCTTTGAGTTCTGAGCATTATGATAATATTTATTTGAATGATGCGCTTTTTAAAAGAGTAAAGACGGTTTATGAGAATAGAAATCAATTACAGGGAGAGGATTTAAAGTTAACGGAGGAGTATTATAAGAGTTTTATCCAGGCGGGTGCAAACTTGACGGAGGCACAAAAAACGGAACTCAAGGCTATGAATAGCCAATTGGCAGAACTACAAACGTCTTTTAATCAAACGTTGTTAAAAGCAAATAATGCTTCTAAAATCATCATCAAGGATAAGTCTAAATTAAAAGGATTGTCTGAAAATGAAATGGAGGCTTTGAAGAATGAGGATGGTACTTACACCATTTCTATTTTGAATACGACACAACAGCCGCTATTGAGTTCGCTGGAAAATAGGGAGTTAAGACAACAAATTTTTGAAACTTCTTGGAATAGAACCAATGGTGGTGCTCATAACACGAATGACCTCATCGTGAGGATTGCGCAATTGCGTGCTCAAAAGGCGGCGCTTCTTGGTTTTGATAATTATGCGCAATGGAGTCTTGTGAATACAATGGTGAAAACACCAGAAACGGTGAATGAATTTTTTGCTGGAATGATTCCTGCCACCAGAGAAAAGGGTGCGGCAGAGGCTGCTGACATTGTGGCTATGATGGAAAAAGATGGTATTAAGGGTGATCTACAACCGTGGGATTGGTCTTATTATGCAGAGAAAGTGAGAAAGGCTAAATATGATTTGGATGAAAGCCAGATTAAGCCTTATTTTGAGATTAATCGTGTGTTAGAGGATGGCGTTTTCTATGCTGCAACTAAATTATATGGGATTACATTCAAGGAAAGAAAGGATATCCCGACGTATCACCCAGATGTAGTGGTATATGAGGTTTTTGACAAGGATGGTTCTCCATTAGCGTTGTTTTATGGGGATTATTTTGCAAGGGAAAGCAAACGTGGTGGTGCCTGGATGAGTAATTTTGTGACGCAATCCCATTTATATGATACCAAACCTGTTATCTATAA
The DNA here is from genome assembly GCA_009835005.1 of Flavobacteriaceae bacterium Ap0902. Lineage (GTDB taxonomy): Bacteria > Bacteroidota > Bacteroidia > Flavobacteriales > Weeksellaceae > Profundicola. The sequence continues at coordinate 102,372 of WTFG01000002.1, read as the reverse complement.
TGTGTGTAATTATCAAAAACCTGCTGCTGGACAGCCTGCTTTGATTTCTTATGATGATGTAGAGACTATGTTCCATGAGTTTGGACATGCGTTGCATGGTTTGTTTGCAGATCAAAAATACCCTACGCTTTCTGGGACAGCGGTGGCAAGAGATTTTGTAGAGTATCCTTCTCAAGCCAATGAACATTGGGCACTGGAACAAGAGGTTTTATCTAATTATGCGAGGCATTATAAAACAGGTGAAACGATTCCGCAGGAATTGATTCGTAAGATTAAAAATGCGTCTACTTTTAACCAAGGTTTTAGCCTGACAGAGGTAATGGGCGCTGCGGATTTGGATATGAACTGGCATGATAAATCTGTTGCAGAGGCTAATCAGATTAGCGATCCAAATGCATTTGAGAAATCTGCGTTGACCAAGGATAATCTTTGGGATGCCCATATTCCTCCAAGGTATCGTTCTAGTTATTTTGCGCATATTTTTGGTGGTGGCTATGCTGCGGGATACTATTCTTATCTGTGGACAGAAATGCTTGCTGCGGATACGGGGGCTTGGTTTGATGAAAATGGTGGCCTCAAACGTGAACTTGGAGATAGATATAGAGAAATGATTTTATCTAAAGGTAACACAATGGATTATAAGGAAATGTATAAAGCATTCCGTGGGGAGGATCCTTCTCCAGAGCACATGATCCAAGCCAGAGGCTTGAAATAACTATCTTATCCCTTTTAATTTAAATTTTAAACCTTGCAATCAAGTAATGATCTTGATTTGCAAGGTTTTTCTCTTGAGTTAAATTCTACTTATAATTTCTAAAATACACGTTTGGTCTCATTCGATTTAATTCTCTTCTGATTCATCAAAGAAATCCACATCTGGATTCTTGAATCTTTTGGTAGTTAAACTATTATAAGATAAAAGCAAGGATGGTAATAGAATTAGATTACTCAACATAGCCACCAGTAATGTAAAAGAAATCAAGCCACCTAGCGCTACAATGCCCATAAAACCGGAGAACATAAATACAGAAAAGCCAGCAAATAATACAACGGAGGTATAGAACATACTGTTCCCGACTTCTTGGATAGAGTATTCTACAGCTTTGGATATATTGCCATGGAATAGATTGAGATCCTGTCTATATTTAGCCAAGAAGTGAATGGTATCATCCACGGCAATACCAAAAGCAATACTAAATACCAAAATGGTGGATGGTTTGATAGGGATTCCTATGTATCCCATAACCCCAGCCGTTGTAAGTAGAGGTAAAAAATTGGGGATTAAAGCAATTAAAATCATTTGCGGTGAACGGAACATGATAGCCATGAATATAGCAATTAAAAAAACTGCTAAGGACAATGACAATAGTAAGTTTTTGGTTAAATAAGTGGTTCCTTTCATAAATACATACGCCATTCCTGTGACATAAGAATCGTATTGTTCTTCTGGGAAAACTTCCCTTAATCTGGTATTGATATGCGCAATGACGTTTTCCATATCCTTGCTTTCTAGGTTTTTGAGAAGTGTTGTCATTCTAGCAATGCTCCCCGTAGAATCCACATAATTACCAATTAGATTAGCATCCCCTTGGGTCTGTTGAATTTCATTTAAAATAAATGCCCGTTCTTGATTTGTTGGAAGTTCATAAAAGTCTGGATCACTCCCATAATAGCCTTGCTTTGCAAATTTAACCAATTCACTCACGGCGATAGGTTTAGAAGATAAATCCAAAGAATCTATATAACTACTCACTTCATCCATCTTATTTAAAGTAGAAAGCGAGGTAACACCATTGGATCTCTTGGTATCAATGACTACTTCTAAGGGCAATACGCCTCCAAATTCATTGTCAAAGAAGCTAATATCTCTATAAAATTTAGCTTTTTTAGACATATCATCTAGAAGGTTACCACTGGTCGTCATTTGGGAAATACCAATAATAGAAAACACTAAGATAAGACCAGCAGATACATAAACCCATCTCCTATGATGCAACACCAAGTTCTCCATGCCGTTTAAAATGGTATTCGTCCAATTGGTCTGGTGATGGCTTAAATGTCTCTTTTTGGGAGCTGGAAAATAACTATATAAGGTGGGTATTAAAAGAAAAGAAAATATAAAGATTCCAATGATATTAAGAGACGCGATGGTACCAAATTCTCTAAGGGTAGAACTTTCTGTAAATACAAATGTGAAAAAACCAAAAGCAGTTGTTAAATTGGTGAGCATTGCTGGATTACCAACATGCATAATCATTCGTTGCAAAGCTTTAATCTTATTGCGGTGCATTTTATATTCTGCCTGATATTTATTCAATAAATAAATACAATTAGGGATTCCGATCACAATGAGAAGTGGAGGAACCAAAGCCGTTAACAATGTAATCTCATAATCAAATACACTAAGCATCGCAAAACATAATATTACCGCACTTAAAACTACAGAAACAGCGACAAAAGTTGCTCTAAACGACCTGAAGAATAAAAAGAATATAAGACAGGTAACACCCAGAGATGCTAAAATAAAGGTAATTGTTTCACCTTTTACTTGTTGGGAGTTCATGGTTCTAATGACAGGCATTCCAGATAGATACAAGGATATCCCAGTATCTTTTATGAATTGATTTACCATATCATTTATCTTAACTACATCCTTCACCCGCTCTTCTGAATCTATAATGCCTGGATCCATATACACCACAACTTGCATAGCCTCATTGTCTTTATTAAATAATAAAGATTCATAGAAAGGGAACTTCCGAATTTCATTCCGCATTAAATTCCAATCCGTCTGTTGTGATTCAGAAATGATATTCTCTATTTTAAAGCCACCATTCATGGTATCTCTAACCAATTTTTTAGCTTCATTCATAGAGAAAATTCCCTCTATGCCTGGAATTTCTTGAATGTCTTTAAGCAAGTCTTCCCATTGCATTAAATTTTCTACTTGACCCATACGCTCATCCTCATAGCCAATCACTATCATATTAGCTTCACTCCCAAAAGTTTCTTGAAAATGATTAAAATCTTGCATCACAGGATCAGAGGAAGGGAGCAATTGTGCATTGGAAGTCGTAAATCTAACGCCCCAGGTAAATATGCAAACCAAACAAACCAGCATAAATGTAATCAGACCAATGAGAATGCCTACCCGATTGCGCAATATTAATGATGCTATTTTCTTCCACATAAAATTTGAATTTAAAGATTTAGTGTGTCTTTCACAGCAAAATCATCCCTGAAGCTTCCTGCATGGTAACTTCCAAATCTATAATAAAATCCTATACCCAATATATTGAAAACCCATTTATTTAATTCTAATCCAATTTCTTGATATGGATGGTTGACTTTACTAAAATCTACGGAGTGATTTTCTCTGTTAGAGATATTTCCTATCACTACTTTATACATTAACTGAACATTGGCAAACTTCTGTAGGGAGGTTCTAATTTTTAGAATAGTATGATTCAATAATGCATATAGCATATTGATCTGAATTGAATTCGTCTGGGTTCATCGTTTCAAAAATCTCTAATCCTCCAAAAATAAATCTCGAAAAAAAACGTAGTATTCAATTCATCTTTGGCTTCTCCATCAAACCTATTTTGCTTCTATTTAAATTATCTTCAAGCCGTTTAACTTATGATTTTTGACAATATATTCGCTATAGAATCTATGACAGAAAATGAGGTTTCTTGGGCATAATGAATAATGGATATTATAAAAATCAGGTTAGTTATTATTAAACGCAAATGATTTTGAATAATTAAAGCCTTAACCATTTATTTGTAAACGGTTAAAGCTTCTTATATTTTAATATAGATTAGACTTTCATAATTTCTGCTTCTTTCACATCAAAGTGTTCATCTGCCATCTTCACATATTTATCTGTAAGTTCCTGCACATCATTCACCATCATTTTTTGCAAATCTTCTGACAAATCTGATTCTTTTAATTCATGATTTGCTTCCTTTCTCCAATTGCGAATACTAATTTTAGTATTTTCCACTTCTGCTTTGGCCTGCTTCACTAATTCTAATCTTCTCTCCTCTGTTAAAGGTGGAACGTTAATAATTACAGAATTCCCATTATTAGAAGGATTAAAACCTAAGTTAGACTCCAAAATTGCTTTTTCTATCGGCTGAATCATACTAGATTCCCAAGGCTGGATATTCAGTGTCATAGCATCTGGCGCACTCACATTGGCCACTTGTGCAAGCGGCGTTGTACTACCATAGTAATCTACCATTACACCAGAAACCATGGCGGGATTGGCCCGTCCTGCTCTAATTTTAGCAAATGCCTTGCCCAAGTGAGCAATCGCCTCCTTCATTCCTTCTTCTGTATCTTTAACAATATTATTTGGTTCCATTTATTTTGATTTAATTAGTTACTAATGTTCCTATATCCTCTCCTGACACTACTTTCTTTAAATTATTTCTCACATTCATATCAAAGACAATAATAGGGAGTTTATTTTCCTCGCTCAAAGTAAAGGCTGTCATGTCCATCACCTTCAAGCCTTTATTATAAACATCTTTAAATGTGATATTCTTATATTTTTCTGCAGATTGGTCTTTTTCCGGATCTGCGGTATAGATTCCATCTACCCTAGTTCCTTTTAATATTACATCTGCCTCTATCTCTATGGCGCGTAATACTGCTGCAGAATCTGTGGTAAAATAGGGATTACCCAATCCCCCACTAAAGATCACAACTCTTTTCTTTTCTAAGTGTCTAATGGCTCTCCTGCGAACATACGGTTCTGCAATTTGCTCCATTTCTATAGCCGTTTGTAAACGTGGTTCTAATCCAACATCTTCTAGTGCTTGTTGTATCGCCATTCCATTAATCACTGTAGCCAACATCCCCATATAATCCCCTTGTACTCTATCCATCCCGTTGGCCGCTCCAGAAAGACCTCTATATATGTTACCGCCGCCAATCACAATGGCAACCTCACATCCCATATCTACTACATCTTTAATTTGCTCTGCATAACTAATGATTTGTTTGGGGTCTATTCCATAAGAACGGGTTCCCATTAAGGCTTCACCACTTAGTTTTAATAGAATACGCTTGTATTTCATAGGTAATTTCTTTTGCAGAACAAATATAACTAAATTTTTATTTTATAAGTTTACCAAACAAAAGGAATACAAAGAAATAATTTATGAAAATCCTCATCCTAGATCAGAATCACCCTATTCTTATAGATAAATTGAAAGCGTATCACTTTAAAATTGAACAAGATTATACATCATCCAAAGCAGAGATAGAAAATAAAATAGCGGAATATGATGGGTTAATTATTAGGAGTAGATTCACGATAGATAAAGTTTTCATAGAACAGGCAGAAAATTTAAAATTTATTGGACGTGTGGGGGCTGGTATGGAAAACATAGATACAGCCCATGCAGAATCTAAAAATATCCTATTATTTAATGCGCCAGAAGGGAATAGAGATGCCGTTGGAGAGCACTGTCTGGGAATGCTTTTAAGCATCATGAATAACTTTCGGGTGGCTGATGCAGAAGTGAGAAACGGAATTTGGCAAAGAGAGGAAAATCGTGGAGAAGAAATAATGGGAAAAACCGTAGCGCTAATCGGCTATGGAAATATGGGAAAAGCATTTGCCAAAAAACTCCAAGGTTTTGATGCAAACGTGATTTGCTATGATATTAAAGATGGTGTTGGGGATGAAAATTGTAGACAAACTACCATGGATGAGGTTTATCAGACAGCGGATATTCTAAGCCTGCATATTCCACAGACGCCAATGACTTTAGGATTAGTGAATGAGGATTATTTGGCACAATTTCAAAAACCTATTTATTTAGTGAATACCGCAAGAGGAAAATCTGTTGTGACGACAGCATTGGTTAAAGCATTGCAATCGGGAAAAGTTAAAGCTGCAGGGTTAGATGTATTAGAATATGAAAAAACATCTTTTGAGCAATTACATTTAGAAACATTACCAAAGGCATTAGATTATTTACTGCAATCTAACCGTGTTTTACTTACGCCCCATATTGCAGGATGGACGCATGAAAGTAAAATTAAATTAGCAGAAGTAATAGCCAACAAAATCATTCAATATTTTGGGTGAAAAAATAGCTGCTAAGAATTTTTTAATTTTCTTAATTCTATGGTATGTTTTAACTTGACACCTAATAGCGCTATATAATAAAACAAACGATTGCGAGGTTTCTCATATTTTTGTAGAAAGATTTTCATAGAACCATAAAATCTATCTAAATATTTGCGGTCTCTTAGCGTACACTCTCCCTTATAATGCACAATAGAAATATTGCCTAGATAATAATTATCATACCCATTTTGTAACAAGGTATAACTCAAATCTACATCTTCTCCATACATAAAATATCGCTCATCAAACCCTCCTACCTTTTTGTAAACTTGTTTTTTCATGAGCATACAAGCACCAGATAAAACCTCTACTTTAGCCACCTCATCTTCTGCTATATGATTCGCATGATAGGGTTTAACATTTCTGAATTTAACTTTAAAAATTCTAGCAAAAGAATTCATCATATTAGGCGTATTTCTTTTACTTTCTGGCCATAACCCACCCACTTCATCTGTCATTCTAACGCCTAATGCTCCTAAATTAGGACAATGCTCTGCAAAATTTATGATGGATAGGAAAAAGTTAGGACTAACTTCTGTATCAGGATTTAATATCAATATATACTCCCCTATGGCATATTCCACCGCCCTATTATTGCCTTTAGAGAACCCTAGATTTTGTTTGTTAAAAATAAATTTAATTTCTGGATACTTCCTTTCTAAAATTTCCACTTCTCTATCTGGAGAATCATTGTCCCAAACAATCACCTCCATGGCTGGAATTCTGTTTTCTTGAATAGATCGCAAGCATTTATCCAAATAACTAACAGCATTATAACTCACAATAATGACAGATAGCCTCATGGATTTAAGAATTTATGCTATTTTCATAGGGTACCCGATTCTGTATTGATTGTACCAAAGTCAATTCATCTGTATATTCTAATTCATCACCCACTCCCACGCCTCTAGCAATGGCAGATAATTTGACTGGTAAATCTTTTAAGATTTTATAGATATAAAACATGGTGGTATCGCCCTCCATGGTAGTACTTAATGCCAAAATTACCTCTTGGGCTTTGACTGCTCTATTTTTGAGTGTGTCTACTTTTAATTGTTGCGGACCAATACCTTCCATCGGCGATATTTTACCTCCTAATACATGATAAACACCTTTGTATTGCCCTGTGTTTTCAATCGCCATTACATCTCTAATATCTTCTACAACACAAATTAATTCATGGTTTCGGAATGGATTCGCACAAATTTCACAAACCTCATCATCACATATAGAATGGCATATTTGGCAATATTTAATCTCATTGACCAATGTATCTATTGCTACTGCTAGGGATTCTCCTTTGGTTTTAGCGTTCTTTAATAAATGTAAAGCGAGTCGCAAGGCAGATCTTTTACCGATTCCGGGCAATTGTGAAATTTCATCTACTGCTTTTTCTAAGATTTTACTAGGGTAATGCATTTAACAAATATAAGAAAACAATGTTTGGTTATAAATTTAAATAAATTCTTATTAATTTGGTGCAATTCATGCAGTATTAATTTTATGGACAGAAGAACTTTTGCTAAACTCACAGGATTAGGTGCAGTTGGGATTTCATTAGAGGCATGTGGGACATTGCCTATATTAAATTCAAAAAGAAGTAAAATGGGACATGTAGATAATGTTATCATTGGTAGTGGATATGGGGGTGCTGTTACAGCGCTTCGATTAACGGAAAATGGGCACAAGGCTTTACTTTTAGAGATGGGTATGCGCTGGGACAGAACACCAGAGCATGATACTTTCTGTAAAATGATTACGCCAGACAAAAGAAGTAGTTGGCTTTCTAAATGGCCTAATTCGCCTATCACCATTCCTATCCCTATCAAGAAATATACAGGCGTTTTAGATAAAATCAAATTTAATGACATGAGCATATTCGCGGGAAGAGCTTATGGTGGAGGCTCTATCGTAAACGGTGGAATTGCCATTACTCCAAAGAGAAAATATTTTGAGTCAATCTTCCCAGCGTTGGATGCAGACAAAATGTTTAATCAATATTTCCCGTTAGCAAATAAGGAATTAAAAGTGGAACAAATTCCAGAGGATTTCTATGATTCTACAGATTATTATGCGTTTTCTCGTTCGGCAGAAAAACAAGCACATAAAGCTAATTTAAAAACGGAATTTTTTTCTAATACCTACGATTTTGAATATATGCGAAAAGAGGCCCAAGGAGAAGTTTATAAATCTGGTTTGGGTGGCGAAGTGATTTACGGGAACAATGCTGGTAAATTAAGTTTGGATTTAACTTATTTAAAAAAGGCAGAAGAAACTGGAAATTTAGAAATTAAAACACTTAGAAAACTAGAGAAAATCACACAGACAGAAGATGGTAAATATGCTTTGGAAGTTGCCGTATTAAATACTTCTGGTAAGACAACAGAAACAGAAATCTACACGGCTGGCAAGGTATTCCTAAATGCGGGAAGCGTGGGCACTTCTCAAATTCTAGTGAAAGCCAAGCATGAGGGGGATTTACCGAATTTAAATGATGAAGTTGGACAAACTTGGGGTCCTAACGGAAACATCATGACAGGTAGAAACTTTGTGAACGCAACTGGCACCAAACAATCCACGATTCCTGTAAAAGGGATTAATATGTGGGATGGTGACCATCCTTATCAAATTTTTGCAGAGATTGCTCCACTACCTCTTGGGATAGAAACATGGACAACCTTATTCCTATCTATTACGAACAATCCAGAAAGAGGTAAATTTATCTATAATAAAAAATCGGGTGAAGTAACTTTAGATTGGAAAAAAAGTCAAAATGATTATGCTGTAGAGGCTGCCAAATATCTGTTAGAAAAATTGCACATAGATAATGGAGGGACTAGATCTAGACTATTGTTTAACAATGGTTTTGGTGACGATTTTAGTTATCATCCGCTTGGTGGTTGTGTACTGGGAAAAGCGACAGATTTTTATGGAAGAGTCAAAGGTTATGATGGATTATACATCAATGATTCTGCTCTAATCCCAGGAAGTGCTGGCGTTAATCCTTTTGTTTTTATCACAGGATTGGCAGAACATAATATGGAGGAAATTCTGCGGAAAGACTTTGCTTAAATTTTCTCTTCTCTGATTAAATAGATTCCAATGAGAATCAACATGCCACCCAATATAAACCATAGGTTGAATTCCTCTCCAGCGAGAATTCCCTAGCCTATGGCAACAATCGGCATCAAATAGGTGACAGTACTTGCAAAAACGGCTGTGGTATCTTGGATTAATTTATAAAATAAAATCATGGCCGTGGCAGTCCCAACAATCGCCAAAATGGAAACATACCCTAATCCCTCCCATTGTGCTGTAGTTCCTGCGAATTCATGAAAGAATCCAGTAGAGATAAGAATGATCATTCCTGGAATGGACCATAGGGAGAACATTCCCGCACTTAATTCTAAGGATTTTATCACTAAACGCAATACACCCACTTGATATGGAGTAAATACAGCTACCGCGTTTTTAATTAAAATAAAAAAAGACCCCCAAACCAAAGCTAGGATAAGTAAAAGGATATATTTATTATCACCTAATATCACACCCAGCAAAAATGCAACCTTTTTATTTAAATTAAATTACACTTTTCACTTTAAATTCCATTTGAAATGATAAATACATGCTAAATCATCCCCACCATTTAATTCATTCTTGATTATTGCTTACTTTCGCAATACAAAACCAAAACATGCTAGATTCTAATCAATTATTCGAACTTAAAAAAATCCTAAGTCAACCTAGAAACATTGTCATCATTCCACATAAAAACCCAGATGGAGATGCCATTGGCTCTACTTTGGGGCTTTCCCAGGTATTGAAAAAGATGATACATCAAGTTCAAATCGTTTCCCCCAATGATTTCCCTAAATTTTTGAAGTTTTTACCAGAAGCAAAAAAAATATTCATTGGAGATTATAATCCTAAGGGGGCAGAAATAGCTATAAAAAAAGCAGATATTATCTTCATGCTAGATTTTAATGAACCCTCTAGAGCAGATTACCTGGCAGAACATATCAACGCATCCAGTGCTGTCAAAATTTTAATAGACCACCATCAATTTCCACAGGAATTTGACTTCACCTATTCTGATACACAAATGCCTGCGACCTGCGAAATGGTTTGGCATTTAATAGAAGCTATGAGCTGGGATAATTTGGTGGATGAAAACATCGCTACTTGTTTATATACAGGAATTATTACAGATACTGGAAATTTCAAGTTCCCATCTGTAAAACCTTCTACCCTAGAAACTGCTGCTAAATTAATGAAGCATGGGACAGAACCTCACAAAATTTTGGATCGATTAGATACCTTCACAGTTTCTAGATTAAAGTTGTTGAGCCCCTTTGTAGAAAGCCTACAATTATACCCAGAATATAGAACTACCGTTTTTAAATTATCCAGAGAACAATTGCTATCAGAAGGCTATCAAAAAGGTGACACAGAAGGTTTTGTGAATTATGGCTTGGCGATAGAGAACATCGTATTTTCTGTATTTATGGCAGAAGATACGCAACAGGATTTAGTCAAAATATCTTTTAGATCCAAGGGTGATTTTGATTGTAGTGAAGTCGCTAGAAAATATTTTAATGGAGGTGGGCATAAAAATGCCTCTGGCGGAAAGTCCCATGATTCATTAGAGGATACCGTAAAAGAATTTGTAAATTTGCTTCCAGAATATGCAGAAAAATTGGAAAATACTACTGTTTAGTTTAAGTTTAACGCTTGGGCTTTTTTCTTGTAAGAAAAATCCGCCGCAATATCCTACGACTTACAGTAATGACGACTTCATGGAGTATTCTCAAAAATTCAATAGGGAACTAAAGGATTTGGAGTTAGAAAAAATTAATGACTACACCCGTAATCATCCAGAAGATTATCTATATACCAATGCGGGATTTTACATGACACGTACCAGAATGGATTCTGCTTATCGCGTACAGGATTTTGATACCATTCAATTTGATTATGAGTTAAGCAATTTGCAAGATGACGTGATTTATAGTTTTGACGAGATAGGAAACCAAACCATGGTTCTAGGACAATCCCCCATGATTCAAGGTTTGGAATATGGGCTTAAACGTATGAGCGAAGGTGAGAATGCTATTATATTAATTCCATCTTCTTTAGGCTATGGCGTTTCTGGAGACGGTGATAAAATCGGCACAGATCAACCCTTAAAAATCGAACTTAGATTAAACGAAATATTAAATCATGAAAATTAATAAATTATTAATGGTATGCCTTATCACAATGATGCTGATAGGATGTACATCAATTCCCAAATATATGAGCAAAGAAGACTACAAAGCACTGGGCGACGGTTTATACGCGCACATGGAAACAACCAAAGGAAACATGCTAATCAATTTGTATGAAGAGCAAGCCCCTATGACTGTTGCCAACTTCACAGGGTTGGCAGAAGGTAAAATACAAAATGAGGCAAAACCTCTAGGGGCACCTTTCTATGATGGTACCATCTTTCATCGGGTAATCAAGGATTTTATGATACAAGGGGGTGATCCAGATGGAATAGGAACCGGCGGACCTGGTTATAATTTTGAGGATGAATTTGATGAGGAGCTAGTGCATGATAAAAAAGGTGTTTTATCTATGGCAAATTCTGGACCCAACACCAATGGTTCTCAATTCTTTATTACAGAGGTTCCTACACCATGGTTGGATGGAAAACATGCTGTATTTGGAGAAGTAATAGATGGTCTAGAGGTTATTGATAGCATTGCTAATGTGGATAAAGGACCACAAGACAAACCTGTGACAGATATTGTGATTAATCATGTAGATATCATCCGCAAGGGAGATGCTTATAAAAATTATGATCCTGTAAAAGCATTTGAAAATGCCAAAGCCAAGCATGAAAAAAAATTAGAAGAAAAACGCCAAAAAGAAGCAGAAAAAATGCAAAAAGAAGTAGATAGAATTAAGGAATTAACCAAGAAAGCCGAAACCACAGAAAGTGGTTTGCGTTATGTGGTATTAGAACAAGGAGATGGAGCAAAACCCACCAAAGGAGACGTTATAAATATTCACTATACGCTTAGATTAGCGAATGGTAAGGTATTGGATTCTTCTTATGATAGAAATCAAGCTTTGAATGTGAAAGTAGGCCAGACACAACTCATCCAGGGTTGGATGGAAGCATTGACTATGTTTGAAAGGGGTTCTAAAGTTTTCTTGATTGTTCCTCCTACTCTAGGATATGGGTCACAAGGCGCTGGTGGTGTTGTTCCACCTAATGCTACGATATACTTTGACATGGAAGTTTTAAAATAATTTCACCTTATCAATTTAAAATTTAAAAACGCAGCCGTAGGGTTGCGTTTTTTGTTTCTAATTTTCAATATCAAAAGCTTCGATTGTCTATTTCTTTTCTTTGCTGATGATGATGCTAAACGTAGTTCTTTTTCAAAAAGTTGGTTAAAATCATCGATAGTTACATAAATTTCTGTAATTTTATCTTCAGACATAGGAGTAAGTATTTATTTATTGTAATTAACTGTTAATCAATTATCAATATAAATATTTTACTCTTTTTTTACAACTTTTTCTTATGCATTATTCACGTTAATTTAGCATCCAGTTCTTCGCGCTGTCACCCTGAAATCTGTTCAGGGACTCACTTTTAAGAGGAAAGAGGAAAGACACAAGACTTGCTAATAGATGCTTAAATTTTGATACTTGTTACTTATTAAAACTTCTATTCATTTTGGCTTGACCCAAAAAGAACCAACTGCGAAGCACATCACGAATACCATTAAAAATAAATAAAAAAGAACATGAGTAAAAGGTCAAGAAGCCTTTCAAATGTTTTGCCAGAGGCACCGTCAAACTTTCTAAAATTGAAATCCCAACGCTTCACCAGCCACGTCAATTTCTTAACGAAAGTCTGTCTAAACATACAAAGCCTTCACCAGCTTCGATTTAAAATTGTCGTCCTTTTTTTTCTGGGAACATTTCGATACAATTTCCACCTTCGGTGGAAATCAGCTCAATCTGACGGCGGCTTTATGAAGCAAATAAAAAAGCTAAAAATCTTGATACGTACTACTTGATTCTATTTACTATAAATCTTAAACCTGCACCACAAACCCTCAACCTTAAACCAACATCCATCAACCTTAAACCATCAACCCTACACCATAAACCTTAAACTATAAACCATCAACCATAAACCAACCCTGCGATAGGGATAGCAATGGAAATCCCGTAAAGGAAGATGCGTAAATAAATAAAGGGCTGTAAAAGCGACCAGATGGAAGCTCTTTACAGCCCTATTATTTATAAGCAGATTTCTGCGGAATTGGAATGGATAGCCTGTTAAATCGCCCAAAAAAATTATAATTCATCTTGAAAATTCATTACAAACTTGAAGGGTATAAGTGATTTAGATATAAAGTTTTAAAAAGTTAACTACATTAAAAAGCCGTTTCAAATAAATTCTGAAACGGCTTTCTCATTAAATTAAACATGGTGTGTGTGCATGACGGTTATGACTCACAACTGCTGCAGGAAACTAAACTCCCTACAAGGTCTTTAGAGACACTTTGGCTACGTTGGTAGTAAAGTGTTTTGATTCCAAGTTTCCAGGCTTCTATCATCAGGTTATTCACCTCTTTGACAGGCATAGCGGATGGAATGTTAAGGTTTAAACTCTGAGATTGATCTATGTACTTCTGTCTAATAGACGCTTGTTGAATGATCTCTAATTGACTTATCTCTTTAAACGTCTTAAACACTTGTTTTTCTTCTTCTGTCAACTCTTCTATATGCTGCACACTCCCTTGGTTAAGCATGATAGAACGCCAAGTATCCTCGTTATTGATGCCTTTTTCATCTAATAACTCTGTAAGATACTTGTTCTTACGCATGAAGTTACCTTTGGATAATCCTGCTTTGTAATAATTACTGCTAAAGGGCTCTATGCCCGGAGATGTTTGCCCTAAAATTGCAGAAGATGAGGTGGTTGGCGCAATTGCCATCACGGTGGTATTTCTTCTCCCATATTCCTTGAGCAATGCTGGTTCTCCATAGATGTGAGCTAATTCTTCTGAGGCAGCATTGGCTTTCTCGCTGATATTTTTGAAGATTTTCTCTGTATGCTGTTTTGCTTCTAAGCCTTCAAATGGGATTCTGTTTTTCTGTAAATATGAATGCCATCCTAATACGCCTAGCCCTAAAGCACGATGTCTTTTGGCAAATTTATTGGCAGATGCTAGGTAATAGTTGCCTTCTGTTTTCTCTATAAATTCTTGTAATACAGCGTCTAGGAAATAGATAGCGTATTTCACGGTGTCAGTATCCTTCCACTCATCATATAATTCTAAATTCATAGAAGACAGGCAGCATATAAAGGATTCATCTACTGTAGACGGCAGCATAATCTCTGAACATAGGTTACTGCTATGCACTGTTAACCCCTGATCCTTATAAACTTGTGGTTTGTTACGATTGACATTATCACTAAAGAAAAGATAAGGCAATCCCTTTTGTTGTCGAGATTCTAATACCTTGGCCCAGACTTCTCTCTTGTCTATATCACCATCTATCATTTCTTGCATCCAATAATCTGGAATGCATACGCCGAAGAATAAGTTTTGGATGGGGTTTCCAATATTTTTGATGTGTAAGAATTCTAAAATATCTGGATGATCAATATCTAAATAAGCGGCAAATGCGCCACGGCGCACGCCTCCTTGAGAAATGGTGTCCATTGCGGTATCGAACAATTTCATAAATGAAACCGCCCCACTACTCCGCCCATTGTCTGTAACCGTACTCCCTCTACCACGCAATGCACCAAAGTAACCGGAGGTTCCTCCTCCGATTTTGGTCTGCATGATAACTTCTCCCAATTTATGGGTGATTCCTTCTATCTCATCTGGTACATGCACATTAAAACAAGAAATAGGCAATCCTCTTTCTGTTCCCATATTGGCCCAGATGGGTGAACTCAAACTCATCCACCCACGCTCTATGATTTCTGTAAATATTTCTTTTAATTCTGGCTTGAAAAGTCTTTTGCAAGCGGCGGTAGTAATTCTATCTATCGCGCCTTGTACGGTTTCACCTTTTAATAGGTAACCCCTGTTTAATATTTGTTCACTCTCCTGGTTTAGCCACCAATATCTTTCCATGTCTGTTTAATCTAAAATTTTGACGGGTTTTTTGTTTTCATCGACTGCCACCATGGTAAATACGCCTTCTATGGATTTGGTGCGGTGACGATCATACATATTTTCCTTAAATACCTCTACTTTTACCTTGAGGCTTGTGTTTCCTACTTCTATCACTTCACCATAAAACTCTACAATGGTATCTGCTGGGATTGCTTTGTTGAAGTCTATTTGGCTACTGGAAACCGTAACCAAATTTTTTCTACAAAAACGTGTACCTGCGATAAAAGCAATCTCATCCATATTCTGCATCGCAACCCCTCCAAATAAGGTATTGTAATGATTGGTAGTTCCTGGAAATACCACTTTGAATACACTGGTTTTGGACTCCTCTATACGCTTTTCTATATCTTCTTGCTTCATTTAAAATAAATCTGAGGCGGTGATACTCTTGTCATGCTTGGTATAATCCACAGGTCTTTTGGCAAAGAAATCATCTAAACTGTTAGAGAATACTTCCTCCTCAAACCATCGCATAGGCGCATACTCATCTGCAGAAATATTATAAAGCGTATCTAGTCCGATTTTTTGAAGACTATCATCTACTCTATATTTCATAAAATTGAGTAAGTCTTTCTTACCAATTTGATCCAATTCCCCTGTTTCAAATATCCAATCTAAGATTTCTGATTCTACTTCTAAAGATTCCTTCACAATATCTGTGATTTGACTGATGGTCTTTTCATTTTTGAATGTAGGGAACTCTTCAAAAATCTTGTTGATAATAAAGATTCCTGCATTGGCGTGTAATTGCTCATCTACAGAAGTCCATGCGATGATATTACTCGTGTTTTTAAGGTACCCTTTGAATCTGGTGAAAGATAATATGATTGCAAATTGACTAAACAATGATACGTTTTCTACCAAGATAGAAAATAAAATCAAAGAGAATACATATTCTTCTGGATTATCTGTCTTGGCATTTTTGAGGGCTTTGGTCAAGTAATCAATTCTCTTTTGAATGGCTGGTATTTGAGCAATTTTCTCAAATTCATGGCTAAAGTTCAATACTTCTAATAGTCTTGAATATGCTTCTGAATGGCGGAATTCACATTCTGCAAAGGTGCTTCCCAATCCATTGAATTCTGGTTTTGGCAAGTGTTTGTATAAATCTCCCCAAAAGGTTTTTACATTCACCTCTATTTGTGCAATGGCAAGCAGACATCTCTTGATGGCTTCTTGCTCATGAGGTTGTAAATTGGATTTAAAATCTTGTACATCTGCGGTAAAGTCTACTTCTGAATGTACCCAATAAGAACGATTGATACTTTCTGTAAATTGTAAAACCTCTGGATATTCAAAAGGTTTGTATGACTGACGGTAAGTAAATATATTCATTTTCTATGGCTTTTTTCTTATTATATTTTTACGCAAAGAGGTGTAAATATCGCCTAGAAAAGAGTGAATCCTTCTATCGACCTTACTTCTTTTGCGAAAGTAATGTCCACTACTGATAAGGTAATCTGGCTCTGGATACTATCCTATTCACAGTTGCGCAACAGCCCATGATTTTCACATGGTTCCCCTTGGTCAAACGCTACAAAATGAGTAGTGCTAAATCAGTAATACTATATTCTTCAAATGTAATTTTAAATCATAAAAAAGATAAGCAAAGTTGGGTTTAGTTATAAACATAGTTATAAACAAAAGCGTAAATAACTGCGTACTTCTATAGCTTTAATTAAATCTATACAGAAACCAACATTTAGAAAATTAATTTTTTAAATATTATAAATAACTCGCTTTAAATTATATTTCTTTACATAAATTCATAGTTGTATATTCGTGATTCATACTAAATAATCAAAATACATGTCTACTGTAACAATCCTGGGTGCTGGCAATGTAGCCCACCATTTGGCAAGGGCTTTTGTGGAGAACACCATAGAAGTAAAACAAATTTATAATAGAACATTGCACAAAGCTCAATCTATTGGAGAGAATAATAGAATTCCATTTACAGATAAAATCTCAGAATTAGACCGCGCCGATATTTTTGTCATCGCCTCCTCTGATAGTGCTATTAGTGAATTATCTATGCATATTCCGTTTGATGATGCGCTAGTGGTACATACCTCTGGTTCTATCCCCATGGATATATTAAAAAGACATGAACGCTATGGGGTTTTGTACCCATTGCAAACTTTTTCTAAGGGAAGAGAGTTGGAATATGATGAAATTCCATTTTATATTGAGGCATCTAATGAAGAGGATGCAGAATTATTAAAGAAATTGGCCAAACGGATATCTAACCGCGTCTATATTACTGATTCCAAACAACGTGCAGAATTACATTTATCTGCCGTATGGGCTAGCAATTTTGTGAATCACATGTATTATATTGCCGCAGAAATGGCAGAAAAAGCAGGTATGTCTTTTGACCATTTGTTACCATTGATAGAAGAAACGGCTGCCAAAGTGCAAGATTTATCTCCGAAAGATGCACAAACTGGACCTGCTAAAAGAAATGATAAAATAGTATTGGAAAAGCATGAAAGTTTAATAGACAATTCTTTCTATTTAGATTTGTACCAGAGAATTAGCCATTCTATTACCAAAACGTATCACGATGAATTATAAAGCCAAATTAAATTACATTAAAGCACTAGTCTTGGATGTGGATGGTGTTTTGACAGATGGGAGTGTTCTGTTATTGCCCGATGGGAACATGACAAGAACTATGAATACACGCGATGGATATGCCATGCAATTAGCTATTAAAAAGGGGTACCCCATTGCGGTTATCACAGGGGGTAAAGATGAGTCTGTGAAACAGCGATTAAATGGTCTAGGAATTACAGATGTATATTTGGGCTCCTCTTATAAAAAAGATGATTTAGAAGATTTTTTAGCTAAATATGATTTAGACGCAGATGAGGTTGCTTATATGGGAGATGATATTCCAGATTTAGAAGTTATGAACATGGTGGGTTTACCGTGTTGCCCTAAGGATGCTGCGCCAGAAATAAGGAATATGGCATTATATGTTTCTCAAGTAGAAGGAGGCAGGGGCTGTGTACGCGATATCATAGAACAATGGTTGAAGGTACAGAACAACTGGACAGAAGATACTCATATTACTTCTGCTTAAGGGTTTTCTCAATCTCCGATATTAAATTGATCTTGATCCTGCAGGAATTTGAATTTATTTCTGATTTTATGTAGGATTTCTTTTTCAACCTCAAATACCAATATACCATTTTGCTCCTTATGCGGCACTTCTTTCCCGAGTGGATCATAAACCATGCTATCCCCAGCATGTGGAATGCCATTGCCGTCTTTTCCAATGCGATTGACACCAACCACATACGCTTGATTTTCTATCGCACGCGCCTTTAATAATTGGGTCCAAGGGTATGAACGCACTTCTGGCCAATTGGCTACATAGAAGATTAAATCATAGGCCATATCGTTTCTAGCCCAAACGGGGAAGCGTAAATCATAACAAACTTGGGGCATGAATTTCCAGTTCTTATAAGCTATTGTTTTTCTTTCCCTGCCTGCTGTGTAATGCTTCTCCTCCCCTACGAGTGTGAATAAATGACGCTTGTCATACTGCACAAAAGTTTCATTAGGCTCTACCCAAGACAAACGGTTATAATATTTGCCAGCAGATTTAGTCGGAATACTCGCTACAAAAACGGCATTTTTCTCAATTGCCTTTTCTTGAAGAAACTTGAATGATGGACCAAATTCTGGTTCTGCAATCTTTTCTGGATTCATCGTGAAACCTGTAGAATACATTTCTGGCAAGAAGAAAATATCCGCCCCTACTCCTTCTATCTTTTGGTTTAAAGTTTCAAAGTTCTGAGCAGGATTTTCCCAAGCAATATCCAATTCTACTAAAGCAAGTGTAAGGTTTTTCATTTTTCTATCATTAAATTAAATCATCATTACATCAAATTATTTACCTAATTTGTAGATACTATACTTTCTTTCTACCATTTCGCCAGATTTACTCTTCACTTTTTCTACCTCATCTTTAAAATCTATTATTTTTAAATTTGACTTTTCTACCAAAGCTTCAAAATCTTTTTTACTATAAAGCTTAAATTCTTCTCCAACAAAAGAAAGGTTCTCCATAAAGGATTGATGCATAAAGGTAATGACTGCTAATCCCTTTGGTTTTAGGGTTTGCTCTATTTCATTTAACATCTTCTGAGGATAAGACCAAAAATAAAGTGTATTGACGGAGATTATCCTATCAAAAGTTTCTACATCAAAGGGGATTATGACCCCGTCATATAAATGAAATTGAGCATCCAGGCCTTTGGTTCTTTTTTGTGCTTCTCTCCACATGGTTTCTGAGATTTCTAGCCCATAAAACGCGATCTTGGGTGCTTGCAAGAAGAATTCTTGGACATGTTCTGCATTGCCATGCCCTATTTCTAGCACTGTTTGATTCGGTTTTAATTCTAAATACGATATGGATTTTGAAATCATCTTTCCATTGGATTCATTCATATTCTCCCCCACTGTGAGACCATCTATGCCATGTGGGTTTTGAAGATGCTGCTGTAATTTTTTTAATTCTTCTTGGGTCATTTTTTTGCATTGCGTAGTTAATATTCAATTTAAAGAAAAAAATAAGGAATTATATTTAAATGATAGAAAGATATACATCCGTATTTAATCAAAAGATAATATATGAAGTTAATTCCAAAACGTTATAATGCGTATCTTTGATTTAATAATTAATCCAGCCTTCCATAGGTCTAAATCTATATAAATTAATTTTGACAGATAAACAACCACATTCAGAAAAGAGCCTTGCCTTGCAGAAAGTATCCGCAGATTTGCTTCATATCAAATTAGACGAAAATCAAGACGATCAGAAGCAATTTAATGCGATGGTAAAGCATGTCGATTATTTAATTCAATATGATTTCAATAAATTATTAAACATTCTATATCGCGTAGATGTCTCTGAAGAGAAATTAAAACAAGCCTTGTCAGAAAATGAAAAATCTAAGGCTAGTGTAGTAATCTCGCTTTTATTGATTGAAAGAGAAATTCAAAAACGAGCATTTAGAGCCAAATATAGCCAGAAGAAGTAGCATAGTAGAGATTACTCACTTCCCTCATTTTTCAAGCCCAAAATTTCTCGTACTAAAGCAGGATAAGCTTCTTGCAATTCACCTCCTGTATATAATTTACGCTTAATCACAGTTTCTCCAGCATCATAATTAATCTCTGGGTGCAATTCATAGACAGCGTCTCTAATTTCTGATTCATGCTCATTCTCGTGATTGGCGCTATAGGCATCATCTGTGACGTATAATAATCCCTCTGCCCAGACATCACCAATATCAAAACTATATTTGCCATTCACAAAATTCTGAATATCCATCATAATATCATCAAAGAAATCTTTTCCTTTGAGCAAGAGCCAACAACGAAAATACAAGAAACCATCTTCTGACATGGTTTCATCAAAAATGTAAGCGTCTCCTCCCTTTGTAAATTGATTCTCTAATATGATATTGAGTTCTACAATTTCTGCAGTGTATAATTCTTGCAGTTTTTCTTGCAAAGTTTTCTCAAACTTAATCAAAGTGTCTTTATCATAAGTGGATAGATATTGAGTCAATTTCTCTATATGCTCATCTATATCATATTCGCTCCAATGCGCATCTTTGTGTGCATTGGTTTCTTCTATTGCATTCCAAAAAAAGGTCTTGTCTTCTGTTTGCGTATTCATCATGATTTTTATTAAAGGATGTTTAAAAAGTTTAATCAAATATGAAATGATTATAGCCTTTTGTAAAGATAAGCATAACTAGCCAATTATAGTTGGATTAAATCAGGTTTTAAAAGAACTTTCGCCAAGCCATTTTTTCTCTTAACATGGCAATTGTATCTGGTTCATTAACTCTAATTTTAATCAACCTTTTATCTAAAAAAGCATGATCTCATTGATTGATGAGTATAGAAGATATAAAGAAGGAGATAATCCCTAAACTCGCCCCAAATAACACATCTGCTAAAAAGTGTTGAGATAAATATATCCTAGAGAAACCTACCAAAATGACTAATACACCAAAAATTATTTGGGACACCGTATTTCTTGCAAATAAAAAAGCAAGGAGTATAAAGAACGCAAAGGCAGAAGTCGTATGCACAGAGGAGAAAGCTTGGGCGCTATGTAGCTGCACACCCGTGATTAAATGCAAATCCTCTATAGGTATAAACTTGATGGGGCTATACATGTCTGGAAATATCACTTTCTTGAAGAATTGAGCTAGAACACCTGCTACCAAGCAAGTGCTTAGACTCAAAAAGTAGTTTCTAGATTTGGTATAGCATAATAAATAAGGTAAAAGAATTAAGGCAAAAGCACCGTCACCAATGGCTGTAATATTTTTAAAAAATATGTCTAGAAATCTATCATGATATTGATTGATTTCTAAATGCAGTTTAATTTTATCGTTGGTTAAACAAAAGCTTAATCCTAAGAAAATAAAAGCGAGGGATATGAGCAGGAAATACCTTACTCTTTTCATATTTAATTCCATAGGATGAAATTAAAAGTAATTTCATCAGCGAATTTTAAGTAAGTTTTATTAAAACATTTTTTTAATGTGAACTTAATTATGAAATCGTTATTTATGTTATTTAAAGATTAAGCAGAACGTTTAATTACATACTTTTTCATCCAAGGAAATTCTCTAAAATAGATTAAATAGTAAGACACTATGACTACCAGCATCCCTATCAATGCGCCGGCTACCGTATCTTCTACAAAATGCTGTGAAAGGTATATTCTAGAACAGGCTGTCAATACAGAAATCAAGCCTAATACGAGTTGCAGCCATCTATTCTTTGTGAGTAGGGCAAGAAATAAAAATAGCATAAATGCGGTAGCAGCGTGTCCAGAGGGATAGGTGAAAGTGATGCTTTGTTTAAAGTTTTCTACTAAGTGCAAGGAAATTTCCTTTTCTTTAAAATAATAAGCTGGTCTTAAATGATGAATGAAAAATGTTCTTTTAAGCCCCATTACGATAATAAATTGTAAAACGGAAGAAGATAGAATCACCATCAAATCTCTATACCTCATCCACCAAAGACAGGCTATTAGAATGATGATTCCAAACAAGGCTTCTCCTGTTCTAGTAAAATATCTGAAAAATATATCTGCCAAAGGGGCATGGTAGGTATTTAATAATATATGTAAATTATCTGTACCATAATATTTGGTAAGGGACATACCCACCAGGATATAAATGAAGCCGATTAATAAAAATGGCCAAGTTCTATATATAAAATCCTTTTTATCCATCATGCAAAGTTATTAATTAAAAAATTCCTTTCTCCAGAAGGAAAAAGGAATTTATAAAATTTAATATTCCTAAATATTACTCAACTAATTCTAATTCATCAATTAGATTGGTTGCACCTGCAAACTTATCTATAATGAATAGCACGTATCTGATATCTACATTGATGGTTCTCTGTAGGTTCTTCTCAAATTCTATATCACCAGACATGGCCTCCCAGTTACCATCAAATGCCAAACCAATCAATTCACCATTACCACCAATCACTGGTGATCCAGAGTTACCTCCTGTAATATCATTATCACTCAAGAAGTTAACTGGTAATTCACCCTTTTCATTAGCCCATCTGCCAAAATCTTTTTGATTGTATAATTTGATTAATTTCAACGGTTGATCAAATTGCTCATCCCCTGGCATAAACTTAGCCATTCCACCTTTTAGCGTAGTGTAATAATTCTCTGGCGTATCACTAGCTCTGAATGGATGCTCTGGCAATCCAATTACTTTACCTGTACTTAATCTCATGGTGAAGTTAGCATCTGGATAGAAAACTCTATTGGGATAAGTCTTGCGTAAACCATCGATGAATAAACGGTAATTTTTATTATAAACAGTTTCTAATAGAGCGATTTCCTCTGGCTTGTTTCTATAAGTTTCTATTAAACTGTTAGAAAATGGTGCCAAAATATCACCTACTAAAGCACCCTTATTATCTGTCTCAAAAGCTGCAATTACTTTATCTGCACTGGTGTAAATAGATTTAGATTTAACCTCACGCGCAAAACCATCAAACCCACCATAGTTTTCTTTGATATATTTAATTTGTTCTATTTGGTGTTCCACTGGAATATTTTGGTCATAACCTTTTAATAAGGCTGTCATAATATCTAATTCTGCATTGATTTCCATTCCCTCATACATGCTATTGATTTCCTCTTTGATCTTGGGCAACATATTCGTCTTGTTCTCTGCAGATTGCTCTGCATAGACGTTATACATATTCAATACTCTATATGGCGCGAGAGATAATTGGCTACCTCTCAAGAAACCACGAACGATATACGTTCTGTTCTTCACAAAATCATTAGAGTTGCTATAGTATTTTTCTATATTGTTTAGAACCTCGCTGTATGCAGGATTACGCTTAGCCCATGCTCTAAAATCTGCCTCGTATCCTCTTTTCTTATCAACTGTATTCAACTTATTTAAAGCCTCTATCATCCCAATTCTGTTCTTCCAATAATTGGCTAAACTTGAATATTGAGAAGCATACTTCAAACGTATCGCATCAGATTTGTCCATATGCTTTTTCATTTGAACCATAGCCGTATTCGCTGCTTCTACCCATGTTGGATATTCTACATTGATGGCTTGTTCTATACCATAAGAAGACATATAACGCTCTGTACTACCAGGATATCCGATGGTCATGGAAAAATCACCAGGCTTAACACCGCTCACTTTTACAGGAAGTGCGTGTTTTGGCTTTAAAGGAACATTATTCTCTGAATATGCTGCTGGATTTCCATCCCTGTCTGCATACACACGGAAAAGAGAAAAATCTCCTGTATGCCTTGGCCATTCCCAGTTATCTGTGTCCCCACCATATTTACCAATAGAAGATGGGGGCGCACCTACAAAACGTACATCTGTATAGTCTTGGTATACAAAGTAATAAAACTCATTACCACCGTAGAAAGATTTAACTTCTACTACATATTTACCATCTTCATTATTTTCATTTTCTATTTTCTGGAACTCTGCTCTAATCGCTTCTGATCTTTCTGCCTCTGTCATGTTAGGGTTTAAAACTTTGAGAATACGATCTGTAGCATCATCCATACGTACTAAATAACGTACATATAGACTTTCTGGTTTTAATTCTTGAGATTTATCATAAGCCCAATAACCATCCTTTAAATAATCATTTTCTTCTGTGGAAAGTTCTGCAATTACACCATATCCACAGTGGTGGTTTGTTAAAAGTAGACCTTGATCAGAAATCATTTCACCAGTACAATATCCACCAAATTGAACGATTGCATCTTTTAAACTAGCACTATTGATGCTATAAATCTCTTCTGGTGTCAGATTAAGACCTTCTTTTTCCCAATCGCTATACTTCAACCTTTCGATAAACGTCATTAGCCACATTCCCTCATCTGCCCAAGCAAATACACTGATAAAGGCCAAAGCCATACTCAATAAACTCTTTTTCATTTGTAAAATTTAATTAATTCTCATTTTCACAAATTTAAGTATTTACTTTAAATTAAAAGCCTAGAACACAGAAATTATAAAACGCTCCTATTTAAACATATTGATTATATATTAATAGTAGAGATATTCTGAATTAGAGATAGAACCAATGGGGTCTAAATTTTGGTTATCTTCAATACTTCTCAATCCTATTGCTTTTAATAAAAGTTCATTTTGCAATCTAATCCCAACTCATCTTGCCATTCCTTTGCATTATACATAAACTTATAATC
Organism: Flavobacteriaceae bacterium Ap0902; assembly: GCA_009835005.1. Taxonomy (GTDB): domain Bacteria; phylum Bacteroidota; class Bacteroidia; order Flavobacteriales; family Weeksellaceae; genus Profundicola. Next base: position 77,252 of record WTFG01000002.1, on the reverse strand, counting down.
AACTTCCTTTTTCTTTACACCCATAGGGCTTGGGATGGAACTAATGCTCCAGTATTTGGGGATGATTGTGTTTTAATTGGGGATGGCTGTGTCTTAATCTTGATGCCTTCTATTGATTTTATTCTATAAGCCGATATTAACTGGATAATTTATTTAAAATCATTCATTTCAATTTTGAATATGGACTAATTTCAATTGATCATCAAACTCATACACAATTGGATGACCTGTAGCAATTTCTCTTTTCAATATTTCTTCTGGAGAAAGAGATTCCAAATACATGATCAATGCTCTAAGGCTATTACCATGAGCTACAATTAACACATTTTTATTTTGTGCTAGTGCTGGTTTAATCTCATTTTCATAATAAGGTACAACGCGATTATAAGTATCCTTTAGGCTTTCTCCATTGGGTGGCGCTACATCATAAGATCTACGCCATAAATGCACTTGTTCTTCTCCATGTTTTTTGGCAGTTTCTGCTTTGTTTAGACCTTCTAAATCACCATAAGCACGTTCATTTAAAGCTTGATTTTCTATTACTGGCATATCTGTTTTGCCTATCTCTTCTAAAATTATCTCTAAAGTATGTTGGGCTCTAATTAACTTAGAGGTATAAGCGACGTCTATTTTTTCATTCTTCAATAATTTACCTGCATCGCGGGCTTCCTCTTTACCTTTTTCTGTTATGTCCACATCCTTCCAACCTGTAAAGCGATTTTCTAGATTCCATTGAGATTGTCCGTGTCTTACTAAGATTAATTTCATTTGATTAAGTTTTTTATCCGTTTAACTTCCACATGCTAAGCAGTCTTCATTGTCCAATGAACATGCCAAGTCATCATCCGTAGCTTTTTTATTACATCTTTTGAATTCTCAGAATTTATTTTATTTTCAAATTTAATCTTCACCTTAGATTCTTTCATTTCGTTTATTATCATTACCCGCATGGTTATTCACTCAAACTTTGCCCTATTAATTGCTCTTTTAGCGCATTGAATATTTCTATATGCTTATTATTTTCAACTTCGTTTTGTGTCATGAATTGTGTATAATTCAAGACCACTTTTTTTATTTCTCGCTGTATTTCTTCAAAATCAATAATCTTTTTTGAGGCAATATGTAGAAGGAAATAGAAGGATCTACGCAACATTTCTTCTGCTTTCTCTAGCTCTCCTAATTCTTGATAGGTGTTCGCTAAATTGTTGCAAGAAATAATATAAACCTGTACAAAAGGAATCTCGCACCTCACGCAAGCAAACATATGGTTATTTAAAACCTCTGCTCTGTATAGTGCATTTTGATAAATATTTAGTGCTTGCGCATATCGATTTTGATTAAAATAATCATTGGCCTGTGTGGTTAATTTTTTCCAATAATTTTCTATATGGTTCATACAATTTTCACTCATCGTTTCTTAAATTTTCATTTGCAAAATCCTAGTTCACAATCTCCCAAAATGCCTCTACAAATTTGTGGGTCTCGCATTGCGATAATCTATATAATACGCATGTTCCCAAACGTCTAAAGTCAATATTGGCTTTTTACCATGCACCAAAGGTGTATAGGCTTCTTTCATAGGTATAATTTCCAAGTTCCCTTGCTCATTCTGTGCTAACCAAGCCCAACCAGAACCAAATAATTTAGTCGCTGTAGTAGAGAATTTTTCTTTAAACGCTTCAAAACTTCCGAAATCTCTTTTTATAATATGGGCAATATCACCATGAGGCGAACTACCCCACGTCAGGTGATAAACAGTTCCAAAAGAAACTATAATTCCAGTGTTGTGCTGCATTATTAAAAAGACCCGTATCTTGGCTGTGATGGGCAGCTTTAATAATATCCTCTAAACTTTGATTTTCTAAAGGGGTATCCTCAATAAGCCCTTGCAAATTTTTAACATAAGCTGCGTGCGTGATGTTTACCATAATGATAACCAAAAGTTTCCTCTGTAATCAAGGGTGTCAACGCATCCTTCTCAAAAGGCAATGCTGGTAATGTCTTGTCAATTTTCATCATTAGATTATTTTTAAGATTATTAGAAGTAAATTCAATAACATTTAAAAGTTATATATGCAAAGCTAATAAGTTAGATTAGTCTAACAAAATTAAAAAACATAAATTTTTGCTAATATGATTTTTGAATCTAACCCTGTTGAACCACAATATGTGCGCAAATTGATAAACACAATGCTTATTACGCATGAGACAATCTAAAGTATCTATTTCAAATAATTCTAAACAATTATCGCTATACAGTCAAATTAATCCGTTTTACAAAAGGTCTATACGGGTTTTTTACAAAAAATCCAATGACATATATGAGTTTAGGAGCAGGATTCATTCTTTATCTTTGCAGCCGTTAATTCACAAAGCTTAATAATTAAATTATGTTGAACACCTTGAAAAACGAAGACTGGACTGCAACTATTATAGGTTTAACATTATTAATTTTTGTTATTATAATACCAAAACTGATCATAAATCCCTTTGTTCTGTTTGGCATGATAGGATTTCTTACTTATTTAGGCTATCTATTCATGGGAAATAAAGATAAAGGTCAATTTATTTTTTCATTTATAATAATTTTTGCTTTAGCATCACTAGCGCAATATATAACTAACATCCCATCTATTAAATTAATAGGTCTAGAATCTGTTTTTTTCTCTGTTTTAATAGGTCTATTGATTAGAAATCTTATTGGACTACCCAAATGGCTAGCTCCTGCTGTTAGAAGTGAATATTATATTAAAGCTGGATTAGTCCTTTTAGGCTCTAGTATTTTATTTAATGAGTTGCTAAAAACAGGTGGTTTAGGCTTGATACAAGCAGTTGTGGTAGTTTTCAGTGTTTGGTATTTTGCTTTTTGGTTATCTAAGAAAATGAAATTAGATGATGAAATGGGCATGTTATTAGCCAGCTCTGTGTCAATTTGTGGTGTTTCCGCTGCTATTGCTACGAGTGGAGCAATTAAGGGTGACCCTAAAAAACTATCTATCATAGTTTCCTTGGTATTAATCGTCGCTATTCCCATGATGTATTTATTACCAGTAATCTCAAATTATTTAGGTTTGAGTCAGGAAGTGGGTGGAGCTTGGCTTGGGGGGACCATAGATACTACGGCCGCAGTAGTCGCATCTGGTAAGTTTTTAGGTGAAACGGCGGAAAGTTATAGCATTATCATTAAATCTGCTCAAAATATATTATTGGGCGCAGCAGCATTTGCCATTTCTATCTACTGGTCTTATAAGGGAGTAAACGACAATATTAGACCATCCAAGCGTGTTTTATGGCAACGTTTTCCAAAATTTGTTATAGGTTTTGTTTTAGCTTCTCTAATTTTTAGTTTTTCTTTTGAACCAGAAGTAGCTAGATCTTTGTCTAAAATTGCTAAAGCACCCAGAGGTTTGTTATTTTCTTTAGCATTTGTATGTATAGGGCTAGAAACAAGTTTAAAAGATATTTTTAAAAAGGAAAACAATAAATATGTGCTCACATTTCTTACGGCACAATTATTTAATATCTTACTAACGCTTGTTGTTGCTTATCTTTTATTCTCATACTTTGACTAAGCCTAGTAATTCATGAATAATTTATTTTTGATTCTATACCGATTAGTGTTTTAACTTCATTGCCAATTATATTTAATTCATCAACCTCACTTATATCAGATGAATTGACTTTAGATTTAAGCTAAAGTGTTTTAAATTTTTACGCTTTATTGTTAATTGATTCATGTTCTCTTTACTTAAATCAATTAGATTCCCATCACTAAAAGCAACAGAAACAAATCATAAATACCTCATCTCATTTTAATAATTATCATTACATTAGAAGCTACAAACAAGCGTGATGATGACTTTAAAATTAAAAGAGATTATAAAGGTTTTAGAAAATTGGGCTCCCAAATCTGATGCGGAAGATTTTGATAATGTAGGATTGCAAGTAGGTGATCCAGAACAAGATATAGAGAAGGCTTTGGTGACCTTGGATATTACAGATGAGGTGGTGAACCAAGCGATAGAAGAAAACGCTCATTTAATTATCACTTTCCACCCTCTTATATTTAAAGGTTTAAAGCAATTAAGTGGTAAAAATAGAATAGAACGATTGGTGGTGAAGGCTATCCAGCATAATATCGCTTTGTATGCTATTCATACCAATTTAGATGCTCAGTTAGATGGTGTGAATGGAATGATTGCAGAACGTTTGGGTCTAGAGGATTGTAAGATTTTAATACCCAAAACAGAAGATTTATTTAAGTTAAAATTCTTTGTTCCGCACATGGATGCAGAAAAAGTTAAAGATGCTATTTTCTCCACAGGCGCAGGAACTATAGGCAATTATGCCGAATGTAGTTTTAATACAGAAGGTTATGGGACATTTAAACCTATTAAAGGCGCTAATCCAACGTTGGGAACTCTGGATCAAAGACACGAGGAGCCTGAAACCAAAGTTGAAATTTTAATCCAGCAAAAAGAAATTAACAATGTTTTATCAATGATGAAATCTGCTCATCCTTATGAGGAAGTCGCTTATGATTTAATTCCATTGAAAAATGAAAATCAAACCAAGGGCATGGGGCAAATTGGGAAATTGAAAGAGCCAATGGCAGCGGAATCCTTTTTAAAATTGGTTAAAAATCAATTAACAACGACTTGCGTTCGCCATTCTGATTTAATCCATAAAAAGATAGAGAAAGTGGCAATATTAGGAGGTTCTGGGGCTTTTGCGATTAGCCCTGCAAAAATGGCCGGTGCAGATGCATTTGTAACAGCTGATCTTAAATATCATGATTTCTTTTTGGCAGAAAATGGAATTTTATTGTGCGATGTCGGACACTTTGAGTCTGAACAGTACACTAAAAATCTTATAACCCGCTATCTTTCAGAAATTTTTCCTAATTTTGCAATCCTTACATCGGACATTAATACAAATCCAGTAAATTACTATATATAATATGGCAAAAAAAAAGAAAAGCGACGTAACTGTTGAAGAAAAATTACGTGCATTGTATGATTTGCAGTTAATTGATTCTAGATTAGATGAGATTAGAAATACACGTGGTGAACTCCCTTTGGAAGTTCAAGATTTAGAGGACGAGATTGTGGGTCTAGAAAAGAAGAATGAAAAAACTTCTGATGAGATTAAAACATTAGAACATGATATTAATGTAAAGAAAGAAGACATTAAGCAATCTGAATCTTTGATTAAAAAGTATACAAAACAGCAGGATAATGTGAGGAACAATAGAGAGTTTGAGGCACTATCTAAAGAGATTGAATACCAAGAATTGGAAATCCAATTGAGCGAAAAGAGAATCAGAGAATTCAAAGCGAAAATTGAACACAAAAATGAATCTCTTGCAAAAATTGGTGAGAAATTAGATAGTTATAAGGAGCATTTAGCACATAAGAAATCAGAGCTTGATAAGATTGTAGAGGAGACTCAAAAAGAAGAAGAAACTTTAAAAGCCAAAGCAGAAGAATTCTCAGAAAATATAGAACCGCGTTTGTTAAAAGCGTACAACAAAATTAGAGCATCTGTTAAGAATGGATTGGCTGTAGTGCCTGTAGAACGAGGTGCTTCTGCTGGTTCTTACTTCACGATTCCCCCACAAAGACAAATGGAGATTGCCCTTAGAAAGAAAATCATTTCTGACGAGCATAGTGGTAGAATTTTAGTTGATGGTGAGTTAGCTGCAGAGGAAAAAGAAAAAATGTCTGGTATTATCCATGGATAATTATAGGCATTTAAACCATTTAAAAAGCCATTTCTAATTGAATAGAAATGGCTTTTTGGATGTGATGAGATTAAATTAACTTATTGATGCACACGAATCAAGCAAATAGGATATAATCTAAATATAAAATGATGCGTTGGTTTACAGGGAATTTAAAAAATCCAACAGATAATTTCTATCCTCTAACGATAGATTTATAAATTTTTGTTTAGATTTTGCTGCTTCTCCTCCATGCCATAGAATCGCTTCTTCTATATTGTTGGCTCTACCATCATGCAATAATTGGGTATGCCCACTGACCTCTTGGGTATAACCCAACCCCCATAAAGGTGGGGTTCTCCACTCATTTCCATGAACTCCTTTAACTGGCCTATGATCGGATAGCTCCTCTCCCATATCATGCAATAGCATGTCTGTATATGGCCAAATAATCTGATTCGCTAATTGTGGAATATGATAATTAGTTTGGGTATGATGTTTAGGAATATGACATTTGGTACAATCCAATTGATTAAAAATTTGCTTTCCTTTTAAAACATTTTGATTATCATGGTTTCTTCTAGAAGGAACCGCAAGTGTTTTAGAATAAACCGTTACCTGTTCTAAGGCCTCGTCTATTACCTCTGGAATACCTCCATTAGGAATAGAAGAACAATCTATACCAGGAGGACATTCTGTAGCTGTAAATAAACTAGAAGTCAATCCCATATCAAATGAAAATGCAGTGGCAACCTGATCTTTAATTGTTGGTACAGAGGATTTCCAGCCGTATTTACCTAAAGTATACGTATTAGTTTCTTTGTTCCAAACATAAACAGCTCTACCAGAAATTCCATCTTTATTGCTATCTGCCTCATCTACATTGGCTAGAATGTCTAGATCTGCAATAGCGTCTAACAATCCTAATCCTATCATTTGTGGTGCAACTCTTGGAGAAAACATGACATTTTCTAAAGGACCATAATTTAATCCAGCAAATGTGTAAACTGGTTTTGACAAAGTATAAGATGTGCCATCTGCATATTGACCCGTAATTAATTCTGTGTTGATGACAATATGCCCTTCTGGCGAAATACCCATAATGCTTTGATCCTGCAACTGACCACCATACACGGGGTGAGGCAAGGGGTCTCCATGGATATCTGTTCCATTGATACTTAATTGAACCAATAAACCGTGATTGATATCACCGAAAGAAGATGGTGGACGTCCCCTCCCATCTTTAAAATGGCAAGTGGCACATGCTCTCGCGTTAAAAAGGGGTCCTAGTCCATCTCGTCCAGTTGTAGAAGCAGGTGCTGTTACCCAATTCTGTTCGAATAATGAGTTTCCTATAGCAAATAAGTTTTGATTCTCATAACTCATGTCAGGTACTTTTAGTTCGAATGCATTAAAGCCTTCTATAAAAACAGTCCCTTCCCCACCAGAGAACTGTTCATAAGCTTCTGGATATAACATTTGAGTTCCCTCATCCAATGTATCATGCTCACAGGAGCATATTAAAAATAAACTTAAAATTAAATAAAAATAATTCAACATAATTTTTTAAACAAATAAATCTGTAATCATCTAAAAGACCATTACAGATTATTCTTAGACTATTTTTTATTATCCCTCTGGAGCCACATATACCCCATCTGCAATTGTATTGGAAATAGCAGCGAAATCAGCACCTAAATCGCGTAATTCATTTACAATTAAATTAAATTTTGCCACATCCGATGCTTGGGTAATAGCATAATCAAACGGTATGGTGGTGGATTCGATTTCATTTTCTATGGTTTGCATAGAATTCACCATTTCGGAAAGTTTAGCTTCATCTTTCATCTTTAATAAATCAGAAATAGAAGATCCAGATACGACAGTACCATCTACGCTTTTGTAAGTACCCATAAATACATTTTCTATACCCATATAATTGGTGATGATATCACGATGCGTATTGTCACTAAAACAAGAATGCTCATCTTCTTGGCTAGTCTTAGAAACTGCTACTAATATTCTTTCTTCTGAAAGTTCAGAACCCGCTAGAACACCAATCCCTGCTAACATTTGGCTTATGGACTTATCTACATCTTGGGAGATAAAGTCTGCTCTATAGTTGTTCCCATTTACATCCCACTCATCTACTAAATACTTTAAATCTTCTATTAATAATTCAGTAGCAACTTGTAGATATTGTCTTCTCCTATCTTGGTGCGTGGCTGTACCACCATCTACAAAATCTGTATAAGGTCTATTACCACCAGTAGTGTGTTCTGGTCCTTGCGTTGGGATCTGTGTATCCTGACCCCATAGTAAAAACTCTATGGCATGGTAACCTAATGAAATACTAGTTTCTGTAGATTCATTTACCTCTCTTAATACCTCTTTAGAAATCACTGGATAATCTGATACATTGTTAATAATGTTCACATTAGATTCTCCTGAATGGCTAACATAGTCTATGAAAGATTCGTCCAAAGGCCACGCGTTAAGCATTCCCTCCACAGAATCTTCACCTGTATCAATTGGTCCACCTGCAAATCGAAATGCTTCTGTCTGCCCATAAGGCTCTCTAGCATCATACCATGCTTGTTTAACCATATTAAAGTTAGATGCTGTGGGTGTTGCTAAAAATGTTTCTATGTTTCCTTGTAAAACTTGGGCTAAATCATAAGAATCTTTGTAATTCGTATATACAATATTAGCGTAGTTCTCCACTACTTCTTTTTTTAATTGTTCTTCTACGTTCACATCCGGAGTTGGAGTGTCATCATCATTATTACAAGATTGGAATGAAAGTATGGCTGCCATCGTTAGCATACCTATTATTACTTTTTTCATAATTCTATTATATAATTAAATTAAAATGGTTTTAAGTAAAAAAGGTTATACCAATTATATCTGAGTATAACCTTTGATTATGAATCTGTTGTCTAGTTTATAATGCAGCTTCTGCTAATGTGAAATCAAATTTAGAAGCGATGAGTTCACTAATTTCCTGTAATGTGCTCGCTTCTACCGTCCATAAGCCATCATTGGCTAATACCATATCCAAAGCATTATTTAATTCTTCTGCACTCATATAGGGATTACCAGTTTCTGGATTCTGTGTAAATTGCAAACTGTACATAAAGCCTACACCTTCTGAAAGGTCATGAAATGCGGCTGTTCTAGTTCCCTGTTCTATCTTGCTTTTTCCTGATTGAATATAATGCAATGCTCTAACAGCAATTACCGTAGATATTTTCTTTCTAAGTATAGAAATCTGCTCATCTCTAACGCTATATTCTTTTGCTACAATCGCTGCTCTACCTTTTTTGAACGCTTGAAAGATATCATCTGCAATTCCTGTGAAATTAGTATTCTGATCTACTCTAAGAGAATATTTGTGCAAGAATTTATTGTGTACCTTGTCTGATGCATTAGGGTCAGCCTCATTCTCAACTTCACCTCCATAAATATAGCCATAAGCCTCATCCCATTTATGCTCCATCATTGTATAAGGTTTTCCCTCTAGTGTCACATTATTGTCATTGTTGGCTCTATTATCCCCAGCATCTAATACAGATGTACTCAAATAATTATTTAATGCCTGATCTGCCATTAAGGCACCTATCAAACTTTTGGCGAACATTTGATTGTTTTCTATTCCTTTCTCATTTACATACCTGGTTTTATCTCCTAAAACTACTTGACCAGCTACTCCAGCACTTGCAGGATTATTATAATTAGGGAATACATTATTGGTTTGATTTCCAATCCATTCTGCAAAATGATTTTTAATTGCTTCTGATTCTACAGAATTATCAGCGAAATATTCCTTAGAAGCAGCCACTTTGCTTCTAATATTTTTGCTACTGTTATTCAAATCTGTAGAAGAAAAATCAATTGCACCTTTTTGGTGATTGTACATATTTAATAATTGTTCTTCTGTAGCATTTTCAAAATCGCCAAATTTAGCTATAAGTTCATTAGCCATGAGAATACGCGTATTTTGCCCACCGAAATTTACGGTAGATTCACCATTTCTGGTGAAAGAATAGGTACTAGGTTCCTCCACAGTAATCGATGGAGTATCGTCATCTGAAGTACAAGATGTCATTAGTAATCCAATACCTAGTAATGATAAAATTTTAAAGTTTGTCATATATTAATTTTTGACAAAAGTATTATTTAGAATTAGACCAAACAAGTATATTTGAAAATAAATTTTTATTATTAAGTGATTTAATTTTATTATTTAAAATTCCCTTGTATATTTGCCCTTATTTAGATTAAATAAACCCATAGTATGCGATTAATTCTTTTAACATTTTTAAGCTTATTCTTTGTTGCTTGTTCTTCTAGCAACTCCGACGATATTATCCCTGTAGATCCTTCTACGGAATTTGATCGCTCTGCGATGCTTTCACATTGGGCAAATAATATCATTATTCCTGGTTATGCCAACTTAAAAGCAGCCAATGAGGCATTAAACGAAAACATAGAAACTTTTATTGAAAACCCCAACGTCAATACACTTAGTGAAACTCGTTTAGCACATAAAAATGCCTATTTAGCCTGGCAAAAAGTTGCATTTTTTGAGGTTGGTCCTGCTAAGAATGAAAATTTAAGACAATATTTTAATATTTATCCTACCGATGCTTCTGGAATTGAAACATTGTTGAATCAAACAGATTACCAATTGCATTTAACAAGTAATTCTGCTAAACAAGGATATCCTGCTTTAGATTACTTATTAAATGGTCTTGGCGAAAGTGATTTAGAAATTATCAACAAATATACAGATGACGCCAATGCCAGCAATTATAAGAGGTTTATAGAAGCAGTCTCTGATAGATTAGAAGATAAAACAGAGCTTGTATATGATGCTTGGCAAACGTATAAAGATACTTTTATTGCCAATAATGGATCATCTGCCACAAGTTCTGTGGATTTAGTGGCCAATGACTTTCTTCTATTTTATGAGAAATATTATAGGAATGGTAAAATTAGAATCCCTGCTGGTTATGATACAGGTGTAGCAGCCCCAGAAAAAGTAGAGTCCTATTATGCTCCAGAATTTTCTTTAGAATTATTTGATACTGCTACTATGGCCATGAGGGATTTTTATTTAGGCAAAAATTTCAATAGCAATGCTACAGGTCCAGGATTTGATAGCTACTTAAAGTATCTAAACAGAGAAGATATTGCCACTGATATTACCAATGGTTTTAATACGATTATCACAACCTCTAATGCCCTTAATGGAACTTTAAAACAGTTAGTAATCAGTGAGCGACAAGCCATATTGAATTTAAATGATAAAATTCAACAAAATGTAATCCCACTAAAAGTAGAAATGCTACAAGCATTGAATATTAGCGTGGCATATTATGATGGAGACGGTGATTAAAGTATATGAAAATCACAAATTATCTTCAAAATCCCGTTAATATCTCTCCCCTAATCGTATTTAGAATACTCTTTGGCACTTTGATGCTATGGAGTATTTTTAGATTTTGGAGCAATGGCTGGATTGAATCATTATACATAGAACCCGAGTTTCATTTCTCTTATCAATACTTTGAATGGATAAAACCCTTAGGTGATTTTACTTATGTTATCTTCGCTCTATGTGGCTTATCCGCTTTGATGGTTGCCGTTGGTTTTAAGTATAGGTTAAGTATCATCGTATTCTTCCTGTCCTTTACCTATATAGAATTAATGGATAAAACCACTTACCTCAATCACTATTATTTTGTGAGTTTGATAAGTTTTATTATGATTTTTCTTCCAGCCAACGTATATGCCTCTATAGACTCATATCTGAATCCACAGAAAACCTTTAACAAAGTACCCCGTTGGAGCATTTTAATACTACAAGCCATGCTATGCATTGTTTATTGGTATGCTGGACTTGCCAAATTAAATTCTGATTGGCTATTAGAAGCAGCCCCATTAAAAATTTGGTTATCCTCTAAGACTTATTTACCCATCATAGGTGAGCTCATGGATAAGGAATGGTTTCATTATGCCATGTCTTGGTCTGGTGCCCTTTACGATTTAGCAATCCCTTTTCTATTGATTAATAGAAAAACGAGATTATTTGGGTTCTTACTCGTGGTGGTATTTCATGTTTTCACGAGCATCCTTTTCCCCATCGGGATGTTCCCTTATATAATGATTTGTGCCACGCTGATATTTTTTTCTAGCACATTCCACCAAGGAATTTTAGACTTTTTTTTCAGAACCATTAATTATCATCCGCGACCAAGTTGGAGACCTTATACCATGCCAAGCCTTCCGTCTAAATTGGTTGGGTTATTTTTATTTGCTTTTATAATCGTCCAACTGATCCTACCCTTCAGACATTTAACTAAATCTGGAGAATTGTTCTGGACAGAAGATGGATTCAGATTCTCTTGGCGTGTAATGCTTATGGAAAAAGCAGGATACATTACTTTCCAAGTAGTTGATAGTGATAGTGGCAAAAAGATTTCCGTAGAGCCCACGGCTTATTTAACTCCTTTTCAAATCAAACAAATGGCTACACAGCCAGACTTTATATTAGAATTTGCCCATTTTCTTGCCAAAAAGTTTGAGCATAAAGGCATGTATAAGCCACAAGTGTATGCAGATAGCTATGTAGCACTTAATGGAAGACGAAGTCAAAAATATATTAACTCTCATATTAATTTAGCCCAGGTACATTTAGAACAAGATGTAAATGAGTGGCTATTACCATTTTCAGATGAAATTAAAGGATTTTAGTATCGTATTATTACTGATTGGATTTACTTATGGCCAAGCCCAATTTAACTTAGATGGAATAGTTACTGCGAGTGATACGAATCAAAAATTAATAGGTGTAGAAATTTTTTTAGACAATCAAACCGTGCTTTCTGATTCCAACGGGGCATATCAATTCATAGATGTAGAAAAAGGTCTATTTAAATTGAGTGCTTATGCAGAAGGGTTTCAATTGTATGAAGTTTTAGTGGATTTAGATAAAAATCTCACGCATAACATTCAATTAGAACCCATCATTACCCTTAGTACCTTAGAAGTAAAAGCACAGCAAAAGGAGGTCTTTAATTTACGCAGAATGCAAGATGTAGAAGGAACCTCTATTCTAGCTGGCAAAAAGAATGAAGTGGTTTTAGTAGATCAACTAACTGCCAATTTGGCCACTAACAATGCTAGGCAAATTTATAGCCAAGTAGTGGGTTTGAATATTTTTGACTATAATGATGGTGGATTGCAGTTGGGTATCGGTGGACGAGGTCTGGATCCCAATAGAACAGCCAATTTCAACACCAGACAGAATGGATATGATATTTCTGCTGATGTTTTAGGTTATCCAGAGAGTTATTACACGCCTCCAGCAGAAGCATTACAAGAAGTTCAAATCATTCGGGGAGCCGCATCTTTACAATATGGAACTCAATTTGGCGGATTGATTAATTTTAAATTCAAAGAACCAAAAAAGAATACTCCTTTGGAATTTGAAACTAGAAATACCATAGGTTCTCATGATTTATTCACCTCCTTTAATAGTATCTCTGGTACCAATGGGCGTTTGAGTTATTATGGTTTCTTCAATTATAAAAAAGGCAATAGTTTTCGTCCTAATTCTGATTTTGAATCTTTTAATTACTTTGGCAAACTGAATTACCAAATCAGTCCTAGAACAGACATTCGCACGGAATATACGCATTTCGGTTATTTAGCCCATCAACCAGGTGGATTAACAGATCAACAGTTTTATGAAGACCCAACATTTAGCAATAGAGAAAGAAATTGGTTTCGCGTAGATTGGAATTTATTAAATGTTCAATTCAATCATACATTTAAAGATGAAGCGAAATTTTCTACACAATTCTTTGGTTTGCAGTCTAAAAGAAAAGCATTAGGCTTTAGAGATAATAGAGTATCTGCCATAGACGAACTAGATTCTCCCAGAGATTTGATTGTAGGTGAGTTTAATAATTGGGGGGTAGAATCTAAATATTTACAATACTATAATTTTAGAGACTTTAAAAATGTTTGGATGCTAGGCGCCAAATATTACCATGCCCAAAATGCACAAACACAGGGTCCAGGAAGTAGGGCGTCCGATGCAGATTTCGATTTTGATTATATAAATTCTGCCGATTACAGATACCAGTCAGATTTCAAATACCCGAATAGAAACTTAACCTTCTTTGGAGAAACCATTTGGAATGTTACAGATAAATTTAGTGTTACTCCTGGATTTAGATATGAATGGATTAAAACTTCTGCCAACGGTCAATATAAATACATAATCACAGATCTAGCTGGCAATGTGATAGATGAGGACATATTCAATGAGAATATAGATAAAAAACGCTCATTTTTGCTTTATGGACTCGGATTGAGTTATAAAGCATCAAAAACAATTGAATTTTATGGAAATTTCTCTAAAAACTATCGTTCTGTGACTTTTACAGATATTCACACCACCAGCCCCAATTTCTTCGTGGCAGATGATATCACAGATGAAACAGGATTTACCGTTGATGTTGGTGCAAGAGGGAAATATAGAAATTTAATTTCTTTTGATTCTAATGGTTTTGTTTTATTATATGATAACAAGATAGGTGAATATATAGCATCCAATCCCAATAGTCCCTATTATGGTCTGCGCGGTAGAGATAATATTGGAAAAGCTGTTACTTATGGTTTAGAAAGCTTGGTAGATTTAAACTTATCTAAGATTTTAAAAATTGATTCTAGACTAATTGATTTTCATTATTTTATCAATTCAACCTTCACGCATTCTCAATATTTAAATACCCCTTTGGATCAAAATATAGAAGGAAATAAGGTGGAATTTGTTCCAACAGTAAATATCAAAACAGGAATTGGCTTTGCTTACAAAAGCATATCCACTAATCTGCTTTGGACCTATCTTTCAAAGCAATATACCGATGCCACGAATGCGCGTCAATCCAAAGATGATAAAATCAGTGGTATTGTGGGTGAAATTCCTATGTATCATATCATGGATTTGTCTGTCTCTTATCAATATAAAAGATTTACCATAGAATCTGGTTTAAACAATCTATTAGATAGATCGTATTTCGTTAGAAGGGCTAGCGGCTATCCAGGACCTGGAATTATTCCATCTAATCCTAGGACATATTATATCACCATCGGAATCAAACTATAAAGAAAAATTTAGAGGCTATTACCAATATTCATGCTTACAGCATAAAAAAAGACGTTAATCATTTCTAATTAACGTCTTTTATACTTTTTATAAATTCCAATGATTAGGTTTATTCTCCAAAGTCATCGTATCTTACATTTTCATCTGGAACTCCAAACTCATCACACATTTTTACGACAGCATCGTTCATTAATGGTGGTCCACAGAAATAGAACTCACAATCTTCTGGCGTTGGGTGATCTTTTAGATAATTATCAATTAAGGCTTGGTGCACAAAACCTACAAATCCATCACCGTCTGGATCATCCAAGCTCTTTTTCTCTTTCCAATTATCCTCTTCTAAAGGTTCAGATAATACCAAATAGAATTGAAAATTATCAAATTGTTTTTCTAATTCTCTAAAGTAATGAATGTAGAACAATTCTCTTTTAGAACGCCCACCATACCAATAAGAAACCTTTCTTTTGGTTTTAATCGTATGGAATAATTGGAATAAGTGTGAACGCATTGGTGCCATACCAGCTCCACCGCCTATATAAATCATTTCTGCATCTGATTCTTCATTAATAAAGAATTCTCCAAATGGACCAGAGATAACACAGTCATCCCCCTCTTTTAAACTAAAGATGTATGAGGATGCAATCCCAGGATTTACGTCCATCCATTTGTTATTCTTGCGATCCCAAGGTGGCGTAGCGATACGTACATTCAGCATAATTTCTCTACCTTCTGCCGGATAAGAAGCCATAGAGTACGCTCTTTCTACTACCTCATCGTTTTTCATAACCAATGGCCAAAGTCCAAATTTATCCCATTCTTTTTGGAATTTCATTGGCTCATCTGGGTGATCCGTTGGGTGTGCGGTGATATCTATGTCCTCATATTTCACCGTAGTTTTTGGAACTTCTATTTGGATATACCCACCTGCTTTATAGTTCATATCCTCTGGAATCTCCACTACAAATTCCTTGATAAAAGATGCTACGTTGTAATTACGTACCACTTTAGCGTTATATTTTTTGATCCCGAAGATTTCTTCTGGTACACGGATTTTCATGTCCTGTTTCACCTTCACCTGACATGCCAAACGTGCGCCATCCTTTAATTCTGCTCTGGTAAAGTGCGGCGTTTCTGTTGGCAGGGCTTCTCCTCCTCCCTCATCTACGCGACACTCACATTGGATACAAGTACCACCTCCACCACAGGCAGAAGGTAAAAATATTTTCTCTTCTCCAAGTGTAGACAAAAGTGAACCACCAGAGGGTACTGTAATGGTCTCTTCATCATTAATGGTGATATGTACTGGACCAGATGGTGCTAACTTTTGTTTTGTAAATAGCAATATGGCTACTAAAAATAGTATAAGTACCAAAAATGCTGCGACCGCAATTCCTACGGTTAATCCTACAGATGCTGCAAAAATTATCATCTATTATTAGTTTTTATTGGTTTGGGAAGGTACTACCAGTGCGGTATTCACTTCATTTTTTTGATTCAATTCATCTAAAGGGATCACTTGCGTGGTCTCTTCTTTCACTTCTTTTTGCTCTCCATTACTGGTTAACATACCACCAAAGCTCATGAAACCTATGGCCATAAGACCTGTGGTGATAAATGTAATTCCTAATCCTCTAAGTGGTGCAGGTACATTAGAATATCTAATTTTTTCTCTAATAGCAGCAATGGCAAGAATGGCTAAAAACCAACCAATACCAGATGAAATACCATAGTTAAGCGCTAAGCCTAATGATGGAATATCTCTAGCTTGCATGAATAGTGAACCACCTAAAATAGCACAGTTTACTGCAATTAGAGGTAAGAATATACCTAATGAATTATATAAGGATGGTGCAAATTTCTCTACAATGATTTCTACCAACTGTACCATCGTGGCAATCGTGGCAATAAATAGTATAAATGACAAAAAGCTAAGATTAACATCGGCATATTCTGGCCCTAGCCAAACCAATGCGCCATCTTTTAGTATATATTGATCTAACAACCAGTTTAAAGGAACAGTAATAGCCATCACGAAGATAACAGCTGCGCCCAATCCTACTGCAGTAGATACTTTTTTAGAAACCGCAAGATAAGAACACATTCCTAGAAATGTGGCAAATACCATGTTGTTTATAAAAACAGATTTGAAAAATAATTCTATATGTTCTAACATTTTATTTTATTTTTAATTAAGCTGAATGTTCTTCTATCAATTCTTTATTTTTTGCTCGCTGTACCCATATAATAATGCCAATCGTAATCAAGGCCATTGGAGCTAACAACATGAATCCATTGTTCTCATAACCTATAGAGTATAAACCTGTCTTTGCGATAGGGTCTCCAAAGATCTGAAAACCTAATAAAGTACCTGAACCTAATAATTCTCTTACAGCACCTACAATTACTAGAATGATAGCATACCCAAGGGCATTACCGATACCATCTAAAAATGATGGCCAAGGTTTGTTACCTAAAGCGAATGCCTCAAATCTACCCATGATAATACAATTGGTAATAATTAACCCAATGAATACAGATAGTTGTTTACTAAGTTCAAAAGCAAAAGCTTTTAACACTTGATCCACTATAATTACAAGTGCCGCTACAACTATGAGCTGAACAATAATTCTAATTTTAGATGGAATAACATTACGTAATAATGAAATAACCACATTTCCCATACCCAACACAAATAGTACGGCTACAGACATTACTATAGACGGCATTAATTGTGCTGTCACTGCTAAGGCAGAACAGATACCCAAAACTTGAACCGTAATTGGGTTGTTATCATTTAATGGATCTGCCACTAAAGCTTTATGTTTTTTTGATAAAAAATCCATATTAATTTTCTTTTGATAGTTTTAATAAATAAGGCGCATACATTTCTAATGTACTATTAATCATTGCTGAAACCCCATCACCTGTAATGGTAGCTCCTGCAATCGCATCAACTTTATAATCATCTTTTCTCTCGTTCAAAGGGTCCATATTACCTTTGGTAATGGTAATCCCCTTGATATTATTGTTGTTGTCTAATACATGCTCTCCATGAAAGTCATCCATAAAGAAACGTTCTTTGATATTAGCTCCTAATCCTGGTGTTTCACCAGCGTGATCAAAATAAGCCCCCTCTACAGTAAGGTCATCTTTACGTAATGCCATATAACCCCAGATAGCGTCCCATAAACCATTACCTCTCATCGGGATAATATAGAAGGTTTCGCCATCTTTCTCACCAACAAACAACGGTAATTGTCTCATATAATTAGGATCCTTGGACCTTTCTTGCTCTTGTTTCAAGTCAATAAGATAAGCTTCTGGATTCTCTGTTACTTCTTCTCCTTTAAACACTAATTGTTTTACAATGTAGGTATCAAATTTCTCCTGCACTTCTGTTGTTGGAATAAATTCAACCGAACCACCACCGCCATAAGGATCTTCATTATTGTTTTCTCCCATTGCATAAAGGATGTTCTGTTGAGCTTCAAATTTCTGATTTTCTTTAATCTTTGGGCTTAAAGATGATGCTATAAACGCAAGAATCGCTCCTACGACCACTACCATGACTATAGCGAAAATTATGGTATATACGTTACTGTCTGTTCTTTTTTCTGCCATGATTAAGCGTTTTTAACTTTTAGACGTTTCATTCTTCTCTTCATATTGCCTTGCACTACATAATAATCTATGGTTGGGGCAAATACATTCATCAATAATATGGCAAGCATTACACCTTCTGGATAGGCTGGGTTGAATACACGAATCATCACAGAAATAAATCCAATAAGGAATCCATACCACCATTGCCCTTTTAAGGTTTGTGCTCCTGTTACAGGGTCGGTAGCCATATATACAATACCAAAAGCCAAACCACCTACAATTAGATGCTGCCAGAATGGTAAACTCATTAAGCCATAGAACGAATTGGTTGGCGTAATCCATCCCATATTAATTACACCATTGAATATAAGCCCCATAACTAAAGCTCCTACGATAGATGATATAATAATTCGCCAACTAGCAATTTTAGTAAATATTAAAAAAATGGCCATGATTGCAATAAGAATGGTTGAAGTTTCTCCTACAGAACCTGGAATAAATCCCATCATCTGTTCCCAAATAGAATAGCCTAATTCTTTATTTTGGGCTAGTTGTCCAAGAATAGTTTCACCAGAAATAGCATCTAAATTAGCTCCATCTGCAATCTCCTGGGTTCTTTCTACGGCTCCATGTACCCAAACCTTATCCCCTGACATCCAGGTTGGATAGGCAAAGAATAAGAAAGCTCTAATTGTAAGTGCTGGATTCAGAATATTCATTCCTGTACCACCAAAAACTTCTTTACCTATTATAACACCAAAGGCTATCGCTACGGTAAGCATCCATAAAGGAATATCTATTGGAACAATCAAAGGCACCAACATTCCTGTTACTAAATACCCTTCTTCTACCTCATGTCCTTTGATAGCTGCAAATAAAAATTCAATTCCTAATCCCACAGCATAAGAAACAATCACTAAGGGTAAGACTTTCTTAAGACCCACCAAAAGGTTATCTAAATTCCAAAAGTTTCCATCAAAGAAACTTGAGACTCTCTCTATTTCCCCTAATGCCAAATGATGTTGGTAACCAGCATTGAACATTCCAAAAATTAAACACGGAATCAATGCGATAATCACGGTATTCATGACGCGTTTTAGGTCGGTCGCATCATGTATATGTGCACCTTGTTTACCAGCTGTATGATCTGGTGTATATAGGAAAGTATGAAACGCATTAAATACAGGTGCAAACTTAGTTCCTTTATACTTTTCTCTTAAATTATGTAATTGCTTTTTCAAAATTCGAATATTTATTATTAACCGACTTCTCTAATCATTTGATCTAGACCTTCACGAATTATCTTTTGATGTGGCAACTTAGACACACATACAAATTCTGTTAAGGCGAAATCCTCTGGAGCCACCTCGTATATACCAAGTTTTTCCATCTCATCAATATCTCTATATAGACATGATTTCATCAATTGAACAGGATATATATCTAAAGGAAATACCTCTTCATAAACGCCATTTAATACAAATGCCCTCTCTTCTCCATTAGTATTCGCATTTAGGTTATACTTTTTGCCAGGATTCAAGAATGAGAACATTAAAGCTCTATACACACTAAATTTATTTGGTCTAGGCCGTGTCCACCCAAAGAAATCATAATCGGCTCCTTCTTCTAAGACCGCAAGTTGATTGGTATACATGCCCAAAGCATCTTCTCGTGAACTCTTATACCCACTCAAAGGATTGCCTTGTATATACCTATTCTCCTCTTGCACTAGATTAAAAGAATCCACTATGTCTGCTATTTTGGCACCAAGTTTTACTTTTGCATAACCTGGATCTTTTACCTGCGAACCATTAACAGCTATAATTCTCTCAAAACTTAATACACCTTGTGTTACCAACTCACCTATAACAGCGACATGTTCTGGTGATATCACCCAAACTTGTTCGCCCGCATTCATAGGATCCACCTGCGCAATGTGCACACTGACATTCCCTATAGGGTGAGGTCCTTTAGCTCTATGAAGCTCTATATTCTGCAATGAAGCAAAAGGAGATGAATTATTATCAGAGGCTAAAGTCACATGAATTTTCCCTGGAGTTAATTTTTGAAGTACATCAATACCTGTTTGCAAAAACTGTTCTCTACCCTGCACTAACATATCTACATCTGCCGCAATTGGAGCAGAGTTATAGGCAGAGATAAAAATAGCCTTTGGTGTGTGCTCTGGGTTTGCAATCACATCATAAGGTCTTTGCTTGATGAAGGGCCAAGCTCCTGCTTGACATAACTTATCTTTTAGATCCTCATCCGATGCATTTTGCCAACCAGAAAAATCATGCTGAACACTCTCTTGGACTTTATCTGGTTCTATAAGAACCGTCAAAATCTTTCGCTTTTCTCCACGAACCACCTCTTTGATGGTTCCACTTACAGGAGAAGGAATGATAATGCGCTCGTCTCGCTTGGCGTAATAAACACCCTCACCAGCAAGTACCTTATCACCATCTCTTTTAAGAAGTCTTGGAATTACCCCATGCAAATCATCTGGCACAAGACCATAAGTTGCAGAGACCTGAGTTTCGCGCAGCTTCTTTTCCGCTGCGCCAACTAATTTAATATCTAACCCTTTACGGATTTTGATGTCTTTGGACATTTTATTATTCTTTAGAAAACCAATGCAAAATTAAGAAACAACAATCCAATCCACAAGTGTTTTGCAAAATTATAAAATACTCTACCTTAACCTTTTCTATTTAGAATTAATCTATTTAACAAATCTTAGATTTGCATGTTTATTGTAAAGATAATTATTATGAAATATTTATTAAATCTAATATTAATCCTTGCTACGCTAAGTTTTAATGCGCAAGAGATTAAAACAGTACAATTATTTAATCCCCAAACCAATGATCTCACGCCCTTTATTAATAAAGGCGAATACCTCATTTTCTCCTTTGATGATATGGAAACCGGCTATAAGAGATATCCATATAAAATTGTGCGCTACAATAGAAATTGGCAACCCTCTGACATCTTCACTTCTGAATTTTTAGATGGATATGATAAAAGTTATATCAGGGAGTACAAAAATTCATTCAATACCAGAGTTTCTTATACACATTATACTTTGACTATTCCAAACAGAGATTTTAATTTTAAATTATCTGGCAACTATGGCATTCAATTGCTAAAACCCAATACAAATCAAGTCATTTTAGAGAAACGCTTTTCTGTATATGAAGACCTTACACAACTTGGCGTAAAAATAGATAGAATAAATGGGTCTTCTTCTCTAAACCAACAGGTCACCGTATATGTGAATGCCCCTAATTTTAGTTTAACTCAAAATCCTGGCAACTCCCAATTGGTTATTTTGAAGAATAATAATTTTCATGAAAAATTGGTATCAAATGACCCCACTTTTATTCAAGAAAATCAATTCACCTTCAATAACATGGATCAGAAATTCGCAGGTGGTACGGAATATAATTGGTTTGATACTAAAAATTTAGAACTTTCTGCACTCACAACCCAGGAAATTATATTGGAAGATATTTACAGCACAGTATTGTACCCTATTTTATATAATAAAGACCAAGTATATTTGGATCAGCCAGACGTGAACGGTAATTATTTCATTAGAAATACCCAAATACCCAATGAGGCTAACGCAGGTTCAGAAGCAGATTACACAGAAGTTTATTTTGCACTAGCTGGTTTTGAACCATCACCAGATGAAGAGATTTTTGTATACGGTGCCTTTAATGATTTTCAACCTACACCAGAATCAATCCTATCTTATTCGCCCAATACCAAATTGTGGGAAACGAATATATTACTTAAACAAGGATACTATAATTATAGTTTTGCTGTAAGAAATATTAAAACTGGGGAAATTGATTATAATAAAATTACTGGAAGTTACTGGGAAACAGAAAACCTATACAATGCGCTATTTTATTATCAACCATGGGGCAAGAGATATGATTTGCTCATTGGCTATGGTGAGGGATATTCCCGTCCTAGCTTGCGATAATCAAAAAAAGTAAACTATAATTTTTTATACAAAAAAGGATTGAAGTTTAATACTCCAATCCTTTTTGTTTTTACATAATAATATAGCTTAGTCTTCTTGATCCTCCATTGGGATGGCTTTAATTAAATCAGGATCTTGTGCAGATTCGGCGCCACCAACATTATCTAACATGGTCCCTTTGGTACCATCCTTAGCTTCTATTACATACAAAATCATGTTATCATCTGGATTAGACATGCCCTCAAATCTAACGTCTGCTAAAATCTTCAAGTCTTTTGGGGTATACTTATCATCCTTACCTAAAGCGACAATATATCCATCTTTTGTATCAAATTCATAAGTATACCCTTCTTTACGTAATACTTCTTGCGCTTCTACAACTGTGTCGTAATTTCTTAATTCTTTAAAATCCATCATAAATAATTTATTTTAATATTTATCAAAAATTATACCTAGCAAAAATTGTAAAGTTTCTACCAGGTTCATTAATCGGCACCCTTGCAAATCCTGACTGATTCACGAAGTTGAAATTCTGATGGTTATGATACGTTTTGTCTAAAATATTCAATACGGAGGCGCCTAAAGAAATTTGATGAATTGGAATATAGTTTATTTCAAAATCTAATGTCCCATATCCTGGCGTTTTAGTTTCGGCAAAGGATTCTGCAATTTGATTCTGTTCTGACACAGCCTTGAACCTTAAATTAGTAATAAATTTTGCGGTAGTATAGCTAACATCCATGATAGCTGTAAAAGGTGGTGTCATGGGCAAAGATTCATCCATAGATTTATTTCTAGCATACACATAAGACAACGAGGTTTCTAAACTCCAACGCTCATTGAATTTTGAATCAAAGAACAGCTCAAAACCTACTTTGTATGCATCATCTATATTCACGAAACTTTTAACATCCTTATGCTTGGGTGTCTCTAAATTTGGATTGACTACGGCCGTAATATAATTAGATAACATGGAATAATATGCAGATGCACCAAAATTTAAAGCAGCATCACCCCTCAATACCATCTTGTTCTTAAAGCCAACTTCTGCCTGATGATTAACTTCTGGGTCTAAATTTGGATTACCTACATAATTATAGGCATCTTGTCCTACATTAAAGTAATTGATATATCGTTCTACCATATTGGCTGATCGCACCCCTCTACCCATTGCAAATTCCCAAATAAATGAGGGGCGTGGAGCATACTTTAAACCTATATGACCACTTACATTATAATCTTGTTTTTCCTCTACATTTCCGTAGATTAACCCAAAATTATCTGCCAATTTCTCTGGTTTAGCATTCACCTTATCCAATCTAACTCCAGTTTTCAAAACCCATGATCTAGAGATTTTATAGTTTCCTTCTGCAAAAATTCCAAAATCATTTACATAAGCATCTTGCCATATATCCCCCATCATCCACATGGGATTCGGAATCATATTTCCTTGCATATCCTTTTTATGTAACATTCCTTTGGTTCCTTCTCTTTTCACATTAAACATATCTAGACCAGTAAATAAATCCAATTTCTGTGAAAATGACCATTTAGTTTCTATTTTCCCACCGTATGTATCGGAATATACCTGAGACTCCATTTCCATCATCATCGCATTGGGTCTATCAAAATTATTCATGAGATGGTCTACCGTAGCATAATAGGCTTTCACTTGAATGCCAGTCAATAAACCTTCTAAATGATGCGCAAAATAATCTATAGAAAACACAGAACTGTCATCCGTTTCTGTATCCATTGGCAAACCAGCATGCAAGACATCACGTCCAAAAGATTGTCTCCAGTTTATTACAATATCATGCTGAGGATTAAGATTAATACCCCCACTTAGAGAATAATCTGTACTCTTGAATGCTGATGGAATCTCAACTCCATTTCCATCACTATAATTTCCAAAATTTCTATAACCCACATTGCCTTTGATAAAAAACTTATCTTTCGCATACTGTAGTCCTAAAGATGTCAAATAAGTATTTCCGTTGGATTCATAACCTGTTTGTATATTTCCTTTAAAATTATCTTTAGCTATACCTTTAGGTTTGGAAGTGATTAAATTCACCACTCCACCAAAATTGGCACCATAACGAACAGTATAAGGCCCTTTGATGATTTCAATTTTCTCTACATCTTCTGGCGAGACATGTGTGGTTACAGGATCCATGCGGTTGGGGCAGGCTTGCATAGCCTTTACGCCTCCATCATATTGGATATTTAACTGTTCATAACTAGATGCTCTAAAAGAAGGATCAATGGCATAATTTCCTCTTTTAATCAAGTTCATTCCGTCCACATCTTTAAATAAATCTGCTACATTTTTAGGTTGGGCAGCATGTTCCAATTGATTATTTACCTCTAATACAAAGGTTGGATCTGTGAAGAAATCTCCTTTAATTATAATATCATTTAAATTTATTCTGGGTGATATAATAGAATCATTGGTTATATTTTGAGCATAAAAGTTTGCAGCACCAATGAGCATTAACCCAGTGTACGTTAGTTTTTTCATATTTAATTATTTAATTTACTAGTGTTAACTTCCTCATCTACTTTATATGAATAGATGATTATTAAAAATTGAATGTATTAAATCAAATAATCTGGAGGCGGAAAGGTGGGTTCTATAAAAACCTTATTCAATTTTAATGCACAACTAGCAAATGTATTTTTGCTCTGTAGAAATTCAGAAACTTCCAATTGAAAACACACTGTTTCTGAAAAGAATAAATGTATATTCTCATGAAGATTCTGATTAAAAGTAGTAGCATTTTTCTCTGGAAGAGATTCTTTTGTTTCTTTTAATAAATGACACTTCCCATTACACTTCATCTCTGGCTTATCTACATTGACACAGTATAAGGCTGTAAAACTCTCATTGCATAAAGCATAATGAAAAAACGCCACAGAAAGTCTCAGCGAATAGAACATAATCGCTATTATAAATAAGATCGATATTCCCCAGATTTTATACTTCACAGGTCAAAGATAATCTTAATTATTTAACAGTTTATATGTGTACAATCATAAACTACGTTAACAGCGCCTCTATCATATTTAAAATTTGTCTAAATATTCGTAAATTTGAAGAAATTTATTTATAATCCATAAAATTTAAAACATATGCCAAAAGGAATTTATACTGTACCTTATGCAGTTAATGAGCCTATCAAAAGTTATGCTCCAGGTTCTGCAGAAAGAGAATCTCTACAGAAAACCTATGATAAAATGTGGAATGACCAGACGGAAGTTCCAATGTACATTGGTGGAAATGAAGTAACAACTTCTAAAAAAATGGAAATTAATCCTCCTCATGATCACAAGCATGTGGCTGGATATTTCTATGATGGTGATGTAGACCACGCTAAAGCGGCAATTAAGGCCGCATTAGATGCTAGAGAAAAATGGGCTTCTTTGCCATGGGAACATCGCGCATCTGTTTTTTTAAAAGCAGCGGATTTGGCCGCTGGACCCTACCGTGATCGCTTGAATGCGTCTACCATGATTGGTCAAGGTAAAAGTGTTTACCAAGCAGAAATTGATTCTGCCTGTGAGTTTACAGACTTTTTGAGATTTAATGTTCAATACATGAGTGAAATTTATGAGGAACAACCAGTTTCTGATAATGGAATATGGAACCGTGTGGAATATAGACCTTTAGAAGGATTTTTATATGCTGTAACTCCATTTAACTTTACAGCCATTGCTGGAAACTTGCCAACTTGTATGGCTTTGATGGGCAATGTGGTAGTTTGGAAACCTAGTGATAAACAAATGCTGAGCGCTGGCGTCTTGATGGAATTATTTAAAGAAGCGGGCGTACCAGATGGTGTAATCAATATGATTCAGGGTGATCCTGCTGCAATCACAGAGGAATGTTTTGGTCATCCAGATTTTGCTGGAATTCATTTCACAGGATCTACTAGTGTATTTAAGAAATTCTGGACTCAAATCGGTAACAATATAGACGTTTACAAAACATACCCTAGAATTGTTGGTGAAACGGGTGGAAAAGACTTTGTTTGGGCGCACCCAAGTGCAGATCCAAGAGCAGTAGCTACTGCTTTAACCCGTGGAGCGTTTGAATACCAAGGACAAAAATGTTCTGCTGCTTCTAGAAGCTATATTCCTCAAAATATTTGGGATGAGGTTAAAGAATATTTGATTTCTGATTTAAAAGAAATTAAAATTGGATCTCCTAGAGACTTCACTAACTTTATGAATGCGGTAATCAGTAAACATTCTTTTGATAAGATTAAAGGATATATAGAAAGAGCGAAAGAAAATGATGATACAGAAATCATTTTTGGAGGTAATTGTGATGATAGCAAAGGTTATTTCATAGACCCAACCGTAATTTTGACAACCAACCCTAAATATGAGTCTATGGAAGAAGAAATCTTCGGGCCTGTGTTGACTATCTATGTATATGATGACGCACAATGGGAGGATTCTTTAGATCTAGTAAATGAGACTTCTATGTACGCATTGACAGGAGCCATATTCAGCCAAGATAGATACGTGATTGATCTTGCTTCTAAGAAATTAGAGAATGCTGCTGGTAATTTCTATATCAATGATAAACCAACAGGCGCTGTAGTAGGCCAACAACCATTTGGTGGAGCGCGTGCTTCTGGAACCAATGACAAAGCTGGATCTGCACAAAACTTGTTAAGATGGGTGTCTCCAAGATTAATCAAAGAGAACTTTGTACCACCCACAAGTTATAAATATCCGTTCTTAGGAGCTGATGAATAAATTATAAAACCACAATATTATATAAGACCTTGAGGAGTTTCCTTTAAGGTCTTTTTTATTTAATTACTAATTCTCTCGTAAAATACCTCCTGAAAGAAATAATTTCTTATCAGCAATCTTTTCTAATTTTGCATTTCTATGAGAAACAATGAAAGTAGTTTTATTAATCTTGGAAAGTAAATCAATAATAAATTCTTCATTAGCTTCATCCATCGATGCGGTGGGCTCATCTAAAATCAATAGTTGTGGTTCTTTATATAAAACACGCATCATACCCAGCATTTGCTTTTGACCACCAGATAAATTTACGCCTTCTTCTCCTATTATTGTAGATAATCCTTGGGGTAAAGACTTCAAAAATGGCACAAAATTATATTCTTCAATAAAAAGTTGCCACCTACGTTCATCAAGCTTATCTCCTAACAAAATATTATCTATGACATTGCCCTGAAATAAATTGATTTCTTGAGGTAAAACTCCAATAATTTTTCGCCAGCTTTCGAGGCTAATATCTTGAAGAAGTTTATCTTTATTAATGATAATATCACCAGATTCCCAACTATAAAATTTTTGCAAGATTTGACTCAAGGTACTTTTTCCACTACCATTATCACCAGATAACAAAATAATTTCACCCTTATTGATACTAAAATTCACATGATGAAATAATGGACTCCTACCTGGAAACCTAAAGGTAAGATCAATTATTTCTAAGGACTTGAAATCATTCAAGATTTCTTCACCAGATGCTTCTTTGTCTAAAGAAGTATATTCAAACATACGATCAAAAGCAATCTTAGCCTCATTAATAGGAATAGTTATTAATGCTAAATTTGTAATCGCCGGAAGTAATAAACTTGCGATACTCAAAACCGCCACTAATTCTCCTAAGAGCATTTGCCCATCCCAAACCATGGTAGAAGCAATAGAAATAATGGTTATTAAAAATACAACCGCTGCAAGACCAGAATAAACTCCGATTTTGATATTTAATAATTCTAAATTAAATACTTTTTCTTGAAATGCGCCATAAATTCTCTGATTTAATTTATCAAACATGGACACTCTATCATAATTCTTTATTACATCTATACCCTGCATAGTTGAAATAAAGTGAGATTCACTCATGGCATATCCTTGCATAACTTGTTTTTGAGCATGGATTATTTTATGATTAAAACTATATATTAACAAGAAATAAACTGGCATGGTTATCATTGCGACTATACCAATTTGCCAAGAATAAAAAATCAAAAAACTAAACGACGTAATAACCATAAGGACATCGATCACAAAGCTACTTACTATAAGCTTAATAACTCGCTGGATCCTGTTTGTATCATTTAATCTTGCAGTCAACTCACCAATTTTTCTAGTATCAAAAAAGGGCTTTGGCAGTGCAAGTATATTACTGTAGAAGTATCTTATAATTCGATTATTGAAATCTTGAGTTTGTATAGTAAGTAAATAACTTCTCAAAGAAGAAAAAGCAACTCTAACTAATAATAAGAAACCTAATAGAGCTATCCCGCCAATTAATTGGGGAAATTCTTTGCTAGGCAATATCTTGTCAATTAACTTTTGTGAAAAAATTGCGGTAGCCATATTTAATACAGCAATACCAACACCTAACAATAGACTAAATATTAATAGTTTTTTATCTTCAATCAATAAGCGTCTATACCAAGAAATTTTAGATCGCTTAAACTGCTTGATTTTTACGAAGTTTTTATTAGGCGTTAAGGTTATACATACTTTTGATTTCCATACTTTAACTAAATCAGCTATAGAATAATATGAAATTCCTTTGGCTGGATCTCCAATTAAAAAGCCCTTGTTTTCATCATAACCATAGCATACTACATAATGTTGCAACTTACCTTCTATTAAAACATGTAGAATTAGAGGTTCTCCATGATCTATGATAGCCTGAATATCTGCCTCGTTACCTTGTGCATCAAAACCAATTTTATTCGCAGCTTGATAAAGCCCCAGAACAGTTGTACCTGTTATATTAGTTCCACTTAATTCGCGCAATTTTTCTAAAGTGGCATTGCCCTCATAAAACTGCATTATAGATTTCAAGCAGGCAACACCACAGTCAGATTGATCTTGTTGAAGCTGAAAGCTTCTTTTTGATCGTTTCTCAGTATTCCTTTGCATCATTCAATATTACATCTAATTTAATGCTCCCTTGATATATTTTAATCAATTGATGATTTTTATCATACAACATCATAAAAGGCACGGTAGTAGCTCCAACAGTAGTACTAAAAGAATTTGTATCATCGTACAAAAATTTTATATTAGTAAGTCTATTTAAATTATAATTTTCAGAAAATACCTTTATTTCGTCTATAGGGGCTGATGAAACAAAATAAATATTAAATTCTTTAAATTCCGGCGATTTTTGTCTCATTTCCTCTGCTTCTAATTGACAAAAATGACAATCTGGATTAAATACGATGAATAATGTGAAATCATTTTTTGGTATATCTATATTATTAAATAAATTACCAAAGGTGTCTTTTAGAGAAAAATCAGGGATTGTGATTCTAGTCTCCTTAATGATTCTATTTTCTTCTTTTTTTAGAAAAATTTTAATCACAATAAAACTAAATACGGCAATTAGAAGAGTGACTAAAGATAACCCAATAATTTTCTTCTTTTTCATACATCAATAGTAGTTAAAAGCATATACATCACAAAACCAATCCATATCAATAAACCAACCCCATAAGAGGCAAGAACAATTCCAAAGCTCTTCACAGTAGAAGTTTTCAAAATTTCTTGTATACCTGACACTAAGAAAACCCAGTATAATAACTCCCAAATATTTAACAAATTAAAAGGATATGCTAACCAGTTATCTAGGTGAGAAACATCGTATACATTGGTTAATGCTCCAGGAATATAGTTTTGCAATTCCTCCAATGTATAGTCTGTATCTATAACGGTAAAATAAACAAAACGAAATGCTATCAAAAGAATCGTTACCCATTCTGCGGATAGGGCGACACCCCAAAATTTATTAAAAGGTGTTTTATCCTCATGATTAATGAAAAACACCGCCATCTGCATAAGAAAGGCAATAAGGCCTGTACGTAATAAAATAAGCAACGGAACTATTAAATAACCTAGCCATGACCATTTTTTTCTACTATCCAAATAGTTAGCAATAACCTCATCGCTATACTTACCTGATAAAGATGAACGTATAAGCCCATCATTTTGGAGGGTATGCATAAAAAAAATAAGAGAAAAAGAGAAAGACAAGAGCTAACAATAGATAGTGTAGCCAATTGTTAAATTTCATCAAAGTTTATAAGTATTTTAAAATAAAAAGTTTTATAGTTTAATTTACATTTATGAGAATAACAAGCGCATTAAGTAAGTGAGACCAAAAGATTAATCAACTATAGATTTTTCTTTCCATTAATGAATTATACTGTAGTGAACCAAAAAAAGCTTTTGAAAATCGGCAAGAAATAACTAATGCCTTCATATAACTAAAGAGCTATGACTTTTATAAACCAAATCATAGCTTTTAGCATACTACTTTCTCTTAAATGATAAATAACTAAATATTGCAGCGATAAATAGTAAAATATAAGATATATTTTTTACATCAATACATAAATACGAATTCAAATATTCCGAAAACAATAAAAATAATACACTTATAAATAAAACTACAATAACTAATATTTTATTATTCATTTTGAAGCTTTTAACCAATCAAACATGCTATCGATACTGCTCCTACTAATAATGTTGCCCCTTCAGAAATTGGTGCCCCAACTACGGATCCAACAAATGCTCCAATAGTTACACCAGCACAAAAAGCACCCCAAGCTTCATTACCACTTTACAGATTTTCTACTTCTCCTATAACCGAATTACTCAATTTTATTAAAATTAAGTAAAGAGATTTTCAATCCCTATTTGTTTTAATCAATAAAAGAACTGTTATTGCCAAATAACTAATAGCAAGTATAATTTTATTCTCATATATTTCAAAAAGATTTAAAAAAATTACAAGCAAGGATACCAATGCAATTACTGTTCTAATGTTTTTCTTCATATATATAAATATTAGAATATACTATATACAGCATACCCAGCACACATTCCACTTGCAACCCCTAAAGCAGTAATACCAACTGGCGCGGCTGGTGTAAACATTGATACAACACTAGCAACCCCTATTCCTGCACATAAACCATCAACAAATCCAGCACCTTCAACATTTTGCATTTCTTCTAAATTTAATATTTTCATTTATTTATTTTTTAAAGTTATACATTTTTTATTCATTGTTTTAAAGTAACTTAAAAAGCATCTGCACAATTACCCCCTGAAAGCATGAAAGATGCTGACCCAATTAAGTAAACCCCTAAACCTGCCCCTAGCCCAGTACCCATTAATAAAGCTCCACCAACAACAAGACCTGTTGATAGCCCTAAACCAGTTGAACAATCAATACCGCCTTCGAATTTCTCCATTTGACTAATTTCTAATTTTTTCATAAAAAAATAAATTTAAAATTATTTATTTGACTCGTTCAAATAATTACATAACAAAAATATATTTGAAAATCAATTTATAGCTCAATAATTCGTATTAAAATATTATATTTATGTATAATTTTATACATTTTATGAATAATATAGGAAATCGTATTAGGAAATTTCGTGAAAACAAAGGTTTTTCACAAGAATATATGGCTTTAGAATTAGAAATAAGTCAAGCTTCTTATGCACGCTTAGAAAATCAAGAGACTAGGATAGACGTGCAACGATTAATGAAAATATCTGAAATTTTGCAGGTGCATTTTGCTCAACTAGTAGGAGATGAACCCCAAAATATTTATCATCAAAATAATAAGAAAAGTAATCAAGTAAATGGTTATGTTCAAAATTTATTTCAAGAAAATCAAGAAACCATTCAAAAATTGATTCTATCCAAAGATCAAACGATTGAAAATTAGAGGAGGAAATCCTTTTTTTGCGAGAACTTTTAAAAAATAGATACAATTCTAAATTTACATCCACTTAAAAAATTTATTATCGTTTACGGACTACTTAATGCGACTTAAATCATAATACAACTACCACTTAATCAACACTATAACATTGATAATTATTAAACTAAATTAGTAATAATATCCAATAATTTTAATTAATTTACATTATCACATCAGAGCTTAAATTATAAATATGATTCGATGGAGATATTAAGTGAGATGAAATAATTCCAAATTCAAAATTACTTAGAATATTTCTTTTTATTACTTGAATAGATTCTTCATCAATACCATCGAAAGGCTCATCCCAAATACAATAAATTGGTTTATGTGAAATAGAGATTAATATCTCTGCTTTTTTCTTCATTCCTTTCGAAAACGTATCAATTCTTTCATCTAAGGGTATAACTAACATAGATGATAAAAACTCTAGATATTCCAAGTCTATATTTGTCAAAGACATTATATAAAAATGTAATTTAACGTTATCTAAAATACTCAAATCCTTTATAAAAAGTGGTTCATGAAATAAGAAGCTTGTCTTTTTTTTAAAGTCTTTATCACTAAATATAAGTTGCCCTTTTTGCGGTTTCACCAAACCAGCTATCATTTGTAACATAGTTGATTTGCCAGACCCATTACGCCCTGTTAAATGATAAATTTTATTATTTTCAAAATGCTTTGAGAAATTATCAAAAACAATATTATTATTGTATTTTTTTGTAACCTTTTTAAATTCAATCATAGATTATAAGTTTATAGAAATTGTATCCATTGGATATAATTATTATTACAAAAACTAAAAT
Source organism: Flavobacteriaceae bacterium Ap0902 (assembly GCA_009835005.1). GTDB lineage: Bacteria > Bacteroidota > Bacteroidia > Flavobacteriales > Weeksellaceae > Profundicola. The sequence continues at coordinate 44,147 of WTFG01000002.1, read as the reverse complement.
AAATTTCTCAATAGCTAGGAATAGTAATAATATCAGACTCAGTGATAATTCGAATAATATATAACTTATAAATAATTTGATTGAGTTTGAATGAATTATGCTATAGCGAATGATTGGATTATAATTTTTAAAAAATGCAAAATTGTTTTTTATTAACATCAATATTCCTGTAATATATAGAAAAAAAGATAGATTTACAGATGTAACCCATTGGGATGATAAAATCACCCCTAAACTAAACCATAAATCCTTCTTAAAAAATAACTTCATAATTACTTTAAATGGAATGTACATTTCTTTATAAGAATTATATTTAACAAAGAGGAAAGCAGTAAAAACAACATTAATATTAATAACATAGAAATATTATTCAAATAAATGCCCTTTAGATAATGGTATGATAAAATTGAAATTCCACTTATGAGATATGCAAATGGGATTTTTCTCAAGTTGTCAGATATAGAAGATGATAGCTCATACAAAAGAATCAATTGATTCATTATTAAAGATAATATTAAGGCCACAAATAACCCTACAATGACGTTTACAACATTAAAAGAAGTATAGGAAAAAAGAAAAATTGGATAAACAACAAAAAATCCAATTAAAAAATTCAACGGAACAAATAGAAAGTTAATTTTCGATAGTTTATACCAAGCATTTGTAAATCTATTCTTAATCAACACCTGAATTATCAATTCCTTATTCCTTATAAAATTGGTGATTTCATAAATAAATAGAAAAACACCTAAAATCAGTAGTGAAAAAATAAGAAAATTAGGTGATTTATTTAATGATATTTGATTTCTGTTTTCAAAAGACAAACCATAAATTATAATACCTAAAACATTATATAGAAGAAGGTGAAATATAAAATTTACAATAGTATAATAGAATGGACCAATTAATTTATAAATAAAATATGACCCAAATGGATTTGAATAATAAGCTTTGAATATAGTTTTAATCATTAGTTATGTAAAAAAGTTATTAAGATGGGGATATTCTAGCCCCATCTTACATAATTTTAAACCTGTAAGGATTGATTAACCTGCAAAAGCACAGCCTGCCAATGCTGCACTTGCTAAAACAGCACCACCGCCCCATCCAGCAAAGGCTGATCCTGCGGCAACGGCTCCGGATGCGATTGCAACATTCGCTGCTCCAACTGCTCCTGCAGCACAACCTTCCCAACTCCAAGATCCTTCAAATCTCTCCATTTGACTAATTTCTAATTTTTTCATAAAAATATAAATTTAAAATTATTTATTTAGGGGCTATAAAACAAATAGTACAATAAAGAGAGAAAGAGAAAAGCCTATAAAAACGGCTTATATTAAGGGATTGAGGGCTGTTTAGCCCTTTTTATGTTTGTAAACAAAATGTGCAATTATCTACTATTAACTACATTTTAATTACCTGTTACAGATGCATTAAACACCACCTTTTAAGGCATAACTACCATTTAGAAATACAATATACCGCAAAACTACTATACACGCCCTTTTAGGGCTTTTTTTATGCCTTTTAAACACTTATTTAAAAGCCATTTTCTACTGTTTAAACATTGCTTAAATGCAATTATAAAATTATAACACTTTCCTGGTTGGGGATACAGTTGGGGATACAGTTGGGGATACAAAAACAGGTAAAAATGTAAGTATTAAAATGGTAATATTGCGTAAAATGAGTGCTAAAACACACTAAGAACAACTATTAGAAGGGGGATAACGCCAAGTAAAAGGACTATTGCATGCTTATTAATTAACTGATAATCAATAGACAATGTTAGTTTCGATGAAAATTAAACAGGAAAACACGTGGAATTTGTACATTTGTAGAATGAAATGGTATAAGGCTATATGGATTGTCATCTTCGCAGCACTGGTTTTAATTGTAATTACTACTACAATTAACCATGCCTATACCAATCTGATTTTTCTGATTCCCCTCTTAGTTATCCCAATAATTGCTATACTGCTTGAAGATAAAGAGCGAAGAGCTGAAGAATAAGTCCAAAAATGTTAAGCCCTACACCAATTTTATTTCTTAAGCTCTTCTTTCGGAATAAATCATCTTCTTTTTTTTTGGCTAATCTGATTTTCTTTTTCGCTGTAAATAAACGTACCCACCCTAGGTGGTTTGTCGAAAAATAAATTTCGCGCTAGCATTAAGGTTCCCATCAAATTACAAACAATGCCTGTTGTGATTATATATAATACTTCCATATTCTTTTTACTCTAATCTAATAACACCCAGTACCAATGCAATTGCATTAATTTCGTTTATATGTAGGTCAAAAGGATCATAATTTTTATTATCACTCACGCAACAAATATGGTCTTCTTTTTCACTTGGTTTTATTCGTTTAATCAATGCTCCTTGCTCTGTGTCTAATACATAAACTTTATTCCACTGGAAAAAAGACATGGTTATTTTCTTACACGCCAATATATCGCCAGAGTTATATTTGGGATACATAGATGATCCTTTAACCCTTATCATAAATTCAGCGTGTAACTCTGTAAATTCTGGCACATGATAGTTTTCTGTATCATAATCCATTATCTGTACGCCACCTGTACCAAAACCTGCCATTGCGTCAACAGGAATAAGTGGAATGCCATATTTCTTATTCTCTTTGACATAGGGAAGGCGTTCTTTTTTCAACATATCACCTTTGCCTGTTAAGAGCCATTCTGCTCTATATTGGGGATAATTTTCAACCACTTTACTTATCCATTTACTTTGAATGTCTGTTTTGTTTTTAATTGCTCGGGATAAAACACCTTTACTAGCACCAATGCTCTCTTCAAAAGGTGTTATTTTAATGTTTTCATTATCAGCAATTTGCTTAATTCTATTAACTATTAGTCCCATGATTATTGAAAATTATCTTCAAATACTTGAATTAGTTGAAAATTATCTCTTATATTTGCTGTATTGAAATTGTAAACAAATAAAACAATGAGTAAATCTAATCAAAAATATAATACCTACAATAAGGATATTATAAAAAGACTAAGAGTTAAATATGGCACCTCTCCCCACTTTATTTACGCAAGCCTTCGAGGTGACAGGACAAGTGAAACCTCTATCAAGATTTGTGAAGACTACAAAATAGCAGAGAGAGAGATCAATAAAACATTAAAAAAAATATAGATATGGCAACAATAGAGGTGATTAATTATTGCAATGAGGTTCTGTTAGACGGCTGGAAAGAGGTTAGAACAGACAAACCCAGTAAAGTAGATTTAGATTTCTTCGGGATAGACGTTAAAGTTAAGGAGGCTGAACTGGTGGATATGAGCAAAGTTGAAAAGCAAAGACATATAAACCAAGACATCCTTTTGCTCAGAACTTATAGAGGCAGAAAATCGGAAACCCCAAGGAGACTCAGAGCCAAAATAATCGCAACCGCAAGAAAAACCATTGTTACGGCAGAAATCCTCGCAGAGGGCTTGTAATTCTATCATTTCTTTTTTAGTGGAAACATTTTTATCAAACAATATTATATGACTCATAGGTAGAATGTTAAACACTTCAAAAATAAAACAAATGGAACAACAAAACCTAAACCAGGCCATAGAAAATTGGCTCAATAAAATTAAAGATACTGTAAACGCCGAATAACCATGTTTGAATACTACGAAAATACATTATGTATACATGCCGCTTGGCTCTATGAAGATGCTGAGATTATGAGTGAACCAAACTATAAGGCCTTATTAAGGCGTGGTAAAATTACTCGTCTTGTGAATGGTGGCAATGGGCGTAAAGCATTGGTGGCGTTTGAGAGTATTCCTAAGCGTTTCAAAGAATTGATTATTGAGCAAGTGGGCGATCCATACGAAAAAACAAAGCATATCATTTTTAGAGATTATATCAAACCAGATTACAAGGCAGAGGCTTTTTATAGAGATTACACCCTGGAGGATGGTTCTGCCTTACCAGAGGATACTCAAATTGAATACACCCATACGGCTATGATCCTTAATACTTGCCATCACGTAATAACCAATGTGGTTACCTGCAGAAAGTTTGGAGGTAAAGTTAAGGCTTGGAAGAAAATGGCTGAGGCGGTTGCTAACCTACCAGAACACACCTACAAACATAAACTCCCTTCTAACCACCGCAGGTTAAAACAAAAGTATAATGCGTACTTAAAAGAAGGTTATGAGTGTTTAATCCATGGTAACTTCTTGAATACTGCCGCTCAAAAATTAACAGAAGATGCCACACGTTGGGTTTTAGCAAGGTGGAGCAATCAGGTGAATAAATGTACTACATTAATCCAACTGCAGGCAGAGTACAATCAGATAGCGCCAGAGAAAGGTTGGAAGATTATTAACTCTGATAAAACATTATACAATTATTTATATAGTCCAGAAATTCAACCCTTATGGTATGGTTACAGGCATGGTGAATTGGCGGCCAAAGAGAAGTTTGGCTATCAACTCAAAACTAAAATGCCAGCCTTTAGGGATTCGCTTTGGTTCTCTGATGGTACAAAGTTAAACTACTACTATTTAACGGAAAGCGGTGAAATGGCAACCTGCCAAGTGTATGAAGTGATGGACGCCTTTAGTGAGGTGCTTTTAGGCTTCCATATTAGCCCTACCGAGAATTATGAAGCACAATACTCGGCTTACAAAATGGCAATTCAAACAGCAGGATTTAGACCCTATCAAATCAAGTATGATAATCAGGGAGGACACGGAAAGTTACAGGCAGGTAATTTTTTAAGCAAAATCGCCAAAATACAAACAGCAACACAGCCATATAATGGTAAATCTAAAACGATAGAAAGTCTGTTTGGTAGATTCCAACAACATTACCTAAAGCAAGATTGGTTCTTTACTGGGCAAAATATTACTGCTAAAAAACAAGAATCTAAAGCCAACATGGAGATGATTTTGGCTAATAAAGCAAAACTTCCAACCCTAGAAGAAGTTAAAGCCATTTATGAACAGCGCAGACGTGAGTGGAATGCTGCTCCGCACCACAAGACTGGAAAACCACGCATAGATATGTATTATGAAAGCCACAATCCTGACACTAAGAAAGTAGAAATATGGGATATGGTAGACATGTTCTGGGTAACTCGACCTAAGACCATTAAAGCCGATGCGAGTGGTATTTCTTTTAGAGAAAGCAAAGTGAAATATGATTACATGGTCTATGACGAGCAAGGAATGCCAGATTTAGACTGGTTAAGCAAATCTGTAGGCAAATCCTACATCGTCAAGTTTGACCCAGAAGACATGAGTGAAATTAGACTTTTTGAGGATACACCTCTAGGATTGAGGTTCGTGACGGTTGCACAAACGAAAAAAGAAGTTGGTAGAGCAATGCAGATGCAAGAAGATTGGGAACAGTCTCACATTAGAAAGGTTCTACAGGCAAACCAGGAGCAACGTATTGTCAAGAGAGATAAAATGGAGGAATTACTTGAGGAATTTGGTATGACTAACGAACAACAAGGGCTCAACCGTCCAAACATAAAAGGACTGGAGCGAAGTAAGAGAGGCCGTAAAAAGTCTGGTGAGATTGGCGAATACCAAAAGAAATTAAGCAATCAAGATTGGGATGATGATTTAGAGGCATTACCAATAGAGGAGATAGATATTGCCAGTAGGCTTTAAAATAAAACATAAAAAAGCCCCTTGCGGGGCGCTAATTAAGATACACGAAGTTATGAATAATCAAAGAAAACAAAAAATTACTAATGCGCTCAAGGGGTACTGTGAGCGAAAAGGTGGGCAGAACAAAGCGGCTAACACTTTAAAGGACGTTTCGTCCGCCCTAATATCTCAAGTACTAAATAATAATTGGGATAGAATAAGTGACGGTAAATGGCGCAGTATTGAATCACAAATTGGCGTCGAAAAAACGGATTGGATTGGTGTGGAAACTGCTAATTACCAAATTCTATCCAATGTTATTTCTGATGCGCAAACAAATAGTCAAGTATATGCGGTTGTAGAAAGCGCTGGCGGAGGTAAGACATATACGCTTAAAGAATATGAGCGTCAACATAGTGAGGCTTATATGGTGCAATGCAACGAATACTGGAATCGTAAAGCCTTTATGGGTGAGTTATTAACCAGCATGGGGCGTGATTATTCTGGACTTACCATTAATGACATGATGAGTGAAGTTGTACGCCTATTGAAGGCGGCGGAAAGCCCTGTATTGCTTTTAGATGAATTTGATAAAGTGACAGATCAGGTGCTTTATTTCTTTATAACCATATATAACCAGTTGGAGGATCATTGCGGCATTGTGATTTGTGCTACCGATCACTTAGAAAAAAGAATTAAAAGAGGATTAAAACTTAATAAAAAAGGATACAACGAGATTTATAGCCGTATTGGTAGGAAATTCATAGAACTAGCAGGAGTGACCCAGCAAGATGTGATTCAATTATGCCACGTAAATGGTATTACAGAGAAAGAACAAATCAAAGAAGTTTGGAAGGAGTGCGAAGGTGATTTAAGAAGGGTAAAACGTAAGGTGCATGCTTTAAAGTTAGCCAATAAAAACTCTGATTAAACAATATTTAAAACAAACTTAAACAGTATTTATCCTTTTATGAAACGAGCCTATTCTGTATCTAATATTTTAAATAAACGCTTCAAAACGCTGGATTTTCAGGGCGAGTGGAAAGCGTCATTGGGTCAGCCAGACAAAGCATTCTCTGCTATGGCCTGGGGAGGTTCTAGTAACGGGAAAACGGATTTCATGATCCAACTAGCCAAATACTTGTGCAATTTCGGAAGAGTAGCCTATAACTCTATGGAGGAAGGCGTTTCACACACCTTTCAAATGGCAATGGAGCGCCACTTTATGGAGAGCGTAGATGGTAAGTTCATCTTGTTAGACAGAGAGCCTTGGGGTGAGATGGTGGCGAGAATGAAACGGCATAAAAGTCCACAGTTCTTAATTGTTGATTCAATCCAATACGCGGGGATCACTAGAAAGGAATACAAAGAATTAAAAGAATATATGAAGTCTAAAAATAAAGGATTGATTTTTTTGAGCCACGCCCAGGGCAAAGAACCCAAAGGAGCCTTAGCACAATTCATCCGCTATGATGTAGATATAAAGATACCAGTAGAGGGCTTTAGAGCCTTTCCAGAAGGTCGCTTAAACGGCGGTGGCGAACCTTACACTATCTGGCATGACGGAGCCGCCAAATACCACGGAGAGGTAAAATAAACCGATAAAAGAACCTTAATAAGGTTGGCTACACGGAAATATTTGATAGATATGGGAACAATTATAAAAAGGTTAGCCCGGACGGCAAAGAGGCGTTAAAAGAGTTTTATTTAAAACAAATTGCCCAAGTATCAAGAGCAAATAATTCAACATTGACACCAACGCAAATGTACGCCAAAACAAAAGGAAGTTTGAGAAAAGTAAGAACAGAAATAGAAAAACAAAGATTAATGAATAATGGCTAAAGCAGCATTGACAATACCAAGGTACTATAGCCACGAGGATGCTGAGAAAGCAAAATTTAAAATATTAGACTTTCAAGGCGAATGGCTTAGGCACTTAGGAAATCCTGAAAGGGCATCAAGTATTTTGATTTATGGAGGCTCCGGACACGGAAAAACAACATACGCACTTCAATTAATGAAATACTTGTGTGAGTTTGGGAAAGTCTTTTATAACACAGTTGAAGAGGGAATGAGTGCCAGTTTTATCCGCTCATTGGAATTGAATAACGTTAAGGCGGTAAAGGGTAAATACGTATTTCAAAGTGAGTTTTATGATGATATGGTAAAACGACTTGATAGACGTAACCAACCGAAAATAGTATTTGTAGATAGTGTTCAATATTGTTTTAGGGGAAAAAGAGATGGCGACTACTTTAATCTAATAGAACGCTTTCCGGACACATTGTTTATATGGACTTCACAAATGAGCAAAGGAATGCCCAAAGGAGCTGTAGCCGATGCCATTATGTGGGATAGCCAAGCAGTAATCAAGGTAGAACATTTCAAAGCTTATGTAAACAAAAGCAGATGCGGGGGCGACGAGCTGACACCGTATATCATCAACAAGAAAAAATCACACAGCATCATATTGATGTTTTGAAAGATTACATAAAAAAAGCCGCAGAAAATATTTAAATCAAACCGCTTTGATTATCAAGGCGGTTTTTTTAGTTTTATAGGAAATTAACACTATGAAAAACTTTTTATTAATTGTTGTTTCAATCCTATTTCTTAATTCTTGTTCTGACCCTAAAATTACAAGAGAGTCATCGCAAGAATTTCAAGGAGCACTTTATTCTTTTTGCACTTATTCAAGTGAAGCAACTGTAGAGGATATGAAACAATACGTAAAAGATTATTCAATTGATGATCAAACTACTTTTTTCTTTTTTTATAAAAAAGGCGCAGATATATCCAAATTTGGAAGTGGGTATTTTAGCTTAATGGCTATCGCGGAATCTTTTGACGTTATGCCGCCCGATTATGGCTTTTATACAATGCCATTTGATGATAATATTTATGATGATGCAATAGAGATTACAAAGTATGCATTAGAGTAACCCCAACTTGCAACAATCCCCGCCATAGCCTATTTTTGCGTTATGACAAAGCGGGAGCGACTTGCAAAAAGAAATAAGGCGGTGCGAGATGCCTTTGATAAGTTGGTGCAAAAGTACCCGCAATGGCGTGTTGATGCTATCATCTCTAAGATAGAAGAGCGCTATTTTATTGCTCCTAGAACCATAGAAGCCATCATAAAACGTGAAAAGGGCTATGAATATTAAAACATTTAAAAGGCGATTAAACTATGTTTAATCGCCTTTTTTAGTTGGTATAGAAATTGTTTGTATATTTGCCATACGGTAATGTTGCCGATACGTTGAACCCTCGTGGTCAATCTCGGCCTTAATTCATTACCGTTTTTTTATATAATAGAGTTTCCAATCTTGTTCCAACGCTTGATCTGCTTCCAAGCAAATTTCAAAACCGTCTTCTGTTTTAAAAGTAAAGTAACCAATCAAAGATTTTTTTCTTTCTGTTTTCCCCAAATTATGCGGAGGCCGCACGTTAATTTTTCCTTTATAGTTATTTAGATAAATTTCTAAATTATCAAGAGCATTCAAAGCTGTTTGCTGATCCAAATAATTTCCTCTATTAATATTATAAGTTTTATTAACACCTACCTTGTTTTTAAGAACCGTTCCTAAATTGGTATCTAAAACACCCTTAAAGCTTTTTAAAGATTCTTTGTATAACGTTTTAGTTTGTACCCGATTGGATAAATTGAATGCTTCTTTTTTCTCTTGGTTTGTCAAGCCCTCTTCATACGCACTTTTATCAAATATCTTCCCACTCTGGGCAGCGTTGTTTTTAAACTCAATTTTCAGCTGACCAGAAGGTATGTGCTTTCATACTGGTATTAGTTAATTTCATATTAGCCAAAGTAAAAGCAATTTGAATCCTTGCGTTTTGTCTGTTTTTTGGCGTTTTATTTAAATCAATTCCTAAATTAGAGTAATCCACCGACTGAATATCAATCAAACAACACGGCCATTGTACAGGCATATTAGGGCTATAATAGTCCAGCTGTCCCCAATCTTCATCCACATATTTAATGTCACTTATTTCGGCTATTCTTTCTTGTAATTGTAGTAATAATGCTTTCATACTTATTTCTTAAATGGTTTAATGTCTAATTCGTTTAAATTGCGGGTGATAATTTCTTTAATGAATTTATCCACCTGTGGGTGATGTCCCATAAATTGGCGTTGTTCTATTTTCATTTTTTGTCCTACTTTCATTAAGGCGAGGGCTTTCCATTGTTTAGCCTCGATAGATAAATTAGTTTTATTCTTACTCCCATTACTGGCTTTATAATACATTGCCCAAAAAAAGCGCTTCATTTTGGCGGTAACTTCTACTTTACCACCATTATTTTGAATATCGGCATACGGCATTGCACTACTAAACTCTATACCTCTGGAGGTTAATTTGGATTGAATGGAACGCCTTAATTTACCACTACGCATCATTACAGAACCACGCCGATTATGTAGCTTTGGTTGTGGCCATTTTTCATCAAAGAAAGCTTTACGCTCAAAATTTTTATCAAATTCATCGGTTAGTTTTACCTTGATGTCTGTAAGTGTGGTTTTTAAAAAATCTTCTGGTTTCATTTTGTTAATTTTGTGTGATAAACGACAATATTTATATTATATGAAAGATTTTGAACATCATACCACTGCAGACGTGAAACAGAAGTTTTATCAGGATTTGGTTGCAGAGAGCAATCAGACCCAAGACTATCTAAAAGAGCTTTTAAATTCAATTGATTTTTCATAGGATTTATTTTTTTGTATATTTGCAATGGTTGGGGGAACACCACCCTCGACCCCTACTCCGGCAAATACTTAATTGTGTTTGTCGGTTTTATTTTATAGTTGCCAATCATCTTTTATAATCTGCTCTCGTGTATATACTTTATCTTGCCCATTTCGTATAACTATTATTTCTTTTATATTTTCACTTCGCCTTGTTCTACTTTGGATAGCTTTTCTTAAATCCCCTCTTGTTATTTCTGACTGAATATCAAGCACAATATGGTCTGCTTGATTTTTTGCACTTCTTATTTCATTATCAATAGCACTTCTTGTCGGTTTTTTATTTCTTTTATACTCTTGTTTTATGCCAAGTGTTTCATTAAACGCATCTGCTGTTTTCTCTATATTAGAACGCCCTAAAAGCCTTATTTTATGCCCATATTTATTAGTAAAATGACTTGCTATTTCTATATTCTCTGTTTTCTCATTTTTACCGTGTTTAGAGCTTACTTTTAACTGTCCTTTTTTGGTTTTTACATCTTCCCACGTTTCAAAATTTCGCCTTGCTTGTTCCTCAATCTCTTTTAAAGCCTTGCACCTTTCATCCTCTAAGGATAAAAACACAGACTCAAAGTTTAGTTGTGCTTTGCCATTGCTACAATATTTTGGTTTGTAGGAATGGTTAGGCGGAAACACTTTTTTGTTTTGCCCTGGATTAAACCGGAACATGGCCAGTTTGTTTTTACCATTCTTACCAATGTGAGAGGTAGCATGCTGCCCTTGTTCTATGGCTTTTTTACTATCGGATTTGGTTTTATCTTTTGCCAATACTTCGGTAGCCACACAACGGCAATTATGAGTAATACCTAATTCGGTAATGTAACTTTCATCTTTCCATACGGATAAATTATAAACTTTACCCTTATATTTTTTAGTACTTTTGTTTGTAACCAAAATGTATTTATTATGAAAAAAGGTCTTTCTGAAAAAATCATAAACCGAATAGAATTTTTGGAAGGTATGAATATTTGTGATGCCCTTAAACTTCGTTACTTTGAAGAAAAATTGAGTTATCGCAAATTGATGAAGCTTTGGGGAGTTAATAACAGGACGGTTGCAAAAATAATAGCTCATTGCAAAGAGCAACCCCGTTATGGTAGCGATGCAATAAAAACTCAATGGATTAATAACCCAGAACGCAGAAAAAATACAGGTAAAATATTGGCTGAAACAAATCATAATTTAGCATTAAAAGGATTACATATAAGACAAGGAAAGACTAAAGACAATAGTCCTTTAATTCGTTCAGTGGCTAAAAAATTAAAGACTTCAAGCTCTTTTTTACGTAAAGAAGTCAAAGAATTAGCCTTAAAAAATTCTTTAAAAACTCGTAGAGAACATCCAGAACGTAATGCTTTTTTCAAAACAGAACCTACTGCTTGTGAGCAAATACTAATGAATTTTTTACAAGAGAAAAATATATGTTTTATTTTTAGATATGCTATTGATAGATACATAGTTAATTTTTATTTACCTGATTATGATTTAATTATTGATATTCAAGGTTCTAATCGTTTTCCACTTTCTTTTGAGCGACATAAAACCATATTGAATAAGCACGATAGAATTGTGTACTGCGTTACTTATTTTGTTAAAAAAGCCAACTTTACCCACTTGTATGATTATATCACCAGTATTGATAGATTCGGCATCAATCCATCCATGTTGAGTTATAAATCGGTGATTTGGGGTGCAAGACAAATTTTTCCTTTTGGAAAAGAGGGTAACAAGGTCACCACTAAAATTATTCGAGATAACATCTCCTACAAAACGTTTATTTCCACTCCCTCCAATTAAATAATCGCTTCGTTTTATGTCTTTTATAGGTTTCCAACCCTCTACCGTTAAAATGAGGGTGTCAGGTTCAAAACAACGCCAACCATTTGGCGGATAGAACTCACTCCAAAAAGCATCATCTTTAGGCAAACAAACTCCGTGTAATCCTTGGTGACTTACACGCACTCTGTCGTCTCCTGCGGTTCTGTATTCCAACCAATAACGCCCCGTGTCCTCTTGTAAATTCGCCCAATTGGACGCACTCATAGCACTATGCGTAGCAAACTCATATTCAGCCTCCAGATAGTTTAGATTGTATCGCTTGTTGAGTTTTAAAACATTTTGTTCAAAATCGTGGTAACTTCTGATATTGCCCTTACCGTCTTTCAGATACTGCCTTGCTTCCATCAGCTGTGTATGCGTTTTAAGTTGCGAAAAAATAAAAATATCCTGTTCCAAATAAGCCTTTAAGTCCTCTGGTGTATGGTGTGGAATTGCTGTATTAAACAATTCTGCTGTGCTGTTGGCTAAGGCTTGGTATTCAGAATTTTTAAATAAATCCTCTGGCTTATACCCTTTTTTGTCAAACAATTTTTTAAATGCTTTTTCACCAATGTTTAAAAGCTTTTTAAATTGTGATTTTTTCTTGGGATTACTGGCTAAATTCAAACGCTCTTTTTGACACACCTCGCAATCACACGGAGCATATTGTTCTTGTAATGCTGCGTGTAAACTATCAAAATATGCCCTACCAACTGCAGGGCTTAATCGAAAAAATCTGCAGAAAGGTTTTGATTAAATGCACTTAGGTTATTGCCTGTGGATGCTGCACGTTCGCCTGTTACCTGTATGCCAAATTTATCTATCAGCCATTGGTTGTCTATGTTTTTAAATGGTAGAATATCTCTTGTCCGTTGCCACAATTCGTCCAAATCATCCGCCTGTTCAAACTCAAAAGATAAATCAGCATCCATAAAACCAATCATTGCCAAAGCAGGTAATACTTTACCATTCATATATTGCTCTACCATTGTTTGGTCGGCATCTACTAAATCCTGTAAGACATCTTGTGAGCTTTGCTCTTTGCCTTTACTTCCAAATTTGGTGTCTTGCCCAATGATAGCCCCCGATATAAGCAATGAAATATTATCACGGCATAACTTTATAAGTCCGTCATATACATCTCCAGAGGCAGGCATACCCGTAGTGGCAAACTCAAATTTTTCGGTATCATCAATAATAAACCACGCCGCTGCACCCATATCCATCATCATTTTTTCGGCTCTTTTTAAAGCCATTGGGTCTTGGGTATTGGTGTGCATTACCCTTGGTGGTATGCCGTAAATTTCGCAAAGTTCACTCCAACAGCTTTGGGCAAATCGTGAAAACAAAATATGAGGTATAGCCTTATTTAAAAGTCCCAAAGGTTCTGAACCCATAAACTCTAAAAGCCAAATGCCATACTCATTGGCGTTTCTATAATCCACGGATTTATCCTGATTGTAGTCATAGACTAATTGTCCTTTTTGTGGAATTACATTTTGTCTTGGAATAAGCGTTGTGATTAGTTTATCACTATCATCATAGGACAATTCTATAAGGCTATGCCCGTAAAATTCAGCCTCTAAAATAGAGCCAATAATATCGTTAAATACTTTTGACTTTTGAAGTGTAGAGGTTAGCTCATCGTTTACCTCTCCATTTTTATTTTTAATTAAAAAATTAGATGATAATGTTTTACGCTTTCTATTTTGCAATTGTGAATACGTATGTGCATCTAACATCATATCTTTTAAAAGATTGTAGTATGGATACATTTTAGGGCTTTCCACGCTTTCAGCAATCGCTAAGGATTGTTTCCACGTCATTACATCGGCACGCACACGTGACATTGCCTTAGGCACAATCTCTCTGGAGTAATTGGTTATTGCTTTTTTTTGAGTTTTATTTTTCATCATATTTTCCTTTTACACTTATTCCTTGGTTGCTTAATTGGAGTTCTTCTAATTGAAAGCCGTCCGCCTCTAATTGTATGCGTATATGCCTATCCAGCATACGAGTAATGCCACCATGTTGTGCTTTTTGAATATCACAACCTGTAAGCGGTGAGTCTTTCCACTCGCCCTGTTTACTCAATAGCAACAATTCAATGTGTTGCTCTTGCGTGTCATCTACTACAAAATCGCCATTTCTAAAATCAAGGTCATAATCTGGATTTAATTTTATATCTCTCATATTTTAATTAATTGCCTGGCGTGGCTCACGCCTCGTGATTAAATTTTTTACGTGAACCATAAATAAAAGCATTCATTTTACTTTCGCTTTCGTCTGTATCATCACTTTCTTTAATCGTGGGTAAACTGGATAAATTAACCACTCCTTTAGCCAATTGTTTTAACCAATCCACGGCACGGTCATAACGCTCTTTAGCCTGTTCATAGATAATATCTACATTGCATAAATCCACGATATTCCATTTGGCAATATTGATAGCACAATTCAATAGCATTGCGTTTCTGTCCGTACCTGTGGCAGAGAGTATAGCGTCCACGTCATAACGCAGTCGCCCGTCCAAATACTCTTTTTTGTGATTGCCTTGTAAGTAACTTCTCAGCTCCTCCTCAGCTGACGCCATAGCCTGTAAAACAATGATATCATCACCCTCTGTAATTTGGTCTATTTGGTAGTTGTAGATATTGTTTTTTAAATCCTCTTTTTGTAAAAACATAGTCTTGTATTTTAAATTGCCTGCGAAGGCTCTCCGCTTAGTAATGATTATTTACCCTTGCTCCGAACTTATAAGTCCCTCGCATTTTTCTATTGCGGGTACTCAACCATTTAAAAGCACCGTGAACAGCATCGGGACCGTCATCGTGTGCCTGACTTCCTTTTTCAAAGGCTAAGAATTGGTCTACGAGGGTTTGCATATCGGCGTTTTTTTGTTCTTCATTGAAAAAAACATTTTTACGCTCAAAATATCCGCTAAGGCTTTCGATACGATCGTATTTATCTGTCTTACTTCGTTTATCGGCTACCACAGGGATATAATACCCTCGCTTTTCGCCCTCTATATCAAAGTCGCTTACAAATTCATCCATTGCAAAAAGTCCTTCTATCATATATCGGATATTGAACTTATCCAGACTATACGCCTCGTATTGGTCATATAGCCACTTGGCACAATCTGCACGGCTTTTTTGTTGCATATAAGCAAGTAGTATATGAAACTCTTTGCCCTTAATACCAACAAGAATTAAGGCTTTGTAATCGGCATTTTTTTTATAGGATAAATCGCCATAAAAACACAACGCATCATATTGCTTTAATGGAAAAGGCTTTTTATACTGAATATCCTCAAACTTAAATATCGCACCATCTTCAATGTGCGTGTGCATATATTCACGCATAAAGGAACGATAAGGCGTTTTTTCAAACTTCTTACGCCAATAATCGGCACTTGTTTTTTCTGGCCATTCAGGAATGAAATCAGTTAGGTTTTTAACCGCCTTAACCGTTAATACTTCAAAATGAATATCGCCTTTAGTGTTTTCTTCTTCTTTTTGGTCTTTGATAACTTGACTAAAATAAGTTTTCAAACGATTGGTAATACTCTTTTTATTGAAGTTATTGTTTGCAAAAACAAAGCGTTCCGTACTATCTTCATCAGAGTCAAAACAGCCCCAAATATCCTCTGTAATATAGTCCACCGCCTCACGCATTATACGGTCATTGTTTACCGACTTTTTACTATCCACATCATCCACTACAATATAATCTGGTCTTTCCGCCTGTTCCCTGGCACCCCTTGGGTTTTGCCCAAATCCTAAAGACATAAAACGAACACCATCAGTGGTAGAGAAATCGCCGTCAGCCCAATTTCCTAAGCTGAATTTATTGCCGTAATCGTTTTTTATACGGTTGTTAAATTGCAGTTGTGCCTGAATACCACTTAATAATTTAGCCGCCTTTGGTTCTGTTTCACCCACCAAAAGCATAAAGCGTAAATCATTTTTAACCAAATACAGGTATAAGGGTATTCCCATATCAATATGCACCGATTTACCTGCCGAGCGATACATTTCGGCAAGAAAACGTAGGCGTTTATTTTTTGTTATCTGCCTTGCCAACTTGGCGTGGAACCAAGCGGATTTCTTTTTGGCGTAATTAGGAAAATAATACTCAAACCAAGTGATATAATCTTTTTCCAAATCCTTAATACGTCCGTTTTTTTCTTTGGCATTTTCGTGAATATTGACAGAAGTAGCCAAAGCAATACGCTGACAATGCTTATCATAGTCGGCAAGGAGTTTTAAATATTTCTTATCTACAGACATGGATTAGTTTTCAAGATTAATACGATGTTGTAAAAATTGCTTATGAAAAGTTGTACACTCTTTGGCAAACTCTGGATTGATTTCAGAAATGAAGTTGTCCAAGTCTTTCAGAATTTTATGCACGACTATGGGGTCGGCTCTTTTGTCTAATCGGTCAATGGCTGCCATAATTTTATTAACAGCATCAGCATTGAAACTTGCCACCTCTCCATTGGTAAGGTTTAAGGCTTCTTGTTGCAAACGCTGTTTTATAACTGTTGGCGAAGCGTGAAAATCTAAACGTTTTTCTTCCCAACCATAGCGTTTTGCCCAAGAGCCAACTGTTTTCTCTGTAACTTTAAAATGTTCAGCTACCTGTTTAAGGGTAATCTCTAAATTTTCTATATAAAACTCCTCTGCTTTGAGCCTTGTTTGGGTTTTTGCCATTTGTTTTTATAGACAAAATTTGTGCTTATACATCTTATATAAAAAAAGTAGTGGCAACATCTGACAGAGTTGTCAGATGTCGCTACAAGGTTGTACGATGAACGTATTACTTTTTTCTTTCCAATTATTTGTGTTTCAACTTTGTGGCTATAAATGATTAATTAAAAGTTTTATGCCACGATTTATATTAAATGATGAAACAAAGCAAAACTCTTATGGGTTTAAGATTAGAACTTCTGGAATTAACCTGGATAGGTTCTCCGCAAATCCTGTAATGCTAGACGGGCATAATCCGTCCAATCTATCAGTTATAGGGGCTTGGATAGATATTAAGGCAGAAAACGGACAACTCTCTGCGGATACTCAATTTGATAAAGAAGATGAGAATGCTAAAGTAATATCAGGCAAAGTAGAACGTGGCATTATTAAGGGGGCAAGTATGGGCATTGCTTTTTCAAAAGATAATTTTAGTTATGAAAATGGTGAGCTTATTTTAGAACAATGCGAACTATTAGAGGCTTCTATTGTAGCCATTCCAAGCAATGCCAATGCCTTACGACTATACGCCAATGGTGAATTACTCACAGAAACAGATGTAAAAGAAATCTGTTTAAACGTGGCTCAAAATTCAGTAAACAATTTTAAAAGAGATATGAAAAAAATTCAATTATCAGCCTTAGCGGCTGCGGCATTAGGATTCGCATTGGCAGAGCAGTCAGTGGAGGATGTTAATGAGGCAATTATGAAACTATCAAAAGCTAGTGAAGATTTAAAAGCAAAACTTCAATTATCGGAAGACAAGGTTAATGCTTTTGTAGAAAAAGAAAAGCAGGCAAAAAATGCAAAGATTACCGAAATGGTAGATTTAGCAGTAAAAGAAGGTAGAATTACTGCCGACAAAAAACAAACCTTCATTGATTTGGCTCATCAAAATTTTGATTTAGCTAAAAGTACTTTAGAAAGTTTAACATCAAAACAAACTTTTAATTCAGGTGTGAACACTCCAGCAGGAAGTAATGCTATTAAAAATATGGAGGATTTTCAAAAATTGAGCTTATCTGAACAATTAGCGTTCAAAAACACCAATCCAGAGGGATACCAAAACTTAATTTCAAATCTTAAAAAATAAATAAAAATGGCAAAGAATTTTCCAGAAATATGGTTAGATAGAGTTATACAAAATCTTGTACAAGGAGATGCACCTGATTTTTTAGATGGTGTTAATGAATTAGATGGAAATGTGATTGAGGTTGGAGATAAAAACCTATTGCATATCCCTACAACATCATTCAGTCCAGATGTGTTAATTAATAATAGTACTTATCCTTTAGCGATTCAAGAGTACACAGATGATGAAGTAGTAATTAGTTTGGATAAGTATCAAACAAAAGCAACTAAGGTAACCGATGATCAGGTTATCGGTGCTGCTTATGATAAGATTGATGCAACGACTAAAAGCCACACCAACAAAATTAATGCAACAAAGTACAGAAAGGCAATACACTCATTAGCCCCTGATAAGGCTAAGGACTCTAATATTGTTTTAGAGTTAAAAGGTGATGAATGTACCTATGATGATTTGGTGGCATTAAAAGAAAAATGCGATGATGCAGGTTGGCCAGAAGATGGTAGACGTTTGGTGCTTTGCTCTAAGCATTGGAATGCACTTTTAAAAGACCGTAAAAACTTTGGCGACCAATTGGTGAATTATAAGAAAGGTGAAGTGGCTCCATTTATTGCTGGTTTTGAAATTAAAAAGTACAATTTCACACCAGTGTACAAAACTGACAAAACTAAAAAGGCATACGGAGAAGTAGCCGACACAAGTGATAAATCTGCATCTGTTGTTTTTGTGTTAGAGAATACAGGAAAGAAAACAGGGCTTACCAAGCAATATTTTTCTGAGGCTGCTAATAACCCGGAAACACAAGCTAATTTATTGAATTATCGCCACTATTTCATAGCCACTGCGGTTGAGGATAAATGGAGAGGTGCCTTAATCTAAAAGATAACCATCATTAAAAACTTCCATTTTTATAATGGGAGTTTTCCTAAAACTAAAATACAATGTTAGATATATTTAAAAACAATCCAAAGTTAGATGTGGTTTACAAAACCTCTGATGAACGCTATTTCTATTTAGAAAATGATGCTCAAAATTGGGCTACTTCATTAGAAGATAAGAAAGTAGAAAAGTTAATCCGTGAGGCTGATAATGAAAGTGCTGACAATAATGATTTAACTGAAAAAATTAAAGAATTAAAAGAGTTGGAATTGGTTAAATCAAACTACAATCAAATGAAATCTTTAGTGAAGTATTTTGATTTGAAAGTAGCTGACCAAAAAGCAGAAACCTTAATAGAAGTTTTAGAAGATTATAAACAAAAAATCTCTGAATAATGAACGGAGTTAAATTTATAAGAGAAAACGGAGGACTTGGTAGACCACTACCAGGTGAAGAACATACATCTGCCCTTATCGTCTATGGTGAAACGGCTACAGATAAAAAACTAATCTTATCGGTAAAAGAATTGGAAGATGCAGGAGTTACCACAAGCACTAACCCTGTATTGCATTATCACGTTTCTGAGTTTTTCCGAATTAATCCAGGTGCAAAATTGTATGTACAAGCGGTGGCAAATTCTGACCAAACTTATACAGAGGTTAAAGTAATGCAAAGTTTTGCACAAGGTAAAATAAGACAAATCGCAATCTGTGACTACAAAACCGAAGTAAGTGCCTTGCAAAATGCCGTTAAAAAATTAAACACGATTGCTGTTGAATTGGGAGAGCGTTTAATACCATTAAGTATTTTATTTTCTTGCAAAATAGAAACGGCTAATATGACGGCATTGCCCGACTTACACGGCTTTGCAAGTGAAAGAGTAAGTGTAGTCATCGGTCAAGATGGCGGAGGGCGTGGGGCTTTCATCAACCAAACACAAAAATCTATTTCCTGTGTTGGCGCCGTATTGGGAGCAGTTTCCAAAGCCAAAGTAAGTGAAAGCATTGCGTGGGTAGAAAGGCAAAATTTAGCGACCATAGCGTATGATAAAGCACTTACAGGCGACACTTTAAAAGCTGTGGAACTTGACGTCCCTGCTTTTTGTGATGGTTCCTTAGTATCCAACTATACGCCTCAACAATTAGAATCTATCAATGATAAAGGTTATTTGTTTTTGGTGCAATATCCAGGCAATGCAGGTACCTATATGAATGATAGTTTTACCGCTACGCCATTGGATAATGATTTTGCTTACATCGAAAACAACAGAACCATAGACAAAGCTATTAGAGAGGTAAATAGGGTTTTAGTGCCTAAAGTTTCTGCACCTGCATTTATAGACGCAGATACAGGAATGTTAGAGGCTTCTACTCTTGCAGGTTTAGAAGCACTGTGTGATGAACCATTAGACGAAATGGTACGCAATGGAGAGCTAAGTGGTTTTAGCGTGAGAATTAACCCCAATCAAAAGGTTTTACAGACTTCTAAATTAGAAGTGATAATAAAGCTTGTGCCTGTGGGTACGCTAAGACAAATAGAGGTTAAAATTGGACTTTCAGTAACTAAATAAAACTGTTGGAGTAGCGTATATGACCTATCACTCTATGCGTGAAGTGAACGACATATTAATATCATAAGGTAAAGGCAAGAGCTAATGGTTTTTATAGGGTAGGCTTAGTTTTACATTAAGCACTTGTCTTTTAAAAAAAAAACAAACAAAAATGGCAATAGAATTAGAACCATTAATTAATGGACGTGAATACGGTTGGGCTGATATTATATGCACTATTGGGGGAGTACCTTTAACAGGTATCCGTAAAATCAAATACGGAGAAGAGCAAGAGAAAGAAAATGTATATGGTGCTGGTCGCCACCCTATTAGTAGAGGGTACGGGCGTGTAAAAGCTACGGCTTCTATTACTTTATTAGCAGGTACTATAATGGCGTTAAAAGCGAAAGCACCCAAAGGTCAATTACACAATATTGCTCCCTTTTCTATCACGGTGAATTATCAACCCGATAACCAACCCTTAGTTACACACGTTTTGAAAAATTGTGAGTTTCAAAAGTTAGAGTTTGACTGGACAGAGGGCGATATGAGTAAGGAAGTAGAATTGGAACTTATCGTATCTCATATTGTAGATAAGTCAATTTAATTAAACTTTAAATAGTATTTAAAATAAACACCTGCGGGGGTTCCCCGCTTTAAAAATCAATTAAAAATGCAAGAAGAATTAATTTGTGGATTAACACAAGAAGAAATAGAACAGTTAAAAGAAGAACACGGAGCTTTGGTGCTTATTGAGGTAACAGCACAGGGTAAAGTACATCAGGCGATTTTTAAAGAGCCTACTTTTACTCAACTTGAAGCTTTGACAAAAATTTCAAAAAGTAACGAAATGAAAGCCGTTTCATCCGCTTATGCTAATTATATTGTAAAAGCAGATGAAGAAATTGCTAAACGAGATATGCTCAAAGTAAAGGCGATTGAAAGCCTTATGAGTAGAATGCAAAAAATTAGTGCTAAAGCAAAAAACTTATAAGCTCGCTACAAGGCGAGCAATCAGAACGGGAATTGTGGAAGGCGGATGCGTTAATACGCTCTAATTTCCACACCAATCCAGAAAAATTACAGGTAAGTGAATGGAATAAATTATATGCTCAAGCTCAATGGCTAGAAGAATGGCGATTGAAAAATCAAGCCGAGTTGTTTAAGGCTTTGTTTGGGGGCTGACTTATTGTTTCTTAAATATTTGCACCCACATAGCTAAAACTGCTAGCCCTACCACTCCTACTACTAAGAATGATAGTAGTATGAAAAATATTGATGGTGCAAAAAGAAGCATTAATAGAGCAATTAATAACGTGATAATATATTTCATTGTAAATGAATATTTATTCAAAGATACAAAAAAATGACCAATAGTGTAACCTATCAAGTTAATTTACAAGTAGTAGGAGATAATATCATTGGCCAGGTGACCGCCGAGATTGATAAAATGACTCGTTCTACTGAAAAAGCAACCAAAACATTTGGGGATTGCTTTAAGTCGTTGTGGTCATTTCGTTTAGTTGCTGATGAGATAAATAATGTTAAACAGAGCTTTGATTCTTTAATTGAGCCTGGTGCTTTGTTAAACTCTAATATGGCAGAATTATCTGCGATTACAGGAGTTACAGGCGAAGGGTTGAAAGCTATTGAGCAAGCGGCAAGAGATACCTCTAAAACCTTTGGAACTGATGCAAGTGCCAATGTGGAAGCCTACAAAATGATGCTTTCACAGTTATCTCCAGAAATTGCCCAAAATAGCGAGGCAATGAAGATGATGGGAGATAATGCCAATATCCTTTCCAAGCAAATGGGTGGTGATACAGTAGCGGCTACGGAAGTACTTAATACCTCACTTAATCAGTTTAGCGTAAGTATGGATGACCCTATTGCTGCGGCTAAGGTAATGGCAGATATGATGAATGTAATGTCGGCAGCTGCACAAGAGGGCTCTGCTGAATTACCACAGATTAAATCTGCACTGGAGCAAGTGGGTATGGTAGCGAAAACCACAGGCTTATCCTTTGCAGAGACCAACGCCTACATACAGTTATTAGACAAATCGGGGAAGAAAGGAAGTGAGGGCGGTGTGGCTTTGCGTAATGTTTTAACCACATTATCAGAAGGGCGTTTTACTTCTAAATTAGCCGCACAGGGATTACAACAGGCAGGGATTTCCGTTAATTATTTAGCCGATAGTTCTATCCCTTTGCATGAACGTTTGAGAAGCTTACGAACAATACAAGGCGACACCGCTTTAATGACCAAGGTATTTGGTAAAGAAAATATGGCGGCAGCCATTGCAATGATTAATTCCGCTGATGAGGCAGAGGCATTAACCAGTAAAATCGTTGGAACCAACTCAGCCACAGAACAAGCCCAAATCATTATGGGAAGCTATAATGAGAAAATGGCAAGAACCAAAGCGTGGTGGGATGATTTGAAAATTAGTTTTTTCAATTATATAGAAGGGTATGCATCATTGATACAAAATTCATTTACAGTAATATCAGCATTGGGACAATTATCGGTAGTTGGGAACGCATTAATAACAACACTTCGTGTTTTATCAATTCAAAAGACAATCAACACAGCTAAGCTATGGCTTAATACAATTGCTACAAAAGCTAATGCTGTAGCTAAATGGGCGGCAAGCAAAGCAACCAAAGTATGGCGTGGCGATTTAATTTCTATTAACGCCCAAATGGGTATAGGGGCAATTATATCCAGAATACAAGCAGGAGGTATACGTTCTGTGGCTGTGGCTTTTGGTCAAGCAACTATGGGGGCTACTGCCTTTCAAATTGCTTTAGATGCTTTGGGAATAGGTTTAATCATATTGGCAATTACTGGGTTAATTGCAGGGCTTAAATACCTATGGAATCACTCCAGAAGATTTAGAGAGATTCTCTTTGGAATTGGTTATGCAGGTAAAGCCGTTTTTCACAACATTGGCGTAGTGGTGGGCAGGGTTTGGAACTTGGTTATTAAACCTATTGCGATGGCTTATTGGAGTGTATATAAGTGGGTGTTTACCAACATTTGGAACGTTGTAAAAGCCATTATAGAAGGCATCGGTAGTTATTTTTCTTGGCTTTGGAATGAGGTAATAAGCCCCATTGCTACTTGGATATGGGAAACATTAAGCAGCGTATTTATGAGTGTTTACAATACGGTAGTATCTGTATTTACCACTATTGGAGAGTTCGCCTCTGCCGTATGGAATTGGCTTGTAGAATTGCTTGGTGGTTTTGGTGAGTGGATTAATCAGGTGATTATTGAGCCTATTTACCAGGCCTTCTCTAAAATTTGGGATTGGATAATACAGTTAATTGATAAAATTATGAATAAACTATCAGGGCTTTTTAAACCTATTGTAGAACTATGGAACAAACTATTTTCATCTGATGGAATGGTGAGTATATCTGCCGCAGGAGCTAAAGGTGTAGAAGTAGGAGGTTTAAGCTTTGATAAAGACCAAAAAGAAAAACAAAACGGTGATGAACCACAAGAGGTAAAGGTGGTAGAAGATGACCATAGAAGCATTTTTGATGTTGCGACGGGTAACGGCGTTACAACCCCTACTATAGGAGGTGTAGCGGCAGAAAAAGCAAATAAAAAAGAAGTTGGCGGAAAGACAGAGTCCGGGAACAAGGAAAGGAATTTAACCGTGGGTAAGTTTATGGACAATTTTAATGTGTATATGAACAATTCCAACGGGGTGGATAAAAATCAATTATTACAAGCAGTTAGGGAAGTTTTATTAACCGCATCGGCTGATTTTGTAGCCACAGAATAAAAATATTATGATACGAGATTTTTCATTTAAACCTGATAGTAGAGGATTAAAAAGTGTAGGTGTAAATATAGCATTTCGCTTTGGAATGCAAACGGCTAAACCTTTTGAAGCGGTAAAAGATACAGATATAGAATTTGCTGTGCCTTCTGACTTTGAAAATACACCATGGCTGACTTCATTGGAGATTAAAATTGGAAAAGATAAAACTTTCATTTTTCCAGAGGTAATAATCACCATTAGCCAAGAGCGTAATATCGTCACTACGCCTTTGCAAGGTAGAGATGGAACCATAAAAGAATACATTAGCGATGGAGATTATAATATTACGCTTGATGCTGCGGTAATGGATTACACCACCAACACCGACAAAGAAGATAATGAATGGGTGCAAGTGGCTAAAAAAAAGTACCCTAAAGCTGAGTTAGAGAGATTAAGAGAAATTATTTTGGCTAAAAAAGATATAGAGGTTCAAAGTAGTTTTTTACAAATTTTTAATATCACAACAGCCGTGGTAAAGTCTTTTACGTTACAACAAGAAACCCACAGCAACCGCCAAAGTATTCAGATACAAATGTTATCGGATATGCCTTATGAAATCAAACAAATAAAAGAAGATTATGTTAAGGTTAAGTAGTCATATCAGAATAGAAGGCGACCAAACGTGGGAGTTTACCGCACTCAATGAGTGCGTAATTGTAGAAGATACGGGAACACTTACCGACACTTGCGAACTGCGATTACCAAGGAATGTAATTTGGCAAAATGTAGTTACCCAAAATGGTAAACCACCGATAAAACGAGGGGATAAAATCATTGTAAAATTAGGTTATGATGATGAGTTAGTGACTCGCTTTTCGGGATTTGTTAGGTCGGTTGATGCTAAAACACCTATTACTATCAAATGTGAAGATGGAATGTTTTTGCTCAAAACAAAAAAAGCCATTCCGAAAGCCTTTAAAAAAGCAAGTTTAAAAGATATAATTAGCCACCTACTGCAAGGAACTAATATTGATTTTAAACTGATTGATGATAATATAATGGTTGGTGATTGGCGAATTACAAAAGCTAATGTATCAGAAGAATTGCAGGAACTAAAAGAAAAAATGATGCTTTCTTCTTACTTCCGATTGATAGGCGAACAAAGCATTTTATACATTGGTTTAGCTTATCCATTTGACAATAGAAAAAAGGTAAAGTTTGTTCACTCAAAAAATATTATTTCTGAAAATTTTGAGTACAGGGATAAAGAGGATATTAGAGTACGTGTGGAGGCTCAAAGTTTTGATGCTAAAAACAAAAAGATAACCTACGAATATGGCGACAAAGATGGTGATTTAATTAAAATCAGAATGGACGGGCTTACAATGGGAGAGTTAAAAAAGTACGCCATTCAAGCCATTGAACGATACAAACAAAGTGGTTTTAAAGGTTCATTTGAAACCTTTGGAGTACCAGAAGTTAATAAATGTGATATGGTAGATATACACGCATCAGACGGTAATAGTGGTGTGTATTTAGTCAAAAAGAATGAAATCAAATTTGGAATGAGTGGATACCGCCAAAACATAGAGTTAGGAAGTCCAGTAAGTTAAATGTATGAAAGATTTAATACAAAAATTAGCAAGTACAGGCGATGAAATATATGCCAAAATATGCGAGGTTATCTCTGTGGATAGCGACAATAAAACGGCTAATCTGCAACCATTGGACGGTAGTAGTGAGATATTAGATGCTTTTATACAAGTGGACGATAACGGCATTTATTTAGAACCTAAAACAGGTAGTTTGGTGGCGTGTGTTTTTGTCACTAAACAATTAGCGGTTGTTGTCAATCATTCAGAAATAAAACAACTTCAAATAAAAATTGAGGGCGTGGAATTTCAAATAGACAAAAAAGGCTTTCTACTTAAAAAACAAAACGAGAACCTGCAAAAATTAATGCTGGATTTAATTAAGGCAATTAAAAATATGAAGTTCACCACCAACACAGGTAGTACCATAAAATTAATTAATACGCCTGAGTTTACAGCACTTGAACCGAGAA
Organism: Flavobacteriaceae bacterium Ap0902; assembly: GCA_009835005.1. Lineage (GTDB taxonomy): Bacteria > Bacteroidota > Bacteroidia > Flavobacteriales > Weeksellaceae > Profundicola. The sequence continues at coordinate 17,827 of WTFG01000002.1, read as the reverse complement.
TTAAAAACCTTTTAAAATCTAATTAAATGGCTTTAAATAAAGATAGATTAAAGAATAAAATCATTGCCACGATGCAACAAATTAGAACGGAAGAGGATAATCCAGAGCAATCTATGGAAAAGTTTGCAGACGAATTAGCACTGGCAATTGTAGAAGAAATAAAACAAATAACAATCAACTACACAAGTGGCTTAATGGCTCCCAATGGAGCGGTAACAGGTTCACTGGATAGTGTAATGATAGAGTAAGATGACGCAAATAGAAATTATACAAACGATAATAGTAGCAATAATTAGTGCTTTGGGTGGGGTTGTTGGTGCTTGGTTCACTTTCAGAGGACAATTAAAGCAGGTAAAGTCTTCTGACAGAGCAAATGAAAATGAATTTATCATCAAACTGCAACAACAGATTTCCACCGAGCGAGAACAAATGAACGAACAGCGCTTGCAGGATACTAAAGCCATTGCCGAAAACATGAGTATGATTTCTAATATGCAGAAAGAACTCAATGCCATGCGAATTGAAATAGCCGATTGGCGGGGAAAGTATTTTGATTTAAACCAAAAATACAACGAACTGCAAGCAGAACATTTAGAATTACAAAAGAAATTCTCTGTGCTGAAAGGACAAATCACCAGAATGAAAAACACAACGGAATAATGCAAATTACCCTACATAACCAGTCTACATTAGACGTGATGCTACAGCATACAGGAAGCCTAGAAAGCATCTTTGATGTGGCGGTGGTCAATGACTTATCTATTACAGATGATTTGGTACCAGGACAAAGTTTAGAAATCCCTACCGATGTAGTTAAGGATAGTGACATTTTGAATTATTACACAGCTAAACAAGTGCAACCTGCTACGGCTATTAATATAGAATTTGATTATACAGAGAAGTTAGAAGGCATCAGCATTTGGGCAATTAACAACGATTTTAAAGTAAGTTAAGAAATGGCGAGAACCATAGAAGAAATACAAGAAGAATTATTACAAGTAAAAGCAAACGAAAGCGAACTAAATGGCTTGGATAGTACCAGTCGCACAGCGATTTGGAGGCTTTGGCTTTACATTGTTTCTTTTTGTGCTTGGACACTTGAGAGGTTGTTTGATATCCACAGAGATGAGTTATATACAGGCTTGTATGAGTTAAAGCCACACACGGCACGTTGGTATAGAAACAAGGCATTGGCTTTCTTATATGGTTTTGATTTAATGCAAGATTCAGATCAATTTGATTTAAATAATGAGCCGATTGAGGTGATTGAATCGGCTCAAATTGTAAAATATGCTGCTGTAGTGGAAAGTGAAGACCAAAGCAGGTTGATTATAAAAATTGCTGGCGAAAATGCAGAAAAGGAATTAAGCCCGATTAAACCAAACGAAAAAGAAGCATTTGACTTCTATATGAGTGAAGTGCGAGATGCGGGTGTGCGCTTGACTATTATCAATTATCTGCCAGATTTATTAAAATTAGACCTTACCATTAAAAGAGATCCGCTGGTGCTTAATGAAAATGGCGTAAACATTTTAACGGGAAAAGAGCCTGTAAAAGATGCTATAAAAGCCTTTATGAAGGAATTGCCTTTCAATGGTGAGTTAAGCATCCAGCGATTAGAAGAGAAAATATTAGCAGTGCCAGGCGTGCTTGATTTGGTATCTAATAATGCGCAAACCGCTTGGATAGATGCAGTTGCTAACACTTATGGCCAATGGGAAGGTGTGTACATGAGCCAAATTCCCGTGTCGGGATATTTCGCTGTGAATTTAGATAATGAGAATGAAGCAGAAACTTTAAGCCAAATAACGTATGTCTAGCAACTGGGCACATATAGATTATAAGAAGTTAGCCATTTTGTTAACGCCAACATTCTTACGTAAAAGTAGAATGTTGGCGTGGCTTGGGTTATTGGTTTATCCTATAGGTAAACTATATGATGAGTGGTACGGCAACAGAGCGAGAAACCTCTATATACTCAACCATAACAGCCAAGTATGCTATCTACGTAAGGTGTTGAATGATGAGTTTGATAATGAATTTAGGCGCATAAAAATAGATGACGGGCTTGGTTATAGTGCCTTCTATATCTATACAGAAGGTGAGAATAAACCAAAATGGCTCTATACAGAAAATGAGAATAAGCCAATCTACCTAAATAATCAATCCTCTCTGGCAGGTACTGGAGTTGATTTTTATGTGATAGTGCCAGCAGGATTACAATTTAACGAAATTAAAATGCGTGCCTTGGTAGATTTTTACCGATTGGCCAGTAAACGATACGAAATAATACAAGCATGAATAGATTAAATGTTCAACAAACAGGAGGCTTTCCCCTCACCACCAACACGCTCGATTTTATGCAGACAAGCCTCTTGCTAATGCAGGAGTTTGGAAATATAGCGGGTAATCTTACAATTATAAGAGGCTGCGAGGTTCGCGGTACGCAGGTCTCTTCGGGTGCGGTTTTTATTAATGGCGAAATTCTGGAATTCGCAGGCGGCACCTTGGGTTCTAAGGTAATTATCCAAGAAACAAGAACGCAAAAACAATTTGAAGACGGCTCGGCAAAAGACGTAGAAATTAAACGAATTGCACGATTTGGTAATGGATTAAAGGCCTATAGTTGGGATGATTTTACCAGAATCACCCCTATTAAGATTTTACAGAAATCACTAACTCCCGCGGGGCTTATATCTATGTGGAGCGGGTCTCTTGAATCTATCCCTGAAGGTTGGGTTCTTTGCAATGGACAAAACGGCACGCCAGACTTATCTGGAAAATTTATAAGAGGCTATAGCGAGGAGGAATATAGACAGGATCAAGGTGCAGGCATTGGTTCAACAGGTGGAAAGGATAATTTAACCTTGGAAGAGGTAAATATGCCACCACATAAGCATACGGGTACAACAAGCAGCGCAGGCGCGCACAGCCACCCTGTTAGGGATGGAATTGGCGGTTCTGGCACAAATTCTATCCTAGGAGGCGATGGGAGAAGTCCCAACTTCGCAGGGAGCGATAGGTCTGCCAATTGGGTGCAGCACGGGGAGTTAATGCAAAGTAGCGGTGCCCATGCACACAGCCTTAATATTTCTAAGGCTGGAGGTCTCAATGGGCAGGCAAAACCCTTTGACAACCGCCCTGCATTCTATACGCTTGCTTTCATCATGTTTAAAGGTTAAAAGTTAAAACAAATGGCAAAAACAGATATAAAGACATTAAAAAACTGGTTTAGGAGCCTAGCAAAGCCACCACAAGAACACTTCTGGAATTGGATGGATTCTTATTGGCATAAGGATGAGAAAATTCCTGCTAATTCTATTGCAGGTTTAAATGAATTATTGGATGATGGCAATGACGTTGACCTTACAAATTACCTTATGAAGGATGGTAATAATTTGGATGATGGTAGCAGGGAGTTGTTAAGAGAGAAACTAGGCGTTGGGGATGTGCCAGAGAATGTGGCCACCGTAGATTTCGGCGGCGAAGAAGGCAATGTGTACACCAAGGAGCAGGCTTATAGCAAAACAGAGATAGATACGACGTATAAAGGTATTTCCGTAACAGGTGAAGAAATAAAATACACTAACGATACAGGTCAAACATATGATGTCTTGACAACAGAATTTAGCAGATTTAAATCCTTTTTAGAAAATTTAACAGACAGTGAGAAACAGCAAGTTTTCATAGCGCTCGGTAGTTTAAGGGTTGTAAAACTAGAAGAGAATGATGCTATCCCAACAAGTAAGAATTCTATATATATAAAACAAATACCATAATGGCTTTTAGATTTTTGGATACCACAGGACAAGCACATGAGCCAGTAGATTTCTATACAAGGGAACTGCATTATGATAAGGAGCATTTTCATATTAGACATAAAAATCCTCTATCTGAAATTCTAGACTATAGGGATTGCTTTCAAATGTATAATGCAAATTATTCTAACACTAGGTATCCTGGCTACACAACAGACCCTAACGGCAATGATGCTTTAGTAGATGTAATTGACCCAGATTATAAATACCCAATTATAGCAACTGGAGGGTCTGCCTCAAAAATAGTAGAACGAAATGGTTTAAAACTTTTAAAAATAACACCCGATGCTTCTGTGGGATATGACATAAATAGCAGGGTTAAAAGGTTAGGTAAATGGGCAGGAACCTCAAGGCACGGAAGGACCAGTAAGTCCAGCTTGCTTAATATTGTAGTATACAGATTAGCTGACGCATTTAATGTCTTATATCATGGTTATCCAAAAACCCCAACCACTGAAGGGTATCAAGAGATACGCCCAGATTTTATAGGCGGGTCGACTAATACGGTGTATGGATTCAACCCAAAAAGAAACGGGTGGATAGCTGATTTACCTAATAATTATATAGCGTTTTTTAGAGTGGGTAATGTTTATTCGCGAGGGAACACTCACGTAGTTGTGTTTGACAGCGAAGGCAGTATAATTAGAGAGATAAGACTACTTAATACTGTATATCATTTGTTTAATTTTTATTTAAAAACACAGCACGAGTTAGACATCCTTGAATACTCCACTTTTGACTATGGTGGCTATGAGGATGAGAACCAACAAAGCGTATTAACAGAGGCGGTAGCAAACCACAAAAAGAGAATCTCAAATTTAATAAAAGGAAAATGAAAACAGAAATAGATTTAACACAGCATACATTTGATGGCATATTTCAGCATCAAATTAGCGACCATCCAGCTACAGGATTAGTAAGAGTAATTAATTATAGAGGTGCTAATATAAGAGAAGACTTTAATGTGATAGAACATATAGGGGAAATGCATTATTTTAATGCAGATAGCAAGCACTTACCTGAATTTACGCACAAGGTAAAACAAAATGGCAAAGATTGGAAAGTAGATAATTCTTATGAGGTTATAGAGAGAAATCCAGACGGAACCCCAAAATTAGACGAGGAAGGTGAAGAGATAAAACACCCTGCATTTGACTACTTTTTACCCTTAATATTCTCTATATCAGCACCGTTAGAAACCATTCTAAAATCTTCTATTGATTTAGATGATGCCTATAAATTATTTGACTGATGAAAGCCCTAATACTAAACTTCCTTCTTTGGCTTATTGCCCCAATTTTGGATTACCTGTTCAGCATTATTAATGTGCCGATAGTGTTCTTTAATGACTGGAAAAAACGAGGCTTTAAAGGTGCTTTAAATGGTCTTGCAAATTATTTTAAAGAAAGTGCTGTAAGAAGAGATATATTCTGTTGTGCAGAATATAGAACCCTTTGGAATGCTACTTTAAAAATAAAAGAAGGTAAAAAGATAGGTGTAAATAATAGAACACTATCAGAAGATGTAGGACAACAAGACGATGAAATGACGTTGTCCAGAACTGGAGCATTATTAAACTGCTTTCTCTTTTTGCTTGAGAGAAATCATTGCAGAAAATATTATTTAAAATCAATTAATAAAAATAAAAATTATGAGAAATTTATTTAACAAAAAAGCTGGTAACCCTTTAATGTTTGGGTTGATAATTCCAGCATTAGTACCAATGCTTTTAGGTTGGTCGTTTTTAACTACATTATCAATCTTGGTATTGTTTACAGCTGTTGCCATTTGGCTTAATAAAGGCTTATGGAAGGGCGATTTGATATATATCGCTATTGCCTTTATGATTGTGTTTTTAGGCTACTTATTCCCTGACTTTTTTAACGCTGTGGTGTGATGGAAAAGATTGATAAAGTAGACCAAAGCATTGTGACACATTTCGCAGTGCTTTGGTTAATTACCTTTTCAATTACTCTTATTGGTGCAATCATTTTAAATGGTTGGTGGGTACTGTTGTGGTTTGTGATTGGTTTAGTTGTATCGGATAGGCTTGCCGAATGGAAAGAAAAGAAAGATTACAAAGTAAAAGGTATTTATAACCTATCTGATAGGTTTGCACAATGGAGGTTCAGAGATGTATATGAGCAAATATTGTTAAATATAAAAGGTGAATTGTAATGGATAAATATACAGAAGAAAGAGCATTAAAACTTCACCCCAAAATTAGGAATGAGGTTTTAAACATTATGAAAGAATGTGATAAAGCACTTACGGGTAGAGCCAAAGTAAGAATAAGCCAAGGTCTTAGAACCTTTGCAGAACAAGACGCTCTATATGCTCAAGGTAGAACGAAAAAAGGTAAAAAGGTTACTAATGCAAGAGCAGGTCAAAGTATTCATAACTATGGATTAGCCGTGGATATTGTTTTAATCATAGACGGTAAAACAGCCAGTTGGGACATCAAAACCGATTGGGATAATGATAGACAAAGTGATTGGATGGAGGTTGTTTTAATCTTCAAAAAACACGGTTGGGAATGGGGAGGTGATTGGCGTAATTTCAAAGATATGCCACATTTTCAAAAGACATTTGGCAATAATTGGAAGACATTAATAAACAAACCAAAAGATGCGAGCGGTTACGTTATTGTTTAGCTTAATACTGTTGTTTTGGGGTTGCAAAACGCAAAAAACACACACCAAGACAGATGTAAAAAGTATTACAAATACTGGTGCTATCCAGCTGAATAGACAAAATGAAAAGTTTGATTTTAACCAAACCCAAAAGGACTATAATCTTAGTTCTTTTGGGTTTGGCTATAACGTTTCATTGAGTAGCAAAGACAGCACTAAACCAGCTGTTCTAACAGAGTTTAGAGATGGTAAGCCTTATAGAAGTTTAGAAGTACAAAATGGCAGCTACACCGAAAATAAGGCTGTTAAGGATAGTTCTATTAGTGAAAAGTATAAAGTATTAGAAACTCAAATAAACACGCTTGAAACAATTATAAGCCAACAAAACAGCGAACTAAAAGAGTTAAGGCAATTAGACGAAACCACTAAAGTAGAAATGGATAAAATCACTAATAATTTTAAATACTTGCTGTGGGTTTTGCTAGCCATCGCATTGATTTGGATAGGTCAAGGCACAGGTTTGTTTATGGTGTTTAAACGGCTTTTAAAGATGGTTTAAATACTGTTTAATTCCGTTGGAGGTAGGAATAAAAAAATGCCCTCCGCTTTAAAAACTTTCTCAGGGTATTTTAAACAACGAGCACGAAGCTACGGAGGACATTAGGTCTTCTTTAGTTTCGTGCTTTTTTCGTTGTTTACCCTGAGAGATGCAAAAATAACAATAAATAATTTATATATGAGTAAAAGAAAAGAATGGAAATCGGCACCATTGCCATTTCAGGGGCAAAAAAGATTTTTTGTGAAACATTTTAAGGGGGCATTAAAGGAATTTCCAGAAGATGCTAACTATGTGGATTTATTTGGCGGGAGTGGTCTATTAAGCCATACAGTTAAGTATGTTCACCCAACCGCAACGGTAGTCTACAACGATTTTGATAACTACAGAAAGCGTCTGCTGGCTATACCAGAAACTAACCGCATACTAGATGAACTAAGGGCTTTAAATTTACAAACACCACGTGGTGGTAAGATTGTAGGCAAAGAAAGAGAGATGGTCTGTAACGCGTTGAAACAAGCGAGTGAGCGGGGTTGTGTGGATTGGATTAGCCTTTCGCCTAGTTTAAAGTTTAGTATGAATTATGGTGTGAAATTGGAAGATTTCATAAATGATACAATGTATAACAATATAAGAAAAGCTAACTTCCAAGAAGCCGACGATTATTTAGCAGGTATAGAGATAGTTTCAGAAGATTATCAGCAGTTATATAGCCGTTATAAAGACCTAGACAATGTGGTGTTCTTGGTAGATCCTCCTTACCTCAGCACAGATTCATCTACATATAAAAATGGTGATTATTGGAGTCTTTCGGATTATTTAGATATAGTTCATGTCCTTGATGGTAATTACTTTTATTTTACCTCTAATAAAAGCCACATTGTAGAGTTGTTTGATTGGGTTGAAACCCGCACGCCTGGCGTGTTGCCATTTGCCAATGCTACTTGTACGGTAGTTAGCAATAAAGTTACCCATAATGCCAGTTATAAGGATATAATGTACTATTATAAGACATAAGACTTATATGTTGCAATTATAAGCATGAAGGCTTATAATCAAAAACGGATAAACATCTCAACACCGATGTTTATCCGTTTTAATTTTGTACTTTTCGTTTTAAATTTTTGTACAATTTGTTTTGCGGATTATATATTTGACTCGTTCAAATAATTATATAGCAAAAATATATTTGAAAATCAATTTATAGCTCAATAAATCGTATTAAAATATTATATTTACGTATAATTTTATACATTTTATGGATAAGATAGGATATCGTATTAGGAAATTTCGTGAAAACAAAGGTTTTTCACAAGAATATATGGCTTTAGAATTAGACATAAGTCAAGCTTCTTATGCACGCTTAGAAAATCAAGAAACTAGGATAGACGTACAACGATTAATGAAAATAGCTGAAATTTTGCAGGTGAATTTTGCTCAATTAGTAGGACTCAATTAGTAGGAGAAGACCCTCAAAATGTTTTTCATCAAAATAATAAGAAAAGTAATCAAGTAAATGGTTATGTTCAAAATTTATTTCAAGAAAATCAAGAAACCATTCAAAAATTGATTTTATCCAAAGATCAAACGATTGAAAAATTAGAGGAGGAAATCATTTTTTTGCGAGAACTTTTAAAAAATAAATAGAATTATAAATTTATATCTACAAAATATTTTTTTAGAATTATCGTTTATGAATTATTTAATACGGCTTAAATCATAACGCATTTAATCTTTCTATATTATAAAATTTTCAGAAGCAAAATTTCTATATTGAAAATGCTGCTGGTAATTTCTATATCAATGATAAACCAACAGGCGCTGTAGTAGGTCAACAACCAGTTAGACGAAGAAGAGAAAAACACCTTGATTAAAGTTATAAATTCGATGCTTACCAAAAAAAGAATGAAAGACCTACTGGATGGTAAAGCTAAATTCTAAAGCATTAAAAAAGCACCCAATCGGGTGGCTTCGTTTTTCTAATTAAAAGTGTCGTATTCTTCTTGACTTAAACTTCCTTTATATCGTTTAATAGCATCTAATTTTATCAGTGAAGAAATATAATTAACAAGCTCATCATTTCTATATTTTCCATCAAATATGGTACCCGGACCGTATTCGATAGTGGCATGATAATCTGTACTTTTTAATATGCGTAAAAGTAACTTTTCGTTGGTTGAATTATTTACAAAAATTAACCTAATAACATATTCTGTAGCTTTCAGGTTAGGCAACCAGTTTATTTTTGATTGATTTTTTAATTGATTTAGTTTCTTTATTTGTACTGGATTTGATATAGTAGTTTTTAATTTACCTTCAGTATCATAATCACCATAACCATCAAAAGTAATTTCTATCTCATCATACGAAAGGCTATCTTTCTCTCCTTTATATTCTGAGCAAGAAAAAAGAATTATTGTAGTCAAAAGAATTGAGTATTTTCTCATCGTAATAATCTTATTTTTTATCTGACCTATAAATGAACTCACTTGCTCCAATATAACCTGAACCACTACCGCCTAATTCAGGAATACCTAAAGAACCTCCTAATGAAGCTCCTCCATAAACCCTTTCAACAAAAGGATATGATGATGTAAAGCCAAACCCCTCAAAATATGAGCCTGCCACACCGAATACACTACCCTGTGCTCCATATTCAAGACCTCTTAAATTATCTAGTGATAAATCTTGACCACTTAAAGGCCAATAAGCCGAAGCACTTCCTGTAACACTTCCTTCAAGACCAACTAATCCATTTCCTTGTAGTGTAACTCCCCAATCCCCTTTATTTTCACCCGCAACAATACCTATCAAGCTCACTTCTAGTTGCACACCTACTTTAAAGGCTGCTTCACCAGAAACATCTAATGAAAACGCCTGTATTCCTGTACTTTCAAGAGCATTGCTAACCATTTTATTACCATCTAAATCTACAGTTACTGGTTCAAAGTTCTCTGGAACATCAAATGGAAGTACATTCTGGTCAATATTTATTTCTTGGTCAAAAGTATCTGTTACGATTCTTCCGAGTTCAGTCTTATTGCCATTTTCATCAATAGAGTTAAATATGATATCATCAACCGCCATTCCATCTGGGTCTATAAACCTAATAGGATTGTTTAAAGCATAATTATAAGGTGACCAACGTCTATACTGCTCCGCTAACGGATCCACATTCATCCATCTCCCCAAACTTGCATCATAATTTCTAGCGCCGTAATCATACCAATCTAATCCTAATTCATCTTGCAATTCTTTACCATTATACATAAACTTATAATCAACTTCTTCCTTCTTTACACCCATAGGCCTTGGGATGGAACTAATACGCTTGTATTTGCGGATGCCTGTATTATAATCTTGGTGTTTTAAGCCAAAGGGATAATAATTATTCTCCTCTAAAATCTCTTTTATCATTTGCCCAGATTTGGGGTCGTTATAATTGGCTATAACACCATCTTTGTTGGCGTCTGTGTAACTAAGTCTAATATTGCCGAGATGGTCTTTGTAATGATATACATAGTTATATATAATGTGATTTCGCTGCTTTTTGGCATCTATATAGCCTTCTGGCTGGTGTATAAATACCAAGGCATGGTTCTTATATTGAAATGATCCTAGGTATTCTGTGGTATCTGTCTTCTGGCTGGTTATCACTTGCTTTCCTACTTTGATGCCTTGGGCGTTATAAAGATATTTACTGAATTGTATCTTCAATATAAAGATAATTTAATATCATTTTTTTTGGTGGAGTATTAGTAAGTCTAATTAAATCATCTAATTCATCAAACTTATATTCAGACGGATATTGATTAAGAATTTCTAAAGCAGATTCTTTCCCATTAAAATAATATTCCAATAAAACTTTTGGGTCAAAATATACGGGATATTTACTTCTAAAGTTTTTTTCATTCCTGTGTTTCTCAAACTTTCTACTCACATAATTATAATAGTCTACTATCGAATCTTGATATTTTTTTTCATCTAAAATCATAAAGTATCCTACTTTAAAAAAGGCATATATTTCATTTGCCGAGTCTGACTTTTTAAGAGAAGATAATTTATTTACTGTTTCTAATGTTTTTTTATAATCCTTTTTATAAAAATATGCACTAAGCTTTGTTTCAAGAATATCAATATCGGTAGAATCACATAAATAAGCCAATTCACTATAATAAATGGCAGAATCAAGTTTAGGGTTTGGAGAGCTTGATAAGTTTCTATTTAAATATTGTTGTGCTTTCAAGTTTAAAAATTCACATTTATTTATACTATTACTTGTTTTTTCTTGACAAGAAGAAAGACAACTAATTAGCAGTAGGACGGTCAAATATTTCATTTTGTATATGTTAATAAGGTGATATTATTCTCATGTTAATTCGGGAGGCTTTATCTCCATTTGTCCAACCTGAACTAATATTAAAATGAATTTTTCTAAATGGATGATTTTGATTCCCTTTGGTTAAACTTTGTATTGGATTAGTAAAAGTAGCCGATTCATAAGGTACTATTCCGAAGTTTTTAAAACCTTGACGAAGGATTGAACCTTTTTTGAAGCTAGGATTAATAGTTCCTTCATCAGACCCTTGTGGAGATACCTGCTGAATACTAGACCAAAAATGTGCTTTAGGCGTAGTGCTTTTGTTAAAATAATACGTGACATTAATACTGGTTTTGATTTCATCAAAATATGGGGCATTATCATAATCAGGATTACTTTTTATCACAGGTTCATTAAAAAGTGAAACAGCTAATTTCCCTGCATCCGATGTTATGGGTAATGTAATTCTATTCCCACTTCTATCCGAACCTCCTTTAAAATCAACAGAATAGTCAGTGGCTAAAAATTGTTTAGACGTGGTTATTCCTAAACTCTCTAATGCTTGCTCTGTAGTCTCTCCTATATTTTGCCATTTATTACCATTTTCAGTAAATGTCTCATCTTTTTTGTCAAACCATTGTACTGTAAACTTTCCGTCCTTATAACCTCCAAACCAATCCTCTGGGGCCATTCCAGTAGGGTCAATAAGGTTGATAGGGTTGTTCATCACGAAGTTGTATGGCGACCAGCTTGGGAACTGCTCCGCCAACGGGTCAACATTCATCCATCTCCCCAAACTTGCATCATAATTTCTAGCACCGTAATCATACCAATCTAAGCCTAATTCATCTTGGTATTCTTTTGCATTGTATTTATACTGATACTTCTCATCGTTATTTGCAAACCTTGGGTTCTCCCGCTCCATACCAAAGAGATAGTAATGGTTCCCGTTTAAAATTTCTAATTGGTGGGTGGTAGGGTTAATAGTGTAACATCTCGACTTTTGACAGAAAACGGTATCATTATCCATATTTCTTAAAATTATCCTGTAATAACTTTATTAACTCAGTAGTTTCAATATCTAAAATCTGGACACCAATTACGCAAGGGGTACTATAAAAGTAGTAATACATATAAACATTAAGTTTTCTTATAGGGTTTTCTGTTCTCTTAATATAATATTTAGGATTTTTTATTTTAACGTTAATTGTATTCTTGTATTTTTCATCAATGGATAAAGATTTAATATCATCCCATTTAATCACTCCATTATAAAATAAACCTGTATAATTAAAAAAACCCTCATTAGTTACTATAAGTCCATGTTTGAAAAAATAAAATAAATATAAGTATTGAACTAAAAGTAATAGAGAACCAACTATTACAAAATATCCACAAATTAAAAGGATTAACTCATTTCTAAAAATAAAACTTCCAGATAATTTGGAAGGATATAGTACCATAAACAAACCACCTAGAAATGCAATAAATATAAATACAAAAACTTTATACTTACTTTTTCGACTAAATGGGATTTCTATAATAGTTTTCATGGGCAGTATGTTAAGGCAACTAAACTCAATATGATATAACTACAAGGCCATCTATTTGGTGGCCTTGTAGTTTATTTTAATCTTGTTTCTTCCATTCATCACCCTGCCATATTATTGTCTTACTATCTCTAACCAAAATTAGGTCTTGATAAAAAGGCTCAAACTCAAAAAAACATCTATCAAAATTAGGTAAAACAATAGTAAGGTAATTGTATTTTTCAGTATCAATACTTTCCTCGAAAATTTCAAATAATACTCTACTCTTGTAAATTTCTGTTCCTGATACATTGGCGTTCAAACTAAAGCTAATTTGGTTTATAGCAGTCCTTCTATTCCATAAGTATTCAGATTTAGGCAATACAATGTATGTGTCACCGTGTGTAATGGATTTACTGTTTTTATAATTAAAGGTAAAATTCAAATTAACAGGATGAAAATCAGTAGGAAAAATGATTTTGATATACAAACTGTCTTGAGATAATTTATTATCTTTTTTTATTTCATACTCAAAACCTTTTTGTTTTGTATAGTAATTTTCGCTTGTAATTTCAATAACATTTTCTTCTACCATAGACCATTTTCCTGTTGAAGCGTACTCACATTGCTCTATAACAGGCGTAAATGATATTTCGGGATTCAATAGTATATATCTCCCATCTAACTTGAGTTCTAATTTTTCAGAACTTTCCTGCCTTTCATACCTACCATAAATATCTTGAGTTGTCATTTTTGACTTTTGACTCTTTACCGAAGAACATCCTATGAGTTGAAATGCTACTATTAGTGTAACTAATGCTTTTTTCATTTCTTCTTATCTTTTAGTTTCTCATAAACTACTCTACCATCTGCCGTCTTTATTTTCATTAAAGACTTGCCATTAATATCTTTAAGTGAACTTGCTCCAACAGGATATGAACCATCATAAGAATACTGTGTTTGATAAGCATTTACTTCATTGTTTCTCGCACCCTCCAAAGTGGTAGCTGCATTTAACAATTTACCGTCTTTATTAAACTTAACTCCACCTGCTTCTAAAGATTGACCTACGTGACGTACTTCGTGAATGTGAAGCCCAGTGTTACTACCCTCAATTGTTATAACACCATCATCTCCTTTAACAACACCGTGAGTACCATCAGTTGCACTTGGTCTTCCAAGCTTAAACGTTTCTGTTGCATTTCCAATAGCTTCTACATCTGCAAGAGACTGACTTAACAATTCGGTTTTTTGGCTATTTTCAGCAAGCTTACCCTCAAGTCTTGTCAATTTTTTATCACTCAAACCTCCTTTATCAATTTTAGCCTGGATTTTGGCACTCTTATTCTCAATGTTTTCAATCCTTTTATTAATAGATTTATTAAGCCTTTCTGCATCTTTAGGGTCTTCCCATATCATCCCTGTAGGGTCTACATACCTTATTGGATTATTATTGACAAAAGCATAAGGTGAGGCTCCTACTTGTTTCGGGTGGTCCGCCATCGGATCAACATTAAACCATCTCCCCAAACTTGCATCATAACTTCTAGCACCGTAATCATACCAATCTAAACCTAATTCATCTTGCAATTCCTTACTATTATACATAAACTTATAATCAACTTCCTCTTTCTTTACACCCATAGGTCTTGGGATGGAACTAATATTCTTGTATTTGCGGATGCCTGTGTTATAATCTTGGTGATTTAAGCCAAAGGGATAGTAATTGTTTTCTTCTAAAATCTCTTTTATCATTTGCCCAGATTTGGGGTGCCTGTAATTGCATTTTCTTTGCTCCCATTAAATATTAATATGGTTGGTTGACCTCTATAGGTTAATTAATTATTCTATACTTAGGCTGTCCTCTGAGAAATATAGATTATTAATCACTACACCATTCTGATATAAATACTTTTGAACTATCATTTTTATCTACCCAAATAATTATGAAATAGATATCATAAATGCTAAATTCATTGTCTCTAACTTTATGGCTATCAACACTAAACCACTCTTTATTAATTATATAACAACCATCAATACTTCCTTCCGTCATATTTTTAAAAATTTCCAGTAATTTCTTAAATACTACCTTATCTTCACCCCATTCCTCTTCTGATTCGCTAAAACCTTCTAAATAATAATAAATGGCATCATCAGGTATATATTTAAAGTCACTTACAGATAATTCCTCTGAACAAAATAAACCTATTAAAAAATCATTATTTACACCTTTTTGTCTAAAACTTTCTTTGACAATACTTGGTCTAATTTCAACATCAAATATACCTTCATTTATTAAACATTGAATATCAAATTTACTCTTTAAATCAATTTGTCCTATGGTAAATCCAAAAGACTCTAATGTTTCAAATCTTTGATTTATTACTTTCATTCGTCTTCAAATCTTACTTTTTCTAATTTCATTGATTAACTACTTTTACTTATTGTTTATATACCAAATTCATATAGTTTTTTTTTGAGACAAATTATAATTTTGCTTACCAAACAATTTTGTTCCTATATTCTGGTAAGGCTTCTTCTACATCTTTCTTTTCTTCTTCTGAGATAGGGAAGTATTTCCTAAATAGGTCTAAATATTCTGGTTTAAATCCCATTATATCTACCCAATTTTCATGTTCATTTGCAGTATATTTTCCCCACTTACCACTTTTATCAAATAAATAAAAATTATCTGCAAAACAAAATAATTCACTCATAAGAAATGTACTATTAGCTTTAAAAATATCATTCCAAGACTCCCTAACATTAAATTTAAAACCCAAATAATCGAGACTATCTTTAATTATTACAAATTCAGTCTGGTTGAAATATTCAAAAACTCTTAAATAGTCTGAATAGTCCTCCTCAATTAAAACGGCTCCTGAAATTAATGGTCTTAAGATATATGATTCGTTGAAAACCATATCAGGAAACCATTCAAAATCACTATTAAAAATTTTATTTTTAGTAGGCACCCATTCTTTAACATATTCTTCTTTACTCAACCAATGCGTTTGTAAATACGCTTTAAGATTAAAGTCTTCTTCTTTGTAAATTTTTAAAATATCGTCAATTTCTGTATTCATTATTTTTCTTTTACCCTAATGTTCGTAACAACACCATCTTTGGAAACTGATATAGTTTTTCCATTTCCCGAGATAGAGTAACACAGTCATTTTTTTACTTCCCTCCAAATAGTAAAATGGTAGGATAGCTTTTAAAGGCACGTTTATTAATTATTTTATTCTTAGGCTATCCTCTGAGAGATTTTGAATGCTAATCAGCATACCATTCTGTTATATATAAATTTTGGTCGTCATTTTTATCTATCCAAAGTATAATAAAATAAAATGCATATAAAGAAAACTCTCTAAGTCTGACTTCTTTGCTACTTTCATCAAACCATTCTTTATTAATTAAATAGCAACCGTCTAAAGTATTTTTTGTTAAATTTTTAAATTCATTTAGCAGTTTTTTAAAGGCTCCTTTATCTTCTCCCCATTCTTCTTCAGATTCACTAAATCCATCTAAGTAATAATAGATAGAATCGGTTTTGAAATATTTAAATTTTTCTATCGATAATTCCTTTGTTTTGAAAAGTCCTTTTAAATAACCACAATTTTCATTTGTTTCAAAACACTCTTTAACAAAATTGGGCTTTATTGCTAAATCAAATAATTCATTTATTCCAAACAAGTCGTTAATTGCACCTAGTTCTATTAATTTAAACTCATTAATAGTAAAACCCTGACTTCCGTCATTAATATCAAATTGTATTGGAACACTTAATTTCATTAATTACCTATTTTTATTTTCTTTTGTCTTTTGCCTGCTTTATCAATAGTAATAGTATTTTGCCCTCCTCGCCTTGTCGAATTATGTTTATGTATATATCTACCATCAGGCATTTTTATGGCTTCTCCTTTTGTAGGAACCCCTCCTTTTGTTACAGTTTCAAATATTTCATCTACATTGCCAACTATTGTATTTTCTCCTACTTTAGTTTTTCCCTTACTAAACTTACCAGCCGCTTCCAATAAATCATCAACATTGTTGATTACTTTATTGACTTTTAGCCCTTTTAAATCATAAACCGTTACTAAAACCGAACTTATTATTGCTGCATCATCTTTATCGACTCCAGTAGATTCAATACCTGCTTGTACCACTGCTATACCTGTCATCCCCAACAATTCGAACATATCAACATTTAACGCACCATGACCATTCGGGTTGCGTGCCTCTAATGCTGATACAGTTGCTATGCTAGATGGAGTTTCTTTACTGTCTTTATGCGGAAAAAATGCTTTGCTTGATGAATTATCTCCTGAATAAAAGACTGAGAAACCATTGCCTCCTTTTACAACAGTTCCTTCGTTTTCGCTTGCAAAATCTTCAGCATGAATTCGTGCATCTGAACTTGTAATATTTCTCCAAAACCCAGCCCCTTTAACCCACATCCCATCTGGGTCAATAAAATATATAGGATTGTTTAAAGCATAATTATAAGGAGACCATCTTCTTCCATTTTCTGCCAAAGGGTCAACATTCATCCATCTCCCCAAACTTGCATCATAATTTCTGGCACCGTAATCATACCAATCTAAGCCTAATTCATCTTGGTATTCTTTACCATTATACATAAACTTATAATCAACTTCTTCCTTCTTTACACCCATAGGTCTTGGAATGGAACTAATGCTCTTGTATTTGCGGATGCCTGTGTTATAATCTTGGTGATTTAAGCCAAAGGGATAATAATTATTCTCCTCTAAAATCTCTTTTATCATTTGCCCAGATTTGGGGTCGTTATAATTGGCTATAACACCATCTTTGTTGGCGTCTGTGTAACTAAGTCTAATATTGCCGAGATGGTCTTTGTAATGATATACATAGTTATATATAATGTGATTTCGCTGCTTTTTGGCATCTATATAGCCTTCTGGCTGGTGTATAAATACCAAGGC
>WTFG01000019.1 GCA_009835005.1 Flavobacteriaceae bacterium Ap0902 | reverse complement strand
AAATCACAACAAAATCACTTATCTTTATAACGCCCAAGGCATCAAAGTAGAAAAGCAAGTGATAACCAGCCAGAAGACAGATACCACAGAATACCTAGGATCATTTCAATATAAGAACCAAGCCCTGATATTTATACACCAGCCAGAAGGGTATATAGATGCCAAAAAGCAACGAAATCACATTATATATAACTATGTATATCACTACAAAGACCATTTGGGCAATATAAGACTCAGTTACACAGACGCCAATAAAGATGGCGTTATAGCCAATTATAATGACCCCAAATCTGGGCAAATGATAAAAGAGATTTTAGAAGAAAACAATTATTACCCCTTTGGCTTAAAACACCAAGATTATAACACAGGCATCCGCAAATACAAGCGCATTAGTTCCATTCCAAGGCCTATGGGTGTAAAGAAAGAGGAAGTTGATTATAAGTTTATGTATAATGGTAAGGAATTGCAAGATGAGTTGGGATTGAATGTTACCGCTATGGATTTTAGACAATATGATAACGCATTGGGACGTTTTCTAAACCCAGACGCGTTGAGTGAATTAGCACCTATGCATACACCTTACCGTTTTGGTTTCAATAACCCAGTTTATTGGCGCGATCCAACAGGGTTGTATGAATATGACAAAGATGGAAACGTAACAAGTAGTAATACTGCCGAAATAGATTTTATGTTAGATTATTTAGATAATGGTGGTTCGGTTGGTGGATTAGAAATGGCTATGCAAGATGCAGGTTTTGGAATTACACTTTCTGAAACCGTTGTTATGGGAACTACGTCTAGGTCTACTGGAAGTGGCTTTGACTGGGCAGAAGCAGCAAACAATGCAAGAGGTGGTGTTGCAGCTGCATCGCCAATGTTTGATAATTATTACATAGGGACACCTAGGCTTAACAAACCTATAAGTTTTATGGGAAACAATTATTATGGTAATGGTAAAACCTATCTAACAAAGTCTTATTTGCAAACTAACGCTAAATTGCTAGCTAAAGGAAGTATTGTGGCGAGTGTTGTGCTAGAGGTTCCCGAAATAGTAGATGGAGTTAAAAGAGATGGTGATACTATTGGTGATGAAACTATAAAAGAAACCGCTGGAGTTGCTGGAGGTTTAGCAGGGGCTTGGGCTGGAGGTCTTCTTGGAGCCGAGGGTGGGGCTTTTGCAGGTCTTCTTGGTGGTCCATTTGTTGAGATTACTGTTCCGTTAGCTAGTACACTAGGCGGAATAGGAGGTGCTATTGTAGGAGGAATATGGGGAGAAGATGCAGTTGAGGCTGTTGTTGAAGCTGTTCAAAACGCACCGTCACCAACGCAACAACAAATAGATAGAGCTTTTCAGCAATCTAGTTCCTTTCCTGCACATCAACCTAAATTTTAAATAAGACGTATGATGATGAAAATTTCATTGAATAAATCAAGAATCTTAAATCGAATAATAATTGTATGTATATTTCTTATTTTTGGATTTTTATTGGCAATATATCCGCAGATATTTAAATCAAATTTATTTCGAAATGAATTATTTATAAGAGTTGTAGGAATACTCTGCCTTTTTTTTATAATCTTTATTCCAACTTTATTACGAAAATTTGCAGACAATAAGCCAGGATTAATAATTGGATATGATGGAATTTTAGACAATTCTACTATGTTTAATCTAGGGCTAATTAAATGGGAAGATATTAGTAAAATTGAAGTTGTTGAAAAATATGGCGTAAAAATGTTGCAAATATCTATTTTCAAAAACAAAGAATATTATATAAATAATACTGAAAATCTCATAATTAAATATTGTCTTAAGTTAAAAATGAACAATAGCGATGTTTTAACTTCCATGTCTGCTAATATATTATCCTGCTCTTTCGGGGAATTAGAGTCGGCGATAAGGAATGGTTTTGAGAGGTATAAAAAAGAGCAAAAAGAAACGAGAGTAGTATAATCAATTTGAAGTTTAAATCTCCCCACAGAAATAAAATTCCAGAATCACAACAAAATCACCTATCTTTATAACGCCCAAGGCATCAAAGTAGAAAAACAAGTGATACAAGGCACGCAAACCACCAAGACCCTCTTTTTAGACGGTTTCCAATACAAAAATAACCGTTTGGAATTTTTCTCTACGGCAGAGGGCTATGTAAATGTGCTCGATAAATACGATATTAACTATTCACAAGAACATTTATATGACTATGTGTATAATTATACAGACCATCTTGGCAATATAAGACTCAGTTACACCGATGCTAATAGAGACGGTATAATAAAAGACTATTGGGATCCTTTAGGAATAGAGAATGTTAAAGAAATCTTAGAAGAAAACCACTATTACCCCTTTGGTTTAAAACATAACTACAACGCCACCATAAGTAAATATCAAAAAGCACAAACCAACGACCGCAGAAGACCAAAACAAATTGTAAAAGCAGAATTGGATTATAACTATAAATACCAAGGACAAGAACGCCAAGACGAGTTGGGATTAAACTGGGATAGTTTTAAATGGCGAAATTACGATTATGCTTTAGGTAGGTTTATGTCTGTGGATCCATTGGCAGAGGATTACAGTTATCAGAGTCCTTATAACTTTAGTGAGAATAGGGTGGTTGATGGAGTAGAACTAGAGGGATTAGAGTGGGAAGATTTCAAAAGTGCTAACACAGGTGCAACGATTAACCGCTCTGAAAAAATTAATGGTACAACTGTTACTTGGCAAGAAACAAAAGTGTCAGTAAACAATTATACTTATTCGTATTCTGAAAAATATGGAGGGTATGGATATGCTCAATCTGGAACAAATTATGTTTCGAGAGTAAGAAAT
>WTFG01000018.1 GCA_009835005.1 Flavobacteriaceae bacterium Ap0902 | reverse complement strand
CCCTTCTTTTCCGTAGTATTTAGCGGTCTTATCGTACAGAAAATGTAAATCCAACACATGATTTAATCTTCTATAAAAGTTATCCTTAGGAACCATGGCTTCTAAACTTACATTGTAAAATAGTTTTGGGATAAATTCTTTGTTTCCTTACATATATAAATATACTGAATTACAGTTATTTACACAATAATTCAATGCTATTTTTTGCTATAAAAAGAAATACTTATCTTTAAGTTGTGCAACAGGCACACCGTATAAAATTAATGGCTAGTTCTAGCCTACTTACGAAAGCCCTCGCGGACTTTCTATCTGTGATTTATTTGCTAACTTTAGTGCTTAAATCACGCAACTAATCTTATACAACAACGTTGGCAACAAGCTAAAAAAGACCACCAAACCAACAAAATAAATGTTTGAACAAATGCAAGAACGAAAACAATAAAACAACAAAAGCTATGACAACAAAAACATTTTTTAAAGATTATGCCGAAACATTGCTTACCTATTCAGCCGAAAACATAGCGGAATTCTATCAAGTTGTTTATCAGATGAGCTTATTGCTTATATCAAATGAGCCATAAATAACATTGACCCAAGTGGGTTAGAAGAAATAACGGTTGGTTCTAATGGTGATGGTCAAGGTTACAATTCCCATTCTTCAATGGTAAGAGCTTTAGGCCCTGCTGGTAAAGATAGAGCATGGCATCATATTGTTAATCAAAATCGCTCAAACATCGCAAAATTTGGACCTCAAGCAATTCATAATACCAATAACATTGTGAACCTACCGCATGGTAAAGGCACTATACATGATAAAATTTCACGATACTACCAAAGTATTAAACCTGAATCTAAAGGTATGAAAGTGAGAGATTGGTTGAAAAGCAAAAGCTTTCAGTTTCAGTATGATTACGGAATTGAAAAACTTAAAGAGTTTGGTTGGTATCAGTAAAGCATAAAACGAAATGAAAATAAAAGATACAAACGAGGCGTATAGAATATTCTATAATTCAGCAATTGACAATATTAATTTATTTGATGGGGGAGATCCTTTACTTGCTAATAGATATTACAAGCAAATGAAGCAGGCCTTTGATTTTTTGAACAAAAACAATCAAATTGATAAATTACTTCCCCTTTTAGATGATTCAAATTATGGAGTTCAATTATGGAGTGCTTCCTTTTTAGGAAAAGCTCATAAAGATAAGGTTATAACAGTATTACAACGCATAATTAATTTGAATATTCCTCATATTTCTTTAAGTGCGAAATATACTCTTAAAGAAATGCTTGAAGAGGAGGAGTAATATAAAGTACAACTTACAACACAGTATTTAATGAAATGGCGGCTAAAGTGCTAAAATCAAGCGAAGTGCATCTAATAAACTTCTGTGCTAATACTAAGTTTCGGTTTTCAAACAGCCACTTCATAAATACTAACCGTTAGCACCCATTTGAGAAAAACATTTCGTATCACAAGAATAATCCATAAATTCGTCAATTGAATCATAAAAGTAATTATGCCGAATAAATATGTGGACTTTGTCTCTGACGAACATTTGATAAATTGTATTTCCGAATTATACACTAAATATCTGAACGCTAAAGTTTCTTATACTAAAACTGATTTTAACAAAAACAAAGTTGATGTTTTCAAAATGCTTTTTGATAAAAAATTCAATAATTTAGATGATGAAGATTTAATAGAAAAAGAAATTTCAAGACAAGTAGACAGGACAATCGTTAACGCAATTGGCGACTTTCACGAGAATATATTAAATGGTGTTGATGGTTATTCAAAAGTTCCTGCTGGAATTGACATAAAATCTGATGATAATAAAGTTTTCATTGAATTAAAAAACAAACACAACACAGTAAAAGGAGAAGACAATAAAAGCATATTTACAAAACTGAAAGAAGAAATTGATAAAAATCCTGATTCAAAAGCTTATTTCGCAAGAATTTTAGACAAATAAACAATGGAGTTTTTCTCATAAAAAAACTGAATACACAGACAAAAACGCACTTATTATTTCAGGAGACCAGTTATATAAAATTATAACTGGAAAAGATAATTCCTTATTTGAATTATATCAAAATCTTCCACAAGCGATTGACGACTTTTTGGCTACCATTGCTGACGACCAAAAAAGCGACAATGAAGAAAGTACAGCAATGAAAGAATTTACAGCTGACATTAGTAAATCGAACAGAAGTATAATTGACGAAATTACTTTTAGTAATTACAACTATTATTTAGGATTTGACAAACTATAATAGTCATTCAAAAATTTAATAATCGAATAACCAACTTCTTGTCCTAAATTACAAGGAACTGCATTTCCTATCTGTTTATATTGTTGAGAAATTGAACCCATAAATTTCCAATCATCTGGAAAGGTTTGAATTCTTGCATATTCTCTAACTGTAAAAGGTCTTGTTTCATCTGGATGACATCTTTCTGTTTGTTTTTGAGCTGGACTACAAGTAAGAGTTAAACAAGGTTCGTCCCAACCAATTCTTCTTGCAATTCCTGTTTTGCCACCACCTAGATAAAAACTTTTTCCCATAAAATCTTTTTGAATTTCAACAGGTAAATCACGCCAATAACCTTTGGGAGGCACTAAATCTAGAACTTCTTTTTTGTGGTCAGGATATTTCGAGCCTTCTGATTTTGGAACATTTTTATCATATAACTCGCCTTTTTTTAAAGCATCTGATAAATTATAGATTTTATTATGTGGTTTAGGATAAGAATATTTTACATTAATATCCTTTCTAATTCCAACTAAAATCAATCTTTCCCTTTTTTGAGGTACTTTATAATTAATAGCTTTTAATACTTGAACAGGTACAGTTGTGCAACAGGCACAACGCATATAATTAATGGCTAGTTCTAGCCTACTTACGAATCCCGATAATGTACGCGGATTTTCTATTCAGTTTTATTTACTAAATTAGGTGCTTAAACACGCCACTAATAATACATAAACAGGTCGTTAACACATATTGAAAAAACAAACATACTACAATGAAAAAACTATTTTTTGCAATTTTAATGACATTTATTTCTATTTCAATCTTGCATGGACAGGATAAAGTAAGAATTTATGGTCAAGTAACAGATGTGAATAACCAACCTGTTGATAGTGCTTCTGTATGGTTAAAACAAAATATTGATTCTTTATCTATTGAAAACAAAAGAAAAATATTTGAAAATAGCTACGAGACTTTTACAGATAAAAATGGTTTTTTTTCGATTTCGGTAGAACCAGGTACTTATTACTGTTTGTACGCTATAAGAGAAAAAGATTATGGAAAAACAAAACTCGAATATTGGGCATGGAATATTCCGATTTATAAAGACTTAGAAATAAATCCAAGATATGACAGAATGGAAATCTATGGAATTAATGGGTTTGAACCTCAAAGAGGTCCATTTAATACTTATATGATTTATTTTCGACCAATGAGTTTAACAAAGGTATTGAATTTACCGAAAAAGTCTAAATCAGACACAATAAACATTGCTCCTGATAGTATTTCCAAAGAAGAATTAAATGTTGCTATCAATGGAATAAAAACAAAAGTGGTTGCAATTGACAAAATAAGAGAATACATAAGAGATGACAAATATATGTTTGCATATGTAATTCAAATATTGAAACCTGAAGAAAGTGGAAGCACAAAAAATGAGACAGAATTGGTTAACGGTTTTGATAAAATTACAATTGAACTGTCATCTAAAGAAACGAGTGAATTAGGAAAAGGAGAATTCTTTTTGAAGAAAACAGGAAGATAAATATGAAAGAAAGAATAAGGTAGTGCTTATTACAGGCTCTGCCAGAGGAATGGGGAAATCAATTGCAGAATTATTTTACAGTGAAGGAGCTACAGTAATTATAACCAATATTTTAGATAAATAAGGAAAGGAATTTCCGGATAGATTAGAACACAGGAGTGAATATCATCATTTGAATGTAAAAAATGAGATTGAATGGGAAAAGATTTCTAGTTATATAAAAGAAAAATATGGTGCTTTAGATGTTTTAGTAAACAATGCGGGAATCTAGGTTTTCTTGAAACAGCAGGACCTTTTGATGCTGAAAACGTTGACACAGAATCTTGGAATGAAGTTCATCAAGTAAACTCTAATGGAGTAATGTTAGGATGCATATACGCTATTAAATTAATGAAAGAAAAAGGTGGTGCGATAGTCAATATATCATCTCGAAGTGGGTTAGTTGGCATTCCGACGGCAGTTGCTTACGCTTCAAGTAAAACTTCTGTTAGAAATCATACCATAAGTGTACCTCTTTATTGTGCAGAAAAAGAATATAGAATTAGATGTAATAGCATTCATCCTGCAGCAATATTGACACCTATGTGGGATTTGATGTTAGGTAAAGAAGATGATCGTGGAAAAATGATTGAATCGGTGGAACGTGATATTCCTATGAACCATTTTGGAGAACCCATTGATATAGCATATGGAGCATTATATCTGTCAACAGACGAATCGAAATACGTTACAGGAATAGAATTAACCATTGATGGAGGAATTTTAGCAGGAAGTGAAGCAAAACCAGAATAACCTACATATAATAAGACATA
>WTFG01000017.1 GCA_009835005.1 Flavobacteriaceae bacterium Ap0902 | reverse complement strand
AAAAAAAGCCTTATTGCAAAAAGCAATAAGGCTTATAAAAAAGTGGCGACGTCCTACTCTCCCTCTTATCGAAGTACCATCGGCGCTGGCAGGCTTAACTTCTCTGTTCGAAATGGGAAGAGGTGAGCCCTGCCGCAATAATCACCCAAATGCTGTGATTATTAACTAACAACTCTTTCTAGTGGTTATCATTAATAACTCTTTATACGTTATGACATGACTGATAGGTAGTTTTTTACAAAGTATTTCAATTAATTGATATATAGATCTTTTAAATAAATTAATAAAAAAAAGCAAATACAAATACCCTCTGGTAAGAGCGCTTTGGCGTAGTTCAAATCTACGGGTAATTAGTACTACTCGACTATGACATTGCTGTCTTTACATCTGTAGCCTATCAACGTGGTCGTCTTCCACGGCCCTTAAAAGAAGTCTCATCTTGTGGCAAGTTTCGCACTTATATGCCTTCAGTGCTTATCTTAACCGAACGTAGCTACTCTGCAATGCCCCTGGCGAGACAACAGATACACTAGCGGTTCGTTCAACTCGGTCCTCTCGTACTAGAGTCAAGCCCACTCAAACTTCTAACGATCGCAATAGATAGAGACCGAACTGTCTCACGACGTTCTGAACCCAGCTCGCGTGCCACTTTAATGGGCGAACAGCCCAACCCTTGGGACCTTCTCCAGCCCCAGGATGTGACGAGCCGACATCGAGGTGCCGAACCTCCCCGTCGATGTGAGCTCTTGGGGGAGACTAGCCTGTTATCCCCGGAGTACCTTTTATCCTATGAGCGATGGCCCTTCCATACGGAACCACCGGATCACTATGTCCTGCTTTCGCACCTGGTCGACTTGTAAGTCTCACAGTCAAGCATCCTTATGCCATTACACTCTACGCACGGTTACCAAGCGTGCTGAGGATACCTTTGAAAGCCTCCGTTACCCTTTCGGAGGCGACCACCCCAGTCAAACTACCCACCACGCAATGTCTCCCGATAGTTATCGGGATTAGGCTCCAAGTAAACAAAGGGTGGTATTTCAAGGACGACTCCAGAACACCTAGCGATGCCCCTTCGTAGTCTCCCACCTATCCTACACATTGTTTACCCGAAGTCAATACGAAGCTATAGTAAAGGTTCACAGGGTCTTTTCGTCCCATTGCGATTAACCGGCATCTTCACCGATACTACAATTTCACCGAGCTCATGGCTGAGACAGTGCCCAGATCGTTACACCATTCGTGCAGGTCGGAACTTACCCGACAAGGAATTTCGCTACCTTAGGACCGTTATAGTTACGGCCGCCGTTTACTGGGGCTTCAGTCAAAAGCTTCGCTAAAAGCTAACTTCCTTCCTTAACCTTCCAGCACCGGGCAGGTGTCAGACCCTATACTTCATCTTTCGATTTTGCAGAGTCCTGTGTTTTTGATAAACAGTCGCCTGGGCCTCTTCACTGCGGCCCCCCATAGGGGGGCGTCTCTTCTCCCGAAGTTACGAGACCATTTTGCCTAGTTCCTTAGCCATGATTCACTCGAGCGCCTTAGGATACTCTCCTCGACTACCTGTGTCGGTTTACGGTACGGGTTGCTTCACTCGCTATTTCTTGGATCTTCTTACTTGTCTTCGCTTCGACCGAAGTCTAGGCTCAACGTACTATTCCGTCAGTACGTAAACATCTGGGAAAACCGTCACTTTCTTTGTGAGCAAGTACAGGAATATTAACCTGTTGTCCATCCACTACCCCTCTCGGGTTCGCGTTAGGCCCCGACTAACCCTCAGCTGATTAGCATAGCTGAGGAACCCTTAGTCTTGCGGCGTGCGGATTTCTCATCCGCATTATCGTTACTTATGCCTACATTTTCTTTTCTATACAGTCCACAATGCCTTACAACACCGCTTCTACCCAGTATAGAATGCTCCCCTACCCATCTTTACAGATGATATAGCTTCGGTAGTATGTTTATGCCCGATCATTATCCATGCCGGATCGCTCGACTAGTGAGCTGTTACGCACTCTTTAAATGAATGGCTGCTTCCAAGCCAACATCCTAGCTGTCTATGCAATCCAACCGCGTTTAATCAACTTAACATACATTTTGGGACCTTAGCTGATATTCTGGGTTCTTTCCCTCTCGGACATGGACCTTAGCACCCATGCCCTCACTGCTATGAAACATTTACTGGCATTCGGAGTTTGTCAGGAATTGGTAGGAGTTGAATCCCCCGCATCCTATCAGTAGCTCTACCTCCAGTAAACTTGTCATAACGCTGTACCTAAATACATTTCGGGGAGTACGAGCTATTTCCCAGTTTGATTGGCCTTTCACCCCTACCCACAGGTCATCCCAAGACTTTTCAACGTCAACGGGTTCGGTCCTCCACTGTGTGTTACCACAGCTTCAACCTGCCCATGGGTAGATCACAAGGTTTCGCGTCTACTCCTACTGACTAAGCGCCCTTTTCAGACTCGCTTTCGCTCCGGCTCCAAATCTTAAATCCTTAACCTCGCCAGCAACAGTAACTCGTAGGCTCATTATGCAAAAGGCACGCCGTCACATCTTACAATGCTCCGACCGCTTGTAGGCGTACGGTTTCAGGTTCTCTTTCACCCTTTTATTCAAAGTGCTTTTCACCTTTCCTTCACAGTACTAGTTCACTATCGGTCTCACAGGAGTATTTAGCCTTAGAGGATGGTCCCCCTTTCTTCAAACAGGATTTCTCGTGTCCCGCCCTACTTAATACGTATTATACTCATTTCTTATACAGGACTATCACCTTCTTTGGTTAACCTTTCCAGGTTATTCTAATATTCATACAATCTCGGCTACTCCCATTTCGCTCGCCGCTACTCTGGGAATCTCTTTTGATTTCTTTTCCTCCGGGTACTTAGATGTTTCAGTTCTCCGGGTTTGCCCTCTTTCGAGTGATATACCTTCAGTATACCGGGTTGCCCCATTGGGATATCTACGGATCATCTCATGTGTGCTAATCCCCGTAGCTTTTCGCAGCTTACCACGTCCTTCTTCGCCTCTGTGAGCCTAGGCATCCGCCATACGCCCTTAACGATTTCTTCTCGCCGCGCTCTTACGCGCTCGGTTATTTGTATTTGCCTTTATATTTTATTATAAAGTATCTGCATCGCCTCTGTAATCCCTTACAAAAACAACACTAAACCTATTTTTATTACTTATCTTTCTCTCTATATCTTTCTAATTTAATCCTGAAATTAAATTAGACTCGTTTCTTCTTTGTATTTCTACTTCAGTATGTCAATGAACTTCTTCTACTAAATCTATTCCAATATATCTCGTACTCACGTACCTATATATCTTTTTAATTTAATCTGTGGAGAATATCGGAGTCGAACCGATGACCTCCTGCGTGCAAGGCAGGCGCTCTAGCCAGCTGAGCTAATCCCCCATATACTAGTCGTTAGTATATCAAGATAGCTCGTAGTTAAACTTTAACTACCTTCTCAACTTCTAGTTTTCCCTAATGAAAATATACCTTTGGCTTATTATATATACATTAAATACATAATTACCACAAGTTCAATAATTGTAGTCTCAGGCAGACTCGAACTGCCGACCTCTACATTATCAGTGTAGCGCTCTAACCAGCTGAGCTATGAGACTCTCTGAACTTTTTTATGGGCTCTTTTCCTTTCTTTTCCTTAAAAATTGTAAATAAGAAGAACATTAAAATGTCTAAACTTTTTTAGTCTATCTAATAAAGACCGAAATTATTACTCTCTTTGCTCTATAAAAGAGATGTTCCAGCCGCACCTTCCGGTACGGCTACCTTGTTACGACTTAGCCCTAGTTACCAGTTTTACCCTAGGTAGCTCCTTTTACGGTCACCAACTTCAGGTACCCCCAGCTTCCATGGCTTGACGGGCGGTGTGTACAAGGCCCGGGAACGTATTCACCGCAACATGGCTGATTTGCGATTACTAGCGATTCCAGCTTCATAGAGTCGAGTTGCAGACTCCAATCCGAACTGAGATCGGCTTTCAAGATTCGCATCCACTCGCGTGGTAGCTGCCCTCTGTACCGACCATTGTAGCACGTGTGTAGCCCAAGACGTAAGGGCCGTGATGACTTGACGTCGTCCCCACCTTCCTCACGGTTTACACCGGCAGTCTCATTAGAGTCCTCAGCTTAACCTGGTAGCAACTAATGATAGGGGTTGCGCTCGTTGCAGGACTTAACCTAACACCTCACGGCACGAGCTGACGACAGCCATGCAGCACCTTGCATCCTGTCCGAAGAAAGGGATGTTTCCATCCCGGTCATTATGCATTTAAGCCTTGGTAAGGTTCCTCGCGTATCATCGAATTAAACCACATGCTCCACCGCTTGTGCGGGCCCCCGTCAATTCCTTTGAGTTTCATTCTTGCGAACGTACTCCCCAGGTGGATTACTTATCACTTTCGCTTGGCCTCCGATACTTTCGTACCGAAAACGAGTAATCATCGTTTACGGCGTGGACTACCAGGGTATCTAATCCTGTTCGCTCCCCACGCTTTCGTCCTTCAGCGTCAGTTAAATCTTAGTTACCTGCCTTCGCAATCGGTGTTCTATGTAATATCTATGCATTTCACCGCTACACTACATATTCCGGCAACTTCAAATTCACTCAAGACTAACAGTATCAATGGCAGTTGCGCAGTTAAGCTGCACGATTTCACCACTGACTTATTAGCCCGCCTACGGACCCTTTAAACCCAATAAATCCGGATAACGCTTGCATCCTCCGTATTACCGCGGCTGCTGGCACGGAGTTAGCCGATGCTTATTCATACACTACCTTCAACACCCTACACGTAAGGTGGTTTATTCATGTATAAAAGCAGTTTACAACCCATAGGGCCGTCTTCCTGCACGCGGGATGGCTGGATCAGGCTCTCACCCATTGTCCAATATTCCTCACTGCTGCCTCCCGTAGGAGTCTGGTCCGTGTCTCAGTACCAGTGTGGGGGGTCAACCTCTCAGTCCCCCTACAGATCATCGCCTTGGTAGTCCGTTACACTACCAACTAACTAATCTGACGCATGCCTATCCTTGTCCGATAAATCTTTTAAACCTCCATAATGCTATGGTGATTGTTATGGGGTATTAATCCAAGTTTCCCTGGGCTATCCCCCTGACAAGGGCAAGTTGCATACTTGTTACTCACCCGTCCGCCGGTCTCCTTTGTCCGAAAACAAATTATCCCTCGGCTTGCATGTGTTAAGCCTCCCGCTAGCGTTCATCCTGAGCCAGGATCAAACTCTCCGTTGTTAATTCTTAAATGTGTCTTAGCACTAGAGTTCTTAATCCCGGTCTCTTATTTAAATTGACTTAGCTTATCTTTCTTAATGTCCTTTCTTCTTATTTACTATTCTTTCAAATGAACTTCTCTTGTCTTCTATCTTCTTGTCACTGCCCGATTCGCATCGCGCTAACTCAAAAATAAAATTGGTGTACCCCACAAGGACTCGAACCTCCTCTCTATATAACCCATTACTTCTCTGACTATCTTCTGCAAATGCCTTCCGTAATTGTTAACGGTACTTGCTTCTCTCAAATTTTAAACCCAACCGTCTGTTGTGTTTTTAAAAGCGGATGCAAATATAATAAGTATTATTTTATCTGCCAAACTTTTTATTTGAAAAATGCTTCCTTCTAGTTTTCTTGTGATTCTTTTTAACTAAAA
Organism: Flavobacteriaceae bacterium Ap0902; assembly: GCA_009835005.1. Taxonomy (GTDB): domain Bacteria; phylum Bacteroidota; class Bacteroidia; order Flavobacteriales; family Weeksellaceae; genus Profundicola. Next base: position 254 of record WTFG01000017.1, on the reverse strand, counting down.
CCCTCTCTTCTTAAAGGGCTGCAAATATAAGATTATTTATTTATCTTAAACAAACTTATTTTGATCTTTTTTTTTGTTTTGCCAACCTCTGGTCTTAATTTGTTAAACTTTAAACCTTAAACTAGTAAACTTTAAACTAACCAAAAAACCCCTTCCTTCTTAAGGGACTGCAAATATAAGAACCTTTTATCTCTCCTACCAAGTTTTTGGGGTATTAATTTTGTTGTTTTTACTAACTGCTTTGTGGTGTGTCT
>WTFG01000016.1 GCA_009835005.1 Flavobacteriaceae bacterium Ap0902 | reverse complement strand
ATTAGATATCCATTGATAGTCGCAAAGCCTTTCTATCAGTGGATTTTCTAATTAACACACTTAAACAAGAAATACAAAACGCATACGAAAGCGTATACTCTGTGAGATATACAAAACCAAAAATTTATCACGGCGGAAAGTCTTATGACCTCTCAAAAAGATGGTACATTTACTATTCTTTTGAACACCCAACTTTGAAGGATAAACACGGCAATCCTAAAAAAGTAAGGCAAACCCCTATTTCGCTTGGAGCTAATAAAAAGTACAAGACAAAGAAAGAGAGGTTAAGGTATTTAAGATTTATACAGAAACGGTTAGCCGCCCTTTTAGAGCAAGGTTATAGCCCTTATGAAGAAAACAGCATAAAATTAGAATATACAGCTGAATCTTTGATTAAATATGCCCTAGAGTCTAAAAATAAAGAAGTTGCAGACACAACAAAGAGAAATTACATTAATAGAACCGATAGATTTATAAAGTTTCTTAAACGCAAAGGTCTGGCTAATTTAGAGATTAGATATGTAACGAAATCAGTCGTGTTTGAGTTTCTAAAGCCTTTTGAGGGTAAAAACTTTAATAATTATAAAAGCGTGTTGTCTTCGTTATTTACTATCCTAGCTGGTGAAGATTATATTGAGCGTAATTTTATTTTGGATATTCCGAACAAAAAAGTAAGTGACCCGAACATTAAATTATTTACGGATAAAGAAATTGAAAATGCAAAAGAATTACTTAATAAGCACGATAGGGAATTATTATTATACGTCAATCTAATTTCTTATATGTTCTGGCGAAACATTGAGTGCAATAGAATTACAATAGATAGCATTGATTTAAGGAATAGAACAATAACAACGAAAACCAAAACAAAGTCTAAAAAGACTAAATTAATTCCTTTGATTATTTTAGAAGACGTTCAAGAATTCACTATTAAAAGTCCTACAAAATATCTACTAAACTCAAATAATAATTTAATCGACTGGGAGAATTCAACAGACAATCAAAGGCGAAATCATTATACTAAACGCTTTAAAATGTTTAAGAAAAATCACAAATTACCCAAAGACCTCACGCCCTATTCTTTCAGGCATTACAGCATCACAAAGGTTTACAAGGCTTTAAGGGAACATTTAAGCATAGAGGATGCCATTAAAGAGCTTAGTTTAATAACTGGACACACCTCTAAGGCTATTTTTAATTACATTCACGTTCATGACTTAGAGTTGCCAGAGGATTATAGTAAATATTTAAAGCAAAAAAAGCCCTGAACTATTAGAACAGGGCAAGATTTTATCCCATTAATGCATCTAATCGGAATTGATAGAAATGGTCTAATACTCTTTTATTTTCTACTGTATTATCTCTTGACATGTCTAAATTCTTTGCCCTCCTAAGATTGTCCTCTACATCTTCCAAACCTGCTTCAATAGCTAAATTTGAAATGATACCTTTGATTCCTCTTTCAGTTTTGTAAACAAGGTTGTTACCCTCTACATAACTTAACAAAATAGTCATGGCATTTTTTAGGTTCAAATATCCTTTGTAATTGGTTTTGTTTTTCAACAACCAAATTATTAAAGGTTTATATTCTGTCAAATGCTCTTTGGTTATGAATTGCCCTTTGTTGTAAGCTTTCAATTCTGATAACTTAGAAGATAATCCTTGAATTTTGTAGTACAATTTAATATCTTCTGCTTTAATGGCTTTCATTGTTCTACCTGCTTTTAATTCTGCTATCTTATTTTGTAATTCTTTAGTTTTCATATCTCTCATTGTTTGTTACACAAATATACAAAATGCTTTGAAATATCAAAGCATAAAAGAGAATTTTAACACTTTTTTTAATTATTTCTTAACTTATTATTCCTTCTCCCTAACGCATCCATAGCCTGATTAAAGAGTTTCGCCAAATCTGTGTCATTTTCTTTATCTTCAAAAAAAATAATAACATCTAAAGTGTGCAATAATTTTAAATATACATCTAAACCAGGGGTTACGTCCAAATTAAAGTATTGGCTTAATTGCCCTTGAGAGATGCCTGTTTGTTTGGATAGCCAGTAACGGCTCTTACCCTTTTCTTTTAAAATCTCATCTATCATTAAGATAAGTGCGTGTGCGTGTTTCTTAAAGTTGTTCATGTTAATTATTAGTCTGGTGTTTGTTAATAAAACCCCCTTCCAGTTAAGGAGGGGTTATTGCTTATGCTATGTTATATTTCTTTCCGTCTATCTCGATTTCACCGTCCTCGTCTTCTTCTAATGACCACTCAATAAAATCTTTCAAAGAAACTGTATAAATATCTCCAGCATCGACTTTTAATACATGAAATGGATATTTGTTTATTCGGCAAGTAAACGCTTCTTCATTGTAGAAAATTAAGTCTGCAAGCTCTTTGTCTTCTATTATATTCTCTAGGTCGCTAATATATTTATATGGCGATGCGTCTCTCATTATTATCTCTAAATCTTCTTCCTCTAATTGGTCCGAGGTTACCCAATTATAAGAATCATCGTCTCCGTCAATATCTACAGAACCTACGTCTGAATTTAATTCATCTAATGTAGATAAAACATGCCCCCTATCATCTGTTACAACAACATCTCCGAAATCATCCACGTCAATATAAACAGTTTCTTCTTCATCTGATAAATCTTTATTTACAAGGTTTATCTTTTTGAATACATTATTAATATATTCCTTGTCTTTGTCATCGTTAAACTGGTAAGCTAAATCTCTTAACTCATATCCGTTCTCTTCAAGAAAAGCGTACAAGTCATTTTCTGTCATTCCTACCATGTCAGCTACTTTCCAAGTATTCTTGAATGCGTAAAAACTTGGTATTCCATAATATTCTGGATCAAAATCTGATATTGTACCCTCAAATACCTTCTTCCCATCCTTTGTATGAAATAAGTACTTTTCCATTCTCGCAGATTCTTGAGTTTCGGTTGGTGTAGTTTCTTTAGTTGTCATAATTTTAAGTTTTAAGTTTTATAATTCTTTATAATCTGAAAGTTCTAATTCTACATTAAATCTTTTTAGAACCTCATTTTTAAAATAGTTTCTTCTTCTTTTTCTTCTCTTCGCACCATTAGAGCCAAAATCACCATAAGCCTCTGCATCTGCCAAAATAGCCTCTAATTCTTCTTTATTCTCTGCTACAAAATCAGCCAAATTATTTAATCTTTCTTCTTTAGCCTCTTTTATCGCCTCTTGCTCTTTTTTATTAGCCTTTGCTAATTCTGCAAGTCTATTTCTTTCTGCTATTTTTCTATTGCTTGCTTTGGTTAAAATACTTTTTAAAGTGCCTTTAATTTCAATTTCAAAGAATTCAGCAATCATTTTAACAACGTCATATTTATCGTTAATTTCAGAACCTTCAACGTCATGCGTATAGATTTCTAAATCTGCATCACCTCTAAATTTAGTCATAGCAAAGTTAGGCTCATGATTAGCCACTCTTACTTTTTTACCGTTGTGTTCAACGTAAATAGTACCTGTTGCTGCTTCTTTTGCTTTTAAACCTAATCTGTTAATTAATGCTTTCATATCTCTCATTGTTTGTTACACAAATATACGAAATACTTTGATATTTCAAAGCATAAAAGAGAATTTTAACACTTTTATTTAGAAATTTAACATTTATATTTGAGTTCTTAAAAGAAATTCTAAGATCTTTTGTTCGATGAATGCTAAACGATCATAAGGAAATTGCTTTTGCGTTCCAAGCCTCAGAGAGGAAAGAATCCTAGCAACTTTGTCTCTATCCAAAATCACATTCCAAACCAGTAATTTATTGCCGTTCAATTCTAGAAACTTTTCTATTTCTAATTCATTCCCTTGCCTTATTTTGGAAAAGTCTATAGATTTTAATTCTATCCTAATTTCGTTTAATAGCTTTTTAATTTTTAGAAATTCTTCTCTGTAGGGTAAACCCCTGCCGTTTTGCAAGTAGATAATTCTATCTTGCTTAATTTCTGTAAGCTTTGAAAGTTGTGCCTTATTAATTAGACCTGTTTTTAAAATATTAATGATCTTTTTCCATTCTGATTTATCTTTTTCAGAATCGATCCGAACAGGACGCTTTTCCATTTCTAGATATTTACTTGGAATCTTTCCCCTGGTCTTCCAGACATTTAAGGTTTTTTCAGACAACCCAAATTTTTGAATTATCTGTTCTGCTTTATCTTTTTCAAATTTCATGTTTTATTTTTAAATTTGTCCTCAAAGAGTAGTTAATCGTACCCCTATGGGAATTGAAATAATATTATAGAATATAATCGAACCAATTTTGGATTTAAATAGGCATAGCTTTTATACTATGCCTATTTTTTTTTAATTAAAGTTCGATTGGATACTCCCAGTTCAAATCATCTGCAATGTACATTTCGATTTCTTCTTCTAATGTAGCATCACTACCGTTTTTTCGGGATTCTTCTACATATTGCTTAATGTTTTCTAGCAAGCGGTAGTTATGTAAATAATTCTCTTGCGAACCTAGCTGATGTACTAATTCTTGAACTGCTTCTTTAACGTTGTTTACTGTAGTCATAATTTCTATTTTTACTTTATTATCTCATTGTTTGTTACACAAAGATACAAAATAATTTCAATTCTACTAATATAATATATAAATTTAACACTTTAATAGGTAATTTTAACATTTAATGGTGTCGAATTAGACAGGTTAAAATAAAAACACCACCCTAAATTAATAGAGTGGTGTTTATAAAGCCTGGATAGGCGAGTTGTGATCTATTTGCCTTATTGCAGTAAGTATTATTCACCCTCCCATTTTACTTATTCCTATCTGCACCCTGCAAGATGCTAGACTTTATTTTAAAATGCTCTTCTAATGACACGAATGGAAAAGAAATGCACGATTCTAAACGAATTATCTCTTTGCGTGTGTAAATATAAGAAATCATTGATACTTTTTTGGTAACGAAATCGATTTCGTTACCAGAATTTAAAACAAACTATGCCCGTAATATTATTAAAAATATAAGGAATAAAGTCCAGTATATTAGCTAAAAAACTGGACAATTAAAATAACTTGAATAGTGGATTAGACTTGAAGTACAACCAAGCACAAGCAATTAGGATGACCCACAACCACCATAACCTTAAATACCAAGGTGCTTTAGTTTCGCTATGTAATTCTTTGGTTTTCTTTTCGACTTGTCGTTTCGTTTCTTGTCTTTCGGTCGTTTGGGTTTTCTGGGTAGCTTCAAAGTATTAATAAGTTTTGCGAAATACGGCGTTGCTCCTGTTCATCCAGCCTTTGTAGAATTTTCTGAATCTGGGTCTTCGATTTAGATAAGCATACCAGCCGTCTCGTTTAGATTTCAGGCATCGCTTATCTAATTTGTGCATTTTTGATATTGTGACTCTACCGATGATCCCGTCTGGGTTAACACCTATACAAGATTGCATATATTTAATCGCTCTACCTGATCCAAGGTTATAAGCCATATCAAAATAAAACAATTTGCAATCGTATGGCACATGATGAGCGTGTATTTTTAGATAGAAATTGGCAAAGGCTATGTAAGATGCTTCTTCTCTTGTAGTGTCTTTAAAGTCGCTAAAATCCTTGAAAATTCTTTTCCAATAATTCCATGCTATGCCCCAAATTGTCCAACCCCCTGAATCGCCAGCAGCCTTATGTATCTTACCACCACCTTCCCAGGCCATTGTGATTGGAAATATTTTATCTCTGAATAATTTATATTCTTCTGGATGCTGTGATGCTATGCTTTTGTATTTTGCTAAATTCATATTTCTTTAAAATAAATCGTATCTAATTCCTACACCTATTTGAGGGCCTACTTGCACCAGACCGTTGTTTAGTTGCGCTCCATACCCAACGTATGCTCCTATCCCCAATTTTGAACATTGTACATTGATTTTTTGCTCAAAAGTCTGAAAACCATTTATTTTTAAGTTTGGGTCGTCCGTGCTTATGGCTGTATAGTGTTGTCTTCCACTGTACCAGTTAGGTCTCTTGGAGAAATCGGTTACCGTGATTTTAGCATTATATTTAACCCTAGCGGTGCTATCCGTTAGGTTGGCGAAAACTTCGGAGTTTTCATTTTTCCAGTGCCAAATTTCTTTTTCTAACTTTTCTATTTTCTGCTCCTTTTCTTGTATAACCAAATCCTTCTTCTTGAGTTCTATATTCGCTTTTGTCTCAATTCGATTGATTTTAGTTATTGCTTTTTTACCAACCTCCAGAGCTCTGGCTACGCTATCCAGGTAGGTGGTTGGGATTGAACTCTCTCTAATGTTGTTGTGTTGCATACGCTTTACAATCTTATACTTAGTTATAAGCGTATCTTTCTCTCTGTAGATAGGCACAATAACAGAATCAATGAATTGCTCTGTCGTGCGTTGTGGCGTGCTAGCTATAACCTCGTTTAGGTGCTTCTTTTCTGCTTTCAGGATTCTATTTTGTTTAAATAGATAAATAGATAAGGCACCTGCAATTAATGCAAGTACAACGGCTATCAGCAAGGGTTTATTCAAAATTTTCATAGTCTAAAATTTCTTTTAAAGGTTCGTAGGTTTTCTCCTTGATAATACTATCATTTAAATTCACTTCTTCTTTTAATTCCTGTATAATACCGTTGGTTCTAAGAAGAGAATTTTGCAAAATATTGTTTTTATTTCGTTCTACTTCGTATTGATCTCTCCAATATTCGCAATCCTCGCGCCCCCACATTTGCCAGATAAAGAACAAAACACAGAAAAATGCTGCTACGAAGGATACTGGATTTTCCGCAATTGATTTGGTAGCCCCTATGATAGCTTCTACCAGACGCACCCAACTGCCTTGATTTTCTGTGTTCATTCATTTTTATTTTTTAATAATGTCTAAATACCACCTAACCACAATTAAGGGATTAAGCGTTGCTAGAGCTTCGTTAAAATCGAAACCCTTATATCTAATATGGTCTATAATTTCTTTTCCGAAAGCCACCAGAACTAGTGCAATTAGCACCTTGTAATCCAATGTTGCGAGAAAAGAAAGGTAAAAGCCTAATCCAATCGCACTATGTACAACCTTGTCTATTGTGCTAGAGTTGCCCATGTTTCTAAATTAAATGCGTCCTTAAACATATAGCCTACAATCAGCACTAGGAATGCTATAGCGATATAGATTAGGTCTGTCTTGTGCAATCCTCCGTTAATAAAAATTCCTATTCCTGTTGCTGCTGCAAGCATTAGGATTGCTGGAATAAATGTAAAATGCAACACCGCAAATAAAACGGCTAATGCGATTAAAATCGCAAATGTTGGCTTTCCGAAAGGTTGGTTAAGTAGTGTCATTGTTTTAAAATTTTAGTTTAATATTCTATATATAATTCTGGTTCAAAATGATTTTTATCAAATAGTAGGATAAAAGCCATTACGCAAGTATCAAATTTTGTAAGGCAATCATCCCTAAATCTTTTATAGAGAACAAAGGATATAGGCTCTCTAGGTTCACCGTAGGGATGTTTATTTGGAAATATATCTATCCAATCAAATAAGGTCGCATTCCCAACCAAATCAATGGCATAGGCTATGTTTCTTAAATCCTTTTGGAGTAAATCTAACCCCTGCCCTATGTTCTTCTTGTTAAATGTTTTATAAAGAAACATGGGTAGAGTTATAGGCGTGGTTAACACCAATAGCAACACAGATAGCAGTACGATTAAGAGCCACAATAAGACTATTCCAATACGTTTAATCGCTAGTTTCATTTAGTCAAATAATTTATAA
>WTFG01000015.1 GCA_009835005.1 Flavobacteriaceae bacterium Ap0902 | reverse complement strand
AAAAGGGTGGATGAAGGGATTCGAATAATATTTACCCTCGTGCCGTTAGATATCTTATTGATAATCAATGTTAGTATTTATGTTGAAAATGTTAAAAATATACGGTTTCGTTTTACTTTCTTCTTAGTCTTCTGCGCCTTAGATTAGGGCGGTGATCTGCAACGCTGAAAATGCGAGTAACGTCTTTTAAATTGACTACTTGATCTTTATAAAAGTCATTTAGAGAGTGTAAAGTTATATCGCCAGTCTCAACATTGTGTTCTGTAATTTCTTTAATTAAAACGCCTTCGGTATTGTGTGCTATAATAAAATCCCAATCATCTATATGTAATTTACTTTTCCATAACGCCCTGCTAACCTCTCTACCTACTACTATATCATCTTCATAGTATTCAGGCTCCATGCTATCATTTACGACTTTAAACGCCAAATAACGACCAAAATGGTTATTCTCGGTAGGTACTTCAATTATGGGTAATTTCTCTAAATATTCATCTGCATAATAGCTATCTAGCCACCCAGCCATTGCCTTTGTATTTTGTACCAGATGCACGCTAGTAACGCCTTTTAAAGGTGCTGCTGCTAAATCGTCTTTGGGCGCTGGGGGTTTAGTGTTATTCGTAAGCATTTCGCCCTTTCCAAATATTAACCAATCCTTATTAACCTTCGGGTACTTTTTTAAAATCTTTGAAATGGTAGCTTTAGATGCATTAGGTATTTTATTATACCTTAAATCTACATTAAACAACCTATTAATAGTACCTTGAGACACTTCTATCTCTTCTGCAAAAGCATTTTGACTACCATTAGTAAACTTGTCAATTAATTGTTTAATTCTTTTGTTTTGGTCGGGCAAATTCATAATCGTTGCTTATATAGTTAGTAATAATTATTAATAAACTTTGATATTATTAATAACGTTAGTATATTTGCATTGGTGAACCTTTAACTCACTAAACAAATTTAAATAATAATTATTAATTAATAACAATGTTATGGCAAAAAGTAGAATTCAATTAGAGCGTGAAAGACGTAAAAATGATTTTATGAATGATTATGATTCTCTAATGAATAGTGGTCAACACACCCAGTTAAAAGTGTTTGAAATCCTTGCTGATAGGTACGGGTATAGTAGTTTCAACACAGCACGTACAACTTATTTTAGATGGGCAAAGGAACAGAAAGAAAACACAGCTAACGTTTAATATTAAATTTTATTAACATGCAGGAATTAATCAAAATAACAGAACAAAACGGAAAACAAGCCGTAAGTGCTAGAGAGCTACACAAATTTTTAGAGATTACAGAACGCTTTGGTAGTTGGTGTGATAGAATGTTCAGCTACGGATTTATAGAAGGTACTGATTATCATGGGTGTAAATTTTTTAACACCCTTGCAAATCAAGAACTTACAGACTACGCCCTATCAATAGATTGCGCAAAAGAAATTTCAATGCTACAACGCTCCGAGAAAGGAAAGCAAGCAAGGAAATACTTTATAGAATGTGAAAAGAAATTGAAATCTAAAGAATTAGACTTCTCTAACCCTGATACTGTTCTAAAATTAGCGCAGAACTGGAAACAAGAAGTAGATAGACGCATTGAAGCAGAAAAGGTAATAGAGCAACAAAAGCCGTTAGTAACCTTTGCAGAAGCCTTGCAGATAAGTGAACATAATATATTAGTAGGGGAATTAGCAAAGATTTTAAATCAAAATGGAATTGATATAGGTCAAAATAGATTATTTGACTGGTTACGCTCTAATAGATACCTAATGAGCCACGGAGAGCAAAGAAATTTACCTACGCAAAAAGGACTTGATCTAAAATTATTTCAAATAAAAACCAGAACTATTAATAACGCCAATGGTAGCGTGAGGGTTACAAAAACAACAAAAGTAACGCCAAAGGGTCAAAAATACTTTATTAATAAGTTTCTGAAAGTCGCTAATAAAGAGGAGAATCAAAAAAATTTTGACTTTTATTAATAACGTTAATAGATTTTATTTGCATATTATTAATAACGTTAGTATATTTGTGTAACAATACAACGAGATAATGACAGCACAGCAAGAACAAATCATAGAATTAACAGCCAATGGAGATTGGAATGCTGTCTATGAGCTTGCTAAAGCGAAAATTGAAAAAACAGAGATAATCACAGAGGTAGAGTTTGATGCAGAAGAAATAGACAGACAACTTCTTAAAAATCTTTACCCGCCAAAATTTAAATAAAAAAGCCGTTGCGACAACAACGACCTTAAAACAATAAGAGATGACAAATTTAAGCAATTATTTAAGAATCGAGAAATCAGGGAATGAATTTGAATTTACCTATCCAAATGATAGGTATCTCCTTGTAACTGCGAATGTATCGGAGAATGAAATCCAAGCAGTAGGAGGAGAGTTCGATGAGATTTGGAATGAAATACAAGTTTCAGATATAGAAATTGAATCCATTGAAATATTACACGAGAATGGCACCAGCAAACTAAACTTATTAGATAAGGACAAGAACCAATTAATTGATGCTATCGCTGATTTAGTTGAATCAGGTAGAAAAAGTGTTGAATTTAAACAAACAGCGTAAAAATAAACCTTAAAAAAACAAAAAGATGAGTGAAATCGTATTACAAACCCCAGAACTAAAAGCAATAGAACCAAGCAAAGCAAAGCAAATTCAAACAACATTTGAACCAATGGTGGCAATGTTAGAACAATTTGAAGATGCTTACAATGAAATCATTGCTATACCAGAAGCTGAAATTAATAGTGAACTTACTGCAAAAGCCAAAAGGCTAAGGTTAGGTATTGCTAAAATTAGAATTGAGGCGGATAAAGTTAGAAAAGCCCAAAAAGAAGAATATCTAAGAGCTGGAAAAGCCATTGATGGAGTGGCTAATATTCTAAAATGGGCGGTATCAGATAAAGAAAGTAAGTTAAAAGAAATTGAAAACTACTTTGAAATTCAAGAACAAAAAAGGCTTGAAGCCTTACAAAATGAGCGTGTTGAGCTACTTTCCAAATATGTAGAAGATGCAGAAGAAAGAGAATTATCATCTATGGCAGATGACGTGTGGGAAGCCTATTTAACGTCTAAAAAGAAAGCCTATGAAGATAGGCTTGAAGCTGAACGCAAGGTAGAAGAAGAAAGATTAGAGCGTGAAAAGATTGAGAAGTTGCACAACGAACGCAAAGAATTAGCACTCCCTTACTATCAATTCTGGAGTGAACAAGAACAAAGCATGAATTTCGGGGAAATTTCAGAAAAGGATTTTAACACATTCTTAGAACGTGTAAAAAAATCTAAAAAAGAATTTGAAGCGGAACAAGCACGCATCAAAGCTGAAAACGAAAGGCTTGCTAAAGAGAAAGCAGAAGCAGAAAAGAAAGCTCAAGCAGAAAGAGAAAAGCGTGAAGCAGAAGCAAGAAAAGAGCGTGAGAGGCAAGAAGCCATTTTAGCTAAAGAACGTGCAGAGCGTGAGAAATTAGAAGCGGAATTAAAGGCTAAACAAGAAGCAGAAGCTAAAGCAGAGAAAGAACGCAAAGCAAAAGAAGCAAAAGCCAAAGCAGAAGCGGAAAAGCGTAAAAAAGCACCTATCCAACGTCAATTAAAATTATGGGTGAATGAGTTTAAAGCACCAGAAGTTCCTGTAAAAAACGAGAAAGCAGATTTGATTTTAGAAAAATTCAATGCTTTTAAAAAGTGGGCTGAAAATGAAATTGAAAACCTATAAGCCATGGCTATATCAAAAATAAATAACGGATTTCAATTTGAGTGGAGTGATGAGAATTTTGATTACCAAGTGGATGTGACTTACGATAATGAAGTTTTCGCAACCAAGGTTTCCAACAATCACATTACCACGCCATTTATTCCAAGCAATAAATTAAGAAAATACTTAATTAGTCTTAAAAACCAGCGTGTTAAGAAAGCAGAGTATTTAAGAAAATTCATTGATGCGCTAAAAACATTAGAGGAAACTAAAGACTCTCTAATAAGCCTATACAAAGGCAAATTTGATGCAGAAATTAATGGTGAAGATGATGTTCTAAGCCATATTGAGAAATTAGAAAACATGGACTTTCAAATTACAGAATTGCAAACGATATACGTGGAGCAATTCGCAGAAACCCAAGAAAATGAGGTCAAATTTATAGCACAATAATTTTAAAAATACAATCAGATGACAAATTTATACAAGGCATTAGCCGAATTTCAGCAAGAAGTGCCAGTAATTCACAAAGGAACGCAAGGGTACGGCTATTCATATTCCGACCTCCCAGCCATTTTTGAGGTTATAAATCCACTTCTTAAAAAACATGGTTTAGGCTTTACTCAGCCATTAGAGGGGAGAACTTTAAAAACTATCATTTTTCACATAGAAAGTGGTGAAACGATTGAATCGAGTGTGGAAATACCTCAAGGGGTTCAGTTAGCTAAAATGAATCAATTTCAAATATTGGGCTCTGCAATTACCTATATAAGAAGGTATGCATTATCCAGCATTTTAGGGCTTGTAACGGATAAAGATACAGATGCCAATCCAGCAACACAACCAGCCGAAAATAAATCCGATGATAAACCAAAAGTAGATAAATGGCTTACAGAAAAAGAGTTCAATAACGCTAAATCTTTTGAGCCAAAAGTTATTAAATCACTTTTAAATAAGTACAACGGACAGCCTTATAAAGACGACGGCAAAGTCTACAACATGAAAGCTGAATACAGAAACGAACTTAAAAAACTTATAGGATAATGATACGAACTAAAGAATTACATATACAAATGCAAGACCATCTAATTAATGAGATGGAAAGAGCAGACGAGGGTTATACTTCAATCTTAGATACCATCATAAATCTAAGGAAGGAAAGAGAATTTCACGAGCAAATGATAAAGGATATTAAAGCCTTTGAAGATGCTAAGAAAGACGAAATACAAACAGAAGCGGAGCAATATCAAAATGAGTACAAGGGTGCAAAATTCGAGTTTAGAAGTGGTGGTAAAACTTTGGATTATTCAGGTATCCCAGAGGTTTCAGAAAAAGAAAAAGAGCTAAAAGAGATTAAAGAAAAGTATAAGATGGCTTTTGAGAATTCTCAAAAAGGACTTTTAGTCATTTCAGAGGATGGAGAGGAATTGCCATTGCCAAAACCAAAATATAGAAAAGGTAGCATGATTGTAAAATTACCTAAAGAATGAAACTATTTGTTTACAAGAATCTAAATGGATCATTCACTCCTTGTCATAATTCAGACTATGAAAAGGCAAGAAAATTAAAGCCTAATAAGGAGTATCAAGTAGAAGTCAAAAGACCCAGAAATATCAAATTTCATAGAAAATTCTTTGCGCTTATCAATATGGTTTTTGAAAACCAAGAGCATTACACCAATGTAGATCATTTAAGAAAGGATTTAACGATAGCATCTGGATATTATGACACTTGGTTTGACTTTAATGGAGTTGAGCAAATAGAAGCCAAAAGCATAGCATTTCACAAGATGAATGAAGATGAATTTGCAGAATTATACAACAGGGTATTAGACGTAATAGTAGAGAAATTTCACTTTGACAAAGAATTAATAAAAGAAAACATAGAGCAATATTTTTAAGATGAGAGATAACTTATTAAAAATGTTAGAGTTGTCGGAATGTTTACCGAATAAAGACAAGAAGGTTATTCAAGAAATATTACAAAGGTTGTTATTTGACGAGAGTAGTTATAACAATATAATACCAGTCGTAGGTAGTAGAATTCAAGGTTCGTTTAAACATAAGGTCTCCGCCATTTATGATGATATAACTTCTGACAGCGTTTGGAAACAAAGAGTAGATAGGATTGAAAGAGTAAGAGTTGGAATTTGGAAAAAATACGGTTTTAACCTTCCAGTGGAACATCCTGCAAGTAAATTAGGAATAAAATTAATTCGCCATGAAGAGTATTTAGACAAGATTTATTTCTGGAATAACAATGTATTAGACTCATGTGAAATTGAACAAATCATACCAGAGAAACTTAAAAACGACTGGTTGAAGTCAAGATATCTAACGCAACCCTACGAAGAAAACAAAACAGAAATAAGAAAAATAGCAAAGGCTGCTAATGAATTAGCAGAAACACAGATTAGAGAAATAATACAAGATCATTTAAAAAATATTAATACACCAAAATATGAAGCCAGTAAATAGTAAATCACTTTTAGCGTTCACTTTTGGACTAATGGAAAAGTTAGAAAACGGAGAAGTGGATAACGATAACGCTAAAACGCAGACAGGATTAATTAAGCAAGCTAATAACCTTTTGAGATATGAATTAGATCGCGCTAAGGTTAAAATCCAATTATCAGAACACAATAAAATGACTAATGATAATTTGGAACTAAGAGAAATTGAATCTAAGAATTTTTAATAAACAACACTTTACAAACATTATGAATAGAGTACAATTAATAGGCAGAATTGAACGATATACCGCTTTTAATAGATACTAGATTCTTTTTGCCAGTAAGTAGAATGGCACATCAAAAAATAGAAAACAATCCAGAATGGGCGAAACAAAACGGCTATTCAATAAATAGAATATAAATTATGACAATAAAAGATAAAAATTTAGAGCCTTATGAAATTATTCATGATGGATTTTGCTACCGAGTTACAGAAAACACAGGTAGAAGGAATAAACAAGACGAGGATATCTATAAAGTTCATGCCTATTGTAGTAGTGTTGCAAACGCTATAAACAAGGTAATTAAACTTAAAATAGAAACCAGTTCAGCAACCTATAACTTAAAGGAATACGCTGATAAATTAAAAGCAATTACTAATGAAATAAATCAAATTTTATCATGAACAAAGTACAATTAATCGGGAGATTAGGTAATAACCCAGAGGGTGGAGAAAACTACAAGCGTTTTTCTGTAGCAACTTCAGAAAGATACACCAATAAACAAGGTGAGAAAGTAGAGAAAACTGAATGGCACAATGTAGTGGCATTTGGTAAAACTGGAGAAGTAATAGAAAAATACTTTAAAAAAGGCGACCCTATTTATTTAGAGGGTAAAATTCAAACAACTAAAAAAGAAGATAAATATTATACGTCTATCATAATGACAGGATTTGAATTTTTACCAAGGGTTTCAGAGGGTGTTAATAACTCTAGTGCCAAACCAGAGCCATTCAACCCAGATACGAGTGAGATTAATGATGATTTACCTTTTTAATTATGAAACTAAATTTTATGACCGAATGGTCCAAAGATATGCCAGAACATTTGGCAGAGGAACCAACTTATTTTATAGAAAAGATATTGAATTCAATGCATTATGATTTGAAAACAGGGGCTGAGCTAAATAAATATCTTCAATATAATAAATATGGTTATTCCTGTAAAAGTGACCTAATTAATGAAATAATAAATCAAAATTCAAAAAAGCATACTATACGTTTTATGACTCCCGAACGTGCAAAGCAATGGGAAGGTAATATGATAGATTTCTATGTAAAAGATAGAACCAAGGATGCTTTTAAGTTTGCTCCTAGAGTTCCTGTAACGACCGTTCAGAGGATTAAAATTATACACCATAGAGATTTTATTAAAGGTGTATCCGCGATTTTCATCAATGATAATCGATTAAGCGACCAAAATATACATGAGTTGGCAAAAAACGATGGTTTCAATAATGGGTATGATTTCTTTGCTTATTTCAATCAAGAAAGAATTGAATCATACAAGAAAGAAGGGAAATATCCATACATAATTCATTGGACAGATTTGAAATATTAACAAAATGAATTTACAAAAGAAAATAAAGGACAATGTGATTCTGCACTATGTGGAATCTAAAACTATCATATATCTACGAGATTTCGGAGGGGTAATAAAATTCTATGAATTATCCTTTACATATTTCGGACACCACTATATAGTGCGTGTAAAAGAAAGTGATTTAACGGACGGTCATTTCTGGCCAAATGTAGAAGGTGATTCTGAATTATACGACAGTTTTGAAGACGCTTGTCAAGATTATTTAGAAAAGCCTATCAAAGAAGCTATTTCTAATTATAAAAAATGGGAAGAAGAAGAATGATAAACATAGACCCATCCACCCTTCCCAGCCAAGAAAACCCAAGTTTAGAACCACACGAAGACGATTTACCTTTTTAATTATGGCAGTTTACCACTTAACAACAGATATTGCGGGATTAATAAAAAACTCCACAGATAAAGAACTCGAACTCCTCTTTGATATGGATGGGAAGGTAGCTCGAAAGCAATTACAAGCACTATTAGATAAGGGTGATAAATTATTGCCATCTGCTAATTGTAAGCATTTTGACACACAAGAAGGATGTAAATGCCGATTTTTTGGCGATGTATAAATAAAAAGAATTAACTAAAAATTTAAACACCAAGTTTTTGATTAAATGTCAGAAATCTACCAGGTACCGCCAAAGGCATACTCGGAGGTTCGAGTCCTCGGGGCGGACAAGCAACACAGGATAGTTATGACCCAATTATGCTGCTACTCGCCTGACATTGTCAGAAATCTGGAAGGTATCCCGACAGGCAGGCACCGTGGTTCGAGTCCACGGCGGGAACAAAAAAAGCAATAAATGAATTTAATAGGAATAATAATATGAAAGAAGAATGATAAACATAGACCCACCCCTTTTTTGTGTTAAACACAAGAGGGAGTTAAAAAAGAGAAAGAAAAGATTAAAAAAGTATAACTATAAATTTAAGAAACATGATAGCAATTGGAATAATGATTTTTTGGTTACTAGTTGTCGCCATTTGCTCCATTTGGTCTCAAATATTCAACGAAAATGGAGAATATAATACAGATGATTTTAAGTGGCTGTGATAATGTCAAAAAACGGTGATTGGCAAGTCAAGGCTGGAGAGGTATTTCAATTCAAAGGCTTTGACTGCCTTATCATCAGGACTTCAATAAAAGTAGTACGGGGCAAAAAAAAGTATTACGACACTTTAAAAATAGATGGAAAATTTCACGAATTAAGTCGTGAGGATTGGATTAAGAAATTTAGCAATTAAAATAAATGAGATATAGTAGTTACATAAACAATATTAAGGCTCTAGAATGGGGGTTAGACCTTAAAACAGCCTATTTATTTAGTTGGTTTTACGAATTACCATCGTGGGCAGAAAGTATCGTAATTGGTGGGAAAGTGTATTATTTCGCTTCCAAAAACAAGGCTTTAGAAGAACTCCCAATCTTAACTGATAAGGTAGATACTGTGTACCGTTATTATAAGAAAATTGAGGAATTAGGGCTGATTAAAACAAAAAAAATAGCAGGTAAAGACTATATCTATTTGACTAAAAAAGCTAAAAATTGGAATGCTAAAAACACGGAATTTAACACACTCGGAAATAAATCCGACACTCGGAAACAAATCCGACACTCGGATAATAATCCGACCAAACTCGGAAATTTATCCGAATCACACTCGGATTTAAATCCGACATATAATAATACCATATTAGATAAGAAAACCAATATAAATAATAATAGAAATTTTGATTTTTTAGATGAGTGTTCAGGCAGCCATTTATGGATTGAATCAATATGCCGCCTAAACAAAACTAAACCAGAAGTAGTCAAAGAGCATTTAATCAAATTCACAGACTACTTAACAACCATCGATGACACTAAGCAAAATCTAAGAGAGTACAAAAGTCATTTTTCACATTGGTTTTCTAAACAAGAATTCAATACAACAACAGCCCCAAAACGAAATACAAGAATATTTTGAAAACAACACTGAAAATAAAAGCAATAGATACGGGTAATATTCATTTGATGACTTTTCCAAAGAATGGAGAAAATCACACAACGTGTCCAGAGTGTTCACATACCCGAAAAAAGAAACAAGACAAGTGCCTTTCTTTTAATTTGCACGAAGGCGTGGGTTTCTGCCACCACTGCAACGTGAGATTTGTAGAGTATAAGCCTTTTGAGAAAGAAGAAGTGTACAATGTACCAGAATGGAAGAATTTTACAGATGCATCCGATAAAATGGTAAAATGGTTTGCTACACGATCAATCTCACAAGCTACTTTAAAACAAATGAACATATCGGAGAAGAAAATGTTCTTTCCGCAAGTATCCACAGAGCGTAATGCCATCTGCTTTCCATTTTACCGAAATGGTGAACTGGTCAATATCAAATACAGGGATGCACAAAAGAATTTCAGACTTGAAAGCGGTGCAGAATTAATCTGGTACAATTACGACGCCATTAACAAACACAAAGAGTTAATCATCACAGAGGGCGAAATAGACGCTTTAAGTTTTATTGAGGATGGACACGACAACGTTATTAGTGTGCCAAATGGTGCTAACGTAGGTAACATGACCTATTTAGACAATAGTATAGAAGCCCTAGAAAAGATTGAAACATTTTACCTAGCCACAGATAATGACGAGAAAGGAATTGAACTAAGAAATGAACTAATTAGACGTTTAGGAGTAGAAAGGGTAAAAATATGCGTTTTTAAGCAATATAAAGATGCGAATGAATACTTTGCCCACAACGGTAGTAAAAGTTTGTCTAACGTGCTAAAAAATGCATACACGCCAAAGGTAGAGGGTATATTCTCTGTTGAAAATATAGAAAATGAAATATACAACCTTTGGAAGAATGGAATGCAACGCGGTAAAACGATTGGAGAAAGCAAGCTAGATGACTTAATTTCTTGGGAAACTAAACGACTTGCAATTTTTACTGGAACGCCCCAATCTGGGAAGTCGGAATTTGTAGATTTTGTGAATGTAAAACTTAATCTAATCCATAAATGGAAAATTGGTTATTGGACACCTGAAAATTTTCCTATTGAATATCACTACTCAAAAATTGCAGAGAAAATAAGTGGCAAAAAGTTTTCAGAGGAAAGAATGCCCGAAAATATCTATTACCAAGTCAGGGATTATATCCGCTCAAATTATTTTTGGGTGGCTCCTGAATCAGATTTCACGCTAGATAATATCCTAGAGAAATTCAAATTCCTAATCAAAACCAAAGGAATTAAAGTATGCTGTTTAGACCCGTTCAACAAGCTAGAAAACAAGTATGCGAATGGAGAAAGCAAATTAGACTACATATCAAGAATGCTGGACAAATTAATTTGGTTTGCCAAGGCAAATGACGTGCTTGTCCAACTTGTAGCACACCCTAGAAAATTAGAGAAAAACAAAGATGGCACTTACCCGATGGCGACAATGTATGATATTGCTGGAAGTGCGGATTTTTTCAATAAAACAGATTACGGAATTTCTGTAAAAAGAAACCAAGATGAGGAGAGTGGTAAATTTTTAAGCAATGGACAAGTGTCTATCCAAAAAGTGAAATTCAAGCATTTAGGAGGTATGGGGCTTTGGGATTTCGACTACAACATAAATAATGGAAGGTATGAGAATTTCAATGATTTCAACCAAAAATGGGATAATGATAATTGGCTACAAAAAGAACTAAAGGAAAGCAAACCACTTCCAACTGTAGAACCCAAAAATGCATTCGATGAAGTCCCTTTTTGATAAATATTATGCGCATTACTCCAAAATGTATGCATACTTCGGAGAAAGGTATTTAGACGTTGTAATTCAAAGAAGTGAATTACTAGAAGATAAAGAAACATTAAAAGCCGTAAAGGCTGTAAAAAGAGACATAAATAAGATTAATGAGAGCCAAAAAGTGTAAAAATTGCGGCAATAGATTCACGCCTAAATATAGAAGCACAGAGCAAGTGTGCTCATTCAAATGCGCCGCTGAACTTGGAAAGTCTAATGCCAGAAAGAAAGAGAGAAAATCGTGGCAAAGAAAGAAGAGAAAACTAAAAAATGAGATACAGACCAAAGCAGAATTAATGAAATTACTGCAAAAGGTTGTGAATGCTTACGTAAGAGAAAGAGATAAAAATAAGCCTTGCATAAGTTGCGGAAAGCCACTAGGCAGAAAATACGATGCTGGACATTATAGAAGTGTAGGAAGCACACCAGAATTAAGATTTAATTTAAAAAACATACACGCTCAATGCGTTCATTGTAACCAGCATTTACACGGAAATCTAATCGAATACAGAAAAGGATTGATAGAGAGATATAATGAGGATTATGTAGACTATTTAGAGGGCAACCACCCATCACTACATTTAACCAAACCAGAGATAAGAGAAATGATCAAGGAATTTAAAGTAAAACTAAAAGAATTGAAAGGATGAATTTTTTAGAAAGAAAGATCATAGAAGCCTTGCCCTCTAATGGGTGGAATCTTTTCACAAACGTAATCGGTGGAGTAGGTCACACAGCCCTTTATGATGCCGTAAAATCACTAGAAAAGAAAGGATTAGTAAAAATAAACAACGGATATATTACGAAATTATGAACAGACAAAATATTTTTAACAGAGACGTCTATCCAACGCCAGAGCATGTGCTAGACATGATGGAGTTAGATATAGCAGGAAAGAAAATTTTAGACCCACACGCTGGTACTGGAAATATATTAGACTACGCTTTTAAATTAGGAGCTGATAAAATATATTATTCAGAGATAAATGAATCCTTGGCAAAGTCATGTGAAAACAAAGGTGAGCAAATTGGCTTTGACTTTTTAGAAATAAAAGAAATCCCAAGTGTTGATTTAATTATTATGAACCCACCATTCACCAAATGGAAAGATCACATAAAACACGCTTGGGAATTAGCACCAGAGGGGTGTGAGATTGTGTCCCTCTGTAATTCAGAAAGTTTAAAAATTACCTCTTTCGGCAGAAATGAAATAGGAGGTTTGGTAGAAAATTATGGGTTTAGCCGTGAATTAGGAAAGGTCTTTAAAGATGCAGAAAGAATTACCGACACTCCCATTGCGCTAATTAAGCTATATAAGCCAATCACAACAGAAAGTATAAATTTTGATGATTATTTTGACAATGTAGATGATTTAGACTTTGTCCATTCTGAAGGCATTGTTAAATATTCTGAAATTGATGCCATCGTAAATAGTTATAAAGCCCTATTAAGAAAAGCAGACGAAACCTTCAAGCAATGCGCAGAGCTTAAAGAAATTGGAGATATTTTAGGACTAGAATTAAAACCAAGTGTTAGCATTGCTTTCAACGAAAACGCAACTTCTAAAGATGAATTTATAAGGCAATCACAGAAAAAAATGTGGTCTATTGTTTTTGAAAAATTAAACGTAGAAAAATATTTAACTTCTGGAGTAATCAAAGACCTGCATAAGTGGATAGACGAGAAAAGTCGTACGCCTTTCACCAAGCGTAATATTTTCAAAATGATAGAAGTGATAATTGGGACTAAAGATCAAACATTTCAACGCGCATTAGTTGAAACGGTGGACGAATTCACAAGATATACGCATGAAAATAGATGGAATGTTGAGGGTTGGAAAACAAACGCTGGACACTTACTTAATCAAAAATTTATCATTAGCAATATGTTTGAGGTCTCTTGGAATTCGGATAAAATTTTAAGATTTGACCATCACAGAAGATTAGGAGAGCTAAATGATCTAATCAAAGTTATTTGCAATCTAACTGGAAAAGATTTTAATAAAATAGAAAAATTCCAATACTTACAGAATATACAAAGAGGTAAATGGTATGATAGTGAATTCTTTGAGTATAAAGGATTTAAGAAAGGCACAATGCATTTAAAATTCAAAGAAAAAGAAGTATGGGCAAAAGTAAATAAAGCCTATGCAGAAGCTAAAGGAGCAGTTTTGCCAGAAAAAATATAATTATGCAACAATATTTA
>WTFG01000014.1 GCA_009835005.1 Flavobacteriaceae bacterium Ap0902 | reverse complement strand
TCCCACAACAGCATAATTAAAGCCGTCGCAACTATATAGAACGTTGCTGTTAATATCTAAATATAAATAATCGGAATTTGGTTTTAATGTTTGCGTGTACCCACTATCAGAATAGAAATTACCATCGTGGTAATAGCCTTTTATCAAAGGGTTTACTCCGTTGATAGAAGATATTTTAAGTGGTCTAAATTGATTGATTGAATTATCCCAGACTAATACGTTTTGCTCCATATAGATTTATATGGCAGTCTGGCTGCTCTGTGATTTTAAACAAATTTACTAAATATTATTAAATTCTTCAATTAAGTTTTCATACTGCACATTAAGAAATCCAGTGTTTCTCCCTAAATCCGATAAAACTTGAACCTCTGCCCAAATCTCACGCATCTGTTCTTTTATATTTTTAGTTTTTAACAGTTTATTATAATCGGATATGCCAACCTGATGCTTGACAGCAGTGTTAATTGTCCTCGCATTTTCATTCACATAATGAAAATAGCTAATATTCTCTTTCCATGCATTATAAGCATCTTCGTCTATAACAATTCCATTGACAGGGTAAGCATCTCCCTCGTATAGGGCTTTAACCTTGTAGAAAAATTGACCATTCATTGCGAGCTTCCTATTAGGCTCGTATATAATTGCGTACATAATTAAATTAAATTATTTATAATATTGTTTGATTTTATAATTTCCACAGAGTTCAAATAAATTTGCTCCCAATCTGCTCTCCTTACAGGAATAATTATCGTGCATCCACCACTTATCTTAACATTCTCTAAAATCTCTACTTCGCTTTCTGTTTTGTTTGTTCTTGTGTTTTTTCGGGATAAATTTAACTTTAAATCATTCCCATCTAAATCTTGGTTATCCCACAACGAATCTTTAGGAATATGCAGCGAAAACACAATAGAGGTGTCAGTTAATTTGCTTTCCACCTGTACCCTTTGTGATGCGTGATTTAAGGCGTGTTCTACTTCCCTATGTTTATCGGGATAAATTAGAACGTCATCTCTTAGATTCTGCTCTATTAATTGGTTAATTTGTTTAATTCTATCCATGTTTATGCGTATTTTGTATTTTTATAATGTTCTGGGCTATAATGAAAGAAGCCCTCTCTTTTAAAGTTAACTATTAATTTTACTATATTGCTTTTAAGCCCTGTTTTGTCCTCTATGTAATAATTTATTTCATGTGTAAATGAATCTAATTCATTCTCTAAGTTGATATAATATCTGCCTTCCATAATTTCTTCATACGTATAAGAAGAAATGCTTCCATCGTTGTTTAAGATCTTTACAGAAGTTTCCTTTTCTGGCAGCCCTAAAGAATGATAGTAATTGTACCAGAAATCTCTTATTGAATAATTAACAGTGTCCCTATCAAACACCGCTTCAATCGTATGAGATTCTACATATATAAAACCAATGGAGGGCAATTGAACGGTGTCGTTTTCTCGTGGTTGCGTTTCCCATTCCGAAATTACAAAAGCCGCAGCATCATCTGTCTCGTTAAACACGTAGGGCGTGGATGATTGCCTTACTTTATTAATATAGACAAAATCCAAATCACTCATTTTGGCAATTCGTACATTCATCCAATTGTTTGCGTCTACGTTCCACACGGATTTAAAAACCCTCTTAACCCTACTTCTTCTAACATTCTCTCTAGCTCTAAAACTTGTAACGTATTCCTCGCTATCTTCCTCTGTCCTTGTTGTTTTAAAGTAAAGTGGAAGCCTTATCTGTAAGGGCTTATATTCGGTTTCCACAAAGGGCAAACCATCTATATTTTCAGAATGCCAATAGGTTACAAGGGAGGTAAACTCTATATCGTCATTTGAGCAGATAAAAGGATTCGTTTCCCTGCTATTAATTCTTAATTTAAGGCAATCGCTATGAAAGTCTTTAGCTAGAACAAAATCAACGATAATGAACAATTCATTCTTGCTATTTTTAATCAATTCTGAATTGTAAAATAAACCATTCGCTTCTGTGCCATTTTTAATTAGCTTAACGGTTGTGTCAATCTGGTCAACTCCTCCTAATATAAGGGTTGCTCTGTTTAATTTAAAAACCTGCCTATACACTTCATAAGGCTTTAAATACAAGGCTATTGTGTCCTTCTCTACAACGTCTGGACTATAATTATAGTCTGAATTAAGCTCTAAAAATGTCATTTTTCAATGTGTTTAAGTTGTTTGCCTTTAATTCTCCTGTAATTGTCAGCTTTTCATGCTTCCATACATAATTAATTTCCTTAGGATAGATTTTAATTTCTGTATTTTTATCAAAAAAAGTTATATAACCACGAATATTTAAAATCTTATCATATAGTTCTTTAATCTCATTGAATTTAACCCTTTTACCTAAATCAAATTCGTAAATAAAAGGGGAAATTAACGGGTCTTTTAAATGCTGAGAAAAGACTTTTCCATTTTCTGTCAATTCTATTCCACTTGTAGTTAGGCTAGACATTTCTGCGAACGTTGTCAACTTCCCATTATTTTTAAAATAAGAATTTTCTAGTTTTAAATTCTCTGTGAATTGATTAATTTCAGCCAGAAAATAATTCCAATGATCTAATAATAGTCTTTTGGGGCTTAACCTTAAATTATAGGTAGTTTCAGGGCTAAATAAACCTCTAACCTCTGTAAAGCCCTCCCTGCTTCTGTTGGTGTACTTCGGCTCGTCAAATTCCGTATAAACTCCATTTTCATCGAATTCTCCTACTATCGGTCTGCAATCGATAATGTAAAAATCGTTATCTTCTTGCTTTGCAGTTGTAGGCTCCACGTCAATGCCTTCCCTTCTTGTAGTTTCAATTAGATAAGCATCTGCAATAAAAGGAAATTTAATCTCTTTTGTCTCTTTTAATCTTTTATTAGGCACGTACCATTCAGTTTCTGTAGTGAAAGAATCCAAGGTGTTTTGTTCATTACCTTCCTCATATTTATCAAATTCTAAGGTTAATTTATTGAACATTCTTTCCTCATTAAAGGATACATTAAAACTATCGACGTCTGGCATAAATTCAAATCTTGCCATCTCTATATCCCTGTAAAATTCTTCTTGTCTACCAATAAATATGTTATCGCCATTTATCTGTACGTCGCAATTAAGTGCTTGTATTTGCTCTAACCAGTCCTTGTAAGATAAAGGCATAGGTTCATTGTCAAAACCACGAATATAGAAACCAGTTGTGGTCATTAAATTATGAAATGTCTGTCTTGAGTCAAATTTAGGATGCTCAAATGTCGCTTCCCCATTGGTATAGTTGGATAGCACATGCTTTCCAGCATCTATTAGCCTTACCATTTTGGCAGTTGTGGCTGGATATTCATCTATCATTTCAGCATCAAAACGCACATTGCTAACACGAATAAATGAACTTCCATCTATATTTCCGTTGTTTCTAGTATAGATTGTGAAAATGGGTGCTAATTTAGTAAGCCTTGTTATGTTTAAGTCAAGATTATATTCAATATTTCCAGATTCCGTAAATCTTGAAATGCTGGTATTATTAAAATTATCTTGGTCAAAAATTAAATTATTTTCATTTTCGTTAACAATGAAAGAATCACCATCAGTTTCAATTACATATAACCCGAAAGAAACACGAAAGAAATCCCTTACATTGCCAATTTCATAATCAAAATTAATTCTAATCTGTAGCGCCCCCTTTTCTTTAATCTCGTGCGTTGCCCCCATGTTGTCTCGCGCTATACCAGATTGAATTAAGCCTGTAAAACCTGCATTGTAAAAGGCACCATTCTCATAGCTCAAAGCCGTGTCAATGGTGGAATATTTATTAAATCCAAAAATTCTAAACGACCATACAGTAGTTCTATTTTGATAACCTTCTTGCCCTAACTGCGAGTAGATAACCTCCTCCTCATTGGTTTCATTTAATTGATGCCTAGACACGTCTTTAATTTCTTTAGGCTTTAGCGTGACTTCTTTTACGTCAATAGGATAAAGCAAGTGATCATCTAGTGTTAGATTAGACAATAAATCTACTTTAATGTCATTTTTACGCTCAATTTCTGCCCTTGCAGATTTAATTATAACTGGACACTCAAAATAAGTTTCCTTATTAGTTGTGTGTTTAGAAAAGTCTAATTCGCATCTAAACCACTCATCTATGCCAATAGATACAATTAAATCCACTTTAGATTCATATCCAAAAGTATTTAAATAGTTAATTAATTTATCAAAAGGCGAATTATAGTGGTCTGGAATTGGTGCGAATCTTAAATTAAACTCATCATCACCTATTTCTAGCACTCTGGCATACATATCACCTTGCTTGATGCTTAGGTCTATGTCCTCCCAACCAATAGGCTCATCAATAGGCATTATTACGTCCTCATCGCTTTTAAAATGAAGTTTGAAATTAAGTTCATTTATGTCTAGTGGCTCTATCATCTTAATCTAGTTGCAGGTTGCTTGTAATCTCCATAGATTCTTTTCTTAGTAGAGTTGGGAGTGGTAATAATTTCTACCATGTTCCCATCCTTATCAAATAAGAATTGTTTGTTTGGATGCTTGGATAAGGCTTTGGTAAATTCATTTCCGATTTTAGCATAGTCTATTTTTTCAGGCTGCTCTACAATTGGGACATTTTGAATCATTGGATATTGAACATTAGGGATGCTTAATGCTTTCTTAATGGCTTCTGACTGCTCAAATGGTATAATTTTATCCCCTTTGGTAATATTTGTCATTCTTGCCCCTCCTTTTTTACCTAAAGATTTTACTTTACCGTCTTTTGATAAATGAATTTCGGGTCCTTTTTCATCTACCACCGCTTTACCTGTATAAGGCGCATGGTCTGTACCTGTTTCAAAGGCTAATATTTTATTGATTAAAGTATTCCCAGCAGTCATGGCAATACCAGCTGCTACAATGTTACCAGGGAAGGGAATGTTAGCAACGGCTTTAAGTACCATTTGTGCTAGTATCTGTTTAGCTATAGATTTTAGAACACCTTTAGCATCTTCTATACTTTCCATAGACATAGCGGCTTGTAGCATTCTTTGTTCACGCTCTTTCTCTGTTTGTTCTTCTATTGCAGCTGTAAGTTCTCCACGTTTAGAAATTAATTCATCTATATATGCACTTTGAGATTCATCATCTCCTAATGATTTTATTTGCTCATCTACCTTTAACACTTCATCTGTAAGTTCTTTTATCTTATCATTGGTTATTTCTGAATCACCAATAAAAGCCTTTTCTAATAAAGAAATGCTAAAATCTTCTTCTATTCTCTCTTTAGTTTCCTGTAAAATTTCTTCTACGGACTTGATTTGTTTTTCTGTTAAATCCTTGATAGTATCATTATGATTTTCTCTAGCGCTTTCAATCGCTTCTAAATATTCCAGTTCATTTTCAGTTAATACTTCTTGAACCTTTACTTTCTCTGCTATTTCTTCTTCGTTAACTTCTAATTTCTTCTTTAAATAGGATTTTTGTAGTTCTAATTCAGTCTCAAATCTTAACTTTTCAGCATCTATAATCGTCTTAGTTGCTATTTCGATATCATCTATCTTAGATTGATTATAATATCTATAATTTTCTAAATCTAATTCAGCAGAATCTATTCTTGCTTGTCTTATTGTTTCTTGAGCGTCTGAAATTTGTTTTTCAGTGTCAATAGACAATTGTTTACGCTCAATTTCATATTCTTTTTGAGAAATAAGATTTTTAGATAGTTTTTCTTCTAAAATATTTGCTTTCTTCTCCTCAACAGTATTATAGAATTTTAAAGTTTCCTCATACGTTTTTTGCTTTAATTCTTCAAAAAACATAAAATATTCCAATTCTTGAATTTGCGCTTCTATGGCTTCACGTGCTTTAGTTTTAGCATCCTTACTTCTATTTCTTGAAGGCGTTGTTCTGCTTGGTGTGGTGGTTGTTTTTGCTCTTAAATCTGCAATTTCTTTTAACAATTCCTTTTCACGTTTAGAATTAATTTCTACTGTTTGAAGTTCATCATTTAAAGCCTTAATTCTTTCATTAATACCAGCACGAGTGTTTAAATTCGGCAAACCTGGGATAACTATGCTAAAACTATCTGCCACATCCTCTGCACTATCTGATATATTTTTATTTTCATTTGTTACCCCCCTTAAAATATCCAATAAATTACCTGCATTAGCTTCTGCTCTCTCGTATTCTTTTAAAGTGCTATTTACCTTATTTTGTGCCTCTTCTACTTCAGGTAAAAATCTATTTAAATCTTTATGCGTAAAACTTAATTCCTGTCTTAGGTCGTTCCACGGACCTCTTATTCCTCCTGATGATTGTCCTATTTTCGCTAATTCTGCATCTATCTTTTTAAAACTTCCCTCAATATCTCCATAATCTATTTTTACATTGACTCCTTTCTTGTTTAATAAAACCTGTGCTTCTGCTAATAAGTTATTAAATTTACTTTGTTGTTCAATGTGTCTTCCCAAAACTTTTCCTTGGTCTTCCAAAGCATCTTTATAGACTTCTTCAAATTTCATTAATGCTATCTTACGAGCATAAGCACCATTTATGTCATTTAATTTTGATAGCAATTCATCATTGGTAACTTTTTCAATGTCTAAATTTTCTAAAAAGCCCGGATATTCCTTTTTTAATTTGTTTAAAAGGTCTATTCTATCTTCATTTTTAGTGTTGGAAGAAGTTATAGAAGTTATTAATTTATTTAATTCTATTTGTTCGCTTTCTACTTGCTCTGTTGCTGTTTCTGCACCAGACGCAAAGTTTAATAAGGCTGTTGTTCCTTGAATTAATCCTCGTGTGATATTTGCTATTGCACCGTCACCTTTTTCAATGCTCAAAATAAGTCCATCCCATGCTGAACTAAGCAATGTCAAGTCCCCCTCTAAGTTATCAAGGCGTTCATCTACTAAATTCTTTAATGCTGCGTCTTGGTCAGTCACCGCACTCGTCAGTTCCCTTGTTTTATCTATATTTTCTGCCATGATAATACCAGCGTTCATAGAAATTTTACCAAACAACTCAAAGGCTGTCTTCCCTTTATTTGTAGAATTGTTAATTTGTTCTAAGGCTTCATCTAGTGTCATTCCCGATTTAGCCAAATCACTAAAAATATCCCTTAATGCAGTACCAGCCTGTGTAGATTTTAGACCATTATCTGCAAGGACACCTAAAAACCCTGTCAATTGCTCAATAGAATATCCAGCCACTTTTGCAGACGTAGCAGCATAAGGTAAAGCATCGTTAAGGTATTGAAAGTTTAATGCACTTTTTGTCGTTGATACGGCTAATGTAGAAACAACCCTATCCATTTCCGCGGCATCTAATCCAAATGCTCTTAATGCTTTTGCAGAAAGTGCCGCTGCTTCTGGTAATTCGACACCAAAAGCAATAGCAGCATCTAACACAGGCTCAATAGATTCTTTAATTTCATCCATCGTGAAACCTAATTTCGCTAATTCTGTTCCTGCTTGAGTGGCTTGAGTGGCTGTGAACGCAGTAGTTGAACCTAATTGCAAGGTTACGTCTGTTAAATCCTCTATGTGGGCTTTATTTGTTCCTAAAATACCCGCTAATTCAGATTGCGCAGAATCAAATTCTTTAACCGTATTAAAAGATGATCTAAGAACTGATGCGAATAGGGTAAGTCCCCCAACAACACCGAACGCCCCCATTAAATTTTTACTAACACCCCCTAAAGCGCTGGCATAATTACCAACATTTCTTTGATGCTGTCCAGCGGCTGCATCAACTTTTTTGATGGATTTATCCAATGCACGCATTTGTGTTGCGTACTTTTTCGCTTCTTTGGAATTTACCCCATATTGCGAAGCTGCATTCTTAAACTTTCCACGCACTTCTGTAAGTTCACGGCTTAAACGCTCGTATGCACCAACCAAACCAAGAGTTTCCCTTGCTTGTAATTTATTGGCTTTGTTTATTTCTGCTTTACGAATCTTTAGCCTTTCAAGTTCAATGGCTTCTTTCGTGGATGCTTCTGATAATTGTTGCTTTGTTCTGGCAAGAGCCTTTTCGGTGTTAGATAATTGCTTTTCTGTTTTTATTAATCCCAAAGATTCTTTTGCTCTGCGATTATTAGCCTTGTTTAGCTCGGCAGTTTTAACCCTCAATTTTTCAATTTCTAAAGCTTCAGAGGATTCAGCAATAGCAAGGTTCTTTTTTGCTATTTCTAATTTTTTTTGAGCAGCGGTTAATTTCTCGCTAGAAGCCGCAAGGTCATCATTGGCTTTCTTTGCGCCTTCTGAATATTTAACGAAATCCTTTAACCCTTTTACGTCTCTAAATGAATCAGCAAACTTTTCAGCAGCTATTGCCGCTTCCGCTAATTCCTTAGTGGTTAGTTTTAACTCATCCTTGAATTGCTTTACGTCTTTCTTGGCTTCGTTTATGCCTGGAAGTTCAAATCTTTGTGCTATAACTTAGTCAAGGCAGTCGTGCCGCTCTGGGTTTTTAGTTTTATGATAATTAATAAATAAGATAGTCATATATTGTAATAGTTCTTGACCATACCTAGTTTTTGAATATTGCATTGTGCGATAAGATACCGATGGGTTAATTTCAAAACCAAAGATAGTAAATTTAGACTTTCTATTGCTAACTACTTTAACTTTAATTAGCAAGGACGTGGCAAGATTTTTAACCAACTCTTTATCTAACAGTAATAAGTTATTGTGAAACCAATCCGTTAGTTTTATTGTTGATCTTTCAAAGGTTGCTTTTACTTTATTCCCATTTTCAAATAAGAAAATTAAATAATCCCCTTTTGCAATGTTAATATCCTTATGAGCTATTTCCACATCTAATGCGAGAAAACTTCCATTTAAATTAATGAATGAAAGTCCTAAGTGCTCAAAGTCATGATGGATATTATAAGGTCTTAAATAAATGTATGGTAAATTATACCCTCCCACCTTGCTAAATACGACTTGATATTCATCTTCAAAATCATCAGTTATTTTTGATAGTTCTGTTTCAAGTCTTATTTCTAAATTTCTTTCTTTGATTAGTGAATTAATGTCAATTGTTGATATATCTTTATATCTAAAGACTAAATCGTTCTCTTGCACAACATCACCTTCTTTCATGCACAACTCTTCTATAAGAGTGTCGTTTTTAACTCTAATGCTATAAGTTTCATCATTTAAAAACTTCCTAACCCTTTCCAGTGTAGCAATTCTCTCATCTTTTAAAAAAAAGTTATTACTACTGGTGAATATTTTAATAACCTTTGATTTTGCTATGTGGTCACTATGTAATAGTTTTTGATTAAGAGTTATGGTGTGTTTCTCTCGATAATCAATATCACGATTTGGGTTAAAAATTACTTCCCATTCTTCTTTCGAAATATCATCCTCTTCAATCACATCATCCTCCTCAACAATTTCAGGTTGTTCGGGTTTAATTTTTAATATCTTTCTTAAAAATGAAAACATAATACATTAATACATGTAAAAGTACGAAATATTATTTATAAATTTGAGCAAAACAATAAGGTATGAAAAGAATTTTAATACTATCCATTTTATTTTTGTCAATAAATGGATTCTCTCAAATTACTATTAACGAAAGCCCAACAGAAGAAATATCTGTGGTAAAAAACATGGGTTTCAAAATAGGATTAATAGAAAGACAAGGTGATTTATACAGAATAAGATTGGCAGAAACTGTAGGAATGGGAATGCCTTCTTTAAATGATAGTTTTGAGTTTAGTTTTAAAGCTTCAGAAGAAGAATTTAACCAATTTGCTAATGCTGTTGAAAATGCTATTAAATCTAAAGAGGATTTGTCTGTAAACTTAGGGGATAGTGAATTTAGGCTTAATTATACGTCTTTTTCTATTGTAATTGAAAAGTACAAAGGCGATGAGTTAATTAATACGTCTGCACCGTTTAATAAAAGAAAATTCTTAAAATTCTTTAATGCTAAATAGACTAAAAAACCACATAACCCGAGATTGGGACTACATGGATAATAGCCATCTATTTATTAAAATATTTCCGCCTTTTGTGTGGGAGGTGCTAATTTATGCATTGATTATTTACCTTGCTTACGGCTATTTTGTATCGCTTTAAATTTTTCATCTAAGAGTTCAAGCATTTTGATATATTCGGACACGGGTGTTTTGAATCTATCCACATTAAAGCCTTGTGAATTTAAAACAGCGAGGGTCTTATCAAAATCATTTTCGCTATCTTTCTGCTCTGGTAATTCATTTAACTTTCTGTTTAGTTTGTTTTTTAATCCAGCAAGTAAAGTAGGTTTACCATATTTTTTAATTAGGTCTTTGAATTCACCATCTGCAAGTGATTCAACGCTTTTTAATTCTTGTAAAATTGTAATTAGATTAATCTTTAAATGTAACCCTAATATTTCTGCTTTTTTAGAAATGTTAATATCTGCCCCTTTCGTAATAAGAGAGTTATACTCATCTATAATGCCTATCCACTTTTCTTGGATTTCTATTTCTGAATGTTCACCTGAAATTACTAAATATGAAAAATTGCCCTCCATACACTCATTAAAGTTATGGATAGGCAATTCCCTACAATTTTTATAAAGCATAAGTTATTTTTTGTCTTCTACTTTTTTAGTAGTCTTTTTTGGAGTAGGCTTTGAGATTTTAATTTCTTTGCCCTCTGTTGTGTAGTAGCAACAAGCCCCAGACTTTTCAGCACTCTCTACCGTGCCATAAGTGGCTGTTTCTTTTCCTTGAAAATTTACTTTAAATACAACGTGTTGAACACCTGTATTTTTGGTTAGTCTTTTTGCCTGATTTAAAGCGTGTTTAAAATTATCTATCTTTTTACAATTACAACTCATTTTCCTATTTTATTTAATTCGTTAATTATTCCATCTTTAGTTGATTCCGTGATTACTGTACTGTCTGTAAGCCCCCAAATTCTTTTTCCCTTACTAGCATTACCTTGACCTAGTTTTCTTTCTATAAGAGCCTCCTTTGAGTCTAGTGAGCCTAATATTAACTCTATATCATTACCGTATTCCCTAACTTGAACATACATATTATCGTGAAAACTACCCGTGTCATGAAGATTAAATAACTCACCAGCCTTTTTGCGACCATTGGTTATTTTTTCCGTTGCTATGGAATATCTGCCAAGTTCATTTCCGAACCTATCCAATCCTGAATGGTGTAAATCCTCTTGTTCTTTGAGTATTTTTCTAGCATTCTTTAAAAGCTCTTTTCTAACACCTTTGTGTAAAGTGTTGTCATCCACTTTCTCCCACGCTTCCAGATATGTATAGAGGTTAATCATAATAAAAAAGGGTGCAATATGACTGCACCCTTTTAATTAATTTATGATACAGTTACATTTTCCACGTTAGACTTATAAAAGTCATTCACAGCGTCAATAATTACGTTTGAATCTGCTGTTCCTAAATTAGCATTATAAGTACCTGCGGTAACTCCCGAAATTGTATATGCGCCATTTTGGTAAGTCACACCGCTTGGTGTCACAGTTGAACCATCTTGATTCTCAAATCTCCAATAGTCTGGGTTGTCTAATCCCTCAATAGGGGTTTCAGAACACCCGTCTAAAACAGAAATTCTCAAATCACTTGCAGAAGTATTTTCAACAACTAATCTAACGTCATGCACACCTTCTAAGCCTAACCAATCAACTGAATCCTTTGCGTAAACAACGGCAAGGCTTTCATTCATTGCTTGTGAACCTGCTGGGGTAAATCCGATAACTAAATTGTCTTTTGTAGACACGGAGCCATCGTTTAAAGTCATATTCCCTTTTCTGACAAATGCAGTACCAAAGCCTTTAATTCCGTTCTCTGTATGATTAATAATGAGTTTATTTTCATGGTCTACAAATGCAATATCCCACTTTTTACTTGCAAGTGATGCAAGGGCGTTCCCGAAGCAAATACCATTGGCATAAGAGAAAGTGTATCTTTTCACTCCATATCTTACAAATTGCTGAGTTCCGTTTGGTAAGGTTTCATAAACGTCTTCTTCTGAACCTTCTTCAAGAGATAAATGCTCTGGTAATACAACGATTTTACCATTTTGAATTAATTCTTGAACTTTAGCATCATCTAAAGTGTCATTTTCTGCGTCTAATTCTAATCCTTTTTCAAAAAGAATATTCTTTGAAAAGTAACCTGGTAAGATAAGACACTTACCAAGTGCTGTGCCTTTTACTGCGGTTGTACAATCTCTATTATTTAATTTTATCATATTATTTATTTATTTAGCAGTCGAGCTGCTCTGAATTTCGCTTAAACAGTTTAATTTAATTAATAGTTCAAAATTTACTACAATGGCATCCCAAATATCCAAAGCTTCATTTGATTTGCCTTGAGTTGTAGAATAGTTAGGCATATATTCATACTCGATTTCATACCCATCTCTTCTACTTATTTGAAAATGCTTACTTGTATCTATTGTTTTTAGAACATGATTAGCCACTTCTGAAAGAAAAGGCATTGTTCTATCCCATCTAGTTTCATTTAACCATTCGGGTTCTGTGATTTGGGCAAATATTAATGTGATATTCGACTTTAAACCAGTTTCTGAATGCCTTATTTTGGTAGGAGTAAGCCATACCAAAGGATATTTATTAGCATTTACAGAGATAGCACGTAAGGCGGCTATTTCGCTATCTTTTGTTTTTATCCATTGCAAAAGTTCTAACTGATCACCCCAAGAGAATGATATAGGTAAGTCCTCATAGGATAAATCCCCGATAACGTGATTTAAAATAGACTGAATATCAATGATTAAATCTGTCCTTTTCATATACCCATTGTAGTTTTAAAATCTAAATGTTTTCCACAATAGTTACAGAAATTGCATTTTATAAAACATTCTAAAGTCCTTTGTTCTGTTACAAATCTATTCCATGCGCTTGTACGTTTTCTAACGTTATTGAGCCATTTGGAATTCTTTGTTTTTGGTGCTTGCTCTCCTGTGCCAGTTGTGTTGGTGTTGCTGTAAAGTGAATGCATGAAATAAGCATAGTAAGCAATGGGCGATGATTTCCTAAAATGGGTTTTCCCATTGTATAAGACTTCATCATAACTTACAAAACCTTTCCACCTTTTTTTACAACCGCACTTACAACCATTAAAGGTAGCACCGTGCCAAAGGTCTTTCCACTTCTGTTCAGAATCTTCTTTTACAACTACTTTACCATCACTTTTAATTAAATGTGATTGCAATTCATCGTATAAGTCCACTCCTAACAAAATAGTGAATGCTTCTTTTTCCCACTTGGATAAGAGAAGGTCGACCTGCGTAAGAGATACAGCCTTCTCATCCAAATTAGGTAAATGGATATCACCGTAAAAATATGTTCTATCCAGTATTAACATTAAATCTCTTTAACTGCTCCATTTGCGTTATACATTTTGAAAGCCAATTCACTAATCCCATTTAGCGTTGTGCCTTTCTTGAAATTCCCGAAATCTTTAGTAAACTCAACGTTGAATTTCTTAGTTAAAGAAATCGTTTCGTTAGGCTTTCCATCTTTTCTATTTTCTGCTGATTTTGCAGCAATAGAAAGATAAACATCCTTAGCAGTAATTACTGCCTTTGCTCGTGCCTTTTCAGGCGTTGTTTTTGTTTCACCCATCATATGATAATCCAATTAAAGTTAATGAATTTGCGAATGTGTCTTTCACAATCGCGGATTTGTCTCCGATACCAACTGCTACGAACTTTGCAAGTTCATGCGTTCTGATATTTTTAATTAAACCCGTTGTAACTTGAGCATTACCGTCAACTCTACCATCTGTATGTAAGTAGAATAATTCTGAATCTACAGCCACTTTTACATGGTTGAAATCTCCAACGATAAACTCATCATCTTCAAGCATTGGGTCTTCAATAGCATCAAGCAATTGACCACCGTATTTGATTTTATCACCAACAATGACAATAGACTGACCATTGGCTAATTGATAAGATTGATTAGCATTTTTAGCTGTAATCATCTTAGTGTATGCCACAGGGGATAAAGCAACTCCATTAGGTTTATGCCCTGCTTTCTTTAACGTACCTACAACTGATGCGATAACGTCAAAGTAAGTAGCGTTAGGAATAGCCGTTGCAAGTCCAGTTGCTGGCGTGAATGCCACAGCATTGTCTGAAACAAATTTCAAAACGTGGTTAGGGATTTTCTCATCCAACAATTCTCTTAATTTGTTTTCAAATCTATTTAAGATTGCAGAAAAGAATTTTCTCAATTTCAAAGTAGTAAACCAAATGGCTGATAATGCTTCTGCTGAAACAACCTCTTCATCCATGTTGAATTTCACTACTGGCTTTTCAACACATTCAGGTGTAATTTCAAAATCACCAACAATTCTATCGGTAATCATGATTAACTGATCTGCTGTAAGCGGCATTAAGTCAATAACGTCCATGATAGGGGAATAAGGTCTTGTTTCCTCCACTTCCACATACTGCGCTCTTAACGCTCTATAATTAGAAGGAATAATCCCAGTAGAACCACCATCTGGAAATGTACCAGCATCTACAGTATCAACGGACATGACGTCTGTGGATTCCATTTTGATTACAGAGTTGTAGCCTCTTTCTTTTGCTACATTGTCCTCATTTCCATCTTCCGCCTTTTTGTAGGCTTCTGCGAATTTCTTAGCGACTGCATTGATGCCTGCCTTGTTTTCCATAGCCTTATTAGCCATATCTTCAATAGATTTGTTAGTTTCTTTAAGTTCTTTTTTTAAAGCCTCCAAATCATCCTTAGAGGCAGAACTATCTTTCTGCGCTTCTGTTACTTTGTCTGTAACTTCTTTGATTAATTCAGACTTAATCGTGTCTAAATTATCTTGTGTTTCTTTAGAAAGACCTTCTTTAAGTCCTTCGATTTTAGCGTCAACCGTTTTTTTGATTTGCTCGGCCGCTTCGCTAACTTCCATGAATTCTTTATCCATTTTGTAAGTTTTAAAAGTTTAATAATTGTTTTAATTGCTCCTTTTTGAGTGCATTTTTATGCGGCTCGACCTGAGTGTTTTTCAACGGCTCAATATTTTTATTTGATAGATCTGGTGTGATTGGATTAGAACCAAATAACACGGCAGAACCCTCTATTAATTTTGCTTCTGTAACGGCATAGAAATAACCGTACTTGTCCGCTTCATCCTTGTTTATAACATAAGGATAATATTTTTCCCACGCTTCAAAGTTAGCTCCAGCATCTTCATCATTAATGCAAAGGGATATTTTCACATAACGCATCCCTACTGAATGCTGTTTAACCTTATGTTCTTTGTACATTCTAAACATTAACGGATTGTATTCTTTTTTTGCTGTGGCTTCCATAATTAGGCATTCCACAGAGCCACTTCCATTAATTCCTAAAGATGAAAAGGGTACAATTTCCGTATAACACTTATGAACGTCTGAAATGATCTTATCAAAATCAGTTTTGTGACTTTCTAAATGATAGATATTTTTGTTTTCTTGCAAAGTTTTTTTCCAAAGCCCAGGGATATGCACGTCTCTATGACTGTCCATTATACCGCAAGAATTTAAGACTAATTTTAATTCTAATTCATTAGGATTGCTTTCCCCATCAAAGCCTTCTGATTTAGTAGCATTTGTTTTTAATACAGAAATTCTACCTGCAACCGCTTCTGATTTAGTTTTGATAACTTTTTTTTGCGTTATAAGTGCCTTTTCATTATTCAATAAAAATTGAGTAAGTTCAGACTTATTTAAATTTTCTGGTACAATTATAGGCTTCATTCTTCTTCTTCTTTTGCGTCATCTTGCGACTTATTTATTATTCCTTTTACCTTTTTGTTTTTTAAAGAATCTTTCAAATCCTCTATATCGACTTTTTCTAAATCTTTCTCTAAAAGTTCTTTATTTGATAATTCTTTCATCTCTTAAAATTTGTGAATATTCTTGAACGTTAATAACGCCATCTTCTAACAGCCCTCTGTATAGCTCAACCGTGCTTTGTCTTTCTTTAGATTTCTTTTCGTTTTGATAAGCATAATAAGGGCTATCCGAAAAGTCAATTTCTATATCATTTTCGTGTTCGTATTTTTCCCTAATAGAATTACAGAAATTAGAAGCGAGAGGTTTGCATATAAACTCAATTATTTCTATTCCTGCTTGCGCTCTATTTTCGTATTTTGGACTTGAGTCTAATTGATGAAATTCAGGCGGTATTCCAAATTGATTGAAAACTGTTATTTCATCCGATTTTCTCATTTCAGAGAAATCTATATCTTTTATGCCTTCCATAAGATTGAAAGACTTTAATTCTACTCCCGATACGGTAATTGTCTTGCCTTGTCCTAATCCAGTAGCGTGCAACTTCTCTTCTATAGCATCTTTTTCTGTCTTGTCGGGATTGTCAAAGTCTACTGGCGTGTCCAATCCCATATCAAAACTATCTGCTCTATTCTTTGTGCCTGGCGTTACAACGGTGCTTCCAGATAATTTAAGTTGATTGGATTTGGCTTTATTGGCAGTTACTATATTCTCTAACTCAATTTCTAAAGAATCAAGCCTTGATATTCCTTTTAGGTTGTTGTTAGGGTCTTGCCCTAAATCATAGAAAGGGATTATAGAGTTAAATACTTTTGTTTGACTGTAGTTTCCACAGTCTAACTTGAACCTACCTTCTTTTAAAGGCATTTTTACAAGACCAAAAAGATAATTGGTTTCAAAAGATATTTTATCAGGATTTAATGCAAATAGTTGTGTGCCTTTATGCGATAAATCTCTAGGTCTTGCGGTGTTTTCAAAATTAATAGGTTCTAAAAAGCAATAACCAGAAGATAGAAGATAGCGTACGAATTGTTTTCTTAGTTCCTCCCCAGACTGCAAGTCATTTGGGTTGTTTAGCAAATTTACCAAAGGATCATTTTCTACGATTTCACCTTTAGCATTTTTTGCTACATATTTTCCAGACGCAAAAACGTCTCCGATAAGAGATACGGAGCGGTTGACGGCTGCTATTTTAAGAGATGCTTCAACGTGGCTGTATTTAGTTTTACCCCAACTTGATTTGGTTGCATTTCCTAAATACCAA
The DNA here is from genome assembly GCA_009835005.1 of Flavobacteriaceae bacterium Ap0902. Classification (GTDB taxonomy): domain Bacteria; phylum Bacteroidota; class Bacteroidia; order Flavobacteriales; family Weeksellaceae; genus Profundicola. The sequence goes on along the minus strand of WTFG01000014.1, from coordinate 7,312 downwards.
TCACGACTTTTACCCCCTCTGGTGTCAGAGAAGGTGTTTTCACTATTAAATATTTTGCTTAACCAGTTTCCTATTTCATTACAACCGTAGTCTTGCTACTTTGAGTATTTACACAAAAATACAAATTATTTTGTAAAGTTATAAAATTAATTTCATAGAGATTATTTAAATATATTGATTAATTTATTCTTTTCCAAGAATTCCATTGCCACAGATAAAATGTCGGCACCGTCTTGGTGTTTATTCTTACCAACTCTCTTATACATTTCTAAATGGCTAATGAATTTAGCATAGTCTTTATCTGGGGCTTCATCCCAAAATCTAAAGAACCTACTAACTTGCTCTGCTCTTGCGTTTATTTTAGTGTCTTTATTCTTGCTTGTGTTAAAACCTTTTGTATAAGGGTATTTTGTTAATATTTGCCTGTATATTACAGCACCCATATTATTCTTTTCAATCCAAAATTGTTTAGGTTCCCATTCCTTTAATTTCTTAATTTTCAAAGGTGTGGTTACGTCTGTATTTTCTTGAGTGTAAATCACATTAGCAACATACACTAAATTATCTTTTACTTTTATGTCTATAGTACAGTCGAAATCAGTACCAGCATCTGCAACGTCATTGAATGCAAATCTTAAATAACCATCCTGTGGCATTTCAGATACTTTCTTGAGGTCATACATTAATCCCTCCTTGGATTCAGTATTTTGACCGTACTCATGATTAAATGAAACTTTTCCCAGTTCTATTTTCTTTTCATTTAATTGTTTTCTTGGAATTCTCACAGGATCTAAAAGCCCATCCACATAATTTTTACTTAACTCTTTAGGCTTGATTAGTCCATTATCAAAAGCAGGTAATACTATGTGCTTTACATTTTTCCAAGTATTTATTATGTGGGCAGTTGTGTCAATGTTGGATAACCTTTGCATACATAGAACATAAGGCACTTTCTCAAGGCTCTTAACCCTTGTCATATATCCTTTAAGCCCTTCAATGCAATTCCCTGCCTCGTCGTCGCTTATGGCATCCTCTCTACTCATCTGGTCATCATCTAGCAGTATATCACCATGCTTTCCAGTTTTTCGTGATTTGGTTGTGAATTGCCTTCTTTCTCCACCTTTTGTATTTTTGATAGACCGCTTGGCTGAACTATCCCTTCTTATTTGAACTCCGTAAAATCTTTGATACTTATCGGATAAAATTAAATCTCTGAATTTTTGTGAGAAGTCATTGGCATTCCCTGAATCAATCGTATTACAAAGAACTACTTTGCTTGGGTCGTTCGCCCAAATCCACGCTGGTGCCATAATGGAGACAATAGTGGATTTTGAAGTACCAGGGCAAATATTAATAACTAAATTATAATCTTTGGGTTTGTCATTTAAAACGTTGTCAATAACCTTCTGGAGTTCATCGCATATAAATTTGATATGCCAATTATCTACCATAGCCTCAGTAACCACTTCTCCCCAAAATTCTACAACGAATTTATAAAGTGATTTTCTACATAGTTCAGTTTTAAATGCTTCATAATTTATCATTTTAATATGATTATTTAACTTCCTCCCTTACTGAACTCATTTAATATCTTTCTCGAATCTTTGCTGTGATTCCTTATAATATCTTGCTTTCCATCTTTGAGTACATTGAAAGTACCGCATTTATTGCATTTGATCTCTACCTCTCCTTTTAGTGGCATAGTGTATTTTCCTAATAGGCTATTGCAAGGAGTATTTTTCTTTCTAATGCCACTACAGCGAAATTCAATTTGATTGCAGTACTTTTTACTCATCTTTTAGATGTTTATTTAATATGCTATCCATTTCTTCTAATGCTTCTTTTGGTAGGTCTTTGTAAGGGTTTACCGTTGCTTCAGTTATTTGATTGTCTATTGTCTGTTTTGGTTTTCCATCTATCTGCTCCATTATCATCTGGATAGCCTTTAAACTATCATTTCCTTTCTTGCTCATTGCCCAACTGGATAATTTCATTGCCATTTGCATTTGTGTAGGAACTTTCAAAACCACGCTTCCATCATTATTAATCTTAACCACTTGAGATGCGGGCATAGTTAAATTACCATCACTACCTAGCAAATCTTCTAATTGTTTGCGAATAGATGGTTTGCGACCTCCCTTTGTGGGGTCGTTATGTGGAAATTGTGTTGGTGGATGCCCTTTTAATAAATTATCTTCTTTCTTTGCCATATCGACCGTTTTTCGACCGTTTTTGCCTATTTATTCAATGTTTCTTCAATTCTATAATAGTTTTTCTTATTGGGGTTATTATAGAAGTTTAAAACCGTGTCTTTGTGTTTAATGATATTTTCTATTTCTATTTTCTCTGCATCTGCGTAACTGCCATAAAGTTTTTTGACAACTTTTAGTTTTAATTGAATTTTGTGTTTAATGCAGTATTGATAAATTAAAGCTGAATTATTTGATTTAATCTTTCTAAGATGCGTTTTGTATCTTTTCTTTGGGTCTTTTGCTGTACCTACGTAAAGAACAACATTAGTTTTATTATCAATCAAATAATAAATATATCTTGTGTCTATTATATCTAAATCTTTTCTAACTCCCATTATATTGTAATTTTAGTATGAAATTGATTTTTTCCAGCTCCCACTTTGAAAAGTCCGTTATATTTCTCGCCTAATTTCTCTACGCAATCCATCTCCATTTGGTTTGTTCTATAATCGACACAACCCCCAGCATTAGCCCAATGTTTTGTTCTTAAATAGAAGTGATTGAATTTTAAATAACCTCCGTGTTTTAGATATGATCTTAGAATGAATTCAAAATCCTCTTTTACTGGGTAGCTCTCATCAAATCTACTTACTGTCTTTGCTATCCCAATGCAAGTTCCGTTAATTGCTCCTTTGTAAGAAATTGGTTTAAAAACGTGTTGAGCAAATAGACTTCCAGCTGCCTCAACTCCAAATAATTCAAATCCCATTTGTCTAGTTAATTGGAAGCATCTTTCAAATAAATTAATTAATTCATCTTCATAATCAGGGTTAAATAAATTAATTCTAATTCCACCTCTAAAGTATCCAACTTCTTTTAAGTCGTCATCAATCATTAAGCAATCATCATTTACATAATCTAAGATGAAGTTTCTTGTTTTTGTAATTCCTTTAATATCATCAGGCACAGGGATAATTTCATTTTCTAAATTTTCTGCATACTCATGTTTTTGGCTTTCTGGCACAAATACCAAAGCCTTTGTAAATAATTTAGTTGTGGTGATAGTTTCTGCTCTATTTGAACTTGGTATGCAAATCTTCATAATCAAAAATTACTTTTCTTTCAATTTCAGCATTAGATTCATTTTTAAAGTTAGGTGAGATTTCAACAGGTATATTTAACTCTGTTACAAACTTGTTGTATTCCTCATCATTTTTAAATCTTACGATAATATACTTATCCGAAAAATCTAACTCCTTTGCTTTGGGGATTTCGTCATAATCACTAACCACCATCATCTCATCATCTACCTCAATGATGTCATTTCTAACCCCCCAGTCTTCTAAAACGTTAACTTCCAATTCACTTTCTAACTCCTCAAAGTCAAAGTCGATATTTACTTTGGCTGTTTGATTGTCCGCTAATGCGAACTCTCTACCTTCTGGGGTGTCTAAGTCAATATCATTTCTCTTAACGGCTACTAATGTTTTGCCGTCTGATTCAATAATTTTTATATTTTCTAAACCTAGTTCTGCAAAATTCTCAGCGGTCTTATTACCAGCGATTATTTTATCATTTTTGTCTATGAGGATTGACCTACCAGCACCGAATTTAGATAATGATTTTTCCATTAAAGACTTTCCATACTCGGTTCCCTTATTGAAATTTTTATCATCGAATTTTAAGTCTGTTATTTTACTCATCTTAATTATATTCTAAAAATTCATCTATTAAATCAAAATCCTTTTCGTATTCATTTTCTATACCTGTGACTATTTTCACTTTCTCGTTTTCATTCGCAAAAAAGAATCTTTCGCTTTCGCTCCTTGGTGCTTTTAGTAAAAAGACGTCTAAAAGTTGAGGATAATCTATTTTACCTTCTTGGTAAAGTTTCCTTGCTTTTGGCAGGTTCATTTATCTAAATTCTTTTTTAAAACACCCTGTATAATAACTAGGGTAAGGTATTCCGTCCTTATCAATAGGCGTAAATGCTATGACTAAATCATTAAACTTATCATTAGGCTGACCACTATATTCAAATTCACTTCCGTTCCATTCTGCGACTTGATATCCTTCATGATTCCATTCTGGGCAACGGCATATAACTATTTGACCTGCGTTTAATTTCTTACTTTCTTCTATTGGTCTATACAAATCTTGTTTCATTTCTTTATATAATAATCATATCCATCAAATACAAAATCTATATCATGCCACATAAAAGTACTTCTCAAATCACATTGACACAAACAACAATCACCCTCTATTGCGTTATAATCATCATCTATCATAGGCGGGAATCCTAGTACTTCCTTAAATTCTTTCGGTGTTTCTATTTCTTTTTCACCGTTGTTTATAACTATTTTTTGGCACATTTTTCTAAATTCTTAATTTCCCTTTCTAAATACCACTTGGCTTTCTTTAAGTCCTCTAAAGCGTTTTCTTTCTTTCCTGCTCTTAAGGTGTATTTAATTACATTACCTAAACAGAAGTTTAAATTATGCGCTTCTATGACTTTTATTGCTTCATAAGGGTTGTCTTTGCCTCCATAGTGGGACGGGTGGTTTACTTTTTCGTCTAAAACCTTGTTTATTTCTTCTATCGGGTTTTCTTTTAGTTCTGGGTATCCCTCTTCATATTTTTTCATAATTTATTTATCTAGAATCTTTAATAAACTGCCCATTGACCATTTTACCCGTTCTTTTGATAATTACGTCATAAGCACTTTTTAAGCATCCCTCTAGGGTTAAGTCATAGTGTTTTGATATTCTATTTAAATAAATCAAAGTTGAGATAAGAATGTCAGAACTTTTAAAATCAATGAATTCTTTTAAATGCACTATGCTTTTCTCTAACTCTACCGCATCACTAAATACATCTAAAGACACCCCCACGTCTTCGTGTATAGATAGATTTTCAAATTTCCATTTTTTATGCAAGCAAACACCAATCAAAGTCACTTGAATATCACCTATTGCATCTTTAATTTCATCTAAATCATCATCAATAATCGCATTTTGCAACTCTAAAACTTCTTCACTTGTCTTTAGTGCTTGTTTTAATGCAGTTGAGTTCTCTATGATTTCTCTATCTGCAAACCATTGTTCTACTTTTTTAATTAATTCTTTCATCTGTTATTGTTTTTTTTTTGAGACTACGAGGGGACTCAAACCCCTAATCTGCTCCTTAACGAAACCGTCATCACCAATTAAAACCACGCAGTCTTTTTAATCCGATAAAAACCAGCCGAACCTAACAAAACCAACAATTAAATTATGAGATAACCATTGTTCGGCTGGAACAATCAGATATAATGTAAATATAGTTAAATCAACACTTTAAATAAAGTTTATATTTAATTAGTTAATAACAATTTGGTTGATAACTTTTCTGTTAATTTCCCAATTATTGCCCCTATGAATTAGAATGTCGTTTTGTGGTGTTTTGAACTTTCTAAAATCTTTTAAAAGCTTGTTGTATGTCGTGCGGTAATCTGCGTCTATTTTAAGGTTAGAATTAACCCTAGAGTAGTGTCTATTTACTGCCGCTATAATTGTAGCGTGATTTTTACCCATAAGTATCCCTATTTTAATATAACTTAAAGTGGTCTCATCTCGCAAAATAAAGGCTATACAATTTCTAATCACTACTAATTCAGCTTTTCTGCTATTCCAGAAATCCACATTATTAGGCGTGATAGATTTTATCCACGCTTTTGCTATGTTAAATTCAGTCATAAATTAATTATCATTTTGTATTATTTTTTTTGCGTTTTCAAATGCTTTTATTATTTTTTTAAACTCTCTTGTTCCCCTTGAAGTTTCGTATTCCGCTCTACCTTCAAACCACTTATCCCACTCCTCTATGGTTTTTCTTATACACCCTATTCTTAACTCGTTTGTTGTTGGACTATATAATATTTGATGCTTACACTTGGATTTTATTTTTTTGAAACCATTTACCCAAGTACCTCCTAACCAAGTGCCCTCTTTCCAAATTCCATATTCCCAAACACCACCTATCCAAGTACCTCTATACCAAATTAAAAGTCCTCTTTTGTAGTAAACTTTAGCATTGCTAGTACGTGCGTCTTGAAACCACTCTGGTAGTTTCTCAAATGGTACGTTTGATTTTAAATTTTTGTGGTTTTTATTGTTTATTAACATTGCTGTTTTCTATTTTTATTGTTTTAAAATTTCAATCGCATGATAACACAGACCATCTGCTTCAAAAGCTACATTCTCAACTCTACATTTATAAAAATTACTATGTTTATCTACAACATCTATAATTTCATCTTTCATGTACCTATTTACTGATTTCGCTGTATAACCATATTTAATACTTTCAAATAGTTCATTTTTTAGAACACCTTCATATTTAGCTAATTCTTTATCAATTAGCCTTATATGCCAGTTTTCACCCTCTAGTCTACAAAATAAAACAACGTTATCATCTTCTAATATCTCACCTCTCTTGTAAGGTGCATAAGCTTTGCTTTTGAAAATACCACCTCTAAATGATTCTTGTCTATCATTGTCAGATACTTTAATTCTAATGTCTTTTGTAGCCATGATTGTTTTTATTATAATGTTGTTTTTAGAACTATTAAACATTAAAGAATTTTTTTAGGTCTTTGGAAAGCCTAACCCCCTGCTTCTCAACACTACCGTCAGGTAATAAAATGAAATAGTTCATCTTTCTTATTTCAAGTGTAAAACCATCTTTTTTAACCAATTTCACGATAGGGTTAATCTCGTTATATATCTTACTTACTTCATCGGTGTTCATATCGTTCTATGTTTTAATATTTATACAAATGTAAAACAATTATTTTACATATACAAGATAATTGTAAAACTTTTTATTTACATTATAAGTACTATATTTGCATTATGACTGTGGAAGAATTTTTAAAAAACGAAAGTGCGATAAACTTAAAGGCTATTGCTTTTAAAATGTATCCTAATAACAAAAGCGCAAACACCTATTTGGTAAACAAGTTGAATCAAAATGATAATCGGCGGTTCAATAAAAAGGATGCAGAAAAGGCATTGAAGGCATTGAAGGATATTTCATTTCAAATTTCCGAACTTGAATTAGAGTAATACTGTTTTTTG
>WTFG01000013.1 GCA_009835005.1 Flavobacteriaceae bacterium Ap0902 | reverse complement strand
ATCATAATCTGTATAATGTTTAAAAATTTAACTTACACAGTTTATGAAATACTACCTAAAAACAAAATCGGCATTCTTCAAATCTTTCTAACAGGTGTTGTTGGATTTATTGGCTTATATTTTGTTAGTTTTTTTCTAATGTTTTATCCATATGATTTTTACGCAGATTATTTAAAAATACCTAACAACATAGAACTAAATATTCCTAAAGGCGAAACTTTTGGAAACACCGAATCAATTGAACAGAAACCAAATAAAATTCCGAAAAATAAAGATTTTGAACTTTATAATTCTTTTCAACCTGGATTATATACTTATGATATTTGGCTATCAAAGATTGATAGTGGGAAAATATTTTTAAAAGTTTATGAAATAACTAAAAATGATAGATTGTCCGAAAGTAGATTAATTAAAAGAAGCGAAATAATTGTTGAACATTCTAACGACTCTTTACAGAAATATAGTGCAAAATACCATTTTACTATTTATGAAGGAGACTGGGGAAAGCCTTATGCAGCAAGATTTGAAGTTTGGTATAAAAAATAAATTCAAAAAATGAAATGAAACTCGAAGAGAAAATATACAAAATTGAGGGCTGGCAAAGATAAAAAAACTGCATATTTCATAATAAATTATGAGGGAGGTGGTTTTATTATTCTAGCTGGGGATAAACGTGCTGAACCAGTTCTTACTTTTTCCGAAACTAATGGATTTGATTTAGAGTCTGATTATTTCCCTACGGGTTTGGTAAGTTGGTTATATTCCTCAAAAGAAAAATCTAATATTCATGTTACCCAAAAAGTATCAAAAATAGAAATGTAGGAAATTACAATGGGAGCTAGAGAATTTGCACCCAAACATTTACATCCTTGTCCCGTAATTGGAATTATTAAATCTGGAAAAGCATTATTTCAAATAGAAGGTCAAGAAGAGATTATCTTAAATAAAGGTGATAGCTTCTACGAACCTAAAAATCAAAATATACTTCATTTTGACAATGCATCAGCTACAAAGCCAATGACCTTTATTGCCATTTATTTAAAAGAAAATAATGAGAAAAACACTAAAATTATTAAATAAAAATTGGAAATAATACAGCCTATAATTTATTGTTAATTCTAGAGGATTAACTAAAACTCTCACAACTACAAGTTTTTATAATAGTCTACAACCACAAACCAACCCTCCCGCGATAGGGATTGCCGTGGAAATCCCGCAGGCTTTGTGGAGCTGACAAATACGACGGCTGGGGTATGGCGCGAAGCAGAATACACCGGACTAGCTATTTTGTCCTTCACAAAACGAGGAATTGGAACAGAAAGCCCGTTAAATCGCCCAAAAAATTTATGTTAAGCGTCTTGAACTAATATGAATGTTAACTTTCTGAAATTGATTATCTTTGTTGTTATGGGAGATAGAGATTTTCAGGATCATCGATTGGATCAATATTTAGGGGAGAATACAACTGCCGAGCCTGCATTATTGAAGGAGTTAGCCGAGAAAACGAAGGCGGAATTCGTAACCTATCACATGATTAGTGGGCATATACAGGGGCGATTTTTGAGCATTATTTCTAAGATGATGCATCCCAACCATATTCTGGAGGTGGGTACTTATACAGGCTATGCTACGATTTGCTTGGCAGAAGGTCTGGCTCATGATGGGAAGATTACCACGATTGATAGAAATCCTGCTTTAAAGGATTTTTACACGCCTTTTTTTGAGCGCTCTGGCTATCATGATAAAATTAATGCTGTGATTTCTGATGCTTATGAATATATTGAGCAATCGGATGAGGTGTATGATCTGGTGTTTATGGATGCGTTGAAAAAGCGATATATTGATTACTTTGAATTGATTTTGCCTAAGATGCCTTCTGGCGGTATTATTCTAGCAGATAATGTGTTATGGAAGGGAAAGGTGCTAGAGGAGTATGAAATTAGCGATAAGATGACGCCTGCGATTATGGAGTTTAATCGGTATGTGGCTCATGATGACCGGGTTGAAGTTGTTTTACTACCTTTGCGTGATGGTATAAGTGTAATTAGAAAGAAATGAAATACGGAATTTGTACAGAAAGCGTTGCACCTGTAAGGGCTGAGCCTAGCGATAGAGCAGAAATGGTAACGCAATTGCTTTTTGGCGATAAGGTAGAGATTCTAAAAACGGAGGAAAAGTGGTTGTATGTTACTGCGAAGTACGATAATTATGCGGGTTGGATTGATCCTAAAATGGTTACGGAAATTAGCTCTGAGACTTTCTTTCAAGAGGATTCTATTTATTTTGCTGGGGATATCTTCAATTTTGTGATGGGGAATTCACCGATGACGATTCCGATTGGAGCTAGTTTACCCAACTTTCATAATGGCGTAGTACAAATTGATGACCAAGTGTTTGAGTTTAATGGTGAGGTTGTAAAAGCGGATGATAACCCTATTGCTATTGTGGATTTGGCACAAATGTACTTGAATACGCCCTATCTATGGGGTGGGAAATCAACCTTTGGTGTGGATTGTAGCGGTATGGTGCAACAGGTCTATAAAATGAAAAATATCTATTTGCCCAGAGATACTTATCAACAAGCGGAATACGGCGAGGTTCTTGGCTTTGTGGAAGAAGCACAACCTGGGGATTTAGCATTTTTTGATAATGAAGAGGGTAGAATCATCCATGTAGGAATTATCTTAGAAGGTCAAAAGATAATCCATGCCCACGGAAAAGTAAGAATTGACCCGATTGATTCAACAGGAATCTTCAATACCGATTCTCAAAGATATTCTCATAAATTACGTTTTATCAAAAGGATTATGACGTCGTAATTCTACAATAGATTTAAAGTTTAGAACAAGAAAAAGCCACCTCTGTATTGAAGTGGCTTTGATATTTATATCCTATTGGATTATAAATTATGGCTGTACGATAGCATCATATTTCTCTTTAAACTCTGTATATTTGTCATCATTCCCTACAACCTCGTACGAGTTTTTAAGGATTTTGATCAATGATGGATTATCTGGATTTTGCTTATAAGCCTTTTCTAAATGAGGTAATGCCTCTTGATACAGCGTTTTTCTCTTTTGCTTATTCTCTGTATAAATTTCCTTTTCTTGTTCACTACTGCCTAGATTTTCATTCATCTTTGCCACTAGATCTTTCTCTGGTGCAATGATTAAGAAAGCATAGTTAAGATGAGCGTCTCCAAAATCTGGATTCATTTCTATGGCTTTGCTATAGTATGTTTTGGCTTTATCATAATTAGCGTCAAAGTCCTTATCTTCTAAGGATTTTGCTAAGTTGAAATAATCCACGGCATCTGCACTGCCATTATCTACTTTGTCCTGTAAGGACGCTATGAAATCATCTACTTTCCCACTTCTCTGGTAGGCTGCCGTTACAAGTTTGCTCATGTTTTCATTATCAGGGTATAATTCTAAGCCTTCTTGCCCTACTTCTATAGTTTTGTCAAACTGCTCTAATTGATAATAGGTATAAGCCGCATTACTATACAAATCCTGCTGCAGAGATTCTGTTTTCTCTGTCCTTGGATTAGAGGCAAGACCCAATTTAACCTGCGTATCCATATCTGCTTGGGTAGAGAAAGAAACATCTTTACCATCTGCATTGGTAGCAATATAATTGGTTTCAACACCTGTAAAGCCAACATCTAACAATGATTGAAATAAATCTGCAGATTTATCAAATTCTTTGGATTGTACATACCCAAGTGCTGCATAATATTTGAATAAGGGTCTATCTTGACCTATTATTTTATACAAATAATATGCTTCTAGAAAATTATCTGCAGCCTTTTTATACGCTTTATTATTAAAAGCAGTGTTCCCGTTTTGTAAAGCATTAGCCGCTTCTTGATTGAGTTTTGCTACATCCAGATTAACGATGGATTCTGGTGCTGTTTCACTTTTAACTTTGGTGTAATTACCAGCAGATGCAACTTGATTAGCTTTTGCTTGATTAAAATAATACTCCCAATTCTTGGTGTCTTTATTTCTAGTTTTATAGAATGTTTTACCTTCTATATTTTTTAATTTGTCATAATATTCACCAGCTTTAATTAAATCACCTGATTGTTTAGCAGATTCTGCTGCTGCGTAATAGAAATGTGCTAATGCTTCTGGTTCAATCGTTGGGTCGCTATCTAATTTGGATTCTGCCAAAGCTGCCTGTTGTAATGCTACTGAATAATTCTTGTTTTGATATGCATCTTGCGTGGCTTTCATCTCTGTCTGTTGAGCAGAAACTCCAACACATATAGATGCTAAAGCTATACTTAATACTATTTTTTTCATGCTTTATTCTTCTTCGTTATTTAAATTTGGTTGAATATTGTTTTCTTGATTATCATCTAGAATCTCATTTTCCAATGCTTCATCCTCTTCTATTTCTACTTTGGCAACCGCTGCAATTTCATCACCTTTTTTCAAATTGATTAATTTAACACCTTGGGTTGCCCTACCCATGACGCGTAGCTCTTCTACAGAAGTTCTAATTGCCACGCCAGATTTATTGATAATCATTAAATCATTGTCATCTGTAACGTTCTTAATCGCTATCAAATTGCCCGTTTTATCTGTAATATTTAAAGTTTTAACACCCTTACCACCTCTATTGGTTTCTCTATAATCATCTACTCCGGTACGTTTACCATACCCTTTCTCAGAAACGACTAGAATCGTGTCCTTTTCCATATCAGAAACAACGACCATTCCAACAACCTCATCATTCTCTTCGATATTAATTCCTCTAACCCCAGAAGCCGTTCTACCCATTGGTCTTACATTCTTCTCATTAAATCTGATCGCTTTTCCGTTTTTGGCTGCAATCATAATCTGACTTTCACCATTAGTCAATTTAGCTTCTAGTAATTCATCTCCTTCTTTGATGGTAATCGCATTAATACCATTCACACGAGGTCTTGAATATGCTTCTAACAACGTCTTTTTAATTTGACCTTTTTTGGTCACCATGACTACATAATTATCATTTACATATTCCTCATCCATTAAATCATGGGTTCTAATATAGGCACGCACTCTATCATCTGGTTCCAGGCTAATGATATTCTGTATCGCTCTACCTTTAGAAGTTTTAGATCCCTCTGGAATTTCATAAACACGCAACCAGAAGCATCTACCCTTCTCTGTAAAGAATAGCATATACTGGTGATTGGATGCTACCACCATGTATTCCAAGAAGTCCCCATCTCTAGAGGTTGCTCCACGGTTACCTACCCCTCCACGAGATTGTGCACGGTATTCTGATAAAGAAGTACGTTTGATGTATCCTAAGTGAGAAATCGTTACCACCATTTTATCATCTGGAATGATATCCTCTATACTCATTTCACCACCAGCATAATTGATAGCGGTTCTACGCTCATCACCATACTTTTCTTTAATCTCTTGTAGTTCTTCTTTGATGATTTCAAACCTTCTAATTTTATTAGAGAGAATTTCTACCAAGCGATCAATTTCTTTCATGATCTCCTCATATTCTGCCCTAATCTTATCTAGCTCCATGCCTGTAAGCTTAGATAATCTAAGGTCTAAAACAGCTTGTGCTTGAATATCCGTCAATTCAAATTCTTCTATCAATCCAGTCTTTGCCTCTGCCGGATTTACCGAGTGACGAATGATATGAATCGCTCTGTCCAGGGTGTCTTCGGTAGCAATTACCTTCATGTACCCTTCTAATAAATGAGCTCTTTCTCTAGCTTTTTTGAGTTCGTATTCTGTTCTGCGAATGACCACTTCATGTCTATGGTCTACAAAGTGCTTGATTAAATCTTTAAGATTCAATTGCTCTGGACGTCCATTAACGAGTGCAATGTTATTAACACTAAACGATGTTTGTAATTGCGTATATTTATATAATAAATTAAGAACAATATTAGGAATAGCATCCGTTTTTAAAACATATACGATACGCATTCCATTACGATCAGATTCATCCCGAATTTCTGCAATGCCGTCTATTTTGCCTTCTTTGACTAATTCCGCAGTAGAAGCTATCATATTGGCTTTATTCACCTGATATGGAATTTCATCCACTATGATACAATCTCTTCCATTCAATTCTTCCATACGTGTTTTGGCACGCATAATAATTCTCCCTCTACCAGTTTCAAAGGCATCTTTAACCCCTTTGTAGCCATATATCTCACCACCTGTCGGGAAGTCAGGAGCCTTAATGTATTCCATCAGACCCTCTATGGTGATATCATTGTCATCAATATAGGCGGCAATTCCATCAATCACCTCTGATAAGTTATGCGGAGCCATGTTCGTTGCCATACCCACTGCAATACCTGCGGCACCATTCACCAAAAGATTAGGCACTCTGGTTGGCAATACGGTTGGTTCTTCTAAAGTATCATCAAAATTTAATTGAAAATCTACGGTCTCTTTTTCTATATCAGAAAGTAATTCTTCTGAAATCTTCTGCATACGTGCCTCTGTATAACGCATTGCCGCAGGTGGATCGCCGTCTATAGACCCAAAGTTACCTTGCCCGTCTACCAGCATATAACGCATAGACCATGGTTGCGCCATACGTACCATGGTATCATACACAGATGAATCACCATGAGGGTGATATTTACCTAACACCTCCCCCACAATACGGGCAGATTTCTTATGCGCTCTATTGGCGTATACGCCAAGTTCTCTCATGCCATACAAAACACGTCTATGTACTGGTTTTAAACCATCTCGCACATCTGGTAACGCTCTGGAAACAATAACAGACATTGAATAATCAATGTAAGCCGTTTTCATTTGTTCCTCTATATTAATAGAGATTATTTTTTCTCCTTCAGCCATAAATCACAATTTTACTAAGTCGCTAATATACAACATAGCCGTTATTTTTCAGAGTTAATTAGAATGTTTTATGAACAATTTATGTTTATTAAAATCTATTTTATTGAAATTTAAATTCTAAAATATTCTTAATATTATTTGCTGATAATTTTGTCAATATAAAAAGTTAATTTATATTTGCAATCCGAATTGAAAAAACGGGGTGGAACCAAAAAGTGAGAAGTAATGAAAAGAACATTTCAACCAAGTAATAGAAAGAAGAGGAATAAGCACGGCTTCCGTGAAAGAATGTCTACTAAAAATGGCCGCAGAGTTTTGGCTTCCAGAAGAAGAAAAGGTAGAAAAAATATATCTGTGAGTACAGTACGTGCTAAACGTTAATGTTTCATAAAATATAGATAAAGTTGAGCTTGGAAGTTTTCTTTCAAGCTTTTTTATTTATTTTTGAGAAAACTTAATTGAATGAGTACGACTCCTATTATATATTTAAAGGACGCAGATATATACCAGCGTAATTTTTTGGTATTGAATGAAGTGGATTTTGAAATGCAGCCAGGTGAGTTTGCATATCTCATCGGGAAAACAGGTAGTGGAAAGAGTAGTTTACTCAAGGTTTTATACGGTGATTTACCCCTCCAAACGGGAGAAGGTGAAGTAGCAGGGATAAACTTAGAGAATTTGACAACTTCTAAAATCCCGTATTTAAGGAGAAAATTAGGCATCGTTTTTCAAGATTTTCAACTGCTCTCAGACAGAACTATTGAGAAGAATTTAAAATTCGTTTTACAGGCTACTGGATGGAAAACCAAAGTAGAGATTGAAAACAGAATAGATCAAGTATTGGAAGATGTGAACATGGCAACCAAAAAACACAAAATGCCTCACCAACTTTCTGGGGGAGAGCAACAACGTATTTCTATTGCGCGTGCCCTTTTAAATCATCCAGAATTAATATTAGCAGATGAGCCTACGGGAAATTTGGATCCAGAAACATCTATAGAAATTATGAACCTGCTGCGCCGGGTGTCAGAGGAACATAATATGGCCGTTTTAATGGCTACACATGATTATAGCCTAATCCGTAAATTTCCTTCTAAGACATTCCGTTGCGAAAATGGAAAGGTGATTGTAGCCGAGTCACAGTCTCTATTTTTAGAGATGTAACAGATGCTTTCTATCTGTATTCCAGTATATAATCACTCATTTTTAAATCTTGCCAAAGAATTACATAAACAGTGCAGGCTAGCCAATATAGCTTATGAGCTTTTGGTATCAGATGATTGTTCTACATACGAAGAAACGTTGCGCGATATCAAGGAATTTAAAACCCTTTCGCATACGCAATACATACGACCAAACACGAATTTAGGTAACGATCAAAACCGAAACCTTCTTGCACGTTCTGCGCAATATGATTGGTTGCTATTTATAGATGCAGATATGAAGATTGTGCATTCCGCTTATATTCAAAATTATTTAGACGCTATTAAGCATGGCTACAATGATGTGTATTCTGGAGGAATCATCTACGGGAAATTAGATAACACTCAAAATATTTTGAGGTGGAAATTTGGGAAAAAGCACGAGCAAATTCAAAATACATTCAATGAAGATGCTTTTTTGGGATTTAGGGGCAGTAATTTCATCATTAAAAAAGAAGTTTTTTTAAAAGTTCAATTTTTAAAACTTCCGCAGAAATATGGTTATCAAGACACCGTATTTGGAATTAATTTAAAGTTGAAAGGATATAAACTAAAATTAATATACAACCCCGCAGAACATTTGGGTCTTCTGGATAGTGAAACATTTATTCAAAAGACTAGAGAATCCATTGAATATGCGGATTATTTGAATACGCATTATCCAGAGATAGCAAAGTTCATTAAAATAATCAGAGTGTTTAGAATTGCCAAAAGATTATATCTCTATAAATTAATCGCTAAATTATTTACATTTTTTGAGACAAGATTATATCGTAATTTAATTTCTAAAAATCCTTCTTTACAAATTTTCCAGCTATACAAATTGGGCTTTTTTTGCCAATTAAATTATTTGAAAACAGAAAATGTATCTAATAAAATAGACTCATGATTTTCCCAATTTAAATCTTTTTGTGCTTCACTAAGCCCTGATTTAAATATAGATTTATCTGTTTTTAATAAACCCTGAATTTTTTTGGCGATATCTATAGGATCATGACTTTTAATGACATCTCCAATTTTATACTTATTAATAATATTTTTTACTTCTGGCAAATCAGAACTGCCCAATACAGGTATTCCTGCATGAACATAATCAAAAACCTTATTGGGTAAAGCATATTTATAACTTAAACCATTGTCTTCCTCCAAACTAAGTCCTAAATCAGCAAGAGGCGTAATTGCTTTTAATTCGTTGGGATTTATTCTACCTAAAAATTGAACTTTCGCTAATAAGTTTTCTTTCTGGGCTAGCTTCTGGTAGCTTTTTTTTAAGGGACCATCACCAATAATCCATAATGCTGTATCATCCAAATATTGCATGGCCAAAATCATTTTATCTATTCCTCTGGATTCATTAATTGCTCCTTGATAAATTAATACATATTTAGTCTTTTTGTCTATTGCTATTTTTAAATCGGCCTGTTGACTTAGATTATTTTTCAAAACAGGAAAGTTAGAAACCACCGCTGCTTCTTTTCCATACTTATTTTTAAAAAAAAGCGCATAAGATGGGCTCACGGTATACATTTTATCCACTTGCGGAATTAGCTTTTTCTCTAAAAAACACCATACTTTTTTTTGAATTGAACCTGGTTTTAGCGTGGGAAGCTCAGAGAAAATCTCATGACTATCTAGCACCAATGGAATTTTAAACATCTTGGATACAACATAGGCTGGTAGTAGTGTATCCAAATCATTCGCTAATAAAATACTATTTTTCTTATCCTCTATTAATAATTGAAATAATAATCTGAACTGGAGTTCTGCATAGAAGAATATATTTCTTTTAAAGAAAATAGAAACTCTTTTTATCTTAAAAGGAATATGAGCAACAGAAGGCGTACCACGATGTTGAGTCCCTATAAGTAAAAAATCATAGCCATTATTTTTTAAACTAGTGCCTACTTTGATCAAGCGCTGGTCTGTTGCAATATTATTAGAAACTAAGCTTATAATTTTTTGACTCAATCTTTAGGTTTATGAATAAAGAGATAATAAATCTGAATTAAAAATATAAAAGTATTGGGAATAATGACAGGCCAACTATCAATTAAAAATCCATAAAGCGCAAACAGCGCACACCCTACTCCATTAACAGCCCTTAATAATCTAATATTATTCGGGATTAAAAAACTTATAATAATACCGGCAGAAGCAGCATAACCAATATATTCTGTATAGTCTTGTAGCATGAAAACGTTTTATCATTCAAAAATAACCAAATTCTAAGAAATCATCATCTATTTCGTAACTTTGTTCTATGATTAAATCTTTAGATAAAATTAAGCATTTAAATAGTAATAACTTCTTTTTAATTGCTGGGCCTTGTGCCATAGAAAATGAAAAGACGCCTTATGTAGTTGCAGAAAAATTAGCAACGTTATCAGATAAATACAAAATACCTTTAATTTTTAAAGGCTCATATAAAAAAGCTAATAGATCCCGCCTAGACAGTTTTACTGGAATAGGAGATGAAAAGGCCTTGAATATTCTCAAAAAAATTGGAGAGGAATTTGATATTCCTACAACTACAGATATCCATGAATCCCAAGATGCAGAAATGGCAGCTGCTTATGTGGATGTTTTACAAATTCCCGCTTTTTTGGTTAGACAAACAGACCTTGTAGTTGCAGCAGCTAAAACGGGCAAAGCGGTAACTTTAAAAAAAGGACAATTTCTTTCGCCAGAAAGTATGCAATTCCCAGTGGATAAAGTGACGCAATCTGGTAATCAAAATGTAGCCATCATAGAGCGTGGTACTACATTTGGATACCAAGATATGGTCGTGGATTTTAGGGGGGTCCCCGCTATGAAGCATTTTGCACCAGTTATTTTAGATGCAACCCACTCGCTACAACAACCCAATCAAACAAGTGGTATTACAGGCGGACGCCCAGAATTGATTGAAACCGTTGCAAAAGCGGGTATTGCTGCTGGTGTAGACGGTTTATTCATAGAAACACATCCAGACCCAGCCAACGCTAAATCTGATGGGGCTAATATGCTACATTTGAATAAAATAGAGGATTTATTGATTAAATTAATTAGAGTTAGACAAGCAGTTATATAGATTAGAAATAGTATCATTCAAGATGAATTTATGTCAGCATTTTATCAATTAAAAGCAACAGCCTCTACAGGAGAAGAAATTGATTTTTCTAACCTAAAAGGAAAAGTTGTCCTTATAGTGAATACTGCCACAGCCTGCGGACTAGCCAATCAATTTGAGGGTTTAGAAAAATTGCATGAAAAATATAAGGAACAAGGATTTGTAATCATAGGTTTTCCTAGCAATCAATTTGCGGGACAAGAGCCTGTTAGAGATTCAGAAATGGCAAAGACGTGCAAGATAAACCATGATGTAACATTTACTTTAACCAAAAAGATAGATGTTAATGGAAAAGATACACACCCGGTTTTTGAATATCTTAAAGATCAGTTAGGTGGCTTTTTAGTGAAAAATATAAAATGGAATTTCACTAAATTCTTGGTAGATAGACACGGAAAACCCTATAAAAGATATGCTCCTTATACACAACCATCTGTCTTAGAAGATGATATTAAAAAATTATTAGCGCTATGATTATAAAGTTTAAAATTTAGCGTTAACCAAGAGAATAAAGAAAAATGAACAATCAGTTAATAAATAAATATAATATCCCAGGACCTAGATATACCAGTTACCCTACGGTACCCTATTGGGATAATGACTCTTTCTCTACAAACCAATGGAAGGAAACCTTGCTTAAATCATTTAATGAATCTAATGAAAAAGAAGGAATCTCTGTTTATATACACCTTCCTTTTTGTGACAGTTTATGTACTTTTTGTGCCTGTCATAAACATATCACGGTACAGCATTCTGTAGAGGACAATTATATAGAAACAGTTCTCAAAGAATGGGATTTATATCTAGACCTTTTAGAATATAAACCTATTATAAAAGAATTGCATTTGGGAGGTGGTACTCCTACTTTCTTCTCTCCAAAGAATTTGAAACGTTTATTGGAGTCTATTTTTAATAAAGCAATCATTGCAGATAAACCAGAATTTAGTTTAGAAGGACATCCTAATAACACCACGAGAGAACACATGCGGACTCTTTATGATTTAGGGTTTAGAAGGATTAGTTTTGGGGTACAGGATTATGATCCAAAGGTTCAAAAGGCCATCAACAGAATCCAACCGTATGAAAATGTGAAAAATGTAACGGAGACTGCCAGAGAAATTGGTTATGAAAGCATTTCTCATGACCTAGTATTTGGATTGCCTTTTCATACACTAGATGCCATGAAGGATACGATCCAAAAAACCAAAACATTAAATCCAGATAGAATAGCCTTGTATAGTTATGCCCATGTTCCTTGGGTAAAGGGCGTTGGGCAAAGAGGCTTTAAAGATAGTGATCTTCCTAAACCAGAAGTTAAGAGAGAATTATATGAAACAGGTAAGGAGATGTTAGAGGAGATGGGCTATGTAGAAATTGGAATGGATCATTTTTCTTTAAAAGATGATAAGTTATACCAAGCAGCCATTCATAAGAAAATGCATCGTAATTTCATGGGATATTCTTCTTCTAATACGCAGGTGATGATTGGACTTGGTATGTCTGCTATTTCTGATAGTTGGTATAGTTTTGCTCAGAATCCAAAGACGGTGAAAGAATATACAGAAATTGTTAACCGAGGGGAGATTCCTGTAGTGAAGGGACATATTTTAAATGAAGAAGATTTGGTTATTCGCAGACATATTCTAAATCTAATGTGTAATTTAGAAACCAACATAGATGATAGAACTTTAAATTATATAGATTTAGATAATACCAAAGAACGTTTGGAGGAAATGGCCAATGATGGTCTCCTGGAGTGGCATGATAATAAGCTAATAGTTACAGAAAAAGGTAGATTATTTGTAAGAAATATTTGTATGACTTTTGACTTAAAAATGCTTAGAAATAAGCCAGAGACTAGAATATTTTCTATGACCGTTTAATTAATTTTTGTTAAATATTAAATTTTGAACCCTATTTTTATCTAAAGAATAGGGTTTTCTCTTAGTTGCTTTTTCTTATCTAATTTGGATTGATAAATACCATTTAGAACTACCACCAATAGCATAATAAACCCTGCGATGTAGAATGTGGGTGACATAACTTCTGAATCTCCGAAGATTAAATAGGCAATGATAATCCCATATACTGGTTCTAAATTTATAGCGAGAATCAAAGAATAAGGACTTATATATTTCATGAGAACCACAGATTCTATCACGGGATAGGCTGTAAGACATAAAGCCAATATGATAAGCCACCAAAAGTCGCTGTAATTTAAAGCAATATCTGTAGGTATATCGTTAAAAAAAGGCATTACAATAGCAGCAACCAAACAGGCGCCGATCATCTCAAAGAGAATCATAATCCTAGGTTTATTAGATTTATCCTGTTGAATTACACCATTCAATACTGTCATCAAAGCCGATAACGAAGCACAGATAATTCCCATAATGATTCCCAACATATATTCTGGACTGGCTTTAAAAATAAACCACAAACATATAATGACAATAACGGCCAAAATTACTTCTGCAGGATTGATCTTCCTTTTATAAAAGATAGGTTCTAAAAAAGCTGCGAATAAGGCGCCAGTGGATAAGGTACTTAATGCGACAGAAACATTAGAAACTTTGATGGCACCAAAGAATAAAATCCAATGTAAACCCATCACAACGCCAACCCCTAAATACCTAATCAATTGTTTCTTTGAAATCTCAATAGATACGCCTAATAGTTTAAGAAAAATAAATATTCCTATACTAGACAAGAAAGTACGCCAAAACACCAGCGGTATAGCAGAAATCGAGATTAATTTACCAATAACTCCAGTGAATCCCCATAATAAAACTAGAAAATGTAATCTGAGCTGGGTTTTAATCATAATACAAAAATGCTATTTTTTTCTGCCATATTGCAATAAAATCAAGAGAAAACGCATATTACAATCTATTCAACATGATTGCAATAAATTTAAAACTTTGTTCGAACTCAAAAAATATTGATAAAAGTAGTAAAGTTATAAATACAATCACAATCAATATGACATTTGAAATTTAGGAATAAATTTTGAATCTTAATGTCATTCAACCAATTAGTATTATGATAAAAATTAAGAGAAGTACAAGACACGAATCTAGATTTCACCCTAATATGGGATCGTTAACAACGCCTGTTACCAGGATTCAAAAGACGATTGTGGGTATACCGCTTAAGACTATCCATAAATATCGGGAAACCTATCACGGAAAAGTTAAAGATGTAGATGATTGCACAGTTGAGAAAGTATAATGTTTAACAAAAATAAAAGCCGCCTCAAAGTTAACATTGAGACGGCTACTTTATAATAAGGTTGAAAGTTTAATTTAATTTATAAAATCTCTTTTATATTATAAATTCAATTCAATATTATCTCTCATCTATAGGTACATAATTTCTAGTTTGTGCACCTGTATAAACTTGCCTTGGTCTTCCAATTGGTTGAAACGTTTGTCTCATTTCTTTCCACTGTGAAATCCAACCTGGAAGTCTTCCTAGAGCAAACATTACTGTGAACATCTCATTTGGAATCCCTAACGCTCTATAAATAATACCAGAGTAGAAATCTACATTTGGATAGAGTTTACGTTCTATAAAATACTCATCTTTTAATGCAATAGCTTCCAAATCCCTAGCTAAATCTAAAATTTCATCCTCAACACCTAATTGACCTAAAACGTCATCAGCAGCTTTTTTAATGATTTTAGCACGAGGATCCATGTTCTTATACACTCTATGCCCGAATCCCATTAAACGGAATTCATCATCTTTGTTTTTAGCCTTATCTACCCATTTCTGTAATCCACCTCCATCACTCTGAATTCGCTCTAACATTTCTATCACTGCCTGATTGGCTCCACCGTGAAGTGGCCCCCATAAAGCAGATATCCCTGCAGAAATTGAGGCAAATAAACCTGCATGAGAAGATCCTACCAATCTAACAGCAGAAGCAGAACAATTCTGTTCATGGTCTGCATGGAGAATTAATAATTTATCTAAAGCAGAAATAATGGTTTGATTGAGCTCAAACTTATCATTATTCTTAAACATCATCTGATAGAAGTTCTCTATATAACTCAAATTACTATCTGGTTCATTTAATTCTAATTCATTGCTTTTTCTATATGTCCAAGCAGCTAAAATATCCATTTTACTAATTAATCTAGCGGCTGCATGGTACATGTCTTCTTCTTTATTGGGATCAACAGCTTTAGGATTAAATGCAGTCAAAGAGCTAGTTAAAGTAGCCAGTACACCCATTGGATGCGCATTACTTGGGAAAGCGTTTAAAATCTTCCTTACTCTATCATTAACATAAGTATAACTCTTGATAGTCTTTTCCCATCTTTCTAATTGCCTTGCAGTGGGTAATTCTCCTTCTAATAATAGATACATTACCTCTATAAAAGAAGATTTTTCTGCCAGCTGTTCAATTGGGTAGCCACGGTACATTAATTTACCCTTCTCCCCATCCAAAAAAGTAATTTTACTTTCGCAAGAACCTGTATTTTTATAACCAGGATCCAAAGTAATTAAACCGCTTTCCCCTCTTAATTTTGATATATCTACAGATACATCCCCCATTGTACCCTCAACAATAGGGTATTCAAATTCTTGATCTTTATAGGTAATTTTTACTTTATCTGCCATATTCATTATTTTTATTAAAGTTACATAGATTAATAATTATTATTATTGAATTATTATAAATAAATTTAATTATTAAATAAAAAATTACATTCAAATATTAAAAGCACCTTCAGCAGGGAAAACCGCAGTTCCACCTAACATTTCTTCTATTCTTAATAATTGATTGTATTTGGCCATACGATCAGATCTGGATGCTGAGCCAGTTTTAATCTGCCCTGTATTCAAGGCTACCGCTAAATCTGCAATAGTGGAATCTTCTGTCTCACCAGACCTATGAGACATAACAGCAGTATATCCAGCATTCTTAGCCAAATTCACAGCGTCAATGGTTTCTGTAAGTGTCCCAATTTGGTTAACTTTAATCAAAATAGAATTTCCAATACCTTCATCTATTCCTCTACCTAATTTTTCTACATTTGTCACAAATAAATCATCTCCTACCAACTGAACACGCTCACCTAATCTATCTGTAAGTGTTTTCCAACCATTCCAATCATTTTCATCCATTCCATCTTCTATAGAAATAATTGGATATTTCTCACATAATTCTGCCAAATAGTCAACTTGTTCATCAGAAGTACGAACTTTACCCTGGTCACCCTCAAACTTAGCATAATTATACTTACCATCTTCGTAAAATTCGGAAGCCGCACAATCCAAGGCAATCATAATTTCCTCACCAAATTTATAACCAGCGTTTTCTACTGCAACTTTAATTGTATCAAGAGCATCTTCTGTGCCTTTAAAAGTAGGAGCAAAACCACCTTCATCCCCCACAGCAGTAGAGAGATTTCTTTCATGTAAAACCTTTTTAAGGTGATGGAAAATCTCTACACCTTTTCTTAAAGCATCAGAAAAACTAACTGCCACTACCGGCATAATCATAAATTCTTGAAAAGCAATAGGAGCATCAGAATGTGAACCGCCATTGACAATGTTCATCATAGGAACAGGCAACATAGCAGCATTGACACCTCCCACATAGCGATACAATGGCATTCCTAATTCTGCTGCGGCAGCTTTAGCAACAGCAAGGGAGACACCCAATATAGCGTTAGCTCCTAATTTAGCTTTATTGTTGGTACCATCAAGATCTATCATGGTCATATCAATCCAATTCTGTTCAAAAACAGACACACCGAGCAATTCAGGAGCAATAATTTCATTTACATTATCCACAGCTTTTAGAACACCTTTCCCCATGAATTCCTCTTCCCCATCGCGTAATTCTACAGCCTCGTGTTCTCCCGTAGATGCACCAGAAGGTACAGCAGCCCTACCCAACATCCCAGTTTCTGTCCATACATCGACTTCTACTGTAGGGTTACCTCTTGAATCAAAAATTTGTCTTGCGTGTATTGCAGATATGATACTCATATTTTATTATTTTTTATATTCACTCAAATTTAGCGAATATTTAGTTTTTAATAAAATTAATATGTTATGAAAAATAAAAAAAGACCAACGTTTTCACATTGGTCTTTATAACAGTTTGGTAATATCTTTTATTCCTCTTCTTGAGTTGCGGTAGTAGTCTTTTTAGCAGATGATTTACCACTTCCTCTTCTTCTTCTACTTCTTCTAGTTTTCTTACCTTCATCATTGGGATTATAAATCTCATTATAATCAACAAGCTCTATCATGGCTGTTTCCGCACCATCTCCCTTTCTAAAACCAGTTTTAATAATTCTAGTATAACCCCCAGGTCTATCTGCAACCTTTGGGCTAATTTCTCGAAATAATTCTGCAACTGCATATTTATCTTGAAGATAATTAAATGCGTTTCTTCTAGAGGCAGTAGTATCTAGTTTAGATTTGGTAATAATTGGTTCAATATATTTACGCAAAGCTTTTGCCTTAGCGACTGTGGTATTAATTCTTTTATGTTTGATTAAAGAAGAACCCATATTTGCTAGCATAGCTCTACGATGTCCTTTTTGTCTACCTAAGTGATTAAATGTTTTTCCGTGTCTCATAATTTCTTAATCTACGTCTAATTTATATTTAGAAATGTCCATACCAAAAGATAGTCCTTTGGTTCCAACAAGTTCTTCTAATTCTGTAAGAGATTTTTTACCAAAATTTCTAAACTTCATTAAATCTGCTTTGGAATAAGACACTAAATCTCCTAATGTATCAACTTCCGCAGCCTTCAAGCAATTCAAAGCTCTTACAGATAAATCCATATCTACAAGTTTAGTCTTTAGAAGTTGTCTCATATGCAAGGCCTCCTCATCATAGCTATCACTTTGTGCAACTTCTTCTGCTTCTAAAGTAATTCTCTCATTAGAAAAGAGCATAAAATGATGAATAAGTATTTTAGCAGCATCAGTCAAAGCCTGTTGTGGATGAATAGAACCGTCTGTTTCTATTTCCAACGTTAATTTTTCGTAATCCGTTTTTTGCTCAACACGATAGTTATCTATACTATATTTCACATTTTTGATAGGAGTGAAAATAGAATCAATAGCAATGGTACCTATAGGAGCATTTTCCTCTTTGTTATCTTCTGCTGGAACATAACCTCTACCTTTATTAATGGTAAGCGAAAGTTGAAGGGTCACATTGTCATCCATATTAGCGATGACCAAATCTGGATTTAATACTTGAAATCCAGATAAACTTTCACTTAAATCTCCAGCTTTGAATTGGCTTTGATTAGAAATTGTGATATTCACCGTTTCACTTTCGGCGTCCTCTACTTGTCTTTTGAATCTAACTTGTTTCAGGTTTAATATAATTTCGGTAACATCTTCTACAACACCTGCTATTGTAGAAAACTCATGATCTACGCCCTCTATTTTAACAGATGTAAAAGCAAAACCTTCCAAAGAAGAAAGCAGTACTCTACGCAGTGCATTACCAATAGTTAATCCGTAACCTCTTTCTAATGGACGAAACTCAAACTCTCCAAAGTTATCATTTGCATCCAATAAGAAAACCTTGTCCGGTTTAATAAAATTTAAAATAGCCATATTCTTAAAAAGCGTATTTGTGAGTTATTATTTAGAGTAAAGTTCGACAATCAATTGCTCCTTGATGTCCTCTGGTATTTGAATTCTCTCTGGAATTGCCTGAAAAGTACCCTCTCTAGTTGCTTCATTCCAAGTCAACCATTCATATTCATTTCTGTTTAGAAGAGATTCTTCTATGACAGTTAATGATTTAGACTTTTCTCTAATTGCAATGACGTCTCCTTCTTTTACTTGATAAGAAGGAATATTTAAAATTTCACCATTAACAGTAATGTGCTTATGCGTAACAAATTGACGTGCAGCAGGTCTAGATGGAGCAATTCCTAATCTATATACCACATTATCTAATCTCCTTTCACACATTTGTAACAAAACTTCACCAGTAACCCCAGTAGATCTAGTGGCAGCTTTATACATATTAGAGAATTGTCTTTCTAAAATACCATAAGTATATTTAGCTTTTTGTTTCTCCATTAACTGAACAGCATATTCAGATTTCTTACCACGTCTTCTATTAGGTCCATGTTGTCCTGGTGGATATTTTTTTCTTTCGAATGATTTATCGTCTCCGAAAATCGGTTGACCGAATTTTCTAGCGATTCTTGATTTTGGTCCTGTATATCTTGCCATATATTTAAAAAAAATGATGATTATGAATTAAGGCTTATCCTTCGATAATCAGTAATCTATAAAGTATTATAATTAAACTCTTCTTCTTTTTGGTGGACGACACCCATTATGTGGAATTGGTGTAACGTCAATAATTTCACTCACTTCTATCCCAGAATTGTGAATAGAACGAATGGCAGATTCTCTACCAGTCCCTGGGCCTTTCACATAAACTTTTACTCTTCTCAATCCAGCTTCATAAGCCTTTGCAGAACAGTCTTCAGCAGCAACTTGCGCTGCATAAGGGGTATTCTTTTTAGAACCTCTAAATCCCATTTTTCCCGCCGATGACCAAGAAATAACTTCTCCCTTTTTATTAGTTAAAGATATGATGACATTATTAAAAGTGGCTTGAACGTGAGCTTCACCTGTTGCCTCTACCTTTACATTACGCTTCTTAGCTTTAGAAGCACCTCTCTGTTGTTTTTTTGCCATAACTAATTATTATTTAGTTGCTTTTTTCTTATTTGCAACAGTTTTTCTTTTCCCTTTACGCGTACGGGAATTATTCTTTGTGCGTTGACCTCTTAATGGTAACCCAAGTCTGTGTCTAATTCCCCTTACGCTACCAATGTCCATCAATCTTTTAATATTTAATTGAACTTCTGAACGTAACTCTCCTTCTACTTTATAATTCTCTGAAAGTGAATTTCTGATACCATTGATATCATCATCATCCCAATCAATAACTTTCTTACTCTCGTCAACATTAGCCTGTTCAAGAATCTTTTTAGCTGTGCTTCTTCCGATTCCGAAGATATAGGTGAGTGCTATTACACCTCTCTTATTTTTTGGTAAATCTACTCCTGCAATACGTGCCATAATTTATCTTGAATTAACCTTGTCTTTGTTTAAACTTTGGATTTTTTTTATTGATCACATATAAGCGACCTTTTCTACGAACTATTTTACAGTCCGCACTTCGTTTCTTAACCGATGCTCTAACTTTCATTAATCTAATTTTTATTTGATCCGATTATTACAATCTTCTAATTATTAATATCTATAAGTAATTCTACCCTTTGATAAATCATAAGGAGACATCTCCAGTTTAACTTTATCTCCAGGCAACAGTTTAATATAGTGCATTCTCATTTTACCAGAAATATGAGCGGTCACTACATGATTATTTTCTAACTCTACACGGAACATGGCATTAGATAATGCTTCTATAATTGTTCCATCTTGTTCTATATGTTTTTGTTTAGCCATAATTTAATAGGTACAGATTTTATGCCATTCTTTTATTGACCCTATCGGTTTTCATCATACCATCATAATGATGATTTAAAAGATAAGTATTAATTTGTTGCATCGTATCTAATGTAACACCAACTAAAATCAGCAAAGATGTTCCTCCAAAAAAGTAGGAAAATCCAGTTCCAACTCCAAAATTATAAACAATTGCTGGCAAAATAGCTAAAATAGCTAAAAATATTGAGCCAGGAAGGGTAATCTTAGATAAAATGTCATCCAGAAAATCCGCAGTCTCTTTACCTGGTTTAACCCTTGGGATAATCCCACCATTTCTTCTAAGGTCTTCTGCCATTTGATTCACTGGAATTGTTACTGCCGTATAGAAAAATGTAAAGACAATGATTAATATAGCAAATACCACACAATACCAAAAACTAAAAGGATCACTCAAACTTTGAAAGAATCCAGGAACTTTACCTTCATCATAGATTAAATTTGCCAAAACACCAGGTAAAAACATAATTGCCTGAGCAAAGATAATAGGCATAACACCAGCCGCATTCACTTTTAATGGTATATATTGTCTAACAGTATTGGTAAATGTCTTCATGTAATTGCTACTACCAGCTTGTGCTCTACCCACATATTGAACAGGAACTTTTCTGACAGCCATTACTAATAAAACACATAATAAAATACATATTAATAAACCAACCACTTCAAACAAAACAAATATAGCAGGCTGAGAAGTCAACTCCGCAAAGAAAGATTTAGGCAAATCTGCCATGATACCCACCATAATTAAGAGTGAGATTCCATTTCCTATACCTTTATCTGTAATTTTTTCTCCTAACCACATAGCAAACATAGTACCTGTTAATAGGATTATAGTTGCAGGAAACCAAAACCAAAAGCTAGATGGATCGATTAGATAGGCTGGATTAATAGCAGGATCGCTATAAGGTAAGAAAAATTGTGTAACAGAAGTCAGGTATGCCGGCGCTTGAACCAAACAAATAATGATGGTCAACCATCTGGTTATTTGCGTAACTTTCTTTCTTCCGCTTTCTCCTTCCTTTTGCAATTTTTGTAACGTAGGCAAGGCTAATCCCATTAATTGTACAACAATACTAGCAGATATATAAGGCATAATACCTAACGCAAGAATGGAAGCACGACTGAAACCACCACCAGTAAAAGCATTTAATAAACTTAAAAATCCATTACCTTCTTGTGAGCCTCTAGCAGACAAAACATCCGCATTAATATTCGTTAAATCAATACCTGGTAAAGGTATATGAGATCCGAATCTATAAATTAATATAAAAAATAGCGTTAATAAGATTTTATCACGCAATTCTTTAATATTCCAGATATTTTTTATGGTTTCAATAAAGCCTTTCATTTACTTATTTTAATCATTAACTATTACCTTACCTCCAGCTTTTTCAATAGCATCTTGGGCAGATTTAGTAAATTTATCAACATGAATGGTAACAGCAGATGATATTTCGCCTCTACCCAAAATTTTGATCAAATCATTTTTTTGAGCAAGACCATTATCCATTAATACTTGTTTGTTAATTTCTCCAGAAATATTCTTTTCTGCAATAAGCTGTTGAATAGTATCCAAGTTAATTCCTCTATACTCCTTGCGGTTCATATTGGTGAAACCAAATTTGGGAACACGTCTTTGGAGCGGCATTTGTCCACCTTCAAATCCAACTTTTCTAGAGTAACCAGATCTTGATTTAGCACCCTTATGTCCTCTACCAGAAGTTCCAGCATTGCCAGACCCTTCACCTCTACCTTTTCTATATTTATTATTAACCGACCCTTTCGCAGGTTTTAAATTACTTAATTTCATTTTTGTTACTTTAAAGGATTAAGCCTTTTCTACTTTCAGCAAATGACCAACCTTAGCAATCATACCTTTAATTGCAGGTGAATCATCATGTTCTACAACTTGATTTAATTTTCTAAACCCAAGCGCCTCTAACGTAGCTTTTTGTCTTTTTGTCTTATTGATTCCACTCTTAACTTGAGTGATTTTTAGTTTTGCCATTTCTTTGTGTTTTATCCGTTAAAAACTTTTTTAACCGGAATACCTCTTAATCTAGATATCTCTTGTACATTACGTAAACTTAATAAAGCTTTCATAGTTGCTTTAACTACGTTATGTGGATTAGACGATCCCTTTGATTTTGAAAGAACATCCTGAACACCTACGGACTCTAAAACCGCACGTACCGCACCACCAGCTATTAAACCAGTACCCGTAACAGCCGGTCTCATAAATATTTGAGCACCACTGTAACGTGACTCTTGCTCATGTGGAATTGTGTGACCTTCTAATGGAATTCTAACCAAGTTTTTCTTAGCATCCTCGATAGCTTTTTGAATGGCCGAAGCAACATCTTTAGATTTCCCTAAACCATAACCTACTACGCCATTTTCATCACCAACCACAACAATAGCAGAAAACCCAAATGCTCGTCCACCCTTGGTAACCTTAGTTACACGTTGAACACCAACAAGTCTATCTATTAATTCTAAACCTCCCGGTTTAACTTTTTCTATATTTTTAAATCCAAGCATATTTTTTAATTAGAATTTTAATCCTCCTTCTCTAGCGCCCTCTGCTAATGATTTGATTCTACCATGATAAACAAATCCATTTCTATCAAATATAACAGAATATATTCCTTGAGCCGTAGCTTTCTCAGCAATTCTCTTACCTACCAACGTTGATATTTCTGTTTTAGTCCCATCACTAGAGACATCCCTTTCTCTAGAAGAAGCAGAAACCAATGTTACGCCATTCAAGTCATCTATAATCTGCGCATAAATCTCCTTATTCGATTTATAAACAGATAATCTAGGACGTTCTGGTGTACCAAAAATATTTTTACGTACTCGTCTTTTAATTTTTAATCTTTTTTCAGTCTTATTAATTGCCATGATGATTGCGTTTATTATGCAGATTTACCTGCTTTACGTCTGATATTTTCTCCTACAAATCTAACCCCTTTGCCCTTATAAGGTTCCGGTTTACGGAAAGCTCTGATTTTTGCAGCAATCATTCCAATCAACTGTTTATCATACGATGATAATTTAATAATTGGATTCTTACCTTTTTCAGAAACCGTTTCAACTTTAACCTCTTCTGGTAGTTCGATAACAATATTATGAGAAAAACCTAGAGACAAATCAAGTTTTTGACCTTGATTTGATGCACGGTAACCAACCCCAACAAGTTCTAATTCCTTAGTAAAACCTTTGTCAAGACCTTCTACCATATTATTTATCAAAGAACGATATAATCCATGAAGGGCTTTATCTTCTTTTTTCTCAGAAGGTCTTTCAATAGAGATTTCAGAATCTTCTATATTAACTTTAAAGCCTTCTTTTAATTCTTGCTTTAACTCTTTATTATTATTCTTCACCGTAACTACAGCCTGATCTACTTCTACTGTAATTCCAGAAGGTATTGTAATTGGGGATAATCCTATTCGTGACATCTTATTCTATTTATTTAATATATATAACATAAAACTTCACCACCAACATTATCTCGGCGTGCCTGTTTATCTGTCATTACTCCATGTGATGTAGAAACTATAGCAATTCCTAAACCATTCAAAACACGTGGTAAATCTTTAGAACCAGCATATTTACGTAAGCCCGGTTTAGAAGCTCTTTTCATCTTTCTAATAGCAGGAACTTTCGTTGCCTTGTCATATTTTAAAGCGATTTTGATGATTCCCTGTGGATTATCACCTTCTTCAAATTTATAGTTTAAAATATAACCCTGATCGTAAAGTATCTTTGTAATATCTTTCAAAACATTAGATGCAGGAATGTTAACTAGTTTATGACCAGCCATCATCGCATTTCTAACGCGTGTTAAGTAATCTGAAATTGGGTCTGTATGCATTTTTCGTTATTTTAAAATTACCAGCTAGCTTTTGTAACACCTGGGATTAATCCTTTGTTAGCCATTTCTCTAAAAGTTACTCTAGATAATCCAAATTGACGCATGTACCCTCTTGGTCTTCCTGTAAGCTTACACCTATTGTGTAACCTCACTGGTGAAGCATTTTTTGGAAGTTTTTGCAATGCTTCATAATCACCAGCTTCTTTTAAAGCTTTGCGCTTTTCCGCATACTTCTCTACCATTCTTTGTCTTTTGCGCTCACGCGCTTTCATACTTTCTTTTGCCATCTTTAATTATTCTTTTTAAATGGTAATCCAAATTTCTCTAATAGAGATTTAGCTTCTTTATCAGTTTTAGCTGAAGTTACAAAGGTAATATCCATACCCTGAATTTTCTTCACTTTATCTATATCAATCTCTGGAAAAATAATTTGCTCTGTAATTCCTAAATTATAATTTCCTCTACCGTCAAAGCCATTTGAATTAATACCGTTAAAATCTCTTACTCTTGGAAGCGCTGTAGAAACTAGACGATCTAAAAATTCATACATTTTTTCACGTCTTAAAGTAACTTTTGCACCAATTGGCATACCTTTTCTTAATTTAAAAGATGCAACATCTTTCTTAGATATAGTAGAAACAGCCTTTTGTCCAGATATTTTTGTAAGCTCTTCAAGAGCATAATCCACAACCTTCTTATCTGCCACAGCATCCCCTAAACCTTGACTTATAACAATCTTTTCCAATTTAGGCACTTCCATAATAGATGAATAGCCAAACTCCTCTTTTAAAGCAGAAACAATCTCATCTTTATATTTACTTTGGTAACGTGGTATATATTTTTCTGTGTTCATCTATTATAATGTTTTACCGGATTTTTTTGCAAATCTAACTTTCTTGCCATCATCCATTTTATAGCCAACTCTAGTAGGAGTACCTTTATCAGGATCTACAATAGCGACATTGGAAATATGAATTGGAGCTTCTTGCTCAACAATACCTCCTTGCGGGTTCGTAGCAGAAGGCTTAGTATGCTTCTTAACCGTATTTACACCTTGAATAACCACCCTGGATTTTGAACGTATAACCCGTACAATCTCCCCAGTTTTTCCTTTCTCACGTCCGGCTAGAACAATAACATTGTCGCCATTTTTTATCTTAAATTTCGTCATGATATACTTTTTATAGTACTTCTGGTGCTAAAGAAACAATTTTCATGAACTGGTTTTCTCGCAATTCTCTTGCAACTGGACCAAATACACGGGTTCCTTTCATCTCACCATTATTATCTAATAAAACACAAGCATTATCGTCAAAACGAATATAAGAACCATCTTTACGACGAATTTCTTTTTTAGTTCGAACAACAACTGCTTTTGATACTTGTCCTTTTTTTGCAGTTCCAGATGGCGTTGCTTCTTTCACAGAAACGACAACTTTATCACCTATAGAAGCATAACGCTTTCCAGTTCCTCCTAGAACTCTAATAACTAAGGCTTCACGAGCCCCTGTATTATCTGCTACTCTTAATCTCGATTCTTGTTGTACCATTTTCTATTACTTAGCTCTTTCTATAATTTCTACAACTCTCCATCTTTTGTTCTTACTCAATGGTCGAGTTTCCATAATTCTAACTGTGTCTCCCTCATTACAGTCATTTTGCTCATCATGAGCTTTATATTTCTTGTTCTTAAGAACAAACTTACCGTACATTGGGTGTTTTTGTCTTTTTGATTCAACAACAACAACAGTCTTATCCATCTTGTTACTGCTCACCAAACCGACACGTTCTTTTCTTAAATTTCGTTCCATAGGACTATGCTTCTTTTGATTCGGTTAATTTTTCGGTCAATACACTATTTAACCTAGCTATTAATTTACGCATTGAACGTAATTGGATTGGATTTTCTATTTGAGCCATTTTATGACTAATTCTCATTTTGTCATAGTTGGCCATTTCCTCCTGTATCTTAGCTCTAATATCTTCTACCGTTAATTCTCTAATATCTGATGCCTTCATAATTCAATGTTTAATCGTGTTGATAGTCTCTAGCCATCACAAATTTAGTTTTAACTGGTAATTTTTGCGCAGCTAATCTCAATGCTTCCCTAGCCAATTCCTCTGACACACCACCAACCTCAAACAATATACGTCCTGGTAAAACTGGAGCTACAAAATATTCTGGGGCACCTTTACCTTTACCCATACGCACTTCCTGCGGCTTTTTGGTAATAGGTTTATCTGGAAAAATTTTAATCCAAATACTACCTTCACGTTTTAGATAACGTGTTGCAGCAATACGAGCAGCTTCTATTTGACGAGCCGTAATCCACTTACTCTCTAAAGTCTTAATTCCAAATTGACCGAATGCTAGTTGAGTACCTCTCTGCGAAACACCTTTTTTAACATTTTTCTGAGACTTTCTATATTTTGTTCTTTTTGGTTGTAACATGATTCAAATATTATTGTTTTGAATTATGATCTTTTTCGATCACGACGACGATCATTTCTTCTACCGCCACCCTTTTTATTTTTTTGTAATCCCACTAGTGGTGATAACTCTCTCTTTCCGTAAACCTCTCCTTTCATGATCCACACCTTGACCCCTAATCTCCCATAAGTAGTATGCGCTTCGCGTATAGCATAATCAATATCTGCACGAAATGTTGATAATGGAATACGACCTTCTTTATAAGTTTCAGAACGAGCCATCTCCGCACCATTCAATCTACCAGAGATTTGAACCTTAATACCTTCCGCATTCATTCTCATTGCGGCTGCAATTGCCATCTTCACCGCTCGCCTATAAGAAATTCTATTTTCTATCTGACGTGCTATACTATCGGCTACTAATGTAGCGTCAAGTTCTGGTCTTTTTATTTCAAATATGTTAATTTGAACATCTTTACCAGTAAGTTTTTTTAACTCTTCTTTTAACTTATCAACTTCTGACCCTCCTTTACCAATAATAATCCCAGGTCTTGCAGTGGTAATCGTAATAGTTATAAGTTTAAGTGTTCTTTCTATATAAATACTAGAAACACTAGCTTTTTGTAAACGAGCTCCTAAATATTCTCTAATCTTAGCATCCTCTGCTAATTTATCACCATAGTCTTTACCACCATACCAGTTAGAATCCCATCCTCTGATGATACCTAATCTATTTCCAATTGGATTTGTTTTCTGTCCCATAACTATTGATTCTCTGCTTTTTTACTACCTAAAATAAGCGTGACATGATTTGATCTTTTTCTAATTCTATGCGCTCTACCCTGAGGTGCAGGACGTAATCTCTTCAATTGTCTACCACTATCCACATAAATTTCTTTTACATAAAGCTCCGCCGTCTCAACATCAGCATCTCCATTTTTGTTTTGCCAATTAGAAATAGCACTTAAAAGAAGTTTTTCTAATCTTTCAGAAGCTTCTTTTTTAGAATATCTTAGTATAAATAAAGCTCTTTGTACATTCTCTCCGCGAATAATATCTGCAACTAATCGCATTTTCCTAGGTGAAGTAGGGCAATTATTCAACTTAGCAAAAGCTAAATCAGCTTTAGCCTCCTTTAAGGCAACAGCACTATTATGTTTTCGTCTTCCCATAACTTCTATTTTTTACCTTTATTTTTCGCACCTGCATGACCTCTAAAAGTACGAGTTGGTGAAAACTCTCCTAATTTATGACCAACCATATTCTCAGTAACAAAAACAGGAATGAATTGTTTACCATTATGAACTGCTATAGTTTGACCAACAAAGTCAGGAGAAATCATTGAAGCCCTAGACCATGTTTTCACAACAGTCTTTTTACCACTTTCAATATTATCTTGAATTTTCTTCTCCAACTTATAATGAATATATGGTCCTTTTTTTAATGAACGTGCCATAGGTTATTTCTTTCTTCTTTCTACAATATATTTATTAGACGCCTTCTTTTTATAACGGGTTTTGAATCCTTTAGCAGGAATACCGTTTTTATTTCTTGGTATACCACCTGTAGCGCGTCCTTCACCACCACCCATTGGGTGATCAACAGGATTCATAACCATTGATCTAGTTCTTGGTCTTCTACCTTTCCATCGAGAACGTCCTGCTTTACCGCTAACCTCTGTTTGATGATCTGAATTAGATACTGCCCCAACTGTAGCCATACACTCTACCAAAACTAATCTGATTTCACCAGATGGCATTTTAAGTGTTGCAAACTTACCTTCTCTAGCAATTAACTGGGCATATGACCCAGCACTTCTTGCCATTAAAGCACCTTGACCAGGACGTAACTCAATACATGAGATTACTGTACCTAAAGGCATATTTTTAAGTTTCATAGCATTACCAACTTCGGGAGCAACAGCATCACCATTTTCTATGATTTGCCCTACCTTAAGCCCATTTTGTGCAATGATATATTTCTTTTCTCCATCTTTATACTGCACTAAAGCAATAAAAGAAGTACGATTTGGATCGTATTCAATACTCAAAACTTCGGCAGTACCTTGTTTATTCCTCTTGAAGTCAATGATACGATATTTTCTTTTATGACCACCACCAATGAAACGCATTGTCATTTTACCAGTGTTATTACGACCACCAGACTTGCTAATCCCTTTGGTAAGGGACTTTTCTGGCTTGGTTGTAGTAACCTGATCAAAATTGTTAACAATTCGAAATCTTTGACCGGGTGTTACAGGTTTTAATTTTCTTACTGACATAATTTAAACTCTTAAATATTACCGTACAAATCGATCTCTTGACCTTCTTCTATCTGCACAACAGCTTTTTTTAATTTGTTGGTTTTACCAACTTGAAAGCCTGTTTTCGTATATCGCGATTTAACTTTAGGTGCATAAATCATAGTACGTACTTTTAGCACATCTACATCATACATCTTTTGAACCGCATTCTTAATTTCTATCTTATTTGCTTCAGGATTCACATAAAAAGCATAACGATTCTTTAATTCAGCATCGCTTGTCGCTTTTTCTGTAATCACAGGTCTTAAAATGATACTCATAATCGTCTTACTTCTTTAAATTTTCCTGAATCTTATCAACCGAACTCTCGAATAACACAAGTTCTGACGCATTCATAATATCATAACTTGTTAACTCAGAGAAATTTACAACTTTAACTGCTTGTAAATTTCGGGAGGACAAATATAAGTTATTATTTTGATTTCCCAATACAAAAAGTGATTTTTTCGAGGATAAATTTAAATTATCTAAAATTTCATTAAAATCTTTGGTCTTAGGAGCATCGAAACTAACCTCCTCCACGATTCTAATCGCATTATCCTTAACCTTCTGACTCAATGCAGAACGTTTAGCCACTTTCTTCTGAGCTTTATTCAATTTAAAGGAATAGTTTCTAGGTCTTGGACCAAATACACGTCCCCCTCCTTTAAATAAAGGATTTTTTATATCACCTGCTCTAGCAGTACCTGTTCCTTTTTGCTTCTTAATCTTTTTCGTGGAACCTTTGATTTCACTTCTTTCTTTAGATTTATGGGTCCCCTGTCTTTGATTAGCTAAAAATTGCTTAATCTCAAGATACAAAGTATGCTCACTAGGCTCTATCCCAAAAATAGATTCGTCTAAGGTAACAACCTTATTCGTTTCTTTTCCTGATTTGTCTAATACTTTTAATTCCATTTTCTTACAATTACATATGAATTTTTAGGACCTGGTATAGCTCCTTTAACAATTAAAAGGTTTTTCTCTTCATCTACCTTAAGCACTTTAAGGTTTTGAATAGTTACCTTTTCATTTCCCATTTGACCAGCCATTCGCATTCCTTTGAATACTCTAGATGGATCGGATCCTGCACCAATAGAACCTGGTGCTCTTAACCTGTTGTGTTGACCATGTGTCGCTTGTCCGACTCCGGCAAAACCATGTCTCTTAACAACACCTTGGAATCCTTTTCCTTTAGAATTACCTGTGACATCAACAAATTCTCCTTCTTTGAACACATCTACCTTAACTTCTTGCCCAAGAGATAAATCATCCACAAAAGCTCCTTTAAATTCCACCAATTTATATTTTGGTGTAGTGCCAGCCTTTTTGAAATGTCCTAACATTCCTTGACCAACATTCTTTTCTTTCTTGTCATCGAAACCCAGCTGAACAGCACTATAGCCGTCGCTTTCTTCGGTTCTGACCTGCGTAACGACACAAGGACCAGCTTGAATAATAGTACAAGGAATATTATTTCCTTTCTCATCAAACAAACTTGTCATTGCAATCTTTTTTCCAATAATTCCTGACATTATTTTTCTTGATATAAGATGAAAAAGCAGCGTTCAGACAAATCTAAACGCTACATCATCAATTAATTTTATTTAAATTACACTTTAATTTCTACCTCTACTCCACTTGGCAATTCTAGTTTCATCAATGCATCTACAGTCTTAGAAGAAGAACTATAGATATCAAGTAGTCTCTTATGAGAACTTAATTGAAACTGTTCACGTGCTTTCTTGTTAACATGGGGTGAACGTAGTACTGTGAAAATTCTTTTGTTCGTTGGTAACGGAATTGGTCCATTAACAATAGCTCCAGTAGATTTTACAGTTTTTACGATTTTCTCTGCTGATTTATCAACTAAGTTATAATCGTATGATTTTAATTTTATTCTAATTTTTTGACTCATCTTTCTACTTATTAAACTTCGTTACCTCCTTTTGCTTTAGCAATTACTTCCTCTGCAACACTTTGGGGTGCTGGTTCATATTTTTCAAATTCCATCGTAGAAGTTGCTCGTCCAGATGATAATGTTCTTAACGATGTAACATAACCAAACATTTCTGATAATGGAACTAAGCCTTTGATTACTTTAGCATTATTTCTATCACCCATACCAGAAGGAACACCTCTACGTTTATTTAAATCACCTACAATATCACCCATATTTTCTTCTGGGGTTAGAACCTCTAATTTCATAATAGGTTCCATGATTGTTGGTTTAGCTTTCTTTGCTGCATTTCTAAAACCTAATTTAGCAGCTAACTCAAAAGATAATTGATCTGAATCCACAGGGTGGAAGGATCCATCCTTCAATGTTACTTTCATAGATTCAACTTCATATCCAGCTAAAGGACCATTCTTCATTGCTTCTTTAAATCCTTTCTCTATAGATGGGATAAACTCTTTAGGGATATTACCACCTTTAATTAAGTTTATAAACTGTAATCCCGTTTCCCCTTCATCTGCTGGCTCTAACGTAAAAACAATATCAGCAAATTTACCACGTCCACCAGATTGTTTCTTATAAGTTTCTCTATGATCTGTGGAGCCAAGAATTGCCTCTTTATACTCTACTTGTGGTTGTCCTTGATTAACATCAACTTTAAACTCTCTTCTAAGACGATCTACAATGATATCTAAGTGAAGCTCCCCCATACCAGAGATTATAGTCTGTCCTGAAGCCTCATCCGTTTTAACAACGAAAGTAGGGTCTTCTTCTGCTAACTTAGATAAAGCCATTCCTAGCTTATCCATATCTGCTTTAGATTTAGGCTCTACTGCAATACCAATAACTGGATCCGGAAAGTCCATAGACTCTAAAACAATGGGATGTTCCAAATCACTTAATGTGTCTCCAGTCTTAATATCTTTAAAACCTACTGCCGCTCCAAT
Source organism: Flavobacteriaceae bacterium Ap0902 (assembly GCA_009835005.1). GTDB lineage: Bacteria > Bacteroidota > Bacteroidia > Flavobacteriales > Weeksellaceae > Profundicola. Next base: position 21,499 of record WTFG01000013.1, on the reverse strand, counting down.
ATCTCCAGCCTCAATAAAATCTACTGGTTCTTGTTTATTTGAATGCATTTGGTATATACGTGAGATACGCTCTTTATTGTTTGATCTATTGTTTAAAACATATGATCCAGCGTCTAATCTACCAGAATATGCACGGAAGAACGCTAATCGTCCCACAAAAGGATCTGTTGCAATCTTAAAAGCCAAAGCTGAGAAAGGTTCGTCAACAGAAGGACGTCTTACTTCAACTTCTTCTGTATTAGGGTTAACGCCTTCTACACCCTCAATATCCAGAGGAGAAGGCAAGTAGCGACAAACACAATCCAGCATGAACTGTACACCTTTGTTCTTAAATGCAGAACCACATACCATAGGAATAATAGACATATCTAAGGTTGCTGCTCTTAAAGCTTTGTGTACTTCTTCTTCTGTAATAGAGTTTTCATCGTCGAAGTATTTCTCTAAAAGACTCTCGTCATACTCTGCTACAGATTCTATTAATTTCCCTCTAAGTTCGTGAGAGATTTCTTTTAATTCTTCTGGTATTTCTACTTCGTCAAAGGTTGCTCCTTGTGTCTCGTCATGCCAAATAATAGCACGGTTTTTTACTAAGTCTACAACACCTTTAAAATCATCTTCATCACCTATGTTAATTACAATAGGCACAGCATTAGACCCTAACATTTCCCTTACCTGAGTACAAACCTTTAAAAAGTCTGCCCCTTGACGGTCCATTTTATTTACAAAACCTAATCTAGGAACTTTGTAATTATCTGCTAACCTCCAGTTAGTTTCTGATTGTGGTTCTACACCATCCACAGCACTAAATAGGAAAACCAAACCATCTAAAACACGTAATGATCTATTTACTTCTACAGTGAAATCCACGTGCCCAGGTGTATCTATTATATTAAAGTGATAGTCTTTTGCATCTGCAGTTGGCTTGCCATTTTCTTTAGGAAAAACCCATGTACAGGTAGTGGCAGCAGAAGTAATAGTAATACCTCTTTCTGCTTCTTGCTCCATCCAATCCATAGTAGATGCGCCATCGTGAACTTCACCTAATTTATGTGTTCTACCAGTATAAAACAAAATACGTTCTGTCGTAGTCGTTTTACCAGCATCAATGTGTGCAGCAATACCAATGTTTCTTGTATATTTTAAATCTCTTTGTGCCATGTTTTATTTAGAATCTAAAGTGTGAAAATGCTTTATTTGCTTCTGCCATTTTATGCGTATCCATTCTCTTTTTGACGGCCGCTCCTTCTTCTTTTGCAGCAGCAAGAACTTCAGACGCCAATCTTTGAGCCATCGACTTTTCATTTCTAGCTCTAGAATATTTAATCAACCATTTCATCGCCATAGAAATTTTCCTATCTGGACGAATTTGCATTGGAATCTGAAACGTAGCTCCCCCCACACGTCTGGATCTAACTTCCACGTGAGGCATGACATTTGTCAATGCTTCTTTGAATAATTCTAGACCATTTTGTTCTGGGTCTTCTTTGCGTTGTTCTACGATATCAATCGCATCATAAAACACTTTGAATGCTACACTTTTTTTCCCATCTAGCATTAACATATTTACAAATCTTGTCACTAATTGATCATTAAATCTAGGATCAGGAAGTATCAAGCGCTTTTTAGCTTTTGTCTTTCTCATTTCTTCTCAGGTTTTTTTAGATTACTTCTTAGGCTTTTTAGCACCGTACTTACTTCTACGCTGTAATCTACCACTAACTCCCGCCGTATCTAACGCGCCACGCACGATATGATAACGTACACCAGGTAAATCTTTTACCCTTCCTCCTCTCACCAATACTATCGAGTGCTCTTGCAAGTTATGACCTTCACCACCGATGTATGCGTTTACTTCTTTCCCATTAGTTAATCGAACACGAGCAACTTTTCTCATCGCTGAATTCGGTTTTTTAGGAGTAGTAGTGTAAACACGTGTACAAACACCGCGTCGCTGAGGACATCCGTCCAATGCAGCCGATTTACTCTTCTTAGTGAGTTTTGTTCTACCTTTTCTAACTAGTTGTTGTATTGTTGGCATATAATTAATATTCAATATTATATGTAGTACTTAACTACATAAGGGCTGCAAATGTAAGAATAATTTATAAAAATACAAACCATTGAATATTAATTTTTAAGGATTTATCCAGAAAATCTAATTTTGAACTATATTCGCTATATAATATAATATATGTATTACCGCTCTATATCTATCATATTAATTTTTTTTATACAATTGTTGAATGCGCAAAATAACTGTAACATTTTTAGTTGGCAAAAAGATTTAAATAAATATAAATTAATCGCTCAACAGGATGATTATAGACATTATTTGGATAGTCTAAATAAAAATGGATATTATGCGCTGCAAGTGGATAGTATGACCAGCAAGAACCAAAAATGCAAGGTTTACATACATCAAGGCAAATTCTATTCAGATTATATCACCAATAAGGATCGTTATTCAAATGATTTAGACAAAATTAAAGATAGCTTGATTCATGCGGGTAAGATGTTTAATAAAATTATCCTGTCTCCAAATATATTAGAGAAAGACGGATTGATCTATAAAATGGTTGTGAAAGACGAAAACCCAAGAACGATTGATGACATTAAATTTATAGGTTATGACAAAATTCCTTCTGGATACAAACAGTCCTTGCTACATAAAAATACGATAGCCAATAACCAAAATATAAAAGCACTTGAAAATTTGGTTGAAAACAATAAAACTATCAACCTAACTCAATCTAGTAAAATATCCTATACAAGAGATTCTAGTACACTTTTTATTTATACGATGAAGCAGAGAACTAATAGTTTTGATGGTATTATGGGCTTTAGTACAGATGAAAACAATAAATTAAAATTAAGCGGAAACGTTAATTTAAATTTATATAATGCATTCAATCAATTAGAGCAAATTAATTTGACTTGGTTTGGGGGTGAAAATAAAAGTCAAAATCTGGATTTTAATTTACATTTCCCCTACCTCTTCTTTAAGTATATAGGGATTCAATCTGATTTGAAGATTCGTAAACAAGATTCAACTTTTTTGCAATTGCGTTGGAACAATGGATTGTCTTATCAAACCAGTATCAATTCATATGTTTATGCTAATTTCAATTTAGAAACTTCTAATTTCATTGAATCTGAAAGAACTACTGGAGAAGATTATAAGAAAACGGGGTTTGGGGTCGGCTATGTCTTTAACAATGATGATCTATTAACTTTTAATGAGAATAAAACGCTTCTTAAATTGAATACGAATTTACTCAAGAAAACTTTTCAAGAAGAAAATATTACTCAATCAGAAGTTTCTTATGAATTAGCTAGACAACAGCGCCTGTGGAAACATCACTATATATATGGTAAGGGGCAGGGACAGAACTTAATTGAAAAAGAAAATGAATTCCTCTACAATGAATTATTCCAATTAGGAGGAATCAGTAATTTAAGAGGGTTTAATCAGAATAGCATCTTCACCTCATCTTTTAATATGCTTTCTCTAGCTTATCGGTATATCCCTAACAATAATTTTTTGGTAGAAGTTTTCTCTGATTTTGCATTAACAAGAAGTGAGGAATTTGACAGGTTAAATAAGTGGATAGGATTGGGGAGTGGTATACAATTTAGAAGTAATGTTGGTATATTTAAATTGATATACGCTGTAGGAAAAAGTGAAAGCCAGCCTATTGATTTCACTAATGGCAAAGTGCATTTTGGTATGGTAGCTACATTTTAATTTAATTAAAGTTGCGTTAAAACACATGATACACTGACATTTTGTCGCCTATTTTGTATATTTGCCTCCATTTCATATTTTAGTTATGCAGATTGAAGAAAAGATTATTGATGAGAATAGACAGGGGGAAGCTTTAAATTTCCAATCTAGCTCACAGAATAATAAAAAATTGTTTTTAGAAAGTTACGGATGCCAGATGAATTTCTCTGATTCTGAAATCGTGGCTTCCATTTTAGATAAAGAAGGATACACGACTACACAGCAGTTAGACCAAGCAGATTTAATACTTCTTAATACTTGTTCTATTAGAGAAAAAGCGGAACAAACGGTACGTAAAAGGTTAACCCAGTTTAATACCCTCAAAAAGAATAAGCCAGCCTTAACAATTGGTGTTTTAGGCTGTATGGCAGAGCGTTTAAAAGAAAAGTTTTTAGAAGAAGAACATTTAGTAGACCTTGTAGTAGGACCTGATGCTTATAGGGATTTACCTAATCTACTTCAAGAAACAGACGATGGGAGATCTGCGGTGAATGTACTTTTATCCAGAGATGAAACTTATGCTGATTTAAGCCCAGTCCGTTTAGGAGGAAATGGTATTACTGCTTTTGTTTCTATCACCAGAGGTTGTGATAATATGTGTACTTTCTGTGTTGTGCCTTTTACAAGAGGTAGAGAGAGAAGTCGTGATCCACATTCCATCATTGAGGAATGCAAAGAGTTGTGGAAAAATGGATATAAGGAAGTTACTTTATTGGGTCAAAATGTTGATAGTTTTCTATGGTATGGCGGAGGCTTAAAAAAAGATATTAAAAAAGCTAGTGAAATTCAAAAAGCAACGGCAGTTGATTTCGCCAAATTATTAGAAATGGTAGCAACGGCGGTTCCAGACATGAGGATTAGATTTACCACATCCAATCCGCAGGATATGAATAGAAATGTTCTACATACGATGGCTAAATATGCTAATATTTGTAAATATATTCATCTCCCCGTACAATCTGGTAGTACATCTGTGTTAAAAAGAATGAATCGCCAACATACGCGTGAGGAATATTTGCAGTTAATAGATGATATACGCACTATTCTCCCAGACTGCGCTCTATCGCATGATATGATTGCTGGTTTCTGTGGAGAAACAGAAGAAGAACATCAAGACACCTTATCTTTAATGGAATATGTACAATATGATTTTGGATACATGTTTGCTTATTCCGAACGTCCAGGAACGCCAGCACATAAAAAAATGCCGGATGATGTTCCCACTGATGTGAAGAAAAGACGTCTCAAGGAAATCATGGATTTGCAGCAGAAACATGCATTTAAAAGAATGACTGCATATGTGGGAAAGGTACATGAGGTATTGATAGAGGGCGATTCAAAGAAGAGCAATCAAGAATGGATGGGTAGAAATACCCAAAATGCAGTAGTGGTTTTTCCAAAGACAGGAGAGGAAAAACCAGGTGACTTCGTGAATGTTTTGGTAAATAATTGTACCACCGCTACATTATTAGGTAATAGAGTTTAAATAAAAATCAAATCATCACGTTATATTTAAAAATTAAATATGAAAAGATTACTTGTTTTAATGGTACCTTTTATAATGATTTCTTGCTATGATGCAGAATTAATCATCCCTGGCGAAACTACAGGAGGACCTGATATAGAAATAGCTGAGCCTTATTTAAAACAATATAATTCTAGGTACCCCAACTTTGAATATACTTTAGAATTTATAAGATTAGGGACTGAAAATGAGACTGGTGATGTATTTTTATCTGATTATCAAAGTCATAATGGGGATAATATTCATTTTGAGAGATTTACGGAAAATGCAAAAGAAAATAAATTAGGAAGAATATCCAGTATAATCTTAAATGAATCTACCTATAACTTCTATTACAGTCAAAAATATGATTCTATTAAATTTGGTAATCTTAAACTTACATTTATTTATGACGATAAAGGTAAGATTGTTAATGCAGTGAAAACCGAAAGCGATGAGATTGTGGCAAACTACAATTTCACTACTACAGATAGAGGGTTTATAACGGGTTATGAATATATTCCCACCCCAATTGAGGACAATGCACCTACTATAAACTCAAAGCTAAACATAGTAATAAGAGAAAGTAATGGAGGAGTAAGCCGAAAGGTAAATGCTATTAATTACACCAAAGACAATCTGGCTATAACCAATCTGTCTTTTCAATATGATGAATATCCTAACCCCATTGCTGGTGTAGCCTCTGTAGATTTTAACCCATTAGTCTTTTTACTTGCTTTTAATGAAGGAATGACTGATCGCATAATGCCACAATTAGATATATTAGCACTACTGATTAGTGAAAATAACAGAATCAACGTAGAAAAAGATGGCGAAGATTTTACATTAGATTATACTTATAATACTTTTAGGGATAATCGTCCAGAAAGGGCAACCGTGAAAATTGGAGACGTTGAAAATCAAGATTGGAGTGTTTTATATAATTATAGATAAATAATTGCACATGGCAGAAAATTTACAAGGAATTAAACAACGTTTTGGAATCATAGGAAATGATTCTACTTTAAATTTGGCATTAGAGAAATCTATCCAAATTGCTCCTACAGATATCTCTGTTCTAGTAACTGGTGAGAGTGGAGTAGGTAAAGAGTTTATTCCCAGAATCATCCATACATTAAGTAATAGGAAACATAATAATTATATTGCGGTAAACTGTGGTGCAATCCCAGAGGGAACCATTGATTCAGAACTTTTTGGTCATGAAAAAGGAGCTTTCACTGGTGCTTCTACAACCAGAAAAGGATACTTTGAGGTAGCTGATGGTGGAACTATTTTCTTGGATGAAGTTGGAGAATTGCCCTTGCATACGCAAGTGCGTTTACTTAGAGTTTTGGAAAGTGGGGAATTCATGAAAGTTGGGTCTTCTCAGATTCAAAAGACCGATGTTAGAATCGTGGCAGCAACAAATGTGAATGTTCTAGATGCTGTAGCAGAAGGTAAATTTAGAGAGGATTTGTATTATAGGTTAAATACAGTAGAAATAAAAGTGCCTGCACTCCGTGATAGAAAAGATGACATCCCTCTTCTTTTTAGAAAATTCGCTATGGATTTTGCAGAAAAATATCACAGACCTATGGTAAGACTAACGCCAGAAGCAGAAAAATTACTTGCTAATTATTCATGGCCTGGGAATGTTCGTCAATTGAGAAACTTCGCAGAGGAAATTTCTGTAATCCAAAGCGATGAAGTAGATAGCAAGGTTTTAAATCAACATCTACCTACCCATAGCCTTGTTAAACTTAATTCAAATACAGTTTCTACAGACACAGGAACGCCCAATACAGAAAGAGAAATTTTATATAAGTTTCTTTTTGATATGAAAAAAGATCTTAATGATTTAAGAGCTTTAACTCTCCAACTAATATCCAAGAATGGAGATGAAATAATGAATGAAAACAAAGAGTTAGTCAACAGAGTTTTTAGTGATTATAACCAAACTCCAGATTCATTACTTCATTATGAGCCAGTGAATGTAGATCAATCTTCTGCTTATTCCACAGTATCTGATGTAGAAGATTACGAATATGAAGATATAGAAGCGAATCATTCTCTATCATTACAAGAAAATGAGGTAGAACTCATAGAAAAAGCACTGGAGAAATACAATGGACGAAGAAAAGATGCGGCGAAGGAATTAGGTATCTCCGAGAGAACACTTTACAGGAAAATCAAACAATATGATTTATAGATTATTAGTTATATTACTACTCAGTTTATCTTCTTGTTATTCTTTCACGGGTTCCTCCCTTGATCCTAGGATAGAATCCATCAAAATAGATAACTTCATTAATTATGCATCTTTTCAATTGCCTAATTATGCGCAAGAATTTACCAATGATCTACAGCTGAGATTTGACCAAAGAACTAGTCTAAATTTAACCAATAGCAATGATGCAGACATATTTATTGACGGTGAAATTGTAGATTTTTATGAAACACCAGTAAATATTACCAGCGGGGACCGCGCAAGTCAAAATAGACTCACCATTAAAGTAAGAGTAAATTATGTCAATAACATTCAAGAAGAGAAAAGTTTTAGTAGAACTTTTTCTCATTACCTAGAATATGATTCCAGCTTAACACTAAACCAAGTTGCGGCAAACTTAACACCCGATATTAATGCCGTGATTATAGATCAAATATTTACAGCAATAGTGGCAGATTGGTAATAATGATTGAAAGAGTTAAACATATATTGAACAATCCTTTAGAGGTCTCCGCTTCTGATCTTTTAATGATAGAAAAAGAAAGAGAGAAGTACCCCTACTTCTACCCTTTTATCTTATTGCAAACCAAAGCCACTTCCAGGCATTCAGCGGGGCAATGGGAGCGTTATGTTCAAAAAGCATCGGTTTATACTACCAACAGAAAAATTTTATACGATTATCTAAATTTTGAAGTAGTCTCACCTATTGACAAGAAAACAGAGTCTCTAAATTCATCTGAATCAAATAGTACTAATCCTCTAGAAACACCATCGCATATTATTCTAGAATTACCTGAAGAAGACACCGATTTAAATTTGGATAATAACAGCTCAGCATTCCATCCAGAGGACACCAATCAACCTGCACAAATACTAACAAAATCTGAAAATCAAGACAACTCTGCAGGCGAGTCTATAGAGAAAAATCACTCTTTTATTGATTGGCTTAAAATTAATAAAAAGGAAGCTCCAATAGAAAACGATAAATCAATCTCTAATCCAGAGAAGAAAGAAGAAATTGAAGAGAAATTTAAAATAATAGAAGCTTTTTTGGATAAAAATCCCAAAATTGTTCCAGCCAAAGAATATAAACCTAGCATAGATATCAATAGCACTAATCATAAAGAAAATTTGTCCCATTTAATGACAGAAACATTGGCTAATATCTATGTAGAACAGAATAAATATGATAAAGCTATCAAGGCATATCGCATTTTACGTTTGAAATATCCAGAAAAAAGTGGTTACTTTGCAGACCGTATTAAAGAAATTAAAGAATTAAAGAATTAAACATCATGGTAAACGGAACATTTATATTCATATCCATCGTAATTATAGCGGTTTGTGCTATGTTAATAATGATAATTTTATCACAAAATCCCAAAGGTGGTGGATTATCATCTACATTTGGTGGTGGTGGCGGACAAATGTTCGGTGTACAAAGAACCAATAATTTTTTAGATAGATCTACATGGGTACTCTCTGCGATAATTGCCATTTTGATTATTGTATCTAATTTTGTGATACCAAGGAATTCCCAACAAAATTTAATTCCAGATATCGATTTACCTACAGAAACATCCCCAGCTCCAAGTGAAACCACAGAGGCGCCTGCCAATAACTCTTTAAATATCCCTGCACCAGAAGATAATAACACGCCAGCACAATAATGCATGAATGATCTATTTTAAAATAAATCATATATTGGATTAAATAATAATTACAAAAAAACGGAGGTATCTTTGATCAAAGATATCTCCGTTTTTTAATACCTCAAGATTAAATCAATTCCAAACCTAAAGAATTAATCTATTTCGTATTATCTAACCTTTTGATATAGCTCACTAATTCTTTAATTTCTGTAGGAGGTTCTCCCGCATCATAAGTAGGAGATTGGTAGTTATCCCCATTAATAGTAATCGTTAAAACTTCTGCCATCGCTCCATCCGTTTGATGCTGTTTACTTGTTACTTTTAAGTTATCTAATTCTTTTATATCTAATCCAGAGACTAACTCTTTAATCTTCTCCCATTGATTGGTTTCAATACTTTTGGTAAACATCTTATCCTCAAACTTGAATTTACTAAAAGCATTTGGATTAACTGTTAACGTGTTACTTACACCCCTTGTGTATGTATGAATTTTCACTATTTCAATATCCTTAACCTTATTAGATGCTTTCTGTCCATTACTCATAGAACAATTAATAAAAAATGTTAAAAGCAAAAGAAATGTTATTTTTTTAAGTAAATTCATAATGAAGTATTAAAATTTATTTTATATTTGGTCAAAGTTAATAAATTATTAAACATGAAGAAATTATATTTTTTGACAGCACTATTTGTGCTATCGTGTATTCAATTAAACGCACAGCAAACACCAAATGATTTGGTAAAATTTAAAGGTGAAGTTATTAGATGTTATACTGTTGAAGCCACAGAACAACTAGAAAAACAAGATCCTATTTATCGTAAATCCAATGAAACTTTTGAAGAATGGTTAAAACCTTTGGTGGAAGAAGCAAAATTATCTAAAAAAGATGATGAAGTAATGGTGATTCCAGTAGTAATTCACGTAGTGCATAATGGAGATCCCATTAATACCCCTGGGAATAGAGTGGGAGAAAACATTTCTTATGCCCAAGCAGTTTCACAAATCAATGTTTTAAATCAAGATTTTAGAAGATTAGCGGGAACTCCTGGAGCAGAAAATACGGGTTATGAACTTGGAGTAGATACTAGAATAGAATTTAAATTAGCCACTATTGCTCCAGACGGTACAGCTACTAATGGCGTCAATAGAGTTAATCTTAATAAAGAATCCTGGACAATGCAAGAAGTTAATTCACAAGTAAAACCAGAAACCATTTGGGATCCTACTAGATATTTCAATATGTGGTCTGTAAGATTTGGAGGTTCTAGCTCTAACCTTTTAGGCTATGCGCAATTCCCAAGCCAATCTGGATTAGATGGTATGCCTTCAAATGGAGGTTCTGCTAGTACAGATGGTGTAGTTGCTAACTATGCTACTTTTGGTACTATCGCAGAAGATGATGGCTCTTTTCTTTTAAGTGCTCCATATAATAAAGGTAGAACCATGACGCATGAAGTTGGTCACTGGGTTGGATTAAGACATATTTGGGGAGATGGAGATTGCTCTGTTGATGATTTTTGTGAAGATACACCTAATGCAGATGGACCAACCTCTGGATGTCCCGTAGGTCAAGAGTCATGTGGAAGCATTGATATGATAGAAAATTATATGGATTACAGTTATGATGCATGTATGAATACTTATACGGAAGACCAGAGATTAAGAATGGTAGCTGTAATGGAAAATTCACCAAGACGTAAAGAATTATTAGAATCTAATGCCTTTGACACTTCTGACTATGAATTAGACGCAAAGATTACGTTAAATAGTGTTACGGAAACAGGCGCTTCTCCTTGTGATACTGTGGCAGAAATTAATCCTGTAGTAGTTCTAGAAAGTACAGGTCCTAATCCTATTACATCCGCTACTATAGCCTATGGAATTCCAGGTTTAGCAACTATGACTTATGAGTGGACTGGAGAATTAAACCAATTTGAATACACAACTATTAATTTACCTGCTATTGCAGATGGTCTGGTAACTGGTGTTAATGAAGTTACTGCACAAATAGTTTTTGTAAACGGTATGGATGACGACTTCCAAGATAATAATGTATCTACAGGTACTTATGTATTACCAGAAATGGATATTCCAACTTTTAATGAAAATAATTTTATCATTAGCATTACACCAGATAATTATGGATCAGAAACTACTTGGAACATTAGAAATCAAAATAATGAAATCGTAGCTAGTGGTGGACCATATACTGATGGTGATTCAGAAACAGTTACGGAGGAAATAACACTTGATCCAGATTCTTGTTATTATTTTACAATTTTTGATGGCTTCGGTGATGGAATGTGTTGTTCATACGGTAACGGCTCCTATGAAGTGACAACAGCTAATGGAGAAGTTGTAGCTACTGGTGGTACATTTACAGACGAAGAATCAACACCATTTACAATAGGCCAATTAGCAACCAATGAGTTTAATACCAAAGAATTTAGCATAAACCCTAATCCTTCTAATGGTATTTTGAGGATTTCTCATGATTTTGTAAACGCTAAGTTTGCCTTAAATGTTTATGACCTTTCTGGTAAATTAGTTGCAAGAAGAACACAATCTGATAAAACCGTTGATTTAAGCAACCTCAAACCAGGCGTTTATATCATCGAGATTAAAGATGGTAAAGAAACATTTTCTGATAAGATAATTATCAAATAAGCCTTCTTAGAAACATCAATTAAATTAGAGTGCCATCCTGTCAGACAGGGTGGCATTTTTAATTCTAAAATGTCATAAACTTCATACTATTATTGTCATATTTATTTGGATAATTTAAATGGCATAAATTATGACCTATAGGGAGAGAAACAAATTTTAAAAATACTATATATGAGTAATTTAAACATTAAACCGTTAGCAGATAGAGTGGTTGTAGAGCCTTCTCCTGCAGAAACTAAAACAGCATCAGGAATCATTATTCCAGATTCTGCCAAAGAAAAGCCACAAGAAGGAATAGTGGTAGCTGTTGGCAAAGGTAAAAAAGACGAACCTATGACTGTGAAAATTGGCGACAAGGTTCTCTATGGTAAATATGCTGGGACAGAGCTAAAACTAGACGGAAGTGATTATTTAATCATGAGAGAGTCTGATATTTTTGCAATTGTTTAATGAACTTAACTAATAGAATATAAAACAGATTATTTAATCTTAAATTAAAACACATCCAATTTAAAATTGCGCTGATCGCAGCGCTATAAAATAAATAAATATATTATGGCAAAAGATATAAAATTTAATATAGATTCTAGAGATGCTCTTAAAAAAGGAGTGGATAGATTGGCTGATGCAGTAAAAGTAACCCTTGGTCCAAAAGGTAGAAACGTTGTGATAAGCAAAGCATTTGGTGCTCCACATGTTACAAAAGATGGTGTATCTGTAGCAAAAGAAATAGAGTTAGAGGATCCTATTGAGAACATGGGTGCACAAATGGTTAAGGAAGTTGCTTCTAGAACCAACGACCTAGCAGGTGACGGTACCACTACTGCTACTGTATTAGCCCAAGCAATCGTAAGAGAAGGACTTAAGAACGTTGCCGCAGGTGCAAATCCAATGGATTTAAAAAGAGGTATTGACAAGGCCGTAGAAAGCGTAGTTGCAAGCCTTAAAGAACAATCTACAGAAGTTGGTAACAACTCAGACAAAATCAAACAAGTAGCCTCTATCTCTGCTAATAATGATGAGAATATAGGTGATTTAATTGCTAAGGCATTTGGTAAAGTAGGAAAAGAAGGTGTTATCACCGTAGAGGAAGCCAAAGGAACTGATACTTATGTAGATGTCGTAGAAGGAATGCAATTCGATAGAGGATATCAATCTCCATATTTTGTGACAGATTCAGAAAAAATGATTACAGAATTAGAAAATCCTTATATCTTATTGTTTGATAAGAAGATTTCTAACATGAAGGATTTACTTCCTGTTCTAGAACCAGTAGCGCAACAAGGAAAACCTTTATTAATTATTTCTGAAGAAGTAGAAGGTGAAGCATTAGCTACATTAGTAGTAAATAAGCTTAGAGGTTCATTAAAGATTGCTGCTGTTAAGGCACCAGGATTTGGAGATAGAAGAAAAGCAATGTTAGAGGATATCGCAATCTTAACTGGTGGTACTGTAATATCTGAAGAAAGAGGATATACGTTAGAGAATGCTACTTTGGATATGCTTGGAACTGCAGAAAAAGTTTCTATAGATAAAGATAATACTACCATAGTTAACGGTTCTGGTGACCAAGAACAAATCAAAGCACGTGTAAATCAAATAAAATCTCAAATCGAATCAACTACATCTGATTACGATAAAGAAAAGTTACAAGAGCGTTTGGCTAAATTAGCTGGTGGTGTTGCTGTTCTTTATGTAGGTGCTGCATCAGAGGTAGAAATGAAAGAGAAAAAAGACCGTGTAGATGATGCTTTACATGCTACAAGAGCTGCAGTAGAAGAAGGAATTGTAGCTGGTGGTGGTGTTGCGCTAGTAAGAGCTGTTGGATCTTTAGACAGCCTAAAGGTAGAGAATCCAGATGAGACTACTGGTATTAATATCGTGAAGAGAGCGATAGAAGAACCATTGCGCCAAATTATTTCCAATGCAGGTGGTGAAGGTTCTGTGGTAGTTGCGAATATCAAAGAGAATGATGGCGACTATGGCTACAATGCTAAAACAGAAGCGTATGTAAATATGCTTGAAGCTGGTATTATAGACCCAACTAAAGTAACACGTGTTGCCTTAGAGAATGCCGCATCTGTTGCGGGTATGTTAGTAACTACAGAAGCAGTAGTGTATGACATCCCAAATGAGAATGACGGCGGCGGAATGCCAGCTGGTATGCCAGGAATGGGCGGTGGTATGCCAGGAATGATGTAAGATTCATATACATTAATTACTATATAAATAGCTATCCTTTCGGGTAGCTATTTTGATTTTATAAGAGTTTTAAATTTAACCAAACTGTTGAAACTTAGATAAAGCACTCATATCCAAGACTTCTATACTCCCATCATTACATTTTATATATTTACTTTGTTGAAAAGTATTCAAACAACGGCTGACATTCTCTCTAGAATACCCCAAAATCTCACTAATTTCTTTCTGAGTTAAGGCGTGTAAACAATCTTTCTCATTATAATAAATTAGAAAAGATGCAAGCGCTCCAGTGATATTATGATTTCTATAGGCTATAACGTTCCGAATTAAAAGTTCAGGATTTTCGATAGCCTTATTATATATATCTTCTAAAAACTTAGGGTTTGTATTGATAAAGTTCTTTAAAACATTTCTTTCAATCTGTATGATTTCTGTATTCTCTATGCCATAAGCAGAAAAGAAAATAGGTTCTTGTTTAAATAAATGATTCAATCCAATCACATTTTGGGGGCCTAATAAATCTAACATTCTATTATCCTCTCCTTTAATTTTAATGACACCCTTATTAACATAATAAATAGAGAAAAGAAAAGTGCCTTTTTTCAAAAACATTTCTGTATCGTCAAAACTCACTACTGAGGAGTTGGCTTGAAGCGTAGATTTTTCCCTGACACTCAAATTTTGAAATAAAGGATCCTCTAAGACTGCGTTTTTTTTCATATAATCTACTAAGTTAGTTTAAATACTAAACAATTATCATGATAGAAATCAAATATTATAAGTTAACATTATGGTGTGTTAAATAACACTACCAATAGATACAAAGAGCATACCTTAATATTATTCTAGCATAATAAAACTACCGAAATTTGTTATAAAATTAAGTGCTATGGATTATGTGGTATATATACAATTGGTTGTAGTCTTAGCCGCCATATTTATCGGTGCCAAAGTAGGAGGAATTGGATTGGGTATCTTTGGTATGATGGGGATGGCTGTTCTGGTATTCGTATTTGATTTGCCTCCAGGGAGTGCTCCTATTGACGTTATGCTCATGATTGTAGCTGTGATAACAGCAGCATCAGCATTACAGGCCGCTGGTGGATTAGATTATTTGGTGAAAGTCGCAGAAAAAATACTTCGTAAAAATCCAGGAGCCATAACCTTTCTAGGTCCAATCGTATGTTATATTTTCACGTTTTTGGCCGGGACAGGGCATATAGCCTATTCTCTACTCCCTATTATATCAGAGATTGCCACAGAAAGTAAAGTAAGACCAGAAAGACCTATGAGTATTTCTGTAATCGCCTCTCAACAAGCCATTACAGCAAGTCCAATCTCTGCCGCTACGGCTGCCTTACTTTCCACTGAACTTCTTGGTAGTAGAGGAGTTGAAATGATAGATATTCTAATGGTCTGTGTGCCTGCTACCATTATTGGTGTTATCGTTGGCGCTATAGCAGTAAACTTTGTAGGATTAGATTTAGAAAAAGATCCAATATACCAAGAAAGACTTAAAAAAGGCTTTATTAAGCCAAAAAGTTTGAAAGATAATGTTCAAAGCCCAGAAGAACGTAGAAAAGCATTAATCGCCGTGGTATTATTCATCACTGGTGTAATCGCAGTAGTTTTATTTGGTTCGATATCTTCTTTAAGACCAACTTTTGAAATTGATGGAGAAATTGTTCAAGTAACTATGCCACAAATAATAGAAATACTCATGATGACTACTGCTGGATTGATCTTCATTTTCTCTAAAGCAGATGTAAATAAAGCGGTCAAAGGAAGTATTTTCCTTGCTGGGATGCAGGCGGTAATTGCCATCTTTGGTATTGCTTGGATGGGAGACACTTTCTTTAATGGAAACATCGGATTTTTCAAAGAAAATATTCAAAACATAGTCACCGCATATCCATTTCTATTTGCTCTTGCATTGTTTGTAATGTCCATCTTGTTATTTAGCCAAGCCGCAACTGTTAGAACACTTTACCCCCTAGGACTAGCCTTAGGAATTTCACCCATGGCACTTGTTGCGATGTTCCCCGCTGTAAATGGATATTTCTTTTTACCAAACTACCCTACTGTAGTTGCAGCGATAAATTTTGATAGAACTGGTACAACGAGAATAGGGAAATATGTAATTAATCATTCATTCCAAATACCGGGGTTTGTGTCTACCATAGTCGCCATAGGCGTGGGATATCTTTTAATTCAAATAATATAAACCATATAAAAACTTTTATTATGAAAACATTTATGAATTTAGTATTAGTTGTCTTCCTTTCTTTTTCTGCGACACTTGCTGCACAAAAAGCCAAAATTAGAATTTTAGCAACAGGAGGAACCATCGCTGGTGTAAGTAAATCGGCAACAGAATCGAATTATACCGCTGGTGAATTAGGTATCTATCAATTGCTTCAGGCAGTGCCAGAAGTTAAAAATATAGCAGATGTGAGTGGTGAACAAATTGTCAAAATTGGTTCACAAGATATGAATGACGAGGTTTGGTTAACATTAGCCAACAGAATCAATGAACTATTAAATAAGGACGAGTATGATGGTATTGTAATTACGCATGGTACCGATACTATGGAAGAAACTGCCTACTTTCTTAATCTTACAGTAAAGAGTGATAAACCAGTAGTCTTGGTAGGCGCCATGAGACCAGCGACTGCCATGAGTGCGGATGGACCAATGAACTTGTACGATGCCGTGACCGTTGCTGCAGATCCAAATGCAAAAAACAGAGGTGTTATGGTAGTAATGAATGATAAAGTTCTTGGTGCTAGAGATGTCATTAAATCTAACACATTAGATGTTGCAACATTTAAAGATTACAACTATGGTCCATTAGCATATCTTCACAATGGTAAAGTTTACTTCAACAGAAGACCAGAGCAAAAACATACCTTAAACTCAATTTTTGATGTAAGTAATTTGAAAGAATTACCCAATGTGGGAATTGTTTATAGTTATGCCAACGCATCAGAATTACCTATGAAAGCGTTTATGGATGCCAAGTTTGATGGTATTGTCCATGCAGGAGTAGGAAACGGTAATATCTATCATACAATTTTTGATTTAGCCATTGAAGCACAAAAACAAGGCATTCAATTTGTGAGATCTTCTAGAGTACCTACAGGACCAACTACTTTAGATGCAGAAGTTGATGATGCTAAATATCATTTCGTTGCTTCCCAAAGTTTAAACCCACAAAAAGCAAGAGTTTTGTTGATGCTAGCTTTAACAAAAACAAACGATTGGCAAAAAATTCAGAACTACTTTAATGAGTATTAATCCTTTAGTCAATATATAAATCCTACTATTATGAAAAAGTATATTGTAGTATTCGCTGCCTTCTTCGGGTATGTTATTTATGCTCAAGAATCTGTTAAAATTACAGAATTGGAGCAGAAAATTGAAAGTTTGGACAAACATAATGAAAACTTAAATATTTATTTTAACTTCCAATCAAGTTTTGATGTGCAAAATATTGAAGATGAAACAGAAGTTGGCTTCAAAGCAAGACAATTACGTTTAGAAATCAGAGGAAATCTTACAGATAAATTATTCTACAGATTCAGACACAGATTAAATAGAAATAACACGGCTCAATCATTGGACAATCTATCGCGTGCCACAGATATCATGTATGCAGGTTATAATTTCTCTGATAAAGTGACTTTCATCGCTGGTAAACAATCACAAGCATGGGGAGGTTTTGAGTTTGATCTTAACCCAATGAATATATATGAATATTCAGACTTTATAGACTACATGGATAACTTCATGTTGGGTGCAGACTTAATTGTAAAGCCAGTAGACAATCATGAGGTACACTTTCAAGTTACAGATACAAGAAATGCTAGATTTGAGGATATTTATGGGGATTTATCGTCACAAGGAATTGAGGCTAGTAATAGTCCGTTAACATACATACTTAATTGGAATGGTAATTTTTTAGATAATAAGTTACAAACAAGATGGGCGTATGGGATTCAAACACAAGCAAAGGATAAGTATTCTAAAATGATTACGTTAGGTAATAAGATTAATCTCAATAATTTTCAAGTAGCGCTTGACTATATGCATGCAGATGAGGATATTGATAGATTAGGAATTGCTACCAATGAAGGAATGCCATATTTGGCTGCTACTGGCGCAAAGGTATTCGAAGATGTAAATTATGATACCTATATCCTAAAAGCTGAATATCAACCTAGTGAAAATTGGAACATTTTCTTAAAAGGATCGTATGAGACTTCTTCTGTGAAAAATGTAGAAAATTATGACGATGATTTTAGAAAATCATATGGGTATTTTGGTGGTTTAGAATATATGCCGTTTCAAGGTCAAGATTTAAGAGTATTCTTGGCTTATATTGGTAGAAAATATGAATACAATGAGAATTTAGCATATTTAAAAGATTACGATACCAATCGCGTAAGTATAGGTATGATGTATAGAATTAAAGCATATTAAGATTAACTTAATTATTAGTATATTAGAATAGTTATTGGTTAAGATCAAAAACCGTTCTAGTATACTAATTTAAATAAGATATAGAAATGAAAGATTACAGATTAGAATCCGATTTATTAGGAGAAATTAAAGTCCCTGCAGAAGCATATTATGGAGTACAGACACAGAGAGCCATAGACAATTTCCATATTACTGGAAAAAAAATGAGTGACTATCCAGAGTTTGTAAACGCCATTGCAGATGTCAAGTTAGCAGCAGCACAAACGAATCATGCGCTGAAACTGCTAGATGATAAAATTTTTAATGCTATTAAAGAGGCTTGTGAAAAAGTCAGAAATGGTGAATACCATAATCAATTTCCAGTAGATATGATTCAAGGGGGAGCGGGAACTTCTGTCAACATGAATGCTAATGAAGTATTAGCGAACATAGCTCTAGAGATAATGGGTTATGAAAAAGGAGATTACCAACACTGTTATCCAAATGACCATCTAAACCTTTCTCAATCTACGAATGACGTATTTCCAACCACTGTGAAATTGGCCCTTATTAGAATGAATGAAACATTGACAGAACATTTAAAAAGTCTGATAGAGGTTTTCCGTGCCAAAGGAAAAGAATTCTCTGATGTCATCAAAATGGGTAGAACCCAATTACAAGATGCTGTACCTATGACATTAGGCCAGGAGTTTGAAGCATTTGCAACAACACTAGAAGAAGAAGTTATTTTACTAAAGAAAAACGTAAACTTATTTTTAGAAATTAATATGGGGGGTACCGCAATCGGTACTGGGCTCAACGCACCTTCTGGATACAGAAAATTATGTGCAGAAAATCTAGCTAAAATAGCGGGAGAAGACTTTATTTCTGCTGGTAATTTAGTAGAAGCAACACCAGATACTGGTTCATTTGTAATCTACTCATCTGCTTTAAAAAGATTAGCAATCAAACTATCCAAAATATGTAATGATTTAAGATTGCTATCATCTGGACCAAGAGCAGGATTAAATGAAATCAACTTGCCAAAAATGCAACCTGGATCCTCTATTATGCCAGGAAAAGTAAACCCTGTAATTCCAGAAGTAGTGAATCAAGTATGTTATAAAATTATAGGAAATGATCTTACTGTTACCTTCGCAGCAGAGGCAGGACAATTACAATTAAATGTAATGGAACCTGTCATTACAGCATCGATTATGGAATCCATTCAAATTTTAGAAAGAGCCATTGATACACTTAAAGATAAATGCATAGAAGGTATTACCGCTAACAAAGAAGTTTGTAAAAATATGGTAATGAATAGCATTGGTATTGTGACAGCTTTAAACCCATACATAGGCTATAAAAACAGTACTAAAATTGCTCAAGAAGCATTAGAAACTGGTAAATCAATTTATGATTTAGTACTAGAACATGACATATTATCAAAGGATAAATTAGACGAGATTCTAGATCCAAAAAACATGCTCAGTGCACATGATTTTGTGCAATAAACTATCCAAGTACTCTAGTCAGTGATCAGTACGAATCCCTCATTCCAGACTTTAGAATGAGGGATTTTTGATTAAATTAATTTAGTGGATAATGAAGATATTGACAATAAACAAATATAAAATATAGGCTACATCATAAGGGATAGTGTCCTAATGCTTTATCCCCTATTTTCTCAATAAAAACCACTCAACGTCAAAAACTCGTCATCAATACAAAATTAATATAGAGACAAACCCTTTTACTACACCCTGAAAATTCAATGTTATTAAAAACGAATAAAATCTTTGAATAAATTAATAATACTCATTAAAATAGTCCATATATTTATATAAAATGAAGAAATTAACACTACTGCTAACAGGTTTAATAAGCATCATTTCACTAATCATATGATCACACTTGTATCTGACGGGCAAATTGTAAATACTAAGAATCCAATTAAAAACTAATGTATATGAAAAATTTAATTGTAATACTTCTTTTACTTCTTGGGTTGTCCCCAAAAGCTCAACAAACAGAACTTATAGAAAACACTTGGTATTTAAATGAGTTGATTGTTGATGGTGAGAGCTGTTATCCCCCATCAAATGAAGAGATTGATTCGGTGACAATGAAGATATATATGGAGGATAATCAATATTTTTTTTATTCAGAAGTATGTTCAACTTTAGGTGGATTACTTAATTGGGTGACAGATTCTCAATTTTCATTTTTCGATTTTGCAGGTGGATTTGATTGCCAAAATCCCGAAAATCAAAATTTTGAATTACTCTATGCCCAATTTTACGGAGAAGGTGGCTCTGAAGGAGTTCCTTTTGATTATGTCATAGACAAAAGTTTAGAAAATTCATTATTTTTAACAGTCAAGAATCAATATGGAGATTCTGCAATTTATAATAATAGAAACCTTTCAGTACAGGAAATTCAAAATAATAAAATTACGATTTATCCCAATCCAGTAGTAGATAAAATTGTTTTGTCAAATTTTGATTCATTCGAAAATTTAAAAATAGAGATCTTTGATTTACAAGGGAAATTAATTTTAAAAAGAGAAGAAAACTCGGGAAAAAGAGAATTTGACTTGTCAGGTCTAAAATCTGGTGTGTATATTATTACTGTATTGAATACAGCTAATGAAAAATTAATATCGAAAAAACTGATTAAGAAATAGAAATACGTCACACAACATGGTATTTATGAAAGACGGGCTTAATGGTTCGTCTTTTTTGCATTGTATTATTCAATCTTTTTTTTACTGGACATAAGTCTTCTTCAAAATTTAGCGCCCTTCACAGACAACTAAAAGTAGATTAGCTAGCAAGACTCAATCGTATGGTAACATTGCAACAATCACTGCTAATTGATAAGGGCTTTGATATTACAGAATTGTGCGTGCATAAACATAGTACCCATAGTATTTACTAGAATAATTATTAAGAAATTAAGTGTGTGGTGCAGCATTCTGATAGTATTTAAGTATAAAGCA
>WTFG01000012.1 GCA_009835005.1 Flavobacteriaceae bacterium Ap0902 | reverse complement strand
TGGTTGTGCATCAGCTACCCTTGTTGGCGGTAGTTTTTATTTTTTCAAAATTTCTCTACCATTTTCTCCACCTTTCTCAATGGTAGACCTTTGAGAAGGATTTGTTCGCGGTATTTGTCTACCAGAATTATCAGAATTGCTATTATTATTAGAATTTTCTGAATTTCTATTGTTGTTACTATTGTCTTCTTCAGGCATTACAAGTACAATTTTTAATTAATATGTTTACAAAAAAGATTAAAGTTAAGCTAATAGCACTTACATATATAAAGGTAAGTCCATATTTGAGGTTTCGGTTTTGAACTTTGACAGTTTCTATGTTATCATTAAAGGAATCCCTATTTGCTCCAATTTCGAAATCGTAAATATCTCTCGAATCATCTTTATTAATCAATTTGTCAAATTCGTTGAAGTTCATTCCGTGATAAATCTTTTTTGGAAATAATGATTGAACTAAGAAATAGAGTCCAACTAAATTTAAAATTATTGGAATTGAAAAAATGATAATCCCAGTAGTATTATAATTATCATAATTTTTAAATAGGCCAAAAGCTAGAGGAATAAAGAGTGATGAAATAGACACAAAAGTTCCAGCTTTACTATTGTTAGAATCCACCGACTTTATTTGGTCATTTAATAATTCTCTCGATTTCTTTGCTAATATTTCTGAATTCCTATTTTCCATTTTCAAATTATTGCCTACAACGGTTAGTATATGAAAAGTAGGCGATTTCGAAGCACGAAACTTTCGATTAAGCACAAAGTTTGACACGAGTCAAAAGCCTTAATTTTACTACTATTTCGCCTATTTTTTATATACATTGTTATGGGCTTTTATATTCTTTCGATTTCATCTTCACTTGCTAAAGCCAAACCTCTAATTGTAGAATTTTCTTTGTCTACTATTTCCAAAACATAGTCGTGATTACCAAACGGTAATTCAGCAAATCTACTTATTTTATACGTACCTGCCCCTCCAAATTGAAAAGCAAGTGATTTAGGTTCAATTTCCCTTTCTAAAGCTTTTGATTTTTCGTCAATAATGAAGTAATCATTTTTGTTATTATTTCCCCATAAAAACTTAACCTTGATTCTATTTATTTTATCCATACTTTATAAATTCCAAGTAAATTGTGTAAAATTATCTTCGACTAATATTTCTTCATACTCAGTTGTTCCATCAATTCGCATTAGAGTAATTTTTGCAGATGTTTTTGCATTTGCGTAATTACCTAACCCTACTTTTAATTCTGTTATATGTTTAGGAATAACAAAATGAAATACTTTATCTCCATCTTGATTCTCTAAACTTCCAGAATTCCATTTCTTGAAAAATTGTTGGTCGAATGAGGGATACTGACTGTTATTATTCACACCAACATAGTCACCCCAAGCTATACCAAGATTCAAATAATAGCTTTGTACACTTTGATTATCAACTTCAATTTTTAGTGTATGCCTTGTGTTTTGCTGTATCCCTATATCTTGATTGAAATCGTAAACAAAACGATTAATTTGTCTTTGATTGAAATTAATTTGATACCAATTATAGGAAGTAATGTCAGTACTAAAATTAAAATAACTTTCCAAAGTTTCTCTATGAGTTAAAGCATCTTTAGTAAAAATAGGCTGATTTTGAATACCTTGATAAATGATTTCATCCGTTTCTAAGCTTTTAAATTTAATATTAAAATCACTTATGTAATTAAGTCCGTCAGTCATTATAACTTTTATTCTAACACTTGATGGGTCATTAATTGTTAGTATTTTACTTCCTGTAACTTCGTTGACGTCATTGTAATATTCGGTTTCTTCATTACCATCAATGTCATATATTATTTTAAATGAATTTAAACCAGAGCCTTGATTCCCAAAAAAAGAAAACTCATATTGATTTTCTAAATTAGGATTAGGTTCAATCGTTTCGCTAATATCTTCATTTTCTGAACAGGACAGAATTATTATTAATAATGATAAAAAGCCCCAAAGTTTTACAAGTTTCATTCTAATCTATTTTATTTTACCTACTTCTGTTTCAAGTCTCTTTTCGGCTTATTCCGACCGTTATGAGTTTCGTAATTGCCCATAACACCCAAATATACGAAAGTTTGCACACTATCGTAATGAATTGTTAAAATAATTGTGAGTAGGGCAATTGATTGGTTTATAATTTATTAAATAATTACAGTAAGATGCGTAAATTATATATAATTATGACGTTATTTGTATATCGGTTTTCTTAATATATACAAAATACGCAGGGTTGGATTTTAATCATTATCATTTTAAGTTTGGTAAGCATGAGGGTAGGGATGTGATTTGGATAGATTTTATTTATTCTATTGAATATAAAAATGCGCTTAAAAAACGTTTTCCTTCTGCCAAATGGAGCAATTCTTTTAAAAAATGGTATTTGCTAGATCTGCCTACCATTAGAAAAACGCTCGGGTTGCCTGCAAAAAAAATGAGTGTAAAAAATTTGAATATGATAAGCCTTGCTAATCAAAAGGCATTGGAATTGTACATAGAACAATTGAATTTAAAGGGAATGAGCCCGCATACCATTCGTACTTACACCAGTGAATTTATTCATCTATTGGAATTATTAAAAAATACGCCTGTGGATGAGTTGAGCGCAGATCGATTAAAAGGCTATTTTTTATACTGTGTTAATTCATTAGGAATGAAAGAGCGTAAAATGAATGGTAAAATCAATGCGATTAAATTCTACTATGAGAAAGTGCTTCATCGTCCTCAAATGTTTTTTGATATCCCACGCCCTAAAAAACCTTCTACATTACCCAAAATGTTGAGTAAAAAAGAAATTAAAAAAATATTTGACGCTATAGAAAATAGAAAACATTTGCTTATGTT
Source organism: Flavobacteriaceae bacterium Ap0902 (assembly GCA_009835005.1). Classification (GTDB taxonomy): domain Bacteria; phylum Bacteroidota; class Bacteroidia; order Flavobacteriales; family Weeksellaceae; genus Profundicola. Next base: position 56,497 of record WTFG01000012.1, on the reverse strand, counting down.
ACAATTATGCTATGGCATGGGTTTGCGCGTGAGTGAAGTGGTAGGATTAAAAGTTGAGCATATAGATAGCGATAGAATGCAAGTTTTAGTCGCCAAGGGTAAGGGCAAAAAAGACCGTTATGTGAACTTGCCAGTATCTGTTTTAGGTTTACTTAGAACCTATTATTTAGAATATCGCCCAGTAGAATGGTTGTTTGAAGGACAATATGGTGGGCAGTACTCTACTAGAAGTGTGCAAGCAGTTTTTAAGAATGCATTGAAAAAGGCTGGTGTTAAAAAACAAATCGGAATACATGGATTACGACATAGTTATGCTACGCATTTGCTAGAAAGTGGCGCGGATTTAAGGTTCATTCAAGAATTATTAGGTCATCATAGTATCAAAACTACTCAAATCTATACGCATGTGAGTAACCAGAATATTCAGCAAATTCAAAGTCCGTTAGATAATTTATAATATTATCCTTTTATCGGTTTCTAAATAGCCCCGATTGTAATGGATATCCTTTTTCTATCGGGTGCTCATAAAATGAAGCAGAGAATAGCGACCAGAGGAAGCTCATTCTTTGCAAAATTTTATAAGCCATATAGGGAAAAGATAGGAATGTAAAGCGGGAAGTGGCTCCTAAAAAGTTTTGTACTGTAATCACGTAGGTTTTCTTTAATTTATTGATTTATGAAATAGAACTTTTAAACGAAACTGTCTGTTTCTAAACATTTCCTATTTTCCACTCAAATAATTACCTTTGCCAACTACTCTAAATCTAGAGTGGTATTAAGTAAACTACTATATGTCAACTTTATTAGAAAAATTACAGGGAATACAACAACGGTTTGATGAGATTGGAGATCTTATCATTCAGCCGGATATTATACAAGATCATGAGCGTTATGCTAAATTGAACAAGGAATATTCTGATTTAAAGGAATATGTGGAAATCAAGAATGAATATCAAAGCAAGTTAGATCTTTTAGAAGAGGCTAATGGTATTATAGAAAATTCCTCTGATCCAGACATGATAGAAATGGCCAAAATGGAGAAGGATGAGGTGTTGAATGAGTTGCCAGAGATGGAGGAACGCATTAAATATATGTTAATTCCTAAGGATCCTGCAGATGAGAAGAACGTGATTGTAGAGTTGCGTGCGGGTACTGGTGGGGATGAGGCTGCTATCTTTGTAGAGGATATTTATAGAATGTATAGCATGTACTTCAAAACCAAAAATTGGAAATTTGATGTGGTAAATTCTACAGAAGGGGGTAACAAGGGCTATAAGGAAATGATTTTGGAGGTTTCTGGTGATAGGGTATATGGTACCATGAAGTTTGAATCTGGGGTGCACCGTGTACAGCGTGTGCCAGAGACAGAATCACAAGGGCGTGTGCATACTTCTGCTATTACAGTGGCGGTGTTGCCAGAGGCAGAAGAAGTAGACGTGGAGATTAATCCAGCGGATTTAGAATACCAAACGGCACGTTCTAGTGGGGCGGGAGGACAAAATGTGAACAAGGTAGAGACCAAAGTTCAGTTAACGCATAAACCATCGGGCATTACAATTCAATGTCAAGAATCTAGGTCCCAGCATAAGAATAGAGCCAAGGCGCTACAAATTCTACGTACCAAATTATATGAGATTGAACTGGAAAAAGCCCAAAGTGAGAGGACAGAGCATAGAAAATCGCTTGTTTCTAGTGGTGATCGTTCTGCGAAGATTAGGACTTATAATTACCCGCAAGGGCGTGTAACGGATCATAGAATCAATAAATCTATTTATAATTTAGATAATTTTATGAATGGGGATATTCAAGAAATGATAGATGCGTTGAAGATGGCAGAGAATACAGAGAAGTTGCAAGCGGGGGATGATGCTTTATAATGTACTTTTTAATTTAGTTCATGAAGTACTAAAATTTAGTTTAAAACAAAAGCAGTTTATCGTTAGATAAACTGCTTTCCACTCAAATTAATATAAATTAAGTGCGATTACCGGAACCGATCCGCTGATTTTACGAGTTTTTCATCCTTAATGATGCTACGATTGGCAAGCCAAATCAATAACATAGAAACAAGAGGTAAGAAAATCCCAATGCCTTTCTCAGACTCTAAACCGTCTCCAGGCAAATTTAACAGGCGATAAACCAATAAGCCCACTAACACAATATTCAAAAATATATTAATGACATTAATTGTCATTTGTCTTTTTCTGTTCTTGAAAAAGAAGATGCTCACCAAAGATAGTACACCAGATGCTATAAACAAAGCATATATACCCACATAATCATCTGCTTGCATCCATTCTACACCCTGTCGCCATAAATCAAATAAATTGATGAAAACGCCAGATACCAGTGCCGCTAGAAATAAAAATATGGATTGTATTCTCTGAATCATATTTCTTTTAAATTGATTACAAATATAAGAATTTAATTTAGAAAGCATTTTTTTTGATTATAATTGTACTTTATCAAATAATTTGTATTATTGCATGGTGAGAGTAACTCACACTACGCATTCTCAATCTCAGAGAATATTTTATATAAAATCATATTTATACATATGTTCGATCTAAACGAATTAAAAAGTAAAAAGGTTTCTGAATTAAAAGAAATTGCAAAAAGTCTTGGATTAAAAGGCTTCACTCAGCTTAAAAAACAAGAACTAATATATCTTATATTAGACCACCAGGCAGCCAATCCAGGCAAAGTAAGGAGCATAGTCTCTGGTGATACAGAACCTACTAACAAAAGGAAAGAAGAGTCTAAAGAAGTTAATAAAACGCAAAAGAACCAATCCAATAAGTCTGATAAAAAGGAAGAACAGCCACAGAGCAATCAAAAAGAGGCACAGAAACCTGCACATAAGCCTAATCCTAGACAAAATAATAACAAAAATCAGCAGAATAAGACTACTGCTAAGGATAATAGTAACAGCTCAGGAAATACGCAAAAGAATTCGCGTGATAATCAAAACAATAGAAAGAATACACGCACTAGAAACAACAACGGTAACAATCAAAACAACAACGGTAACCAAGACGATCATCGCAATGGCAAGAATACCAATGGGAATCAGAATGATAACCAAAAGGGTAACCAGCCAAACAATCGCAATCAAAATGCGGATAAGAACCATAACAACAATGGTGATAACAAAAAACAGAACAACAATCCAAATCAAAAATCTCAAAACAGGAACAAGTATTTGAACCCTAATTATGAGTTTGATGGTATCATTAAGACAGAAGGAGTTCTAGATATGATGAATGAGGGATATGGGTTTTTGCGTTCTTCTGACTTTAATTACCTGTCATCACCAGATGATGTTTACGTATCTCAATCTCAAATTAGACTATTTGGTTTAAAAACTGGGGATACTGTTGTTGGGGAAGTGAGACCCCCAAAAGAAGGAGAAAAATACTTCCCATTACTCAAGATTACAGAAATCAACGGCAGAGAGCCAGCATGGGTTAGAGATCGGGTTTCATTCGAGCATTTAACTCCACTTTTCCCGCAAGAGAGATTTAAAATTGCAGACAAAAGAAACACCATTTCTACACGTATCGTAGATTTATTCGCCCCGATTGGGAAAGGACAACGCGGAATGATAGTGGCACAGCCCAAAACTGGTAAAACCATGTTGATGAAGGACATCGCCAATGCTATTGCAGAAAATCATCCAGAGGTTTATCAAATTATTCTGTTGATAGATGAAAGACCAGAAGAAGTAACAGACATGCAGCGCAATGTGAAAGGAGAAGTAATAGCCTCTACCTTTGATGAACCTGCAGAACGTCACGTCAAAGTGGCCAACATAGTATTAGAAAAAGCCAAAAGATTGGTGGAATGTGGGCATGATGTCGTGATTCTTTTAGATTCTATTACCCGTTTGGCAAGAGCATACAATACCGTATCGCCAGCATCTGGGAAGATACTATCTGGAGGTGTAGACGCCAATGCATTGCACAAACCAAAGAGATTCTTTGGAGCCGCTAGGAACATAGAAGGCGGTGGGTCGCTTACCATTATTGCCACTGCTCTTATAGACACAGGCTCTAAGATGGATGAGGTGATTTTTGAGGAATTTAAAGGAACCGGTAATATGGAACTTCAATTAGACAGAAGAATTGCCAATAAACGTGTATTCCCAGCCATAGACTTAGTATCCTCTAGCACCCGTAGAGATGACTTATTATTAGATGAGCCAACCTCACAACGTATGTGGATATTACGTAATCACATGGCAGACATGAACCCCGTAGAAGCCATGGATTTCTTGAAGAAACAAATTCAAAATAGTAAATCCAATGAGGAGTTCTTAGTAAGCATGAACAGATAAAGCATTTATTATAAAATGAAACTAGAGGATACGGGCGTGCCCTTCGGGCGGGCTATCCGTTCCAAGTCCTCGGTCTATTGTAGACAAAAAATTAAATTAGCCAGCGTTCTGTTATCACGGCACACTGGCTAATTTATTTTTTGTACCTACACTATCCCTGTGGGCTATCCACTTCTATCCCTCACGCTGGTAAGTAGCGGGTAGTAAGTATCAAGTATCTAATGTCTAGTATCTAATGTCTTACTTCAATCCATCACTTTCCAATTTCATCTGGGTGTTTATGGATAAATTCCAGAATCTTAGGGTTAATTACTTGATTACGCCACCAGGGCATAAATCTAGGCGTGTGGTTCGCATTTTTAATTAAAACCAATTCATGCGGAATATTTTTTTCTGTTAATACAGAATCCAAGGCCAAAGATTGCTCTTTATTCACCAGCATATCCCAAGTACCTTGGAAGGTAAGCGTTGGCACGTTACTCACTTGTGTTATGGGGCTAGCCTCTTTTAATTTGGTAATAGCCTTGTCAAAAGGTTGATTTTTCTCTCCTACAATTTTTTTAAAAGTAGGTTCTGTATAAGATTTATAAAACTTAGTTTTTCTATATCTTTCTGAATATAAGTCTGCGGGTCCAGCAAAAGTGATAATTTTATCTACAATATGTGGGTTGTTATAGCCATATAGCATAGAGATATGCCCACCAGAACTCTCGCCCAGCAAAATAAGTTGTGGTTTATTTTCTAAAGAATCAAGTATAAAATGCGTAGCTTGATTTAAATCCTCAATTTGTTCCTTGTAGGTAATGTTTTTGCCATCTACCAATCTGTAATCTATATTAGCACTTGCAATATTATTTTTTAACAAAAATTTCTGTACACCTCTTAAATGGCTTTTAGAACCAATAGTCCAAGCGCCTCCATGCACAAGAATTACAAAAGAAGAGTCATTAAAATGCTTAGGTATAAAAACGTCCATTTTTTGCGGCTTTAGATTACCATATGCCACATTATAAATTTTTTTATTTCCGTGTCTATCTATTTTGGTTTTGTATGTAGAACAAGCATTTATGGATATCATAATTAGAGTTATTATAAAGAAGTATTTCTTTGTCATGCTAGGTATTATTCAAATATAAAGCCATATTTTAAAATCTAATTACGACTGCATTATGTTATAAAATAAGCCAATAGGATACAATGTCTATACAAAAAAAATATTTAATCTTTAGACGTGTTTAGTATATTTGTGCTGTTTTGAAAATTTTACACTTACCAGATATCCTGAGCATACACAAATCAGCCGAATTTGTGCAAGATTCCGTGGTCTTTTTCCAACAAAATTTACACGGTAACATTCATATTCCAGGCTTAATTGGTTCTTCCACGGCCTTTTATTTAGCCAATCTCTTTTCAGAATTAAAAGAAAGCATATTGGTTATTTATAATGATCAAGAAGACGCCGTATATCTACTCAATGAATTAGAGAAAATTTATAATAAAGAAACTGTTCTCTTTTTTCCTCCAAGTTACCGCAGGCCTTATCAGATAGAAGAAACCAATAATGCGAATGTAGTATTGCGTACCGAGGTTTTAAACAAACTTTCTACTTCAAAAAAGGCTAGGATTATTGTTACCACTTCTAATGCACTTACAGAAAAAGTGGTGATAAAAGCAGTTTTAGCAAGTAAAACCCAGAAATTAAAAGTGGGAGAACAGATTTCTGTAGACTTCTTGAATGAAGTTCTCTTTGATTATGAATTTAAAAGAACAGACTTTGTAACCCAACCTGGGGAATTTTCTGTGCGAGGTGGTATCATAGATATTTTTTCATATTCAGATGAACAACCTTATCGTTTGTCCTTTTTTGGAGATGAAATAGAAAGCATTAGAAAATTTGATATTGGGTCTCAATTATCGATTGAGAAAGTAAATAAATTCACGATTGTTCCGAATATAGAGAATAAATACTTTAATGAAAAGAGACAATCTTTCATAGAGTTTTTACCTAATGATTGTTTAATCGCTGTTCAAAACATAGATTTTGCTAAGCATCAATTAAACAAGAACTTCCAGAAAGCAGAAGAATCTTTTGCCAAATATCAAGGAGAAATTAAACGTTCTGCACCTTCAGAATTATTTCTACAAGGTGAAGAATTTTATGCGTCTTTACAGCCTAAACCTATCATAGAACTTTCCTCTCAATCTTATTTAAATTCAGACAAAGAAATTACGGTCAATCAAAATCCGCAACCCAATTTTCATAAGAAGTTTGATTTGCTGATAGATGTTTTGCAAGAGCAAGCGAAAGATGGTTATACCAATTATATCTTTTGTTCTGGAGAGAAACAAATAGAGCGTTTCAAAGATATTTTTGAGGATATTGGTAGGGAAGTTCCTTTTACACCTGTTTTGGCCAATATTCATTCTGGTTTTATAGACAAAGATTTACAGATTGCGTGTTTTACAGACCATCAAATTTTTGAAAGGTATCATAAATTCAACCTTAGAAATACTTTTTCTAAAAAAGAAAGCATCACACTAAAAGAACTTACCAACTTGCAAGTGGGAGATTATGTTACACATATAGACCACGGGGTTGGTAAATTTGCAGGGCTCAAGCGTATGGATGTGAATGGTACAATGCAAGAGGCGATTAAACTCGTATATAGAGATAATGATTTATTGTATGTGAGTATTCATTCTCTGCACAAAATATCTAAATATGCTGGTAAAGATAGCCAACCGCCTAAAATTAATAAATTGGGTTCTCCTGCTTGGAAAAATCTAAAACATAAAACCAAGAGAAAAGTAAAAGAAGTTGCCTTTAATCTTATCAAACTTTATGCAACCCGCAAAATGGAAAAAGGTTTTCGTTTTGCGCCAGATACTTATTTACAAAATGAGTTAGAGGCGAGTTTTATGTATGAGGATACGCCAGACCAATTAACGGCAACGGCAGATGTAAAGGCAGATATGGAAAGCGAGCAAATCATGGATAGGTTGATTGTGGGGGATGTTGGCTTTGGTAAAACAGAAGTGGCGATTAGAGCGGCCTTCAAAGCGGCCACCGATGGTAAACAAGTAGCGGTATTGGTTCCAACTACCATTTTGGCTTTTCAACATTATAAAACTTTTAAAGAAAGACTGGCAGATTTCCCTGTTCGAGTAGAATATTTAAATCGTTTTAAAACCACCAAACAGAAAAATGAAATCCTGAAAGATTTAGCGGAAGGGAAGATAGAAATTCTGATTGGAACCCATCAAATCGTAGGTAAAAGTGTTAAGTATAAAGATTTAGGACTTCTGATTGTAGATGAGGAACATAAGTTTGGGGTTTCCATTAAAGATAAATTAAAAACCCTACGTGCGAAATTAGATACGTTGACCCTCACCGCTACGCCAATTCCAAGAACTTTACAGTTTTCTTTGATGGCGGCCAGAGATTTATCGATTATTAAAACACCACCGCCTAACCGCCAGCCTGTAGAAACCAAGTTAATTGGCATGAATGAAGAACAAATCAGAGATGCTGTTTTTTATGAAATTCAACGTGGAGGTCAAGTTTTTGTTATTTATAATAGAATAGAAGGGCTAAAGGAGGTGGCAGGTATGATACAACGTTTGGTGCCAGAGGCGAAAATCAATATTGGGCATGGGCAAATGGATGGTAAGAAATTAGAAAAGACTTTGCTAGACTTTATGGATGGGCAGTTTGATGTATTGGTTTCTACCACCATTATAGAAAGTGGGGTAGATGTGGCCAATGCGAACACGATGTTGATTGTGGATGCACAGAATTTTGGTTTGGCAGATTTACACCAAATGCGTGGCCGTGTGGGTAGAAGCAATCGAAAAGCGTTTTGTTATTTAATTACACCACCGCTTGTTACCCTTACCAATGAGGCCAGAAAACGCCTGCAAGCGATAGAGCAATTTACAGATTTAGGTTCTGGGTTCAATATCGCGATGAAGGATTTAGAAATTAGAGGAGCAGGAAATTTATTAGGCGCAGAGCAATCTGGGTTTATGGCAGAGATGGGTTTTGATACCTACCAGAAAATATTGAACGAAGCCATAGAAGAGTTAAAGTATTCAGACGATTTCAAAGATTTATTCAAAGATGATCCAGATAAAAATGATTCTTTTGTTTCGGATTTTAATCTCGATACCGATCTAGAATTACTTTTACCACCCTTATATGTGAATTCTGTAGAGGAAAGAATGGCGTTATACAATGAGTTAGCACAAATTGAAGACCCACAAGCGTTAAAAACTTTTGAAGATAAATTAGTAGATAGATTTGGGCCTTTACCTTCTGAGGCACAAGATTTATTAGAATCTGTGCAACTCAAATGGAAAGCAGAAAAAGTGGGTATGGAAAGGGTCATCATCAAAAAAGGGGTGTTCTTAGGATACTTTATAAACAATCCACAATCACCGTTTTATCAAACAGAAACATTCCAAAAGGTGATTCAGTTTTTAGGGCAAAATCCAACTTTCGGTAGTTTAAAAGAAAAACAAGTAAGAGGACAGGAAATGCCGAGTTTATTGCTCAGAATAGAAAATGTAGAGAAAGTAAGCACCGCCATAGCAAGATTAGATGAGGTGATTGCTTTTGTGGAACGCAATAGTGAATAGAAATCAAAACTTTCTCTTTTAAACAAAACTAACTTTTATATTTGTGTGTGTATAAGGCACAAGGCTTATATTTATGCTTTATAAGGCTGGTGGCTTATAATATGTACTGGTAGGAACTTTAATTAGTTTTTTCTTGGCGATTGTAATTTCATTGCTCACCAAGTTTTTTCTTGGAATTTAGTTTTCAATCATATAATATTTAAAATTCTATCTCTTTAAATGAACCCTCAATCTACCCCAAAAACCATCAACAGATCCTGTTGCATCAATACCTCATTTTTGCTTTGTATTAAATTATAGTTGGCGTTCAGCCAATTGTTTCTTATAATAAAAAAAGTATAGGCATCAATTAATCCTTCGTTAAATTTTTCTTGCGAGCGTTCAAAGGATAATTTTTGATTTTGGAAATTTGCTTGGATAAAATCATATTTTTCTATTGCTTTATCATAGGCTTCTACAATCTTCTGCACGCTGGTCCAGAGTTCTTGTTTTGTTTTTTCTAAAGTTAATTCTTGTATGGTTTTTTCATTTTCGGCCAAGGCGGTTTGGGTCTTTACTTGCAGTTTATTAAAGATAGGAATACTGAGACCTAAACCGATATATTGATTTTTATTTAAATCTATTTGGTCTTGGAAAGCAATCTGATTGTCGGTATCCAATACTTTGCTATAAAAGGTAGACCATTGGTATTGACCAACTAATTGAGGTAAGGCTTGCGCTTGATTTAGTTTAATTTTTTGATTGGCTATTTCTATGTTTTTCTCAATGCGTTTGATTTCGGGTTGGTTTTTAACTATTTTCGCTACTTCAGTTGGGGCTGGCGGTAGTAATTCTTGGGTATCATTTTCAATTACAAAAGTTATGGTATCCCGTGGAATGTTTAAAGTTTGTAATAAATTAAATTTAGCAAAGGCTTCATTTTTTGCTGCCTCTATATACTGTTCTTGAATGTTCCCCATATTGGCCTTGATATCATAAATATCGCTTTTGGGTCTGGTACCAATGGCGACTTCTTTCTCTGTACGCGTGATTTGTTCATCTATCCCAGCCAACTGTGTTTGTAATACCTCTCTCCACGCTTTGGCGTTTTGATATACATAAAACTGCTGAACCACTACCAAAGTAAGTTGATTTTTTATAGCCTCTAGTTGATATACCCAAGAAGATTGATAGCGTTTTTGTAAACCAATATTCAAATAATTTTGCCAATTAAATAAATCTATTCCAGCGTTTAGAGAGAACTGGTCGTATTGTACATTGAGCGCCTCTCTCACATTATTATTCGGGTTGATGGTAGAACCAAGGCTATAACTATGATTTACGTTTGCGTTGACAGAAGGCAACAAATTGGCTTTGGCTTGCCTGAGTTCCCATGTAGCACTGTTTTTATTCACAGCGGTTTGTTGCACTTGCGGATGATGCGCTAATACATGCGCAATACAGTCTTGTAAATTCCAGGTCTCTTGTGCAGAAAGAGGATTTAAACCAAGAAATCCAATGAAAAAGATGAGGATAAAAAACGTTGATTTAGGTATATTATTCATACTTCAAATATTTAATTAAATTTACTTGCGTGGCACGATAGGCTTTGATGCTTACGACTAGAAAAGTGAGAACGAGTAGCAGGATTAAACTCAAAACATAAGGCCACCACGGCATGTCTATTCTATAAGCAAAGTCCTGAAGCCATTCATTCATAAAGTAATAACTAATGGGAATGCTTATGAGCACCGCAATGGCTGTGATGATTAGAAATTGTTTGGTTAAATCAAACACCAATAATCGGTCACTGGCGCCTAGCGTTTTCTTTATCGCTACTGTTTTCAATTTTTGTTCTATCATCAGCGCAGAGAGAGCAAATAAACCGAGAAGTGCTACGAGTAAAACGATACCGTTTAAAATCAGAAAAAGTGTTCTTTGTTTTTGGTACTTTTCAAAAGTTTTAGCAAATTCTTTATCTACAAAATAATAATCAAAAGGATACCCTGGTTCTATTTCTGTTTCAAAGAATTTTTGGATTTCGGGTAAAATTTGTTCAATTTTTTCTGGTTTCAATTTTATATCCACCCCATTCACATTATTTTTAGTAAATAAAGAACCATAATAAAAGAATACCATGGGGGAAATCTCTTCTTCTAAACTGCTTATATGAAAATCTTTTACAACGCCAATTATATTATATACATTACCGTCAAAACCAAGTTTTATTCGTTTTTTTATGGCATCCGCGGGATTCCATCCTAAATGTTGAGAAAGAGATTCATTTATGATAACGTTATTAATCGTGTCACTACTTATATGAACATTAAAGTCTCTGCCCTCTATGATGGGAATATCAAACATGCTAAAATAATTCAGATCTATCGCTCCGGCACCAGCAATGCTATTGATTGTAGAATCAGGAATTGCCATAACTATACTAGATGCACTAATCCATTTACCTATATTAGAAAAACTATAAGAGATATCTTCTACGTTAGGATTCTTTTGATAAAAATCTTTTATTAATTCATATTTACGCATATTATCAATTCCATAATAATCATTATTAAAGTTGATATGAACTATTTGATTGGCATCGAAACCTAAATCTTTATTCATTATATGCTCTACTTGTTGGTGAATGATCAAAGACCCAATGATAAAACAAGAGGAAAATATAATCTGAAAAGATAAGATGAAGTTCCTGAGCCATATACCACGGCTACTTCTATTAAAGTTTCCCTTTAAAGTTTTTATAGGCTTGAAATTAGCCATGTATATCGCTGGAATAAGCCCGCTAAAAAGAATAATAGTGAATAAGATTAAAATAGATATGTAAAATAATTGCACATAATCAAGGTCCATATCTATTTCCATAAATACATTGAAATAAGGCAAAATAACTCCTATAGTTGCAATAGATAAAATTAATGCTAGCACAGAAAATATCATTGCTTCAAAAATAAATTGTAGCATGATAGCGCTTTTAGAACTACCTAGGGCTTTTCTTACACCCACTTCTTTCGCCCTATTTACTGCTAGGGCGGTGTTAATGTTTATAACATTAATAGAGGATAACAAGAGTATAATAAACGCTAGTGCCGTAAGGGTTTTTAGCGTCTTAATATCGGTTTTATTATAAGCATTGCTACGAGAATGTAATTTTAAATGGTCTAAACGCGTTAATTTTACATGGGTGTGTTTCTTATCTTCTTCGGTTTGATTTTCAAAAGAAGCCGTTATTTTTCGTAATTCTATACTTAAATCGTCTTCTAATTTTTGAATGTTTGTCGTTGGTTGAACTTTGTAAAAACCATAATTACTAAAATTTTTATTCAACGCTTCTGTATCATTTAAAACTGTTGTTCTAATTAAAATATCTGATTGTATAAAGGTTTGTTCATATGGATTTTCATAAATAGCAGTAAGAACTAAGCCTTCTTCTTTACCTTCTTGTAGAATTACGCTACCGATAGCGTTTTTATAATCATCCCCAAAGAGCCTCTGTGCGCCTTGGATAGATAGGGCAACAGTGTTTTTTTGTTTAAAAGCATTCGAGAAATCTCCTGCTATATGCTTTAAAGGGAAAAATTCAAAAAATCCTTCGGAAACATAAGCCCCCTGACCATAAAATGATTTTAGGCCATTTTTAAGTAAGATTTCACTTCCTCTATTATAAACGACAGAACTTTCTATTGCAGGGAATAGTTTTGGCGCATCTCTTAGTTGTTTGGCGGAAGACATAGGCATATAGCCGTAATATGACATTTCATTTTCTGCAAAATATATTTTTTCTTTGTTTGGGTTCCAGTCCTCAAAAGAACTTTCATAGTCCCAATAGGCAATCATTAAGATAATTCCTGTCAGCCCCAAAGTCAATCCCAGTAGATTAATCAAGGTAGAGAGCCAATTTTTTCTATAATTTTTAAATGCTATTTTAAGCCAATTGCGTAACATAGAAATGATTTTATTTTTAAAGCCTTATAAAATTTATTGAATATTGATTTTGGAAAAAGATGCTTATGGCATGGCCGTAAAGATATCTTTGCGTTGATCTGCATTTTTCTCATGAAAGATCTCACCATCCTTCATGTTCACAATCCTAGAGGCAAAACCGGCATCATAAGAAGAGTGCGTCACCATGGCAATCGTAGCACCTTCTTTGTGTAGTTCTGCCAACAGGTTCATCACTTCATTTCCGTTAGAACTATCTAAATTTCCCGTCGGTTCATCTGCCAAAATTAAATGCGGATTATTCACGAGCGCTCTTGCCACTGCCACCCTTTGCTGTTGACCTCCAGAGAGTTGTTGTGGATAATGCTTTAGGCGGTGGGCGATACCAATTTTTTCCATAATGGCGATGACACGCTTTTTACGTTCCGTAGCAGAAACACCATTATAAATCAAAGGCAGTTCTATGTTTTCATACACAGACAATTCATCTATCAGGTTAAAATTTTGAAAGATAAATCCAATGTTCTTCTTGCGTAAATTAGATTTTTTCTTGTTAGAAAGTTGGGTCGTTTCGGTATTCATAAATTGATAAGAACCGCTACTGGCTTGGTCTAGAAGGCCTATAATATTGAGCAAAGTAGATTTTCCACAACCAGAGGGTCCCATAATGGCAATAAATTCGCCTTCTTTTATGCGTAAATCTACTTGATTGAGCGCTGTCGTTTGCACTTCTTCTGTTTTATAAATTTTACTTAATTGGGTAAGTGTAATCATGGTTTTATGTTTTTATAAATCTAGTATTTCTTTTATTGAATTGCTCTTACGCTTCCGCCCGTACTTTCATCGATATGAATATTTTTCAAGGTTTTATTTTTGGTTTTATATAAAATGCTGCCATTCGAACTCGCTTCTGCAGATAGGCTCTGCGTGGGATAAATTTGGGTGTCACTTGCAGAGGATGCCTCTACCAAAATGTGGGTTGCTTTTAAATCCAGCATATTCACCGTAGCACTGCTACTAGCCTCTATATCTAATTGATTGGTGGTGCCTTTGGCGATAAGGGTAGAGCCAGAACTCGCCTCAACGTCAATATTTTCAGCCTTTAATTGTGCCTCTATTTGGCCCGCAGAAGAAAGGTCCATTCGGATGGTTTTCGCTTCAAAATTTCCTTGGATATTCCCAGCACTATTGGTGATAAGTTCCCATTCTTGGTTTTTAAAAGTACTTTGAAGCGTAACAGAAGATGCAGAGGTTGCTTGAATAGACCTAATTTGGGGTGTGAATAACTTGATATATGTATTGGGATTTCTCATATTTAACTGATTGGGCGAATCGAATTTTATGCGCAAAACACCGTTTTGTTCATCTATTACCAGATATTTCATATAATCAGAACGGATCTCTGCTCTGTAATCATGGGATTGTATAATTTCCACCTCTATGGCTTGTGACACCTCTAGGGCATGAAAAGCGTCCAATGCTAACTCTTTACTTTCCGCAAGAGGACGCGGGTTTTGTGCTTGACAAGAAAAAGTACACGCTGTAATCAATAAGGCGATTAGGAATAAATTTTTCATAATTTTTAATTTGATTGAATATTTAATTTTTCATATTGTTTGTAATCTTCATAACCAGAGATAATGACCTTTTCGTTGGGTTCTAAACCCGATACGATTTCATAATTTAGGCTATTTTCTCTGCCAATTTCTATCTTTCTTTTGGTAGCCATGTTATCTTTTACCACATAAATCCATTGACCAGAAGTATCTTTATAGAAATTTCCTTTCGGAATAACCAGACTCTTGGTGTCTTGAGATAATTTGAGTTTGATGGCAAAATTCATCCCCATGCGCAGATTTTTGGGTTTTTCATCCGCAAACTTTAATTCAATTTCAAATTGACCTTGGCTCACTTCTGGGGAAACTTTTGTAATCAAAACTTCATACGTTTTTTGATTGATTTCCATCGTTCCAGGGATTCCCACTTGCAAACGATTGATATAGAACTCATCTACTTTGGCAATTAATTTATACCCATTCATCAAATCAATTTTGCCAATGCTCTCACCACTTTGTAAATTTTGACCCAAAGAAATATCAAAAGAAGAAAGCCTACCAGAGGCTGGCGCTTGGATCAAAAAATTGTTTTTGTTAGAGCGCAAGGCATTTAAACTTTTTTCTAATTGGGCTATGGATTGTTGAATGGCACGCATTTGTTGTTGGCGCGCTTTCTGATCATTAGACACCCCTTGTTCCACTAGATTAATGCGTTGTTGTTGGTAATTATAGCGTTGGCTAGCCTCTTCAAAATCTGTTTTTCTACCAATTTCTGCATCAAATAATCGTTTTTGCAAATTGAATTGTTGTTCTGCAGATTTCAAATCATTTTGGGCTTGCAATAATTCCTGTTGTTGCGAAAAGGCCTGGTTTTTAATTTCTAAAAGAGAACCCTGCATTTGTCCTATCTGTTGCATAATGTTGGTTTCTTGGTTCATATAATTAAATTCTGTACTCGCATTGTATATACGGGCAAGAGGTTGACCTTGCTGTACCATATCACCATTTTCTGCCAAAATTTCTTGGATAGCACCACCTTCTGGTACATTAATCAGGCTGGTGTTCAGGGATTCTGTTTGTCCTGTCACCATCATCATATCCTCAAAATTGCTTTCTTTTACCGTGGTAATTCTTAGGTCTTCTAAGGACACATTCACACTATTTTTTTGATTGATAAAATAATAAGCAAATGTGCCTACAAGAACCATTACCAATAGAATGATTAAAATTATTTTAGGCTTTGAACTTTTTTTCTCTAACTTCGTGTCCATATCAAGTGAATTGGTTTACAGAATATTATGCCAATCATAGACCATTCAATTAAAACTTTATAAACCCTTGAATATCAAAAAAGTGAAATTTCAATTTTTAAAAAGACTGTTCAATATCGGACACTTACTGTTCAATATTGAACAAAATTAAACTATAAAGACCCAAAAATGAGACGCCAAACCAAAAGAAATGAGAAAGAAAGAGGCTAAAATATTGATTGTAGATGATGACCAAGACGTGTTGTATTCAGCCAAAATTTGGTTAAGACGCTTTTTTACAGAAATTGTGACCCTGCATCATCCAAAAAAAATATTTGAAACCATGGATGGCGTGCAAGTGGTTCTGCTGGATATGAATTTTAAAAAAGGGTTTGAAGATGGGCAAGATGGACTTTATTTATTAAATGAAATAAAAACGCATTTTCCGCAAGTCCCTGTGATTTTAATGACGGCTTATGGAGAAGTAGATTTAGCAGTAAAAGCATTAAAAGAAGGTGCTACGGATTTTATATTGAAACCATGGGACAAGGATAAACTGTATGCCTCTGTGAATGTAGCGGTAGATATATCTAGAAAAAACAGAAAATTAAACCAATGGCAAAACCTGCAAGAAGAAACCCACACCCATCTATTGCAGACACAATCGCCCACGATGCAGCGCTTATATATTGATATAGAAAAGGTGGCCCCTACAGAAGCCAATGTTTTGCTTACAGGAGAAAATGGTACGGGTAAATATGTGCTGGCAGAGCATATTCACCGATTATCGCTACGCAAAAAAGAACCTTTTGTACACATTGATTTAGGAAGCCTGCCAGAGAATTTATTAGAAACAGAACTTTTTGGTTACGGCAGAGGAGCCTTTACAGATGCCAAAGAAGATAAGCCTGGTAAAATAGAAAATGCGAATGGAGGTACGGTTTTTCTGGATGAAATTGGGAATTTACCCTTGCAGTTTCAGACCAAATTACTTACCCTTATTCAAGACAGAAAATTAACGCGGGTGGGCGAGACCAAAGAAAGACATTTAGACATTCGGTTTATTTTTGCTACCAATGAGGATTTACAACAGAAAGTGGCAGAAGAAAAATTTAGAAGTGATTTGTATTTTAGAATGAATACGGTAGAGATGCATATTCCACCTTTGAGAGAAAGACCAGAAGATTTAGAAAGTTTTGTCCATTATTTTAAATCTAAATATGAGAAAAAATATGGAAAGTCAGACCTCGAGATGGCAGCAGAACTATGGCAAGCAATCAAATCTTATCCATGGCCTGGCAATATTCGCGAACTAGATCATAGCATAGAAAGAGGTGTAATTATGGCAGAAGGTGGCCATCTAAAAATTCATTTGCAAGACCCCAGTACACTTGCTACTACGACAAGTACGCTGAATATAGAAGAAATGGAAATGGTATTGGTGCAAAAGGCGATGCAGAAATTTAAAGGAAATATCTCGCAGGCTTCTGAGGCTTTAGGGATATCACGGGCATCCTTGAATAGCCGTTTAGAAAAATACAATCTATGAGGTTTCTATTTTACTTTAAAATTTTAATAGGCCTTGTAATTTTAATTTTATTTATTTTTCTAGGAGCGTATTTTATTTATGATGACCACCTATTTCGCGGTGTATTGTTATGCTTTTTTGCAGTGGCTATATCGTTTTATTTGGCTTATTTAATCCAAAAACAAATGGTAGAAGTTGATAAAGTCCTTTTAGCCATTTATTACAAAGATTTTTCTCTTTTTCCACAGACCCAATCTCAGAATTCAACCCTAGATTATGCCGTGAATTTGTATTATTTAGCCAAAAAAGAAAATAATCAATTAACTACTTATCAAAATTTATATGAGAATATTCTAGATAAACTTTCTATTGGCATTTTAATTTTAGAAAGAAAAAATGTTTCTAATTCCTTACAAGTTTTCTATGTCAATCCTCAATTACTAGATATTTTAGAAGTACCTAAATACAAACATTGGAATTTCTATCAAAATAAAATCCCAGGTTTTTATAATCTTGTAACGGACAGGATTGGTACAGATGCACAAGAGTTTCTGGATATTTCTATAGACGCCGGCGCCAACCACACGTATTCCTTGCGCACCTCTAATTTGCAGACCAAGGAACAACAATTTTGTATTGTGACATTGGAATCAGTACAATCCATCATAGAAAAGAAAGAAAAATTAGCATGGAACAACCTGATGCGTGTAATTTCCCATGAGTTGATGAACACCCTAACACCTGTAAATAGCCTAATAGACAATTTGCAATATATTGCCAACCAAGAGGAAATTTCACAGAATGACCATGAGGAAATGAAAGAGAGTTTAGAAATCATTCATGCCAAATCTGCACAATTAATGAGTTTTATCCAAGATTATAGGCAAGTGGCAGAATTACCCAAACCTGTAAAGGCAGTATTTGATTTAAATAAAACCATCACTCATGTGTTGCGCCTGATGCAACCAGAATTTGATAAAAAAGAAATTAAAGTTATATCTCATTTAGAAAACGTCACGCTCTATGCAGATGAGAAAATGATAGAACGAGTATTGATTAATTTGCTTACCAATGCTTTGTACGCTTTTACCAATCAGCCATCTAAAGAAGTAAGAGTAAATTTAAAAACCAAACAAAACCGCGTAATTCTGCATATTCAGGATAATGGTGCTGGCATAGACCCAAAAATTAAGGATAAGATATTTATTCCCTTTTTTACAACTAGAAAGCATGGATCTGGCATTGGTCTCACCCTTTCCAAATCGATAATAGAAGCCCATAATGGCTATATCAATTTCAAATCTAATGAAAAAGGCAGTTTGTTTGAGGTGGTTTTATTGGGTTAAATAAATTTTGATTTGAATCATTTTTTATTAAATAATAGTTATTCAAATTTTTGCTTTGTATGCAGTATACTTCTATATGTATCTTAATTTAAAATCATTATAAATAGTGATTAAAATCATTATTTATAATGATTTTAATTAGTGTGAATGTTTCATATTTGTAACTAATTAATATAAATAGAATTATGAAACATAATTACACTTTTGTTATAGCACTAATTATGAGTGTTCAAACTTTTGCACAAGTCAGTGTGGGGAATGGGACTGAAACCGATTACGACATTGGACCAGTTAATGCTTATTATACCTACTCTTATTACCAGACAATATATAGAGCGACTGAAATAGGCGCAAAAGGTGAGATTACTGCTCTTGAGTATGAAATGTCCAATGAAAATCCTATCGATAACACAGATGATGAAATAGATATCTGGATGGGGCATACAGAAAAATCTATATTTGATAAAGAAAGTGATTGGATTGGTATTAATACCTTAAATAAAGTTTTAACTAATGGAAAATTAGTTAAAGAAGGAAGGACGATAAAAATTACATTAGATGAACCTTTTAATTATAATGGGGTAGATAATTTGGTTATTGCAATAGATGCAAACGAGGCAGGGTACAACTCTAGTAGTGATAGATTTTATTGTACTAGAATGAAAGATGATGAAAGAGTAAATTTGTATTATCGTAATGACAATGTTAATCCAGATCCAGCGAATACCTCATCTTTAACAGAGGCTCTTACTAATTATTTTTATCCCAATATTGTATTTCATGGAATTAATCAATCTTGTCCTAAACCATCTAATTTATTAGCAAAAAACATGACCGGAACTACTGTTGATCTATCTTGGACAGAGGTTGGTTCGGCAACTAATTGGACTATAGAGTATGGATCTGCTGGATTTGTTCAAGGAACTGGTACTACAGTAGAAGTAGATTCTAATCCATTTGTATTGACAGGGTTAAAACCAGTTACTAAATATGAATTCTATGTGAAATCAAATTGTAGTGCTGATGAAAATAGCCCATATATTGGACCAGTTTCATTTTCTACAGAATGCGCAACTATAAGCACAGATTTTGAAGTAGATTTTTCTATTTATCCACCAAGTTGTTGGCAAATAGCTAATGGGCCTATAGGTGGAGACCTTTCATTTGGAGCTTCTAGATGGAGAGATAATAGATCATTTACTAATGAAAAAAATGAGGTAATATCTAGTAATGCTGTAAACTTATGGGGTAATAAAGTGAAAACTTGGTTAATCAGTAACAATGTCGATTTAAGTGCTGGTAACTTCTCTTTGGAAGCATTGGTTGCAGTTACCAACTATACATTCTCTGGAACATCTGAACAAACAGATACAGATGAAATGGGTGAAGATGATAGCGTTTATTTATTGATTTCTAACGATAACGGAACAACATGGACAGATTTAGCAGAATGGAATGAAGCTAATCAACCCTTAGTTACAGGCACAAGAGTGAATGTTGATTTGTCTGACTATAGAGGTGTTGTCAAATTTGCTTTGTATGCAACAGATGGAAACTTAGATGATAACAAGGATTATGATTTCCATGTAGGTAAATTCAAATTAACATCATCAGAAGATAATCTAGCCAATAGTGACGTAACAACTAAAGAACCGAAATTTGAGTTTTATCCTAATCCAGTTAATGATATTTTGATTATCAAAGGAAAACTAAAAATAGGTAGAGTAAATATTTATGATGCTACAGGTAAACTGCTTTATCAAAATATATTTAGTAGAGATACGGCTAATGTAAATGTGATGAACTTGGATAAAGGCTTCTATACAGTAATTGCCGATATAGATGGAGTATCACAAAGTTTTAAAATTATTAAAAAATAAAGTTCTTCTATATTATGAACTGTCTAATCCTAATTAAATGATACAGATTTATTAGGATTAGACATATAGAAGCCCATAATGGCTATATCAATTTCAAATCCAATGAAAAAGGCAGTTGGTTTGAGGTGGTTTTAACGCAGTAAGGCTTTTTCAAATACTTTATGAGAAGATAATAGTATCAAATTCCTCTCTTTAGGGGATAATTGTTTTTACCTTAATCTAGCCATAACCTTCAGTTAATACCCAAATACTACATTGCGGGAATTAAAAATTTAACATGAAGAAAATTCTATTTACTTTAGGCTTAGTAGCCACTACTTTCTTGTCTGTTGAAGCACAGGAATTAAAACATTTAGCGAGGTTTGAAACTGGAATGGAAGATGCATCAGAAACTTTGGCTTATGATGCTACCAATCAACACGCTGTTTTAACAAATTCATCTGCTAACAATTTTATGATTGTAGATCTGGCAAACCCTACCAATCCTACGCTCGTGAGAACAGTGGATTTATCCACTTATGGGGCGGGGCCTAATTCTATTGCCGTTATCAATCAATATATTGCGGTAGCTGTGGAATCAGAAAACAAACAAGAAAATGGTTATGTCGTGGTATTTGATCTAGACGGAAATTATGTGACACGCATAGAGACAGGTGCCTTGCCCGATATGCTTGCCGTTTCACCAGATGGAACCAAAGTTTTGGTAGCCAATGAAGGTGAGCCTAACGATGATTACACGGTAGACCCTGAAGGATCTGTAACGGTAATAGATTTAAATGGAAACGCCACCCATATTACTTTTGATTCTCTGAACAATCAAAAAGCGTCTCTCATCAACAAGGGCGTTAGAATTTTCGGAAACAATGGTACTGCCACTGTGGCACAAGATTTAGAGCCAGAATATATCACGTTTTCTGCAGATAGTTCCAAAGCCTTTGTTTCTTGTCAAGAAAACAATGCGATTATCGTGATAGACTTAACTTCTAACAGCATTGTAGACGTGATGCCATTAGGGTATAAAAATCATCTTTTGGGTACACCATCGGTTCAATCTTATAATCTGAACGAAGTGGTTTCTAATTGGCCAAGCCTTGGAACCCCAGTTTATGATGGTGGGCAAGATGAGGTAATGCTCGGTGGTTTTTCTGGCATGTATGTAGATCAAAAAGAATCTACCGAAGACAAAATCGTTTTTTATGTAGTTCCAGATAGGGGACCTAATGCAAGTCCTGTAAAGAAAAATCAGGTAACACCGGCTACTAGTCAAAATGTAAGACCTTTTAAATTGCCCAATTATCAGGCGAGAATAGTGAAATTCACGGCAGATTTAACTTCTGGTGAAATCACGTTAGATGAGCAGATTATGCTTACCCGCCAAGATGGAACCACGCCTATTACAGGAAAAGGAAATATCCCAGGCTTTGACGAAATCCCTGTGACCTATGCAGATGGCAATACCTCTTATGCCACAGCGGATTACACCGATGCCAATGGTGAAACCTATACCGCCTTACCTTATGATGCATTCGGGGGAGACTTTGAAGGTGTTGTAATGGACAACGATGGAAATATTTGGTTATGTGATGAGTACAGACCTGCTTTATACAAATTTAATACAGACGGTACTTTAGTAGAAAGATTTGTGGCAGAAGGTACCAGTCAATTAGGTGATACACCAGTGGCTACAGGTACTTACGGAACAGAAACTTTGCCAGAGGTTTATTCTTCTAGAAGAGCCAATAGAGGCTTTGAGGCGATTGCCTATGATGATGATCATAACATTATATATGCTTGGATTCAAACACCATTATACAATCCGAGCAGTGAAACCAAAAATAACTCAGACGTTATTAGAATTTTAGGCGTAGATGCAGAGAGTGGAACGCCCGTAGCAGAATATGTTTATTTATTAGAAAATAATAAAATAGGTGGATATGCTACTTCTCGCGTAGATAAAATTGGTGATGCTGTGTACAAAGGCAACGGACAATTTATTGTAGCAGAAAGAGATTCTTCTAAACCAGATGATCAGTATGGCAAGAAATTTTTGTTTGAGATGGACTTGAATTTCGCCACCAATATCTTAGGTAAAAGTTTTGTCAAGCCATTGGAAACCATGACGGCAGATGAAATCATAGAGGCAGGAATCAACCCAGTCAATAAAATCAAAATGCTCAATACACCAAGCATTGGGTATGAGGCTTCTGATAAATTAGAAGGTGTTGCTTTAGTTCCTGGAGGTAGATTAGCCCTAATGAATGACAATGACTTTGGTCTTGCAGGAGCAGGCATCACAGATAATTCTGTCCTAGGCATCGTATCTTTTCAAGATAATTATGGGTTTGATGCTTCTGATAAAGACGAAGCAATCAATATTACTTCTCACCCAACCTATGGCATGTATATGCCAGATGCGATCGCTTCTTATGAAGTAAATGGTGTCAACTATATTGTTACAGCCAACGAAGGAGATTCAAGAGATTATGACGGGTACTCAGAAGAAGAAAGAGTAAAGAAATTAACGTTGAATCCAGCCTATTTCCCAAATGCAGAGGCATTGCAGGAGGACGAAAACCTTGGGAGGCTCAAAACTACCACAGCCAACGGAGATTTAGACGGAGACGGAACCTACGAACAGATATTTTCTTATGGCGGGCGTTCATTCTCTATCTTTGACGAATATGGTAACTTAATTTTTGACAGTGCCAATGATTTCGCACAAGTCGTAGCAGACGTAGAACCAGAAATTTTCAATCAAAAAGAAGGGAAATTTGATAGTCGCTCAGATGACAAAGGCGTAGAGCCAGAAGCAGTAGCGATTGGCGAAATCGATGGTAAAACTTATGCTTTTATAGGACTTGAAAGACAAAACGGCATTATGGTGTATGATATCACCCATCCGTGGTCGCCAGAATTCATTACCTATTATAACAATGATGCAGATATAGCCCCAGAGATTATCAAATTCCTAGACCAAGACACCAGCCCAAACGGAACGCCTATGTTACTCGTAGGTTACGAAGTGAGTGGAACCATGGGAATCATTCAAGTAGGAGAAAACCTTTCTGTTATTAGCGAAGAAGTTGCAGACAATACTTTTAAACTTTATCCCAATCCAGTCGTAGGAGCAGAGGTACAGTTCAACAAAGAGATTTCTGGAACCGTTTATAACTATCATGGGCAAGTCGTTCAGCAGTTCCAAAATGAAACTAAATTGAATGTGAGTGGATTACCACAAGGTATCTATATCATCAAAACCTTAGAAAACGGAACCAAAAGGTTCATGAAAAAATAATGGAATAGCGTTTCAACAACGTTTAATCATCATTGAATCATTTTAAAAAAACAGGAAAAAAGGGTTGGCTTTCGGGTCAACCTTTTTTTTTATTGCGTAAATTTGCCCCCAATTCAAAGGACTATGCAGAAGAATTCATCCAAAATCAATGTACAATTAATAGCAGAAACACTCATCAATCTAGGAGTAGAAGATATAATCATATCGCCTGGATCTAGAAATGGCGCACTCACCATGCAGTTTGCCAATGACAAACGTTTTCATTGCTATAGCATTGTAGATGAACGCAGTGCTGGCTATGTGGCATTGGGGATGGCATTAGAAATTCAAAAACCTGTGGTTATCTCTTGTACCTCTGGCTCTGCCGCAGCCAATTATTATCCAGCCATTACAGAAGCCTTTTATCAGAATATACCTTTGATTGTGCTCACGGCCGACAGACCAGAAGGCTATGCAGATTTATTTGATGGGCAGACGATTCGCCAAGAAAATTTATTTGAAAAACATGTTTATTATAGCACACAATTACAAGAATCAGAACACGATGAAATTTTAACTTCCAATTTTCTAGAAATCAAAAAAGCCGTACATGAGGCTATCGTCCACCAAGGACCCGTGCATATCAATATGCCATTTTCAGAACCATTGTATGAATCCATAGAAGAAAAATTAATCACTTTTGATGCCATTGGTGATCCCAATCACCCGACTCATTTCGTGCCGTGGGATGATATGACTCAAGAATATACGCAAATAGAAAAAGTGATGATTTTAGTGGGTCAGCATGC
The DNA here is from genome assembly GCA_009835005.1 of Flavobacteriaceae bacterium Ap0902. Lineage (GTDB taxonomy): Bacteria > Bacteroidota > Bacteroidia > Flavobacteriales > Weeksellaceae > Profundicola. The sequence continues at coordinate 31,944 of WTFG01000012.1, read as the reverse complement.
GCCCAACGCAGAATTACAGAAACTTATAGACGAGGTTTCAAATTTTGACAACGTCATTATCCTCACAGAAACCACCTCCAATCTACACACCACTTCACATATTTCTCAAATCGATGCCGTATTACGCAACATAAAAGATGATATGATAGACGCATTTAAACCCGATTTGCTCATCACATTAGGCCAGCGAGTAATTTCCAAGAAAATCAAACAATTCTTAAGACAAAATAAGCCCCAATTTCATTGGCATGTAGATCAGCATTGGCAACCCGACACCTATTTTGCACTAACCCAAGAAGTCAAACAATCACCAGCAGAATTCTTATCCATTTTTTTAGAAGACTTCCAACCCAAAAAATCTAATTATAAGCATCAATGGCACGCCATAGAACAGCACAATCAGCAATCGCAAGACGCCTTTATGCAATCATTGCCATGGAGTGATTTATTAGTTTTTAAAGAAATCATTGGACATTACCCAGCAGCATACACCGTGCATTACAGCAATTCATCCGTCATCCGCTACTCGCAATTATTCAAGCACACACCCCACAATCCCGTTTATTGCAATCGCGGAACCAGCGGAATAGACGGCTCTACATCCACGGCCATAGGCTTTGCCATGAAATCGGAGAAACCAGTAGTACTCGTCACAGGCGACATCAGTTTTTTCTATGACAGCAATGCCCTGTGGAACAATTATATCCCATCCCATTTCAGAATCATTTTGATCAACAATGGCGGAGGAAACATCTTCAAAATAATTCCAGGACCCGCTAAATCCAACGCCTTAGAAACCTTTTTTGAAACCCAACATCACCTCAAAGCATCCCATTTAGCCAGCATGTACGGCTTTGAATATTTGCAGGTTACAGACCAAACCCAACTCAAAAGCGTCTGGCAAGAATTTTATGCCATTTCCAAAGCACCCAAAATATTAGAAATCAACACCCAAGGCGCACCCAATGCAGAAACCTTGCATCAATTTATACAAGTATTACAAAATTAAACACCAGCATTGGTCACGCATATATTTTTTTAAAATTAGGGCGATTTTACGGGCTATCCATTCCAATTCCGCAGGAATCTGCTTATAAATAATAGGGCTGTAAAGAGCTTCCATTCGGTCGCTTTTACAGCCCTTTATTTATTAGCGCATCTTACTTTACGGGATTTCCATTGCTATCCCTATCGCAATTGGTTTGTTTAAGGTTTAGAGTTTAAGGTTTATGATTTCAAGTTGATGGTTTATGGTTTAGAATTTATGGTTTAAGCTTTATAGTAAATAGTATCAAGATTTAAGTATCAAGATTTTTAGCTTTTTAATTTCCTTCATAAAACCGCCGTCACATTGAGGTGATTTCCATCAAAGATGGAAATTGTATCTAAATGTTCCTAAACAAGAACTACAATCCCGATATAAATCGTTTCCTATTCTACTCATTAAAACACTTCGATACCAATTTTTCTTACGAAAAATTCACCTCAGTGTGACGGGCTTTTTACAATAGGTTCGTTTTGGGTCAAACCAAAATGAACAGAAGTTTTAATAAGTAGCAAGTATCAAAATTTAAGCATCTATTATCAAATAACAAGTCTTTTATCTTTCGTCTTTCTTCTTTCCTCTTAAAAGTGAGCCCTTAAACAGAATTCAGAATTATCATATATACTAGCAATAAAAAAAATCCCTTTCACAAAAAAGCAAAAGGGATTCTCATATATAAATAAAAAGAAACTTTATCTCGCGATATTCACTGCTCTAGTTTCTCTAATCACCGTAACTTTAACTTGACCAGGGTACGTCATCTCATTCTGAATCTTATCTGATATCAAAAACGAAAGTTCACCAGCCTTCATATCATCTACACGATCACTCTCTACCATTACACGTAATTCTCTACCCGCTTGTATTGCATACGCTTTTTGTACCCCATCAAAACCAAGTGCAGTACTCTCTAAATCCTTTAAACGTTGTATATATGATTCAATCACCTGACGTCTTGCTCCAGGTCTTGCTCCACTTATAGCATCCGCTACTTGTATGATAGGCGATAGGAGAGAAGTCATCTCAATCTCGTCATGGTGAGCACCAATCGCGTTCACTACCTCTGGGTGTTCCCCATACTTCTCTGCCCACTGCATTCCTAATAGCGCATGTGGAAGTTCAGATTCTTGTTCAGGTACTTTTCCAATATCGTGTAAAAGACCCGCACGTTTGGCCAGTTTAGCATTCAATCCTAATTCCGCTGCTAGCGTACCTGCAATATGGGCTGTTTCTCTAGAGTGTTGCAGTAAATTTTGACCATAAGAAGAACGGTACTTCATTCTACCAATGATTTTCACTAACTCAGAGTTTAAACCATGTATACCTAAATCAATAATCGTTTTCTTACCAATTTTGATAATCTCGTCTTCTATTTGATTGGTAGTTTTAGCTACAACTTCCTCAATTCTACCTGGGTGAATTCTACCGTCTGTTACCAATTTATGAAGCGATAGTCTTGCGATTTCTCTTCTTACTGGGTCAAAACAGGATAGCACGATAGCCTCTGGCGTATCATCTACAATAATCTCCACGCCAGTGGCTGCTTCTAATGCACGTATATTTCTTCCTTCTCTACCAATGATACGACCTTTTACGTCATCATTTTCAAGGTTGAATACAGAAACCGAATTCTCAACGGCTTGCTCTGTCCCAATACGTTGAATGGTTTGTATCACAATTTTTCTGGCTTCATCTTGTGCATTTAAATGTGCTTCATCCATAATCTCTTGAATGTGGGCTTGTGCTTTGGTTTTCGCCTCTTCTTTCAAAGATTCTACCAATTCATTTCTAGCCTCATCTGCAGAATAACCAGATATTTTTTCAAGTAATTCCACCTGCTTTCTATGATTTTGATTCACTTCTTCCATTCTACGACCCAAAGCGGCTCTTTTATCTTCTAGATCTTGAATTTCTACTTCGTAAGCTTTCTTCTTTTTTTTGAGATCACTAAGCCCTTCATTGAGTTTATGCTCTTTTTCTCCCGTGCGCTTTTCTCTATCCGCTATCTTCTTTTCTCTCTGCGTAACACTTTCCTCATGCTTAGATTTAAGTTCTAAAAACTTCTCTTTTGCCTGGAACATTTTTTCTTTCTTAATGTTCTCCCCTTCATGTTCAGCGTTTTTGAGTATGGCTTCCGCTTCCAATTTCATTTGCTGTGCTTCATACTCTAGCTTCTCTGCTTGCTTTTTAGCATCTTCTAAAATCGCTGCATTATGCTTGACTACTCCTTTTTTAGTAAGTAGATAGGCAATCGCACCTCCTACAATTAGTCCTATAAGACCAAAAATCCATTCCATTATCTTGTTGTTTTATATTAATTAAAAAACCCACATTAGCTCAGGTGGTTTTGAGTAAACTCCTGTTGACAGGATTTGAGCTGATCCTGATATTCAGAGATCCGCTGCTTTAATACCATATAAATATGGTGGCGGCTTGTCTTCCAATCAGTATTTACTCGGCATATTATTGCTTGTTGAGTTTACCAAAAAAGTTAGAACTAATGTGGGTATGTTATTTTTTATGAACTTCTTATACTATAGGATTAAAATTACGATTTTAATTAAACAACTTGTTGAATTTTAGAAATTAATTCCTGAATTTGATTGTTAAATTCAGTAGAATCTTGAACATCTTCTTTTTCTAATTGAAGAGTTTTTACGGCTATTTGTAAAGAACACATAGCTAATGCATCCTGCTTGTCTCTTGTTTGATATTGGTGTTCAAAATTTTTAACTATATCATTAATAATTTTGCCAGCTTCTCTAATAGTCTGTTCTTCTTCTGGGGAAACAGACATAGGATAGTGACGACCTGCAATATTTAATTTAATTTTGATAGATTCAGCCATATTCCTATACTTTTTGCCTTTTTAATTCTGCAATACATATGTCAACCTCTTTAATCAGGCTGTTTAATTTTAGTTTCATCAGTCTTCTATGCTCTTTATTTCCAGATAGTCCACTAATTACTTTTAATTCGTTATTTTGATCCTGCGTAACTTTTAGATTCGTTTGGGAATCATTTAATCTTTGTCTTAAATCTTTTATTTCTAATTTAAGTTCATTGATTTGATTGTTCTTTAAGTTCAACTCCTTTAATAGGTTATGAATGCTATTGTCCAGTTCAATCAGTAAATCCCTAGTCTTCATCTATCAAGTTATTATTAACTCTAACTTAATCGCAAATATATTCAAAATAAATTGATTTATAATATTATATTGTCACATGCGTTACAACAAAAAGGGTTTAAACAAATAAAAATGAATCTAATAGTTTAGAAAACAAAATTTAATTTATATATTTGCCACCCAATAAAAGAGATGTAAATTATGTTGATTATACCAGTTAAAGACGGCGAATCTATAGAAAGAGCTTTAAAGAGATACAAGAGAAAGTATGACAAGACCAAAACTGTTCGTGAATTACGTGACAGGCAGCAGTTCACAAAGCCATCTGTAAAGAAACGTCAGCAATTGATTAGAGCGCAGTACAAGCAGAAAATGCAAAGTAAAGAAGAAGCTTAGAATCAATTTACAGTTTAAAATAGTTTACCACTTAAACAAATTTTATAATTTTGTCTAAGTGGTTTTTTATGTGGATAGATAAATATTTAGAATACCTGGAAGTGGAGCGGAATTATTCTCCTTTAACTATTAGCGCTTATAAAAAAGATTTAGAACAGTTTTCTGCGTTTATAGATTTTAAGGACTTAAATGAAGTTACCAAGAGTGATGTTCGTTCTTATATGGCTGCCCTTCTTGCATTGGATTTAGAGGAAGTTTCTATTAATAGAAAGCTAAGTTCCTTAAAATCTTTCTATAAATTCTTATTTGAATTAGAAGAAATATCTAAAATTCCAACTGCTGGCATTCGAAATTTAAAAAGCCCTAGGAAGATCATCATACCTTTCTCTGAATGGGAGATGCAAAAATTATTAGAAACAGAAATCTTTGCCCTAAATGATTGGGAAGGAGTTAGAAATAGGTTGATTGTAGAGCTTTTATATATTACTGGTATGCGTAGAGCAGAATTAGTAGGATTGTTATGGAAAGATATAGACTTTGCAAACTACCAATTGAAAGTAAAAGGTAAAGGTTCTAAAGATAGAATTATTCCTATTACAAAGGAGGTTTCTGATTTGTTTAATCATTATAAAAAACTATTAAAAGAAGAATTTGAGGATATACAAGATGAGGTATTTGTGACAGCTAAGAATAAAAATATTTACCCCAAGCTTGTTTATAAAATAGTTAAATCTTACCTTAGTCTTGTTAGTGAAAAGACCAAAAAGAGTCCACATATGTTAAGGCATTCATTTGCAACCCATATGCTAAATAATGGGGCAGAAATTAATGCAATCAAAGAAATTTTAGGTCATAGTAGTCTTTCGGCTACTCAAATTTATACGCATAGTAGTATAGAAAAATTAAAAGAAGTATTTAATGTAAATCACCCTAGAAATATAAATTAAATAAATATGAAAATAATTACACAATCCATAGATTTTAGTGCAAACGATTCTTTGTTGGGATACGTAGAGGAGAAGTTGAACAAATTAGACACGTTTTATGATCAAATCGTAGCTGCTAGAGTTTTCTTGAAGTTAGATAACAGCAATAGCAATGAGAACAAAATTGTAGAAGTTAGATTAGAGGTCCCTGGTGATGATATCGTAGTATCTAAAGAAGGTCAAGAGTTTCCAGAAGCAATCGATATCGCTTATGATACCTTGAAAAGATTGGTAATTAAGAAAAAAGAAATGGCTAGAGATTTTTAATTAAAAAAAATCGAATAAAGTTTGGAGAATAAATAATAATTGTTACATTTGCAGTCCGTTTAAATAAAAGCGATAGTTCTTTAACAATAAACATTTATTTGCCTCCATAGCTCAGTTGGCCAGAGCAGCTGATTTGTAATCAGCAGGTCGTCAGTTCGAATCTGACTGGAGGCTCATTGTTTTAAAGAAAAATATACTGGGCAGATACTCAAGTGGCCAACGAGGGCAGACTGTAACTCTGCTGCATTATGCTTCGAAGGTTCGAATCCTTCTCTGCCCACTATTACCATTCTTTGACTTGTTCAAAGATAATTATTGCGAGAGTAGCTCAATTGGTAGAGCTTCAGCCTTCCAAGCTGATTGTTGCGAGTTCGAGTCTCGTCTCTCGCTCAATTTTAGGCCGACGTAGCTCAGGGGTAGAGCGTTTCCTTGGTAAGGAAGAGGTCGTGGGTTCAATTCCCATCGTTGGCTCGAAGTTTGAGTAGTGCTTTACAATTTGTAATGCACTTTAAGTGTTTTATAATACACTCATTAAAAGTAAGGAATTTTTTAACACAAATAGAATTTAATTTAATAGAAAATGGCAAAGGAAACTTTCAACAGAGACAAGCCGCATTTAAATATTGGTACGATTGGTCACGTTGACCACGGTAAAACTACCTTGACTGCGGCAATTACTAAGGTATTGGCAGATAAAGGTTTTTCTGAGGCAAGAGCTTTCGATCAAATCGATAATGCGCCAGAGGAAAAAGAAAGAGGTATCACTATTAATACTTCACACGTAGAATATGAAACTGCTGCGCGCCACTATGCACACGTAGATTGTCCAGGTCACGCCGATTATGTTAAGAACATGGTTACAGGTGCTGCTCAAATGGATGGTGCTATTTTGGTTGTTGCTGCAACGGATGGACCGATGCCACAAACTCGTGAGCATATCCTATTATGTCGCCAAGTGAATGTTCCAAGAATCGTTGTATTTTTGAACAAAGTTGACATGGTGGACGATGAGGAGCTTTTAGAGTTGGTAGATATGGAGGTAAGAGATCTATTATCTTCTTATGAGTATGACGGTGATCAAACTCCTGTTATCTTAGGTTCTGCTTTAGGTGCATTGAATGGTGAAGAGAAATGGGTAAACACTGTAATGGAATTGATGGACGCTGTGGATGAGTGGATATTATTACCAAAACGTGATCAAGATAAGCCTTTCTTAATGCCAGTAGAGGATGTATTTTCTATTACAGGACGTGGAACTGTTGCAACTGGTCGTATAGAAGCTGGTATTATCAATACAGGAGATCCTGTAGACATCGTAGGTATGGGAGATGAGAAATTAACTTCTACTATTACTGGGGTTGAAATGTTCCGTAAGATTTTAGATAGAGGTGAAGCTGGTGATAACGTAGGTTTACTATTGAGAGGTATTGAGAAATCAGATATCAGCCGTGGTATGGTTATCGCTAAGAAGGATTCTGTTACTCCACACAAAAAGTTCAAAGCAGAGGTTTATATCTTAACTAAAGAGGAAGGTGGTCGTCACACTCCATTTAAAAACAATTACCGTCCACAGTTCTACGTGCGTACAACTGACGTAACTGGAGAAATTCACTTACAAGATGGAATTGAAATGGTAATGCCTGGTGATAACATTTCAATCGAAGTTGAATTAATTCAACCGATTGCATTGAATGAAGGACTACGTTTCGCAATCCGTGAGGGTGGTCGTACAGTAGGTGCTGGTCAAGTTACAGAAATTTTAGACTAAGATTAAGAATAGATTTTAAATAATATAGATATGAAGGTGTCATCGATATACTCGATGGCACCTTATATCACTTACGGGCGTAGCTCAGCTGGTAGAGCAGTGGTCTCCAAAACCAAAGGTCGAGGGTTCGATCCCTTCCGCCCGTGCTATATGAATTCCATATAATTATGATTGATTTTGTTAAAGGTGCGTATTACGAATTTACTGAACATGTTACATGGCCTAAATGGAGTGTAGCACAATCTGCGACTATAATTGTAGGTGTAGCAACAGTGATACTTGCATTATTTCTTTTTTCCGTTGATACGATTTTCAGTGATTTGATTAACCTCATTTACACATTACTGAAGTAAATTATTTCCAAAAGTTTTTTTTGTTATGAGTGATAAGAAGTGGTATGTATTGAAGACCGTTAATGGTAAAGAAAACAAAATCAAAGATTATATTATAGATGAAATTAAATACCAAGGCTTAGAGGATTATTTAGGGCAAATTGTTGTTCCTATGGAAAAGGTAATCCAAATTAAGAATGGTAAAAAAGTACAAAGAGAACGTGTACATTACCCTGGGTATGTCATGATAGAGGTTGAGCTTGTAGGTGAAGTTCCGCATGTCATCAAGGGAATCAATGGTGTCATTAGTTTTTTAAGTGCTACCAAAGGTGGTGATCCAGTTCCCATGCGTAAGAGTGAGGTAAACCGCATGCTTGGAAAAGTGGATGCATTATCAGAAGAAGAGGAATTAATAAATATTCCTTACACTGTGGGCGAAACTATAAAAGTTATAGATGGTCCTTTTAATGGTTTTAACGGAACGATAGAGAAGATTAATGAAGAGAAGAGGAAGCTAGAAGTTATGGTTTCTATTTTTGGAAGAAAGTCTCCGTTAGAATTAAATTATATGCAAGTAGAAAAAATATAGGCTGCTTCCAAATATATCGCTTAATTTTATTTAGAAACATTGTAAAATGGCAAAAAAAGTACAGAAAATAGTAAAATTGCAGGTTCGTGGTGGACAGGCTAATCCTTCGCCGCCCGTTGGGCCTGCGTTAGGTGCTGCAGGCGTAAACATCATGGAGTTTACCAAGCAATTCAATGGGCGTACACAGGACAAAATGGGACAAGTATTACCTGTTGTGATTACTGTGTATGAAGATAAGTCTTTTGATTTTGTGATTAAGACACCTCCTGCGGCAGTTCAATTAATTGAAGCTGCTAAATTAAAGGGTGCATCTGGAGAACCAAATCGTGTGAAGGTAGGATCTGTTACCTGGGATCAAGTAAGAACAATCGCAGAAGATAAAATGCCTGATTTGAATTGTTTTACTGTTGAATCTGCAATGAAAATGGTTGCCGGTACAGCTCGTTCAATGGGAATAACCGTTAAAGGAGGTACTAAACCGGAATAAAACTAAGATTATGGCAAAATTGACAAAAAAACAAAAAGAGGTTGCTGCTAAATATGATAAAACTAAAGTTTATTCTTTAGAGGAAGCTTCTTCATTAATAAAAGATATAAATACAGCTAGCTTTGATGCTACGATTGATATCGCGGTTCGTTTAGGTGTAGATCCTAAAAAAGCAAATCAGATGGTTCGTGGCGTTGTGTCATTGCCTCATGGTACTGGTAAGGATGTTAAGGTTTTAGCACTGGTTACACCAGACAAAGAACAAGAGGCTAAGGATGCTGGCGCAGATTTCGTTGGATTAGATGAATATTTAGAGAAAATAAAAGGAGGTTGGACAGACGTTGATGTTATTGTTACCATGCCTGCTGTTATGGGTAAATTAGGACCTTTAGGGCGTGTGCTAGGACCAAGAGGTTTAATGCCGAATCCTAAAGCTGGTACTGTGACTATGGATATTGGTAAAGCGGTATCTGATGTAAAAGCTGGTAAAATTGATTTCCGTGTTGACAAAACTGGTATTGTTCACGCCATCGTAGGTAAAGTTTCCTTTGATGCTAAGAAGATTCAAGAAAATGCCAAGGAATTAATTACAACACTTCAGAAAATGAAGCCAACTGCATCCAAAGGGATTTATATGAAAAGTATATATCTTTCTAGCAGTATGAGCCCATCTGTTCAAGTTGATCCAAAAAGTGTTTAATCTAAATAAATCCGAAAATGACTAGACAAGAAAAAGCAGAAATGATAGAAGACTTAACGCAGGTCTTGAATGGTACGGAGACGATTTATTTAACTGATATTTCAGGATTAAACGCTACCGATACTACGAATTTAAGAAAGGCATGTTTTAAGAATAACGTTCAATTACGTGTTGTTAAAAACACGTTGCTCAAAAAAGCAATGGAACGTGTAGAACAAAACGAGTATGATGAGTTATATGATAGCTTAAAAGGAAACACTGCAATAATGGTTTCTGATAAGGGGAATGCTCCTGCTAAAGTTATCCAAACTTTCAGAAAGAAATCAGAGAAACCAATCCTTAAGGCTGCATGGATAGAAACATCAATATATGTTGGAGATGATAAAGTTGAGGAATTAGCTAGACTTAAATCTAAAGAAGAGTTAGTAGCAGACGTTATAGCTCTACTACAATCTCCAATTAAGAAAGTGGTGTCTCAACTTCAAAGTGGTGGACAAACGATCTCTGGATTGGTTAAAACGCTTAGTGAGCGTTCAGAATAATAACACACTCAAATATTTATAAGTAAATTAAAAACACACAAAATGGCAGAATTAAAAGAATTAGCAGAACAGTTAGTTAACCTTACAGTAAAAGATGTAAATGAATTAGCTGATATTTTAAAAGATGAATATGGTATAGAGCCTGCTGCTGCTGCAGTAGCTATGGCTGGTCCTGCAGCTGGTGGTGAAGCTGCAGCTGAGGAACAATCAGAATTTGATGTAATTCTTAAAGCAGCTGGATCTTCTAAATTAGCAGTTGTAAAACTTGTTAAAGAATTGACTGGAAAAGGATTGAAAGATGCTAAAGAATTAGTAGATAGTGCTCCTGCTCCAATCAAAGAAGCAATTGCAAAAGATGAAGCAGAAGCTTTAAAGAAACAGCTAGAAGAAGCTGGTGCAGAGGTAGAGCTTAAGTAACTATTACCTATTAAAACTTAAGGTTTAGACCTTCACACACGTGTGATAGGTCTAGACCTATTTTAGGTTTTATTGACCATTCACGATATTTTATCGTATATTTTGCAACATCTGAAATATCAAGATGTTTTAATTAAATCCATTCAACCCAATATGCAAAAGAAATTGGCGACTACAAAATCACAAAGAGTAAACTTTTCCACGGTTAAAAACGTGGCTGAATTTCCAGACTTTTTGGATATCCAGTTAAAATCATTTGAAGATTTTTTCCAATTAGAAACAAGACCAGATCAACGTAAAAACGAAGGTCTATATAGAACATTTGCTGAGAACTTTCCAATAACAGATACTCGTAATCAATTCGTGTTGGAGTTTTTAGACTATTTTGTGGACTCTCCACGGTACTCTATTCAAGAATGTATAGAAAGAGGTCTCACTTACAGTGTTCCTTTAAAAGCACGTTTGAAATTATATTGTACAGACCCAGAACATGAGGATTTTGAAACCGTTGTTCAGGATGTTTATTTAGGTACAATCCCTTACATGACACCATCTGGTTCTTTTGTAATTAACGGTGCAGAACGTGTTATCGTTTCTCAATTACATAGATCTCCTGGGGTATTTTTTGCACAATCTTATCACGCAAACGGAACTAAATTATATTCTTCTAGAATTATTCCTTTTAAAGGTTCTTGGATAGAGTTTGCTACCGATATCAATAGTGTAATGTATGCCTATATTGATAGAAAGAAAAAACTTCCTCTTACCACTCTATTAAGGTCTATAGGTTATGAAAGAGATAAAGATATTTTAGAAATTTTTGATCTTGCAGAAGAGATTAAAGCCACCAAGACCAATCTTAAAAAAGTTTTAGGTAGAACACTTGCTGCACGTGTTTTAAATACTTGGCACGAAGACTTTGTAGATGAGGATACTGGCGAGGTTGTATCTATTGAGCGTAATGAAATTGTTCTTGATCGTGAGACAATATTAGAAAAAGAACATATAGAAGAGATTATAGACGCTGGTGTTAAAACTATTCTTTTACATAAGGAGGATAATAAGGCAGCAGATTATGCTATTATACTAAATACGCTACAAAAAGACCCTACCAATACAGAAAAAGAGGCGGTTGAATATATTTATAGACAATTACGTAATGCAGAGCCGCCAGACGAAGAGACTGCAAGAGGGATTATTGATAAATTATTCTTCTCTGATACTCGTTATAGTTTAGGTGAAGTTGGACGTTATAGATTAAATAAAAAATTAGGTTTAGATATATCAGAAGATATTCAAGTATTAACAAAAGACGATATTATCGCAATTGTTAAATATTTGATAGAATTGGTAAATTCTAAAGCAGAAATAGACGATATTGACCACTTGTCTAACCGTCGTGTTAGAACAGTAGGTGAGCAAATGTCTAACCAATTTGGTGTAGGATTAAACAGGATGGCCAGAACAATTCGTGAACGTATGAATGTTCGAGATAATGAGGTGTTTACACCAATTGACTTAATTAATGCTAAAACATTATCTTCTGTTATCAATTCATTCTTCGGGACGAATCAATTATCTCAATTCATGGATCAAACGAATCCATTATCTGAGGTTACGCATAAAAGAAGATTATCTGCATTGGGACCTGGAGGATTATCCAGAGAAAGAGCAGGTTTTGAGGTACGTGATGTTCACTATACCCATTATGGTCGCTTATGTCCTATTGAAACACCAGAAGGGCCTAACATTGGTTTGATTTCATCTTTATGTGTTTATTCTAAAGTAAACCCAATGGGATTCTTAGAGACTCCTTATCGATCTGTTAAAGATGGTCAAGTACAATTGGATGAAACACCCGTTTATCTTTCCGCGGAAGAAGAAGAAGAAAGAGTAATTGCGCAAGCAAATGCTAAATTAGATGAGAACGGAAACTTCATAGAGGATCGTGTGATTTCTCGTGAAGATGGTGATTTCCCTGTGGTAGAGCCAAATCAAGTTGATTTAATGGACGTAGCGCCTAACCAAATTGCCTCTATTTCTGCTTCTCTAATTCCATTCTTGGAACATGATGATGCGAATAGAGCATTGATGGGATCTAACATGATGCGTCAAGCAGTTCCTTTATTACAACCTCAGGCACCTATTGTTGGTACAGGTTTAGAAGGTTCTGTTGCTAGAGATTCTAGGATATTGATGAATGCAGAGGGTTCTGGAACTGTTAAATATGTAGATGCGCAGAAAATAGTAATTGATTATGATAGATCAGAGGAAGAGGAAATTATATCTTTTGAATCTTCTGAAAAGACTTATAATCTAATTAAGTTTAGAAAAACGAATCAAGGTACCTGTATTAACCTTAAACCTATTGTAACGGTAGGGGAAAGGGTTGAGAAGGGTCAAGTTTTATGTGAAGGATACGCTACAGAAAAAGGCGAACTTGCTCTTGGTAGAAACTTGCTGGTATCTTTTATGCCTTGGAAAGGGTATAATTTTGAGGATGCGATTGTAATCTCTGAAAAAGTAGTGAGAGAGGATTGGTTTACTTCTATCCATATAGATGAGTACACTATGGATGTTAGAGATACCAAATTAGGGATGGAAGAATTAACCAATGACATACCTAATGTATCAGAGGAAGCCACCAAGAACTTGGATGAGAATGGTATGATTCGCATTGGTGCAGAGATTAAGCCAGGAGATATCATGATTGGTAAGATTACACCGAAAGGAGAATCTGATCCAACGCCAGAAGAGAAATTATTGCGTGCAATTTTTGGTGATAAAGCAGGGGATGTGAAAGACGCATCATTGAAAGCGAATCCATCCTTACGTGGTGTTGTAATAGATAAAAAACTTTTCTCTAGAAGCATCAAGGATAAGACCAAAAGAGCTAAGGATAAAGCGACGATAGAAAAGCTGGAAAAAGAATTCAATAATCAATTTGATGAATTAAGAGATGTTCTTTTAGATAAATTATATAAGTTATTAAATGGTAAGACCTCTCAAGGGGTATATAATGACTTACAAGAAGAGGTTATCCCTAAGGGAGCGAAATTTACACAAAAACTATTAAACTCCGTAGATGATTATTTGAATCTTACAGGAGGATCATGGTCTGTAGATGATGATTTAAATGAATCTGTAAAAGAACTTTTGCATAATTATAAAATCAAACATAATGACATTCAAGGTGTTTTAAATCGCGAAAGATTTACGATTTCTGTAGGGGATGAATTACCTGCTGGTGTTGTGAAATTAGCCAAAGTTTTTATTGCTAAAAAACGTAAGTTAAAAGTCGGTGATAAGATGGCTGGGCGTCACGGAAACAAAGGTATTGTTGCTAGAATCGTTAGAGATGAGGATATGCCATTCTTGGAAGATGGGACTCCCGTTGATATTGTATTAAATCCATTAGGCGTACCTTCTCGTATGAACATCGGGCAGATTTATGAAACAGTTCTTGGTTGGGCTGGTAGAAATCTAGGGGAAAAGTTCGCTACACCTGTGTTTGATGGTGCAGAAATTCATGATATCAATGATCTCACAGATAAGGCAGGGGTACCTAGATACGGTACTACTTATTTATATGATGGTGGAACGGGAGAAAGGTTTGCTCAAATGGCAACCGTTGGGGTTATCTATATGTTGAAATTAGGACACATGGTAGATGACAAAATGCACTCACGTTCTATTGGACCATACTCATTAATTACCCAACAACCACTTGGTGGTAAAGCACAATTTGGTGGACAGCGATTTGGTGAGATGGAGGTATGGGCATTAGAGGCTTATGGTGCTTCTAACATTTTAAGAGAGATATTGACTGTTAAATCAGATGATGTGATAGGTAGAGCCAAAACTTATGAGGCAATCGTCAAAGGAGATCCAATGCCAGAACCTGGAATTCCAGAATCATTCAATGTACTATTACATGAATTGAAAGGTTTAGGTCTAGACATTGATTTATTAGAAGGTGAGAATAAATAATTCTCAAATCTTTTTTCATTAATTAAAATACGATTTTAGACTATGTCTACAAATAAAAATACAAATAGTAAGTTCGAAAGAATCAGAATTGGTTTAGCTTCCCCAGAGTCTATATTACAGGCTTCTCATGGAGAGGTTCTAAAACCAGAGACGATTAACTATCGAACGCATAAGCCAGAACGTGATGGGTTATTCTGTGAAAGAATATTCGGTCCTGTGAAGGATTATGAATGTGCCTGTGGTAAATACAAGAGAATCCGTTATAAGGGTATCGTGTGTGACCGCTGTGGTGTAGAAGTAACAGAGAAAAAAGTACGTAGAGACAGAATTGGGCATATCCATTTGGTAGTACCAGTTGCGCATATCTGGTATTTCCGTTCATTACCTAACAAGCTTGGATATATCCTAGGAATACCTTCTAAGAAATTAGACATGATTGTTTATTACGAACGTTATGTTGTGATTCAACCTGGTATTGCAAAAGGATTAGAAGGAGAGGACCTCAATATGCTAGATTTTCTTACAGAGGAGGAGTATCTGGATATTATGGAGACGCTTCCTATCGAAAATCAATACTTAGATGATGATGATCCCAATAAATTTATCGCTAAGATGGGCGCTGAATGTTTGGAAGAACTTTTAAAGCGTATTGATTTAGATGAATTATCGTACGAATTGCGTCACAAAGCTCATAATGAAACTTCTAAACAAAGAAGAACGGAAGCTTTAAAAAGACTTTCTGTAGTAGAGGCTTTGCGTGATTCTAATGCGGGTAACAAAATCAATCGTCCAGAATGGATGATTATGAAAGTAATACCTGTTATTCCACCAGAATTACGTCCTTTGGTGCCATTAGATGGAGGTAGATTTGCTACCTCTGATTTAAATGATCTATACCGTCGTGTGATTATACGTAACAACCGTCTTAAAAGATTGATGGAGATTAAAGCTCCAGAAGTGATTTTGAGAAATGAGAAACGTATGCTACAAGAGGCTGTAGATTCTCTATTAGATAATACAAGAAAATCTTCTGCGGTAAAAGCAGATGGGAATAGACCATTAAAATCACTTTCTGATTCATTGAAAGGTAAGCAAGGACGTTTCCGTCAAAATTTATTGGGTAAACGTGTAGATTATTCTGCTCGTTCTGTAATTGTGGTTGGACCAGATTTAGCCTTGCATGAGTGTGGGCTTCCTAAGGATATGGCAGCAGAGCTATACAAACCTTTTATTATTAGAAAATTAATAGAAAGAGGAATTGTTAAAACGGTTAAATCTGCTAAGAAAATTATAGATAGAAGAGAGCCAGTAGTTTGGGATATTTTAGAAAATGTATTAAAAGGACATCCAGTTTTATTAAACCGTGCTCCTACACTACACCGTCTAGGTATTCAAGCGTTCCAGCCTAAATTAATAGAAGGTAAAGCGATTCGTTTGCATCCATTGGCATGTACAGCTTTTAATGCCGATTTTGATGGGGATCAAATGGCTGTTCATTTACCTTTAGGCCCAGAAGCTATATTAGAAGCGCAACTATTAATGTTAGGTTCTCAAAATATTTTAAACCCAGCCAATGGGTCTCCTATTGCAGTTCCTTCTCAGGATATGGTTCTGGGTCTATATTATATGACCAAAGAGCGCAAATCTACAGAAGAAACCAAAATTATAGGAGAAGGATTAACTTTTTATAGCGATGAGGAGGTTCAAATTGCATATAATGAAAAGCGTGTAGATTTAAACGCTAGTATCAAGGTTAGAACGATTGTTAGAGAAGGTGATGAATTATTCTCTAAAGTGATCCCAACTACTGTAGGTAGAGTATTATTTAATCAAATTGTACCTAAACAAGTTGGTTTCATCAATGAAGTTTTAACCAAGAAATCATTGCGTACAGTAATTAGTAAAATATTAAAACTTACTGATTTCCCTACAACGGCAGATTTCCTAGACAAAATGAAGACTTTAGGATTTATGAATGCCTTTGAAGGGGGACTATCCTTTAGTCTTGGTGATATCTTGATTCCAGAGGAGAAAACAGATATGATTTCTAACGCCATTGAACAGGTTGATACCATAACTGGAAACTATAACATGGGTCTTATTACCAATAACGAACGTTATAATCAGGTAATTGATGTATGGACGAATACCAATGCGAATCTAACAGAGCGTGTAATGACACGTATGAAAGAAGATCAAGATGGGTTCAATTCTGTATATATGATGCTTGATTCTGGTGCACGTGGTTCTAAGGAGCAAATTAGACAGTTGAGTGGTATGCGTGGGTTGATGGCCAAGCCTCAAAAAGCAGGTTCTGCTGGAGGTGAGATTATAGAGAATCCAATTATCTCTAACTTCCGCGAAGGATTGTCTATTTTGGAATACTTTATTTCTACACACGGTGCACGTAAAGGTCTTGCCGATACTGCTTTGAAGACAGCAGATGCTGGTTATCTAACTCGTCGTCTGGTAGATGTATCCCAAGATGTAATTATTACAGAAGAGGATTGTGGCACCCTTAGAGGATTAGAAGTATCTGCCTTGAAGAAAAACGATGAAATTGTAGAGCCGCTTAAAGAAAGAGTTTTAGGTAGAATTTCTCTGCATGATGTCTATGATGACAATGATGAGTTAATCGTGGAAGCAGACGAGTTGATAGATGAGGAAATCGCTGCTTTGATAGAGGCTTCATCCATAGAGACCATAGAGGTGCGCTCACCACTTACTTGTGAATCTAAGAGAGGTATATGTAGTAAATGTTATGGTAGGAATTTAGCTACGAATAACATGATCCAAATGGGTGAAACCGTTGGAGTAGTGGCTGCACAATCTATTGGAGAACCTGGCACTCAATTAACTTTGCGTACCTTCCACGTGGGTGGTACGGCTGGTAACGTATCAGAGGTAAGTTCTATCAATGCTAAAAGAACGGGTACACTAGAATTTGAGGAATTAAAAACTGTAGAAAGTGTTACAGAGGCTGGTGAAAAAACTGATATTGTAATTTCTCGTACAGCCGAAATGAAGATTCTTAACCAAGAAGGAAATGCAGTAATGACAGCCAATATTCCTTATGGTTCCGTTTTGAATAAGAAAGCAGGCGATAGTGTTGTCAAAGGAGATAGTATAGCCACATGGGATCCATATAATGCGGTAATTATCGCAGAGCAAGCTGGTCAGATTGAATATGAAAACCTAACACAAGGTGAAACATTCCAATTAGAGATAGATGAGCAAACAGGTTTTACAGAAAAAGTAATTTCTGAAACACGTAATAAGAAGATGATTCCTACTTTGAAGGTAATGGATAAAGATGGAGAAGAAATTCGTTCTTATAACTTGCCTGTTGGAGCGCATATCATTGTGGATGATGGAGAGAAGATTAATGCTGGTAAAACGCTGGTTAAAATTCCAAGAAGATCTGCCAAAGCGGGTGATATTACTGGTGGTTTGCCACGTGTGACAGAATTGTTTGAGGCACGTAATCCATCCAATCCAGCGGTGGTTTCAGAAATTGATGGTGTGGTTTCTTTTGGTAAAATCAAAAGAGGTAACCGTGAAATCATTGTCGAATCTAAAACTGGAGAACTTAAAAAATATTTGGTTAAGTTATCTAACCAAATTCTAGTTCAAGAGAATGATTTTGTACGTGCAGGAATGCCATTGTCTGATGGGGCTATTACGCCAAATGATATTTTAGCTATTAAAGGACCAACGGCAGTTCAGGAATATCTTGTGAATGAGATTCAAGAGGTTTACCGTCTACAAGGTGTGAAGATAGATGACAAACATTTTGAGATTGTTGTACGCCAGATGATGCAAAAAGTTAGAATAATAGATGGTGGTGACACCAGATTCCTAGATTCTAGTTTAGAACATAGAATAGACTTCATAGAAGAAAATGATAGAGTCTATGGTATGAAAGTGGTAGAAGATGCAGGGGACAGTGAAGTTCTAAAACCAGGGCAAATCATTACTTCGCGTGAATTGAGAGATGAAAACTCTAAATTGAAGAGAGATGCTGCTAATTTAGTAGTGGCAAGAGATGCCATGCCAGCAACAGCAGAACCAGTTCTACAAGGTATTACAAGAGCTGCATTACAAACCAAATCCTTTATATCTGCAGCGTCATTCCAAGAAACTACCAAAGTCTTAAATGAGGCAGCCGTAGCTGGAAAAGTGGATGATTTAAATGGATTGAAAGAGAATGTAATTGTAGGTCATTTAATTCCTGCGGGAACAGGACTCAAAGAATATGAGGATATTATTGTGGGTTCTAAAAAAGAATACGAAGAATTAGTTAATCAAAAAGAAAAAGCAGAATAATATGGACAATCAAAATAATCAAAATAACAAGAATTTCGATATAGAAATTAATCAAGAAACGGCGTCTGGAATTTATTCCAACCTAGCGATGATTAATCATTCACCAACAGAGTTTGTAGTTGATTTTATTCAAGTTATGCCTGGTATGCCAAAAGCACAGGTTAAATCTAGAGTAATCTTAACACCTCATCACGCTAAGCGTGTGTTACAAGCGCTTCAAGGAAACATCCAGAAGTATGAGGAAAACTTTGGTAAGATTCAAGATCAAGATCCAAACGGGCAACAAGGCAATGCTCAAATGCCATTTGGAATTAAAGGAGAAGCGTAAAACGTTGAATACCTTCTAACTTTCACAAGCCATCAATCTACATAGATTGGTGGCTTTTTCTTTTTAAAATAATTTTTAATAAAGACTTATTGCCTTATAAACAATTCTGTGTTTATGCATTTGGGTCCAGTTAACTTTATTAAAAATCATTACTTTTGTCAATCAAATTCACACTATGAATCTTAAAGTGCAATTAACACAACACATAGAGAAAGTCTTACAGGAAGATTTTGATATCAACGTAGATAAATTAGAGGTGCAGACCACACGCAAGGAGTTTGAAGGCGATTATACGTTGGTGGTATTTCCATTGGTGAGAATGCTGAAAGCAAAGCCAGAAGAGGCCGCTAAGAAAATTGGAGATCAATTAAAGAAGAGAGAACTGATTGCTGATTTTAATGTGGTTAAGGGCTTTTTAAACATTAATTTAATACCAACTGCCTTTTTAGATAATTTATACGATTTAAATAAACCTACCATTGAAGCTACTGGTAGAAAATTAATGGTGGAATATTCTTCTCCTAATACCAACAAGCCATTACACTTAGGACATATTAGAAATAATCTATTAGGATATTCAGTGGCAGAGATTTTAAAAGCTGCTGGTAATGATGTGATCAAAACACAAATTATTAATGATAGGGGAATTCATATAAGTAAATCCATGCTTGCTTGGCAAAAGTTTGGAGAGGGAGAGACACCTGAAAGTACTGGTGAAAAAGGAGATCACTTGGTAGGTAAATATTATGTGAAATTTGATCAAGCATACCGCCAAGAGATTAAATCGCTCATAGCCAATGGTAAATCAGAAGAAGAGGCGAAAAAACAAGCTCCTATTCTACTAGAGGCGCAAGAGATGCTAATTAAATGGGAGAACAATGATCCAGAGGTGAGAGCACTTTGGAAAAAAATGAATGGATGGGTGTATGAGGGTTTTGATAAAACTTATACACGCTTGGGGGTAAATTTTGATATGGTTCAGCATGAAAGTGAAACCTATGTTTTGGGTAAAGATGTAGTAAATAAGGGATTAGAATCTGGTGTTTTCTTTAAAAAACAGGATGGATCTGTATGGATTGACTTAACAGAAGAGGGTTTGGATGAAAAACTGGTTTTACGTTCTGATGGTACTTCTGTTTATATGACCCAAGATATAGGTACGGCTATCGAAAGATTTGAAAAATATGAGATAGATGGTTTAACGTATGTCGTAGGGAATGAACAAGACTATCATTTTAAGGTATTGTTTTTAATCCTCAAGAAACTGGGTTATGAATGGGCATTTAACCTGCACCATTTATCTTATGGTATGGTAGAGCTGCCAGAGGGTAAAATGAAGTCTAGAGAGGGAACCGTAGTGGATGCAGATGACCTCATGGAAACCATGAAGCAAACAGCTAAGGATATTGCTGCGGAAGCAGGAAAATTAGATGGCATGAGTGCAGATGAAAAAGAAACACTTTATGAAATCATTGGTTTAGGAGCATTGAAATATTATATTTTGAAAGTGGATCCTAAGAAAAATATTATGTTTGATCCAAAAGAGAGTATTGATTTTAACGGGAATACGGGGCCTTTTATTCAATATACCTATGTTAGAATTCAGGCATTATTAAGAAAGGAAAAACCTACAGGAAATCGGGTAGATGATTATGTGTTGAGTGATTTAGAAAAATCCATCATTCAACAATTAAATGAATACCAAGAAACTGTGCAGAGAGCGGCAGTAGAGTTTTCTCCAGCATTGATTGCCAATTATTTGTATGATTTAGTAAAGATGTTTAACTCTTTTTATCAAAGTCATGGAATCTTCAATGCAGAGGAGGAAAACACAAAACAAATACGGTTGTATTTAGCTCAAGTTACAGGTGAAACCATTCAAAAAGCATTGAATTTATTAGGCATTGATACCCCAGAAAGAATGTGATTGAATGCGCATTGTAACACTAAATTAAAAGCAAAAAGAGCTGACAATTGCCAGCTCTTTTCTTTATTTACTATATCTTTTATTAGATTTCTCTATTTAACCAAGAATTTAACATCCAAGCGGTTTTCTCTTGACCAGAAATGAAATCACTCATCATGGCATTGGTACCTTCATCATCCAATTCATCTGATTTGTCCAAAATATCACGTTCTACAATTAGAAGTTCCTTTAACGAATCTAGGATCACTTTAACTGTTTCTGTATCTTTGGTAACGTTTTTAGCTACTTTGACATTAGATAAGTCCAAATAATCTTGGAAGGTATGTAGAGGCGTTTCTCCCAGCGTCAAAATTCTTTCTGCAATGTCATCAATCTGTCCTTGAGCCTCTGTGTACATATCCTCAAACTTATTATGTAGAGCAAAGAAGTTATGTCCCTTGATATTCCAATGAACACTTCTCAAATTTTGATAATATACCTGAAAGTTGGCTAGTAATTTATTTAAATCCTCTGCTACCTCAGTTGATTTTTTAGCATCTAATCCAATTGTTGTTAATGACATAATATATAAGTTTTTGTGGTTAATTTAATATAGTGCAATTAATATACCAAGAAGCTCTTTGTCATGTTCTTATCATTTAATACCTTTATTAAAAATATTTATAGATGACACTTATACAGTTAGAATATGTTTTGGCAGTAGCAGAGAGCAGAAATTTTACCACAGCTGCGGAGAAAGCCCATGTTACACAGCCAACTTTGAGTATGCAGATTCAAAAACTAGAAAAGGAATTGAATGTGGATATTTTTGATAGAAGTACACATCCAATACGCATTACTGCTATTGGGCATGTGATTTTAGATCAAGCCAGGGTCATATTAAAAGAAGCCAAGCGAATGTCCTATATTGTAAGTGAGCAAAAGAACAATCTTGAGGGTGAATTTACCATTGGTATGATCCCAACCGTATTACCCACCTTGGTTCCTTTAATTTATAAAAACTTTACTGCTAAATTCCCCAATGCGAGATTGCAAATTAAGGAATTAAAAACAGATGCTATTATCTCTGCATTAGAAGAAGATGTCATAGATTTTGGAATAGCTGTAACTCCTTTGAATAAAAGTGATATTATAGAACTGCCATTGTATTATGAACCTATGGTTGCTTTTATTCCAGAACATCATAGACTATCTAATTTGGATGAAATTAAAGAATCAGATTTAGATTTAAAAGATTTATTGCTCCTAGAAGAAGGTCATTGTTTTAGAAACAATGTGCTATCCATCTGCGAATGTTATTTAGAAGGGGGAGAGGATAATATAATTCTGGATGTAGACAGTGGTAGTTTCCAAACCATGATTAAACTGGCCAAAGATGGTTTTGGTATGACGATTCTCCCATCACTCCAAGCAGAAGATTTATCTGCAGAAGATAGCAAGTATATCAAGAAATTCAGAGACCCTGCACCCACCAGAGAAGTTAGTTTGATTTTTCATAAAACACAACTTAGATTAAAGTTTGTAGATGAATTTAAAGAGTTAATACAAAGTGTCGTTCGTGGTAAAATCTATTTAGAATCAGACAAAAGGACTTTGCCAGTGCTTAGATTAAAATAAAGCCTTATCCGTTTAAATTTAGATATATAGGATAAAGTAGCCGTCTCAAAACCTTAAAGACTAACCATCTTCAACTTGACAGAATATCAAAATACTGATAATCAATTTTTTAAGAGGTCATGAAGTGAAATCAGGCTGACAAAAGCGATGTTTTGAGACAGCTACCTTGTAATTTAAATTATAATATTCAATCTATTTTCTCAAATCTTGTGTACTGTTGCAACACTTCTGGGATGTGGATGCCATCTTCTGTTTGATAATGTTCTAATATAGAAGCTAAGATTCTAGGGAGTGCCAAAGAACTACCATTTAGCGTATGGCAAAAACTTGTGCCATGCTCGTGTTTGTATCTTAATTTTAAACGATTGGCTTGAAAGGTTTCAAAATTAGATACAGAACTTACTTCTAGCCATCTTTCTTGAGTCTCTGACCATACTTCAAAATCAAAAGTAGAGGCAGCCGCAAAGCCAGTATCACCACCAGAAAGGTGTAGCACTCTATAAGTAAGCCCTAATTCTTTCAAGATTCCAGCCACATGATTTTTCATCTCTTCTAGTGCAGCATAAGAATTTTCTGGTTTCTCAATTCTTACAATTTCTACTTTATCAAATTGGTGCAATCTATTCAATCCTCTTACATCTTTACCATAAGAACCCGCTTCTCTTCTAAAACAAGGGGAATAAGCCGTCATTTTCACAGGAAAATCTTTCTCCTGCATCAAAACATCACGGTAAATATTGGTCACCGGTACTTCTGAGGTTGGAATCATATAAAACCCATCCAATGGGATTTCATACATCTGTGCTTCTTTGTCTGGTAATTGACCTGTACCTCTGGCAGAAGCCTCATTTACCATGAGTGGAGGTAAAACCTCTTGGTATCCTGCATCTGTGTTCTTATCTAAAAAATAACTAATGAGTGCACGCTGTAACTTGGCACCTTTACCCTTATAAACAGGAAAACCTGCTCCCGTAATTTTGGTTCCTAATTCAAAATCTATGATATCAAATTTAGAAGCAAGTTCCCAATGAGGGAGCCCTTCTGTATGTTTTTTCTCTCCATAAGCATCTACTTCCACATTATCCTCTTCACTCATTCCCTCTGGCACGCTAGAATGAAGTGCATTAGGCAATTCAAAAAGCATCTTGTCCAAATCCTCTTTATGCTGATTCAATTGCTCTTGTAAAACTTTGGATTGCTCTTTTAATTCAGACGTTTTTTTCTTTAATTCATTGGCATCAGTAGCCTTTCCACTTTTATACAGTTCACCAATTTGTTTGGATAGTTGATTGGATTCAGACAAAATATTATCTAATTCAAACTGTGTTTTCTTGCGGTTATCATCAGTTTCTAAGATTCTATCCAACACACTTAAATCCTGGATTCCCCTCTTCTTCAAACCTCTAATAATCCTTTCTTTGTCCTCTCTAATGTCTGTAACTAAAAGCATAAAATTAAGTTTATTCTTTACAAAAATAACCAAATTAGTTAAGGCATAAAATAAATTTAAGAATGCAGCTCATTTAAAAATTAAATGCTTGATGAATTAATTTATTTAAGATAATAAACTTTGTTCATTACTTACAATTTAAAGATATTAATTCTCTAAACCAGAAGCATTAAAGTTGAAATAAAATCAAATATTTGATAATTTTATTAAAATATATTTATTATATTTACTAAAAATGTATGAATGCATAAAGGTTTATTTTTAATTTGTTTGACTTTTTTTAATGTTTTATTTGCTCAAGAAATCCAGTGGGAAAAGAACATTGGGGGAAGTAAAAGTGAGTATTTAAGTGATATTATAGGAACGCCTGATAATGGTTTTTTATTAGCTGGTAGTAGTTATTCTGGTAAATCTGGAACGAAAGCGATAGGAGGACAAGGCGATTTAGATTATTTTATTTGGAAAATCAATGAAAATGGTGATGTCGAGTGGCAAAATTCCTTTGGCGGATTAGGTTCAGACGAATTAATTAAAATTAACTCAACATGGGAAGGAGGCTATATTTTAGCCGGCATGTCCAATTCAGGAAATGATGGAGATAAAAAATCGAGCAATTATGGGTTAAATGATTTTTGGATTGTCAAGATTAATCCTTTTGGAGAAGAAGAATGGCAATTATCTATAGGGGGGAAAGGAAATGATATGATGATTGATATTCTAGAAACTTATGACAGAGGATTCTTAATTGCAGGTACTTCAGATAGTGATTCAGAAATATATTCCAATAATGTTTTATTAAATCAAATAGAAGAAAATAAAGGAAATAGTGATTTTTGGGTAATAAAAATATCAGAAAAAGGAGCAATTGAATGGCAACGTACCTTAGGCGGTAAGTATGTAGAAGAATTAAAGGGAGTGCAATTAACCAAAGACCAAGGGTATATACTATCAGGTAATTCTAATAGTCCGCAGTCTGGCGATAAGATTTCAGAAAATATAGGACAAGAAGACTTTTGGATTCTTAAATTAAATGAAGCAGGAGAGATAGAATGGGAAAAATCATTAGGAGGAGAAATGAGTGATAACCTAACCAATATTATACCCACAAACGATAATGGATTTATAATAGGTGGAACTACTCAACAGAATAAGGATCAGGATATAAACATAGATTGGTGGATCATGAAAATGGATGTTAAAGGCGATGTTGAATGGGAGAAAACGATAGATATAGGGTCAAGAGATGTATTGGTTGGTATAAATAAAACCAAGGCAGGGAACTATTTATTATCTGGGTTTAATGAGGTAATAGGAACAACCAACCAAAAAGATAAGCAAGATGGAGAGGATTACATAGCCATTAAAATTGATGAAACTGGAAAAGAACTCTGGCGAAAAAAAATAGGAGGAAAATCATCTGACAGATTAAATAAAACTTTAGTAACCAGAGATGGCGGATATATCTTGGCAGGAACATCAGATTCTAAATCTAATGAAGACAAAAAAAGTGAAAATTTTGGCAGGGAGGATTTTTGGGTAGTAAAATTATTAGATTCAGAAAGTCAATTAGAGAAAATAGAAGAATCTATAGAGGTGTATCCAAACCCAGCCAGAGACTATGTTAATATTCTTATACACCAACCATTTAAAAGTGCAGATTTACAGATAGTGGATATGGCAGGGGCAATTGTACAAGAGAATACCATAAAACAAAAACTAACACCAATTAATATTATGCAATTATCTACAGGTATTTATATACTGAAAATTAAAATTATAGACCAAATGTATACGAAAAAGGTTATAAAACTCTAGATTAATTTATATATAAAATAAAACTCAATGGAACTTAGAATTAAATACCTGATAAGAATAAATAAAAGTACTTTAATTATTGGCATATTATTATTAAATATGAAATTTATATATAGTCAAGGTGATTATCAGCCGAACGTTTTTTATAACTCACCAGAGGTTCAATCATTATTTAAATTTAAAGAAACTCCCATAAATTATTTTACAGGAGTACCAGAGATAAGTTTAGAGTTATTTGAAATTAATACGGATATAGAAATACCTCTCAATCTGAGATATCATTCTGGTGGTTTGAGAGTGAACGAAAACGCTAGTTGGGTTGGGTTGGGTTGGAATTTGAAGGTTTCTGGAGGTATAAATCGTGTGATAAAACAATTACCCGATGACCATGGTTGGGGATATTTAAATGAGACAGTGTATACGCCAGAATACGCTAGACATGTTTGCCATAACAATATTAGCAACATGATAATAAGTGATAATTGTTTTTTTTATATAACAGTTTTTATGCTAATACAGTTGACTTGGAGCCAGATGAATTTTATTTAAATCTTCCCTCTGGTAAGAGTTTGGTATTTATATTTAATAAGCAAAAAGAAATTATAACTTTTCCAGATAGCAAAATTATAATTATACCTAAATTCGAGAATGGAAGTCTTAATCGTTGGGAGGTTACTGATTTAGATGGTACAATATATTATTTTAAAAGTGGTAATAGAATAAATCGTAGAACGAATTTTAGTCATTCATCCAATGGTGACTTGGCTGTTTCTAACTCTGATAATATTTCTTTTATAACGAATTGGATTTTGGATAAGGTAATAACTACTGCTGGAGAGGTTTATGAGTATAATTATAATGAAAAATATATTGAAGAGTGTCAATTAGTAAATCAAACTAGGCAAGTTCGAGAGCCAGCTTTATACAATGAATCATTCAAATTAGGAAATTATGTTAATAACATTTCTACTAATTTTGTTAACACTTTAGGGGTAGATTATTATCTGCATTCTATTGAAGGTTCTTTTGGTAAGCTTATTTTTGAAACTATTGATGAGCGTCTGGATAACCCTAATGCGGAAAGACTTGATGTTCTCAAACTAATAAATAAAGATGGTAAGCTAATTCATAAAGTAAATTTTTTTTATGATTATATGATTAGCAATAGTCCGCAGAATGAAATATATGCATGTAATAATTTAGTAAATTCGGAGATAATTTCTAAGAGATTAATATTAAATAAAATTAGAATTGACGATTACGAAGAATTCAAATTCAATTATAACCCAGAAACACTTCCTCATCGATTTTCATATTCTAGAGACTGGTGGGGGTATTACAATGGTTCAAATAATGCTGTGTTGGTATCTACTGCAAAATGGCAAACAAACTTATCTACACCTTATCGCAATGTAAATGAAGAATATAGTAAAGCTGGCATTTTAGAAAGTATACAAAATCCTTCCAAAGGAAGAACTGAATATGTTTTTGAAAGTAATAGAGGGTTGTATAACCATTTTTATAATGATAATATTATTCCCAGTATAAACACAAACTTCTTTTTTAATAATAGGAACTCTGAGCTTTCACATAGTGATGGGGCTACTAATCAAACGTATTTCTATTCAAAGCAAATTATATTAGAGAGATTGTCCGATGTAATTTGGAATTCACAAGATAATCAATACTATGTTAGATTGAAATATGACTCTTCTAGCACTAGTTGTAACTACACCTCCCATGGTGGTAATTCTTTACCTCTTGAAGGTTCCTGTTCTATTTGGATAAAACTATTTGTAGATGGAGAAGAAAATCCGTTAATGGTTAAACTATTAGGAGCAGATAGAAATGGTAGTATTGATATACCGCTAGGATCCGATATTCCTGAGTATACTAATCTAAGGTTAGATGTTGAAATATTTGAAGGAAATAATTCTCTTTCTGGAAATCAAACTTTTAATATTCATACTGATGAGGTTCAATTTAATCTAAGATGGCGTTTATATGATGGCAGTGTAAAAAAAATTGGAAATTCATATGAAATTCCAATTGGCGGATTAAGAATTAAGGTCTTATAAAGATAATAAAAAAAATTCACCAGCAATTTACCTTAAATCATATTCATATAAAGATGATAACGGTGTGGAATCCGGAATAGTTAGAAATAAAATAGACTTCAATCAATATAATATTAAATTTGTTGAAGAGGTAGAATATGTTCCTCCTCCTGCTGCTCCTAGAAATATTAAAGTTGCTAAAATGAGTCAGGTATTGAATTCGAATAATATTTATCCTCTGCAAACTACGAAGTCGAATTTTATAGGATATAATTATGTAACAGAAACTCACCAATCGAATGAAATAGATTTTATTAAAAATAAAACATACAGGAAATATTTGAATTTTGGTATTGTATGTTATGAAGAGAATAATGCACCAATTACAGATCAAAATTTTTATACTAGTTCAAAACCATGTTTTGAGCACCCCTCTAATGGTAAGATTGATTCTCTGATAATTAAAAATAAGTTAATAGAAGATTATGATTATGGAGTATCTATAAATAATATTAATAAAAATAGTGTAACTGGTTATGATTTAGATAAAATTCATGAAAATAGTAATCTTGATCTGGATGTTATGCACAGTAATTCTTATTACGATGTAGAAAATTTTCAAGAAACCAAATTAATAAAAAAAGTTATAAAAGAATTTTTTGATCCAAATTGGCTCACAAAAAGTGAGCAAATTGAGTATAATTATAATCATTTTCCTGCTATTATTATGAAAAGTAGTTCACATTCTAATTTGCTAGAAACAAAATTTAGATACCCTCAAGACCTATTATCTCAAGGAATCCAACCCCAAGAAATGGATAGGTTGATATCGGAAAATCGTATAAGTGAACCAATTATGACAGAAACATTTGTAAATGGTGTTAAAACATCCTCATCTATTACCAAATATAAAGAGTTCAATGCTGGAGAGCGATTATTACCACATGAAATTTATACAGCAAAAGGGAATGTGGCAATAGAAAATCTAGATACTAAGAATAAGAAAATATCGTATGATGAATATGATGATAGAGGTAATTTACTAAGATATACTATTCAAAATGGTAGCACCACTTTAATAATCTGGGGTTATAATCAAACTTATCCAATACTCAAAATTGAAGGTTTGCCAACGAATAGAACCTTTGCACAATATAGCGTAGAACTACGAAACCGCATTAATACGTCTTTCTATCAATTAATGGATATTTCTAATTTAGATACAAACAAATCTACAGAAGAAACGTTAAGGTTGAAATTAAGGGAATTTCAGACGTATTTTAACGAAAATTATGATGCCATGGTCACCGCCTACACTTATGATCCACTCATTGGTGTAACCAGTATCACACCGCCTAACGCACAAACAGCATATTATCAATATGATGCTATGGGTAGATTAGAAGCTGTAATAGATGAGGCAGGTGAAGTATTACAGGATATAGAATACAATTATAAAAACTAAAAGGATGATGAGATTTATATTGATTATATTCTGTTTTATTTTTCATATCCTTGTTTTTGCTCAAAGTCAAGATCAAAATTATATCAAAACCACAGAATATTTAAGTGAAACAGCCTTAGCAGATAAAAAAATTACAATACAGTATTATGATGGTCTAGGGCGTCCTATGCAATCTATAAGTGTAAGGCAATCACCAGAAGAAAGGGACATTGTATTACCCATAGCGTATGATGGATTTGGGAGGCAGGCAAAAGAATATTTGCCTTATGAAGTTTCTCAATCAAATGGTAGTTTTGTAGAGAATGCAGCCGTAGGATCAGAAAGTTATTATCAGACAAAATATGGTTCTTCTATATCTTACGCGGAAAAAGAATTTGAAAACTCACCACTTAATAGGGTTTTAAAACAGGCAGCCCCAGGAGAAGAATGGAAACTAGGCAGTGGTCATGAGATAGAATTTGAGTATAAAACAAATACCAATAACGAGGTTATAATATTTAAGGCTATTACGCAATGGAATGATTCAAAAAAGATATACGATATTAGTTTAGAAAAAGAAGGAAATTATAACCCAGGTCAACTCTATAAGACCATTACCAAAGACGAGAATCATACGAGTGGGAAAGACCATACCATAGAAGAGTTTAAAAACAAACAAGGACAGGTTGTTTTAAAAAGAACATATAATGCAGGTGTGCCCCATGACACCTATTATGTATATGACATCTATGGGAATTTAACCTATGTTTTACCACCCATAGTAAATCATGATAGTCCTATTAATTCTACAGTATTAGATAATCTATGTTATCAATATAAATATGATGCAAAAAATAGACTAGTAGAGAAGAAATTACCAGGCAAAGATTGGGAATATATGGTTTATGATAATCAAGATAGATTAGTTGCTACACAAGATAGATTATTAAGAGATAAGAACCAATGGTTATTTACCAAATATGATAAATTTGGTAGAGTGACCTACACAGGAATTGCTGCCAGTTCACAAGAAAGATCAGCACTACAGAATACAATAAACACCTCATTTCCCCATAACAATTCTATAAAGACAGAAGAGGTAAGCTTTACAAAAAATGGTTTAGACATACAATATGCAGAAGACCAAGGTTGGCCCACCAATGCCATAGAGATATTCACGGTTCAATATTATGATAATTATAAAACACCCTATCCCATTTCCATTCCTGCCAGTGTAGAAAACCAAAAGGTAATTAATGATATTCCAGACCAAAGTACCCATTATGTAACGACCAAAGGATTACCCACCGTAAGTTTTACCCGCGTTTTAGAGACAGAGCAATGGGAAAAAACTTATACATTTTATGATACCAAATCAAGAGCTATACGCATCCTAGCATATAATCATTTAGACGGTGGATATACCATAGTTGATAATATTTATGACTTTAGAGGCAAAGTTTTAAAAACAATAACCACCCATAAAAAAGATAGCCAAAGTGAAGACATCAAAATTACAGACAATTTCACCTATGATCATGCAGAAAGGTTACTAAAGCACACCCAAAAAATAGACAACAACCAAGAAGAACTCATTACATTAAATCATTATGATGAATTAGGACAGTTAGAACATAAAAAAATAGGAGGACAAGACATAAGTGGTCAGCATCCATTACAGCAAATAGACTATACTTATAACATAAGAGGATGGCTAAAAGGAATAAATGACAATGGAAACGAGGGACTATATCCCAGCGATAATACACCAAATGATTTATTTAGATTTAAAATTGAATATAATAGAGATATATATTATAGCCCAGAAGGAGTGAAGCCCCTTTATAACGGTAACATAGCGCAAACAGAATGGATGACCATTACAGATAATAAGTCCAGAACTTATACCTACGCTTATGATGCCCTCAACCGCTTAAAAAAAGCCTATTACGGCAAATCAGGCATCTACAAAGGCAATTATGACGAACATTTGCAATACGA
This sequence comes from Flavobacteriaceae bacterium Ap0902, assembly GCA_009835005.1. GTDB lineage: Bacteria > Bacteroidota > Bacteroidia > Flavobacteriales > Weeksellaceae > Profundicola. The sequence goes on along the minus strand of WTFG01000012.1, from coordinate 332 downwards.
TAAAAACGGCAACATAACAGAGCTGCAAAGATGGGGGACAGCAGATTATAAAGTTAAGAATTATAATCCAGATATGGATGAATTAACCTACAAGTATTATGATGGTACCAATAGGCTTAAATCCGTAGCGGATGCCACAGGTTCTATCAGAGGATTTAAAGACAGCGTTACCCAACAAATAGAATACCAGTATGACGCCAATGGCAATATGACCGTAGATTCCAACAAAGGCATTACTCAAATCCAGTACAACCATCTCAATCTCCCCACAGAAATAAAATTCCAAAATCACAACAAAATCACCTATCTTTATAACGCCCAAGGCATCAAAC
>WTFG01000011.1 GCA_009835005.1 Flavobacteriaceae bacterium Ap0902 | reverse complement strand
TTAGAGGGGGAAATTTATTCAACAATCGCCAAATTCGCAATAGAATGTCACTTATAATCTATCCAGATAGTTCTCTAAGCCTAAATTATATTGAAATCTATACTATTATATGGTACACAACTTTATAGAAGAAATATTTAAGTTAACCATCCTTATGTGCATTGAATTTTTTAGAACCTAAATGTTACCTATTTTTGCAGTTCTTTATACATATAGTAATCAACCTGTATAGCAATCAAATTGTAATGATATATCTCAATCTATCTAAGAATAACCAGACATATTTACTTGCCATGAGTGGTGGCGTGGATAGTTGCGTGCTGTTTGATTTACTTATCAAAAATCAAATAAATTTTGCTGTTGCACATGCCAACTTTAAATTAAGAGGGGAGGAATCTGACATGGATGAGCGGTTTGTTAAGAAATTATGCGATTCTCATCAAATTAAAATGCACACGAAGATATTAAATGTAAATGAATATAAAGTGAGAAACAAGGTCTCTTCTACTCAAATTATCGCTAGGGATCTTAGATATAATTGGTTTGAAGAATTAAAAAATGAATATAATTATGACTATATCCTCACTGCTCATCATTTAAATGATTCCATAGAAACTTTCTTTATTAATATGTTGAGGGGTGCTGGCCTTAATGGCTTATTAGGAATTAAGAATCAAAAATATATATTGAGACCTCTACTGCTCTACTCCAAGGAAGAAATTTATGATTATGCTAGAAAATATGATATTGAATGGCGAGAGGATTCGTCTAATCTATCTGATGCTTATCTAAGAAATAAATTGCGCCATCGTATTATTCCTGCCTTAAAGGAAATTAATCCAAAGATGGAACAATCTTTTTATAAGACATTCTCTAATCTGAGAAATGACCATGAACTTTTAGAGGATTATATCTCCGATTTAAGAACAAAGGTCTCCTATTCTAAAAATGGAATAATTTACTTCTATATGAATCAATTAGAGAAGCCAATGTATCAAAAGGCTTTTTACCATTTATTCTCGTCTTACGGATTCAACCATCCAGAGGAAGTGAAAAAATTGATTTCTGGAAATAATAGCGCGGAGATTAAATCTGAATCTTATAGATTAATTAAAGACAGAGAACATTTATTGCTTGTACCTATAAATCAGCAACCACAGACTTGTTATAAAATTAACGCTCTAAATACAGAAGGTCTACCTATATATATAAGGCTTTATGTATCCCAGATGAACCCAAAGACAAAAGTGGTTTTTGATTTTAATAAAATTAAATTTCCCTTATCTTTACGCCATCAAAAAATTGGAGACATATTCTATCCTAAAGGGATGCAAGGAAAGTCTAAAAAAGTTTCAAAATATTTTAAAGATCTAAAACTATCTAAAATAGAGAAGGAAAACGCTTGGCTTTTATGCGATACCGATGATGAAGTCTTATGGATAGTAGGATACCGACAGGATAGTAGATTTCTCCCAACGAATAAAACAACAAAATGGCTCATAGCAGAAAATTAAAATTTACGTTTTTATTAGTTTTAATTCATCTCATATCTTTTTCCCAAATTCTAGACCCTGTTGATTGGGATACTGAAACAGTAGAAGTTGGTGATAATGAGTTTGAACTTAGAATGACGGCTCAATTAGAGGATGGCTGGCATATGTATTCTATTACGCAAAAAGAGGGTGGTATAGGTTTGCCTACAGAGTTTACATGGAAAGAAAACCCAAAAGCAAAGAAGGTTGGTGCTATCGAGGAACGTGGTAAATTACTGAATGTTTTCAATGAATTGATTAGCGAAAGAGAATTATACTTTGGGAAGACGGTAACCTTTGTTCAAAAATATACCGCATCAGAAGCGACAAAAGTAGAAGGAGAAATCATGTATCAAGTGTGTGATGATCAGCAATGTCTACCACCGGAATATAAAACATTTACTTTTGAACTTAATCCTTCTGGTATAATCAATGACAAAGATGATCTCTCAGCAGACGAGAGTACAGAAGATGATTTTAATGAGACTCTACCGGTTGTAACTGATTCATTAGAAAATGCTTCTAAAGAGGATTCTGCGAATATTGAGAATGAAGATCAAACAATTGTAGAAAATAAAGATGAGCCTAAAACTAAAAAGGCTGCAGCGCCCAATGCTAATAGAAGTTTTTGGGAAATCTTTATCTTCGGGTTACTAGGTGGTTTTGCTGCATTGCTCATGCCATGTATCTTCCCGATGATTCCATTGACGGTGAGTTTATTTACAAAACAAAGTAAATCCAGAAGTAAAGGAATTACCAAGGCCGTGATTTATGGGCTGTCTATTATAGTAATCTATGTGGGATTGGGCTTAATTATTACTGCTATTTTTGGAGCTGGGGCGTTAAATGAATTTGCGACGAATCCGTGGGTAAATATTGCCTTCTTCATCCTATTTGTCATCTTTGCTGTTTCTTTCTTTGGGGCATTTGAAATTACTTTGCCTTCTAAATGGATTAATAAAGCAGATAAAAGCGCAGATAAGGGTGGATATATTGGTGTCTTCTTTATGGCCTTAACATTGGTTCTTGTTTCTTTTTCTTGTACAGGGCCAATTATCGGAACGTTGTTAGTAGACTCTGCAAGTTCTGGGGCATTGCTAGGACCTGCCATAGGGATGTTCGGGTTTGCATTAGCATTAGCTTTGCCTTTTACGCTTTTTGCAATCTTCCCAAGTTGGCTTAATTCTCTACCAAGTTCTGGTGGTTGGTTAAACACGGTGAAAGTCTCTTTAGGTTTTATTGAACTTGCCTTTGCTTTAAAATTCCTTTCTAATGCAGATTTAGTATGGCAAGCCCATTGGCTAGAAAGAGAACTGTTCTTGGCCATTTGGCTAGCAATATTCTTGGCAATGGCATTATATCTATTAAATATATACAGACTATCCCATGATTCTAATACAGAAAGAATTGGATGGCCTAGGTTATTATTTGGGATTCTAACCTTGATGGTGGTATTTTATATCTTGCCTGGACTTTGGGGTGCTCCTTTAAAATTGTTAAGTGGGTTAACCCCTCCAAAGAATTATGCGGAATCACCAATGGGATTTATGGGTTCTGGTTCAGCATTAACCAATAATTCTGAATTGCCAGAAAATGCGCATTACGGGCCACATCAGATTCCTGCATTTCATGATATAGAAGAGGCTTTTGCTTTTGCTCAAGAAGTTGGAAAGCCTGTATTGATTGATTTCACGGGAGATGCATGTGCAAACTGTAGAAAAGTAGAGGACAATGTCTGGTCTGATCCTAGAGTGCAAGATAAATTGAGAAATGAAGTTGTTTTGGCTTCTCTATACGTGGATAGAAGAATTGATTTGCCAGCAGCAGAACAAGTATATTCTGAAGCCAAAGGTAGAAACTTACGTACCATTGGAGATAAATGGTCTGCCTATCAAATAGAAAATTTTAATTCTAATTCTCAGCCTTTATATATCATTGTAGATGAAGATTTAAATAGATTTAATGAACCTATGGGTACTGAACTGGATATTGAAACGTATCTGGATTGGTTAGACAGGGGGATTAATAACTTTGATAAAAATAAATAGAAGTTATAAATGCTCTAAAGTAGTAGTCTCAAAACCTTAAAAATTGGTCATTCTAATCTCGATTAAGAATCGTATCATTCTAATAACCATTTTATTATGAAACCCTTAAATAAATTCAGAGTGACAAAATCGATGCTTTGAGACAGCTACTTTTTTTGATTGAATTAGTTCAATCGTCTTAATTCTACACGCCTATTGATGGCTCTGCCAGATTCTGTGGTGTTCGGTTTTAATGGTTCTGTCTCTCCTCTGCCCTCAATAGAAACTCTCTGAGGATCAATTCCATTATTTAATAAATAGGCTTGAACAGCGTTCGCTCGTTTAATGGACAAATGAAGGTTATAAGACTCTGATGCATTGTTGTCTGTATGTCCCACGAGATGGATATTAACATCTGGATGCTTATTTAAATTTTGTATAATAATGTTTAAATCTCTCTGCCCTTCATGAGAAATTGCATAACTATCATTAGAGAAATAAACATGATCTAAAATTAAAATTCTATTTTCTATTTGGTTATTAAAGAATTCATTGGCATGATTGATCCCCATATACAAATCTATATTAGCCCCTGGTAATGCATAAGCATTCTTTAAATCAAATCCCTCTGGATTGCATTTATAATCTAATCCTTCTATTTTAATAAAGCGTACTACCTCATCAAATGAAATCGTTTCTAAATCTAAAGTAGATTTCTCACAATCATCTACGATACCAAGAAAACTATAATTTACGCCATCACCACTAACATAAACTTTGGCTCTCTCTGGGTTTTTAGATTTTCGCTCTAATCTGCAACAACCATTTTCTATAATTATAATATCATCCTGATCTGGGGCGTTAAAAATTGCGTTATTGGTGTATTGATAAACGATAAAACTCCCTTTTGGTAAACTAATAAACCACGCATCATTATCTTCTAGTAATCTCTCTGGGTCTACGGATATAGGATATTGAGAACTAACTCCACCATAAAATGAATCAAATTTTGGATTTAATCCAGAATAATATGCATCATATATTATATCTGGATATTTTGACTCCAAGGACTGCGCAGATAAACTACCTATAAATAACCACACATGGAACAGGAAAAAATATTTATAAAACATGTTATAGCGTTAAAAATGAATATTATCTGTATCCAATATTCCTTATTTAATTCATTAAAAATATCCTATCAAATATAATAAGACCACCCACAGGATAGCCAAAATTGGCCCTAGCAGCCCTACGGTGATTCCACCTAACCTAAAGTCTGATTGCTTTAACAACCCAGTACTAAAGGCAATAGCATTGGGCGGTGTGGATACAGGTAAGAATAATGCGCAAGAAGCACTCAACCCAATAATCATGGCCATGTATGCAGGGTTTACACCAGGTAATATGCTGGCTACGGGAATCAGAATGGTGGCTGTAGCCGTATTACTCATAATGTTAGAAAACAACACAGTAGCTAAAGAAAAAAGAACCATAAAGATATATTCATTGAAAGTGAAATTGGAAAGTTTGGCCACAAAGAATTCTGCCAAGCCACTTTCTTGAATTGCTAATCCAAGAGATAAGCCGCCAGCCACTAACATAAGCGTATCCCAAGGAATCTCCCGAACATTTTCACCAGAAATAATACCAATCATGGGGAAAATGATGATAGGAATTCCAGATACGGCAGCAGAGGGTATGCCATGCCATCTCCCTGTTAACCATAGCAGAACTGTGATAACCAATATGGACAAGACCATTCGTTTCTGAAATTTTTCTTCTAAAGTAGAAATTTCTACTTTTGGTTTTTCTACTTCTTGAATATCCATAGTGTTTAGTTTGAACTTATTATTCAATATCCACCAAAAGAAAAATACCAATATTACGGCTACGGGTACACCCAAGATCATCCACTCTAAAAATCCAATGCTGATTCCCAAATTTTGAGATTTTGAAATGGAATTAATGGCTTCTACAGCGATTGCATTGGGAGGAGAACCAATAATGGTACCCATTCCACCGATAGCAGCAGCAGATGGAATCCCAACCAAAAGAGATTTAGAAAGTCCATGATCTTTGCCTAATTTATTAATAAATGGAACGATAGAAGCTATCATCATAGCCGTGGTCGCTGTATTAGACATTACCATAGAAGCCATGGCTGTGGCTCCCATCATTCCCATCAAAATATGTGTGGGTTTATTGCCTACTTTGGACATGGTTAAATGAAATAAGTCTTTATCTAACCCCGTTTTCCGTAGTGCAAGGGCGAGAAAAAAACCACCAAGCATCAACCAAATCACAGAATTAGACCAAGTCCCAACGAATTTGGTAACATCAATATATCCAACATCTCCTGGTACATTGGTCTCTACTTGCCCAATGAGGAATATGAGTAATCCCACGATGAGAATACCTACAGCAAAGGGTGGAATTGCTTCTGTCACCCAAAGCGCAACGGCGAATATTAGAATAAAAAATACATATTGTTGTATTAAACTAAATTCATCTTCTAACGTAGTGATATAGAATGTGACCATGAAAGCGCCGATAATACTCAGCAAGAAGTAAATAATTCTTTGCTGTGCATCTACAATGCGCTGCATTCTATTGACTAATCTTTCTGCTGCTCTTCTAGAATCTGCCATTCGCCTGGGATATTTATAAAATATAAAAATTTGACATGTCCAAAAATACAGAAAATAATACTACCGATTATTACCTTAATCTTAATTCACGCTTTTTGCAAAAAATGTTTTAACACAGAATCCAATGAGAAAATTCATGAGCTAAAACATTTTAAAATAAGTTTTATGAAAAATATTTATTTAGAAGATGATTTCCTCTGTAAAATCTTGGCTTTATTATATTCAAAGTTCATTCTAGCGATGTTTAAAACAGAAATATCTTGTGGACATTCCACTTGACAGGCCTCTGTGTTTGTACAATGACCGAATCCTTCTATTTCCATTTGATTCACCATGTTCACCACTCTTGTGCTTGTTTCTTTCCTACCTTGGGGTAATAATTCCAAATGTGAAATCTTAGCACTTGTGAATAATGCAGCGCTATAATTCTTACAAGTAACTACACACGCTCCACAACCTATACAAGCCGCTGCATCAAAGGCTGCTTCTGCTTCATCATGAGAAGTGGGAATACTATTGGCCTCTGGTGCTTGACCAGTATTTACAGAAACATACCCCCCTGCTTGGATAATATGATCTAAAGAAGATCTATCCACTTTTAAATCCCTAATTATAGGAAAAGCTGCGGCTTCAAAAGGTTCTATATAAATGGTATCCCCATCTTTGAATGAACGCATATGCAATTGGCAAGTGGTGGTATTCTTTAATGGACCATGAGCGATACCATTGATTATCATTCCACATTGTCCACAAATTCCCTCTCTACAATCATGGTCAAATTCAACGGGACGTTCTCCCTTTTTGGTAAGCTTTAGGTTTAAAACATCCAACATTTCCAAAAAAGACATATCCTTATTTACATTATCCAATGTATAATCAACAAAACCACCTTTAGTCTGGCTGTTTTTTTGTCGCCAAATTTTTAAATTAATTTTCATAATCGATTATTTATAACTTCTTACTGAAGGGGTTACATATTCAAAAACTAAATTTTCTTTATTTAAAATGGGATTGGATGGATCATTGGTCCATTCCCATGCTGCAGTATAAGAGAATTCCTCATCATTTCTCATCGCTTCACCATCTGGTGTTTGATATTCTACTCTAAAATGCGCACCACAAGACTCTTCTCTATGCAATGCATCAATACACATAAGTTCTGCTAATTCTAGATAATCTGCTACTCTCCCTGCCTTTTCTAATTCGCTGTTTACCTCATCTGCACCACCAGGAACAATCAAGTTCTCTGCGAATTCTTTTCGCAATCTTTGAATATTTTTGATGGATTGCTGTAGACCTTCTCTGGATCTGGATAAACCACAATTGTCATATAATTCTTTACCTAGCATTCTATTGAACTCCTCTGCAGTGGTGTTTCCTTTTATATTAATAAATTTATCTAATTGCTTGCGCACGGCTTTTTCTGATTCTTCAAAGGCAGGATGGTTGACATCCATTTTTGGAACCCGAATTTCATCTGCCAAGAAGTTCTGTATGGTATAGGGTAGAATAAAGTATCCATCTACACACGCCTGCAATAGCGAATTTGCACCTAACCTATTAGCCCCGTGATCAGAGAAATTAGATTCACCTATAGAAAATAATCCAGGGATAGTAGTCATTAATTCATAGTCTACCCATAAACCACCCATAGAGAAATGCGCTGCTGGAGAAATTTTCATAGGCTCTTTGTACGCATCTACACCTGTAATTTTCTTATACATAGTGAAAAGGTTGCCATAACGTTCTGCTATGATATCCTGACCATATTCCTTGATTGCTCTAGAAAAGTCTAAATAAACCGCATTTTTAAGCGGACCAACTCCTTTTCCTGCATCAATCTGTTCTTTTGCAGATCGTGAAGCAATATCTCTAGGTGCCAAGTTACCGAAGGAAGGGTATTTACGTTCTAAATAATAATCGCGCTCCTCTTCTGGAATTTCATTTGGTAAACGCTTTTCTTCTGGATCTTTTGGAACCCAAATTCTACCGTCATTTCTTAACGACTCAGACATTAAAGTCAGCTTAGATTGGTATTCACCACTTTGCGGCAAAGAGGTGGGATGGATTTGAGTCCAACTTGGATTGGCCATTAAAGCACCTTTTTTATGGGCGCGCCAAATTGCAGAAGCATTACAACCCATAGCCAATGTAGATAGGTAATAAATTTTACCAAAACCACCTGTTGCAAGTACAACTGCATGAGACCCATGTCTTTCAATTTCTCCAGTATCCAAATTTCTAGCGATAATACCCCTTGCCTTACCATCTATTAAGACAAGATCTAACATCTCATGCCTAGCATAGAGTTTAACCTTACCTGTATGTACTTGACGCATTAATGCTTGGTAAGAACCCAATAATAATTGTTGTCCTGTTTGACCTCTGGCATAGAAGGTTCTAGATACTTGAACACCACCAAAAGAACGATTTCTGAGGTATCCTCCATATTCTCTACCAAAAGGAACTCCTTGTGCCACGGCTTGATCTATCAAACTAGCAGAACATTCTGCCAAACGATAAGTGTTGGCTTCTCTTGATCTAAAGTCTCCACCCTTTAATGTATCATAGAACATTCTATAAATGCTGTCCCCGTCATTTTGATAATTCTTAGCAGCATTAACACCGCCTTGTGCTGCCACGGAGTGGGCACGTCTAGCAGAATCTTGAAAACAGAAACTTTTGACGTTATATCCCATTTCTGCCAGCGATGCAGCAGCAGAGGCGCCGGCTAAGCCAGTTCCTACCACTATAACTTCTAGTTTCTTTCTATTGTTAGGACTTACCAGTTTGGCTATTTTTTTATAATTGCTCCATTTTTCTTCTAATGGTCCTGTTGGTATTTTACTATCTAGTGGCGTATGCATAATTTATTGATTTAAATAAACATAAATAGGAATAATGATATATCCTATGGTCATAATAATGGCGAAAGCAACTCCGATATATCTAACAAGTTGTGAATAAAATGGATTATAGAGACCTAATGTACGATGCGCACTAAATACACCGTGTAATAAGTGATATCCTAATGCTATAATACCAATGATATACACAATTACATACCAAAGTTCTGAAAATGCATTGACCACAAGGGTATACAAATCCTTGTTACCTCCTGTATCTAAAGGAACCTCACCAAATTTATAGATATACCAAAAATCCTTGAAGTGAATAATTAAGAAAACTAAAACTATCGTTCCTAAAAACATCATATTTCTGGTGTACCATTTGCTGGCTCTGCCTCTTCTGTCTCTAGCTAAGCGAGCACCTCTGGCTTTTCTTGCTTTAATGGTTAAATAAATAGAAACTACTACATGCAGGATGATAGATGCATACAGTACATAAGAAATAATCTTCACTAACGGGTTACCTGCTAAAAAATGACTGTACCAATTATACTGTAATTGTGCTTCCTCTTTTGGAAGTAATAATTGAAAATTCCCCGCTAAATGAATGATGAGAAAAAACGAAAGAAAAAGCCCAGTGAGAGCCATTAGATTCTTTCTAGTCAAGGTGTTCTTAACATACCACATATCTTATAGGATTTTGAAGTTAAAACATTGCTTCAATCAACTGTAAAGATACGTTTAAAAAATTGCCTTATATCAGTACAAGGTTATGACATAAGGCATTAATAACATAAATTTAATTATTATAAATAAAAATGCTTTTACTTGTATAGTCTATCCTTTACATATTCAACTTGTGTTTTACCATGTGCTTGTGGTTTTCCATCTTCACCAAGACTCACCATAATAATTTGATCTATCGTAATGATGGTTTTATGGGTCATTTTGTTTCGCACCTCACATTTCAAGGTAAGAGAGGTAGTTCCGAATTTCACAGGTTTAATCCCAATTTCTATAATATCGCCTTCACTAGCAGAACTCACAAACTTAATCTCTGACATATAGGCTGTCACACACCTAGGATTCTCTAATTGGATGATACTATATAATGCAGCCTCCTCATCTATCCATTGTAGTAGTCTACCACCAAATAAGGAACGGTTTGGGTTTAAATCTTCTGGTTTAATCCATTTACGTGTATGAAAATTCATAATATTAATTTTAAAAATTATAGCTATAGTAGCAATATTTATACCTATAAATATATCGTAGATCTACTAGTCAACATGCACTAAAAAAGTAAAAGTTTACCAATCAAATGAACATTGAAAAAAGAATCAGAGTAAAGAAGGGTTTGTTACTACGTAAACCCTAATATAAAACATATTGATATATAATATATTACCCCTTATTCCATAGGCTGTTTATACTGACCATCCACGTCTGCAGTAAGTGATTTCAAAAATGTTACGATTGCCTATGTATCTTCTTGAGATAATTCTTGATTAACTTGCAGTTTAGACATAATTACTACTGCGTCCTCTAAAGTAGCTACAGAACCATCATGAAAATAAGGATAGGTTTTTTCAAAGTTTCTACCTCCTAACTCCTTGGTATCCCCAAGTGAAAAAGGTAAATTATCCACACCATACGTGTCTAGGTTGTGACAAGAATTACAACTAATTATTTCATTCTTAGACGAACGGTTATCAAAATACAGCATTTGACCCAACGCAACTTTATTATCAGGGATACCTTCTTTTTCTATAGATCAAATGAGTTGAAAAATAGCCTGAGCTGATGCAAGTAATTCAGATTTCTCTGTCGTCGTTTCTTTTACCGTGACAATTGGTTTCCCTCCTATGTTTTTTCACAAGAAAATAACACAAACATAACAAGCGAGATTAAATAACTTCTTTGCATAATATGTATTTTTAAGGTTTACTTATTTCAAAATAAAGAGCCTTCTAGCCTGTTTTTTTTTAGAGATAAGCAACTTGGCAAAAATTACGTTATAGATTTAAATGCTTTTTATCATAAGTACCTCATAAGTTAAATTAACCTATATTTGATTCATCATAAACATAAGTATTACAGGTGGTTATACTTATTTTTGAATCATTCTATTTATGCAATGATCCTGATACAATGATTATAAATTTAGACATAAAAAAAGTAGCCGTCTCAAAACACCACTTTTGTCACCCTAAATTTATTTCATAGTCTCATAATAAACTGGTTATCAATTTAATAAGATTCTTAATCAAGTTCAGAATGACCAGTTTTTAAGGTTTTGAGACGGCTACAAAAAAAGCCTCAATACAATTTGTATTAAGGCTTACTTAGTAGCGGGAGCTGGACTCGAACCAGCGACCTTCGGGTTATGAGCCCGACGAGATACCGACTTCTCCATCCCGCGATTTAGACTGCAAATATAGAACAGATTTTTGGAATACCAAAACTATAGCCAAAAAAGTTAGATAACTTATGGATATTTTAACAACTAATTATAGTTTTAATATTATCTTAACATTGTTTGTGGCTCTATATACAGCTCAGAACCAAACCTTTGTAAAGTTTTTGAGGTTCCTAAAAATCTTGTGGAAAAGTTTGAAGCTTTATGATAAGATTCCTTGTAATTGTATCCAGTGATTAAACTTAGCGCTTGGGCATAGGCAGGATCTGTCGTTTGGCCAAAGGCTCCCATGCCAATATAATCTGCAAAGTTGTATTCATACAAAGGGTTTAATCCCTGATTATGATTTTCATGACTGGCATTGTAATAAGCAAAGACAAGAGGTTGCATAGCATAAGCATGATTCCTATTCCTATTGTTGTAGTCTCTGAAATCACTCGCTTCATCATCAAATAGCGTGATAGAACCCATAAACTTACCTCTTGTTCTACCACCTATTTGTATTACTTCAATATAATCTTTAAGCCCAAGAATCGTTAATTCACTAGCAGAGGCTGTGCCATTAGAAGTAAGAACATAGATACGGTTTAAACCCAAAGAATTGATAGATTCCGTTCCTACATCCACATTTTGCCCCTCTATAAAATCATAAATGGGTAGCTCCTCGGAGAAGTTATAAACCTCATTAAACCTTGTATGCTTCTCATTATATTCTGATATAACAAAAGGTGAATTGGTGAATTGTCCTGTTATCATCTGAGCTAGACCTACGGCAGAATTTAATGCACCTCCACTATTATAGCGTAAATCTAAAATTAAATCTGAAACACCAGCGGTTTTAAAATCAGCAAAAACGGCGTTTAATTCATCATTGTAATTCGCCCTATATCCGTTATATACCAAATACCCAATGCGATGATTTCCTTCTTCTATGATCTGATGAAAATGAACAGGATTCTCTGCAATTTCATTGGCATCAACAGCTACCTCTATTTGATTTTCTATAAAAATTTCTCCATTGCTTAGAACAGGATTTCTACCAATGGTCATAGTAAATGAATTGCTGGCAAGCATGGTATAATTATTCACAGTCAAAGGCTGGCTATTAACTCCAAGAATTAAATCTCCCCGTTCTATTCCCTGCAAGTGAGCTGGAGAATTTGGAACTACATAATTAACCATTCCTATCACAGTCCCCATTTCTTCATTCAAATAAACCAGTGTATAATCCATTCCAGAAGTGACTGTAATGCCAGAGAATTGCATTAATAATTGATCTACGTCATCTACCATCCAAGAAAACCTATCTATGTTGGGATAATCATTCAATAGTCCATAAAATAAATTTTCTGGATTTTGCGATTTTAGAAAATCAACATACGCCTGATTAGAAGCGAAAGCATCATCTGCCAACGCAGGTATTTCTGTATTCCAAAAATACCAAGAGTTTAATCCTTTCCATATAAAATCATTTACGGTGATGTAGAGTTCATCTCCCTCATATTCATTTATATCATCATCATTGCACCCCAATAGAATCAGAGAGCAAATTAATATTAAAAGCCCATTCAACTTATTCATAATTTTTATATTTTTATCCAAAATAAAGCTATGAATTTTTTTAAAACTTTGATGCCTCTATTTATTTTAATTCTGGTATGCACAATAGGATCCTGCAGCACAACAAAAGGTGATAACCAATTAATACTACCAGAAATAATTAACCCTACGTACAAAAGTTATTCAACCCAGCAGGACAGGGGATATGTAGTAAGCTTTGAATATCAAGATACAGGAATCTCGCCAACAGAAATTGTATTATTTGGCATTAGACAATCTATCCCATCCAGTGCTATCCATGGGAATAAAGTAAATGTAAATATGATTCACCAAACAAGTACGATTCAGAATCATGTGATACAAGGCTCTGATCTACCAAATGGTATTATGTTTGAAAAAGAGGGTATGAAGTATTTGAAAGAAGTAAATTTTAAGTCAAAAACAACTTTAAAATAAATAACAAACGTATATGAATCAACAAAATTTATTTTTAGAAGCAACTACTACAGAAGAAAGTCGTGTGGTATTCTATCGGAAAACGTATATGCATGTGGCGCTTGCCGTACTATTATTTGTTGCAGTAGAATATGTATTATTGCAAATAGACCCTTTGGTAAACTTCATGCTTTCCCTAACAGAGGGTTATCTTTGGTTAGCACTTTTAGGTGGTTTCTGGGTTGCATCCACTTTTGCCACTAACTTATCCTATAAATTGGATAAATCTGCCCAATATGCTGGGCTCTTTATATATGTATTAGCAGAAGCAATTATCTTTGTACCCATTCTGTATTTTGCTGTAAATTATAGCAGCCCAGCCGTATTAAATCAAGCAGCATCTCTCACAGCATTTTTATTTATAGGTTTATCTGCCGTAGCCATGTTTAGCAAAAAGGACTTTTCTTTTCTACGATCTATTTTAACCATAGGGTTCTTTGTAGCTATTGGTTTAATTGTGGCTGGTCTGTTATTCGGGTTTAATCTTGGTTTGTGGTTTTCTGTAGGTATGATTTTGCTAGCAGCAGGTTCTATATTATATCAAACCTCTCAACTCAAAAATCATTATCAACCAGATCAATATGTGGGTGCAGCGGTAGGATTATTTGCAGCATTGATGACTATGTTCTGGTATATCCTACGCATCTTTATGTCTAGAGATTAGACTAAATAACTTTCTGTTTTAGCTTTATTAAACGATATTCCATCCAGTGTGATATGAATCACGCCGTTTTTGATTTCTATCAATTTCTTTTGTTTAGCAATTTTCAGGATTTTATTGGCTTTGACTTCAGACCAATTAATATGTTCCTGTAAATGTTCTATGCTCCTTTCTGAAAGGGATTCATGACTTTGGACATGAATTAATAAAGTCAAGAGTGAAATTTCTTCTCTTCTTTGATTTCTTCTTATTTTTTGAATAATTCTACCATGTTCTGGAGAAAACAAATAAGCTATAGCAAAGAATACACCCATCACTGCCATAATGCTACCAGCAATAGAAGCATCTAGCCAATGAGCTACCCAGTAGCCCAATATAGAGGATGAAGCACCAACCAAAACGGCAAGCCAAATCATGACATTTAGTCTATTGGTCCATAGATAAGCTATGGATGCTGGTACAATCATAAAACCAACTACTAACACAGCTCCTACGGCATCAAAAGCGCCCACAATAGTGACAGAGGATAAGAACATTAGTCCATAATGAATTACCAATGGTGAAAACCCGAGACTGCTAGCAAGTCCTGCATCAAAACTACTCACTTTTAATTCCTTATAAAATAATTTGATAATCAATCCTACAATCAGTAAAATAACACCCATTACCCAAGCAGCTTTGGGCCCTAGATCGGTACCATTTACCATCCATCTATTAAATGGTGCAAAAGCTAATTCCCCTAACAAAACGGCATCCACATCTAAATGCACGTCACCTGCATTTTTGGCAATCATGATAATTCCTATCGCAAACAAAGCTGGAAAAACAATTCCAATAGCGGTATCTTCTTTGACTAAATTAGTCTGCTGTACCCATTCTACTAATAACACGGTTAACATTCCAGCTGCTGCCGCTAAGATAATGAGTAAGGGGGAGTTCAAATCTTGTGTGATGAAAAATCCAATCACAATCCCTGGCAGGATAGAATGGCTAATGGCATCTGAAATTAAAGCCATTTTTCTTAATACCAGAAAAACACCTAATAATGCACACGCTACCGAAACCAGAACGGCTATAAGTTGTATTTCTATTTGAGCACTAATCATTTAAAATTTCTTTTTTCTTGCGTTGATTTTCTATGTGCATAGCTATAATACCACGATGCGGCGAGAATAATAAAGATACCACAACAAATACAGACGCTACAAGGGTGATCACTGGCCCCGTAGGTAAATTAGACTGCGTAGCACTAATCCATGCGCCAGAAACACCAGAAATTAGCCCTATAATAGCCGCTATTAAAAGCATCTTTTTTAAAGAATTTGTCCATTGTCTGGCAGCTGCCGCAGGAGAAAGTAACAAGGAACTCATCAAAACCACACCCACCGTTTGCAAGCCCATCACAATATTAATCACGATTAATAACATGATGATTGAATTCACAAGTCTGCTAGAAATCCCCAGCGTTTCCGCATAATCACCATCAAATAGCGTAACTTTAAATTCTTTCCAAAGTAAATATATAACAGCTATGGAAGGAATTAAAAATGCTAACATCAGATATAAATCTTCTTTTAGCAAAGTGGCAGCCTGTCCAAATAAATACCTATCCAAACCAGCCTGATTCGAATTATCTAAACCTTGCACATAAGTAAGAAGCATCATCCCCACCCCAAAAAATACAGATAAAATCACTCCTAAGGCAGCATCTGTTTTCAACTTGGTATATTTAACTATATCATTTACCAAAAAAGCACCTAAGAGACCACACAAAATTGCACCCATCATTAAGACACTGCTACTCTTGATTCCTGTAAAAAGAAAAGCTAAAACAATCCCTGGCAAAGCAGCGTGTGAAATGGCATCTCCTAATAAACTTTGATTTTTGAGAACCGCAAAACTTCCTAATATTCCACTGGTAGCCCCTAGCAGACCACTCCCTAATACAATAATCCAAAAAGTAGATTCATGAATAAAATCAATCATGTCTTCCTAATAAATATTCAAATGAATGTTTGGCTCCGTAGGCTTTTTGTAAATTTTCTGTCGTAAAAGTTTCATTGACTTCTCCACTTGCCAATACTTTGATGTTTAAAAGCGTCACCCAATCAAAGTATTCTGGAACCGTATCCAAATCATGATGCACCACTACAACAGTTTTTCCTTCTTGTTTTAAAGTCTTTAATAATTTAATAATCGCTAATTCTGTGGTAGCATCCACCCCTTGAAAAGGTTCATCCATTAAATAAACTTCTGCTTCCTGTACCAAGGCTCTTGCTAAAAAGACACGTTGTTGTTGCCCACCAGATAATTGACTAATTTGCCTGTCTTTATAATCTAGCATGCTCACTTTCTTCAACGCCTCTATAGATGCCTCTTTTTCTTTTTTTCCCGCACGGCTAAACCAGCCTAAACTTCCATAAGTTCCCATCATGACCACATCCAAAACCGTAACGGGAAAATCCCAGTCCACGCTCCCTCTTTGTGGGACATAGGCAATCTTCTTTTTGTTTTCTTTGTAAGACTTACCTAGAACAGTAACGGTTCCGGCCAAAGGTGGAACTATCCCTAGAATGGATTTAATCAAGGTAGATTTACCCGCGCCATTGGGTCCAACAATAGCCATTAAGATTCCTTGCGGAACCACCAAGTCAATATCCCACAAAACTGGTTTTTGGTGATAGGAAACCGTTAAATCATCAATCTGTATCGCTGGATTCATCTTCTAAATTTGTTTTTAGCGCATTCACAATGGTACTTACATTTGCCTGAAACATCCCAATATAAGTGCCTTCTGGTGTTCCAGAATTACCCAAGGCATCAGAATATAAAGTACCTCCCAGTTTTACATCCTCTCCTTTGGATTGCACAGCGCTTTGCAGGGCTAAAATGGTTTGCTTAGGAACAGAACTTTCTACAAAAATAGCTGGGATTTTCTTCTCTACGATGAAGTTGGCCATATCCAGCACGTCTCTAGTGCCAGCCTCTGAAGCCGTAGATATGCCCTGCAAGCCAACAACTTGAAAGTCAAAATCTTTGCCAAAATAGGAAAAAGCATCATGTGCTGTTACCAATATTCTATTGTCTTTTGGTAGTAAACTTATTTGATCTTTAATAGATTTTCTAGTTTTCTCTAGTTTATTCTTGTAGCTTCTTAGGTTTTCCTCATAATACGCCTGACTATCTGGATCATTTTCTATTAATTTTTTAGAGACATATTCTGCGGCATAGATCCAATTATCTACAGAAAACCAAATATGTGGATCATAATTACCACTAAAATTTTCTGAGGAAATATAATTTTCTTCTGGTATTCCATCGCTAACGGCATAAGAAGCCTTGCCCATACTTGGTAACCTTTCAAATATTTCTGCCATTTTGCCCTCTAGATGCAGTCCATTAAAAAAGACTACATCTGCATTGGTAATTCTATTGACATCACCTTCGCTTGCTTTGTATAAATGGGGATCTACTCCAGCTCCCATTAAACTGATAACATCTATAGAATCTTTACCAATATTCTGAACCAAATCTGCTACAATATTGGTAGTACAAACAATCTGCAATGCTTCGTGTTCAACTTTAGCTTCATTAGAACAAGACCATAAATTAAAAATCAACGCTCCTATTAAACTTATCTTTAAAACTAACTTCATAATCCAATTTTATGACACAAAGTTAAGATAAATAAGTTTCAGTCATCTAACTTTTTATAAAATTTTAACCTAATTTAATATTTTGGGCGAGCTTAATCTCCCAGAAAATAGGATTGATCCAAAGGTGAATTATCTGCCATTTCTATAGAGAACTCACCGGAATGTGTTCTTCTAAGAGAAGTCAAATACCCACCAGAGCCTAATGCTTTGCCAAAATCGTTGGCCAATGATCTTATGTAAGTTCCTTTGCTACATTTAACTCTAAAATCCACAAACGGAAGCTCTATTCTAGTGATTTCAAATTCATGAATGGTGACTCTTCTAGCCGTTAGTTGGATTTCCTCACCTGCTCTTGCCATTTCATACAAGCGTTTACCGTCTTGTTTAATAGCGGAATGAATGGGCGGAAATTGATTTATTTCCCCCATAAATTGCTTAATGGTTTGGTGTATTAAATCTTCTGTGAGATGGTTTGTAGGGAAAAATTCATTCTCTGGTTTTTCTGTGTCAAAAGATTCTGTGGTAGCACCAAGTTTAAAAGTCCCTGTATAAATTTTATCATCATATTGAAGTTCATTGATTTTCTTGGTGAACTTACCTACGCAAATAACAAGTACACCTGTGGCCTTAGGGTCTAATGTCCCCGCATGACCAACTTTGAACTTCCTTACTTTAAAAGTTTTTCTAATGTTCCATCGGATTTTATTCACCACATCAAAGGACGTCCAATCCAAAGGTTTATCTATCACAAATATTTTACCTTCTCTTAATTTTTCTAATGTCATGGAAGCCTTTTAAACATAAAACATGGTGTAACCAATGGCTATGAGTCCTACAATTAAACAATAGACAGCGAAGTATTTTAATTTGGCTTTCTTCACCAAGGCAATCATCCATTTACAAGCAATGATACCTGCTATAAAGGCCGCGATAAACCCTGCTAGTAATGCGCCCCCGTTAGCATATTCTGGAATTCCCCCAGCATCTAAAATTTTCTTTGCAATGGCACCAAAAATTAATGGAATTACCATCAAAAATGAAAACCTAGCTGCTTTACTCCTATCATCTCCTAACAATACAGAAGTAGAAATAGTAGCTCCTGACCTTGAAATGCCTGGCATAATAGCAATAGCTTGTGCCATTCCTATAATTACAGCATCCTTGAAACTTACAGATTTATTGGTATTCTTGGCCATATCCGCAAAGTACAAGAGTCCTGCCGTTATTAATAGCATAAATCCAACGAGCATCAATTGCCCATCAAATAAGGTTTCTAACCAATCCTCTAAAAATACACCTACCAACGCTGCCGGAATCATAGAAAGTATAATTTTTAAAGCAAAGCGAGATTCTTCATTGTTCTTAAACTCAAATAATCCTTTGAAAATTTGAAGTATATCTTTATAATATACCACCACCGTACTAAGCGCTGTAGCGAAGTGCAGCACGATAGTCATCATCATACTTTCTTTTTGATCTACCTTTAGAATAGCTTCTGCAATTTCTATATGCCCGCTAGAAGATACAGGTAAAAACTCTGTTAAACCTTGTACAATCCCCAAGATTATCGCATCTAAAAAATCATTCATTCAGCAACAGTTTTGTCTCTTGGATTAGTTAAAATAGCATAAACTTCTACACCAAATCCAAGTAATACTAAAAAAGGTGCTAACCTAATCCTAGTCCAAGAAAAGATTTCATCATTCCAATAATTGGGGTCAAAGGTTCCATCAGGTCTTGTATTAGCATCTGGACCTGTCATTAGCAAAAAGCCAATAGCAATGAATGCCAAACCAATCGCCATGAAAATATAATTTCTCTTCCCGAATAGAAAGTGATTGTCTTGTTTTATCCTCATGAGTAATATAATTGATCTGTTTTTAAACTTAAATATTTCCATGTAGCCCAAAATGTACTAAGCACAGAAATCAATACGCCAATAATTAATAAACCTATAATCAGCCACTGAAAGTTTTCATTCCATAAACCTAAATTAAGCTTAGGCGCCGCAAAATACCACAATCCTGCAAGAGCCATAATAGCAATCACCGCACCTAAAAGACCCAACCAAAAGCTCTGAAAAATAAAGGGTTTTACGATAAATCTCCGCTTGGCCCCTACCAACTGCATAGTTTTGATAATGAATCTTTTAGAAAATATTTTGAGCCTAATGGAATTGTTAATTAATATAATAGAGATGATTAAAAATACCACCGCCAAACCTACGAGCCAATAAATAATAGAATCTATTCTTTCATAAATACTGGCTAGCGCAGAGGTATTATTGACACTTTCTATGATTTCATAATTAGAAACAACGTGTGTAATACTGTCTATTCTGGCAGAGTCAACATATTCTGGTTTTATCGTCATCAAGACAGAGGGTGGAAATATACCATCCTCAAATAACTCTAAATCAGTATCTTTGAGACCTAATTGTGCTTTGGCCAGATTTAAGGCTTGTTTTTTATCAATATAACGAACAGATTTAATGAAGTCCTTGGCTCTTAAAGAATCTACAAATGCCAATTGTGTTGCTTCCTCTTTTTCAATATCCTTCTTATCTAGGGCTTCTTGGAAATAAGCCTCTATCTGGAATTGATTTTTGAGGTGTTTTGCATAGTCATTGGAATTGACTACAATCAGCCCAAATAATCCTAATAGAAAGAGCACCAGTGCAATACTCACAACCACCGTAATGTTGGATGAACGCAGCCGGCTTTTATTCATTTTTTCTGCAGCCTTTGACATAAATTTTAAATTTTGTGCAATTTAATAAAAAACAAAGTTTTAATTGATTTTAGTATAACTAAACTTGTTAAATGTATGGTAAAATCAGTTCATTTCTAGAACACAAGTCTAGTTATTAAATGTATAGCAAGTTAGTTTAAATGATAAAACCTAACTAAATGACAGCAACGGGTGGATGATTTTGGATGAACTCTAATACAAGTTCTGGGGCATCTGTCAAATACAATAAGTCTTTATAGGGTTGTCCCAAGGCCAATTGATGCAGTACAGAATATAGAGAAGTATCTTCTACATATCTCTTTTTACCCAAAAAAACCATGGGGCTATAGTAACCAAAAGTACCATAATGATTTTGTGCAGCCTCTTGGAAAATTTCTTGTGTTGTACCCGCACTACCAGGCGCAAACACCACCCCATACAGACAAATAGCCAATAAAATATCTTCTCTAAGCGAATTAGAAAAATATTTCGCAATATGAGAAGCAAATACATTAGAAGGTTCATGCCCATAGAACCAAGTAGGAATGGCCAAATTATGTTTTCCATCTGGATAAAGTTCTAATACTTTTTGAGCATTGGTCACATAATTGGTCGCTAGATAATCTTTGGCATTTACAATGGAAGTATCAAAGTTTAAATCAGATAAAATTTGAATGGCTTTATCCAATTCATTTTGCGATTTACCAGCCATGTAAGCTCCCAGATTGGCAGCCTCCATGATTCCTGGGCCACCCCCCGATACAATATAATACCCATGTTCTGCCAGTAATTTGGCTGTGCGGGCCGCATTATAATACGCTTCTGAACTCCTTTGGGCGGAATGACCGCCCATAAAACCTACACACTTCTTGTTGGTCATTCCTTTTAAATTGTAATGTACCAATCGTTTGAGAGCCTCATCTATATTAAAATCATGAAGCCGTTGTGCCATGGCCTCATTCAAAGGAGGCGTGTACCTGCTTTCTTTAAAGCGGTTATAAATTTTTAAATCCACAGAATTATCTTCTGACACACTATAACCTTCTAATAATTCATCTGGGGTATAAAGATTGGTTCTGTATGGATTATAGGGTAGACCCTCAAATTTTGGATATACAAACGCACCTAATGAAATTAGTTCTATCGCCTGACCTTTCTTGAATTTACAGTTGAGGAAAATCGTATTATTAAAAATATATTCTACCCATTGTATTTTTTTATTTTTAAAATTAATGTCCTGAACCACCACATCACTCAGGTCATGATTTACCGCTGTATAATCTTGCCAGGCTTTGAAACTACCTATTAAAATACCTTTCTTCATTTTCATCAATTATAGTAATACGGGCTTAACCTTCTTTCCTAAAATTTTGGCCAGAGCTGGTGGAATATCAATGAATTTATCATAGAAATCATCAAAAAAACCTTTGGTTTCCTCCGACAATAATTCCTGATAAGTACGCATCACCTCATCCCCGAAAATCACAGGTGTCATCTGTAATTCACCATCTCTAATGACAGCTACCACGTGATATTCTTCTGTTTCTTCTAGCGGTTTCCCAGTGAAGGTGCATTGTTCTAATCCCATATCATGAGCCATCATACCCTGCACTTCTGCTTGATGTTCCATCATGAAAACCTGCATTCTCTGCATAGATTCCTTGGATACATGTTGAACCATATCCCGTTTGCAGACCTCACATATCGCATATTCAAAAATTACGGAATGCTGGTCATCTCCTAAATTTCTATGATAAGCTTTTTCTAAAAAATATAATTGACCTTGTAAATCCTCTCCGCAAACAGAACATTTCTCAAATGCTTTATGCGTGGTTTCAGACAAGAGTTTATCTGGTAATGCCATTTTTTTAATGATTAAATTTCACATTTCTACTCACAAACCATGATACGATGGTACCAATGGATAACACACTCAACACAATTAATATAAAATTTAACATAGTGAATTTCACAGGAAAAGGAATCGTGGGACTCACCACCACCAAACCCATTTGCTGTTGCAATAGCGCAATCAACCCACCTACTACCATCCCAAAGATTAAAGCGTATACGGTAATCAACATGCCTGTGGTAAAATGAGTCTGTCTTAATTGACTTTCGCTCATTCCCATGCTGCGCAAAGTCTTGGAATCTTTTCTTTTGTCTAAAATAATAATAGCCACAGAACCTGCAAGATTAAAACTAGCAATAATCAATATTAAAATGAAGATTAAATAGATAATCAAGTTTTCTGTATTCATCATTTTCAAAAATGCCGCATCTAATTCTTGTCTGGTCTTTATAACATATTCATCTCCTAATTGCTTTTGCAATTCACTCTTCACTCCGTTAATGTTCCCTGGGCTTACATTGATTTCTATCGCAGAGACTTCGTCAGAACTAAAATTGAGTAATTTTTGCGTTAAAGCCAGCGAAGCAAATACATATTGCTCATATTTATCATTAATAAAAAATATACCTGTGCTATAAGCGTTGATATGGTTAAAGGCATCTTCTTGATTGGAAATCAAACCTTCTCCTGGTTTCGGGACAAATAATCCCACAGGATCCTGCGGGTCTACATATAAATTGAGCCTGGCAGAAATACCAGAACCTATGATGATTTCTTCTGGGTATTCTGGACTGAGAGCGTTCCCAATCTTCACCATTGTATCTAGATGGAATATTTGATTGAAGTTTTCCCCTACTCCTTTTATATGAACGATATGATTTCTCTGGTGATAACTAATGAAGGCTTTTTCCTCTATTACTGGACTATAAACTTGAATTGTCCCCTGATCTTGTAGTTCCTGCAAAGCATGAGTCATTTCTGCATCCATCATAAAACTCTTACCCTTGGCAGGTAAAATCTTTAATTCTGGATTGATATTGCTATAAAATTGCAGATTTAAATTTTCTAACCCTGCAAAAACAGATAAAATCACCACGAGACAAGCTGTAACAAATCCGAGTGCCAAAAAGGCAATCCAAGAAATGACATTTACCTCTATAGCATTTTTACCAGAGAAAACATATCTCTGGGCAAGTTTAAGCGGGAAAAGTTTCATTTAAAGTGTTGGGTTTTCACCTTTGCCTTTTAAAGCACGATCTATTTCATCTACTTTGTCCAAGCTATCATCTGCAAAATAATGCAATTCTGGAACAATCCTCATTTGTTTTCCGATTTTGCTTCCCAATTCTTTTCTAAAATACCATTGATTAGAATCTATATATTTAAAAACCTCATCTCTATATAAGGTTGGGAAAACACTTAAATATACTTTGGCTATAGACAAATCTGGGGTAGTTCTTACTTCTGTCACAGAAATCAACATTCCTGTTTTAATTTTAACAGCCTCTTTTCTAAAGATTTCTGCTAACTCTTGTTGCATTAATTGATTTACTCTTTGTAATCTTTTACTTTCCATGGCTCAAAGATAAGGAAATGGTTCTAATTGATTCTTTTTAAGGTATGTAATATCTCATCCAATCCATTGGATTTAATTTCATACACCGTCGCCATCAACATGCCTAATTTCCCTTTGGGAAAGCCCTTAGAAGCAAACCATTCCAAATAAGAAATGGGCAAGTCAGCTATCTTCACATGCTGATATTTACCAAAAGGCATGGGTGTGGTAATAGTCTCTTTTAAAATTTCTGGATTCAAATTTAGTTGAATTTAAAGCGTTTATCTGGAATAGAAGCGTTGGGTTGCACATCTGTAAAAAGCACCACGTACTCCTTGCCGCCCACAGGTAAGTTCTCCATTCTTGTAGCAAATATAAGTTTGCCAAACCTACGGAAATTACTATAATAAATGGTTTCTATTTGATTTTCTTCTTTGATTAGGTTATAAGTTTCGGCATCAAACCAGTAAAAATCCTCTATCGTGTTTTTGATGAGTTTAACCTTATAGGCATCCGTCCCATTCACCTTTTCTTTCCCTATGAGCGAAAGTTTAAACCCTTTTCTATCATAATTTAATAGATCTGTTTCAAAGGCATCTGGTGTATATCCTGGCAGCATTTTAAAACCACCATCAGATTCATCATAGGTATAGGCTTGCTTACCATCAAAGCCCTCATTTAAAATTTCTTTGTCATATATTACATAACTCACGCGTTTAAAATAAGGTCTTTTATGTTCAATAACAATAGGCACCACTTCGCCTACTCCCACGGCAACCTCTCCCTTAATTTGGATGCTGCTCAACGCCTTCCAGTTATCTTGTCCACCCGTGACTTCAAAATGTTTTTGCACAATTTCATCTGCTGTTTGGGCATAAACCCCTATGGATAATAGGATGCAGAAAGATATATAAATTAGTTTATTCATTTAAGTGGGTATTATCATGGTTTAGAACAGACAATTTCAACTATTGTTCCATTTGTTTAATGAGCTCTCTAGCCCTGTCCAAATCCGCTTGCGTATCTATCCCAATGGTTTTGCCAGAGGCTCGCGCTACCTTAATAGTATAACCATTTTCTAAATAGCGCAATTGCTCCAATTTTTCTATTTGTTCTAAGGTTCCTTGCGGAAGTTTCGTGAACGTCATTAAGACCTCTTTTCTAAAAGCATAAATACCAATATGTTTATAATAGGTTGTCTCTTTATTTTCATCCCTATTATATGGTATCGGTGCTCTAGAAAAATAAAGCGCTTGTTGGATATTATTAAGAACAACTTTGACATTATTGGGATTAAATACCTCCTCTTTTGGTATTAATTCCTCTACCAAAGTAGCCACATGTACTTGATTCTCTAAATCCTTTTCAAAGATATAAATCAATTTCTGTAAATCTTCTTTATTTAAAAAGGGTTCATCTCCTTGGATATTAAGTACTATATCCACAGGCATATTTTCTATAACCTCTGCGATTCTATCACTACCAGATTGATGATTGGATGATGTCATCACCGCTTGGCCACCGTGCTCAACAATCTCATTATAAATTCTTTCGTCATCTGCCGCTACTATAACCTCTTGGAATAATCCTGTATTTACCGCCGCTTGATAGGTAGAAAGAATCACACTCTTTCCGTGGAGATCCATGAGAAGTTTACCTGGAAAACGGGATGCCTGAAATCTTGCTGGGATTACTGCGATTACATTTAAATTCATATATTCGTGGAATTAATAAACAATATTAAAGTTTTTTTAAAAGAAAATTTCATTATTTTTTTTAAAATGATTTATATTTGAACAAATTTAAGATTCATGAAAAACATTCTGAAAATAGTTTTATTGGTTTTGGCAATCGTATTGTCTTACTTTATCTTTAGGTCTGTACAGGGCTTGGTTGAATTCAACGATGAAAAAATTGTTAGATATACAAATGCTGTAGAACAATTAGAAGATGTAGCTAGCGCAGAACGTCTATATAAAGGTTATCACGGTCAATATACAGATAACTTAGATTCTTTAAAGCATTTTATAAATAATGGTCAAATTTTAATTATCAATAGAACAGATTCTTCTGGGTATGTGCGTGATGAAAGAACGAATATTGATGTAATGAAAAGTTTCACGATAGTGGATACCATTGTCTCTCCTACTTCTGTAAAAGATTCTATATTTGGAAGACGTTCTATGGATAATTTTGGATATATAAATGTAGATGGAGAAAATATTCCAATTCAATTATGGGCTTCTTATAATGATCGCATTGTGGGGAATGATAGTACCAATATTCAACGAGATCACTTTTTCAAGGCTTGGGTGGACAAAAGAGATGTGCTTGCTGGTTTGGATAACGATTATATAGCGCGCGAAATGACAGATGAGACTTCTCCTGTTAAAGATGATGTAGTACAAGTGGGTAGTGATAAACGTCCATCACTAGAAGGAAATTGGTCATCTGATATAGATAGAGCTTTAGCGGATAGAAGAAATTTAAATAATTAAAAATTCATGACTTCTAATTATATGTCCATCCTTTTAGAAAAGGGTGGGCTTTCTTTTTTAGTGACAAAGAACAAGGATATTATAGAAAATGAATTCATCGCGTTTGATTCAAATTTAAATCTAGCGGATAATTTGAATCAAATTTATGATCAAAACCTGTATTTAAAGCAATCCTATGACCAAGTTCGTATTACTTATTTAGCAGAAAAATTCATTCTTGTGCCTAAACCTTATTTTGAGGAAGACCATGATAGTGAAAAATGGCTAGGATTTAATACAGAAATAGATGAGGAAGATCTTATACTAGAAGAGGAACTTCATAGATCATACAACGCCATGCTGCTGTGTGTTGTTCCAGAAAGATTGATGGATTTCACCAAATCCAAATTCAATACCGCCGAAATCAGGCATGCTGGAATTTTTTTTTTAAATTACATCCATGATGTGGGCGAAAAAGAACAAGTATTCTTAAATGTTCACCAAAAGCAATTCGAAATCGTTGTTTTCAAAAATCAAGCATTCAATCTCTATAATATCTTTGAATATCAGACCAAAGAAGATATTATTTATCACTTGCTTAATATCATGAAGCAGTTAAAGATAGACCCCAATACAGTAGAACTCTACTATTTCGGAATCACAGATGATAGTGCCACTTTGAAGATGATGATGAATTTCATACGCCATGTGATTCCAGCTACAGATGACTTAGAAAGAATGCAATATTTTACTTTAATAGAAAATTTACAACCTATTTTATGAGAATTATATCTGGAAGATGGAAAGGAAAACGGTTGAATGCACCCAAAGATTTACCTACACGGCCCACGACGGACTTCGCTAAAGAAGCTTTATTTAATATTCTAAATCATAGATTTTATTTAAATGAGGTCAATGTGCTAGATTTATTTGCTGGGATTGGCGGTGTTTCTTTTGAATTCGCATCCAGAGGAGCAGAGAAAGTGCATAGCGTAGACCAATTCACCAAGTGTACTACATTTATTACAGAAACTGCAGAGACGTTAGGCTTTGGACAATTAGAGGTTTTTCGTGAAGATGCATTTGCTTATTTAGGTAAAACGCATCATGACCAATATGATATAATTTTCGCAGACCCTCCTTTTGACCTACCTACGCAAGATTATATTAAATTAATTGATTTAATCATAGAAAATCAATTCTTGGATGAGGGAGGTTTATTAATATTAGAACACCCCAAAGATCAAAACTTTGAAGGTCATCCTTTCTACGTTGAACATAAGAAATATGGTAATATCCACTTCTCTTTCTTTGAGATAGAAGATGATAGTGAGGAAGAATAATTAACGTGAATAGTGTTTAAGCGACCGCAGGAAGTAGTTGGTTATTTTCATTTGAAAGGTAGAGTCTTTAAACTTGGTTTTTTAGATAGGAAATGATAAGCGCAAATTCCACTTACAAGATTTATTAAAAAGTCTGTTGCAGAGCGGTGTCTTGTATGTTCAATTGAGCATATGTTTTCGAGTTCATCATTAACAGCAACTTAAAACCAAAGAACCATCGCAAAATAGATTTACCTTTTGCAGCTAAACCTCTCATTACACGATGTTGTTTTTCTCGTTTTATATGACATACCTTTATAGGAGTAGAATCAATAAAGAAAATACCTCTACATGAATCTAAAGCATTGGTCTTTAAAAATACCATCATAGCTAATAGCTACCATAACTTTTGGACAACTCTGTATTTTCTTACCCATTATTCACGTTAGTTTATTTTTAAATTTTTCATAAAAAACCTAGAAAAACAAAATATCTTTCTAGGTTACAACTATTTAGTATTTAAAATGAATTATAAAATGTTATGTGTCCTTTGGTTTATCTGCCCATTCCAATGTTCTGATTGGGAATGGAATATTGATTTGATGTTTGTCAAACGTTTCTTTGATAATCATAATTGCCTCTGATTTAGCTTCTAGGATAGTGAGATTGGCTCTAGCCTCTATCCAAAATCTAATCTGAAAATTAATAGAACTATCCGCAAACTCTAACCAATGAAACTCTATATGTTCATAATCTAATTGCGGGAATCTAGCGGATATAGCTTCTATCGATATTTTTTTGACAAATCTCAAATCAGATTCATAGTGTACACCACATTTAATACTGGTTCTAATCCTTGGGGTTAAAGCATAATTTTTGAAAGGACTTTCTACAATTGTCTTGTTGGGAATAATGGCAATGTTGTTATCTGCTTCTCTAATCTTGGTATTCCTCAATGTGATTTCTTCTATTGTTCCTTCATAGCCATTGGTCACAACCCAATCGCCAACATTCATGATGTCATTCAAGGATAAGAAAATACCAGAAAATGTATTAGAGAGCGTCCCTTGAAAAGCTAATGCTACCGCCAAACCTGCGATACCCCCAGCGGCTAAAATACCTGTGAGCAAATCACTTAAATTTAAAAGACTTACAGAAATTAATAAGCCTATTAACACAATAATACCAGAGGCTACGTTGGTAACCAAAGCCCGAATAGAAGCTCTCTTAATAACTCTAGCGAGCGGTTTCTTAATCCATTTTTTTACATAAACAGAGATAATATAACATATAGAAAATACTAGAATAGACAAAACAAGCTCTGGAAGATGTTCTATAAATTGCTCTTTCCAATTGAAGATTCTACTCCACATTCTATCCCAAGAGGATTGAAAACCCTCTGATACCTTCTCTACATCTTTTTCTAAATCAGAATCTTGTAGCGTAATCAATAAAACGCAATGAATGACGAATTTCGTGATATATAGCATCAATTAGATAATATATGAATTAACTTATCAAAACCTTTTTCTAGATATTCCAAGCCAAAATTAAACTCTTTCTTTACATCCTCCCAAGTTGTTTCTTTAGACTCATCATCTACCTTATCTATTAATTGATCTAATTCATCTCGTAGAACAAGCATTTGATTGATCTTATCATGATATTCTCTTTCTATATCCTCATCTATTCTATTGGATCTCTGCCTAAGTTCATCTATTCTATTGGTGATATCATTGAGGGCGTCTTTAGAACAAATTTTAAATTCTTCTTTTGTCATTTCATTCAATTTAATTCACAAAGATATGGATAAATGTATTTGGACTAAAAAGCCATCCTTATACTTAAATAAGAATGGCTGTGAGGTGATTATAAATTATGTTTTATTACACATTTTCTATGACCATAGCAGAGGCACCACCTCCACCATTACAAATACCAATACCTCCGTATTTACCAGCATTCTGCTTTAATACATTGATTAAAGTAACTAAAATTCTAGATCCAGAGTTACCTAAAGGATGCCCTAATGATACAGCTCCACCATTGACATTAACTTTCTCTGGGTCTAATCCCATTTCTTTGATATTCACGACTCCCACTACAGAAAAAGCTTCATTAAGCTCTACATAATCCAAATCAGAAATTTTTAAGTCAGCTTTTTCTACAGCTTTAGGCAAAGCCTTAGATGGCGCAATCGTAAACCATTTAGGCTCTAATGCAGCGTCTGCAAAAGAAACAATTTTAGCCAACGGTGTTAATCCTAATTGTTCTACTTTTTCCTTACTCATAAGAACGACAGCAGAAGCGCCATCATTCATGGTAGAAGCGTTTGCTGCTGTTACAGTACCATCTTTAGTAAATGCAGGACGCAATTGAGGAACCTTTTCTATTTTTACATTTTTAAATTCCTCATCCTCACTCACAACAACGGGTTCTCCTCTTCTTTGTGGAACTTCTACTGGTACTATCTCCTCGTTAAATCTTCCTTCTGCCCACGCAGTAGTAGAACGTTTATAGGATTGGATAGCAAACGCATCTTGTTCTTCTCTAGATATTTTATATTCCTTGGCACATAAATCTGCAAAAACACCCATGGCTTCCTTGTCATAAGGATCTAGCAAACCATCATAGGATAAACCATCAATTAAAACCGCATCTCCATACTTCTTCCCAGTTCTAGCAGAGGGTTGATAAAAGGGAACCATAGACATGTTTTCCATACCTCCTGCAACGATGACTTCTGCATCTCCATTTTGGATAGCTTGTGCACCTAACATAACTGCTTTTAAACCAGAAGAACATACTTTATTAATCGTAGTACAAGGCACCTTGACTGGTATTCCAGCATCTAGTGCCGCTTGCCGTGCCGGTGCTTGACCAAGACCAGCCTGTAGCACATTCCCCATAAAAACTTCTTCTACTTCTTCTGCAGATAAATCAATTTTATCCAAGGCACCCTTGATAGCTGTAGCACCTAACATTGTGGCAGGCACAGTAGATAAGGAACCCAAAAATCTTCCCATTGGTGTTCTAACAGCCGATACTATATATACTTCTTTCATTTTTTATTTAATAAATTTATTGGCAAAACCTTCTTCAACCTTTACTCTCCATCCAAATGGATCTTCACTCAAGTTATTTTGAAGGTCTACTAATTGTTTCTTTAATTTTTTACCCCAAGACTCTTCCCCAAGGTCTTCTAATTCTAATAGTTGATCTTTGTAGCCAATCCCAGAGAAACTATTTTGTACTACCGCAGTACCACATCCAAAAACTTCTTTTAGCTTTCCTTCTTTAAAGGCATCTACTAATTCTCTAACAGCAATTCTGCGTTCTTCCACTTCCCAACCATTTTTCTTAGCAAGTTCTATAATGCTGTTTCTAGTAACACCATTTAATATTCTCTCAGAAATTGGAGCTGTGATTAATTTATCCTCTATACGAACAAATACATTCATGGTTCCAGCTTCTTCTATAAATTCATGCGTAGCTGCATCTGTCCATATAACTTGGTCAAACCCTTCTTCTCTAGCCAGTTTAGTTGGGTAGAAAGATGCGGCATAATTCCCTGCTGCTTTTGCAAACCCAACTCCGCCATTAGCTGCTCTAGAGAATTTATCTGCAATTTTAACTTTCAACGGCTTTGCATAATAATCTGGTGCTACGGCAGTAATAATCGCAAACATAAACTCCTCTGATGCTCTAGCCGTAATCATAGGTTCTGTGGCAAAAATAAAAGGTCTCAAATACAAAGACATACCATGCTTGTTTGGAACCCATTTTCTATCCACATCTATAAGTGCTTTAAGACCATCCATAAACACCTCTTCTGGAATCTCTGGCATTGCCAAACGTTGTGCAGATGCATTGATCCTAACGAAGTTCTTCTCTGGACGGAACATAAACACATTATCATCTTTATCCTTATAAGCCTTCATTCCCTCAAAACAAGCTTGTCCATAATGTATGGCTTGCATGGCGGGAGAAAATGATAAATCTTGAAAGGGCATGATTTTAGCATCGCCCCAAGCGCCATCTTTATACTCACAAATTAACATGTGATCTGCAAAAGTATTCCCAAAACTTGTGATACTAGCAAATTCTGGTTTGTATCTGCTTTCTTTTATTTTCTCTATTTTTATCATGAACTAATAATTTTAAATAATTATAATATGAAGTGTCTCAAATTTACTTAATTTTATGGTATTGTTAAAATTATATTTTAAGTTTTAAACATTCTTTAACAAAAAATGCTCAAAAGAGAAATCAAAATAACAGCTGATGGGAGCCCCACCTTATACATACCAGCATGGGAAGAAAGCTATCATTCCAAACACGGGGCTTTGCAAGAAGCCTTGCATGTTTTTATCAAAAATGGTTGGGATAGATTCACCCAGCAGTCAGAAATTAAGGTATTGGAATATGGCTTTGGGACTGGGTTGAATGCTCTTTTGACACAAGCCAAAGCAGAAGAAATGAAAATGAGGACGCGATATGATAGCATAGAGAAGTTCCCTGTTTCACCAGATGAAATCAATCGCTTGCCCATCCCCCAAACCATGAATTCTTTTTTAGATAAGAATGAGGAAAGTCTACTTACCAAAGTGTTTAAAAAAATCCATGATAGCCCATGGGATGAATCGGTAGAGATTTCTGCATATTTTAATTTAAACAAAATATTTGGCGATTTCAAATCTATAGAACTACAACAAAATCATTATGATGTGGTCTATTTTGATGCTTTTGGAAAGCGTGTTCAACCAGAATTATGGACAGAACAAGTTTTTGAAAAGGCTTATGCTAGTCTAAGAATGGGGGGACTCCTCACTACATATGCTAGCAATAGACAAACCAAAAGAGCCTTGTTAAACATTGGTTTCGAGGTAGAAAAATTAGCAGGACCTCCTGGCAAAAGAGAAATGATTAATGCATGGAAGAAATAAATCGCTTTAACGTAAGGGTATATGCTTTATGGATTCACGATGGAAAATTACTCATATTAAAAGAACCTTATGTAGATGAAATCCTTTATAAATTCCCAGGCGGCGGCGTGGAATACGGAGAGGGACTTATAGAGGCTTTGCAACGTGAACTCAAGGAAGAATTAAATTTAGAACTTCAGAAAGCTGAACATTTCTATACACAGGAAACCTTTGTCCGATCTAAATTTAGAAGTAATGAACAAATTCTCACTATCTATTATACGATACAAGTTAAAAATCCATTGGAAATAGAAATTAGAGAAACCCGAATAGAAAAATTAATTTGGAAACCACTTGATAAACTCACCGTAGAAGATGTCAATTTACCTGTGGATAAAATCGTAATGCAAAAATTAATTACGATGTTTTAATTAAACCTTGATCTTCAAAATACTGGACAATAGCTTTGCGCATGAGTACACTTTGTTCATTGGGTTTTAGAACAGGTAATTCTTGCAATAGCTCAAAATGAGGCCAACCATCTGCATCTCTACCATCAAATCTATAGTAGCCGTAAGGTTCTAATAGCCTACATACTGCAATATGCATTAAGTTTACCTTGTCATCTTTTCTAAACCTACGCATACCCTGACCTAATTCCTGCACACCAATCAAAAAAAGCATATTGTCTATGTCTGGCTTTTCTCCATCTGTAAAGTTTTCTTTAAAAAACAATTCTATTTGCTCCCACTTCTCCTTCTCTGTCATTCTCTAACTATTTTTTAACTGCCTAATTACCTCTAAAGGGTTTTCTGCACCAAACACAGCGCTACCTGCCACCAGAGCATCTGCTCCTGCCGCCACTAATTTAGAAGCATTTGCAGGGCTCACACCACCATCTATTTCTATAATAGTATCGGCACCCTTTCTTTCTATTAATTCTTTGGCTGCTTTGATTTTATCATAGGTATTTTCTATAAATTTTTGTCCTCCAAAACCAGGATTAACACTCATAATGAGTAAAACATCAACATCGGTGATAATGTTCTCTAAAACACTCATCGGAGTATGAGGATTGAGAGAAACACCTCGCTTCATCCCAGCGTTTTTAATCTCTTGTAGTGTTCTATGTAAATGCGGTGAAACCTCATAATGCACAGTCAAAATATCTGCGCCCAAAGCTGCAAACTCTTTGATATATCTCTCTGGTTGAACAATCATTAAATGAACATCAAGCGTTTTTTTTGCCACCTTTTTTATGGCTTTCATTACAGGCATTCCATAAGAGATATTTGGGACAAAAACACCATCCATAATATCTAAGTGGAACCACTCCGCTTCACTTTGATTTATGAGTTGTAAATCTTTTTCTAAATTTAAAAAATCAGCTGCTAAAACCGATGGAGCTACAATGGGCATATCTATTTTAATTTTTTCAAAAATAGGAAATGATAAACTGTTAATTAAATGTTTTAAAAAAAATTATTGATTACTGGACAATTAATTTATTTTTGCATCAAACTCACTTCATGGAACAACCTGCATTATTATTTTCTACAAGACAAAGCAAAGTACTAGCCGAAAAAATTGCCAAACATTATGGACAAAAACTAGGTAAGATAGAATTTCAAGAATTTAGCGATGGAGAATACCAGCCATCCTTTGAGCAATCTGTAAGAGGTTCACGTGTTTTTTTAATAGGTTCTACCTTTACTCCAGATATTAATTTAATGGAAATGTTACTCATGTGTGATGCTGCTAAAAGAGCATCTGCTAAGAACATCACCGTAGTTATTCCTTATTTTGGCTATGCCAGACAAGATAGAAAAGACAAACCACGCGTACCGATAGGAGCTAAATTAGTAGCGAACCTTCTAAGTGCTGCTGGAGCCACAAGAGTTATGACCATGGATTTACATGCAGATCAAATTCAAGGTTTTTTTGAAATCCCCGTAGATCATATCTATGCTTCTACTATTTTAGTAGAACACTTAAAGCGTTCTAACCTTGATAATCTAACGATGGCATCCCCAGATATGGGAGGTGCGAAAAGAGCCAATGCTTATGCCAAATACATGCATACGGATATTGTGATTTGCTATAAGGAGAGAAAAAAAGCAAATAGTGTAGAGAATATGATGTTGATTGGTGAGGTGAAAGATAGAAATGTCGTTTTAATAGATGATATGGTGGACACGGCTGGAACCATTACCAAAGCAGCAGATTTAATGATAGAAAAAGGTGCTAGATCAGTGCGTGCCATGGCAACCCATGCGGTTTTATCTGGTAATGCTTATGACCGTATAGCCAACTCTGCTTTGGAGCAACTAATCGTGACAGATACAATTCCTTTAAAAAGAAATGATGTTTCTAAAATAAAAGTTGTATCTTGCGCGCCACTTTTCGCTGAAGTTATGCACCTGGTTCATAACAAAGAATCGATAAGTAATAAATTTGTAATTTAATTTTAAATATTTAATAATGAAATCATTAACGATTCAAGGTAAAAAAAGAGAAAGCGTAGGCAAAAACAGCACTAAAGCCTTACGTAATGCTGATCAAGTACCTTGTGTTGTTTACGGTGGCAATGAACCAATCCATTTCTCTGCAGATGTTAGAGAGTTCAAAGATTTGGT
The DNA here is from genome assembly GCA_009835005.1 of Flavobacteriaceae bacterium Ap0902. Lineage (GTDB taxonomy): Bacteria > Bacteroidota > Bacteroidia > Flavobacteriales > Weeksellaceae > Profundicola. The sequence goes on along the minus strand of WTFG01000011.1, from coordinate 29,569 downwards.
TTACACTTCCGAGGCACACACTGTAGTACTAGAGCTGGAAGATGGAGAGGCCATCAAATGTATTTTGCAGGATATTCAATTTCATCCTGTAACAGATACAATTATTCATGCGGATTTCTATGCATATTCAGAAGACAAACCAATAACTATGAACATTCCTGTAATTCTTACAGGTAGAGCCAAAGGTATTCAATCTGGTGGGGTTTTACGTTTCAATATGAGAAAATTACGTGTAAAAGCAATCCCATCTAAATTACCAGATACAATAGAAATTGACATTACTCCTTTGAAGATTGGTAACAAAGTCTACATCAAAGATTTGCGAAATGACGATTATGCATTAATTCACCCAGACAATGCTGTAGTATGTATGATTAAAACTGCACGTAAAGCAATTGTTACAACAGTTGATGATGATGAGGAAGATGCAGATGAAATTGTAGCTACTGAACAAGGTGGTGGAGAAGAATTAAATAACGAGGAGGATAACGAATAAATCCTTTCAACGTAGAGATAAATTTAAAGCCGATTTCATAGAGTCGGCTTTTTCTTGTTTAATATTTACATTTAAATAGCATACAAATAATAGATTTCACAATTATTTTCCTCAAATTTGCATTTAATATAAACTAAATCATTTAAGTTGTATAACGCTTTCTTTAAACGATTGTTTGATTTTATTTTAAGCACGATAGGTTTTCTCATGCTACTTCCTATCTTTTTGCTTATTACCATATTACTATATTTCAAGAATCAAGGTAAACCATTCTTTTTCCAAACAAGACCTGGGAAAAATGAAAAATTATTCAAGATTATTAAGTTCAAAACCATGAATGATAAGAAAGATCATCAAGGGAACTTATTACCAGATGCTCAACGCATAACAAAAGTTGGGCAGTTCGTGCGGAAAACCTCATTGGATGAGATTCCACAGTTGATTAATGTGATTAAAGGGGATATGAGTCTCATCGGTCCACGTCCTTTATTACCAGAATATTTACCATTATATAATGCTCACCAAAGAAAAAGGCATTGGGTGAGACCTGGAATTACGGGATGGGCACAAGTCAATGGAAGAAATGCGATTAGTTGGAAACAAAAATTTGATTATGATGTTTGGTATGTAGAAAATATAAACTTTTTGCTAGATATTAAAATACTAATTATGACTATCAAAAAAGTTTTTGTATCAGAAGGAATTTCATCTGACACCTCTGTAACTATGGAAAGATTTAAAGGCACCTCATGATCATCTATGGCGCAAGCGGACACGGAAAAGTAATTTGTGATATTATTAAATGTAATAGCTCACAAGAAAAGATTGTCTTTGTAGATGATGCTCAAAAAGGTAATTACTTTTATAACCATCCTGTGTTTTTAACCAAAGACTATGATATGCATCAAGATCAATTGATTATAGCTATTGGGAACAATCTAATTAGAAGAAAAGTTGCCTCTAGGTATATTAACTTTGGCCAAGCGATTCACCCAACCGCTGTTTTATCCAAAACTGTCTCTCTGAGCCCGGGCACGGTGATTATGGCTAATGTCAGTTGCAATGCAGATACCCAAATTGGAGAACATGTTATACTAAACACATCTTGCAGCATTGATCATGATTGTGAAATTCATGATTTCGCTCATATCTCACCTAACGTTTCTTTGGCAGGAAATGTTAAAGTTGGTACAGGAAGCCATATTGGCATTGGAGCGACTGTGATACAAGGAATAAAAATTGGTAATTTTGCTACCATAGGAGCAGGTACTGTAGTTATAAATGACATTCCAGATGGTGCCACCGCTGTGGGCATCCCTGCTAAAATAATTAAATTCAATAAATAAATGGAAAAGATTTGGCTATCTACACCCCACATGGGTGGTACAGAAAAGAAGTACATTGAAGATGCTTTTGAAAAAAATTGGATAGCTCCACTAGGGCCCAACGTCAATTTATTTGAAGATAAAATTCAATCTTTTTTAGGTAAAAACAAGCATGTAGCCGCATTAAGCTCTGGTACTGCTGCATTGCATCTAGCTTTAATTCTCTGCGGGGTAGAAAGGGATGATGAAGTAATTTGTCAAAGCATGACCTTTAGTGCATCTGCCAACCCCATTGTTTATCTAGGTGCCAATCCAGTATTTGTAGATAGCGAATTAGAAACCTGGAATATAGACCCTAATGCATTGGAAGATGCTATTAAAGATGGAATAAAGAGAAACAAGAAACCTAAAGCTATTATAGCGGTTCATTTATATGGAATGCCATATCAACATGAGGCCATTCAATCGCTTTCTACTCAATATAAAATTCCTATTATAGAAGATAGTGCAGAAGCTCTTGGCAGTAAATATGCTGGACAGAAATGTGGAACCTTAGGAGACCTTTCTATTTTGAGTTTTAATGGAAATAAAATTATTACAACCTCAGGTGGCGGAGCGATAGTGACTTCTGATTTAAATCAGAAACAAAAAGCGATTTTTCTTGCGACCCAGGCTAGAGATGACGCTCCGCACTATCAACATAGTCATATTGGTTATAATTACAGATTGAGTAATGTATCTGCTGGAATCGGTTGCGGACAAATGGAAGTTCTAGAAGACAGGGTAGAAAAAAGAAGATCTATTAATCGTTTTTACAAAGAAATTTTTAAGAACACAGAAAATATTCAATTGCTGAAAGAGCCTAATGATAAATTTTTCTCTAATTTTTGGTTGAGCACCATTACCTTTCAGGACAACAATGGATTTGAACTAAGAGAAAAACTTAGGGTGAATTTAGGAGAAAAGTATAATATAGAAACAAGACCGTTATGGAAACCCATGCATTTACAGCCTGTTTTTAAAGATACTAGATATTTTGGGAGTAATGTAGCAGAGGATTTATTTAACAGGGGGTTATGTCTACCTTCTGGATCTGCTTTAACAGACAATGAATTAAGTAGAATTAAAGAAGCGTTCGAAGAAGAACTATCCTAATGAAAATTAACTTTAAAAATAGCGGCATACTTGCAGATATTGCTAGTAGGTTACATAGCATAAATCATTTACCTAGATGGTCTATATTTGTCATAGATGTCTGTATCGTTATTTTTTCTCTCCTCCTCACTTATTTTTTAATGGATATTTGGGGGATTCATGATTTTGGTTCACTTAATACCTTTTCAACCTTCGGGCTCATTATTGCTATAACTTCCTTGTCTTTATGGTTTTATCGTGTGTCCTTTGGGGTAGTGAGGCATTCCTCTATTAGAGATATATTGAAGATTTCCTTATCTACATTTACCTCTTTAGTGATCATGCTTGCACTTAGCTATGGTATGTATTGGTTTGATATGTCTCAAGGTATCGAACCCAGAAAATTATTTTTTGATCCGCCCATCATATTTTTCACGCTGTTATGTTTTCTATTCCTTTCTCTATTTAGGTTCTATGTGAAACTAGCCTTTATCATGTTTTTGAAATTCAAAGATGAGGATTTAATTAAGAATGTAATGGTCTTTGGCACTTCAGATGCATCTGTGGCTATAGGAGTATACTTAAATGAATCTTTGAAAAATGGATACAATCTTTTGGGTTTCGTTTCTCCATCTAATGTTAAAAATGGTACGAGACTATTGGATAAAAAAATATATCCTATTCATAAAATATTAGAGAATGAATCCCGCGAAAAAAAACTAGATGGTATTTTATTTCCAGATGAAGAAATGCGTAAAGATGATAATCAACCCATTATCAATGACCTGATTCAACACAAAATAAAATTATATCATTCTCCGCTCAAATCATTTTCTGAGGAAACCGCTCAAGAGAAAAAAGAAGTAAGATCTTTAGAGATAGAAGATTTATTATATAGAGAAGAGATTACCATAGAGAATGACGAAATTAGAAAACGTCATTTTGGTAAAAATGTATTGGTTACTGGTGGTGCTGGCTCTATAGGAAGCGAAATCGTTAGAAAAGTAGCGCAATTTAAACCCAATCTCATCGTTGTTTTAGACCAAGCAGAAACCCCTTTAAATGATGTTAAATTAGAGTTGAGTAAGAACTATCCAGATATTAATTTCGTTTTTCATTTGGCCAATGTCAGCAATAAATATAGAGTCGAGCCGTTATTTAAGAAGTATAACTTCTCTATGGTATACCATGCGGCGGCATACAAACATGTACCGATTATAGAAGAAAATCCACATGAGGCAATTTTTGTAAATATTTTGGGATCTCGGGTAATTGCAGACTTATCTAGCGAATATGGCATTAATCGATTTGTGATGGTTTCTACTGATAAAGCTGTAAACCCTACCAACGTAATGGGTGCATCCAAAAGAGTAGCAGAATTGTATGTTCAATCTCTTCAGAACAGAGAAGGAAATACAACAAAATTTATAACCACTCGCTTCGGTAACGTTTTAGGATCAAATGGCTCTGTGATACCCTTATTTAGAAAGCAAATAGAAGAAGGCGGCCCAGTTACCGTAACCCATCAAGATATTACCCGTTATTTTATGACAATCCCAGAAGCTTGCGAACTCGTATTACAAGCTGGAACTATGGGAAAAGGTGGTGAAATTTATGTCTTTGACATGGGAGAACCTGTAAAAATCATAGATTTAGCTAAAAAAATGATTAAGCTTAGTGGTTTTGAGCCAAATCAGGAAATTGATATTAAAATCACAGGCTTGAGACCTGGTGAAAAGCTTTACGAAGAACTTCTAAGTGATAAAACCAAAACCCTTCCTACATATCACGAAAAAATTATGCGTGCCAAAGATGATATAGTACCGTTTGCGCAAATGGATATTTGTACCAAGGATATTGCACGAGCTACATTAAGAAAAAGTAAATTAGAGTTAGTACAAATGATAAAAAATATAGTTCCTGAATATAAAAGTCAAAATTCTGAATTTGAATCCTTAGATTAAAATTGAAAAATTTGTTTAGTTTTGCAATCAATTATATATTATGAAAAAATTACTGCTTATTTTTATACTAACAAGCCTATTATTTTCTTGCAGAACACAACAAGATGTATTATACCTGCAAAATATTGACAATATAGATTTTTCTAAAGAAAACTATCAAAGTCCAGAAATTCAAGTAGGTGATGTATTGACCATAATGGTTAGCGCATATGATGAAGACCTTGCCAAACCTTTCAATTTAGGAGGAAACAATACCACAGGGATTAGACAAGGAACATCAGAACTGAGTTCGACTTCTTACCTTGTAGACAGTGAAGGCTATATTGAGTACCCAATGTTGGGAAGTATTCAGGTAGCGGGAAAAACTAGAAAAGAATTAGCAGAGGATTTAAAAAATAGGATATCCAATTATATTAAAGATCCTATGGTTAATATCAGAATTGTGAACTTTGAGGTTACGATGTTGGGAGAGTTCAACTCTCAAGGTGTCGTTAAATCAGCATCAGAAAGATTAAACATTTTTGAAGCTATTGCTAACTCTGGAGGTATGTCTTTCTATGCCATTAGAGACTCTGTTTTAATCATTAGAAGTGAAAATGGTAAAAGAAAACATGATTATGTAAACCTACATGACGCAAACATTATGAATAGTGAATATTACTATTTAAAACAAAATGATATTCTATATGCACTACCAACGAAATCAAGAGCAACAGAATTTAATACTCGCCCTTTAACATCAACTTTGACCGTTATTGGTTTTATTACAGCAATTATTACTCTATTTAGATAATCCTATGAATCAAAATAATATACCTAATCCCTTTACAGAAGAACCGGCTTATCAGAGAACGGCCAAATTAAGAAGGAGTTTAGCCGTGTATCTAAGGAAGTGGCCTATCTTTTTATTAAGCATTTTATTTTTTCTATTTCTTGCTTGGCTATATACTAGATATTTAACCCCAATCTATCAATCGAATATTAAAGTATTAATTAAAGATTCCCAAAAAGGTGCTGGGGCTAATGTTCTATTGAGTGATGTTGCTGTGCAAGGAGGCATGAATGGAGGAATAGAAAATGAAATAGAGATTATGAAATCTCGTAGATTAATCCAAAAAGTGATTGACAATTTAGATTTATCTAATGAATATATCAAGGTCGGAAAAGTCATAGATACAGAAATTTATATAAATGAGCTTCCCATATTGTTAAAATCCTTGGTTCCTGATACCGCTATTAAACCCACACAATTTAAGGTGGATTTTGATTTGCCCAATATCAATGTGACCCACAATGAAAAAGTCTTAAAAACTGCAATCAACAAACCGTTTAAAATTAATAATCAATCTTTTGTTTTTTATAGTAATCCTTTGAATAACTCTAAAACTGGTGACTTTTTAGTAAAAGTGCTAAGAAAAGACGACTTAGCTAAAAATCTTCAAAATAGAATTGTTGTAGAGATGTCAAACAACTATGCCTCTGTATTACAAGTTAAATTAAATAGTTCTAATACTTCTAAGTCAGAAGATATCATTACAGAACTAGTTCGAGTATACAATGTCGATGCAAAAAATGATAAGAGTTTAGAGTTTGAAAAAACAGGTGAATTTATAGAAGAACGTATTGCCATATTGAACAATGAGCTTTCTGGTGTCGAAGGACAAAAAGAAGATTTTCAACAGGGTAATGATATCGCCAATCTAGAGGCTGAAATTGGTAGTAGTATAGGCAAAAAAAACCAAGTTGAATCTGAATTACTAGAATTAGATACACAGATAAGCTTAGTTGACACTTACAAGAATTACGTAGACTCTCAACCTATAAGTGAAGTACTACCAAGTGATATCACAAACTCTGGAGGCGGAACAAACAGCGCTGTAAACACATATAATCAATTAGTTACGGAAAGAAATAATATGATTGCTAATGGTGCTACGAGTGATCACCCAATGGTTCAGAATTTAGAGCAAAATATATCTTCTGCCAAATCTAATATCTTAACAAACATTACTAAACAGCAACAAGTGCTGCGAGGCACGAGAGATAATTTAAGTTCTCAGCTATCCTCGGCATCTGGATTCAAAAGGAAAGCACCAAGGTTAGAAAGAATATCTAGGGATATTGACAGACAACAACAGATTAAAGAAAGTTTATATTTATTATTACTAGAAAAAAGGGAAGAAGCGGCAATATCCGGCGCTATAACAGAAGATAAAATTAAAATCATAGACCCAGCATCGAGCGTGGGACCTGTGAGCCCAATAAAGTCTAGATATTATTTTGGTGCCTTAGCACTGGGTCTTCTAATACCGCTTGCAGGAATTTACACAAAAGAATTGCTTAAAAACAAAATAGAAGCAAGAGAAGATTTAGAAGATTTAGTAGGAAGCCATGCCATCGTAGGTGAAATCCCGAGAGCCACGAATATGATTGATAAATTTGACACTGTTAGCAATGATTTAGGTCCATTATCAGAAGCATTTCGTATTATGAGAACCAATGTAGCCTTTATTGCTAAAAAGTCTAAACAAGATAAGAAGGGTATAGTTACCCTGGTGACATCATCTGTCAAAGGGGAAGGAAAGACCTTTATATCTATGAACTACGCCCATACATTGGGTCATGTTAGGAACAAAAAAACCATATTGATTGGCTCAGATATTAGAAACCCGCAGCTACATAGATATGAAGATATAAATAAGAATATTGACGGGTTAACAGAATATTTATATAATAATGAGGTTCTAGATCATCATCAATTCATACACCCATCAAAGTCCAATCCGGATATGCATATTATGTTTTCTGGTAGTATCCCACCAAATCCAACAGAAATTCTGATGAGTGAAAGATTCGGAGATTTGATAGAAAAATTGAGGTTAGAATATGACTATATAGTAATAGACTCTGCACCACTTGTATTGGTATCTGACACCTACCATATTAGTCATTATGCAGATTTGACATTATATGTCACTAGATCCGAATACACGCCTAAAAATGTATTACAGGTACCTTTAGAGGCAGAACAGAATAATAGACTAAAAAAACTATGTTTTGTTATTAATGATATATCTTCCTCGCAATCTGGGTATGCTTATGGTTATAAATATAATTACGGATACGGGTATGGATATGGGCAAAATGCTAAGAAAAACAGTTATTTCGACATGTTTTCAAAGCTATTCAAGAGAAAATAAAACAAGATGAAACATGTTTTAGTAACAGGTGCAGCAGGTTTTATAGGCTCCAATCTCGTAGAGAGATTATTAGAGTTGAATTATAAAGTCACAGCACTCGACAATTTTGTTACTGGCTATCAAAAAAATATTGATCCATTTCTTTCTAATCCTAGGTTTTCATTTATCGAAGGAGACATAAGAGATTTAGAAACTTGCCAAAAAGCATGTAATGGAATAGATTTTATTTTACATGAAGCCGCTTTAGGTTCTGTCCCAAGATCCATCAACGATCCTATTACCAGTAATGATGTGAATGTTGGTGGCTTCCTAAACATGCTAGTAGCTGCTAGAGACAATGGGGTTAAGCGCTTTGTGTATGCAGCAAGTTCATCCACTTATGGAGATTCAAAAGCATTACCCAAAGTAGAAGATAATATCGGAAAGCCTCTTTCCCCTTATGCGGTAACTAAATTAGTAAATGAAATCTATGCAGATGTTTTTCATAAAACTTATGGCTTAGATACAATTGGTCTTAGATATTTTAATGTGTTTGGTAGGCGTCAAGACCCTAATGGGGCTTATGCGGCGGTGATTCCAAAATTTGTGATTCAATTGATGAATCATGAATCTCCTACCATTAATGGAGATGGAACTTTCTCTAGAGATTTTACCTATATAGATAATGTAGTTCAAATGAATTTGTTGGCTATAGAAACAGACAATCATGGGGCTTTGAACCAAGTTTATAATACAGCCGTGGGAGACAGAACTACGATCAAAGATATGACCGAAATATTGAAAGAATATCTATCAGCATTTGATCCAGCTATCAAGGATATTGAGATTTTACACGGTCCTACTAGGAAAGGCGATGTACCTCATTCATTAGCATCGATTGAAAAAGCAAGACAAAATTTAGGATATCAACCATCACACGAGTTTAGAGACGGGCTGAAAGAGGCTGTTGAATGGTATTGGGAAAATTTAAACAAAAATTAGAATTAAATATAATGAGGCATAAAATAACTGTAATAGGTCTTGGGTATGTTGGCTTACCCCTAGCGCGATTATTCGCAGAGAAATATCCCGTTGTTGGCTTTGACATCAATGAGCAAAGAGTAAAAGAATTAAATAATGGGCATGATGACACGCTAGAAGTGACAGATGAACTATTGCAGTCTGTTCTTGTAAGTGAAAACCCAAGTTCCGAAGATGTAGGCTTATATAATAGTCACGACTCCAAGGACATCATGGATTCTAATGTTTATATTATCACGGTTCCTACGCCAGTAGATAGAAACAATAGACCAGTTTTAACCCCTCTTATCAAGGCGAGTGAGACAGTTGGGAAGGTGCTAAAGAATGGAGATATTGTGATTTATGAATCTACCGTTTATCCTGGTGCTACAGAAGAAAAATGTATACCGATTTTAGAGAAATTTAGTGGGCTAACATTTAATGAAGATTTTTATGTAGGCTATTCACCAGAAAGAATCAATCCAGGTGATAAAGAGCATACAGTAGAGAAGATTTTAAAAGTAACTTCTGGTTCTACTCCAGAAATTGGTAAGATAATAGATGATTTATATAAATCTGTGATTACTGCTGGTACGCATTTAGCACCTACCATTAAAGTCGCAGAAGCAGCCAAAGTGATAGAAAATTCACAAAGAGACATCAATATTGCATTTGTCAATGAATTATCTAAAATTTTTAATTTAATGGACATTAACACCAAAGATGTCCTAGAAGCAGCGGGAACTAAATGGAATTTCTTACCATTTACACCAGGCTTAGTGGGTGGACATTGTATTGGTGTGGATCCTTATTATTTAGCGCAAAAAGCACAAGAGTTTGGTTATCACCCAGAAATCATATTGGCTGGAAGGCGTATGAACGATGGCATGGGAGAATATGTAGCTTCTGAAGTAATTAAATTAATGTTGCACAAAGACATAAAAATTAAGGATTCAAAAATATTAGTACTCGGATTTACCTTCAAAGAAAATTGCCCAGATGTACGCAATACCAAGGTAATAGATGTCATTCAATCATTAAAATCATATAGCACCAATGTCACGGTTTATGATCCTTGGGCTAATCCAAAAGAGGTTGAAAAGGAATATCATATTCAAACAGTCCAAGAACTACCTAATGAAAAATATGATGCGGTGGTATTAGCTGTTTCTCATATAGAGTTTAAAGACATTGATTTAGAAAAGCTTAAATCAGAAAATGCAGTAGTTTATGATGTCAAAAGCTTCTTATCTAAGGACTTAATAGACGCGAGTTTATAATTTTGTTATAGAAATTGAATCTATGTTGACCCAAGCTAAGTCTAAGAATACTCTTCAAGGATTGGTTTGGGTTTTTATTTTTTTAATACCGTCCATATTTATATGGCAAGACGGTGACCTGGGAGATACAGGCTTTAATTTAACCATTTATCAATTCTTTTTTGAAAGACTCCAAGAAGGTACAACGGATTCCATAATCTTCTTAACCGAATTGATTGGAGGCTCATTCCTTAAATTATTTCCTTCCCTTGAGATATACAATATCAAATTACTTGCATTAATCTTTCTGTATGGAAACCTCATCTTGAGCTTTCAGATTCTTAAAAAACTATTCCCACAAAACCACACACTCCCTATACTCCTACTCATAGGCCTGTTGTTCAATATACGCTGCTTCCCGCTTATCTTTAATTATGATTTAGCAACATCCTTTATATTATTATTAATCCTATATTTCTTATCTTCTACAAGGAACATACTATCCAACAGAAACTTCATAATTGTGGGTGTAATTACTAGCCTCTCTATTTTAATTAGACTTCCCAATTTATTATTAATATTGATGATTCCATTGGGTTTATTTGTTAGTAAATTTCTTCAATTACACACCATAACCAACAAGAAAATCATTACGCTCACTACCACATACTACATCTCTGTAATAATCTCTTCTACCTTTATCTATTTGATAATGGTATATTATGACATTGCACAAGTATATTTAGATAATCTTTTCAATCCCAAAACTGTTTTTAAAGTTTCTGGTTTAGAATATAGCATCACCCGTGTAATTAAAGTCTATATGCTAGACTTCTTTTATTTTCTATTATACTTAATTACGACATCTATTTTGTTCTTTTCAGTCGAATATTTAAAGCTCAAAATTAGATTCAGGAAACAATGGATCCTATATATTGGGTTAGGACTCGGATTAGTTCTGTTATCAATATATCCTTTTACTTTTAATTATAATAATTCTATTAAGTATGTTGTCCCCTCATTGGTTCTAATTATCCTCTATAAATCATCATTATCAAAATTGAGCCAGTGGATTCTCATCTTATCTTTCTTGTTCATTTTAGTACAAGTTGCAGGTTCCAATACAGGCATATTTCTTAAATCATCTTTTTTATTTATTTTAATTATTCCGATTGCATTAGGCAATTTAAGTCATGCTACCCAATCCAATATTAGAAAATTGAGTATTTCATTGGGGGTCTATATTGGTTTATATTCTCTATTTCTATACTTTGTCTTTATTTATGGTGTCGGGCAAAACCCACTTATACGATTAAAAGCAACCTACCCCGTCCATGTAAATAATTACAACGGAATGTACACAACCCAAGATAGAGCGCAAGAAATAGAATTAACAACGCTTGATTTAATGCGATTTAAAGTGGATGACTCAACAGAATTATTTATCTACGGGCATAAACCATTATTTTATTATTTGACCCAGATGAAACCTGCCGATAAGGAAATTTGGCTCATCGGGAATTCTCTAGCAAAACCAGCTAGTATTTTTGATAGAATAAACCTAAAGGATAGAAAACCAATCTTTATGGATACCAAGCAAGGTCTTTTTTCTACAGAAATAGAAAATGCGAAAAATTTATTTTTAAATCAAAATCATTACCGATTAGTTAAATCAACCCGATTTTACGATATTTGGGTTGCAAATTAAATCAATTAAATATTTATCATCATGTCCAAAACAATTTTAATCACTGGAGGCGCAGGTTTTATAGGATCTCATGTTGTGAGAAGGTTTGTAAATCAATATCCTAATTATAGGATTATCAATCTAGATGCCTTGACTTATGCTGGAAATCTAGAAAACCTGAAGGACATAGAGAATAAGGATAATTATAAATTTGTAAAAGGTGATATTACAGATGCTCAATTTATAGATGAATTATTTGAGAAATATCAATTTGATGGTGTGGTACATTTAGCAGCAGAGTCACATGTAGACAGATCGATTAAAGACCCTTTAGCTTTTGCTAAAACCAATATTCTAGGTACGATGACACTATTAAATGCTGCAAAAGAATTATGGTCAGATGATTATAATGATAAACGTTTTTATCATATTAGTACCGATGAGGTTTATGGAACTTTGGGAGAAACTGGTCTATTCACAGAAGAAACGGCTTATGACCCAAACTCTCCCTACTCTGCATCGAAGGCATCATCTGATCATTTTGTGCGGGCTTATGGAGAGACTTATGGTTTACCCTATGTAATCTCTAATTGTTCCAATAATTATGGACCTAATCATTTTCCAGAGAAATTAATACCTCTTTTTATTCATAATATCATCAATGAAAACCCCTTACCAGTTTATGGGGATGGCAAATATACCAGAGATTGGCTCTATGTAATAGATCATGCTAGAGCAATAGATTTAATTTTTCATGAAGGCAAAAATGCAGAGACCTATAATATTGGTGGTTTTAATGAATGGCAAAATATTGATTTGGTGAAAGAACTTTGTCGTCAAATGGATGATAAACTAAATAGAGAACCTGGGACCTCAGAGAAATTAATCACTTATGTCAAAGATAGACCTGGGCATGATTTACGCTATGCTATAGATGCTACCAAAATCAATCAGGAATTAGGCTGGTCACCTTCTGTAACTTTTGAAGAAGGTCTTGCAGAAACTATTGACTGGTATTTAAATAATCCAGCCTGGTTAAAACATGTAACCAGTGGTGATTATCAGAATTATTATAAAGAACAATACCAAGATTAACTATAGCTTTACCCCCCTTAATTAATCTTACAAAGAGAATATTGAAAAAAATCTTACATATTGCAAATGATGATAAATTTGTCCCATTAGGTAAAATCATATTTGATAGTGTTAACAATGTTCAAAATGATTATTGGATTTTACCAAAGGAGGGTGATATTGAATATTGTAAATTCCCATGTCGAAATATCTACAATTTAGATTTTAAATCGGATAAGGTAATAGATGAAATAAACACCTATGATTTATTATGTATTGAATTTTTAAATCCAAAATTTTATGATATTCTGAATCATAAAAACTTTGACAGGTCTACGTTATGGATTGGCTGGGGTGGAGATTATTATTGGTTAATTAATACTTTATCAGGATTTGACATATTATTACCAAAGACAAAAAAACTAATATATAAATTTCATCATAAACTATTACCAACTAGAATTGCCAATTCTTTAAAGAAATTTAGGCGACAAAAAAACTACAAAGCGATTCAAAATATTGAATATTTTGCACCACCTATTTTTTTAGATTATAAACTGATACAAGATCATTACCCTAACTTTAAGCCTAAATATATTCAATGGAATTACGGATACATCAATGAAGCCGTATTAGAGCATTTCTCTAGTTTAAAAACAAATGGTAATAAAGTTATGATTGGCAACAGCGCTACTCCCTCAAACAACCATCTAGATGTATTCTATAATTTAAAAGATATATTATCTAATCAAAAATTGATAATTCCTTTGAATTATGGTGACATGAAATATAAAAATTATCTCACTCGTTATTTATCCATACATTTCAAAGTAGAAAATATTGAAATATTAGATAAACTCTTACCTTCTACAGACTTTGATAATAAATTATTGGAATGTAAAAACTTAATTATTGGGAGTATGCGTCAACAGGCTCTATCAACTATTATTAAAGCTCTCATATTTGGATTAAATGTTTTCTTATATGAAAGAAGCATCAATTATACGTTTTTAAGACAGGAAGGCTTTCATATACAAACCATTGAAAGTTTAATTAAAAACCCAAACTTATTAAACTATAATTCTACTTCTTTACAGATTAATGAAAATAAGCAAAGAATACAAGAGCTTTGGTCATTAAGTCATAACATAAATCAAATTCAAGAACTAATGTCAAACATTTAGGTCCTATGAAACTTACCATCGTTGCTGGTGCTAGACCGAATTTTGTTAAAATCGCACCCCTTATTAAAGAAATTCAGCAGAGCAAAAATTATTCTCTCCATATTCAATACAGGCTTGTCCATACAGGACAACACTATGATGATAGAATGAGTGCTCAATTTTTCAAGGATTTAGAGATTCCACACCCGGATGTGAATTTAAACGCAGGTTCTGGTTCACAAGCAAAAATTACAGCGCAGATCATGATGGGTTTTGAGAAGGAATTATTAAAATATCCGCCAGATTTAGTCATTGTAGTAGGTGATGTGACCTCTACCCTAGCATGTACAATTGCCGCTAAAAAATTAAACATAAAAGTAGCCCATATAGAAGCCGGCATACGCTCCTATGATTTATCTATGCCAGAGGAAATTAATAGAATGGTTACTGACAGTATTTCAGATTATTTTTTCACCACTACACCAGAGGCTTCAGAACTATTAAAGCATATCGGTAAAAAGGAAAATCAAATATTCTTTGTGGGGAATATTATGATTGACACGCTTCTTTCTTCTATTGATAAATTAAAGAAACCAGGTTTATTTGATTTGAACAATTTAAAACCTCAATCCTATTTTATTCTAACATTACACAGACCATCCAATGTGGACGAGGCTCAGGACTTAATGAGATTGGTTAAACATATTTGTCAGGAAGCATCCCCCTACCCCATTGTTTTTCCAATTCACCCACGTACCAAAAAGAAATTCAATCTGGATGAAAACAACATCAAAAATTTAATAATAAGTGAGCCCCTCGGATATTTAGAATTTAATTATCTCGTTAAAAATGCACTCGGTGTCCTCACAGATTCTGGCGGTATCACAGAGGAAACTTCTATTTTAAATATACCTTGCATAACTTTGCGCGAAAACACAGAAAGACCAGAAACCATTACCCTAGGTACTAACGAATTAGCAGGTCATAATTATAATCTCATACAAGAATATATTTCAAAAATAAAAGGAAATCAATGGAAAAATGCACAATCAATTCCATTGTGGGATGGCAAAACAGCTAATAGAATTCTTGCTAATCTCTTAAATATAATGAAGCCTTAATTTATAGTTATCCGTTTTAGATAAAATTTTAAAAGACTTAGATGCTGGATATGTTAATTTAATCTAAAAGCCTATAAATTTACGTATATTTAATCTTATAA
Source organism: Flavobacteriaceae bacterium Ap0902 (assembly GCA_009835005.1). Lineage (GTDB taxonomy): Bacteria > Bacteroidota > Bacteroidia > Flavobacteriales > Weeksellaceae > Profundicola. Next base: position 14,046 of record WTFG01000011.1, on the reverse strand, counting down.
AATAATTGATTATGCTTGTAATAGGTGCCAAAGGATTAGCTATTGAATTATTAGATATTCTATTAAGACAAGATAAATTAGATGATTTAGCATTTTATGACGATATAAATCCACACAAAGACAATCTTTTATACGGTCAATTTCCTGTATTGAAAAATCATGACGAAGCCCAGAAATATTTTACTGAAAAAACCAAAGATTTTATTCTAGGCGTCGGATTTCCAGAGGTAAGACATAAACTCTACCATCAATTCAAGGAATTAGGCGGTAATCCTATTAACATTATATCAGACGATTGCATTATAGGTCATTTCAATTGCATTTTAGAAGATGGAGTAACCATATCCTACCAGGCTAATGTATCCAATAATGTTTTGGTGAAAAAAGGAACCTTTATCAATTCAAAAGCCATTATAGGACACGACTCTGTGATTGGAGAATTTTGTGAGATTTGTCCATCCGTAAACATTGCAGGACATGTAGAAATCGGAGACTTCACCTTTATTGGGACTGGAGTTATTATTTATCCAAACGTTAAAATAGGTAAAAATGTATCTATAACTGCAGGGAGCATCGTAAGAAAAAATATTCCAGACAATGCCATTGTTCATGGAGTGGACGGTAAAATAATAAAATTAAAAAAAAACATTGACTAAAAGATCTATCTATAATTTGAAATTCACACCCTAATTATTCAGAATGTAATAAAATTATAATTGTATATTACAAACGCTCACTTAAACCTTAAAAGTTATACCAAACACAGGCCACTGGCTATTTAAAATGACAGAACAATATTATTTTAATTAGTTTTACATTAAATTAATGTAAAGAACCATCTAACAACTTACCATGAACAACCTAGCAAACCCACTGGTTTCTATCATAATTATAACATATAACTCATCTAAATTTATTTTAGAAACTTTAGAAAGTGCTAAAAATCAAACCTATAAAAACATTGAATTAATTATATCTGATGATGGTTCCACAGATGATACGATTGCTATTTGTGAAAATTGGCTATATGAAAACAAAAACAGGTTTAAAAGGTCAGAATTAATTACTGTTAAAAAAAACACAGGAATCCCAGCTAATTGTAATAGAGGACTTAGAGCATCTAGTGGAGAATGGTTCAAAATGATTGCTGGTGACGATTCACTCATAGCCAATTGTATTGAATCAAACATTCATTGGGTTCATCAACATCCAGAGGTTCGAGTTTTACAAACCGTTAGCAGATATTATCAAGACATTCTTGTAGAGGAAAACTATATTGCAAATAGCCCTAGTGACAAGCACTTCTTTCATAAATCCGCAGAACAACAATACAATCATTTAAAAGTTCGTAATGATGTTATTGCCCCTTCCGTATTTATTAATACAGTGGTAATCAAGGATGTTGGTGGGTACGACGAAGATTTTAAACAATTTGAGGACATCACTATATGGTTAAAATTAACTCGTTCTGGTTATAAAATAGAATATGCCCCTATAGAAACTGTGAATTATCGTATCCACTCTGATTCTGTAGCCAGAAAAGGACACACCTATATGGAAGAACGCCAATGCAGAGAACTATTGCTATTTATTGATAAATATTATGACAAAAGTGATAAAAGAAGTTTATACTATTGGAAAAAAATTATTAAACTAAATTTATTGATAGTATATGATAAAATAGGTCTAAATAACAAATCAAAGATTAGTAAATTGATTTATAAAGTTACTTGGAAACTTTTATCTTAGTAAAAAGGTGAAAAGTTTCTATTTATAATTGTATTCTGCAGGTAGAATGAATAATCTACATTATACAGAGAAGTACTTAAATCAAAGTATATATTAAAGTATATATTTTATTTTATAAAAATTTTATGTCAAAACGGAAACCTCTTGTAAGTATATGCTGTTTAGCATACAATCATGGTCCTTACATCAAACAATGTATTGATGGGTTTCTAATGCAAGAAACCAATTTTGAATATGAAATACTTATCCACGAAGATGCTTCTACAGATAATACTGCTAGAATAATAAGAGAGTATCAAGAAAAATACCCTTGTCGTATAAAACCTATCTTCCAAACAGAGAACCAGTATTCAAAAGGCATCAAACCAACTCTAGCGTATAATTTCCCCAGAGCACAAGGCAAATATATCGCAATGTGCGAAGGTGATGATTACTGGACAAATCCATTAAAACTTCAAAAACAAATAGATTTTCTAGAATCTAATCCACAATACAACCTTTCTTGTTGCAATTATAAAGTTTTAGATTATGACGGAAAAACTATACTGGATGAGTATGAATATAAATATGTTAAGAATAAGGAATGTATAAAAATCAATGAAGATATTTTTTTAAAACACTGGCTCACAAAAACAATGACCGTTGTTTTTAGAAATGACGAAGAACTAATCCTAAAATTCAAAGAATTAAAAAACTTTCGAGACATAAGCCTCTTCTATACAATTATAAAAAATGGCCAAGGAATATTCCAAAACTTTTACTGTGGCATATATAGACGTAGTTATAATGGTGTGCACTCCTCGCATACGGCGATACAAGCAGAGAACGCGACTTTAAAAATTGTCAAAGAACTCTATTCAATCTATAAAACAGATGCATTATTTAATAAAATAGAGACCGTCAAGAGAAATTTAATCTATTATAACTTCAAACATTCAAAGTCTAAAAAGGTTCCTTTCCAGAAGATAAGAGAACTTAAAATACCATTAAAAGATAAGATTATATTAATTATTATTCTCTTTTATAACTTAATAAAGATCAAATAATAATTTTCCTGCTAAACTTAATTGAAGGATGTTTCAATGTTAATTAATACGATCTATTCCAATCTTGAATAAATGTGTATCATATTAAAAATGTTATAATAATTGTTTAAATTGCATAATGTAATAATTCATTAATAAATTAGATATTTAAGTTTAAATAACCGTATTGATAGGCGTTTAAGATAGTAAAATCATTTATGAATAATTCTAGAACCTGCAAGGTAATTCTCCAAGCAAGGGTATCCTCTACCCGCCTTCCTAAAAAAACTATTCTTGACTTCCATAATGGAATGGGTATTTTAGAAATATTAGTAGAAAGAATTAAACACGTGATTCCAAAAAATGATATCATTATAGCGACCTCTACGAATCCAGAGAATGACGTAATTGCAGAGATCGCCAATAAAACCAATGTTCACGTATATAGAGGTAGTGAACACGATGTCTTAGGTCGCTTTATTGGATCAGCCAAAAATCATGAAGTTCATAACATTGTTCGCGTCTGCTCTGACAATGTATTTATGGATATCAATGACTTGAAAAGACTATTCTCAATGGGCCAAACCAACCTGGAATATGACTACATAGCCTATCATATCCGCAACAAACCAAACATCCTCACTCACTATGGATTATGGGGAGAGTTGGTAAAAACCCAAGCCTTAGAAAAAGTTAACCAGTTGACAAAAGATATGAATTATCACGAGCATGTAACCAACTACCTATATAGTCACAAGGAAATATTTAACATAAAGTGGTTAAACCCCTACTACATTCCTGATAGTGAAAAAATCAGACTCACAACAGATACCTCAGCAGATTTTAAAATTCAACAGGAATTGTTCAAAATTACTTATGAAAAATTCGGATTGAATTTTGAAACATCTCAAGTTTTACATGAGTTGAATTATCATCCAGATCTGATTAATATAATGCAGGATCAAATTAAAAAAAATGAAAAATAACAATCACGTATATATTATAGGCGAAATTGGTCAAAATCATAATGGTTCAGTGGACATCGCTAAATTGATTACTGAACTCGTGTCCAGGCCTATAGAAGAGAATTTATTCAATCTAAACTTGCAGCCAATTGATGCAGTCAAATTAACCAAGAGAGACTTGAAAGAAGAGTTGACGGAAAGTCAAAACAAAAAACCTTACATCGGCCCTAACTCTTTTGGCAAGACATACGGCGAACATAGAAGGTTTTTAGAGCTCTCTGATGAGGAACATTTCGAGGTGTATAAACATGCTAAATCCCTAGGATTAGAATTCGTTGAGACGCTATGTGCTATCGGTTGTCTAAGTTTACTTAAATACTTTACTCCAGATAAATTAAAGGTGGCTAGTAGGGATCTAACCAATTTACCCTTACTTGAGGCTTTAGCAGAAACTAAACTGCCAATCATTCTCTCTACTGGTATGGGAGGTAAAAAAGAGCTGGATGATGCCCTGGGTATTATAACCAAACAACATTCTGATATTTCCATACTACATTGTGTTTCCGAATATCCTACAAAGCCAGATAATCTAAACCTTAACACTATCCCATATCTCCTAGAGAATTATAAGGATTATACCATTGGATTCTCAGATCATACCATTGGCATTAGTGCTCCTGTGGTTGCTGTGGGTATGGGCGCCTCTATCATAGAAAAACATATCACTATAGATAGAAATATGAAAGGAACCGATCAAAAAGGATCTCTAGGACCAGATGGCGTTAAGCGGATGGTTAGAGATATCCGAATAGCAGAGAGATGGATGGGTGAAAAAGATATTTTCATAGAGGATGATGTTACATCTGCAAAGCTTAAACTAGAGCGATCTATAGCCACCAACAAAGCTATGAAGTCAGGTGAGGTAATCACAAAAGATGACATTCATTTACTTAGCCCTGGGGATGGTTACAAATGGGCAGAAAAGGATCAAGTTATTGGCAAAATCTTAACGCAAGATATTCCTAAAAATGAATTAATTATGCCAAATTCTATCAAATGATTTTGCCTAAATTAATTATCACAGATATAGATGGTGTATGGACAGACGGAAGTATGTATTATACGCCAGAGGGTGATTATATTAAAAAATTTCATACTTACGATAGCGCGGGAGTTCTATTTGCGAGACTCAACAATATACCAGTAGCAATTTTCACAGGAGAAACAACGCCTATGGTAGCCAAACGTGCAGAAAAATTAAAGATAGAATACGTATATCAAGGCGTAAAGGATAAAATAAAATTAGCAGATCGCCTTTGCAAAGAATTGAGCATCAACATAGAGGAATGTGCTTATATAGGAGATGATATAAATGATATTGGCTTATTACAAAAAGTTGGCTTTAGTGCATGTCCACAGAACGCCCCATCTTACATCAAAAGTATAGTGACTAAGGTGTTAGATACGAATGGTGGTGAAGGTGCTTTTCGTACTTTTATAGAGTATATACTATCAGAAAATAATATACTAGAAGAAACCTTAAACAAAATTGGAGATTTTGAGCAATAATTGTTGATAATGAACGAGTATTACCGAATCCCAATGCGTTAAAACCAAGAACAATGAAAAGTAAACATATTATAATTGCACCAGTCTATCAACAGTTTATGGCTGGACGTATCTGGATGGGACTAGACACCAAAATAATAGAAAATCAGTTTAAGAAACTAGGGTGGGAAACTAATATAATTTCATTTGATAAATTAGTAGATAGTCTTGATGATATTCCCTATAACGCAGTTTTATTCTACTCCTCTGTATATAATGAAAATTATTTACGCTATATACAGGATACTATTCTATTTATAACACATCAGAGACCAGATATCAAAATTTTCCCTAAATTTAATCAATTATACGCTCTAGAGAATAAAGGTTTCCAAGAGTATATGAAAAAAATGTTGGGTATAGAAAGAGTGAAAGGGAAATATTATGGAGATATTGATGAGTTGGTGAATGATAAACTAACTTTTCCATTTGTCTTAAAAGAAAATAAAGGTGCGTTATCTAGTGGTGTTCATCTAATAAAATCAGAGAATGAACTAATTCAAATTCAAAAAAGACTTAAAAAACAATCACTTAAAGAGAAGATTGCCTTTCAGGTAAATAAAAGAAATAGCTTTAATAAAGATCAAAATTTAAACCCTAGAGAAAACCTGTTAGAAATTAATTTTACAGATTATTTTCAAAAAAGAATACCTGTTATATATCAAGAATTCATACCAGATTTAAAATGTGACTATAAGGTACTACAATTTGGTAATAAATATTATACTTTTAAGAGAGAGACTAGAGAAAATGATTTTAGAGCGAGTGGAAGTGGTAAGTTTTCTTTTGAAGAAGCGCCTGTAGAGGTTCTTAACTTCTCTAAATCAATCATAGAAAAACTTAAAACACCATTCGTTTCAATTGATGTAGGTATTGATGATAGCAAGAATTGCTATTTATTTGAGTTTCAAGGTACAGCATTTGGGCCAATTGGTTTAACACAATCAAACTTTTACTCTGTTTGGGAAAATAACCGATGGAATAAAATAGAAGAAAAATCTATTCTGGAAGAAGAATATGCAAATGCAATAGACAACTTTGTGAAGAGGACGAATGAAGATAATTAGGCTATCTACTTTCTTAGATTTTGGAGGACTAGAAAAACGTTTGGTAAATGTAAGCCATGTTCAGGATGATAATGAATGGATTTTCACCTGCTTGAATAATACGGGCTATGCTGCAGATGAAATTAAAAAGCAAGGGAAAAGAGTCGTCAATTTGCATGCTAATCCCTCTATCTATTCCATCAAAACTACTTATAAATTATATAAATTCCTGAAAAAAGAAAAGCCAAACGTATTACACACATCTGGTGCAGAGGCTAATTACCATGGTGTTATAGCAGGCAAACTCGCAGGAGTTGAAACTATAATAGCAGAAGAGATTGGAATTCCTAATCAAAGTTTAAAGGCTAGAGTTATCTTCACCCAAATATATAAATTTGCCAAAGCGGTTATAGGCAATTCTAAGCCAGTATTAAAAGTACTATATGAAAATAATGCGGTACCGCACAATAAATTATACCAGGTGAATAATCCGATTATTTTCAATCCGATTGAAGATAAATTATTTTCTTACAAACCAAGCAATGCTACTCATATCATCAGTGTTTCTAGATTAACTGCTGTTAAAAACATCCCTGAGGTTATAAAAGTCATTGCTCAACTCATCCAAGAAGGTTATAATTTATACTACCATATTTATGGCGAAGGAGAACAAAGAGGTAGGTTAGAAGAATTAATAAATGATTATAATCTATCAGACCGTATAGTTCTACATGGATTTGAAGCATCTCCAATGAACAAACTACACGCAGCAGATATTTTCATACTCAACTCTTTTACAGAAGGGTTTTCTAATGCACTGTGTGAAGCAATGTATGCGAAAACTATATCTATATCAACAGATAGTGGATCCGCATCAGAGATGATAGAACACGGCAACTCAGGATTTATAATTCCCGTGAATGATACGGATAGTTTAAAAAATCAGATTAAAACCATACTTAACTTGGATGATATAAAAAGGAATGAAATTCGACAAAAGGCACACAAGAAAGTTCTTACTAATTATTCTCTAAAACAACATATTCAAGAATTATATAAAATCTATCAAGTAAAAAAAGGCTAAACCTTAATAACTTCATTTTGAAAAAAAACATACTATTTATCACTTGGGATGGTCCACAAACTAGTTATGCGGAAGGACTATTTATGCCTATATTCAATGCTGTAGAGAAGATAAACCCAACATACAAATTTCATTATTTACAATATACATGGGCAAAAGAAACAACGGACCAAGAGCAGGCATCTTATAAAAATAACATTCCATATAAATCTGCACCAATTAATCGAAAACCGGTGGCATCAATTGGTAGTTTAATAACTTTACTCCTGGGGGATAAAAATATCAAACAATGTATTGAAAAATGGAATATTGATATATTGATGCCTAGAAGCACTTTTCCTGCCTATATGGTTCATAAATTGAACTTAAACCTACCCATCGTCTTTGATGCAGATGGATTACCTATAGAAGAAAGAATAGATTTTGCTGGTTTAAAAAGAGGAAGTGTAATGCATAAATTTCTTAGATCTATAGAGAAAAAAGCAATTAAAAATTCCGATTATATAATCACAAGGTCTAAACAATCTATTGAGTATCATTTAAAAAATTACAACCCAGAAAATAAATCTAAATTTTTTGTAGTACAAAATGGCAGAGACATCTCTCATTTTACGCCCAACGAGAACTTAAGAATTGAAAAAAGAAGAGAAATCGGTGTTAATAAAGATGATGTTGTATTTCTATATGCTGGTTCCTTTGGTCCACAATATGGCTGGAAGATTATGCTTGATACATTCCAACATTTCCTAAAAACTAACCCCTCTAGCCATTTTTTATTTTTAACAGGATCACCAGAAAAAGTGACTCCATTGATTCCAAATAATTTGAAGCCACACTTCAGCATTAGAAAGGTTCCTTTCAAAGAAGTTCCTGCTTATATGAATGCTGGCGACATTGCTTTTGCGATAAGGGAGCCCCAAAAAAGCATGATAGGTGTTGCCCCCATTAAATTAGGAGAGTATTTATTGATGGGCATTCCTACTATCGCGAGTAATGGGATTGGAGATTCAAAGGAAATTTTGGATAAAATACCTGGAACCCTCTTATATAAACATGACACCCCTCCCCAGCCTCTGGAAATCACAAACTTTATAAATAGCCATAAAGACATCAGAAGAAATGAAATAAGACAAGAAGCAATACCTATCTTCTCATTAGAAGCCGCCGCCCATTCATATTTGAAAGCACTAAATCAACTCAAAGAGTAAAATTTAATTGATTCATATAAATTAGAAAACTAGATAAAAACATATACTATATTTGTACACTACATCTTTTTACCTATTATATCGTATACATAGATTCTATGACAAAAAAGGAATATATATTTTTATCCATGAATGATTTCACCAAAGAAGGTGGTGGAACTATACGAATTTTAAGCATTTTAAATTCTCTAGCAATGAAGGACCATTCAGTTAAATTTATATCCAATGCTCAGGACCTTTCTAAATTTCATCCAGATATACAGCATGTATCTATCAATTACAAGTTTACACCTCAAGAAAAGCGTAAGTTTCAATTTCTATTATCAAAATTTAATTATAAAGTTGTAAATACTTTCTTCTCAAAACTTAAAAAACATTTCCAACAACTATTACCAGACCTTACGAATAAGACAATTTATACTTTTGAATATCTTGACAACTCTATGGGTTATTGGTTAAAACAAAATAAATTAATTCATAGTTACATCAACGATATTCATGGAGTAAGCACTTTAGAATTTGACTTCCAGATTAAAAACAATTCAAGTCCATTAAAAAAATTGGTTTTAAGGTTAAAGAAAAACGCTGCTTATAGTTTAGACAAAAAAGTTTTAACAAATTCAAGCAAGAATATTTTTGTTACAGAATCCATGCGTAGTTATTTTATCCAATTATATCCTCAATTAGAGGATCGTAATTACGTGATCCTCAATAATCTTGTACCTCCAAATGCTAAACCAAACACATTGAGAAAGGACGATGCTACACCAGTTATGAATGAGTATGGCATACCAAAAGATTCAAGAATAATTCTTTTCACAGGAGCATTTAAACTAACTGGAGGCGTAATGGTTTTAATCAAGGCTTTTGAACTAGTAAAGGAAGACTTAGAAAACATCACATTGGTATTAGTAGGTGATGGCTACGAAAGACCCAATTGTGAAAAATATGTACAAGAAAATAATATTGATAATATAATCTTTACAGGTAGAACACCCTATAAGTTGCTTCCCTACTTTCAAGCCATGGCAGATGTTATTGTGTGCCCTGATACTAAGAATGAGTTTTCTAAACTCGTTATTCATATCAAATATATAGACGCACTTTTGTCTAATAGGATTGTAATAAACGGAAGTCACCCCAGTGTAATGGAAATAAATGAAAAACAAAGACTTTCATTAACCTTTGAACCATCTAACGAGCATGATTTGGCAAAAACGATTGAATTCGCCTTTGCCAACTATTATGAGTTAAAAGATAAATATAAATTTGTAAGTCAAATTATGCTAAAAGAATACGCCTATTTAGAACAAGTAGAAAAAATATAAGAGCAGTATCGAAAACCGCAACTTTGAATAAGTTATAAGGTGCCGGGCATAAGGCAATCCTAAGATTTAATTGATAGCAGACATTACAAAATCGTATATTAGCGTTCTATTATAAATTAATAATTCCCATTAAACAAAGTACTAAAAAAGTAATCAATGGATTATATCATTGTTATATTATTATTAACCTTTGGTTATTTTTTAAAAGATAGATATAAAACTTTAAATACCAAGGATTTTGTTCTATTGGATCAATTATATGTATATCATATGATTATGTCTTTTGTATTCTATTTATACATAAGAACCAATGGAGGTGATGCGCAAGGATATTGGAAAATCGCCAAAGAAATTTATTTTGAAGAATTATGGACTAAAATTCTTTTGGGAAATACTTCTGCCTCTGATTATGTTTACTTAATATGCTACCTGCCATCCAATATACTAAATTTAGATTTTTTTACTGGGACTATGCTATTTGGTCTTCTCGGCTATTGGGGAATTCTCTTGATGATAGTGACTTTAAAAGAATTATTTCCATTGATCCAATACGTGAAGCACATAAAGTTTTTAGGGGTTTCTATCTTCCCTACGATACTATTTCTACCCAATTTCCATTTCTGGTCTGGTGGCGTTGGTAAAGATACTCTACTTTTTTTCTGTGCATGTGCATTTTTCTATGCCATAAATAATCTAAAGAAAAGATGGTGGATGCTACTTTTCATCATAGCGATAGCATATCCAATCAGACCTCATATATTACTTTTCTTGCTCGCAGGATTTGCGACCTCTTTTATTCTCAAAAGCAAAATGTATCTGGTGCAAAAAATTCTTATCACAATTGTTGCATTTATATTATTTCTACCCCTATTAAATAATGTTTTAGAATTTGCCAAAATTGATGATGCATCTGTAGAATCTTTCAGCCAATTTAGTGAGAGTAAATCAGGAGCATTAAGCAGGTCAGCTGGTTCATCCGTAGATATTGGGAACCTCCCCTATCCTTTACAAGTATTCACCTTTCTATATAGACCCTTATTTTTTGATGCTCCAAATGCGTTAGGGCTTTTAGCCTCTATTGAAAATGTAGCCTGGATTCTATTAACAGCAATTTTCTTACGTAATAAACCAATCAGAGTGTTTAAATCTAGCCATTTTATAATTTTATCCAGTTTCTTGTATTGGCTCATTGGCGCATTAGCCTTCGCTCCTATATTGGGAAATCTAGGTATCATAATTCGCGAGAGAAACATGTTTCTTCCAGGCTTTATAATTTTTGCAGTTGCGGGTTTATATAATACCACAAAGTTTAAAAAGTTTGAATTTTATTACCAGAATATATTAAACAAACCAAATAAGCAGAAACAAAAGATTTTTTAAATTAATTTAACTATATTGAGGGAGCCTTAATTAATAAGACTAATTTTAAAAGATGAACGCTGAGAAGAAAAAGTTTAGATACTTTATGAATATAGGAATACTCAATAATATAATTTTTAAAACTATTAAATCATAGGGATTACCAAATCAATTATGTCTAAAAAACCTAAATTAATACGCATTACAACAGTTCCTTTGTCCCTAGATAAGCTCCTAGAAGGACAATTAAAATATATGTCACAGTATTTTGAGGTAACAGCGATAAGTGCATCTGACAAAGGTTATTTAGAGAAAATTGCTAGAAGAGAAAATGTCAATTATTTTCCTTTAGAATTAACACGGTCTATCACCCCATTCAAAGATTTATCTTCTCTGATTAAGTTAATTAAGTATTTCAGAAAAGTTAAACCAACTATTGTCCATACGCACACTCCAAAGGCAGGAACCACTGGCATGATAGCTGCTTGGATCACAGGAGTTCCTATAAGATTACATACAGTCGCCGGACTTCCGCTTCTAGAAACGAAAGGTTTTAGAAAATTATTATTAAAAACTGTAGAAAAGATTACCTATGCCTGCGCAACCAATGTATTACCCAATTCCAACGGGCTAAAGGATATAATTTTAAAAGAAAAATTCACCAAAGAAAAAAAACTCTATATTATTGGAACTGGTAGCTCTAATGGTATAGATACGAGTTATTTTGACCCTGCATTATATGATCAAGAATATAAAATTGAACTTAGATCTAAATTAGGAATTTCAGAAGATGATTTTGTATTCATTTATGTTGGACGAATAGTAAAAGATAAAGGCATAGAAGAATTAGTAACAGCTTTCAAAGGCTTGAATCATAGATGTAAATTATTACTTATCGGATCCAAAGAAAATAAACTAGACCCATTAAATAAGGAGGTTTTAAAAGAAATTAATCAAAATAAAAATATTATAGATCTAGGATGGCAAAAAGATGTTAGACCTTACTTAAGTATTAGTGAAGTTCTTACATTCCCAAGTTATAGAGAGGGCTTTCCTAATGTAGTATTACAGGCAGGAGCAATGCAATTGCCGTCAATCGTATCGGACATTAACGGAAACAATGAAATTATAGAAAATAAAATCAATGGTCTTATCATACCAGTAAAGGATGTAGGATCATTAGAGAACGCCATGCTCCTGATTCAGGAGGATATAGAACTTTATCGTTTCCTTAAAAAAAACACAAGAACATTCATTGCACAAAACTTCGAAAGAGATTCTATCATCAAGGCTTTAAAGAATTTTTACGAAAATCAACTTATCGCAAAAAAAGTAAACTCATAACTTCAAAAAAAAGGTTATATGAGTTCCACTAATAAAATCCGTGTATTACATACGCACCAAATCATTAGAAGTGGTGGCGTAGAACAAAGAAAACTTATTTTATTCAATAAACTCCCTAAGGAAAATTTTGATCAAAAAATTATATGTACAGAAGCCATTGGCCCTAAGCTCATAGAATTCAAAAAACAAGGATATGATATTGTAGAAGTGGGCCAAATGAAACATCCTTTTGATTGGAATATTCATAAAAAAGTAATTGATACGATTAAAGACTTTAAGCCTGACATTATACATGGAACAGTATATGAAGGTATATCCATGGCTGCGATAGGAGGAACAATATGCCGCGTTCCTAAAATAATTCTAGAAGAAACTTCCTATCCTGTCACAAGATCATGGCGAGCCACTAAGCTTCTTTCACTCCTTAGCAGGACAGCGGACAAGGTGATTGGCGTGTCTCCTGCAGTGACTGATTACCTAATCAATACAGCAAAAATAAAAAAAGAAAAGGTTTCATTAATTATGAATGGTGCCACAATTCCAGAAATTAATCAAGATAAGATTATAAAGAATGACCTTCGTCATAAATTCTCTATTCCTAACGAAACAATAGTTTTAGGAAGTGTTGGACGAATGGATAATCATATCAAAGGTTTTTCTAATCTTATTGTAACAATGCGTAAATTGATAGATCAAGGATTGAATGTTTATTTAATTCTAGTAGGTGATGGAATTCTAATCAATGAATATAAAAAGCTAGCCAAAAGTCTAAATATTGAAAGTAAGGTCCTTTTTACAGGGTATCAACATAATGTTAACCCTTTTTATGAATTATTTGATATTTTCATTCTTGCATCCTCTTCAGAAAGCTTTGGGCTTGTTATTACAGAGGCGTGGTTTCATAAATTACCAGTTATTGCTTCCAATGTCGGAGGTATTCCATATTTAATAGATGACGGAATCAATGGGGTCCTATTTGAATTAAATAACCTAGAAGAATTAACAGATAAGCTCAAAATACTTATCGAAAAACCAGAGCTTAGAGAAAAATTAGGAGTGAAAGGACATGAAGAAGCTACTACAAAATACACAGCAGATATTTACGCAGCTGCGATAGAAAAATTATATCTCGAACTTTTATTAGGCTAGTATTATATTAAAAATTCTATATTTTAACATACAATATTATAAGTATATTTGAATAATAGTTCTAAAAATTAAGTATCTTTGCATAGACATAAATAATTAATCTTACTAAATTATGAAAAATTCTTTATTGTTTTTATTCATGTTAGCTTTCACAAGCTTTACCTTTGGGCAGCAAAACTGT
>WTFG01000010.1 GCA_009835005.1 Flavobacteriaceae bacterium Ap0902 | reverse complement strand
TCCTTCTTTTCCGTAGTATTTAGCGGTCTTATCGTACAGAAAATGTAAATCCAACACATGATTTAATCTTCTATAAAAGTTATCCTTAGGAACCATGCCTTCTAAACTTACATTGTAAAATAGTTTTGGGATAAATTCTTTGTTTCCTTGCATATATAAATATACTGAATTACAGTTATTTACACAATAATTCAATGCTATTTTTTGCTATAAAAAGAAATACTTATCTTTAAGTTGTGCAACAAGCACAATATGTATAAGGAGGAACTAGAGCGGTTAAAACGCAATTATGTTGCATTCATCAAGGCAGAAAATCAGCAACTTGCAAAATGGATAGAAAACAACGAAATGGAGAAATTTATTGGCGATGATTTACGTTTTGCATACGGAGCCTTTTCAGCCTTTATGCGAAAATCACAATACACCAACACCAAAGAACACAGAGCATTGCAAGGGATGCTTGGAAAGCCTATCAGGGAGCAACATCAGGAGCAGGAGCAGGAGCAGGAGCAGAAAATCAGGAGAAAACTATAAATTTTTTTCTTTTCTTTGGCTTATTTAAGGCGTTAGAGAAATAGCAGGAAGTAAATCATTGTTTTCTTCTATTCTAAGCATTCTAACGTCTTTGACACAAGCAGAAAACCAAGGATAGGTTTTGGCTAACCTCTGGATGGTTAAAACACAAGTAACAGCATCAATGCTAGAGCCACCGAAATAAACGCTACCTTGTTTCCATTCAAATCCGTTATTAATCATAAAATCTTTGATTAATTTATAAGAATTGTGATAGGTATTGCCCTCGTGCTCATTTAAGCAATTTGTGTCTAAATCAAATAATACTGCGTACATAATGCGAAGATATGAACAATAAATACATCAAAAAAATAACCTCTTTTAAAGAGGTTATTTTTTAATTAGTTCTCAAATATATTTTTTAAAAAATATTTATGTATCAACTTTACTATCATTAAAGCTATAATTATGTAAACATAATAGTTTCCGCTTAATGAATTTAGGTAATCATTATTTTTTAGAATAGTTAAAAATAAACCAAGACCAAAAAAAATTAAAGTTATTATTATTATTTTTTTCATAGTTTTTATTAAAAAGCACAACCTATTGCAATACCACAATAATATCCTAAAACAGCTTCTGGTCCAGCAAAATTAGCAACAACCATTCCTGCAATTCCTTCAGCAGAACTTGAAACAGACTCAAAACAGTCTCTCCACCCTCCTCTTCTATAAATACTGTTATCATCATTATATACTTCTGTTATAACAATATAGAAAGAGTTTCCATCTTGTACATATTTTGCTTTACTTAATTTTTTTCCTTTATTATCCAAATAATATACTTCAGAAAAATCATCACGAACAGGTTGTATTTTGAAATCTATAGAACCATCGTTGTTTAAATCTAAATCATAAATATTCTTATCTTTTTCTAATTGATTGCTTTTCACAATAACGTCTTTGCCTTCCTTCTCAAAAACATATATCGTTTCCAAGTCTTTTGTGGATTTTCTTTGATTTTCTCCATAATTAGTAGAAATAGATTTAAGATAACTTATATTATCAGTACTTAAATCACTAACTTCTAAGGATGGCTTCTCAGCAGTTTCATCTAAAATAGTATCCTCAGTACAGGATGATGTTGAAAACAATAGTACAGTTAAAAACAATGCTTTTGAAAAATACATTTTTCTCATAAAATAAAATTTAATGATTAATATTTATTTTTAAATTAGACTATGGCAAAATTATATAATCATATTAAAAAATCAAAATTCATTACGAATTTAAATTATATAAGGGTGGTAAGTTTAAGTAAATAATAAAAAAACAGATTATTTAGGTAATAAATGTTTAAAATGATATTGTATGAATGTTTTTTTTTATGAAATGTTTAAATATAAAGAAGTTGAATTATGCATATTGGTAGATGCTCATAGTATGAATCAAGATTTAGAAATTAAATATTATGGTAAAAATAGTAAAGAACACTTAAATGATTCAGAAAAATCCACAAAAACCAATTATTGGCTGGACATTAATAACAAGTGGTTTATCATAAATGATTTTACAAAAATACATATTCATGAAGTCGCATTCTATTCTTTTTTGATTCATCCAGAAGATAAACCATTGCGCAAAGCAGTGGTTTTTGGCTTAAATAAAATCCCTCCCACACATTTCATCCCATTTGGATTGAATTTTGCCGAGAACTTCACTATATTCGTAAATGATGGACACTAACCTTTAGAGTTTAACTCCATAAAAAATTTATATTATTTTTAATAAAATATAACAATATATGAACGAAGCAATTAGAAACCTAGAACCCCAAGCAGTTTGGAATAATTTTGCAGATTTAAATGCTGTACCTAGAGCCTCTAAAAAAGAAGAAAAAGTGCGCCAATTTATGGTAGATTTTGGTAAATCTCTTGGTTTAGAAACTTTAGAAGATGAAATCGGGAACGTAATCATCAAAAAACCTGCAACGGCGGGGATGGAGAATCGCAAGACTGTGATTTTACAATCTCACTTGGATATGGTGCACCAAAAGAATAATGATACAGACTTTGATTTTGATACGCAAGGGATAGAAATGAAGGTAGAAGGTGATTGGGTTAAGGCAAAAGGAACCACACTTGGTGCTGATAATGGATTAGGGGTTGCGGCTATCATGACGATTTTGGCTTCTGATAATATTCCACACCCAGCGGTTGAAGCGCTTTTTACTGTGGATGAGGAAACTGGAATGACAGGAGCTCAAAATCTACAAGGAGATTTGTTAGACGGAAAAATCTTATTAAACCTTGATACAGAAGAAGATGATGAAATTGGAATAGGTTGTGCTGGTGGAGTCGATGTAAGTGCTACGAGAACTTATGATTTAGAAGATGTGGATGATAGTGAAACATACGGAATCAAAATCACGGTTAAAGGGTTGAATGGAGGTCACAGCGGAATGGAAATTCACAAAGGGCTTGGAAATTCTAATAAAATATTAGCGCAATTAATAGATTCAATTTCTGCTGATTACAGAATTGCAGAAGTTGATGGAGGAGGGTTACGCAACGCTATTCCAAGAGAGGCGTCTGCCTTGGTGGTGATAGAAAATGGCGATGTTGCAGAAGTTCAAAGAGAAATTGAAGAAGCTGCTTGGGGAATCAAAGAAGACTTCAAAGAGATAGAGCCTAATATGCTAATTTTAATTGATGCAGAGGTAGGTGCGCCAGCAAAAGCATTAAGCCAAAAAGATAGCCAGGAGTTTACCGCAATGCTCAACGCTTTGCATAATGGGGTTTACAAAATGAGTGCGGAAATTCCAGATTTGGTAGAGGCATCTAATAATGTGGCTCGTGTGCTTGTGAAAGACGGGAAAGCAGAGGTTCAGAATTTAACTAGAAGCAGTGTAGAGGATTCTAAGATGGAAATAGCTAACAAACTGAAGGGTGAGTTTGACAAAGCTGGGTTCAAGACCGAATTTTCTGGTTCATACCCTGGGTGGAAGCCCAATAGAGATTCTGAAATTTTAAAGGTTTTAGAAAATCTATATAAAGAAATGTTCCAAGAAGAACCCAATGTAGCGGCATGTCATGCAGGTCTTGAATGTGGACTTTTAGGAGAGAGAATTCATGGTTTAGATATGATTTCTTTTGGGCCTACCATCTTAGGAGCGCATTCACCAGATGAGCGAGCAAGTATTTCTTCTACACAGAAATTTTGGAAATATTTATTAGAAATCTTAAAGCAAACGCCTAGAAAAGAGGTAGTTTAATTGTATATTTTAAAAGTTTTTAAATGTTTAAAATCCTTGGAGCTAAATACTTCAAGGATTTTTTGCTTTTTGCCACGGGAATCTACCCTCTAATTCTACTTGTAGAGAAAGGCTCAAGAATGTTCTTATGAGTACGATGACCCCTAGAATAAAAACTGATTCTAATGTGGGTTCTGTCACAATGGTGTACATGATATCTGCTGCAATTAATATCTCTAATCCTAATAAAATTGCTTTTCCTACCGCTTGTCTAAGGTTGGTATATGCTTGATGTGCATTATTTTTGTAGGCGATAATGAATTTAAAAATAGCTATCAAAGAACCAATAAATATGATTAAAACACCAATGGCTTCCATAACAATGGCTACAATGTCTATGTAATGTTTAATATATTCCAAAATTCAATATTTCTAGCGATAAAGTTAATTTAAATTTTTTCATATACACTCATAATTTATAGGATAACTCAATTAATTTGGCTTTGGAGGTATTGCTATGATTCTTATTTAGAAGGATATATTAAAAAAGGAATTGGGATTAATCGCTATTCTCTCTTCTAGGAAAATGTTGATACATTTTTAGAGAAATATAATTTAATACAGAAATGAGTTTTTCGGTTTTTTTAATTTTTTAGAAGATAAACTATCATTTTGTTTGATAAATTTATTATGTTTGATTAATTAATAATAAATAATGAGGAAAATTATATTTATATTATTTTTAGTTTTTACTTTTGTTCGGGCTCAAGATGCTGGTGATTTAGTGCATTCAGAATTAAAGTTGGACATCTCTCCAGGGGGGTTAATAAATTGGATAGATGAGAACTCAGAGCAAGAAATAGACCCCAACTTCATAGCATTTGTAGAAAATATACCTTATGGTCTGCAGGGATATAAATTGACCTATAAATCACAGGATTATGATAACAACCTAGTCAATTCTACAGGAATGGTATTATTTCCAAAAACCAATAGAAAATTATCCACTGTATTATATATGAGCCCTACGACAGAAACCAGAGATGCTGTTCCTTCTGAAATGTCTGGTTCTGGCGGGGTTGGGTTTGTATTACCTGTACTGATTTCTATGGCAGAATATATTGTGATAGCACCTGATTATTTGGGTATGGGCGATGGGGATGGACAATTAGCATATATGGAAGATAAGACTGCTGCCGCTGCTGGAATAGACATGTTGAAGGCTGCTAATCAATTTTTGAATCAATTAGGTAAAACACGGTATGATGAATATTTTGTAGGAGGTTATAGCCAAGGAGGACACGCTGCTATGGCGGTGGTGAGAGCAAATCAAATGTTGAGAAATCCTTTTCCCATTAAATACTTAGCAGCAGGTGCTGGACCTTATGATATGTCTGATACCACGATGCATATAGGTTTATTTGATGAAGAAACTTATCCCAATGCGGCTTTGGTAGCTTATGTAATCCATACTTGTCAAAACATTGGATTTCCTCAGTTTCAAAATGATTGGCATGAGGTAATTTCAGATGAATATTATACACGATTTGAAGCAGCAGTTTTAAATGGAGAAGGAGGTTTGGAATGGGCTCCAAGAGTTTGGAGAGAAATGTTCCAGCCATCTTATATAGAGGATATTGAATCTAATAATGAGCACCCTGCATTGTTGTGTTTAAGAACGAACGATGTATATGATTTTAATAATCAAACACCAACAGGCATGTTCAGTTCTTGGTTTGATAAGACTATTCCCCCAGAGAATGATAAAAAAACCAAAAAGATACAGCGTGCATATTATAATCGGTGGGATTTGGGGAAATTTAAAATTAGGACACACACATTGGGTCCTTGGAATCATACTTTGGGTTCTATCCCATATACATTAGCAGCTATTTATAAGTTCAATACGCAGCGTCAAGGAGGATTTTTTAACTCTTTTGCTTCATCTACGAATGAATATGCAAGGGTCATGGAAGAGGAAGTAAAATTAACTTTTGTACAATCTACGGTTGACCCAGAGGTGATAGCAGAAAAAACAGCATTAAACCAAAAAAGGATCAATGAAAAATCTTATAAAACATTGCAAACTTTGAAAGCTGTGAATGAGGAAGTTTCTTTAATCAAGGTACAATTGCCTAATGGTAAAGAAAGGGTGTTCCCGTTTTTGAAAGAAGAAGCCATTGATTTAGAAGCCAAGGATGTTCTATCATTAAAAGGAGATAAATGGGAACTGGACATGTCGCAATGGCCAGATGATTTGACAATAATTCATTTAATTGAAAACAATGAAATTATTGATACAAGAACGGTCCCATCTGGTGAGAAAATCATTTCATTGAATAGGAAAGAAATTTCTAATATTGATTTCATAGAAATCGTGGCTGGAGCTACTGTTTTTAAAGTGAAATTACCAGAACAACCAGATATACCAACTGTGAGCCGATTAAATATAGTGAATAAAAATACGTATGCTTATGTGTTGGCTCCAAAACCTTTAAGAACTATTGAGGTCTATGATATGGCAGGTTCATTGGTGAAAAGCATTCACGGCAAAGCATTCAAGCAATTGGAGTTTCCATTGGCAAAAGGAATGTACATAGTGCACGGTATCTATATGAGTGGTGAAAAAGAGGGGGTGAAGTTTATTAAGAATTAATGACTAAAACATGTTTGGAGATTGGTGTGACAAGTATTTTAGTTTTTAAACTCCTTTTAACTTTCCAATTTATTTTTTGCACTAGGGATAGGAACAAGTAGCGCGTAAGGCAAGATGCGCTGACAAAATATAGGTTACAAAAGCGACCAGAGGAAGCTCTTTGTAGCCTATTTTTTTGTAAGCAGATTGGTGCGTACTACTTGGGATAGCCTGTAATTGCCCAAAATGTAAGATTCTAATTTTAATAGACCATTCCCTTTAATTATCTTTGTTATAGATAAATTATATTATGCAAAAACCGTCTTTACCCAAAGGAACCAGAGATTTTACGCCAGAAGAAGTTGAGAAAAGAGAATATATTATTTCTATTTTGAAAAAATATTTTCATTTGTTTGGTTTTCAGCCGATAGAAACTCCCGCTTTTGAGAATCTTTCTACGCTGACGGGTAAATATGGGGAAGAGGGTGATCGTTTGATATTCAAAATCTTGAATTCTGGTGATTTTTTAAAAAAAGTAAAAACGGAAGATTTGGATGCTAATCCTGCTTCTGTGACTTCCAAAGTATCTGATAAGGCACTGCGCTATGACCTTACGGTGCCTTTTGCGAGATATGTGGTACAGCATCAACATGAATTGAACTTGCCTTTTAAACGTTTCCAAATTCAACCCGTATGGCGTGCGGATCGTCCACAAAAAGGAAGGTTTAGGGAGTTTTATCAATGTGATGCAGATGTGGTGGGTAGCACTTCGCTTTGGCAAGAAGTGGAATTAATTCAATTATATGATGCGGCTTTCACAGAATTAAAGGTTCCTGTAGAAATTCATTTAAATAATAGAAAGGTTTTGAGTGGATTGGCAGAGGTGGCAAATATTCAAGATAAATTAATTGACTTTACCGTTGCGTTAGATAAATTAGACAAGATTGGAAAAGATAAGGTGGTAGAGGAAATGCAGCAGAAAGGTATTTCTGATGCTGCGATAGAGAAATTATCTCCAATCTTTGAGATTTCTGGGGATTTTACTTCCCAACTAAATGATTTAAAACCTATTTTAGAAAATTCTGAAATTGGACAAGAAGGAATTGAAGAACTTGCGTTTATTGCAGCGCATTTAGGAGGTTTAGAATCTGCAGAACTTGTATTGAATTTAACTTTGGCCAGAGGGTTAGATTATTATACGGGTGCTATCTTAGAGGTGAAAGCCAAAAATGTAGCTATGGGTTCCATTGGTGGAGGTGGTAGATACAATGATTTGACAGGGATTTTCGGTTTAAAGGATATGCCTGGAGTTGGGATTTCTTTTGGACTAGATAGAATTTATTTAGTGTTAGAGGAATTAGGATTATTTCCAGACAATGAGCAGGATAAATTAAAAGTTTTGTTTGTGAATTTTGGTCTAGAAGAAGCATCTGCCTCTATGAAGGTGGTAAGAAAACTTCGCCAAAACGGAATTTTAGCAGAAATGTACCCAGAAGATGCCAAAATGAAAAAGCAATTTAAGTATGCAGATAGAGGTGGTTTTACGCATGTCGTGACGATTGGGACAGAGGAAATTAAGAGTGAAACCTTGTCTTTAAAAGATATGAAAACAGGAGAGCAAGAAACCTTACCGCAAGGTACTTTAGTAAACACTTTAAATAGTATATAGATTGAAAGCTTGGCTTGTTTTTAAAAGAGCAATATGTCTAATTATAGTATTGACATTGCTTAATGCGTGTAGTTTGCTAATTCCCTCTATAGGTATTGCTAATTATGAAATCGTAGAACCATATCCCTATCCTTGGCTAGATATGTCCAAGGGGACTTGGGCTATTTATGATATTGATGCTGCTTATGATGTCGCAGCAGATATAGATGCGGCGGTGTATCGTGATTTCGGAAATTTATTAGGAGATAGATTGATAGATGCAGAATTGGATGATGAACTTTTAATAGATAAATCTATCAATGCTGATGCTTTAGATAAGGAAGCACTACAGGATTTGGCCGCGTCTTCTAAAATAGATTATATCATTTTGGTTAAAGTCAATCATGGTAAGGAAGTTTATTATAACGAGTTTATTCCTGCTTATGAACTAGATGAGGATGACGATGCATATACAAGAAGCATCAATAAAATTGAAAATTTTGCCAATATTAAAATTTATGATTTAAACCGAGAAGCATTAATCTTTAATAGATCTTGTAAAGCAAGATTGAAGATAGAAAATAAACAGCCTATAGACTTTTCCCCGAGTGAAAGAAAAATGATGAAAAAGACCTATAAAAAACTTTTTAGAAGTTTAAAGGCTGAAACAAAGACGTAGTTGAGAGATTATATTATTTAAGGTGCTTTAATAGGGCTGCGTTTTTCTCTAAAGCGGCTTTGTATTCGGTTTTTAATTGATTGATTAATTCTTTGGTTGTTAGAATCTTATCAATGGCTGCCACACCATGTCCTGCAGACCAAATGTCTTTCCATGCTTTGGCATTGCTTCCTGTTAATTCAGAGAAGTCTTCCTCTTTTTCTGGGTCTAATGCTATCCCAGATTGTTGAATGCTAGGAAGTAAAAAGTTGGCATTGACTCCAGAAACGCCATCTGTATAGATAATGTCTTTAATTTCTGATTGAGTCAGCATTTCTTTATAGCCTTCTGCCGCTAAACTTTCTTGCGTAGCGATGAATCGTGTCCCCATATAAGCAAAATCTGCTCCCATCGTAATAGCTGCCGCAATATCTTTCCCGTGAGAAATAGCACCTGCAAGAATGATAGCACCTTTATAAAACGATTTAATTTCTTCTACCAGAGCAAAAGGATTCGCTGTCCCTGCATGCCCTCCAGCACCAGCACTTACAGCGATAATTCCGTCTACACCAGCCTCCGCAGCTTTTTCTGCATGACGTTTTTTAATCACATCATGAAAAACCAATCCACCATAACTATGCACCGCATCCACCACATCTTTCACAGCGCCCAATGAAGTGATTATGACAGGGACTTTATACTTTATACAAAGTTGTAAATCCGTCATCAATCGTGGATTTGTTTTATTGACAATGAGGTTTACACCATAGGGTGGGGATGTAGTGTTGTTTTCTTCTGCTAAATCGTTTAAGGTAGAAGTGATTTCTTTGAGCATATTTTCAAAATCCTCTGCACTTCTTCCGTTCAAAGAAGGAAAAGTTCCCAAAACACCATTTTTACAAGATTCTATCACTAATTGAGTTCCGCTTACTAAAAACATGGGCGAAACAATAGCGGGTAAAGTTAATTTTGTTTTAAGATCTTGTAGGGTCATGGCTTTTAAATTTACATTAAAGATAAGAAGGATTTATGGAATCTAAACTAATAATTTCTCAAAAGCCTTGCGCGCACTCCCACGAAAATAAACCGTTCCGCAATATATATAATCTCTTTTTTTCAGAATTTTAAGCATGGCTTGATTATCAAAATTAGTGTCTATACGAATAGATTCAAACTTACTTCTTAGGGCCTTGTTTTCCAAGCAATCCATCATGATTTTAGATAAACCTTTTCCAGCTGCCTTGGGAGATGCCGCCATACGATGAATTACTGCATAAGGTTGATGACTTGTGAGCCAAGATTCTTTCATGGCTTCATAGGCTGGTTCCTTTTCACTTATTAATGCTGCATAGAATAGAATTTCTTGGTTTTGGGTTAAAACATAACCATAACGCTTTTGTATATCATTTTCAATAATTCCTAAATGAGGATAACCGTCTTGCCACTGCGAGCTACCGTCTTGTTTTCTAGATTCAATGGCGAATTGTATAATATCCCAAATGGATTTAATATCTTCTTTTGTGGCTTGTCTAAAGTTTAAGTCCGTTTTCATGTAATCAAATTTATGTATCTTTCAGTTAAGAATGAATATTGTAGCCAGACATATTGTAGAAGAGGAGGTAAACAGAAAGCGCTTTCAAGAATTTGGTGTTGGGTTGTTTCCACAATTAACTACCAAGTCTGCTTTAAAAAAAGCGATTAAAAGAAATCAAATATTAATCAATCATCGGCCTGCGACTACGGCTCATTATGTAGAAAAAGGAGATGTCATTGAATTATTAGAAATAGAAAAACCAAAGGGTAAAACTTATATTTTAGATTTAAAAGTCTTGTATGAAGACGATTATCTAGCTGTAATTTTGAAGCCAGCGGGGATTTCAGTTTCTGGAAATAAATTTGCTACCATTGCCAATGCTTTAGAACAAAACCTAAAATCTAGCACACAAATAGACGCTACTGCGCCCCATCCCGTGCATCGTTTAGATTACCCAACGAGTGGATTATTAGCAATTGGAAAAACACGCCAAACTAGACAATTATTACATGAAATGTTTGAACATAAAGAAGTCATGAAAATCTATCATGCGGTATGCGTTCGCAGGTTTATGATGAAAGAAGGTGTGATTACAGAGCCATTGGACGAAAAAGAAGCAGTGACAAGGTATAAAGTAATTCAATCGGAAATATCAGAAAAATTTGAAGCACTAAATCTAGTAGAATTATCCCCAGAAACAGGTAGAACGCATCAATTGAGGAGACATTTATTACATCTGGGAAATCCTATAATGGGTGATCAGAAATATTATATAGAAGGATTCAAGCATCAAGGTTATGGGCTTTATTTACATGCCACCCAATTGAGGTTCTATCATCCGATAACCACTCAACAAATTATAGTAAAAAGCGAATTGCCCAAGAAATTCAAGAGGCTATTTAATCCTATTTAGAAGTGTCATTTTTCTGAAACTTCACCATGTTTTGTTTTAATCCTTGCTTTAAGAATAACCAAAGTAAGTTAAAGAATGACTTCTTCTGATCACGTTCTACTTCTATCACTTGTTGCGCTACGTCTTTATCTTTTTCATTTCTTTTTATGAAGAAATTCGCAATAGCACTCCAAAATCCTTTTTTCTCATGTTCCTTGTTTAATATTTCTACAGAAATATCTTCATAATTCATCGTCATTTGTCCTTTCGCGCCCCAGTCTGCACCAGTAAATTGGAAATTCGTGCTTTGTAACTCTCCATCTATTTTAGCCTTCATATTCGCTGCCAAAAAATCATCTAGTGATTGTGCTTTCAGGTTATCTATTTTGCCTTCAAAATAGAACTGATCTGCAGGGTTCAAAATATGGAAATTCCAGATAACATGGGTAGGAGCATGACCCATAAATAGCGTATTCACCTCTATAGATACTTTTTCTTTTTGGGAGTTTTTGTTGTACAAATGTTGGATGGTACCATTTAAATTTTTAAAGAAAATTTTACCAGAAGGAACTTTAAATGATTTTTGTTCCTCATAAGTGATATCAGCATCTGCTACATTGATTTTTTCTATTCCTAACTCAAGGTCTAGTTTTCTCAACATCTCAGAATACAGCGGTTTTCTACTCGTTTGATTATCTGGATACTTGTTACGGTATACATTTAATACAGGTGTATTCATTGTCACTTGATCTGCTAGAAAAAAAGGAGTAGCATCATCAAAGGAATAATCATAATCCTTGATATTAAGCATTGGGATAGAAAGTGTAATCATATCACGTTCTTCCTGTAATTTGGTTTGGAAAACCTCTCTAGAATAATCGGGATTAATAGCTAATTTTTGAATTTCAACTTCTTTTGGTAATACATGAATATGATTGGCTGTAAGCGTATGTAAACTCATGCCATGCCTGATGCTATCTGCGTCCAGCTGGATGAAGTTATAGGTAATCGCGTTATCATCCTGGCTAGGGTTAGTTAAAATTTCTAAATCAGAAAACAACGCATTGGTATTAGCAAAATCAAGCGTTAATTTTCCTTTTTTATTGAGGAAAGTGAAGTCTGTATTTTTAATTTCTAGGTTTTTAATTCCTATGAATTTATTGGCTCTGTTTAATGAGTCTTTGGTGGCCTTGGTTTGTTTTTTAGAATTATCAATCTCTATGGTACCCTTACTCAAAATACAATTCTCAAAAATCAGAGAATCTCTGCCTATGAGGTTATTCAATACTGCTCCCTCCAAGCCAAGCTTATTAAATCTCACATCAATCCCTTTATCTTTTAAAGTCAAATGGGTATCTCTGAGGTCTAAAGAAGTACTATCTATGATTAAATGCCCGATAGATAAAGTTTGAAATTGACCTAGAGGCAGATGCACACTATCTGTAGCAATTTTAGTTAATTTATATTGAAGGAAATCATCTTCTTGTTTTGGTGCCGTTTGTATGATTAAATTATTTAAACTAAATACCGTAGCATCCATTTCTGCATTTAATGTCCCGTGTTCATCTTTAATTTCTAAGTGCGCTAACTCCATTTGGAGTTCATTTAGTTTTAGGATGGTATTCTTTCTTTCTCTGGATGATTTTCTAATGGGGGTGCTTTGAGATTTATCTACAAAAACCCGCATATTATCGAATGAAACTTTCTCTATCTGTAACGTATCAGAGGTTATGATTTTCTGATAGGATAGCCCTTTTGCTTCAAATTTAGATAAATATACTTTGGCACCACGATCTTTGATATATAAAAAAACATTGTCCAAAGACACACTGCCAGAAATAAGATTAGTACTAATTTTATCATAAGTCAATTCAATATTATCTGGTAAATTATCTTGAATATATTGATCTAGGTTTTTGCTCACAATATTGCGCTGTATCACATAGAAAGCTACCGCTACAATCAGAACGGCGGCAAAAATTATATAAATGAACTTTTTATTCATATTTAACAAGTAAAGTGACTATAAAGATACGCAATAAAACATAACTCTTTTTTTTAAAATTATTAGATTAAATTTATGTAAAACAAATTCATTTTTATTTATAAATTGAATAAGGATAAGATTGTTAAATTAATTAATTTAACATTTATTGGCATTATCGTTGTTAATGTAATAAATATGAAATGTGAATTTGTTTCATGCCTATTGATTCTAATGCACATACTTTAACCTAAAAACGATATGATGAAATCAAAAAAAACAACTACCGCCAAAGAGGAAAGCCGTAGTATTATTTATTTTTTAATAGGGCTAAATACTGTATTATTAGTAGTTTGGTTTATGTTTGGGACAAGAGCAGACGTGGTAAAAGTGGAAAATGAAATCGTAGTAGTGAATGATGATTATTCCGATGCGTTTATCATAGCTTATGAGAAACCAGAGGTTTCAGAACCAGAAATTATTAAAGAGGAATTTCCAGAGCCAGAAATAGATTTAACAGTAATAGAAGAAGTGGAAAATCCAATCCCAGAGGACCAAGTCGTGATAATGAAACCTATTGATAAAGTAACGACTCCCGTGGTGCCAGTTGGGACTAAGAATTTCTCTCTTAATAAATTTAATGACTTAAAAACAAAAGCAAGTGCAATCAAAGAAGAAACGGTGCTAGAAGAAATGTCTCCAAGAGAAGTGACCTATATGGCGATATACCCAGGATGTGAGCAGTATAAAGGAGATAAAGAGAAGCTCACTCAATGTTTCGGAGCTAAATTAGGTCAAGATTTATCTAAAAACTTGGATACCACTTTTCCAGACGTTAACAAGGATCAATTAGTTGTGCAAATGCAGTTCAAAGTGGATACAGAGGGGAATATCATAGACATTGTTCCTGCTAGAGGTGATGATGAACTTAAATTGCTAGCCAAACAAGCGCTGGAAAAAGTGGCTGATAAATTAAACAAGAGCAAAAAGCGGATTGTCCCAGCAAAAATGAATGACGATTCTTATGCTATTTTGAAGATGACGAACACCGTGATTCTAAAAAACGGGAATTAATTGTATCCAAAGAAGTTAATAGAATCTCCTTTTCTGGATAAGTCAAGGAGGTTTTTATTGTGGATATTCCTCTAATATCTGATCTAATGTCTCATAGATTTCCTCTCTATTCATTAGAGAAACCAGCAGTTTTCTATAGGGTTTGAAGTTTTCTATGCCTTTAAAATAATTAGCATAATGCCTTCTCATTTCCAATACGCCTACTACTTCCCCTTTCCATTCACAAGACCATGTAATGTGTTTACGAACCGCGTTTACACGCTCTTTCATATCTGGTTCTGCTATTCTCTCCCCTGTTTTAATAAAGTGCTTAATTTCTTTGAAAATCCAAGGACTACCAATGGCTGCTCTACCAATCATAATACCATCTACACCGTATCTGTTTTTATATTCTACAGCCTTTTCTGGAGAATCAATGTCACCATTTCCAAAAATTGGAATATGAATTCTGGGGTTATTTTTGACCGCAGCAATCAAACGCCAGTCCGCCTCACCCTTATACATTTGGCTTCTCGTTCTACCATGGATAGAAAGTGCTTTGATTCCTACATCTTGTAACCTTTCTGCAACTTCTTCTATATTTTTAGAAGATTCATCCCAGCCTAATCTGGTTTTTACAGTCACAGGTAACCCTGTAGACTTTACACAAGCTTCTGTGAGCCGTACCATCAAGTCAATGTCCTTTAGCACGCCAGCGCCAGCACCTTTTTGGACTACTTTCTTAACAGGACATCCAAAATTAATGTCTACTAAATTTGGTTTTACCGCCGCTACAATCTCTGTAGACATGGCCATAGCCTCCTCATCTCCACCAAATATTTGAATCCCTATAGGGCGTTCATAATCAAAAATGTCTAGTTTTGCTTTAGATTTAATTGCGTCTCTAATCAAACCCTCAGAAGAAATAAATTCAGAATACATTAAATCTGCCCCATATTCATTACAAAGCCTGCGAAAGGGAGGATCACTCACATCTTCCATAGGTGCTAGAAGAAGAGGGAAGTCGGGAAGTTCTATGTTACCTATTTTTACCATAAATTTGACGGCAAAGGTAAAACAATTTTAAATGGAAGAAAATAAACAGCCTAATCAAAATAAATATACACAACTATTTGCCATTAGTTCGCAAATGACTGCAAGTATTGTAGGGTTTGCTATTGTGGGATATTTTTTAGATGATTTTTATCATGTAGAAAAGCATTATTTCACCCTTGCTTTTACTTTAGTTGGGATTTTTGTAGGCCTATATTTGCTTATGCAAGGAATCAAAAATATAAACAACTAATGTGGATCAAGTTTCTTATTACCATGTTCGTCATGGTGGCATTGGATTATTTAATATTAACCGCTTTAGACGCTTATTTATTTAAATACTTCTTGATAGTACATGCTGTATTTATATCCATTAATGCGAGTATATTATTTTTATATCAATATTTGAAAACCCACCAAGCAGACTTCGTAGGTTTAGGTATTATGGCAGGTTTGGTTTTGAAAATGTTATTTGCGCTAGGTATCTTTGTAGTGATGTATAATAAATTACATTTAAATGATATACAAATAATTAATTTTTTATTCGTGTATTTTTGTTATACTATTGTATTTTTACTGTCTGTGTTAAAATTAGGCAAATAAAAAATATAATAAAAAACTATACCAAATAGATTTTGTTTTTAACAAATTGTGTATAATTTTGCAAAAACATTGTAGGAAACTAAGAAATGAATCGAATTAAACTTTTAGGCCTTGTGCTATCGCTCTTATTTTTCCAATTATCTTTTGCTCAAAGCATAGAAGAGGAAATAGAAGAAGTGCCACGAATCTCAGACCATCATGACACAGAGCATGACAGTAAGTTCGATTTAGTTGGTACCATTATGCATCATATTTCAGATGCTCATGAATGGCATTTCTGGGGAGAAGGTGAGAATGGTGTCGCCCTACCTTTGCCAGTTATATTGATAGATAATGGATTAAAGGTGTTTTCTTCTCATGGGTTTTATCATGGAGACGGCATAGTAGAAAATGGTGGTGAACATTATGTTCTGCACCATGAGAAAATTTACAAAACAGATGTCACAGGCACGTTGACCATGGATGAGGAAGGTCATCCTACCAATGTGAAACCATTGGACTTTTCTATTACCAAGAACGTTACCATGATGCTTGTAGGTGCATTGTTGTTGATTTTGCTATTTGGTTCTGTAGCACGGTCTTACAAGAAAGGTATGGTGCCTCGTGGGTTAGCTGGATTTTTGGAGCCCCTGGTAGTTTTTGTAAGAGAGGACATAGCGATTCCCAATATAGGAGAGAGAAAGTATAAGAAATACATGCCCTATTTATTGACGTTGTTTTTCTTCATTTGGATATTAAATCTAATGGGATTAATTCCTGGAGCAGCTAATGTTACAGGTAATATTGCTTTTACTATGGTATTGGCTGTTATCGCTTTGTTAGTTGTAAACATTAGTGGTAACAAATATTATTGGAAACATATTTTTGATCCATTAGGAGACGGAATGCCTTGGTATGGTAAAATTCTTATATATCCGATATTGATTCCTGTGGAAGTTGTAGGGATTTTCACAAAACCAATTGCCCTTATGATTCGTCTTTTTGCGAATATGACGGCTGGTCACATTATTATTTTAAGCTTCATATCTTTAATATTTATTTTAGGTACCGTAGCAGTATCACCAGCATCCATACTTTTAACCTTGTTTATAAATGTGTTAGAATTATTGGTAGCTGCTTTACAAGCGTATATATTTACACTACTCACAGCCTTATTTATAGGGATGGCAGTAGTAGAACACGAGGAACATTAATTAGAAAACTATTATTAATTTAAATTTTATATCATGACTGGAACATTAGCAGCAATTGGTGCAGGCTTAGCAGTATTAGGAATCGGTTTAGGAATCGGTAGAATTGGAGGTCAGGCAATGGACGCGATGGCGCGCCAACCAGAAGCTTCAGGGAAAATTCAAACTGCTATGATTATCGCAGCAGCGTTGATTGAGGGAGCAGGTCTTTTTGGACTTGTAATTGCTTTCTTGAACAACGGGTAAATGAAACAAAGCCCGTCTCTGCGGTTGGCAATCGGGCTTTTTATTTAAATTTAAATTAATTAATAATATAATATGGAATTATTAACTCCATCCATTGGCTTAATTTTTTGGACTACCGTTGTCTTTGCAATATTATTGTTTGTCCTAGCGAAATTCGCTTGGAAACCAATTTTGAATGCAGTGAACGAAAGAGAGCTGCATATTGAGAACTCTCTAAATGAGGCTAAGAAAGCTAGAGAAGAAATGGCTTACTTAAAAGCAGAGAATGAAAAGATATTGCAAGAAGCAAGAGAGGAGCGTGATGCAATGTTAAAAGAAGCGCGCCAAATGCGTGAACAAACGATTAACATAGCGAAAGACGAAGCCAAAACAGAAGCAGATAAAATAATTAAATCTGCTAAAGAAAGCATCCAATTAGAAAAAGCTGCTGCTTTGACAGAAATTAAAAGTCAAGTGGCTTTACTTTCTGTAGAGGTTGCAGAGAAAGTGTTAGGTAAAGAACTTAACCAAAAAGAGGAGCAGAAAAAATATGTGAATCAATTAATTAACGATATTAATTTAAGTTAATGGCACATTATTGGGTAGCAAAAAGGTATGCCAAAGGATTAATGGACTTTCTAGAATCTTCTCCAGAAAAAGAGGATATTGTAATGAAGGAGATTAAGCAGTTAGGTGAATTGTTAAGAGAGAAGGAGGATTTAAGAAATTTCTTTAACTCCCCAGTTCTAGAGCATAGAAAAATGACTGCAATCATGAACGAGGTTTTCAAAGATTTCACAGAAGAAACTAGAAACTTCTTGTCATTGATCATTAAGCAAGGTAGAAGTAGGGCAATAGAAAGTATTGCTTCTGAGGTGATGAAGTTATACAGAAAAAAGCATAAAATAGAAAAAGCTACAATTACCTCTGCATATCCATTAGATGATAATCAAATTAACGCAATTATAGAGAAAGCCAAAGCGGGGTTACCAATGGGTACCACTGTAGAGGTGACAAATCGTGTCAATCCAGATTTAATAGGTGGTTTCGTTTTAAGATTAGCAGATACGCAAGTAGATGCCTCTTTAAAAACCAAATTGGAGAATATTAAAAAAGAATTTGAGACAAAACAACATTTTATTCCAAAGATTTAACTTACATAGTCATGGCAGAAATTAACCCGGCTGAAGTATCAGCCATATTAAAACAACAATTATCCAACTTTAACTCTGATGTGGAACTATCAGAAGTCGGTACTGTATTACAAGTAGGTGATGGTATCGCCCGTATATATGGATTAGAGAACGCACAGTATGGTGAATTAATCCAGTTTAGTACAGGACTAGAAGGGATGGTACTTAACTTAGAGGAGGATAACGTAGGTGTCGTACTTTTAGGGGAATCAAAAGATATTAAAGAAGGTGATACAGCCAAAAGAACCAATAGAATTGCTTCTATTAATGTAGGGGAATCTATGTTGGGTAGAGTAGTGGATACTTTAGGTAATCCCATAGATGGTAAGGGTCCTTTGGAAGGTGAGTTGTTTGAATTACCTTTAGAGAGGAAAGCACCTGGGGTAATTTTTCGTGAGCCTGTTTCAGAGCCATTACAAACTGGTATTGTGGCTATTGATTCTATGATACCTATTGGACGTGGACAACGTGAGTTAATCATCGGAGATCGCCAGACTGGTAAATCTACCGTAGCCATTGATACCATCATTAATCAGAAAGAGTTCTATGATAAAGGTGAACCTGTATTCTGTATTTATGTAGCCATTGGGCAAAAAGCATCTACAGTAGCACAGAACCTTGCAGTATTAGAAGAGCGAGGAGCGATGGCGTATACCGTAATTGTCGCTGCAAATGCATCTGATCCTGCGCCAATGCAAGTATATGCTCCTATGGC
This sequence comes from Flavobacteriaceae bacterium Ap0902, assembly GCA_009835005.1. Lineage (GTDB taxonomy): Bacteria > Bacteroidota > Bacteroidia > Flavobacteriales > Weeksellaceae > Profundicola. The sequence goes on along the minus strand of WTFG01000010.1, from coordinate 68,262 downwards.
TGGTGCTGCAATCGGCGAATATTTTAGAGATACTGGTCGTCCTGCTCTCATTGTATTTGATGATTTATCTAAACAAGCGGTTGCTTATCGTGAGGTTTCATTGTTATTAAGAAGACCTCCAGGACGTGAGGCATATCCTGGTGACGTTTTCTATCTTCACTCTAGATTATTAGAACGTGCAGCTAAGATTATCAATGATGATAATGTAGCTAAAACGATGAATGACTTGCCAGAGCCATTAGAGGGTCATGTTAAAGGTGGAGGTTCCTTAACTGCGCTGCCTATTATAGAAACGCAAGCGGGTGACGTTTCTGCCTATATTCCTACCAATGTAATATCTATTACAGATGGTCAGATTTTCTTAGAATCTGATTTATTTAACTCTGGGGTACGTCCTGCGATTAACGTAGGTATTTCTGTATCTCGTGTTGGGGGTGCGGCGCAAATTAAATCAATGAAGAAAGTATCTGGTACCTTGAAGTTGGATCAAGCCCAGTACCGTGAATTAGAAGCTTTTGCTAAGTTTGGTTCTGATTTGGACGCGGCTACCATGTCTGTCATTGGGAAAGGAGAGAGAAACGTTGAAATCCTAAAACAAAATGTAAATTCACCTATTCCAGTAGAGAATCAAGTGGCTATAATCTATGCTGGTACCAAAAACTTGATGAGAGATATCCCTGTGGATAAGATAAAAGAATTCCAAGAAGAATATATATCTTTCTTAAAACAAAAGCATGCGGATGTAATGGCAGCATTAAAAGCTGGAAAATATACAGAAGAGCAAACCAATGTTTTAGATAGTGTAGCTAGAGAACTTTCTGGGAAATACGCAAAATCTAAATAAATATAAGTAATGGGTAAAGTGTAGCTATTCAAGCTATACTTTACCTTTTAAGCATAATCCATATTTAATGTAATAATGGCAAATTTAAAGGAAATACGTAGTAGGATTACTTCGGTATCATCTACCAAGCAAATTACCAATGCGATGAAAATGGTATCTGCTGCCAAGCTTAAAAGAGCGCAGGAAGCTATTACGCAAATGCGTCCGTATGCTAATAAACTACGTGAATTGATGGATAATGTGAGTAGAAGCATGACAGAGGACGTCAATAGTGAATATACAGAGAAAAGAGAAGTTAAAAATGTTCTTCTTATTGCCATTACCTCTAACCGTGGGTTGGCAGGTGCATTTAATACCAATATCATTAAAGAGGTAAATCATCTTACACAAGAAGAATATAAAGACAAAAATGTATCTATTTTAACAATTGGTAAAAAAGTGAACGATATCGTGAAGAAATCACATCATATCTATGCCAATGAAAGTGATATTTGGGAAGATCTTTCTTTTAAATTATCGTCTAATATTGCGCAACGTGTCATGGATGCTTTTGTGAATAAAGAGTTTGATGAAGTTAGGTTGGTTTATAATTTCTTTAAAAACGCAGCGAATCAAATCGTAATGAATGAGGCCTTTCTACCGATTTCAATAGAAACACCAGCGCAGGTAGAAGAAGAAACCAAAATGGGAGAAGTAGATTATATCTTTGAACCTACTAAAGAAGAAATTCTATTAGAGTTAATCCCAAAGACGCTTAAAACACAATTATTCAAAGCATTATTAGATTCTAACGCTTCTGAGCATGGTGCACGTATGACGTCTATGCATAAGGCAACAGACAACGCAAATGATTTGATACGTGATTTAACGTTACAATATAACAAAGCACGTCAAGCCTCTATTACTAATGAAATTTTGGAAATTGTAGGTGGTGCAGATGCTTTAGATGGGTAATCATTCAGAGTTATTTTAGAAACTAAAAAAGCCATTGAATTAATTTCAGTGGCTTTTTTGTATATTTATTATTCTAGCAGAGCATAATATATGAAATATTTAAGTATTTTGTTTTTTTTAGTAAAAAATATTTGGTATTCTATTTTCTATTTTCGTTAAATATTAATCAAATAAATTATATATTTATGAAAAGTTAGTTTTATTATTTATGCTATTTTCTGTTTCGGTTTTTGCTGGAAATGGAAATGAAAGTTCTGAGGTGGTGGATGGGGATTTGCTGGTAGAAAGTAATCATCTTGAGAACATCCCTTATGACGTTACGAATGTTATTTATCTAGAAATGATGCCAGAAAAAGGAGAACCAGTGATGTTTATGTGCTCTGTAACTCTAATCGTTGGTAGTGGTACAGCTACTGGATATGATCATGGAGATACATTAGAAGCGGCATGTCACGCAGCAACTGACAATGCTATGAATGGTGGATGGAGCTATAATTTTTAATTTGAATCTGATAAACTGTGGGTATTTAATACCCACTTTATTTAAAAACTATGAAGTATTATTTTTTTATTGCTGTTAGTGTTTTCTCTTCCTTGGTATTTTCTCAAAATAAGGAAGAAATTAAGGTCTATTCTTATGATTTTATAATCAATGGTAATTATACGGCCACGGATTTAAAGGTGAAAGGTGAAGAGGCTTTATTCTCCATTTATTACTCCAAAGTAAATGAAGATTCAAATAGTGAAATATCAGACAATGAAACTCAATCTTCTATGACGATTAGAATACCTTCTCCAGATGCCTATGTTTACACGAACCTTCAAGAAGGTTCATTATATTCTAATGAACAATTTTTGAATAAAACCTTCATTGTAAAAGATAGTATTGCTATTGTGAATTGGGTATTAACGGATGATTTTAAAGAAGTTTTAGGACATAAGTGCCAAAAAGCCACAGCAAGTTTTAGGGGTAGGGATTATATTGCCTATTTTAATCCTAATATCCCAGAAAGTTTTGGTCCGTGGAAATTTCATGGTCTTCCAGGATTAGTCTTTGAAATCTCTTCATTAGATGATTATCTTGTTATATCCTTGAGGGATATATCTGTAACAGACCAGAAGATAGAATTTAATGTTTTTAGAGATGAAAAGCCGATTGATTATTTAGAATATAAAAAGAAGGTACAGGATAAGTATAAACATATGGCAGAATATAATGAGTCCAAAAATTTAGAAAACGCTACGAAAGGATTTTTTATGTATGATAGTATAGAACATGATCTGTTCCAAGAAGTGAATGATATCACCAAGAAAAAGATAGAAGAACTTTACACGCCATAATATATACTATTACTTTTGCGCTACCTCTTATTCACCTTATTTCTCCTACTCTTTTCCTCTATATCTGCCCAGACCTTGCAGGGAATTGTCTATAACACAGAAGGAGAACCCTTACCAAATTGTCTTATAATTGTTAAGAAATCAAGTCCAAATAGCGGTGTTTTAAGTTATACCAGAACTGATAATCATGGTGAGTTCATGCTGGATATTTCAGACGTGGTTTTATCTAATGGGCTCCAAGAAATCCTGTTAGAAGTATCTAAAATAGATTATACAGCTCAGAACCAAGTTATAGATATAAACGGAATTGACTTATTAGATTTAAGATATACCCTAGAGAGAACCATCATAGACTTAGAATCCATTGTGATTAAGGCAAAGCCAAAACCCATTAACAATAGAAATGATACTATCATCTATCATCCTGATTCCTTTAAAGATGGTTCTGAGAAAACAGTAGAGGATCTATTGCGTAATTTACCGGGTATGGAAGTGGATGATGCAGGCAAAATTAGATTCAAGGGAAATCTCATAGACCGTGTTTTACTAGAAGAAGATGATTTGTTTAATTCTAATTATACTGTAGGCACCAAAAATATTGATGTGGATATCTTAGAGGAAGTCCAAGTTTTAGAAAAATGGAATGAGAATCCTTTATTAAAAGGAATTGAAGATACAGATAAGATTGCAATAAATTTAAAGTTAAAAAAAGGTAAGTTATCATTTTCTGGTTCTGCTGATGTGGGATATGGTATAGAGGATAGGTACAATGCAGATATCCATACACTAGCCATAAACAAAAAGCACAAGAATTACACATTTCTATCATATAATAATACTGGAGATAATAACTCATCTTATGATTACCTCACTCATATTCCATCGCTAGATGACGTGAAAAATAAAAATTTTAAAGTCTCCAAATTAATAGATGAACAAATGTTTGCATCTGATTTTCAGAAGCAACGTATTCGTCTCAATGATAATTGGTATGGATCTACCAATCAAATCTATAAAATTTCTAAAAACCTTTCTACTAAGTTAAATTTTGATTATTATAAGGATAAATTAAATATTTATAAGTCTTCTAGTAGCCAGTATGCGTTCGGCAATCATGGCTTTAGCACTTTTGAAACTGATTATTCAACCAAAAAACCATTATTATATAGTGCGGATTTAGAAATTAAATTCAAAAGTTCAAAAAACTCTTTAACCGTATTTAAGAGTAAATGGGGAGATGAGAATGTTGAAACGCTTAGCGATTTTAATATAAACAATCAGGAGGACTTATATGGAAATTTATCGTCTAAAAATTATTTTAATAAACAGACATTAGAATTTACACAGAAGTTAAAGAACCAGAAGGCTTTGGAGTTTAGTACGGTATATTCCAGTGATTTAGTTTCTCAGAATTATACGATTACACCAGCATTAGATTTTATAAATAATATTATTTTAGAAAATGATAAAACAATTCAAGATATAGAATCTAAAAGAAATACGGTACAATTACAAGGTGGATTATTGGGCAAATTCTCTAGTAAACAGTCTTATAAAATAGGTCTAGGACTAACTAATACAAATGATTATGTAAATAGTATTCTATCATCTACACCATCAATTAGTAATTATTTTTCTAAAAATAAATTCCAATTAAAGACCTTAAAAATTACCTTTGGAGGGCAATACAGTTTGCAATGGAAAAGGGTTAGGTTAAAGACATGGTTGAACGTTAGCCATTTTAACATGAATTTTTTTGATTATTTAAATAATGATGACAAACCAAAAACGCAATGGGTTCTTTTTCCTAAAATTAATTTAACCTATGCTCTAAGCCCAAATGCTAATTTTATATTCTCACAAGAATATAATCAATCTCCCCAAAGAATAGATGCTTTATATAATGATTTTATCCTAACTTCTTTTAGGAGAATTCATAAGAATGAGAATAATTTAGTTTTTCAAAATAAATATTCAGCATTTGCTGCCTATTCAATTAATGATATTTATAATCAATTTGGATTGTTACTTGGATTGAATTATAACAACACCAAAAACAGTTTGTTTAATCAAAACCTGGTGACTCTGGTTTTAAATCAGACAAAAACCATCACATTACCAGAAAATAATGAGACCTATGGAATGAATTTTAATATTCAGAAATATATACCGTATGTTTCATCTACTATTAAGTTTAAATCTAATTATACGATATCCCAATATAAAAATATGATTAATAGTTCTGATTTGCGAGACAATCGGAGTCATGTATTCAATTCAGAGTTATTTTATAAAACTAGTTTTAATATGCCCATCAATTTCCAAAATATATTCTATTATAATTATCTATCAAACAGAGCAGAAGGGCATAAGGAATTTTCTATTGCATCTTTACGGAATGATTTTAAGATCTTCTTCAAACCGAAAAGAACATGGTTTTCCTCGTTGGTTTTAGAATATTATAATCCAAATTTAGATTATCATAATTCCTATTATTTTTTAGATTTTGAATTAAATTATAAACCAAAAAATGCCGCTTGGGATATTGCTTTAGAAGGGAAAAACCTAACAGGAAATAAGACTTATGATATATATACCATTAATGATTTTTCTGAAACGGTGAGCCAACAAGTCCTAAATAATCCCTATGTGATGATGACTTTTAGTTTTAAATTTTAATCAACCCATCTATATTTCTCTATACTTAAATTAACTGTGGAATCAACTTCTAATCTATTGGGCGAATAGGCTTTTATCGCGATGCCCTTATAACTGAATGTAATTAAATAGCGACTACCCTGATAGCGATTATATCGAACGCGGGCAGTTATCTTTCCATCGGGTGTAATTTCAATTTCTTCTGGGTACACTGCAGCAAACTTTTTAAAGTAATTGGATGGGATGCCCAACGTATGGGCCTCATCTCTTGGGTAAATATTTACCTCTCCAAAAAGCCCAGCGATGTATCGATTGGCTGGGTGTTGATATACTTGTTGTGGCCGATCTTGTTGCAAGATTTTACCCTCCTTCATTAAGAGAATTTTGTCTGAATATCCTAATGCGTCATCTGAACGGTGAGATGTAAATAAAACAGCGATATTGTTTTTAGTCAAATATTGCATTAATTGATCCCGGACAGATAAATGCAAAGATGAATCTAATTGACTAAAAGGTTCGTCTAACAGCAATAACTGTGGAGGATTGGCAATCGCTCTAGCAATTGCTACTCTCTGTTTTTGTCCACCGCTTAGTTCTGCTTGTTTCTTATCTGCGAGGTCAGAAATGGAAAGCGCTTCTAAAACTTGCTTTACTCTTTTCTTTTTATATTCTCCATCTATATTGCTAATGTGTTTTCCCACAATTTCAGTGACTGTCACATATTGCTCTAATTGGAAATCTTGAGGTACATATTTAATGTCCTCATGACCAGGGATTAATTGATAGGAAGGACCTTTAATCTCTTTATGATTAAAACTAATTCTACCAGAATCCTTGTCTAATTCCGCATGAATTAACTTGAGCAAAGTAGATTTTCCACTACCACTTTCGCCCAGAATACAAACTTTTTCTTTGGATTGAATATGAAATGTTACACCTTTTAATAGCGGTTGATCTGGTGTATAAGAGAAATTTAAATTGTGAATGCTTAGCATAGATTAAAGTTAAAAAGGATTTTGCAAGGTAACAAGTTCATTATTAAGTTAATACTCTATGTGTGTAAAATTAAAGTCATTAATTTTAGAATCATAGTCAATTGTGATTAGAACATTAATTAAATTCTAAAGGATATTTATTGTTTTTATATTCTTCTAAATCCATTTTTAATTTACCCACGACCAGTTCTGCATGGACACTTAATGGAATTAAATTCTCATCATCACTCACCCACATCGTCACACTTTCACTTTCTTTGAACACACGACCTTTTTGTACATAAGGAGTTAGTTTAATCGCATTAATCCATCCAAACTTGGTTTTAATCTTTTCTCTGCCGTCTACCTTTAATCTAAAGGGATAAACTTCATCATCCATAAATACATTTACATTTAAATATTCCCCTGTGCGAAATTCATCTGGAGATTTGGTTCTAAGATAGTAAAAGGCAGAAAGCATGTCTTGGACTGGGACATCAAAACGTTCATATTTAACCCGCTTATTCTTTAAATCATTAATAACTACAACTTTTTTTTCATGGTCAAAAGTCAATATTTTATTTTTACTATAATTACTTTCTGTAATCTGACGTATGAATTTAGAAGGTCTTAATCCATCTTTTTCAAAATAAGTCTCATAATTATTATCTACTTTATAGAAAATTCTTACAGCACCACTAGATGAACCAGAACCTGTTACATGATAATGTGCCTTGCCATTATACGTCGTTTCTTCTAGTTTTAAAGTTGCAAAGCCTGCATTCAAGAAACCATAATGGACTCTATATTTTAAAAGTTCGTTATCCATATATCCTTGTCCATATCCTATGTGGACGAACAGAAAAAAAGACAACAAGTATAATAAATTTTTCATTTTTCTATTTTATAGCAATAAGAAAGACAAACAAGGTGCCAAAAAATATAACCCCTTCCTATAAAAGAGGTTATATTTTGTTATAATTACTATATAATTTTTTAAGACTCCAACATGAGCACAGCAGCGCTGTAAATTTCTGGTGCTGTAAATGGAGTTCCTTTTGTTTTATTTAAAGGTTTTGCATCAATCAAGAATTCAGATCTTAGCAATTTGATTAATTGCCCTTGATTAATTTCTGGTACCAAAAACTTGTTGAACTTTTTGAGTAGCGAGGCTAGATTCTTTGGAAATGGATTGATATATTGAAGGTGTAGGTGTGCTACAGAATATCCTTCATCTAACAAATTAGTCATGGCCGCCGTAATAGAACCAAAAGTACTGCCCCAGCTCACAATGAGTAGATCTGCGTCTGCTGTTCCTTTGCTCAATGTAGCCTCTGGAATATAATTGGCTATTTTTTTAATTTTATCTGCGCGCAACTTCACCATCAACTCATGGTTCTCTGGATTATAACTCACATTACCTGTCAAGTTTTCTTTTTCTAATCCACCCACCCGATGCTCTAACCCCTCTATGCCAGGAATGGCCCATCCCCTAACTAAATCCTCATTTCTCTTATAGGGTAAGAATTTTTCATCTGGTTCAGCTTTTGAAGCTCGGACTTTTTTAATTTCTTCTAAATCATCTGCTTTGGGGAATTTCCATGGTTCTGATCCATTCGCTATATAACCATCAGACAATAAGAAAACTGGCGTCATGTGTTCAATAGCCATTCTACATGCCTCAAAAGCCATGTTAAAGCAATCTTGTGGTGATCTTGCCGCTATAACTGGAACGGGAGCTTCCCCATTTCTACCATAAACGGCCTGCAACAAATCTGCTTGTTCTGTTTTAGTAGGCAATCCAGTAGAAGGTCCGCCTCGTTGTACATTTACTATAACAGCAGGTAATTCTAGCATACATGCAAGACCAATGGCCTCTGTTTTTAGTGCAATGCCAGGACCAGAAGAGGCTGTGATAGCAAGATCTCCTGCATAGGATGCCCCAATGACAGATGCCATAGCTGCAATCTCATCCTCTGCTTGAAAGGTTTTTACCCCTAAGTTCTTATATTTAGCTAAATGATGCAAAATATCGGAAGCAGGCGTAATAGGATATCCTCCATAAAAGAGCTCAAGGTCTGCTTTCTTAGCCGCAGCAATGACACCTAATGCCAATGCCTCATTTCCTGTAATATTTCTGTATGTCCCTACTGCCATGGGTGCAGGGTTAACCTCATACCTTTGATTAAAGGCATCGGTGATTTCCCCATAATAATATCCTGCTTTAAGAACCTTAATGTTGGCATCAAGAATTTCTGGGTTATTCTTAAATTTTTCTTTTAACCAACTGAGTGTAAAATCTAAGGGTCTTGTGAATAGCCAATAAACAAAACCTAAAGCAAACATGTTTTTAGAGCGATCCTTATCCTTAGTACTTAAATCACTATCTTTTAATGCCTCTTTGGTACGTTTTAATATATCAATTTCAAAAATCTTGTATTGATCTTTGACCTGATCCAAAGGATTCACACCATCCTCATATTTGGCTAAACGCAGATTTTTTTTATCAAACCCAGAAATATCTGCTATGATTAATCCATGAGGACGTAATTTATGTTCATTTTTTTTAAAAGCCGCAGCATTCATAGCTACAAGCACATCACATAAATCACCTGGAGAAGAGATATCTATGCTCCCAAAATGTAACTGAAATCCAGAAACTCCAGATGTAGTGCCAGATGGAGCCCTAATCTCTGCTGGAAAGTCTGGGAAGGTACTTAAATCATTACCCATATGCGCAGAAGTATTAGTGAATTGCGAACCTGTAAGTTGCATTCCGTCTCCTGAGTCTCCAGCAAATAAAATAACTACATTTTTTAATTCTTTTTTCAAAACTTATGTTTTTTTAAAGGATGTTAATTACTTTAACTATCTCTGGCGCATGTTTTTTAATAGTCATTTCTACACCGCTTTTCAATGTCATTTGGTTCACGCTGCATCCAATGCATGCACCTAGTAGCCTAACAGTAACTATGTTGTTTTCTATATTTACTAACTCAATATCTCCGCTATCTGTTTGTAGATAAGGGCGAATTTCTGTTAGTGCTTTTTCTACCCGATTTTTTAATTCTTCTTCCATCCTTGCTTATTTTGTTGAACACCCTGCCATGGTTGTAATTCTAACGGCTTCTGTAGGTGGTAAATCCTTGTTTCTTACTGCCAAACTACCCACCATATTTTTCGCAATCTCTGTATATGCAGCACTTGCTATTGTATTTACTTGTAATGCGGCAGGTCTACCTACATCAGATGCCTCTCTAATGCTTTGAATGATAGGAATTTCTCCTAAAAATGGAATGTCCATTTTCTCCGCTAAATTCTTCACGCCATTTTGCCCAAACAAGTAATATTTATTCTCTGGCAGTTCTTCTGGAGTGAAATAAGCCATATTTTCAACGAAGCCTAGAACAGGTACGTTGATAGCATCCATTTTGAACATACTCACACCTTTGCGTGCATCTGCTAGCGCTACTGTTTGGGGTGTGCTTACAATTACAGCCCCAGTTACTGGAACCTCTTGTACAATACTCAAGTGTATGTCACCAGTACCAGGAGGTAAATCAATTAACAAGAAATCTAAATCTCCCCAATCTGCATCATGGATTAATTGATGTATTGCTTTTGATGCCATAGCGCCGCGCCAAACAACTGCTTGGTCTAATCCAGCGAAAAATCCAATAGATAAAACCTTGATGCCATAACTTTCTATAGGTAACATTTTACTTTTACCCTCTTTTTCTATAGATCTAGGTTTACCATCCTCTACATCAAACATGACAGGCATAGATGGACCATAAATATCAGCATCTAATATACCAACTTTAAACCCCATCTTATGTAAACTTATAGCCATGTTGGCTGTAACAGTAGATTTACCTACACCTCCTTTTCCAGAGGCTATGGCCACTATATTCTTAATGCCTTTTATGGGGTTTCCTTTGATAGGCTGTATGCTTGGTTTAGGCTTTGCAGTGACTTTTACTTGTACTTCTGCCTCTGGCAATTTGTCTTTAAAAGCATTGATTAATGCGTCTTCTAATTTCTTCTTGTCATGTAGAGCAGGTGAGGGAGACACTGCATCTATCATTAACTTGTTCCCAAATATCTGAATGTTCTGAACCCACTCCTTTGAGTTTAATTCAATTAAAATCTTTTCAACGTCTTTTTTTGTAAAACTCATAATTTAGACTTATTTTACAAATATACGAAACTAAATATATAGAAGCACGTGTGAATTTAATGATTGAGCACTAAATTACTATTTGTTTCTTGTTATGTGGATATAAGAAAATATAATAATTTTTTACCACTTGTATCTAACAAATCACTATTTTTGTGCAAAATTTAAGAAGATGAAAAAAGTATTATTTAGTTTATCAGCAGTTGCCTTAATTGCATTTACTTCTTGTGAGAAGAAAGAGGCAGTGGCAGTTTCTGATTCTGAGGAGGTTGCAACAGCAACGGAAGAAGCAGTGAATTATACAGTAGATACCGATGTATCTAATGTTGAGTGGAGAGGTTATAAAATTTACGAAGGTGAAACAGAGGAGCAAGGTCACCATGGTACGATTAAACTAACTTCTGGTGATATCCAAACAGAAGGAAATCAAATCATTGCGGGTAATTTTGTTATTGATGCTACTACCCTAGAGTCTATGGACTTAGTTGATAGCCCAGAAGACAAAGCAAATTTAGAGAATCATTTAAAAAGTGCAGACTTTTTAGACGTTGAAACTTATCCTTCTCCAACTTTCAACATTACTAAAGTTACACCCATTGAAGGTGAATATAACACAGAGATTTCTGGAAACTTGAAAATGAGAGAAGTAGAAAAGAACATTACTTTTAAAGCGAACACTGGTGTAGATGGTGAAGTTTTAAAAATTGCTTCTGAGGAGTTTACCATCAATCGTCAAGATTTTGGTATTACTTTTAACCCAACTACGGGTTCTGTAATTAAGGATAACGTTACTTTAAGTGTGAATGTAACGGCCAACCAAAATGCTGTTGTTGAGGTAACTGATGGCGCAACTACAGAAGAGGTTGTTGATGAATTACAAGAAGAAGCAGCACATTAAGAAGAATTGATTAATTTTTAAAATAGATGATAACTGTCCTGGATTAATTCAGGGCAGTTTTTTTGTCTCAAAACCCCTAGGGATTATCTCTTTTGAACACAAAGTCGTATTTTTGGAAATATTTGTAGGATTATGATTGATGAAATTAAAAAGTACTTGGCGGAAGTTGAACAATTCAATAGTGACAGCGCAGAGGAAATAGAAGCATTTAGAATTAAATTTTTAGGTAAAAAAGGAATTCAAAATGAATTGTTTGCAAGGTTCAAGGAAGTACCTAATGAGCAAAAAAAAGAGGTTGGACAAGCTTTAAATCAGCTTAAAGTTGCCGCTACAAATAAAGTCAATCAACTAAAAGAAGCAATAGATAGTGAATCTGACAATCGAGATGCTATTGATTATACCCGTCCTGGTTATGCGGTAGAATTAGGCTCACGTCATCCTATTAGCATTGTGAGGAATAGAATTATAGAGATTTTCAAGCGTATTGGGTTCGTGTTATCAGAGGGTCCAGAAATAGAAGATGATTGGCACAATTTCACAGCGCTTAATTTGCCAGAGTATCATCCCGCTAGGGATATGCAAGATACCTTTTTCATAGAGAAAGATCCAGATAGGTTATTACGTACGCACACCTCTTCTGTGCAGATTAGGTACATGGAAAATCATAAACCACCTCTTAGGATACTTTCGCCTGGGAGAGTATATAGAAATGAGGCCATATCTGCTCGTTCCCACTGCATGTTTCATCAAATAGAAGGATTGTATATAGATAAAGAGGTTTCTTTTGCAGATCTAAGAAGGACGTTACAATATTTTACGACAGAACTTTTTGGAAAATCTAAAATACGTTTACGCCCATCCTATTTTCCTTTTACAGAACCAAGTGCAGAGGTAGATGTTTATTGGGGCTTAGAAACAGAAACAGACTATAAAATCACCAAGGGTACAGGCTGGTTAGAAATTATGGGATGCGGTATGGTAGACCCTAATGTTCTTACCAATGTAGGCATAGATCCAGATGAGTATAGTGGCTATGCTTTTGGAATGGGGTTAGAGCGTATCGCACTTTTATTATACCAAATTGGAGATATCAGATTATATTTTGAAAATGATAAACGTTTCTTAGAACAGTTTGAGGCTGAATTTGGATTTAAATAAAATATAAGATTAACGATGCCTAAATTTTTTCAATATTGTCCTAGATGTGGTTCCCAGAATCATAAATTTGAGAATCACCATAGATTTGAGTGTTTTAACTGTGGGTTTATTTACTATCATAATTGTGCTGCAGCGGTGATGGTCATCTTGCGTAGAGGTGATGAAATTTTATTTACTGTTCGCAACAATGATCCATGTAAAGGAATGCTAGATTTCCCTGGAGGATTTGTAGATCCTAAGGAATCTGGTCATGAAGCGGTCATTCGGGAATTAAAGGAGGAATTAAACCTAGATTTAACCAGAGATCAAATATCCTTAATAGATACAGAGCCAAATGATTATAAATACCGGGATATTCTATACAGAACTTTGGATATTATTTTTGAAATCAATCTACATGAGGATATAACCATAGAATTAGATCATTCAGAAATCCGAGAAGTTAAATGGCTCAAGAAAGAGGAGGTAGATTTAGAAGCGATTGCTTTTAATTCTATGAAAGAAGTGGTGAGAAAATATATTTTGTAAAGTATGCTATTAATACATAAGAGGAAATTTAAAAATAAGAATAGAGAGTAGCCGTCTCAAAACCTTAAAAACTGGTCATCCTCAACTTGATTCAGATTCTTATCATATTAATAAGCATCTTTTTACCAGACCCTGAAATAAATTCAGGATCACGAAATCGGAGTTTTGAGACGGCTACTTTTTGTATTTATTAGACAGTATATTTTAATTATATATCTAAAATGACTTGATCCAATGGAAGTCTTTGCTTTGGCGAACTTTCAGGTTTATTATAATCATCTTCTGAGGGAACGCCCAAACTCACAGCGGCAATGCTATGATAGTTTTTATCATTTATAATAGCATCATACGCATCGGGTTTAATGCCTTCCATCGGCGTGGAACCAATAGATTTTTCTGCACAAGCGGATAATAAAAACCCCATAGCAATGTACGCCTGTCTTGAGGCCCAAGCAGGATACCCTCCTGGGCGTTTTGTCACTTCTTTTTGAAAATAATCATAGACTCTGGCTGGGATATAATTTAACGCAATACTATTAAAGTATTCCTCTGTCATGGTTTGAAAGATAACCAAGGTATCTGCCTGCAGTATCTTTTCTTCATTAAAGTATGATTCTGCGGCCAGTTTCGCTTTGGTTTCTTTGTCTCTCACAAATACAAAGCGCCATGGCTGTGCATTGATAGAAGAGGGGGTTAATCTTAAAATATTTTTTAAATCTTCTAAATCTTTTGAATGCAATTTTGTGTCTGCATATTTCTTGACGGAATAGCGGCGTTGCATGGCATCTAGCATTGTTTGTCTTTTTTATATTGTTCTATATTATTTAGCAAAAAACATTCCTAGTAATTAGACTGATGTTTTTTTGAGTCTAAGGAATAGCTTCAATTTTATTTAATTCTTTCCATCGCAATGTTTTCCGTATCCATCTAATCGGTAACATGAACCAGCCAATTAAAGAGGCGATAAAAAGTTTAATCATGAAAAATAGAATCCATCCAATAATTGGTAAAAATAAAAAGATATTAGGCGTAATAGCGGTTAAAGTCTTCCATCCTGCTACGATGGAAGCACCACTATAGAAAACTATGATAAACGTGAAAATGTTTTGCAAGGTACTATATTCTACATCAGAGGTTTCTTGGGTAGAAAACATATAAAAAATAGTCAAAACCCCGCCAGCAATAAGGGTAATAATTAATTCTTTGAGAATGCTTTGCTTTTCTGATTTTATGCGTCTATGATTGCACGTTATACAAATAGGAGTATTATATCTATTAGCGCAATCTTGGCATAAACCTTTGCCACAATCTACACAGGAAGCAACGGATGTTATCGTTGGGTGATAAAAACAATTCATAGGTGATTTAAGTTTTTATTCATTAATATGTCCTAATATTTATGATATTAATTCTGCATGAAATAATCAAAATAAGAACAACTTTGCATCAACTCTTGTGCTACTTGAGTGTCTGCATACTGTTGTTTTAATTTGTTAAAATTAGATTTATACCTACTTCTTTTTACTTGTAAGAAATCCTTTTCTTGCTCTTGTTTTTTCTCATACCAATCATCTTCCGTATATGGAATCTCTGGCTGTTCCACCTCCCATTGGTAATAGTTGGCTTGTTCTATGCTAGCCAATTGGAATAGAATTCTGGCTTGTTGTTCTTTGTCTTTACTTTGTTTTAATGCCTTTTCATAATAATTCCTAGCAACTTCAAAATTATGGCTATCTATATAAGAAGACGTGTAGAAATATTTATAGTAGAATAGGTTGTTTTCATCTACATTATCGTTGGCATAAAAGTGAAATTTACCCCCATTCATATTATTAATGTCAAATACAAAAATATGTCTGTAATAGCCTAATTTACTAGTGTTGTACATTACATTGCCGATTAATTGATTGGC
Source organism: Flavobacteriaceae bacterium Ap0902 (assembly GCA_009835005.1). Taxonomy (GTDB): domain Bacteria; phylum Bacteroidota; class Bacteroidia; order Flavobacteriales; family Weeksellaceae; genus Profundicola. The sequence continues at coordinate 52,815 of WTFG01000010.1, read as the reverse complement.
CTTGGCTGCTCGCTCATCATTTCCTTGGGCAATTCTTTCTAGATCCAAAAGAGTTTGCATTAACTCTACTTTATTCATTTTATCATGAATAAAATCAAATTCATGTGCAAAAGTTTCTTTTTCCATACTCACCTCTTCTGGGCTTTCATAACTCACCCACGTGTTGTGTCCAAAAATGTATGGTGATACATTATTGAAAAAGTTATACTTATCTTTTGGAAACGGTTTTGTATGATATTCCATACTTTCTGGATCCCACTGGTCATATTCATAAATTAGAAATCCATTGCCATTAAACACCTCTTTATAATGTAAAAATGCTTTTTTAAATGCGCCATTTCTAGCGTAATAGTCGCCGTAAATTAAATTAAAAAAAGAAGACGGATCCTCTACATCTAATTTCTTAGCCAAAATTTCTTTTTCAAAAGAAGATTTATTCTCTTTAAGGTAGAATTTCTCTAAATCTTGGGTTAATTCAAAGTCTGGATCCCAAGTGAGATTAGTTAATTCATTACTCATTAAAAAGGATTTAGCGTATTCCCCTTGCAAATAATATCTGTTGGCTAAAATGTCTTGCAAGAAATCTCTTGTAGATGGTTTATCATAATAGTAGACGTCCCCTTCCTTATGTTCTTCTATAAAGAAATTAGCATATTTCTGCATGATATGCTCCTCAAAGGCTGCATCAATCTTTGGCTCAGACACAATATCGTTCAACATTTTCATTTGTTGAATTTGCTTGTTATAATCTGCATTGTTAGTAAATATTTGGTTTAATATCACTTGACTTTGTGCATAATCTTTTTGTAAAAACTTTAGATACGCATAAGAAATATCCCAAAATACGTCCTTATCCACATTTCTTAATTCATTGGTAAAATCTTCTAAATCTGCAATATGTTTTTGCACACCAACCTCTTGTTCATTAGCATTATAATACACTACTTCATTTTCTAGAAGAGGCAAACGTTTGGGGTTGTTAAGTAATCTTTCCTCTTCTTCGTTAATCTTTTTTGCTGCAAGCGGTTGTACTTCTTTTTCCTCTGGTTCATTTTCATCAGACCCAAACAAACCTTTGAAGAAATTGACAACTTTGTCCCACCAAGATAATTTTTCCTCTTTGGTAGTTTCATTGGCTTTCGTTGTTTGATTTTTAGTAGCGTTATCTTGCGTATCAACCGCAGTAGAATGATCTATGTAATGAACATCGGCTAAAATCAGTCTTTCTAATTCATTGATAGCACGTGCTTCTAGAACTTTTAAAACATCTGCGCTAGGGTCTATCTGATAGATATCTTTCATTTTAGGCAGCGGATTATTAAAATTTTGATAAGCCAATAAAAAGTGTGCCATGATTCTATCCTCATCACTTTGGGCCTGATTTAGAAAAGTTTCAAATGTGAACTCATCAGTTAGTTTTAAAGATGAAAAAGCACTTGCCTTTCTGCTGGTAGAATGTTTAAAAACCTGAAAGAAGTTCCAGTTAGCCTCTTTCAACAATCCCAATCCACGCTGTGCGCCCGCCATCTGATCCAAAGCCATATAATATGGCGTTGTCTTCAAATTTAAAGGTTTTACATACTTATCAAAAGCGTTAATAGCCTCTTTATAGTTTCTGTAATAATGATTAAACCGTACGATTTGATAACCGTATCTTAACTTAATTTCTTTTGATTTAGTCGCATGATACAAGGATATTAAATCATTATGAATCTTATCATAATCCAAATCTGTGGCTTGTTTATAGTCACGTTCACTGTAATAAAAAGAATCCGGATTTTCTATATGCTGAATACGCATATAAGGTTCTAAATACTTGGCCTCAATTAAATAATCTACAGCATCCTTATAATCTGTATAGAAGTTATAGCCTAATTTTTTAAGGATAGGATTGTCTAGAGAACGCTGAAATTTTAAATGGTTTAACTCTTCTAAAGAGATATAATAAACCAATTTTTTGGTTTCCTCAAAAGTCAGTTTGTTATTAAAATATGCTTTCCATGCTTGGATATTATCATCTGGAACCTCAACGCCTTTTTCCTCATAAAATGACGAAGATTTAGACATAAGAAAAGGTGTAAATGATTTATCTTGAATGATAGATTGCGTAAATAAGTTAAAATACTCATAATCTGGATCGTACCAAGCACAACCAGCCATGGGTTGGATATTCAATAAGGTGACTAATATGATGATTAATATCTTTTTCATTCTCAATGCTTTAAAAAATCCCTATCAGAGATAAATTTCTCATCCAATTGATAATATACAATAGGGAACGCTTGAATTTTGTTTTCTAGCCAATCAATACTTTCCTGCAAGGTTTCCTCTGATATTTGTTCAATTTTAATTTTGAATCCCTTGTTTAAGTAAAAACCGAAATAAAAACCATCTTCCATGATTTCTGCTTCAAATGTATTTATTTTTTTAAAATTAGGGCAATCTATATCAGAAACATTTAATCCATTAATTAGTTTGTGCTTCCCTAAATGATTTTCTATAATTCCCCAAGAATAAATGGGCAAGGCAACCGTAATGTTTTTGATAGGGTATTTTTCTAGAGCCGCCAAATAATTTTGAAGTATACCCAAGTCTAAAATAGAGTTTTTATTAGAATTTTCTAGCGGAGAAGAAGTAGAATAGCACATTAAATATACTTTATCTACTGGCGGAATTCCAGATTTTTCTTTATATTTTACTTGATGCAAGCGTAGTGTAGAGGTAATTGTTTTTCTGCTTTCTTCTTTTAAAATTTCTAAAAATTTAAAATAATCTTTTTTAGTCCCGGCTGTCCAATCACAATCTATCTGAATCTCATCTGTGGGATTAAATCCAAAACTTTTAACTTTACTTTCTATAACACGATTGATATTTTTTGCCAGAAATGTCAATTCTTCTGGTTCAATATTTAGAAAAGTTCTGTTGGTAATGAATATTACAGGGATAATGTTTTTACGGGTATCAAAGCCCTCTTTTTTAATCGCACTTGCCACGGGCTCGAATTTTCTATTAATTTTATCTACATCAAAGAATCTTACATATAAATCTTCGCCCGTACTTTGCGCTAATACATTTTTTTCTTTTTCAGTTAAATCCAAAACAGACTTCCAATAATAAAAACTATATGGATGCTTATATTGTTCTTGTTTTTGGCAAGAAAGCATCCCGTATGTTAATAAAATTAAAAATAGTATTTTTTTCATTCCATTCATTATAGAAATAACGGGAATATAATCAATTTATTCATTGCATATTGTAACATTTGCAAGTTAATGATTTTGCAGATTTAGATTTTAAATTAAATAGATTAAATAGAAAAGGATAGCTAATCAATCAAAAAAACCATCCCAATAATACGTATTGAGATGGTTCAACATAAACAAAACATGAGGAGTTTACTTTGAGAATTCGTTTATAATTTTAGAAGCATCTTTCTGGGTAGCGTTGGGCTCTAAGTTAAAGAATGCTTGGTACATAAGTTTATCTCCCTTCTTAGGCCATAATTTTAAATCTTTTTTGGCATTGAATCTTTTCTTCCATGCGGCACGTACGTTTTTCCAAACTTTGTGGTTTTCTTTCCACCAGTCTTCTGCTACTTGGCACATTTGGTTATCTACTTTTTCATAAGTATTCCAGCCTTTTTCATAGGCTATAATTTTATCACCTTCTGGGGTTCTTAAAACCTTGGCATTGTCTTGCTGGTGCAACCAACCATAATCTGTAATTTCTTGGTTATTGGTTCTTTTAGTTACATTATAATCATGTCTTTTGCTATATTCTCTTCTGGGTAGTGGAGCATCGGTAGTGTTTTCCCAATAATGTCTACCATCATAATGTACCCAAGTAGCAGTGCCTTCATAACGTGGACTGTCATCTACCTGAAATACTTTTTGGGACCATTGTCCTTTTACCTCTACGGGAGATTTTGTTACATAAGTCCATTCTTGCCCGTGGGTGGCTGGGTTATATTGCTTAAACATATAAAAATCTGTGTTTTCATAGTCCCAGTCTTGTCGCCAGTGTTTAATCACCATAGGGCTTTTGTCCTCGTTTACAATTAAAAGGTGTTGCAAAGCAATGTGTTTGGGCTGGTCTTCTATTACTTTTACAAGTTCATAAGCCCAGCTTTTATAATTATTATGCTTCACATACGCAGAATCTGGAGAGAAAGTTTCTGCAAAATTGAAGGTTACCTTATAGCAACCAGCCATGCTTTTAATGGCATTTCTGTCTTGCTCTAATTTGTTTTGAGCAGATAAATTGATACATAGTAAACTAGTAACTCCTAGAGCCAATAACTTCTTCATAATTATTAAAATTTTAAACAAAAATATAATTAATTTAGAATAAATAAAAATTAAATCTATATATTTGTGGTCTTATTTAGAATTAGTCTATGATCAATAAAGTTCTAATCATTTCATTTTTAATAACCATGAGCTCATCTTTCGCTCAAGTTAAGGACACTATTTTATTAGATCAACTTCTGATTACAGGACAGGTTGTTCCTAGTAAAATTAATCAATCGGTGTATGCGGTACAGGTAATCTCAGCAGAGCAGATACAGCAGTCTGCCGCGAATAACTTAGCAGATTTATTAAATCAATCCCTGAATATCCAGATAATCCCAAATAACGAAACAGGTAAATCTGGCATTTCTATGTTTGGATTGGGGTCTCAATATGTGAAGGTGCTTGTAGATAATATTCCATTGATCAATGATGAAGGTTTTGGAAACTTTACAGATTTTTCTCAAATCAATGTAGACGATATAGAACAAATAGAAATTGTAGAAGGTTCTATGGGCGTAGAATATGGTGCCGATGCTGTGGCAGGAGTCATTAATATCATCACCAAAAAAAAGAGCCATAAACTAGATGCACAATTATATGCGCAAGAAGAAACCGTGGGAGATGAATATAGGCTGTATGGTAGGGGAAGGCACATTAAAGGCTTGAAAATTAGTAGCCCCATTTATGAATCTCTTACAGGAACCCTTTCTGTAAACGAAAATAAATTTGATGGGTGGTTTCATGATAAAAAAGGTAAAAAATATTATGAAAATCAAGATTTTAGAGGTCATGCTTTTAGACCAAAAGATCAATATGATATTAAATCTAGTCTGAATTATAAATTGGCAGGTGGGAATATTTTCTATACCCTAAACTATTATAATGAGCTGTTAGAAAAGAATAGTGACCAAGTTGCATTAAACTATAATCCTGCCACAGATTTAATCCACCCCATAGCTCAAGATGAACGATTTACAACAAACCGATGGAGGCATCATTTAAATTTTTACCATACTATATGGAAAGATGGAAATATTAACCTTTCTGCCTCTTATCAATCTCAACAAAAAGAATTAGAAAGATACACTTATCATATCATTCAAGATTCAGAATCACATAATGAAAAGCGATTGTATGAATCTAGAAAAGCATATTATGCCAAAGCAATGCTGGGAAAAGCGATTTTGCCCGAGGTTTGGCATTGGCAAATTGGTGCAGAGATCAATCAAGTAAAGGGGTTTCAATCAGCTTTTGCAAGATCTGTAGATTCTAGCACAGAAAATATAGAAAGAGAACTGGGCTCTTATGATGTTTTTACCTCATCAAAACTTCATGTGAGCAATCAATGGACAGTACGCCCTGGAATTAGAGCCTTGTTCTCTTCACGATTTTCAACAGAAATGGCCTACTCTCTGAGCACGAGTTACCAGTTGAATCCGAGTTGGGAAATACGTGCCATGTTTGGTGACGCTCCCAAACACCCAAGTTATGAGCAATTATTCACCTATTTTGTAGATAGCAATCATTATGTGGTGGGGGATGAAGATTTAAAACCAGAAGAAAGCCAAAGTGTATTCCTGCACCTATTTTATAAAAATGATCCAAATAATACTATCCGATTAAGTGCCAAATTGAGTGGATGGCATTTAAAGGTAAAAGATCAAATTGATTTAATCATCACCCAAGATCAACCGTTGCAATATGCTTATCAGAATTTTGAAACCTATCAAAATCAAGGTCTTTCTTTGTCCGGGCAACTTGCGATTAATAGATTTTCTGCCCAAATAGGGGTGATTTATGATGGCGAGGGCTATGACAGCAAAGAAGGGGATATGCTATACAGCTGGAATGCGAATGCTGGGATTAATTATGCTTTGCCAAAATGTCAACTGGCATTTTCTACCCATATCAAAAGAAATGGAAAAGAATATAGTTGGCGAACAGGTTCAGAGGATGGGGAACTCATCAAAGGGACTAGACAAGGCTATACTTGGTGGGATATGTCTATTAAAAAAGATTTTCTGCGTGATTGGCAAATCGTTGCAGGTGCTAGAAACTTACTAGATGTTAAAGAGATAGAAAACACAACCAAAATTGCAGGAGCCCATGAAGCATCATCCAGTACAGAGGCATTCGCGTATGGGCGATCCTACTTCATCAAATTAACCTATCAAATTCCTTTTTAATGAAACAGTGGACGCTATATTTATTTGTAATTTTAGGTTTGTCTTCTTGTGCGGTGGAAGAAGACTTTGAACAAAACCCCTTTGTGATTGCTTTTGAGGAACAATCTACTAATTATTTCACAATTCAGGGAGAAAAAGAAATCAGTCTGATATTATCAGAAAGCGCTAAAGAATCTGGTTTTGTTAGAATTAAAATTGAAACCACAGAAACTACCTATGGGGAAGACTTTGTTACGTATCCAGAGGCAGAAGGTAACTACCTCATTATCCCCTTTGATAAAGGAGATACTCAGTTAAATTTCATTTTTAATAGTTTAATTGATTCTTATACCGAAGAGGATCAAGGCAAGAAAGTTGAATTTAGTATTGAAGAAATCAATTATAGAGATTATACGGCTATACAAGGTTATACTCAGCATATTATTTCTTTTAATAGTATGTTGGGTGCAACGGTTGCTCCTGAGGTCGGTGGGCCTAATGAACCTAATCAGGTTTATTATGATTTGAGTACAGGAGAATCTTTTGTGATCCGTAGAGATGCTTGGGATTTGGGATTTTATGGAGGAGATGACTTCCGTGTTATATTGAATGGTTCCTTATACATGGCTACCAAAGCCTTAGATGTCTATGATATTGATGCGGTGAATCAAGGCAATATACCAGAAAACTACTTTGATGAGGTGAAGATAGGAACCTTTGATCCAGCTAATGAAGAGTATATAGATGCGCCATCTGGAAACCTAGAAGAAACAGCCATACAAGAGATTAAAGTAGAAGCCAATAGAAACCCTGTTTATTTAGTCAATTTGGGGAATGAAATAGGAACTGTGACACCTAACATAGGGAGTGTAGCTGTGGCTGGAGCAGAACGTGGTTGGAAGAAAATTAGAATTTTACGTCAAGAGAATGGCTATTTATTACAATATGCAGATTTAGAGGATAGCACACATCAGGAAATTTTTGTTCCTAAAAATGCAGCTTATAATTTTACTCATTTTAGTTTTACCCAAGAAGAAATACTTCAAGCACAACCCCCACGCACTGCTTGGGATTTATGTTTTACAGTTTTTACCAATGTGGTGACAACGCCACAAGGAGAATCTGCTGGTTCTTATGGATTTTCTGATTTTGTAGTGAATAATATCTTGGCCGAATCCAAAGGATTTATGGTGGCTGAAACCAATGAGGTGGATTATACCAATTACTCTCTTGATCCAACCCAAGCAGAGCAACAATTGAGCGACGATCAAAGAGTGATAGGGTCTAATTGGAGGGACGTTTTCAATGGGCTCTATAATGATCGATTTTTTATCCTTAACGATACCGAAGGGAATTGGTATAAAATCAAATTTATTGCATTTACAGGACCTCAAGGAGAAAGAGGATATCCCAAATTTCAATATGAATTAATTAATTAAATATATAAACCATAAACATTTTTATTATGAAACAGTTTCTACTTTTATTTTTTGCAGCCAGCATGGCATTTGCACAACAATCTGTCTCTTTAAGTCTAGAAGCAGGGTACGAAAACGATGTCTTTTATAAATTCTCTGACCAACAAACGCATTTCTTTGACAGGAATGAATGGGATGTGGCTTTTTACCGTGTTAGCAATTATGACCAAGGTATTCGGGTCAATGAAGGAAAAGGTTTGGCATTGTATGAGGCCAGCAATGATATCAATGATTGGAATAATATAGATTTTTATGATATACCATCTTTCACAGTATTGCACAACAGTGACGAGGATTGGAAGATGGGAGCCTTTAATCAAGGGTCTGCTACTTATGGTTGGGGCGAATATAACATGTCAAATCATCATTTGGTTGGAAGTGTAATTTTTGTAATCGGAAATATGATTGATGGATCTGTCTATAAATTTATGATAGAAGATTATTTTGGCGGTTATACCATTAAATATGCGTTATGGGACGGCAATGCTTGGGGAAGTGATATGACTAATTTTGTTTCTAATACAGAGAATACAGATAGGTTTTTTAATTATTTAAAATTATCTACAAATGAATTAGTAGTGGCTTCTCCAGAGACGAATGCTTGGGACTTAAAATTTACAAAATATAGCACCCTAGTTACCAATAATAATGGTGAAGAGATGCCATATACAGTAACTGGTGTTCTGCAAAACCCTAATGTCACAGTAGCCCAAGTAGAAGGAGAAGCTACAGATATTTCTAATTTAGACTATTCTGAAGACATTAACACTATTGGATATGATTGGAAATCATTAAACAGTAACTGGGAATACGAAATTGTACCTAATCAGTTTTATTATGTAAAGTCAGAAGACACGGTATATAGAATGGTTTTTGAAAGTTTTGAAGGCTCCTCTACAGGAAACCTTACTTTTAATTATCAAGAAGAAAGTTTATCTACATTAGATATAAAAGGAAACACCAAATTTGCCGTGTATCCAAACCCAGTAACTAACAAAGAAATTACATTGGTATATGATAATGCAGAATATGCTAGTAATGATTTATTTGTAGAATTGTACAATCTTGCAGGTCAAAAAGTCTATGAGACAAAATTGAATAGAGGGTCTGGATTATTCCAAAGAACCATACAATTAAATAATCTTTCACAAGGCACTTATATCTTAAGAGTAATCTCTGGATGCGATGTAAGAACAGAAAAATTATTAATTAAATAAGGTTCTTATTATCTTTCTAATAAGCAGATAGAGCGACCGCGTGGGTCGCTCTATCTGCTTTTAATGGTTTTATGATATTTAACTCATTGCTTTGGGTGCATATTCATTGCATAACATGCCTATAGTAGCATGTAATTGGTTGGGACATTCTGGGGTTTTAAACTTATAGCAAGTTCCACACTCTACTTCATCTTTTAGGCTTACGCGCATATCGAAATCATCGCAGGTATGAATTTTTTCTACTACGGCATGGTGCACTTTACATGTACTGTCGGCGGCTAAATTTTCACAATTTACACATCCGTTAACTAATCTTATCGACATAACTGTATTTTTTAAAATTTTTATAATTCAAATATAGGAGATAATATGACGTGAATAATTCTAAATAACTGATATGTAATTATTTACATTTAGAGTAAATAAGAATAACTTTAGAAAGTATTGATGTCTAGCAACAAAACCATCTATAGATGGCTCTATTGTTACGCTTAGATTTTAAATATTATATTAAAACTTTATGGCAATGCTACCTATCAATTCTCTTTGTCTTAGTAAATCTACATAAAAGTTTCTGGTCCAAATTTCTTCATTTAATAAATTGTTAATCTGCAAACCAATATGCAGAACTTAGTTTGCTAAGCGTAGAAAATATAGGCAGATCCAATATGGAGTATCAATTAAATTATAAACTACCTTACCAAGTTGGTTTTACAGGAGAAGGCTATGTATCTTCTAATGTCTATAACCTAGAGATAATAGACAGCAAAGCCCATATGGGTTTATCTACGTAAACAATTTACTCTCTGTTTTGTATCGGTTGCACTTTGGTAATTTTGGCGGTTATTTAATTAAGTTTGTTTATATAACCATAGCGTTGTTTACTTGCTTTGTCATTATTTCTGGCGTGATGATATGGCTAATGGCTCGCAAGAAAAAGACAATTCTGGTAGCAAAAAAAAGTTTAATTTTAAATTAGCCAATATCTATTTAGCGGTATGTTTAAGTTTAATTCCCATGTCTGCCGTAGGCTTTGTTTGGCTAAACTTTTACCAGCAGATTACAGCGGGAGAAGACAACAGTACTATTATCTTACATTTTTTCTGGGCTGGCTGTTTTAAGCATGTACTTTATTATAAAAAAAGATTTAGCCTACACCAATAGGTCCAATTTGCTGCTAGGTGATGTTTTATTTATGTCTATCCCTATGATAAATGGAGTTGTTTCTAACCACTTGCTTTGGCATATTTTTTCTTGCAGAGCGCATGGCATTTTTATGGTAGATATCTTTTGCTTTTTATGGGGTTTATGCCTTTTTATACCTATTATAGAATTAAGAAAAAAGCCGCATAATTACAAAATTATATGGCTGCATTTTTAGCAAAAGTACTTTTTTTTTTAAATTAATTAAACCTAATTTTATTGGTTTTTAGATAAATACCAATAGGGCAAATAAATTTGGAGACTTGTTTAATAATAAGTTATCCGCTAAAATTTTTACTTTTGTTCATATCTTAGATTCTTGGTAAAATCAAGATATAAAATTAGCGGGAAATCCTCAATGGAAATCCCGCTTTTATTTTTTTTGTAGGGTATTAATGATTAAAAAATACATTAAATTAAATAGCCGTCTCAAAACTAAGACGGCTACATTAATAGATATTTAGAATATTTTAATCTTAAAATAATTTTTGTACGTTTAAGCAAACTACCTCTTTTGCAGGTTGGCTAGTCTTTCTATAAAGAACACCTGTTACTAAAAACCGATCACCATCGTATGTTATAATATATTCACGCATAAGTTTTTTACCAGCGAATGTATTATTTAAGTTATATGTAAACCTTGTCCATGTATTTTGAGCAATAAAGTCTCTATCCTGCTCAGCAAGGTCTGCATAACTAGATCCATCTACAGCCCAAGAATTGAAGTGATATGACTGAGCTGTGTTTCTTAGTCTAAAATAATTACCATCTGCAGTCCATGGGGTTGGGTAACCAGATCTCCACCATTCAAACTCCCAGTCCCCTAAAGAGACTGTTGTGCCAAAATTATTATTTGTTTGTGTGAAATCAGACCCAGGGGCACTACATGCTTCTACAAAGGTAGGAGTTTTTCCCTCTGGAAGCCCAATAACCCCATTTTCATCTACCATGAGAGAACTTTTAGCATTAAATTGCTGATCTTTAGATGAAGAACGTGTACCATCTGGTTTTGTATAAATGGTACCTTGACCACTTATAGGTAAGTCTTGGATTCTTACTGTTCCACTTACATCTAACATCTCTGTTGGTGTGTCTGTTTCAACACCTACTTGAGCCGTTACGGTACCTAACGAGAAAACGGCTAACATTAAAACTGTAAATTTTTTTTTCATAATTTTATATATAAAAAGGTTTGTTTTAAAGGTATCTGCCATCGTAAAAATAGTGATAAATTAAGACTAAATTATAACTAAAAATAAATATAACCAAAAAATTTAAGAAAAAATTATTTTTATTGATTAGGTTGGTAATCATGTGGTTATATTTTTCTTTGGGTTACTTTAAGTAACTTTATCCAAACTAAGTGGTAGGTAATTTTTTTATTTGATGCTTTTTTGTACTACTATTTTTATAGTGTTTTCTAAGTATTACACTCGCTCTGTTTTTTCTAGGCATAGGGTTATTTACACCTCTCAATCTAGTTACCAATAGGTTTATTTTAAATAACTCATCCCTTGATTAAATACCACATCTACAGGTATGCCTGCATGGTTTAATCTATCTAAATCTTTTTGTAAATCTGTGGGGATAACACCTTTGGTTTCTACTAATTTGGCGACACCTGCATAATCTCCATTTCCTTGTAATTTTAAGATTAATGCCGAAAGATCATTCATGGCTACTTCCATTTTATCAAAATCTACACGATACGTTCCGTCTGCATTCTTAGCAAAGGCACCTTTTTCTTTAAAATAATTAAAACGAATCATGTTGGCTGTACCGTGCGCACTACTTGCTCCAAAACGTACGGAACGGAAGATGCCCGCCATAAAAGTGACCATATAATCCTTGATATCCCCTTCTAATTCTGCTTTGTGTAATAATTGGTTTACCATGTATAAACCTAAAATATCTGCTTTTCCTTCTTCTAGGGCAGAAGCATGTTCTTTTAGGGCTTCTCTTACGGTGCCTTTGCCATTTACTGTATTTTTAATCCCTAGCCCATGCGCCACTTCATGGAACATGGTGTTGGCGAAAAACGCATCAAATTTCACATGTTTTCTTTGAGAAGGGTCTATTAATTCATTAGATATTGGTAATAAGATTTTATCAAATTTAGCCTGCATTGCATTTTTTAACTGTAGTCTTCTAGTACCTTTTTCTAACTGAACTTTTTCATCATTGGGTAGGTTAATCGCGATGGTTTTGCTCCCCGCATTACAATCTCCTGCATAGTACACAACGTCATAGGCATTTAAATCAGAATCAGTTCCTGGTTTTTCTGCCTTATAAGTAGCGTCAACAGGTAAGTTGCTTTGTAGTTCTGGCAAGTAAGCCGTGTATTTCTCTAATTTTTTACTCCATTGTTTATCTTTAACCAATACATAAGCCTCGTGCGCAGATTTAACTCCAAATAATTTATCCTCATAATTTTCTATAGGGCCAATCACAATATCTATGGTGTTATCTTTCATATTCATCCACGCCAAATCACTTTCATAATACGCATCCGTTTCTAGGGCATTGGCTCTTTTTAATAAATAGTTCTTAAGACCCTTGTCCTCTGCATAAGTTGCCGCTTTTCTTAATAAGTTCGCAGCAATTTTGACTTCTTTACTAAACATTTCATGATAAGGAACAGTAATTAACTTCCCTTCATTATCTCTACGTAAGAAAGTGTATTGGCTATTTTTATCTTTTAAATTAGCCTGATTAAATTCTTCTTTACTCATATTAGTAGGGTAGAAGTTAGCGCCTAAAGGCTTTTCTCCAAGACCCTTCACAAAGGGTTTGTTTCCATTTAATCTATCCCAAGGACCATAATTAATCTCTGCAAACTTTCTTGCATCCCCTTTCAAGTATCCTAAAAGTACTTCGCGTTTGCCATAAGCCTCATACCAGAATAATCCGTTCATGATATCTGCGGCTTGCACTAAATAGGGAAGCATTTTACGTTCACTCTCCGTTAATTGAGATAAATCTGTGGTTAGCGTAAAAGGTGTATACATGTCTACATTTACAGGGGTTTGTGCATTGGTCTGTTTTTGTGTGGTCCCACAGGACTGCATCATCAAAATAATAGGAATTAAAAGCCAAGTAAGTTTATTCATCATGATTCAAATTTAATTTTAAAGTTACAAAAATATGTGTGTTTTCCTTATTAGAATCAAGGAATTATAATAATTTATCCAAGTTAGATTACAGTTCTATTCCTCTAGATTTTCTATAAAGTTTTAATGCGTATAAATCTGTCATCCCAGCAATAAAGTCAATCATCACCATTGTTTTTTCATAAGGGGTATCTTCTTCCTCAAATAAAAATTGTTGAGGTAAAAGACTCAATATTTTCTTTTGTTCTGTATCTCTTTCTTGTTTTGGGGTAAGTGCCGCAGTCACGAAATCCTCTACCAAACCAGACATAATTCTAAAACCAGCCAACTCTAATTGCACAACGCTTCTATCGTTGTAAATTTTGTCTATAGAAACTTCTTTAATCTCTTTTAAAGTATTCTGAATAACAGGCAAACTATTGATTAAACTTTGATTAAAATCCCCTTGTAAAATAGTATCTCTATTTTCCCAAAACACGTTGGCACATTGGTAGGTTAGTGCACCAATGGCATTGGCTCGTAAATAGGCAATAGACTCATTAGCGTCTGCTCTAAAGGCATTGGCTCTTTTGTTTATAAAATCTAAATCTGCTTTGGAATTGGCTTTTATAAGTTGTATAAAGGCATCTCGCACTTGGTTATAAGATAAAATACCAAGCCTGTGGGCGTCTTCAAAATCTATTATATTGTAAGCAATATCATCTGCAGCCTCTACCAAATATACAAATGGATGGCGTTTATAAGCAATTCCATTAGTTACGCTAGTGTCCCTAACTAAGTTGAGTTCTTCTGCAATGTTTAAAAATGCTTTTTCATCAATTTTAAAGAAACCATACTTTTTTCTATGAATGAATTTTTTGTTTGAAAGTTTAGACTCACATGGGTATTTTAAAATAGCAGCAAGTGTGCTATAAGTTAATTTAAAACCACCTTTAATTCTGCCTTTCTGTTGCATCGTCAGAATTCTAAGCGCATTGGCATTCCCTTCAAAATGGGTTAAATCTTGCCATTCTTGGGTAGAAAACTGGGCACGAAACGCTTTGTTTTCTTTGTTCTCTGTATTTCTCTTTTTAAAGAATTTAGAAATGGCTTCTTCTCCAGAGTGCCCAAAGGCTGGGTTTCCTAAATCATGCGCCAAACAAGCAGAGGCAATCACATTTTTAAGACTATTGCGGTAAAATTCATAAGCATTTCCATCTGCCTTAACCTCATTCAGTTCACAAAGTTTTTCGCCAATCATGTGTCCTAAAGACCGTCCAACACTGGCTACCTCCAAGGAATGTGTTAAACGATTATGCACGAATATCTCTTCTGGTAGTGGAAAAACCTGCGTTTTGTTTTGCAAACGCCTGAAAGGGCTAGAGAATATAATTCTATCCCAATCACGTTCATATTGGGTTCGGTTGTCTGCATCTTGACGGCTAGCGCCATATCTTTTAGGAGAAAAACAGTTATTCCAAGTGATTTGCATAAATTGAAAGGTAAGGGTTTGTTCTGCTAAATTAATTAAAACCCTTTAGTTATTTGGAGAATCATAATGGTATAAATAATTAATTGGTTTAATTATAGGCTTTATTCAACAAAAAAGCCGTCTCCATTTGAGACGGCCACTTCATATATGTTATTTAATTTAGGTTCTTACTGCACGATAATTTTTTCAGAAGTTTTATCTATTTGTAAGTAATAGATACCTTTTTTTAATTTATAAACATTGATTGAATTCATATTCTTAGTCAATGTACCTGTTTTCATCACTTGTCCATTCTGGTCAATTAATGCGTAATCTCCGTTCTTGAATCCATCTACATAAAGTACATCAGTTACTGGATTTGGATAAACTTTTAATGTTGGTTCAGTTGGGGGGTCATTTGGAAGAACCTCTTCATTACATGTAAAGTTAGAATCTACAATGGCTTGTAAGAATGTTGGTTTTAAAAGATCATCCTTTAAAACAGAACAATAACAATCATCTCCTACTAGAAATTTCTTTACCCAAGCTAAAGCTACCTTTCCAACATCTCCACCGTTAAATTTAGGAGAGTTTCCTACGAAATGTGTTCCAAAAGTATATTGCACTAAAGCCTTGTCCATGTTATTTGACGTCACCCCGTAGTGAATGAAAGCGTGTTCTATAGGAGGGGCGATGTTGTCCCAACCCCCTGCGATAATTAGAACTGCACTATTGTTTTGAAACCATCCTGGAATTGGATGCCATGGGTTTAGTGCTACGACAGTTTTAATTTCTGGATTCAAATTAGCAGCAATCTGTGCTCCTCCACCTCCCATAGAGTGACCACTTACAGCTAATTTGGTTAGATCAAGAGAATTGTAAAGAGGTGATTCTCTTCTTACGTTTTCCAGTTTCATTGTTTCTAATACTTCATTTAAAGCGGCAGCCCTAAAAGTAGGAGTTTCTAGCGTGGTGTAGGTGTCTATAATTACCGCTACAATACCATGAGAGGCATAAAATGGCCCCCAGTCTGCTACAGCCCAAGCTCCCTCAATAAACCCAGGAACAATGGCAATAGTAGGTAACTGTCCTTCGGCTCCTACAGGATAATAAACAGTTGCGTCTCTATAAAAGTCTCCATTTTCTATACCATCTTCTCTGGTTATGGTTTCAACTTCATAAGGCCCTGTGGGCGTGAGACTGTCTGCCGTAATTCCCTCACATTGTGCGGAAACCGTTGTGCTCAAGAATGGAGTAATGATGAGCATTAACAAATAAAAGTAAATGTGTTTCATAATAAATTATTTTATTTAACAAACATATTTAAAATATTATTAAATAAAAATTAATTATGTTAAAAATTTATAATAAAATTATAAATTAACTAAACTTAATTTAATTTATACACTAATAAATTATATTATGCATAAATATTAAATTATTTATACATTTTAATTTTATCTGTAATATTTTATCAATGGCGTAGCTAATAAAGTTCCCTATGGATCGCATACATAATTTACCCAGCTAGAATCTATATGGATTGGTGCCAAAACTATACTCAACCAAAATCAGGATAGTTCTTTCTTTAATAATTGTGCGTTGATTGCTACTACAATGGTGCTTAAACTCATTAAAACGGCACCCACAGCTGGATTTAGTAAGATTCCCCAATGATAAAGAATTCCTGCCGCCAGGGGTATGGTAATAATATTGTAACCTGCCGCCCACCATAAATTTTGTATCATTTTTCGGTAAGTAGCTTTACCAAAAAGAATAACATTGGCTATATCCTTTGGGTCAGAGTCTACCAAGATGATGTCTGCAGTTTCTGCTGCCACATCTGTTCCAGAGCCAACCGCAATTCCTACATTGGCTTGCGCGAGAGCAGGAGCATCATTTACACCATCCCCTGTCATGGCTACAAATTCACCTTTTTGTTGCAATTCTTTTACTTTTTGCAATTTGTCGTGAGGTAATACATTAGCTAAATAATCATCCATTTTTAACGTAGCACTTACTTCTTTCGCTACCTTTTCATTGTCACCAGTTAATAATAAATTGTGGATTCCGTCCTTTTTTAGAATTTGAATTGCCTCCAAAGAACTTTCTCTTATCTGATCAAAAAATGTAAAATATCCTGCTACTTTTTGATTGATTATGATATAAATGACGGTCCCTACATAATTGGAACTATCCTCAGGTACTTCTATGTTTTTTTCTTTTAAATAATTAGGGCCTACAACTTCAATATGCTTATTCTCTACATTTCCTTCTATTCCTTTTCCAGGCATAGAATTAAATGATTCAGAGGATGGAATGTCGATGTTCAATTCCTTGGCTTTTTTCATCATTCCCTTGGCTATATAATGCTCTGAATGTTGTTCAATTCCACTGGCTAAACGCAGTAGTTCTTGATTTGTGTATTGGCTATTCAATACATGAATATCTTGTAATTCATGAGAACCTTTGGTAAGTGTTCCCGTTTTATCAAAAATAACGGTTGTGATAAGTCTCGCATTTTCAAAGGCAGTACGGTTTCGAATTAAAAAACCATTCTGAGCAGAAACAGAGGTAGAAATAGCCACTACTAGGGGCACGGCTAGACCAAGCGCATGAGGACAACAAATCACCATCACGGTCACCATTCTTTCCAGGGCAAACACAAATGGGTATCCCAAAAGCATCCATATAGCCAAGGTTAAGAATCCAGCACCTAGTGCTACAAATGTTAATATTTTTGCGGCACGATCTGCAAAGTTTTGCGTTTTAGATTTGGTTTTCTGGGCTTCTTCTACCATAGATACCATTTGATTCAAGTAGTTATCTTTACCCACATTTAGAACTTTAATTTGCAGTGAGCCGTTGCTATTTATAGATCCGCCAATTACTTTTTGTCCTTTTTCTTTTTTTATAGGTTTACTCTCTCCTGTAAGCATGCTTTCGTCTATATGGCTTTCACCCTTTGTTATGATTCCATCTACAGGGATTTTTTCTCCAGGTTTTATGCGCAATATATCGTCTTTCTCTAGCTCATCTACAGAGACATCGCGCTCCTTACTATCTTTGATCTGGTGGGCGGTATCTGGCATCATATTCACCAACATCTCTAGCGAATTAGAAGCGCCCATCACAGATTTCATTTCAAAATAGTGCCCTATCAACATAATATCGATTAAGGTAGCCATCTCCCAATAAAAATCATTTCCTTCTAGACCTAATGTGGTGGCTAGGCTATACGCCCAAGACACGGTAATGGCTACACCAATTAGCGTCATCATCCCAATAGCATTATCTTTTACCTCATGATATAGTCCTTTCAAGAATGGTTTTCCGCCATAAATAAAGATGAATGTTGCAAGTGCTGCTAATAAATAAGAGCTTCCTTGAAAGGCTAGCCTAAAACCTAGCCATGCTTGAATCATAGGAGATAGGGCAAGGACTGGGATTGTTATGATAGAGCTGACGATAAATCTCTTCCTAAAATCTGCAAGATGGTGCCCTGCATGCTTGTCATGATGATGTTCAGTTTTGTTATTTTCATGATTCATTGAATGTTGAGCATGATCGTGATGCATTGGGGATGTATGATTATTCATGGGTGAAGTTTTTTAGTTATTAGCTTACATTAAAAGTGAAGCATGTGAGGTTATGCATCATATTATTTGCAGTCAAAATAGTGCCAAAGAATGAGGTAGGGGTGATATTATGACCTCAGATGGAATTTTATAAACAACAGCCATAAAAAAGCCACTATCCCGATAGTTATTGAGATAAGTGGCTGTGCCTGAAAGCTCCCCCTCTTGGGCTCGAACCAAGGACCCTCTGATTAACAGTCAGATGCTCTAACCAGCTGAGCTAAGGAGGAATGCTGTAAAAGCGGATGCAAATATAACATTAGAATTTTAAATTCAAAACTATTTAGCTAAATATTTTGAAGTAGTTTTTAGCTAATAATGTTAATTAATTGTGTTTCAGTTTGTAAGTGTTTAAATAAAATTTTCAATATTTTAAACCTTTTTTAGGTCTGAATAAATAATAGATGCTAGAGGTTATGATTCCAATCCAAAACAAATAGCCACCAAAGTGGAATTTAGATCTTAGTATTTTGCTGCTAAATTCTTCTGTAAAATCTAAATACGTTAAATACATTCCTATTGTGGCCGCAACAAAAATAAAAATGGATACTATATTTCTTGTGGTTTTGCTAGATTTAATATGTAAAATTTGGAGTAATCCTATAACGATTAATTGAATTGTGAATATGATAGCCCCACTTAATAATGGGTCTTTTAAGATGCTATATTCCTTATAGAACAAACTTATCCCAACCCTCCCGAAGAATGACATTTGAGAAAGTAAATAGGCTGCAATTGCAGATAGAATTAATTGAAATAAGATAAGATTGCTAGGAGCCTTCATATTTTAATTTTTAATATCCATGGCATCTCGCAATTGATTTCCAAACACATTAAAAGCCAATACAAGAATCAATATCAATAAGCCTGGTAATATAGCCAGATGTTGTTTTCCTAGAATAATATGGGCATAATGTTCTTTGATGATGTTCCCCCAACTGGGTGTGGGAGGTTGTGCGCCAATCCCTAAGAAACTAAGACCGCTTTCTATCAAAATTGCAGCGGCAAAATTGGCTGCAGAAATCACAATCACTGGAGCTAGGATATTAGGCAGAATTTGCCTGAAGATAATTCTAGCGTCTGCCATTCCCAAAGCTTTGGCAGCTTCTACAAATTCAACTTCTCTGTAGCTTAGGAATTGTCCGCGGACAACGCGTGCTACCTCTACCCACATGGTGAGACCCACTGCAATAAAGATTTGCCAAAATCCTTTGCCTATAGCCAGCGTGATAGCCATTACCAGCAAAAGGGTGGGAATAGACCAAACAACATTGATCAACCACATGATGATGTCATCTACATGACCTCTGTAATAACCTCCCACGGCTCCTATGGTGATGCCGACAAGTAAGGAAATCAAAACGGCGATAAAGCCAACAAAGAAGGATATGCGGGTTCCTATGAGGAGTCTGGAGTAGAAGTCTCTCCCGAAACTATCGGTACCCAAATAATATTTTTTGGTATAAATAAAATCACTTTTAATTTCAGGTTCACTCACTCCGTTATCTTTAAAAGTAGAGAGGTCAATGATCTTTTCTTCTGCTTCTAATTCATCTCCTATATAAGGTTTGTAAATGAGTTCATGATTGGATAAATCATAATCTGTGATCGCAATTTCTTCATAATCTTGCCTTTTGCCAAATAGATAATCTGTGATAGAAAGCTGCTTTTTATACCCAGTCAAAGGAATTTTTAAAGTAAGTTGTTGGTAACCTATTGGTTTATACTTTAATACAACCTGTTGTAGAGCAGCGTTTTCTGTTTTGTCAGTTGCCAAGACATAACAAAAGATGCTCACAAAAGCAGCCATAAATATAATGATGACTGCTGCTATGGCTAGTGGGTTTTTCTTTAACCGTTTTAAGGTTAATTGAGATAATGAAGTTCTTTTATCTATCATGCGGCACTCATGTCCTTCAACACATTTACTGTTTCTTCTAAATAAATATCTTTTTCTAGATTTTTATGCCATTTTTTTCTTCTCTCTGATAATACAGAATCATTTTCCATCAAATTAATTTCATAAGCGGGTGACTCAAGTTTTAAACCATTTTTATATTCAGATAATTGTTCGAATTTCTCATTCTTCTCCTTTCTCTCTTCATATTGTGTTTTGAATTCATCAAAATTTAAAGAAATCTCATTTTCTTCATCTATAGTCTTCATATACTTAGCATATTCATCAATTAATTGAATTTGGGAACTTTCTTGGATTCTTTTTTCGCTTTTTGCTTTTATTTGTTCTAAATCCCAAGTGCTGTTCCATGGGCTATATTTCAATGGATTTATCTGATCCCAAGGAAGTGCAGATTCATGCGCGTCTTCAGAAATATTCATGTAGGTGTAACGGTCTGGAATAGCAATGTCAGAAGCTACTCCTTTTAATTGAGTGGACCCCCCATTAATTCTATAAAATTTCTGGATGGTGAATTTCAACATTCCATATTCATCTGTACTTTCCATAAAACGATTCAATGGACTCAATGTTTGTACCGTTCCTTTACCATAAGTTTTGGGACTACCTATAATTACAGCTCTTTGATAATCCTGTAAGGCTGCTGCCATAATCTCTGAGGCAGAGGCAGATAGTTCATTCACCATCACCGCCATAGGGCCATCCCATGCTAGTCCACTAATTTTATCTTCATAGATTTTGCGATTACCATCACTTCTAATGACCTGTACCACAGGACCCTGATCTATAAAATGACCAACAATTTCCACACATTCAGAAAGATCTCCCCCTCCATTACCACGTAAGTCAAAGATTAAACCTTTAATGTTAGATTTTTTTAATTCCTCTATTTCTTTTGCCACATCATCAGACGCATCATGACCTTTCCCATCATAGTTTAAATAGAAAGAAGGTAAATAAATTATTCCATAATTTTCACCTTTATCGTCTTTGATAATTGCACTTCTGGCAAATGTTTCTTCTAATTCTACTATATCTCTTTCTATTTTAATTTCTTTGAAAGAACCATTTTTCTTTTTCACTGTAAGCGTCACTACAGTTCCTTTTTTTCCCCGAATCAATCTAATCGCATCATCTAATAACATACCTACTACGCTCACGGGCTCCTTATCTCCTTGCGCAACTTTGGTGATTTTGTCTTCTACCTCTAAATCACCTTGTTTCCAGGCAGGACCACCAATCACGAGGCTTTTGATGGTAGGATATCCTTTTTCATCTGCTAATGTGGCGCCAATTCCTTCTAATTGCCCACTCATGCTCAATTCAAAATTCTCATTATCCTTAGGAGAGAAATAAGTAGTGTGTGGATCAAACTCCTCTGTAAAAGCATTCACATAAAATGAAAACCATTCAGATTTTTTTCTTTTTTGAAATCGTCTAAAGTATTCAGCCATATTTTCTGCTACATTTTTTCTAGCCTCTGATTCTAACTGTGCAAAGGATTTACCACGAGGGTCAAATTCATCTTCTTCTAGGCCTATGGAATCTTTTTTAGACCAAGCGGTAGAGTCCTTGGCAGATTCTTCCCAAATCATGATTTCCTGTAGAATGCTATACTTTAAACGGTTAGTCCATTTATGCTCCCATTCCGCTTGAGTCTTGGTATAGTCTGAATTTTTATAATCCAGTATTAATTGGCTTGGTGTGTTATAGTTTAATGGTTTGCTTAGAACTTCCGTTGTAAGGGTTTCTATTTCTGCCAATCTATTATAAAGCGTATCTATGGATTGATTATAAAAAGTTAAATCTTCATTTTTAAAATAATCATCCATCTTCTTCTCATGTTTAGAAAAACTTTGGATATCTTCATATTTAAAATACGTTTTATATGGATCTAGACTTTCCATATAACTGTGGTAAACTTTAGTAGAGAATTCATCATTAATTTGTTGCGGCGAATAGTGTAGATATGACAATGTTCTACGGACGTTCTTAATTATATCTTTCTCTTTCTCATTATCTCCCCATTGCATTGGCGAACAATAACAAAAAACAAGCAAAGACATAGAAAAGAAAGAAAGAAGTACATAGGTCTTGCGTAAGTATTTAATCATAATAATTTATATAGATTTAAGAATGAAATCAATTCCTGAGCCAAAATGGTAATAAACACCATTATTGTTTTAAATTTGCATTCAATCTAACAAATATAATTTGTTTTTATGGAAAAACCATTAATCCTAATCACCAACGATGACGGAGTCACAGCTCCTGGAATCAGAAACCTGATAGGCATTGTCAAATCAATGGATATAGCAGATATCTATGTAGTAGCCCCGAATAGCCCACAAAGTGGCATGGGGCATGCCATAACGATTAACAATACGCTGCATGTAGAAGAAATGAGATTAAAGGGTGGTGCAGAAAAAGAATGGTCCTGTTCTGGAACGCCAGTAGATTGCGTGAAGATTGCCTGTGATAAAATTCTACCTAGAAGACCAGACCTGTGTCTTTCTGGAATCAATCATGGGTCTAATTCATCTATCAATGTGATATATTCTGGTACTATGTCTGCAGCGGTAGAAGCTGGGATAGAAGGAATTCCAGCTATTGGATTTTCCCTAGATGATTTTGCTTATGATGCTGATTTTCTAGCAGCAGAAGATTTCATTAAAAAAATTATTCAAGAAACGTTAGACAACGGTTTGCCTAGAGGTGTCGTGCTGAATGTCAATATCCCCAAACGTAAAAAAGAGCAACTGAAAGGCATTAAAATATGTAGACAAGCTCGTGCCAAGTGGAATGAGGAATTTGAGAAGCGTATAGATCCACGTGGTAGAGAATATTTCTGGCTTACAGGCAAGTTTGAGAATCAAGATAAGGGTGAAGATACAGATGAATGGGCATTGGAAAATGGTTTTATATCTGTAGTTCCTGTGCAATTTGATTTGACAGCTTATTTAGCCATAGAAGATTTAAACCAATGGGATTTTTAAATTATATTAAAGTAGAAAAGTAGCGGTCTCAAAACCTTAAGAATTGGTCACTCTAACTTGATTCAGAATCTGACTAATTCATATTTAATTTGTCATGAGATGCTGTAATGAATCAAAGTGAAAACGGTGTTTTGAGACAACTACTGAGATTATAAGGAAAATTAAATTTAATTATTCCTTACAACTAATGTGTGCTAAATTCTCCTTGATAATAGCAAAACTTTTGTCCTGGTTTGTATTCAATGATTCAATATTTTCTTTAATAGGAAATAAATATTGATGCAATTTTTTATGCCCATCAGTGCCAGCTATTGTACAACTAGACATTAAATTTACGAGTGTTTCTTGCAGTTCTTTCTGAGCTGAATCATAATCAAGGTTATCAGAAGAAGAAATCTCATCAACTTTCATTTTCAACTCATTGATATATTTGCACATATTTTGATTGACAGCAACCTCTTCATTGTTTACCAATGCCGTATGATCTAGAGCCACCTCTTTATCTTGAATAACCTCTTGAGGTTCTTCTAATACTTGTGGCTCTGTTGATTTTTTTTCACAACTTATGAGCGTTATGATTGATGCGAATGCAAATAATATTAATTTTTTCATAGTTATAAATTATAATTAATTCCTATTGTAAGGTTTCTACCCACACCTGGTATAAAAGTGGTTACATCTTCTGCACTAATGGATGGTGGCGGTGGATTTGTGACTACATCTCTAATAAGATAACTAGATGCATAATTAGTATCCAATATATTTTTAACTTCTGCGTAGACACTCCAATGTAATTTGTGGTAGCCAATCTTTGCACCCCATAAGTTGTAAGCATCTTGGTAGATTGTATTTTGATGATCTGTAGGAGTGTCTTCTGGTAAATATTCAAAATTTATGTTGGCAAAAAGACCCTGAGGCATTCTATAATCTAAACTTCCAGTTAGATAATGTTTAGGGATTCCTGCAATTTGTTTATCTTTATAAATTCCTTCTTGGAAGGTGAAATCACTATAGTTATATACGGTACTTAATAGAAGGGATTGTTGATTGGGCGTGGTGAAAATGGTACAGGTTAGACCCATTTCTAGTCCTTGATGTATGGTTGTGTCCACGGAATTTCTCGTTTCACCAGAAATTCCAAATAAATCTGTCGTTGTAAGTATTTCATCCTGAACCCAACTTCTATAGATGCTCACATCCCATGCTATAAATGTATTTTCACCCCTACTTCCTAATTCTATAGTGTAGGCAGTCTGCTCATCAAGATTTTTAGCACTTATTTGATTTGGTCCTTGGTTAGGATTACCACCAGCATTATATAATAATTCATCAAAAGTAGGAGGCTCATAGGATTTACTCGCATTCAAATAAAACTGATTACGTTTATTAGGTTCATATAAAATGCCAATTCTAGGGTTCAGACCAAGATAATTTTTATCCATTACAATTGCTGGAGAATCAAAGAATTCATAGGTTTTTGTTTTATAAGAGAAGAAAGGTCTAGAATGCGGTGTAGAAAAATTTTCATCAATCTCTCTATGATTCATTGATAACTGAAGGGCTCCTATAAAACTTATTTTTGAATTTAAGTTATATTTATCTTCAACGTATAGAATCAGGTTATTAGCTTCTAATAAATTATCAGCGTATGTTTTTCCTTTCTCACCTTTCACATTCGCATGGTATTTTCTGTCAATATTTCCTATACTCGTGTTTAACCCTCCCTTTATGTGATGAGAATTATATTTGCTATTAAATGCTAGATTTAGACCATAATCTTCATGTAAACTTTCTCTGACTCCCGTAACTACTGGAAAATAAAAAGTATCGTCTGCATTTTGATAGTATAAGTCCAGATTAAAGTAACTGTCGTTATTAATTTTGAAAATAGTCTTATTCCCAATTCTCCAAGTTTTTGCATCCCTACGCGGCAAATCTCTGAGTACATTAGGACCAATACTTGGGATCTTAGGTTGGATGCCTTCTGAAATTTGCGTTGGGTCATCTTTCATCATTTTTTTATTTAATGGACCGCTGATATCAAAAGATGAATTGATAAATTGCGTATAAAAACGTGTTTGAATATGGGAATTAAATTTATAACCCAGATTTAAATTACCACTTTCTTTGCTGCTTTTATTGTGTTTTCTGTATCCATTAGAATGGTTTTTGATTAAACTAGCATATATATCAGTTTTCCCAATTACTGATCCTCCTTCTAATTGGATGTTATATAAGTCATAACTCCCTCCTTCAATTTTTAAATGCAGTGGAGCAGTCGTATAACCTGTCTTTGAAACTATATTTAATGCTCCACCTAAATTGGCTGCTCCAAATTCTAGGGAATTAGCCCCTCTAAAGATTTCTATATAATTACCAACTTGGGGTTCTAATAAACCTATGATGTAAGAACCATCAGAAAAGTTAAATGGCATATCATCTTGCAATAGATTAATACCCCTTCTTTGTGGATTACTCTGGATGCCCGAGCCTCTAATATTTAATCTAGGTTGATCATTTGATCCAAAAAACTCTTGAATGATTATGCCAGGCTGATCTCTTAATGCATCTTTTAAGGTAAAGGACCTACGAAGATCCTGGTCTTGCAAATCTATTAAGTTGTTTCCGCCTGGAATGTTTTTATTTTTTTTGAGTGCATATTGAACGGTATTTTTAAATAATTCTTTTTCTGCTAATACCTTGATTTCCTTTAGAGTAATCATACCTTCTTGAAAAGTAATGGATATTTTGGTTGTCTTATGAGGAAGCACAGACACGGTAGAGGTAGTAGATGTTCTATGACCTTGTTGTAACTCTAGTGTATATTCACCAGCTTCTTGTTCAAATAAAAAGGGTCCGTTGGTATGGGATATAGCTTTCAACTTTCCATCAATATAAACCTCTACATTGCTCAGAGGCTCTTTATTTGCAGATTGTATTATTCCTTCTATCGTTCCCTTGCTGGTTTGGGCTGTCGTAATGATAACTCCTATAAAAAGCATGATAAATTTGAGATACCCCATTGTTATTTTAATTTAGAACAAATATATATTGTAGTTATGAAGGCTTATAAATTAAATCACACTGAAAATCAATAAATTATGATTTGAATCATAAAATCTCTTCCCTGAAACTTTTATGGAACAAAAATCCCGAATCAATGCGATTCGGGGTTTTATATATAGGTTTAGAAAAATTTAAATTACTCTTCCCTTGGGATTTTAACTTCTTGTGGTGCCGTTGCTAAATCCTTGTCTAACTCATACAAGTTCTCATTGTTCTCTTTTTCATCAGAAGCCAAATTATATTTATCTATAAGATTTTGCACCAATGTTTCTTCTTCAATTTGTTCTTTTACAAACCATTGTGCGAAATTAAATGTTGCCCAATCTTTTTCTTCATGTGCTAGATTTACAATCTCATCGATAGCTTTAGAGTTTTCTATCTCGTGCTTCAAGGCTTTGTTGAGACAATCTTTTAAGTTTTCTGGATTGGCTGGCGCAGCAGGAATAGACGGGAATTTGCTTTCACCTCCACGGCCATTAATGTAACGCATAATTTTTTTCATGTGTTCACGCTCTTCTTCTTCATGGCCATAGAAGAATTCTGCTATCCCTGGGAATCCTTGGGTTTCTGCCCAAGAACCATAAGCCAAGAAAACTTGTGCGGCTTCTGCCTCTTTGGTCAATTGAATGTTCAATTGCTCTTCCATTCTATCTGATATTCTTTTCATAATTTCTTTTCTTTTAATTCGGTTTTAAATTTTAACAAAATCAATGCCTTTTTTCTGCATTTTAAAGAAAGAAATATAGATTAGAATTAATCTAATAAAATGAGGCATCTCACATCCGATATAATTTCCTTATTTTTGACTAAAGTTATTGATCTATGTTACAATCCATGACCGGATTCGGTAAATCAGCTGTTGAGCTTAAACACGCACGTTATACTATTGACGTGAAATCTGTGAACAGTAAAAACGCAGATGTAAATGTCAGGCTGCCTTATGATATGCGTGGATATGAATTAGAAATAAGAAAGTTGGTAGCATCTGGCCTACAGCGTGGCAAAATAGATGTGTATATTAATGCCCAAGTAAGCGGAGAAGAAGGAGATTTAGCCTTAAATATTCCTTTGATTCAAAATTATATGACTCAAATAGAAGCTGTTTCTCCAGAAATTAGCTTAGAAAAAAGATTTGAGGCGGCGATGCGTTTACCTAATATCACGTCAGAGGATACGATTGAATGGGGAGATTCTGAGTGGCAGAAGTTTAAAGTAGCATTGCAAGAGGCTGTCTACAAAGTGACAGAATTCCGCATGGATGAGGGGAAATCCATGGAAGATGAATTTAAATTGCGCGTTTCTAATATTGTTGCTTTATTAAAGAAAGTTCCTCAATATGAAGATGAAAGAATTGCGACCATTAGAGAACGCATGATCAAGAGCCTAGAAGAAATTAAAGAGGTAGATAGAGATAGGCTAGAACAAGAACTAATTTTTTATACAGAGAAATTAGACGTTACAGAAGAAAAAGTGCGCTTACAAAAGCATTGTGAATATTTTATAGAAACGATGAATTTACCAGAAAGCAATGGTAAGAAGCTAAATTTCATCACCCAGGAAATGGGTAGGGAAATCAATACATTAGGTTCTAAATCCAATCATGCAGAATTGCAGAAGATTGTGGTGGAAATGAAAGATGAGCTAGAAAAAATTAAAGAACAAATCTTAAACATTTTATAATGAAAGACGGTAAATTGATTATATTTTCTGCTCCGTCAGGTGCTGGTAAGACTACTTTGGTAAAACATTTATTGAAGAAAAGATCAAATGATTTGGCTTTTTCTATTTCTTGTGCTACCAGAGATAAAAGAGTAGGAGAAGAGCATGGCAAAGACTATTATTTTTTGGCCCCAGAAGCGTTTAAGCAGAAGATAGATAATAATGAGTTTGCAGAATGGGAAGAGGTATATGAGAATCATTATTATGGCACCTTAAAATCAGAAATTCAGCGTATATGGGATAGCGGTAAACATGTGTTGTTTGATATTGATGTAGTAGGTGGGTTAAACCTAAAAAAACAATTTAAAGACAAGGCTTTAGCTATTTTTGTACAGCCACCAAGTTTAGCGGTATTAGCAGATCGCTTGAAGACTAGAAACACCGATAGCGATGACAAGCTGCAAATGAGAATTGACAAGGCAGTAGATGAATTAACGTTTGCAGAAGACTTTGATGTGGTGATAGTGAATGATGACTTAGACAAAGCACAAGAAGAAATTCTACAGATTGTCCATAATTTTCTGGACAAATAAAATCTTTTAAATCAACTGTGGCTTCTTCTATAATCCAATACAAAAAGTAAACTTACAAAACTTAATATTACGACAAACCAAATCAAGGTATGAGGTGTTCCATTATAAAACTTCCCTGCTAGAAAAGTCATTAGAGCACCTGCTCCCATGCGTAAACTACCGTTTAGCGCAGAGGCAGCCCCGACATTGGTACGCATGGATTCTAAAGAGAGCGCCATTGCATTAGGATTTACAAAGCCTAAAAGAAATAGAATTAAAAACATCAAGACACAAAAGATTTCCAACGGTAAATGCACTGTATATGCTGTTACAATGAATAGAATAGCGATGATAAGCTGTGCCCACATCGCGATTAACGTTAATTTCTTTAAATCTATTTTCTTTAGTAAAACGCGATTCACTTGACTCCCGATAATAAAACCTCCTGCATTTAAACCAAATAGAATTCCAAAAGTTGCTTGAGAAACCTCATAAATATTCATAAGTATCATGGGTATTGTAGAGATATACGCAAACATAATAGACATGGATATACTACCAGCTAAAGAAAACTTTAGGAAAGAAGAAATCCTCAAAACATTCCAGTAATTTTTAGCAATGGGTTTGAATTTTAATTGGATTTCTGGATGATAGCCATAGGTTTCTTTTAAAAAGAGCTTTAAGCTTATATTAATCACAATCGCTAGACCAGCTAATAAATAAAAAAGTGAGCGCCAGCCAAAATGTTCTACAAAGAAACTACCTACTGTGGGTGCTATAATTGGCGCCACGCCCATCACTAACAATATAGAGGACAACATTTTAGCCACCTCTTGGTTGTCATCAAAAGTATCCCTGATAATAGAGGTACCTGCAACCATACCCACACTTGCTCCCAATGCTTGGAAAAAACGAATGATGATCAGCGTGGTTAGATCAGAAGCCAATGCACATCCAATGGCAGCAATAACATAAATGGTCAGTCCTATCATCAATGGTTTTTTCCTTCCAAATTTATCTAGAATAGGACCATAGATTAGTTGACCTAAAGAAATTCCTATAAAATAACTGGTGAGGGTATAGGAAACTTGATTTTCCGTGATGCCAAAGTCCTCTGCAATGGCAGGAAAACCAGGTAAATACATATCTATACTAAATGGTCCTAAAGCGGCAACACTCCCTAATATAAGAGATAATATGACCTTTTGTTTTTTAGTTATTTCCACGCTGCAAATGTAAAGTTAATTCGTGTGAAGTAAATTATTTTAACAAACTAAAAGTTGAATAGGGTTATAATTAATTTCTATTTCTAGGGTGGTATTTATTTAAATTATCTTTAAGATGTTCCCTATTTGTATGTGTATAAATTTCTGTGGTTGTAATGCTTTCATGTCCCAACATGAGCTGGATGGAACGCAAATCTGCACCATTCTTCAACAGATGTGTTGCAAAACTATGCCGAAAAGTGTGTGGGCTAATACTTTTTTGAATTCCGGCTATGGCTGCAAACTTTTTGACCAAGGTGAAAATCATCACTCTGGTTAATTTGTTTCCCCTATTATTAATGAAGATATGGTCACTAAACTTGGGGTTAACTTTTTGATGCACCCGCACTTTTTCTATGTAAGTCTTCAATATATGCTGGGTATATGCAGCGATAGGGACAAGTCTTTGTTTATTGCCTTTTCCAGTTACACGAATATAATCTTCTTCTAAAAATAAATCAGATAATTTGAGTTCTACTAATTCTGATACCCTTAGGCCACAGCCATATAACATTTCTATGATGGCTTTGTTTCTATGACCAAAAGGATCAGATAAATCAATAGCGGCACTAATTTTATTAATTTCCTCTAAGGTTAGGACATCTGGAATATGGGCTTGTAGTTTGGGAGAATAAATCAATGCAGTTGGATTAACGTCTACAATTTCTTGCATCACTAGAAAATCAAAAAAACTCCGAATTCCAGATAAGATTCTGGCTTGCGTACGTGTTGCGTAGTTTTTAGATACATCATAATAAAAATTCCTAACTTCTTCTGTCGTGATTTGAGCTGGCTTGTATGTTTGATAACTGGTTTTGAGTTTAGTAATATCTCTTAAATAATTAGAAATTGTATGGTCTGATAGATTTCTTTCTAATTTTAGATAATTCTTATATTCTTCTAAGGCCATCTCCCAGTTCATTGCTTTTCTTTTTCCAGTGCGGTAATTCTCTTTAACATAGGATCTTGTTTGATCCATATTTTTTGAGAAACTTGATCTCCATAAACATAATTGGCAATGGTAGCTTTGATTAGAGCTTCAAAATATTCCTCTTCTTCTGGTCGCCAATGAATTTCTCTTCCCTCAATTTCAGAGATTAGTTCTTCTGCTAAGGGTTTGGGATTAAAAAATGCAATATAATCTTCCTCTTTAATATTTTTAAACTTTAATTTGTTTTGATCAATATAGTTTACAATTTTTTCATCAAAATGTTTTTTGTCTCTATAGGTATAATACCATACACTATATTGAATGCTATCCAATGGTACAAAAACGTCTGGAATGATTCCTCCACCGCCATAAACTGTTCTACCTTTGGCTGTTTTATATTTGAGGGAATCTGGCACTTTAATGCTGTCTAAAAAAAACATTTCTCCTCTCAGATATCGGTTGGTGATATCTTTCATATAATCTTTTCCCTTCCCATTGATATAAGGTTTTTGGATAGACCGTCCAGAAGGCGTATAATATCTTGCGGTGGTTAGACGTAGTTTGGTTCCATCTCCTAGACTGATTTCTCTTTGTACCAAACCTTTGCCAAAACTTCTTCTGCCTACAATAGTTCCCGCATCATTGTCTTGAATAGCACCAGCCACAATTTCACTTGCAGAGGCAGATTCCTCATCTATCAAAACATACAAAGGTTCCCCATCAAAATCACCTTTATTGGTAGCGTAATAGCGTTTTTTCTTCTCTTTGGCATCTTTGGTAAATACAATTAATTGATTATTCGTCAAAAACTCATCTGTAATTTTTTCTGCTACAGACATCAATCCACCAGAATTTCCTCTTAAATCAAAGACAAGTACCTTCATCCCTTTACTTTTTAAATTTCGCAAACTAGATTTAAACTCTGTGTAACTGTGTTCTCCAAATCTTTTGAGTTTAATATAGCCTAGAGAATCATTAAGCATATAACTATCTGTAATTGTACCGTCTGGTATAATGGCTCTTTGTGCCTTAATTTCTATATTTTTATGGTTACGCAATATAGAGAGTTTTACAAAGGTATTAGGTTCGCCTTGAATCAATTTGTGGGCATTTTCCGTCTCAGCACCTGTGACTATAGAATCATTTACTTTGATAATTCTATCACCTAATTGTAAGAGATTAGAATTAGGTGAATTTGTATTTACACGTGTCACGAAGAGCGTGTCATGAAAAATCACATACTCCATTCCAATTCCAATATAATAACCACGCATTTTCTGATCCATTTGTTTAGAAACTTTTTGGTCCAAATACACGCTATGGGGGTCTAAATTAGACATGATGTATTGAATGGTGTTATCTATAAGGCTATCTGTATTTACTTGATCCACATAATGATTATCTATCAAGCTCATAAGCCTCCTCATCTTCTGTTCATTAATAGAATAAGAGATTGGAACATAATCATTATTTTCATCCACAGCAATATCATACTTCTGTCCTGCGCGGAATCCAATGGCAAAAACCAATAGAATCGCTAAAATTGCACCAAAAAAATTTAGAAATGTGTAAAGAGATTTCATTTAATATTATAACTCATCCTCTGTAATTTGTTCTACAGCGACACCTGCTTTCCCTAGAAAATCTATGCCAGAAGTATCAGAATACTGATTTATATATACAATTCTTTTGATTCCAGCTTGGTGAATAAGTTTACTACACTCCCTGCAAGGCGACAGTGTAATATACAACGTAGCATTTTTACAATTATGCGTAGAAGAAGCCACTTTTAGAATGGCATTGGCCTCTGCATGGAGGACATACCATTTGGTATAGCCTGCCTCATCTTCACATACATTCTCAAATCCACTGGGTGTACCGTTATACCCGTCTGATATTATCATGCGGTCTTTTACAATCAATGCACCTACTTTTTTTCTTGTGCAGTAAGACAGTTGTCCCCATTCTTTAGCCATTCTTAAATAGGCTATATCGTATTTCTTTTGTTTACTGCTCATTAAAAAAATGTTTGAACCGAAATTACAAAATTTCTACCGGGTGCAGAAATTCCAGATGAATACGGCCTATATCTTTTGTCTAAAATATTCTCTAATCCCAAGTTTAAGGTTAAATAATTATTTAAAGTAATTTGTGATTTAAAATTGATGATGGAATAAGCTGGCACATAAGGTTCTCCCTTGTTGTTTAATGCATAGAGATAATCTTTGGATTTTTCGCTCGGCGGGAGCTTCTCTGCACTAATTTCACCATTAAATATGGTTTCTAAACTTAATTTAAGGATTTTTCTTTCAAAAATTAAAGCACCTTTCCCAAATAAGGGTGCTGCATGGCGAAGCGGTGACCAAGTGCCATCTTCTAATTGTTCTTCTCCATGGGTATAATTAAAGTTTCCTAAAAATTTGAAGTTTCTAGATAAATTGAATTCCATAGAGAATAATCCGCCATAAACCTTGGCTCTAGCGGCATTTTGAATTGCTTGAATCTTGCTTAACTCACCGTCATATAGAATGTAATCCTGCCCATTCAAACTGAAATCTCTGCGCACCAACGCATCTTGCAGCCAACTATGATATCCGTGTATGTTTAATAATAAAAGATTACCGAATTTTTTAGAAATTCCGCCTTCTATACTATAAATATGCTCTGGTTTCAATTGTGGGTTTGGTACTACCACGTTGCCTGGTTCAGAATCAAAAACCTTGGCGATATCATCTATATTGGGTGCTCTATAGCCAGTGGCTATATTCACATTGAACTTAAATCCTTTCTTTAATTGTAGTGTAGATCCAATACTACCACTTAAAGCCCCATGGTTAAAATCAGCCTTATCAAAAGGAAAATCATAAAACTTTCTATTAAAACTAGATTTAGAATTAACATAACTGTATCGCAATCCAGTTTCTAGGTTTAAGTTATGATTAAGTTGCCATATATCTTTGGCGTAAATTCCAATTTGATTCCATTTGGAGCCATTAGGGTATCTGCTGGCAATTTCTTGTTGAAGTCCTGTATGTATATTTTTGCTATTTCCGTAAGAATTAACATGATTCAAATGCATATCCAGCCCATAGAAAACTTCATTCCTATCATTAAATTTCTTATAAAAAGCATGATCCCAACTCCAGACATTCACTTGTTCTATTCTATTAAGTTTAATGGGCGTATTGAAATCTCTATCGTGGCGGCTTTCTTTGAAATACTGATGAGATAAAATAGAGGTAAATTCATCTACCCAAGTTGCATTGGGTTTTATCGTTGTTCTAAAAGCAGTCTGAACCCATTCTTGAGGTCCATAATACCACGCAGCAGAACGCAATTCGTTATTTCTATATCTAATCAGTCTATCATATCTGGGAACATTAGAAGTGTTAGCATAAGAAAAAGAGAAATTTAAATCCCAAATATCACTCGGTTTGAACTTGACTTTCTGCAAGAAGTTTACTTGTTTATAACCAGATTGCCTTTGTACTTCTGGGTTTTCATTGGTCATCATGAAATCTCCATCTGAGGTGATTTCTACATATTGAGGTCTTAAATATGCTGCTGGTCCATTGCTGCCCATTTTTAAATCACCAAAATCAGAATAACTAAAAGAAGTGAAAGATGTCCATTGCGGGCTTGCTACAGATAAATCTGCATGCGCGCTTTTTTCTTCTGCAGCAGTAGAATATCTAACAGTTGTTTTCCCCATCATCTTCAAATGAGATGAGGTTTGTATTTCTTCTGTAGAGAAGTCCATGACGCCGCCTATGGCATCAGAGCCATATAACACAGAACCTGGCCCCATAATTACTTGCGCATTGCGAATCGTAAAAGGGTCTATCCCTATGACATTCTGTATATTGCCAGAGCGGAAAATGGCGTTATTCATCCTAACTCCATCCACAACAATTAACACTCTATTTGTAGCAAATCCACGCATCATGGGGCTCCCACCACCTAATTGACTTTTCTGTATAAACACTTCTCCTGTATAGGTAAGTGCATCTGCTGTGGTTTGAGGTTGATTAAATTGAATATCCTCTTCTGTAAACGAGAGAACATTGACTGGTGTGTTTTCCTTTCTTGTTTTCCATTTAAAACCTTGTGCAGAAACTGTTTTTAATTGAAACACCTCGCTCTCTAAATAGATAAGGATGTCAGAGGTTAACGCCAAGTTTGTAAAATCTACTTCTTTTATTTGATAATCCTCTTTAAAAAAAGACAAAAAATTCTGGTATGATTCATTCAGTGGAATCTTACCAGAATAATCTGTCGTACCTAATACATTATCATTAGCATCTAAAACTAGAACCTCTGGAATAGGGTTTTCTGTATTAGAATCCCTAATCTGCAATGTTTGAGCCCAACCAAAGTACCCTGTGAAAAAAGAAATCAATAAGAACCGTAGTTTCATTATAAAATCAAATTTCAAACAGGATTATATTTTTATTAAACGGTTGTAAACCTCAAAGTATTGGTTTTCCCTTTTTCTGATACAGGCATGGCGTTTAGGTTAATGACATAATCACCATTATGAATCAGACCTCTTTCTAATAAATACATATTAACCTCTATCACGGTTTCATCCGTTGATTTTGTGCTCTCATAATAGAATGCTTCTACACCCCAAAGTAAATTTAACATCGTTAAAATTCTCTTGTTCGGCGTAAATACAAATACAGATGCTTTGGGTCTGTGAGATGAAATTTGAAAGGCTGTGTATCCAGAATAAGTCAAAGTTACGATGGCACTAGTTAATGTATGTTCTGCCATTTTTGCAGCATTAAAACATATAACATTCGTAACGTGCCTTTTAGAAGTTGGATCAATTGGTGGATGTGCAGGCACTGTGATATGTCTATCATCCTCAATCGTTTTTACGATATTAGCCATTGCTTTAATCACCTCTACAGGATGCTCTCCTACAGAAGTCTCTCCACTTAACATTACTGCATCGGCTCCATCCATAACAGAATTAGCTACATCATTGACTTCTGCACGAGAAGGCGTCAAACTGTGCATCATGCTTTCCATCATCTGGGTGGCAATAATGATAGGCTTACGGTTAAATTTAGCTTTGTCTACCAGCATTTTCTGAGCTACTGGCACTTTTTCCATAGGTATTTCCACGCCAAGATCTCCTCTTGCCACCATCAATCCATCGCATTCCACTATAATCTCATCTATATTCTCTAATGCTTCTGGTTTTTCTATTTTAGCAACAATCGGGATTTTGCAATAGGAATGTTTTTTAATCAAGTTCTTTAAATCTATCACATCTTGCGCATGACGCACAAAACTTAAAGCAAACCAATCTACTTCTTGGTCTATAGCAAAAATAGCATCCTCAATATCCTTTTCTGTAAGTGCAGGTAGAGAGACTCTTGTATTGGGTAGATTAACTCCTTTTTTAGAATTCAATGGTCCTCCTTGGATTACTTTAGCTTTAACCATTTTTTCTTTATCCGTAGATAGAACTTCTAGGATTAACTTTCCATCATCAATTAGAATTTTTTCTCCTACTTCAACGTCTTTGGCAAATCGTTCATAAGTCATATATACTTGTTGGCTATTGCCAGTGATCTCCTCATTGGTAAAAGCCAAAGTTTCACCTTCTTTAAGGAAAGAGTCTTCTTCTACCATACCAATTCTTAATTTTGGACCTTGCAGATCAGCTAAAATCCCTACAGAGATTTCTTCCTCCTCATTCACTTGTCTAATCCAGCGAATCTTTTCTTTGACATCTTCATATTCTGCATGGGAGAAATTAACTCTAAAAACGTTGACACCGCTAAGTGCCATGGCACGAATAATTTCTATATCATTGGTAGAAGGACCTAGGGTTGCAACTATCTTTGTTTTCTTTGGGAAAATCTTTCTATTAATCATATTAAGAAATATTTTTTTTCTTTATTGCTAGTTATCTCTATGGGTTGAATATTATATATAAAATCAACGCTTGGCAAAGTTAAATGTTTTATTGGAAGGCTATCTGTTTCTATTGGTAATTTTATTAAATACCTAAATGTTTTATATTTATTTAACAAGGGGCGAGATTTATTCAAGGCCACGTCTTGAAACAAGGAATTCTCTACCTTATCCATGCGTTTATCATGGGATTGGTTTTTTATAACATACACATAATCCTCTAAATTATGAGGATCTTCGTACAAATAGGTAGAATAGCAAAAAGTTTCATCTTTAAAGGTTACATCCAAATCTGGAATGCGCTGAAGTTTCCAATGAAAAGCATTGTTTAGTAAAAAAATGAATTTAGTTTCATCGGTAATGGCCGTTTGAACTCCAAACAGATGAAATTCATCTTGCACCTCATCATCAAGTTCTAACATCACATCTTATTTTTATAGGCATAATATAATCTTTTAGCAGCTGTTTCCTCAGCTTTTTTCTTAGAAGTTCCTCTTCCTTTGCTGCTGATTTCTCCATCTAACGAAATGGTAGAAACAAAAATTGTTGCATCATCTGCATTATTTTCTTCTACTGTATTAAAATTAATATTAATTTTCTTCTTTTGTGCCCACTCAAACATATAACTCTTGTAGCTAGAGATTCTCTTCTCCATCTTTGCTATATCCACGTATTTATCTATGACAATCCTTTGGATAAAATCTACTGTGAAATAAAATCCTTTGTCTTTGTATATGGCTCCAATCAGTGCTTCAAACATGTCCCCTTCTATGTCTTGACTCAAAGAGTAATGGTTTTTAACTTCTTTGTCTACATAGTCCAAGAGTTTTAATTCTCTTCCAATTTCATTGAGATGAATTCGGCTAACAATTTTAGAACGCATTTGCGTGAGATACCCTTCTCTTTGTTCTGGGGCTTTATCATAGAGGTATTTAGAAATAACTGCTCCTAAAATAGCATCTCCAAGAAACTCTAATCTTTCATAATTAATAGAGACACCTTGAGGGGTCTTAACTTGAGCACTTCTAGGTATAAATACCTGCTGAAAAAGCGCTGGATTATTAGGTTTAAATTGTAAAATCTGTAGTAATTGTTCTGGAAGTGGGCTAGACGAATTCTGTTGGTTATTTTTGAAGAGTTTCAGAAATCGTTTCAGCATTGCTCATTTAATATTTTTTAAACAAGACGCAAGCATTATGTCCACCAAAGCCAAAAGTATTACTCATGGCATAGGTAATGGCTTTCTCTTGCGGTTTACCAAAAGTGAAATCCAACTCTGGAACAGCGGGGTCATCTGTAAAATGATTGATAGTAGGGGGCACTATTTGCTTATAAATAGCTCCTACAGTGGCAATAGCCTCTATGGCTCCAGCAGCTCCTAATAAATGGCCAGTCATAGACTTAGTACCATTTAATTGAATATTTTTTGCATGTTCACCAAATAATTCCAAAATTCCTTTTGGCTCTGCAATGTCGCCAAGAGGTGTGGAAGTTGCGTGCATGTTGATATGATTTACCTCTTGAGGTTGAATATGGGCATCGTTCAAAGCGTTTTTCATTACTTTATAAACTCCTACGCCATCTGGATGAGGGGCTGTCATGTGATAAGCATCCGCTGATAAACCTCCACCTACTAATTCTGCATATATAGTAGCTCCTCTTTGGATAGCATGATCTAATTCCTCCAAAACAATCGCTCCAGAACCCTCTCCTAGAACAAATCCATCTCTTCCTTTATCAAAAGGGCGTGACGCCGTTTTAGGGTCTTCATTTCTAGTAGACATGGCGTGAAGCGCATTAAAACCTCCCACACCAGAAGCAGTAATAGCGGCCTCTGATCCACCACTTAAAATAGCATCTGCTTTTCCTAATCTAATGAGGTTAAATGCATCAATGAGTGCATTAGAAGATGATGCACAGGCAGATACGGTAGTGTAGTTTGGTCCCATAAAGCCATATTCCATAGAAATTAAGCCAGGGGTAATGTCTGCAATCATTTTAGGAATAAAGAAAGGGTTGAATCTGGGCGTACCATTCCCGTTTACGAATGTAGTTACTTCACTTTCAAAAGTGGTTAATCCTCCAATCCCTGAGCCCCAAATAACACCGATTCTATGTTTGTCAAAGTTGGAATCCAAAATTTGGCTGTTTGTTATGGCTTCTCTAGCCGCAACAACACCAATTTGTGCTACGCGATCCATTTTTCTTGCCTCTTTGCGGTCAAAATGGTCTAGTGGATCAAAGTTTTTTAATTCGCAAGCAAATTGAGTCTTGAATTTAGAAGCATCAAAAAGCGTAATAGGAGCTGCACCACTTACACCATTTAGCAATGCCTCCCAATACTCAGGATACGTATTTCCAATTGGTGTAAGGGCACCTATACCAGTAATTACAACTCTTTTAAGCTCCATTTAAAATAAATTTTATTTATTTACTTCTTCAATATACTGAATTGCTTGACCTACAGTAGAAATTTTTTCTGCTTGGTCGTCTGGAATTTGAATATCAAATTCTTTCTCGAATTCCATGATAAGTTCTACAGTATCTAAGGAATCAGCTCCCAAGTCATTTGTGAAACTTGCTTGTTGAGTAACCTCATTTTCTTCTACTCCTAACTTATCTACGATAATTGCTTTTACTCTTGATGTAATGTCAGACATAATTTTACTTTTTTATTTAACAGCGCAAAAATAAGAAACTTTATTGATAAGTCAATTTTATTTAAAATGCAAGAATAGTATTTTCCTCTAAAATACTTAAATATAGGATTATATATGTACAAAATTAATTAAAACAATGTCTAAAATCACTTTTTTATTAATTCAATACTTTATATTTTTACAGAACTAAAACAACTTTAAATGGAAAACATTAAGAAAGCATTAGAGTCTTATGGTATTCAAGATGTAAAAGAAGTCATACATAATCCTTCTTACGAAAAATTATTTGAGGAGGAAATGCGTGTTGATTCAGAAGGTTTTGAAAAAGCACAGCTTACAGAATTGGGCGCAGTCAATGTGATGACAGGTAAGTTCACTGGTCGTTCTCCTAAGGATAAATATATCGTAGAAGATGATATAACGAGAGATACCATCTGGTGGACTTCGCCTCAAGCTCCTAATGATAACAAACCATTAAGTAAGGAAGCATGGGATCATTTAAAAGAAATCTCTGCAGATGAGCTTTCTGGCAAGAAACTGTATGTAGTGGACGGCTATTGTGGTGCTAATGAAGATACAAGACTTAAAGTTCGTTTTGTTATGGAAGTTGCTTGGCAGGCACATTTTGTTACCAATATGTTTATAAGACCAACAAAAGAAGAATTAGCCAATTTTGGTGAGCCTGATTTTGTAGTTTTAAATGCATCTAAAACTACAAACAAAGATTATGAGAAGTACGGAATGAACTCAGAGGTTTATACTGTATTTAATCTGACTGAAAAAATGCAAGTAATTGGCGGTACTTGGTATGGTGGTGAGATGAAAAAAGGTATGTTTGCTATGATGAACTATTATTTACCACTTAGAGGGATTGCTGCGATGCACTGTTCTGCCAACGTAGGCAAAGATGGTGATACTGCTATTTTCTTTGGTTTATCAGGTACAGGTAAAACTACTTTATCAACAGATCCAAAACGTGCTTTAATCGGTGATGATGAGCATGGCTGGGATGATGATGGTGTCTTTAACTTTGAAGGTGGATGCTATGCAAAAACCATTGATTTAGATCCAAAAAAAGAACCAGAAATTTACGGGGCTATCAAGCGTGATGCTTTATTAGAAAATGTGGCAGTAGATGAAGATGGGAAAGTTGATTTCTCTGATACTTCTGCTACGCAAAACACACGTGTTTCATATCCAATCTATCATATAGATAATATCGTAAAACCTGTTTCTAAAGCGGGTCCTGCTAAGAAAGTTATATTCTTAACTGCAGATGCTTTTGGTGTGATGCCTCCGGTTTCTAAATTGACGCCAGAACAAACTAAATATCATTTCTTGTCTGGATTTACTGCTAAATTAGCGGGTACAGAGCGTGGAGTTGATACGCCAACGCCTACTTTCTCTGCATGTTTTGGAGAAGCTTTTCTTTCTCTGCACCCAACTAAATATGGTGAGGAGTTAGTGAAGAAAATGGAAGCGAATGGTGCTACTGCATATTTAGTGAACACGGGATGGAATGGTACTGGAAAGCGTATCTCTTTGAAAGCCACGAGAGCGATTATAGATGCAATTTTAGATGGTTCTATAGAGGATTCAGAAACTAAAACGATTCCTATCTTTAATTTAGAGGTTCCAACTTCTTTACCTAATGTAGATAGCAATCTTTTAGATCCTAGAGATACGTATGAAGATGCCTCTGTTTGGGAAGATAGAGCAAAAGATTTGGCCAATAAGTTTATCAAAAACTTTGAGAAATATACAGATAATGAAGAAGGTAAGAGTTTAGTTGCTGCTGGGCCTCAGATCTAATGTAATATCAAGAAATAATCTATTAGATTAAAATAGAAAATCAGCCTAAGAAGTTCTTAGGCTGATTTTTTTATGTTAATAATTAACGTCTTAGTCTTGTGTGTCGACACCTTCATCTATTCCATACATCATCATTATTCTTTTTATTAAATAACAGCCATTAAGATTAATTAACGGCTGTTGGTTTAGTATTTAATATTGATTAAAATTTATTTCATTTTTTTCTTGTATAAAGTTTTATGATTAAACTTTAATAGGAAAATAATAATTCCAAACGGACCTAAAAGTATCCATAAAT
Source organism: Flavobacteriaceae bacterium Ap0902 (assembly GCA_009835005.1). GTDB lineage: Bacteria > Bacteroidota > Bacteroidia > Flavobacteriales > Weeksellaceae > Profundicola. The sequence continues at coordinate 11,157 of WTFG01000010.1, read as the reverse complement.
AGGATGGTAGATTATTTTTTTTCATAATTTTTAACTTTCTGTTGCTAGACAGGCTATGGCAATTGCTGCTGGGCATGCAGGACCTGTAGCCGCACATGTCATGCTGCAACTTGTGTCTGCTTGACAAGCTTTCCAATCCCTATCTATACACTCGCCTACATTTGATACTTTTTCAATATCGCTGTATTTACCATGAGTATCATATTCGTAATATCCCATTAGTTTATTTAATATCGCATAATGGTTTTACGATATGTGTAATTATTTAGGTTGTATATATAAATAACCTTAATAAATAGCGCTATTATTTTAATTACATAATGCCAATATATATATATATATATATATATTAAAAAAAACAAAATTTTCATTAAACCAAAGAGTAATTATTTTACTTTGAAGGATATTATTATAATATTAAAAGTGAATTTTGTAAGTATATCAGAATATAATAATTTATATATTAGTATTATCCACAGTTTTAAATTTAATGGTGTAGAATTATACGATATTATTTTGCACAGTTTTTGTAATAAAAGAACCTTATGCTAGAAAAAAAAGAAGCAACATACGAGAAAGTGATTTTAGTTGGTTTAATCACGCAAGAACAACCAGAAGAGAAAACCAAGGAATATATGGATGAGCTAGAGTTTCTAGCCTACACCGCTGGTGCAGAAACGATAGGGCGCTTCACACAAAAAACAGATAAACCAGATCCCAAATATTTTGTTGGGAGTGGTAAGTTGTCAGAAATTAAAGAGTTTGCACTAAAAAATAATATAGACACTATCATCTTTGATGATGAATTAACACCCTCTCAACTTAAAAACATAGAAAAGTTTACAGATAAAAAGATTATAGATAGAACCAATTTGATTCTTGATATTTTTGCACAAAGAGCGCAGACTTCTTATGCTAGAACGCAGGTGGAGTTGGCTCAATATGAATATCTGTTACCTAGACTAACCCGAATGTGGACTCACTTGGAACGTCAGCGTGGTGGTATTGGGATGCGTGGTCCTGGTGAAACAGAGATTGAGACGGATAGACGTATCATTAGGGATAGGATAACTTTATTAAAGAAAAAACTAGAAAAGATAGACAAGCAAATGGCCACGCAGCGCAAGAATCGTGGTCAATTGGTGCGTGTGGCATTAGTTGGGTATACCAATGTTGGTAAATCTACCTTGATGAATGTATTGTCCAAATCTGATGTGTTTGCAGAGGATAAGTTGTTTGCTACATTAGATACCACAGTTAGGAAAGTGGTGGTTGGGAATTTACCATTTCTTTTGACGGATACAGTTGGTTTTATACGCAAGTTACCTACGCAGTTGATAGAATCATTTAAATCAACGTTGGATGAGGTGAGAGAAGCAGATTTAATTGTACATGTGGTGGATATTTCTCATCCAAGTTTTGAAGACCATATTGCGTCTGTTAATGAAACATTGAAGGATATTGGTAGTTTGGATAAGCCGACCATTATTGCTTTTAACAAAATAGATCAGTTCAAGCATATAGAAAAAGAGGAGGATGATTTGACGGAGAAACTGCAAGAAAATTATTCTTTAGAAGAATTACAAAAAATGTGGGTTGCCAGAACAGAGGATGAAACCATATTTATATCTGCCCAGAAAGGAACTAATATAGATGAACTCAAGAGGTTGTTATATGAAGAGGTGAAAAAAATTCATGAAGTGCGTTTCCCATATAATAATTTTTTATTTGATTATTATGAATTTCAAGAAGAATAGTAGGGTAATTAATTACACTATAGTTTACTATTGATAAATGTAAAAAGTAACTGTCTCAAGACATCGCTTTTGTCACCCTGAATTTATTTCAGGGTGACATAATAAACTGGTTATCAATTTAATGAGATCCTGAATCAAGTTCAGAATGACCGGTTTTTAAGGCTTTAAGACAGCTACTTTGTCTACATGCGCAGGTTAATTTAGTCCGCTAAAATAATACATTTATTATTATTGAATTCTAGGATGCCACCAGTTACGTTTAGAACCAACACTTTGTCATCAGCAGGAGATAATTCTAACAAGCTTTTATCTAGGGATATAGGTTGGTTAGTTCTTGATATGATTTCTATTTTGCCAGTCTCCAAAGTTGAAACAATAGGGGCGTGATTCGTCAATATTTGAAACCTTCCTTTTTTACCTGGAACCACCACAGAATCTACTTCTGCATCAAAGATTACCTGTTCTGGAGTTATTATTTGTAATTGTAAGCTCATAATTATTCTGCTTCTGCCAACATTTTCTCTCCAGCTTCAATCGCTTCTTCTATAGAACCCTTTAAGTTGAATGCAGCTTCTGGATATTGATCAACTTCACCATCAATAATCATATTAAAACCTTTGATCGTTTCTTTAATATCCACTAATACTCCTTTAAGACCCGTAAACTGTTCTGCTACATGGAATGGCTGAGACAAGAAACGTTGTACACGTCTAGCTCTGTGAACGATTAATTTATCCTCTTCTGAAAGTTCTTCCATACCAAGAATAGCGATAATATCTTGTAATGCTTTATAGCGTTGTAATATCTCTATTACTCTCTGTGCACAAGCATAATGCTCTTTTCCTACGATTTCTGGCGATAAGATTCTAGATGTGGAATCCAATGGATCTACTGCTGGATAAATACCCAAAGAAGCAATCTTACGAGAAAGTACTGTTTTTGCATCCAAGTGAGCAAATGTTGTAGCTGGAGCAGGGTCTGTTAAATCATCCGCAGGCACATAGACTGCCTGTACAGATGTAATAGAACCGTGTTTAGTAGAAGCAATTCTCTCTTGCATCGCTCCCATTTCCGTAGCTAATGTAGGTTGATAACCTACTGCAGATGGCATACGTCCTAACAAAGCAGAAACCTCTGACCCCGCTTGTGTAAAGCGGAAGATGTTATCTACGAAAAATAATACGTCACGTCCTTGCCCTTGCCCATCGCCATCACGGTAATATTCCGCTAGCGTAAGCCCTGATAATGCAACACGTGCACGTGCTCCAGGAGGCTCATTCATCTGTCCGAAGACAAAACTTGCTTTAGATTCTTTTAATTTATCTTGATTAACCTTGGTTAAATCCCAACCACCTTCTTCCATGGAATGCATAAAGTCATCTCCATAACGGATAATGCCAGACTCTAACATCTCACGTAGTAAGTCATTCCCTTCCCGAGTTCTCTCCCCAACACCCGCAAAAACGGATAAACCACCATGTCCTTTGGCAATGTTGTTAATCAGTTCTTGGATTAATACTGTTTTTCCAACACCAGCACCTCCAAATAAACCAATTTTACCACCTTTTACATAAGGCTCAATCAAATCGATTACCTTAATCCCTGTGAATAAAATTTCTGAAGAAGTTGATAAATCCTCAAATTTAGGAGCTTTGCGGTGAATAGGAAGACCATTTGTTTTGTCTATGTTTCCTAGACCATCAATGGCATCACCAACAACGTTGAACAAACGCCCTTTGATTTCCTCGCCAATAGGCATTGTAATTGGGTTACCAGTTTTCATAACTGTTTGTCCTCTTTGTAGTCCATCTGTTGAATCCATGGAGATACATCTCACGGTGTCTTCTCCAATGTGTTGTTCAACTTCTAAAACCAAATTTTCTTTGCCATCACGAAGGACCTCCAAAGAGTCATATATCATTGGTAGTTCTTCTACATTGTCAAAAATAACATCGATTACCGGGCCGATAATCTGAGCAATTTTTCCTGTATTTGCCATCTTTAATTATATTAGGTACGTCTTAATTGTATTTCTGCAAATATATATCTTTTTAACTTATTTAATTATCAAATTTAGATTTTTCTACTAAAATAACTATCTATAAATTTGTAAACTTACAATCATGAAAAAAATATTGAACATCAGCTTATTTAGTGATCAGAAAAAAACGGTTCTTACCTTGGGTATGTTTGATGGTGTTCACAAGGGGCACAGAGCTATCATCAGAAGATTAAATGATATTGCTGCAGAAAAAGGGGCAAAGTCTGGTCTATTGACTTTTGACCCACATCCAAGATTTGTCTTGCAAAAGGACTCAGACCTCAAACTTCTAACTTTGGAGCATGAAAAAGAGCAAATCCTGGATGGTTTAGGCTTAGACTATATGATAGTTCAACCTTTTGATTTTGAGTTTAGCCGTATTTCATCTTTAGCTTTTGTAAGGGATTATTTAGTGAAAAAGTTGAATGTAGAGGTTTTAGTCATTGGTCATGATCACCATTTTGGACGAAACAGGGAAGGGAACTTTGAGAAACTAAGTGAACTTGCAGAACTCTATGACTTTCAACTTTTGCAGTTAGACGCTATTAAAGAGGTAGATAAACCGGTAAGCTCTACAAAGATAAGAAATGCACTATTTAACGGTGATCTAGCATATGCTAATGATGCCTTGGGTTATAATTATTTTATGTCTGGAACTGTTATAAAAGGAGATGGTATAGGAAGGAAATTGGGTTTTCCTACGATTAATCTAAAAGTAGCAGAAGATAAATTAGTACCTAAAGATGGCGTTTACGGCGTTAAAGTTAAATTTAATAAACATTCTTATTTAGGATTAATGAGTATTGGGGATAGACCTACTTTTGAGGGAAAAGACAAAAGATTAGAAGTTTTTATATTAAATTTTGAAGGTAATTTATATACCGAAGATGTAACTATAGAATTTTTGTACTATATAAGAGAGCAGAAGAAATTTGCAGAAGTAGAGGGGTTAATTGACGCCATGCACAGAGATGAAACGGAATTTAATCATTGGCTAGAATCAAATTCAATTAAATAAATGCAGTAGAAAACTTAATTTAACTTAAATTTTCCTTGAAGTTTGCTTTTTCTTATAAAAAAATTTATAGTTTTGTTAAAGATTGTTAAACGATTAAGTGGATTTGATTATGGCTGACATGGATTCTAAAGATAAAAACCAACATGAGGAAATTTTTTCTAAATCGCTTAGAGCGGGAAGGAGAACGTATTTTTTTGATGTTAGAGAGACAAGAGCAGGGGATTATTATTTGACGATTACAGAAAGTAAAAAGAATACCAATGAAGATGGGTCTTTTTATTTTAAGAAACATAAAATTTACCTATATAAAGAAGATTTTCAAAGTTTCAAGGAATATTTGGATGAGACCACGCAATTCATTACTACGGAAAAAGGAGAGGAAGTAATCTCTGAAAGACACCAATCTGATTTTAGTGAATATAACGAGAATAGAGATGCATCATTGGACAATTCAGGCAATCCAGATAATGGGCCTATTGATTCTGTAGATGAATTCACGGATATTAATTTTGATGATATTTAAATAATTTTTTTCAAGAACTAAAAAAATGTAACTGTCTCAAAGCACTTCTTTTGTCACCCTGAATTTATTTCAGGGTCTCATAATAAATTGGTTATTAGGGCAATAAGATTCTGAATCAAGTTCAGAATGACCAGTGTTTAAAGTTTTGAGACAGCTACACTTTATATGTTCATCAGAATTTTTTTATCTATTCTTATAAGCTTTTAAACCTTCTTCTAAGATTTTCACCGCGTCTTTCAACGCATCCTTTTCTAGGACATAAGCAATCCGAACCTCATTCAGGCCTTTTCCTTCTGAAGAATAAAAGCCAGCTGCTGGGGCAACCATGATCGTTTTGCCCTTATACTCAAATTCTTCTAACATCCATTGGGCAAAATCCTCTGCATTCTCCACTGGTAATTGTGCTACACAATAAAAAGCTCCTTTTGGCTCTGGCGCAAAAACTCCATCTATTTCATTCAATGCTTTTATTACAAAATCTCTTCTTTCTTTGTATTCTTTTTTAGCTGCTTTTAAATAATCTTTTGGTTTATCATGAGCGGCTGTAGCTATCTTTTGTGAAATTTCTGATGGGCTTAATCTGGCTTGGGCAAACTTTAGTGCTGCGGTCATAAGTTCTTTATTCCTTGATATCATTGCGCCTAATCTAATCCCGCACATGCTAAACCTTTTGGATTCTGAATCTATGATAATCGCATGATCCTTTAATTCTGGAATATTCAGCACAGATTCATGAGGCTGGTCATAAGTGAATTCTCGATAAACCTCATCTGATATTAAATAGAGATTATGTTTGATTACCAAATCCTTTAATTGATCTAATTCTTCTTTAGAATATAAATAACCCGTTGGGTTTCCTGGATGGCATATAATGATGCCTTTGGTTTTGTCTGTAATTTTCTTTTCAAACTCAGAGATAGGTGGTAGGGCAAAACTCTTATCAATGTCCGCTGTTATAGGAACCACTTTAATATCACTTTGAACAGAAAAACCATTATAATTAGCATAAAATGGCTCTGGTATTATCACCTCATCCCCAGGATTTGCAATAACACTCAAGGTGAAAATCAAAGCCTCTGACCCTCCATTGGTCACAATAATATCTTTAACATCCAAATCTTGAAAACCTTTAGAATGGAAATACTTTAATAACGCTTGTCTATATTCCAGAGTACCCTCTGATCTGGTATAGGCAATGGTTTTCTTATCCCATTCATGCAAAGCTTCTATGGAGGTCTCTGGGCTTGCAATATCTGGTTGTCCTATATTCAAATGATAAACTTCTAGACCTTTATCATTAGCTATATCTGCACTAGGAGCCAGTTTCCTGATAGGAGATGCTGGCATTTTAGCTGCTTTGTTGGATAAATGTGTCATAATATTTTATTTACTCTCAAATGTAAAATAATGGTATTGTTTTTGCAACTTTATCCCGTATAAACTATAAAAATTATCATTATGAGCAATGAAAGAAATAGTACAGGAGAAATCATTGGAACTTTAATTGTAGGTGCACTAGCAGGTGCAGCGGCTGCATTACTTTTCGCTCCACAATCTGGTGTAGATACTAGAAAAAGATTAATGGATGAGGCGGATCGTTTAAAAAAAGAATTAGATGAGTATGCTTCTGATTTCAGTGAGAAGGCTAAAAAGGTTCAAAAAGAATTGGAAGATAAATTAAAAGATACAGAGGCGGAGTTACGTGAAGTTGAGGATAACCTAGGCGTTTAATCCATAAAATAATTTATGTTTAAGAATATAAAAAATTATGCTCAGGATTATATAACCCTTGCTAAGTTAGAGGGATTGGAGAAGGTAGGGAAGTTAGTAGCAGCACTGGTTTTTATTGTGTTAATGCTTGTGTTGTCATTTTTCTTCTTTTTGATGGCTAATTTTGCCCTAGGATTTTATCTAAATGAGGTGTATGGTGATACGGTTGGTTTTGCTATCATAACAGGTATATATCTACTTTTGATTTTACTATTCTTGATATTTAGAAAACCTTTGTTAAGCGCTGTAGTGAATATGGTTATAGCATCCGCAAACAATAAAAACGATTAGAATGAAGAATTTAAACGAATTAAGAGCTAAAAAGGAAGAGTTAAAAGCCAATATTGATCAAGGTTTTCAAAGTCCTTTTAGCTCTGTATTGGGATTGCTTCAGCATTATACTAATGGCAACCAAAGTAAATTGGCGATGTTTGATAAATCAGAAGATGGTAGAAATCAGCTATTAGATGAGGGAGTTAAAGCACTTTTAACATTAGCAGCAAGTGCTGCTGTTACACGTTTTAAATTGGGGCCAATCCCTAAATTACTGTTGACCACAGGTGTTGCAATTGCTACGCCTTATGTTGTGGATAAAATCCAAGATCTTATTCATGAGAAGAAAAATAGCTAAGCAGTTTTAATAATAAATAAATTAAAACCTCAAATTCTTTTTATGGAATTTGAGGTTTTTTTGGTTTATAAATAAGAAAAGTAGCTGTCTAAGAAACTTCAAAATAGTTTTTCTGAACTTGATTCAGAATCTCACTATATTAATATTCAAATTCGTATGAGATCCTAAAATAGATTCAAGGTGATAAAAGCCATATTTTGAGACGGTTACTTTTTATTAATGCTTTATGAATTTTGAATTAGTCTTTTACTACCCCTTTTACTCTTAGTACTTTTCTTTCTCCATCTGTAGAATTACTATAAACAGTAATGGTTCTGTTAAATGCACTTACAATATTGGTGTCATAACTAACTTTGATTTCACCTTTTTGTCCTGGAGCAATCGGCTCTTTCGGAAATTCTGCAACAGTACAGCCACAGGATGGTTTTACACTTTTTAGGAGCAAAGGCTTATCCCCTGTATTGGTAAAGGTAAAAGCTCTATGCCCGTCTGAGCCTTTGGCTACATTGCCATAATCTATGATTTCATTATTAAAAGTAATTTCCTGTGCATTGATAGCGCTCAACCCCACAAAAGCGAAGGCTAAGGTGTATATAATTTTTTTCATGGTTTAAATTTTATTATAGAACAAATATATTCAAATTTTTTTTAAGAAGAAGTTATTATATTTTTGTACTTCTCCAATTATTATATATAACAAATTGTATACCACTATATGAATATTGCATCCAAATACAATCCAAAGGTAACAGAAGAGAAATGGTATAACTTCTGGGAAGAGCACGGTTTCTTCCATTCAGAACCTAATGAAAAACCATCTTACACCATCGTTATTCCCCCACCAAATGTGACAGGAGTGCTGCACATGGGACACATGTTGAATAATACGATACAAGATATCCTCATCCGTAAGGCACGTATGTCTGGCTTCAATGCATGTTGGGTGCCAGGTACCGATCATGCCTCTATTGCAACAGAGGCCAAGGTGGTAAATAAATTAAAGGAACAAGGGGTTAATAAATCTGACCTAACAAGAGAAGAGTTTCTAGATCACGCTTGGGAGTGGACCCATGAACATGGTGGATTAATTTTAGAACAATTAAAGAAACTTGGCGCATCTTGTGATTGGGAGAGAACCAAATTTACTTTAGATGACGATTTGTCTGAATCTGTGACCCAAGTTTTTGTAGATCTATATAATAAAGGTAAAATCTATCGTGGTTATCGCATGGTGAATTGGGATCCAGAAGCGAAAACCAATATCTCTGATGAGGAAGTAATTTATAAAGAAAAGAATGGTAAACTCTATTATGTAGCATATCAAATAGAGGGAGAGGAGGATACTATTACGATTGCTACCACCAGACCAGAAACCATATTAGGAGATACAGCGATTTGTGTAAATCCTAATGATGAACGCTTCACTCAATATCATGGCAAAAAGGCTATTGTGCCCGTGGTAGGTCGTGTGATTCCTATTATTACAGATGAATATGTAGATATGGAATTTGGTACAGGTGCATTGAAGATTACTCCTGCGCATGATGTGAATGACTATGAATTGGGGAAAAAGCACCATTTAGAAATCATCGATATCCTAGATGATGATGCTAAGCTGAATGAATTTGGTCTGCAGTTTAAAGGCATGGATAGATTTGTCGCTCGTAAAGCTTTTGCTAAGGAATTAAAGGAAGAAGGGGCATTAGTTAAAGCGGAAGATTATAAAAATAAAGTAGGAACCTCTGAAAGGACAGGCGCTGTGATAGAGCCTAAACTGTCTGTTCAATGGTTTTTGAAAATGAAAGATATCACACAGCCCGCGATTGACGCTGTGGCAAATAATGAGGTTAAGTTGTTCCCAGATAAATATAGAAATACATGGAATCACTGGTTAGAAAATGTTCATGATTGGAATATTTCTAGACAATTATGGTGGGGACACCAAATCCCAGCATGGTATTATGGGGACGGGCAAGTTGATTTTGTAGTAGCGCATGATGCGGATGAGGCTTTAAGTTTAGCCAAAGAAAAAACAGGTAAAGAAGGCTTAACCCTAAATGATTTAAAACAAGATGAGGATGCCTTGGACACTTGGTTTTCTTCTTGGTTATGGCCCATTTCTGTATTTGATGGAATTAATAATCCAGATAACGCAGAAATTAATTATTATTATCCTACCAAAGATTTAGTCACAGGACCAGATATTATATTCTTCTGGGTGGCTAGAATGGTGATGGCAGGCTATGAATTTAGGGACGAGAAGCCTTTTGAAAATGTTTATTTTACGGGGATTGTTCGGGATAAGCAAAGACGTAAAATGTCTAAATCACTGGGGAATTCGCCAGATCCTATTGATTTAATGAATAAATACGGAGCAGATGGTGTTCGTGTGGGTTTGATGTTGAGCTCTGCCGCAGGAAATGATTTATTATTCGATGAGGATTTATGCTTGCAAGGAAGAAATTTTGCTAATAAAATATGGAATGCTTTTAGATTAATTCATAATTGGGAGGTTTCTGATAATGAAGAGACTAAGGCCGCAAAATATGCTAATGATTGGTTTGAATCAAAATTCAATAGAACATTGGCAGATATGGAAATTAATTTTGAGAAGTTTCGTATTTCCGATGCTTTGATGGGATTGTATAAACTGACATGGGATGATTTCTGTTCTACCTATCTAGAAACAATTAAGCCAGGATATGAGGAACCAATTCCAGTAAAAACAAGAGATAAGGCTGTCGCATTTTTAGAGGATTTAATCAAACTTTTGCATCCATTTATGCCATTCTTGACAGAGGAAATTTGGCAGACCATGGAGGAGCGTAAAGTAGAGGAGGCTTTAATTATCGCAGCATATCCAAAATCTAAAAATGTTAATTCTGCAGATATAGAGCGGTTTGAATATTCTTTAGAGATTATTTCTACCATTAGAAATTTGAGAAATGAGAAACAAATCGCATTAAAAGAAACGTTAGAGATTTATACGGAAAATGATTATGAATTCTATGCTCCTGTAGTGGAAAAACTAGCCAATGCGAAGTTGGTTCTAACAGAGAATATTCCAGATGATTTATTCTCTTTCCGTGTAGGGAAACAAGAGTTTTATATTTCTTTAGAAGACTTTATAGACCCAGAAGAGGAAATCAAGAAATTGACCGATGAGGTAGCGTATTTAGAAGGTTTCTTGAAATCTGTTCGTAAAAAACTAAGCAACGATCGTTTCGTGAACAATGCGCCAGACGCAGTAGTAGAGGCAGAGCGCAAAAAAGAAAGCGATGCATTGGAGAAAATTGAACTTATTAAAGAGCAAATTTCTAAATTGAAGTAAATATTAGGGCACGTATACGATGTCTAGTCCTAAATAAACGATACAGATTAGATGTTAAAAATACATTAATTAAATCTCAGAGAGAA
>WTFG01000001.1 GCA_009835005.1 Flavobacteriaceae bacterium Ap0902 | reverse complement strand
ATCACTGTCACAGAAATCTGTAATGATGGTGGTTCTATAGTTTCTTGGAGTATAGGTAAACTCTAAAGTATTACCATCTGCCTCTATTACTCGAACACCTGTAATTGTATATACATAAGAGTATCCGGATTGTATATCATTGGATACATCAATAAAATATGTTCTATACAAGTCTCTTGCTCTAGTATTACTAGAACCTTCTGTCGCCGCAGGGATAGATCTAGGATCTTCTTCTATTCTGGATAAATTTGCGCTACTTCTACTAATTACATTACCTGGAGTCACTTCTTCTGCTCCTGTCAATAAGTTTGTTTTAATAATCGTGTAGGTTATCTCTAATTCTGCGATTGGATCATTTAAAATCGTACGATCCTGTCTCACATAATTATTGGAACGTGCAGAAAAACCAACCTCTGTAGCATTTGGAGTACATGAAATACCTCCTCCAACAGAAACCTCTGTATATGAGGTATAATCATTTGGGTTTCCCGTGTCAATACCTTCTGCTGAGACTACAACTGGCGTTGGTGCTACCGGCTCCGGCAAGACACACTCTACAGGTCTAATACATGAATAAGCGGTATACGTAGTATCATCTGCCTCTGTGGCCTGGGCATTACCTGATCCTAATTGATATCCTCTACTTCCAGAAGATGGATAGTTGGCTGTAGTAGGAGCAAATTGTAATTCATTATTAGTTAAATCTCCTAAACCTACATAATATATACCTGTAACCAAATACAAATAAATATCAGATCTTTCTTGTCTATTAGTATTATTTGAATCACCATTCAAGGTATTACCAAAAAATTTATTCCCACTGGCAACGTCAATTTCATCATTTAATCCTACATCAAAAATAGCCATTGCACCGCCTCGTGTGGCAGCATCATTATATTGAAAGACATTATTGGTAAGTTCTGCTGTTCCATTAGCATTAATCTGCATAGAAATAGCACCTCCTTCATCTGCACGGTTATTAATATAAGTACTACTACCTAATGTATAATCATGTGCCCCACCTGCTCCAACAAAGAATGCTCCTCCTCTGCCTTCGGCCGTATTACCATCATATACTACATTGTTAGTGGTTACAGCAAAATCATCAACATAATAACCACCACCATTATTAGTAGCGATATTAGAGATAAAATACACATCTGTTAATGTCATTAAATTACCCGGAGACACACCAGCATAATATGTATTAAGTCCACCACCATTATTTGCTCTATTGCCTTGGAAAGTAACATTAGAGATAGTGTGTTGATCATTTAAGGCGATATATACACCACCACCATTAGTATTAGAAATATTATTAATAAATTCCGCGCCATCTATGGTAGTTATATCTTGAGACCATATAGCTCCACCTGCAGCTCTAGATCTGTTATCTTCAAAATAATTACATGCAACAAATACAGCTGTGTCTTTATTTGTAGCAACTGCACCCCCTGTACTTGTTGCATTATTTCCTCTAAAAGTAGAATTTGTAACTCGAAGCTCTCCCGAACCAATAGCAAAGATTCCTCCACCACTACCTGCACTATTCCCTGTGAACCATCGATTAGCTTGGTTATTACAGAATGTTGAATTCTCTACAGAAGCATCAACTGATGTATAAATATATACAGCTCCTCCATCAAATGCAGAGGTATAGTTATCATAGAAATTAGAACTAGAAATTCTAACTTCTTTATTAGACGAAACAGCTCCCGTCAATGCTCCAGAGACGTGAATTGCTCCACCACGACCATTTAATCCATCATACCCACCTTGATTTGTGAAAAATTGATCATTCTCGAAAATGGCAACGTCTTCTCTTCCAGCTGGTAGAGTACATCCATAATTTCCAAAAATGAAAACTGCACCAGGACCTTGACCTCCAGTATTCTCTTGGTAAATATTATCATGCGAATAGAAATATCCGACACTTTCAATTTCCATTACTCCTGCTCGTCCACCGTTATTACCAGCAAATATGTTACCGTCCATCTCTACATACGGGAAATTCCTAGCCCACAAAATAGCTGCTGACTGCCCTGCCGCAAGACCTCTTTTCACATTGTAAAACTCACTATTTCTGAAGATTATGGTAGATTGCGCATTATCTGTATTACAGTTTAATGGTAGGTGAAATAATTCTGCACTAACACCTACTCCTCTTATATTATTGAAAATTGAATTCTCTACCAATAAATCTAAATCTGCTGTATTATCGTCAGATACTACGAATTGACCATTTCCAAACTCATTAGATGATCTTTTTATTACAGAGTTCATAATATTAATATCCGTACCAACAGAATTATATACATATATAAACCCTTTACCCTCTACAGATCCTCCACCTTCCCATTCTTCTACGTTTACATTGTCTAAAGTTAAAGATGCATTTAAAGAAGTGTCAAATGTTAAAAAAGAACCATCGTAATTACCCCCACCACGTGCATTTTTAATGGTAACATCTTTGATAGTTAATTTTGCATTAGAATTAGCATCTACCCTAAAAGCGGATGTACCACCTACATCCTCTGTATCAAAAACCGTGGGAAAAGCATCAGCGTCTTCTCCAGGTATATTACCATTAGTATCTGGAGTGGCATACCCACCATAGATATTAATAATTTGACCATTTACTAATAATACTTCTTCATCTGTTGGCCCATTATTACCATCTAGTAAATAACTCCCTTGGGCCACATAAATATTAAAAGTACCCGTATTTGCTCCAATTTGTGTAAAGGCCTGCTTCATTGTAGCATATGGAGAAGACCAAGACTCACCATTATTGCTAAATGATCCTCTGTTTTGGGAGACATAAATTTCCACCACCTGCCCGAGCATAACACTGGAAAACATTAAAATCGTCAAAAATGACAGTAAAAGTTTTTTCATAATCAAATATTAATATTAGTTATAGTAGCCGTCTCAAAACCTTAAAAACTAGCTATTCTGAACTCGATTCATAATCTTATTATTCTTATAACCAGTTTATTATGAGACCCTGAAATAAATTCAGGGTGACAAAAGCAGTGCTTTGAGACAGCTACGATTATTTATACAATGGCAAAGGTAAGGTAGATTCAAGATTTTAACAAGGTATAATTTGATTTTAATCAAAATATAAGTTCAATACCAGCATAAAATGGTGATTATGGACAAAATAGAACCAAATATTTAACATAAATTAAACTTTTTATTAACAAAAATCTAAATCCCTTCAAATCTTTTTCTTTATATATTAACTGTCTCAAAATTTCACTTTCGTAACCATAAATTAATTTTAATGTCTCATTTCTAAGAAAAAAGAGGAAAGAGACTAGAGAAAAGAAAAAAGAGAATAGACTTAACGCTCGATTCTTATGACTTGCTACTAATCTCTCATTCAGCTTTTTGCACTCTGTCACCTTAAAATCAGGGTCTCATACTGCCCTGGGAAAATTACTGGAGAGGATGCTGAAATGAATCCGGCATGATATACCGAATGACAATGCGAATAAGTGCATGATAAATTTAGTTTTCTTAACGAAAATTTGACTAAACATAAAAAGCCTTCATTCGCTTCGAGTAAAATATTTACGTTCTTTCTTTTCTGGGAACATTTCGATACAATTTCCACCTGTGGTGGAAATCAACAATATGACGAGGGTTTTTCATTGATAAGATTAAATAAAAAAAATGCTCTTCACTTTCCTAAGAGACATCATTAAGTTTGCTGAGAAAATTAATTGTTTATTTAATAATTAGCAATCCTTCGAACCCATCTTAAATTCACCTCTATCTACAGTTTTTAAAACGCCATTTTCATCCGCTACTACCACAACATCGGTGGCACTTCCTGCATTATTATTAATATTTCTTGATCTAATATTTCCATTCACATCTAAAGTTTCTGTAGGCTCAGAAGTATTAATACCCACCTGTGCTATTGCCAAGCCAGGAAAAATTAAAGTGATAGTGACTAAACTAATAAAAAAAAGATTTCATTGTATTTAAAATTATATTATTGACTATTGAAAAAGAATTAATTCAAAATGATTATATTCATGCATAAAATATCGGCAAATATAATCATTATTACCACAACTCAAAATTATATAAGATTCTGTTAAAGCTTCGTGTAATGCCTTGATATATATATCTTTTCATCTTTTTTTATTAAAAAATTTTTAGTAGAGCATATTGCGAAGGTCCGATTAAAATTATAAAAAGAAATTTTCTAATTCCATTACTTCTACTTACTTTCCACGTGCAATCCCTGCATGCCACCATTTAATTTCTTTCTAATCTCCCACAATTCAATGACCACTAATTGTAAAAATTGATAAAAACCGAGTGAAATAAAGAACATTATTGTATATTATCCTCTTAAAGTTTCACTATCCCCAAAGAGGCCTGATATGAATGAATTTTGGAGCAGAAGAACTTATTTCTTTGAACTTTTTAGCGAACATTTACTTATTTCTTTTGCTGCACTGGTGTTAGTTGCCATTCTGGGAATTGGTGTGGGGATATTTGTTTTTTATAATCAAAAGGCAAGAGCATTTATTATGCCCACAGTCAATTTTTTATATACGATTCCCTCTATTGCCATGTTCGGGATATTAATTCCATTGGTAGGCATTGGATTAAAAAATGCTTTGATTGTTTTAGTTTTATATGGTCTACTCCCCATTGTCCGCAATACGTATAGCGGATTAAAAGCGGTTCCTCAAAATTATGTGGAAGCCGCAAAGGGGCTAGGATCTACCCCTATTCAATTATTCAAAAATATTTATTTCCCCTTATCCCTACCTTCTATTCTATCTGGCATGCGTGTGACCACGGTAATGGTCATTGCACTTGCAGGTTTAGCGGCACTTGTTGGCGCAGGTGGTTTGGGACAGGCAATCTTTAGAGGACTTAATACCATGAATACGCCCCTGATTGTCATTGGTTCTTTAGGCGTCTCTGTGTTCGCTATTTTAGGAGATCAATTTGTTGCGGTTTTTGAAAAAAATAATCGATTACAACGTTTAGTCTCTCACAACATTCAATCCAGAGATAGAAACTTCATTAGATTAAATGTATTGGTATTAGCGCTTTTAGTAGTTGGTGCTATCCTTTATTTAAACCCTTTTACCACCACTAATGATAAGCACATTACTGTGGCTTCTAAACCCACCAGTGAACAATTTATATTGGGTGAAATAATAGCACAAACCATAGAAAATGAAACTGATATTGAAGTGAATCGTAATTTTGGGATTGGGGGAGGAACCAATAATATGCATCCTGCCATGCTGAACGGAAACATAGATTTATATGTAGAATATACGAGTACAGCTACCATGAATGTGTTAAACATAGAGGCAGAAAAAGCCCGGGATTTATCTTTAGAAGAGATTAACCAAATGTATCAAGAACAATTTAACCTAACTTGGATTGGTCTTTTAGGATTGAACAACAAATACGCCCTAGCCATATCCCAGCAAGATGCTAGGGAACAAAACATTCATACCTTTAGCGATTTAGCAAAACATAGTTCTAATTATACCTTGGGCGCAGAGTTTGATTTCTTTGAACGCTCTGACGCTTATAGAGGCCTTGTCAAGACCTATCCTTTTAACTTTAAAAGGGTAGAAGAAATGGATATTAATTTGCGCTATAAGGCTTTTGAAGATGGCAGGATAAACGCTGTAGATGCCTTTACCACAGATGCCCAAATTGAGGCTTTGGATTTACGCATTTTGGAAGATGATCAAAATTATTTTCCCGAATATGAAGCAGGCATCATTGTAAGAGATGAAATTTTAAAATCCTATCCAGAATTACAAACGATTCTAGCGCAGTTTAATGGTAAAATATCTACAGAAGCCATGAGAGAAATGAATTATAAAGTAGAAATCCTAGGGCAATCACCCCAACAAGTAGCCAGTAAATTTTTAAAAGATTTTAAATGAAAAATAACGCCATAGCCATAAAAAATGTTTATTTTTCTTATGACACCACACCTGTTTTAGAGGATTTCAATCTAAATATTGAAAAAGGAAGTTTTGTTTGTCTCACAGGGGAAAGCGGTAGTGGCAAATCCACAGCCCTAAGACTAATGAATGGGTTATTGCTGCCAGACAGCGGAAATGTCCTAATCAATGGGAAACCCTTGACCAAAGAAAATTTAATAGAAACCAGAAGAAATATGGGATACATATTGCAAGAAGGATCCTTATTCCCGCATTTCACCGTATATCAAAACATGGCCTACTGCTCTAACTTACAACATATACCAAAAGAAAAAATCAAAAAGCGCATAGATGAACTTTTGCCTATTGTTAGTCTAGACCCATCCCTATTACATAAGTTTCCCCATGAATTGAGCGGAGGACAACAGCAAAGAGTTGGGATCATTAGAGGCATATCGCATAAGCCAGCCATCGTGTTAATGGATGAACCCTTTACGGCACTAGACCCAGAAACTAGAGAAGATTTACAAAACTTAGTTAAAAGCATTCATCAAAAAACGAAAACCACTTTTGTGATGGTCACCCACTCGATTCCAGAAGCAGAAAAATTAGCCACCCAAATTGTAAAATTAAAATAATTCAAACTTCCCAATCTCTTTAACACACTACTTTTAGCATTCTTACAATGGATCAAATGCTCGCATTCCAGAAAGGCTATTTCGTGCTAACTATCTTCATTATTATTTATAGAAGGCGGAAAGACTAATTTTTAAAGTCTGGAGACAATTACCTTAAATTATTAGGAGCAATTTCTGGCTTTCCTTTCCAATCTTTTATATAAATCCTTACAAACAAGCTAGCCAAAGGAGCTTCCGCTGGTCGCTCTTTGTCGTCGTTGTTTGTAGGCAGATTCATACAAAAGGATTTCCAATACAATCCAGGCTAGAAAATTAGAATCATACAATATAAACTAAATTCTATAACTTTTAAATTAGAAAACAATACATTTATCCCAAATCATTAAAAGCATGAAAAAATTTAAATATAAAACCTTAGAAATAGAACCAACAGGAGGCGTCTTAAAAAATTATAAATTTGAATCTATAGATGAAAAATTAAATGAACCACAAATAAATTCTATTGAATTGTAAACTAAATTTTTAACTTAATTTTCATAACTTCCACCATGATTAACTTAATCTTCTTATCATGAATCAAAAATTAACTTTTACTGGGAATTTTGGCGAGTTCTTTCTTATGTCAATAGGCTTATTTTTACTAAGTATTTTAACGCTAGGTCTTGCCATTCCATATTGGGTATATTGGTCTATTAAATATTTCTTTGATAACCTACGCGTTGGAAATCAAAAAGTAAACTTTTTCGGGAGTTTTGGAGAGTATTTCCTTACATCATTGCTCCTTTTAATATTATCAGTCGTTACATTCGGGATAGCCCTACCCTACTGGATATATTGGTCTTTTAAATACTTCTTCACAAGATTAGAAATCAATGGCCAAAAAGTTACCTTCTATGGTAACTTCGGAGAATATTTTCTGATATCTCTATTGCTGTTTATATTAAGTATCGTAACCTTTGGCTTAGTCTCACCCTACTGGACCTATTGGTCTTTTAAATATTTCTTTTCTAGAATGAAGGTGGGTGATAAACAAATCGTATTCACAGGTAACTTCATAGAGTTTTTCCTTATTTCAATATTACTCACCATTTTATCTACTATAACTTTAGGCTTAGCCTCACCGTATTTAATCTACTGGTCATTGAAATATTATTTCACGAAGATGGAGATAAAAAACTAATTATATGCTCACGTTCCATAAAGGCTATTTTGTGTTAACCATCATCATTTTTATTATAGAAGTCATCATTGCACTATATGTGAAAGATGATTTTATAAGACCATATGTAGGTGACGTTCTTGTGGTAATCTTAATTTATACTTTTGTAAAAACATTCATAAAAGCCCCTGTCTTGCCTGTGGCGATTGGGGTTTTGATATTTTCTTTTGTGGTGGAGTTTTTACAGCTGATTAAAATTGTAGGTTTACTTGGTTTAGGGCATTTAAAATGGGCTAGGATTATCATTGGCACTTCGTTTTCTTGGCTAGATATAGTGACTTATGTCGTAGGGTTTATCCTTGTTTTAATCGGAGAGAAATATATCTTTAAACATAATTTAAAAAGTGCTTAAATTACATTTAAATCGTATAAAAAAGTAGCCATCTCAAAACCTTAAAAACCAGTCGTTCTGAACTTGATTCAGAATCTCATTGAATTAACAACCCATTTATTATAAGAACCTGAAATGAATTCAAGGTGACCAAAGTGATGCTTTCAGACGGCTAACTTTATTCAATAAATTAAAATATTTACTCCTTATACATTTCTAGTTTTCTTTAAGTAATTGCTTAATTCTTCTTTCACTTTCGGGAATAAGAAGAATAAACCTATCACATTGGGTACTACCATGGCAAAGATCATGGCATCAAAGAAATCCGTTACAGACCCCAATGTAGATATGGAACCTACTACCACAAATACACAAAACAATATTTTATAAATGTTCTTCACGGTTTTGGACCTTCCAAATAAGAAAACCCAACCTTGCAGTCCATAATAAGACCATGAAAGAACTGTGGAAAAAGCGAATAACATCACAGCGACTGTAAGAATATAAGAAAACCAAGGAAAGACAGAAGAGAATGCTTTGGAAGTGGCTAAAACACCATCGGGAGATTCCATTCCATAAGTCATAATACCACCATCTCCATTGGTAATTATGATTATCAACGCAGTCATGGTACAAACCACTACGGTATCTATAAAAGGTTCTAAAAGCGCAACAAGACCTTCAGATGAAGGATTGTTTGTTTTTACTGCGGAGTGGGCGATGGCAGATGTTCCTACTGCTGCTTCATTAGAGAATGCGGCTCTTTTAAACCCCTGTACCAATACGCCAAAGAAACCACCCGCAATTCCTTCTGGATTTAATGCACCATCTAATATTTGAGAAAAAGCATTACCAATATGATTGTAATGCATAATCAAAATAATGATAGCCGTTAATATATAAAGACATACCATAAATGGAACAATCTTCTCTGTGATTTGCCCAATACGCTTGATTCCACCTACTAAAACTACCCCTACCAGAATTGCAGTTGCAATACCATAATAGAGATTAGCGTTTCCACTTAAATTCAAGACATTCACAAATTGTTGTGTAGATTGATTACTCTGGAACATATTATTCCCTATAGACCCTCCGATAATCATCACAGAATAGAAAATAGCTAAAAACTTACCCAACGAGCCTTTACCCACATCAGCCAATCCTTTCTTTAGATAATACATGGGACCACCATAGGTTTTCCCATTTTTGCCTATGTCTCTATACTTTACAGCCAAGGTACATTCTACAAACTTAGAAGACATCCCTAGAAAACCTGCTACCATCATCCAAAAAGTAGCTCCTGGGCCACCAAGAGATAAAGCTATGGCAACCCCGGCAATATTCCCAAGCCCAACAGTCCCAGAAAGCGCTGTAGTTAATGCCTGAAAGTGAGAAACCTCTCCTTGTTTTTTCTTTTTCCTCTTGAATAGCTTCTTAGGTTTTCTTTCAATCGCATCATCTTCATCATTATCAATCTCATCAATCTCTATCTCATCCAGTCTTTCTATGCTGTTGATAGATTCCAAATTGTCATACTTTCCTCGTAATATGTTAATGGAAGTTGGCAATAATCTGATATTTGGAAATTTGAATAATACGGTAAAGATGAGCGCTGTTAAAACCAAGATGATCACTACCACGGGCACCTCTACATTGCCAAATCTAAGAGGATAAAACACAAAACCACTCCAAGCGTCTGCAACGGCTGTAAATCCGTCACTTATTTTATCTGCAATTTCATGCTGTTCTTGATTTTGCCCAAAAGCCAACATAGTCATCATTAAATATAAAAATGAAAATATCTTTTTCAACATAGATTAGATTTTGATTTATATTTAAAATAGACCTCAATTTACGAAAAAAAATAAAAAATTAATAAACCTACAAAGACTGGATACAATTAGACATGCATCAGTTATTTATCTAACGCTTTCTTTTTAATTATATATTGGGTATAGATTGGTTGTATTTCGCCGTCTAATTCCCATGTATGTATATCATTTAGATATTCCAGTTTCAGTTCTATCATTTTGCTTCTATTATTCGTTTCTAGAAAATAATCATAGAGTAATACTTCATTTCCAGAAAGCGTATAATCATAATACCATAGTTCATTTTCTATGGGAATCCCTGTTTCTATATTGAATTTGGTGATAATCCATCCCCTATTAAATACAGCTATAAGAACAAAACTAGCGTAAGTCACAGCAGTCATGCGGTGGATCAAATACCAGTTTGTTTTCTTTAAATGCACTTTCTTGAAGGTTAAATAAAGCCCTATCCAACACAAGATTAAAAACAGAAAGACACCCAAACGTTTTTTTGTAAAGCCGAGCATATAGACATATTCTATATTTTTGGCAAAGGCAATAAAAACCAATACGGCATTCAGGCAAATCCATGCAAGTGTTAGTCGCTTTAAATTCAAGTTTTGTTTATCAAAGTTAAAGGAACCTCTAAAGAAAAATAAGATGAGTGTAATCGCCATCAAGATGGATCCGATTACGGCATACACTCTTTTATGCACATTGGCACTTACAGAATTCACTTTCTCTGCGGCAGAAAGATTTTCTATTCCATAAACAGCGATAAAAATGAGCAAGGTTATATTGAGCATCACAAAAGTAATTTCTGCACTTTTGCGTATCATATCAAAGGTAGAAGTGGTTGTAAAAGAATGGGTTTTATAATCATCTTGTAATGGAGCAGATACCAGTAACCACTTTTGGGGAAGTTTAAAATACCAGAAAAAGTACATTAAAACAATACCTAAAATTAAAACCCACAAAAACTTCTTGAAACTAAATTCAATATTCAGGTTTAAATTAGCAAAGAAATCACTCGCTACATCACTAGAAGCCACATACGCCATGGCAAAAACGGACGTAATTAGTAGAGGTACTATGGCATAGGCTAATACTTTTTTGAATATTTGACTAGAACCCTCTGTAGAAATATCTGTATTGGAATCTACTACATTGGGCAACGACATTAGGTAATTTAATGGTGCTAAAATAAATAGTTTAAATAACTTCTGGTGTGGATCAAACATCAGCATGGCTACCCAGTTCAGTGAAAGGAAAACAACCAAAAAAGACACAAAGTCCCCATAATAAGCAAAGGACAATGCGCCTAAACTCCCTCCTATGATGGCGAATTTGAAGTTTTTGGTAATACCTTTGTAAGGCTGCACATAAGTACTAATCCCGAACAAGGCAAGTGCAAGTATAGACAAGTTAAGTCCTACAAATTGATCATAAAATAGCGCAGTGAATAGAAGAACACTTAACAGATAATAAATTGTTTTTGTTTTCATAATTGTAATTTAAAAGTACTTTGTATTACAAAGTTTATGCATAAATTTTTTTATTTTAATAAGTTTTCCAACGCGGTAATATGTTTTTGGAAGGCTTCTTTGCCTATTTTTGTGGCTTTATAAGAGGTTTTGGGTTTCTTCCCCACAAATTCTTTTTTAATTTCTATGTATTTTTTCTTTTCTAAAGTTTTGCTATGGCTTGCGAGATTGCCATCTGTTAGGTTTAATAAATCTTTGATTTCACCAAATTCCACCCACTCATTCACCATCAGGATAGACATAATCCCGAGCCGTACCCTACTTTCAAAATCTTTATTTAACCCTTCTATTAGACTCATTATTTATCATATTTATTGAACATGATAATACCATAGATGATGTGTAGCACACCAAAACCAAGTGCCCAAAACACCAATCCGTAGCCAGTGTAAAAGGCAGCAATTAAGCCTAAGAAAATTTCCAAATACCCCAACCATCGTACGTCTCCATAAGTGAATTTAGAGACATTCACCAATGCCAAGCCATAAAATATAAGCATCTCAGGCGCTATTAAATAATTATGACCTTGATTGATCAAAGCAAGACAGAATACACCCCCTGCTATTAGAGGGACCGCCAAATGCACCAAAACATTTTTGGTCAAGAGATTCCAGAAACTTATATTTTGTTTTTTACTTTTTTGAATGGTAAAATAAATACCAAAAGCAATAGAGAACACCAAAACTGCCAAGGCTACCAACATTAAATTCAAAATTAATTCTATCGCATAAGTATGCGTTGTAGCGCCATCAAAATAGTTCACCTCATACCTCTCTAGCAAGTAATGAGCAACGCCTGCACCAATTAATGCAAATATCCCTGCGAATATGCCAGACAAGCCACTCAAAGAGATAAACCGAGATGATTTCTCCATCATAGAGCGTATATGTGCTAAATCTTCTTGATATTTTAAACTCATAATAAAAGTACTTTGTACTGCAAAGTTAATATAAAATTTGAATGGAGCAATTAAATTCAAATTATTTATTCCATAATTTTATACTTAACCACTGGTCTCATTTCGCCATGCTTTATTTCACCATCATATTTAGGCATACACTATGATTGATTTCTGAATAATACAGAAACCAATAAATTTTGTACTTTCACTATCTAAATGTTGTTATATGAAATATTTATTCTATCTATTATTGTTGACAGCTCCACAGTTAAATTGGGGACAAACCGAACTCAAAAACAATGAGGGGGTTACAAAAAGTTTTATCAAATATTACAATGAAGATGATTATCAAGCTATTTTTGATGATTTTAATAAAGAAATGCAAGCTGCTCTGCCTCTATCCAAAGCATCTAATTTTTTGCAAAACTTAAAGAAACAAGTAGGCAATATTGTTGATTATAACTTTATACAATATAAAAATGGTTATGCTTCTTATAAAACCAATTTTGCCCAGATGACATTGACGCTGAATGTGGCGGTAGATGAGGAATCTAAAATTAGTGGGCTATACATCCAACCTTTTGAAGATCAAGATGCAAACGCAGATGTTTTAAATAAATTAGATTCAGAAAAATTGGGAATAGATGAAGAATTATCTAATTTAATTTTTGAAAATATCAAAAGTTTTCCATCTCAAACACAGGCAAGCATAGCTATTATTCAAAACGGAAAGCCTCTCTATCTAAACATTCAAAAATTAAATGATTCTATTATACAAAATCAAGATTACCTTGGTGTATATGAAATTGGCTCTATTAGTAAAATATTCACTTCTACACTATTGGCTCATGAAGTAAATCAAAACAAATTAAATCTGAATGATCCCATCCATAAAATTCTAGATATAGATCTAAAAGATAATATCAATATATCATTAAAGAGCCTTTCCAACCACAGCTCTGGTCTGCCAAGGCTCCCAATTAACTTGGAACTAGATAAGGCAAACCCTGCTAATCCTTACAAGGATTATAATGAAGAAAAATTAATCAGATATTTAAAAGATAGTCTATCGCTTCACAATGCAGGTACCTACCAATATTCTAATCTAGGCGCAGGTCTTTTGGGTTATATTTTATCAAAGAATGAGCATGATTCTTATGAAAATATATTACAAAGATATATTTTTG
This sequence comes from Flavobacteriaceae bacterium Ap0902, assembly GCA_009835005.1. Taxonomy (GTDB): domain Bacteria; phylum Bacteroidota; class Bacteroidia; order Flavobacteriales; family Weeksellaceae; genus Profundicola. The sequence continues at coordinate 649,116 of WTFG01000001.1, read as the reverse complement.
AACCTCTAAACATGACGCACACAACTACAAATCGTGGACAAATCGAAAATGAATTAATTATAGGGTTGAACGCTGATGGAGACCCGACACCTCCATGGGATTTTAACATTCTAGCTGGTGCTGGTGCTATTTATTCCAATATAGAAGATTTAACTAAGTTTGCGTTAGCCCACATGGATAAAGACCAAGAAGACCTAAATCTAACCAGAGCTGAAACCATGATGGTGGATGAAGGGATGAGTCTAGGACTTGGCTGGCATATACTCAAATCACCTAGCAATAATAATTGGTATTGGCACAATGGTGCTACTGGCGGCTATACTTCTATTTTTGTTATGGATGTCAACACAAGGAATGGAGTAATTATTTTATCCAATGTGTCTGCTTTTAATTCAGATATGGGTAAAATTGATCTACTAGGTTTTAAATTAATGGAAAAAATAGACCTGCATTAAGTTGGAGATTAAAACTTTATAATTTTATTCCCCAACGCATAAATCTATATAGTATACAAAAAACTCTTGGTTCTTGGCTTCGTTTAAACCATCATAAGCCTTAGCAAAATTGACCGCATAAAAAAACCGCCTTGATTTCATAATCAGGCGGTTTATAGATTGAACTAATTTCTTATAATTTAATTATTTCTTTACTACTTTATGTGAAGTGACACCATTTTCTGTTTCTACTTTCACAATATAAACACCACTTGGCAAAGAAGAGAAATCTAGTTTACTATTGGCATTTTTTAAATTCATTTTTTGTCCCAAGAAAGTGTAAACTTCTACACTTTTCACCTCTGAACCAGAAACAATATTTAATACGTCATGCACAGGGTTTGGATACAATTGAACTTTCTCTGTAAGTACAACTTCTTCTGTAGCTAAAACTTCATTAATTCCTACATTATCAAAATAAGCTACCGCATTTGGATTGTTATCATGTACAAACCTCAATTGTGTGTATGGTACATCAGAAACTAAAGCTGCTACGTCTACTAATTCTCCATCTAAAGAAGTATTAATACCAGTAGACATAAATTCTAGTCTAATCGTGTGCCATGAACCTGCTGTTACTTTTACAGTCTCTACAATAAATAGTTGACCATTTTCCTCTTTAACTATCGCCAAATTACCACTCTCTGTAATCAACGTTCTAGAAACAAGTAATAATTCATCTAAATTTACTAAATCTAATGCATAGTTACCAGAGTTAACAGAGTCATAATAGAAATCAAACTGTATAAAACCATCTGTAGCATCAGTTGGTTCTGCCATATCATAAAACGCACCTGCTACAGGCCCTTCTTGTACTCCAAATCTAGTATCTGCTGTAATCATCAAAGACCTATCACCATGAGATGCACGTGTATCTGTAATCTCTTGACCTTCTAGATTAGTATCAGTAGCTGGAGTGGAAATCCAACCTTGTTGTCCATTAATGTCCCCCAAGGTAAAACCTTCACTCGCTTCAAAAGAGAAAGTTTGTGCATTAATTTGGCCTAAAACTAGTGCACTTAATAATAAAGTTGTAAAAATCTTTTTCATAATATATTTTTTAAAATTTAAGCTAATTTAATCTTTTAAGAATAAATAACATAATATTCATATCAATATTACGTATAAAAGAATATTTTTTTAAGTATTTATACATAATATAGATTATATTTAAATTCTTTATGTTTTTAAGTAATTAAACATAGCCCTTTTATAACTTTAATTAATCAGCATATATAATAAGAAGACGTATTTATCTATGTCTAAACATTCATTAAATTTCTAATCTCTATCTAATCATAGTATTAACGCTATATGAATTACATGGAACTATTTTTGTAACTTTGTATGCATAATCAATAAAAATAAAGACAATTATATTATGGAACTATTATTAATCACCATAGGTCTTTTACTCATAGCTTTCGCAGGAATTGCCATTAAAATTTGGGCTAAAAAAGATGGAAAGTTTGCTGGTACTTGCGCTAGCCAAAATCCTTATTTAAACAAAACTGGAGAGGCTTGCGGATACTGTGGCAAAATGCCAGAAAACTGCGATAACAAGGATACCAAGCTTGAAAGCGCATAATATACAGAATCTAATTGTAGAGGCTAAAAAAGGAAATCAATCTGCCCAGACGACCCTAATGAACTTATATTGGGATCAGATTTACTATTTTGTGTTGAGCAAGATTGGTCACAAAGCAGATACGGAAGATATCACCATAAGTACATTCACCAAAGTATTTAATAAACTAAAACTCTACAACACTGATTTTGAATTTGGCACTTGGATTAGGGCCATTGCCCATAATACGATGATAGATTATATACGGAAAAAACCAGAACTTAAAATCTCGTTAGATAATGCGTTTGCACAAATAGACGTAGAAGCTGCCACACCTACACCAGAACAGCATTTCATCATTAAACAGGACAACAAAAAATTGATGAATGCCATTCAGAATCTACCAGAAATCTATCAAAGAGTAATTGAACTTAGGTATTTAGAAGAAAAAACCTATAAAGATATTGCTACAGAATTAGGCCTAACGATGTCTAATGTAAAAGTTCGCCTTCTGCGTGCAAAAAAGCTTTTAGAAGAGGAGTTTAAAAAGCATTAAATGAATTATTAAACCAATAAAGTCTTTAAACTAGGAAGTGGTAATCTCTATTTAGATTAATTTTAATATTGCTAAATTTGTAATATGGCAACAACTACAATAGATAAAAATATAGAAAAAAAAGAACCCAAACCTAAATGGTTACGGGTGAAATTACCAACGGGTAAGAAATTCAAAGAATTACGTGGATTAGTAGACAAGTATGAATTAAATACCATTTGCCAAAGTGGCTCTTGTCCTAACATGGGTGAATGTTGGGGAGAAGGTACAGCTACATTCATGATTTTAGGAAATGTCTGTACACGATCATGTGGTTTCTGTGGCGTAAAGACGGGAAGACCCAATGCGGTGGACTGGACAGAACCAGAGAAAGTAGCGAATTCCATTAAACTCATGCAAATCAAACATGCCGTGCTTACCTCTGTAGACCGTGATGATCTTAAAGATATGGGATCCATTATTTGGGCAGAAGTTGTGAAAGCTGTTCGTAGAATTAGCCCTGGGACAACCATGGAAACTTTAATTCCAGATTTTCAAGGGATATACCAACACGTAGATAGAATACTGGAGGTGAAGCCAGAGGTTATTTCTCATAACATGGAAACAGTCAAAAGACTTACACGTGAGGTGAGAATCCAAGCGAAGTATGAAAGAAGCCTAGATGTTTTAAAATACATGAAAGACCAAGGGCAACGACGCACCAAAACAGGTATTATGCTGGGTCTTGGAGAAGAAATTGATGAAGTGTATGAGACGATAGAAGACATTGCGGGCGCTGGTGTAGATATCATCACCATAGGGCAATATTTACAGCCTAGTAAAAAACACCTTCCTGTAAAGAAATTCATAACCCCAGAAGAATTTAAAGGGTTTGAGGATTTTGCCAAAGGATTGGGCTTTAGACATGTGGAAAGTAGTCCATTGGTAAGATCAAGCTATCACGCTCAAAAACATATTCTATAAGAAATAAATATTTAATCTAAGTAACGGTCTCAAAATACCGCTTTTGTCACTCTGGAGCGAATTCAATACCTCGTACTAAATTGATTATCAATTAATTAAGATTCTTAATCATATTCAAAATGACGAGTCTTTAGGGTTTTGAGACGGTTACTTTTTTGATTCCATGAAACCAACTAATGCACATATAATCGCCATAGGAGATGAGATTCTCTATGGTCAAACTTTGGACACCAATTCTAATTTTATAGCCAAGCAACTTGCCCTATTTAATATAGATCTTATAGAGATATCCGTAATTCCAGATTTAGAAAATTCTCTATCCAAATCTATTCTAAGTTCTTCTGCAGATATCATCATCACTACTGGAGGTTTAGGCCCTACAAGAGATGACAAGACCAAACAAATCATAGCACAACTTCTAGGCAAAAAATTGGTAATAAATGCGGAAGCTTTAAAATGGATTGAATCCTATTATGAGCAAGTGACCAAAAGACCTATGAATGAATTAAATCGTGATCAGGCCTTGGCTCCAGAGGGTTCAGAACTATTGCAAAACCGTGTTGGCACCGCACCTGGGATATGGTCTCATTGGAATAATAAAATTATCATCAATCTACCGGGGGTTCCGTATGAGATGAAACATTTGATGACAGAGCAGGTATTACCAAAAATCAAGGAAAGATTTAACCCGACTTTAATTGTTCATAAATTTATAAATGTTCTGAATATCCCAGAAAGTGAACTAGCCATAAAATTAGCTTCTTTTGAGGATGCATTACCTTCGCATATTAAATTAGCCTATCTTCCTACCTCTAAATTGGTAAAACTTAGATTAACTTCTACGGGCTCTAACAAAAAAGAAATAGATGATGAATTACAAAAATATGCACATAAAATCATCCATTTAATTCCCGATAATGTTATAATAAATAAGAAAACCAATGAGGTACTAGAAAGCATTGCAGAATTATTAATAGAAAATAAATTAAAACTAGCAACCGCAGAGAGTTTTACTAGTGGAAAACTTGCTGCATCCATCACATCCATTCCAGGAAGTTCCGCCTATTTTAAAGGCGGGATTATTGCCTATTCTCCCATTTTAAAAACTAGATTACTGGATGTTTCTAAAGAATTAATTAAAAAGAGTGGCGTAGTAAATGAAGAAGTGGCTAGACAAATGGCTTTAGGTGCACTCTCTAGTATAGACGCAGATGTTGCCATAAGTTCTACTGGAGTGGCAGGACCAGATGCAGATGAGTTTGGTGTTAAACCAGGTACAGCATTTATTGGTATTGCTTCTAAAAAACAGACCAAAGCCTTCCAATTTGAATACAATCACCTAGATCGCTATGAGTTCACAGAGAAGTTGACCCAAATAGCTATTCAACAATTGTATTTATGGCTAAAAGAAAATTATTAAAAGACGTCTGTAAGACCTTTTGGCAAATCCATCCTTAAAACATTATTTTCTCTATCTACCTCTACAATCCAATCATCTATAAGGGGGATTAAAACGGTGGTTTCTGTAGGGGTTAATACTTCTAATAAATCTTGAGAAGTAGTGTCGCGCACATGGGTGATTTCACCAATTAGATTATCATCTGCATTAATCACTTGGAAGCCTACAACCTCATGATAATAAAACTTGTTACCTTCTAATGGCGGCAATGTAGATAATGGTAAATAAATCTCTCTCCCAATCAAAGAGGTAGGATCATCAAAGTCTTCTAAGATGATACGTAAATGATTTTTCTTATGTAGTTGGGCTTTGGTCAAAAAAAATGGAACCAGTAATCCATTTTTTTCAATGAATACTGATTCCAAGTCTTGATATAATTCTGGCTCATCGGTATCCAAATGAACATTTAATTCACCTTTATAACCGTGGGCTTTGGTGATTGTACCCAAATAGTAACAATCTTTTTTCTGCATTTTATTCTTCGCTATCTGTTGCTTCAGAAGTTTCTTCTGCTGCTTCTTCTGCAACCTCTTCCTCTTCTACTGCTACACGTGCTTCAGAAATTTTTCTTTCTGCTTCTAATCTAGCCGCTCTTTCTTCTTCTTCTTTCTTAGTTAAATTTTCTATCTTGGCATCAACTTTACTTTCTTTTTCTTCTAACCAAGCATTGAATCTCTTTTCTGCTTCTGCCTCATCAAAAGCGCCTTTAGCAACTCCACCCATCAAGTGTTTCTTTAACAAAGCACCTTTATAAGAAAGAATATTACGTACAGTATTCGTTGGCTGTGCCCCTTTTTCTAACCATTCAACAGCTCTATCAATGTCTAGATTAATCACAGCAGGATTAGTAATTGGGTTGTAAGTACCAATTTTCTCAATCAATCTACCATCTCTTTTTACTCTAGAATCTGCTATTACGATATGGTAAAATGGTCTACCTTTTCTACCGTGTCTTTGTAATCTAATTTTTACTGCCATAATTTCTCTAATTTTAGGGATCTCTGTCCCTGATTATTTTAATTTTGTTATTTCAAGACGGCAAATATAAGTTTTTAATTTATGATGAGAAAACAAATTATAGAGAAAGTTAAAGATTATGTTTTCAATTTATTAAAAAATGAAAGTACAGGACATGATTACTACCACATTCAACGGGTGGTTAAAAATACGCAAATCATTTGCCAAGCAGAAGGTTTAGATGACTATTACCCTACATTATTAGCTTACTTGCATGACGTGGGCGATTATAAATTGCATGGGGGACAGGATAAAACAGAATTATATGTTCAAAAAATCCTAAAGAATCTTATTGCCGATGAAACTTTTATAACCAAACTGATAAAAGATATCCAACTCATAGGTTTTAAAGGTGGATTCAATCAAACAACTAATAATTTAGAGGTTTGGGTTGTTGCAGATGCCGATAGACTAGACGCCATGGGAGCCATAGGTATTGCGAGAGCCTTCGCTTATGGGGGTAGCCAAGGCAACCTATTACATGACCCAATGCACAAACCAGAGAAGTTTGATTCCATAGAGGCATATCAAAAGTCTAAGGCGCCAACCCTTCAACATTTTTATGACAAACTTTTAAAATTAAAGGAATTAATGAAGACAAAAAAGGGCAGAGAAATGGCAGAGGAAAGGCATAAGTTTATGAAAGTATACCTAGACCAATTTTATAAAGAATGGAATATTTAAAACAAATATCAATTACGCCATTGCAATGTTTCCATGAGTCGCATGACATCTTTTTTAATATAGCTCAAAGCGGGTGCCAAGGAATCTGGTTTTGGGTGTGAACGAAAGTACACAGACCCACGCAGGAAATGATGCGTACTGTCTGTTAAATGAAATTGATAATTCATGGCAGATTCCCCTCCTAATTCATATAAAGTACCAAACACATGCGCTCTTTCCCGTACAATTAATTTAGGTTCTATATAAGTTGCTCTGCTGGTATGTGGCTCATAAACAGATTTCTCTGAATCCTGAATGAGATCATAAATTCCTGTATCTGGAATTTCTTCATAAGTCAAGTAAATAGTAGCTTTCATATTGGGATAGTATATATTATAACTACAAATTGAATCCTTTGGTTTTTTAATCGCTAAGGAAGAATACTCAAACATAAAGGGGCATTCAGTCTCAAAGGTGGTATACACTGCTTCTGGATATTCTAACCTAACTTCCCCATAAGGTTTGGGTAACTGATCGTCTGAACACCCTATTAAAATCATTAAGATGATGATAAAAATACTAATCCTCATATTCCTCTTCTTCTTTTAATGCTAGTATGCGTGTTGCCTTAATTCTTTTGATACGTTTTTTATCTATAGATTCAATCGTAAATAAATAATTCTCAAAATTAATTTTCTGTCTGCGATTGGGTGTTTCACCAAATATCTCTAGCATAAAGCCCGCCAATGTATCTGCCTCTCCTTTATTTTCCTCAAAAATGTCTGTGTTTTCAATTTCCATTAAACGATAGAAATCTTTTAAAGAGGTTTTACCCTCAAACAAAAAATTATCTTTGTCTAATTTGGAATATAAGATTTCTTCATCATCAAATTCATCTGATATATCACCCACTACCTCTTCTAAAACATCCTCCAAGGTTACAACACCACTGGTGCCGCCATATTCATCTACAACAATGGCCATGTGAATTTTTCTCTCCTGAAAATCGGAAAGCAAATCGTCTAACTTTTTATTCTCTGGGACAAAGAATGGTTTTCTGATTAATTTTTGCCAATGATGGGTATGGTTGTTTAAAAATGGGAGCAAATCTTTGGCGTATAAAACTCCTTTAATTTCATCTATATTTTCATCATATACAGGAACCCTAGAAAAACCTTTATTGGCAATAGCGTCCACAACATCCTTAAAGCTATATTTCAATTTAATAGCAAACATATCTACTCTGGGTGTCATGATCTGGCTGGTATCTGTATTACCAAAATTAACGATGCCCTCTAATATCTTCTGTTCCTCATTGGTTGTCGTCATATCCTCCGAGGTTAATTCCAAAGCTTGTGATAATTGATCCACAGAAATCGTCTGGTTTCCTTTGAAGTTTTTCTCTATGAGATTGCTTAATCCCAAAAGAGGAATAGCGATAGGTTGTGTTATATAAGAGGTAATATAGATAGAACGGGCAGTGAATTTACTGAAGATAAGCGGATTCTTGGCAGAATATATTTTGGGGATAATTTCGCCAAATAATAATAATAAAAAAGTAATAATGACTACATCAAATAATACGGTAAAATCAATTCCCAATATTATTAAACCCTGTAAATAGGGATGAATAATTATCTCTGATAAATAGGCAGATAACAATACAATTCCAATATTAATAAAGTTATTACCGATTAGGATACTAGCAAGGAGTTTTTTTCTATTTCTAAGGAGTTTTTGGACCAAATTAACTCTATCATCCTCTTCCTTTACATTTTCAAAATCCTTTTTCTTTAAAGAAAAGAATGCAACTTCTGATCCAGACATTAAGGCCGATAGAAATAATAACACTAATAATCCTATAATTCCTAATACTGCCGTAGAAGAAATCATATTAAAAATTAATAGCAAACTGGGAGGTTCTGGTTCCAAAATTTGGGGTTTGATTAAACTTAAAAAAATTTAAATATAATATTCAATTTGAATCTTTGTTCACAATATCTGGATTACTTTTGATATTTAAAAATTGTATATTGTCTGCATGGACTTCGGTTTGATATTTATCCACACCATTGTCATTCCACTTGCGCGTTCTCAATCTGCCTTCTATATAAACCTGATCTCCTTTGGATAAATATTTTTCACACAATTCCGCCAGTTTATTTCTAGTTACAATTTTATGCCATTCTGTATGCACTATTCGTTCACCAGAATCCTTGCCTTTATAGGCCTCATTGGTAGCCATAGAGAATCGCCCTACACAGTTATTGCTATCAAAATAATGCAGTTTAACCTCATCGCCAAGATTCCCTACAAGAATAACTTTATTCACCGATCCACTCATATAAATAATCTGTTTGAAAAACAAAATTAACTAATTCTGTGTACTTTAATATAAAATAAAATTTGAATTAATTGTTTTTCTCTGTTTGGGGGATAGTGTCTTTAATCAAAAAAGCTTCATCTTGGCTAATTTCATCTTTAATTTCAACTAACATTTCATCAAAAGAGGCATGCGCAATCACATAATACTTATAAGATTCTATGAAAGATGCGAATGTTTGATCATGCTTTTTTAAAACTGCTAGATTCACGTCATCTAAATTGATTTTATCCTCCTTGGCCAAGCTCACTTCATTCAGATTTCTATAAATATAAATATCTTTGAGAATCGCCTTCATTTCTTCTTTAGGAATCAAGCTATCTGGTTTTTCTACTTCTTCATTACAAGAAGTTAGCACCAGAATAATTGATAATAATATTACTTTTAAAAATCTCATAATCTGCCTAAGATATCTCTAATTCGCAAACTAATGATTCCAAATACAGCCTCTTTTACAATAGAATTACTAATCTTGGATTCGCCCAAAGTCCTATCCGTGAAGATAATCGGGACTTCTACAATCTCTAACCCTTTTCTCCAAACTTTATATTTCATCTCTACTTGAAAACCATAGCCCTTAAATTCTATTCCGTCCAAATTTAATGCCTCTAGTGCTTTACGAGCATAGCATACAAAACCTGCAGTGGTATCATGAATAGGGAGTTGCGTAACCAGTCTAACATATTTAGAAGCAAAATAGGATAGCAGGACTCTTTTCATTGGCCAGTTCACCACATTCACCCCTTGTGAATATCTGGAACCTATTGCCATATCTGCCCCATCTATACATGTTTGCAACAATCGAGGTAAATCATTTGGATTATGAGAGAAATCTGCATCCATCTCAAATATAAAATCATATCCCCGATGCAATGCCCATTTGAACCCATGGATATACGCTCTTCCTAAACCATCTTTAACCTTACGGACTTCTAGAAATAAACGATCAGGGAAGTCCGCTATTAATTGACTCACAATATTCGCAGTCCCATCAGGAGACGTATCATCAACTACCAGTATATCAAATAAATCTGGTAAAGCCAAGGTAGTTTTAATAATTTTCTCTATATTTTCCTTTTCATTATATGTTGGTATAATGACAATTTTCTTCGACATGCCGCAAAGATAACTAAAGATACTATAGATATTTTCTTAATTTTGTAAAAAATTTCTTTTTAAATGAATCCAATTATACGCAATGCAGAGGATTTCACTTGGGTTTTCATTATCCTTTTGGTAATTGGTGTATTGTTGGCGGTAATGAAGCTGATTTTCTATAAAAGTTTTTCTGCTATAGGTAGTCTAAAGGCATTTAAAAGTATAGAGGAAAGCACCATTGGGTTTGCTTTGATAGTGAATATTATGTTAAGTGTATTAGCAGGATTAATTCTATATCCATTCCTACAATTACCTATGTTGATGATGCAAGAATCTTGGATGGTTGTACTTTTTTTAATGGGTGCTGGAGCTACTTTTATTTTAATTAAATTTCTAATTAACGCGATTATCTCCTATTTCGCAAGTGAACGAGATGAGTTCAAAGAAATCATTAGAACACAAGTGTATTACCGTATATATTTGCTAATTGTATTATTAACAATAACACTTTTGCTTTACTTTTCAGCCATGAATAAACAATACTTGTTATATGCGGCAGTCTTCTCTAGCGTAGTGGTTTTATTATCAGAATATTACCAACAATTGAACATTGGTAGATTAAGGAAGTATGTTAGTAGTTATTATTTAATTTTGTACCTTTGTATCCTTGAAATCTTACCAGTATTATATATTTATTTCCATTGGTATAGATGAATACAAAACACATCGTATGAAAGTGAAATCAATTCTAGTTTCTCAACCTCAACCCACTAGTGAATCTTCTCCATATTATTCATTAGGCGAAAAACAAAAGGTAAAAGTTGATTTTAGACCTTTTATTCATGTAGAAGGGTTAAACGCTAAAGATATTAGACAGCAAAAGATAGATTTGTCTAAATACAATGCCATCGTGCTTACTAGTAGAAATGCGGTAGACCACTTCTTTAGAATAGCACAGGAAATGAGATTCATAGTTCCAGATGCTATGAAGTATTTCTGCCAGTCAGAAGCTGTAGCGTACTATTTACAAAAGTACATCGTGTATCGCAAACGTAAAGTTTATATAGGAGGTAAGTCATTTTTAGATTTAAAACCTATATTAAAGAAGCATAAAAACTTAAATTTTTTAGTTCCATCATCAGATACATTGAAACCAGAAGTAATCAAAGTCATGAATGATGAGAAACTAAACTGGAAAAGAGCGATTATGTATCAGACAGTTTCTAGTGATCTTTCTGATCTAAACGATGTAGAATATGATATTTTGGTATTCTTTAGCCCATCTGGCATTAAATCTCTGTTTGAAAATTTTCCAGATTTTAAACAAGACCAAACCAAAATTGCAGCTTTTGGTAAATCTACGGTATCAGCCGCCAATGAAATGGGTTTAAAGATTGATATTCCAGTTCCTACGCCAGAAACCCCTTCTATGGCTATGGCGTTAGAGAAGTTTATCAAAGAGAACAATAAATAAATTTTTAGCATCTTATTTGGTTTTGGCATTCATTTTGGGTTATAGCTTGTTAACTTAAAACAAATTTGAAATGAAAAAGTTAAGTATTTTGATGTTAATGTTAGTAGGCTTTACTTTCACTAACGCACAAGTAGGTGGGACAAATTGGTTGAAATTAGGTATACATGCTGGTATTCCAACTGGGGATGCAAGCGATACCTCTGACTTTGCACTAGGAATCGATGCCAAATATCAATTCTTAAATCTAAATAGCTTTGGAGTTGGTATTGCCACAGGATACACCAATTACTTCTCTAATGATGAAGTGGCTGTGGTAAGAGGGGTTCCTGTAGATGGTGATACTGGTGTTATCCCCGTAGCAGCATTATTCCGTTATTACCCAACCCAAGAATTCTTCATTGGGACAGATTTAGGGTATGGTTTCGTAACAGGGGACGTGGCGGATGCTTATGATACTACTGGTGGTTTTTATTATAGACCAGAAGTTGGATACCATAATGATAACTGGAATATATTTGCGTACTATGCTGGTGTTTCTGGAGATTATGCGCCATCTAATGTGGGTATTGGTATTAATTATAATATTATCCAAGGTCAATAATTACCCTAAATTTTATAAAATATTAAAGTTCCTTTTTGAAAGGAACTTTTTTTATGTCTATTTTTGATATAATGAATCAGGATAATTTAATAGAAATCAAAAATCTAAGCATCTCTTTTAAAGGTGTAAAAGTGCTTCACAACCTGGATTTTAGCGTCAAAAGAGGAGAAATCTTGGGGGTTGTAGGTGAATCTGGGTCTGGAAAATCCCTAACGTCTCTAGCGATTATGGGATTATTACCATCCACCGCCAAGACCCAAGGAGAAATTTTCTATAAGCATGAGGATAAAATAGTAGACTTATTAACTTATAAAAATAATGACATTAAGGGTAAAGCAATTGGAATGATTTTCCAAGAACCTATGACCTCTCTTAATCCTAGCACGACTTGTGGTAAACAAATTTTAGAAAGCATTCATTTACATCAAAGCTTATCTGCTACAGAAGCTAAGAAAAAAGTTATATCGCTTCTGAAACAGGTTAAATTACCAGACCCAGAAAGAATCTATAATGCCTATCCTCATGAATTATCTGGAGGTCAAAAACAGAGAATTTTAATTGCCATTGCTATTAGCTCTAGCCCTCAACTTCTTATAGCAGACGAACCAACTACTGCACTAGATGTAACGGTCCAAAAATCTATCCTAGAACTATTAAAAGACTTAAACAAAGAGATGGGGATGAGTATTATCTTCATATCCCATGATCTAGGCGTTATTGCAGAAATTTCTAATAGGGTTTTGGTAATGTATAAGGGTGATATTGTAGAAAAAGGTACTTCTTCTCAAATATTCCATGATCCAAAACAGCCCTACACCCAAGGTCTTTTGGCATGTAGACCCAACATGAAGTATAGAGCGAAGAAATTATTAACCATCTCGGATTATACGCAGCACAAAAATACCCAAGTAGAGATTGAAACTGCTGATGAGAGAAACAAGAGATTGTCTCTGATTTATGACAAAAAACCCATTTTAATTGTTAATAATCTGAATAAGTATTTTCATATTCATAAAGGATTTTGGGAGAAAAAGAAAACTGTGAAAGCGGTAAATCATATCAATTTTGCGCTATATGAAGGCGAAACTTTGGGTCTAGTTGGTGAATCTGGTAGTGGAAAAACTACTTTGAGCAGAACACTTTTATTATTAGAAAAACCAGATGCAGGAGAAATCCTTTATCACAATACAGATTTAGCTTCGCTGTCTAATCATCAAATCAGAGAAATCCGCAAGGATATCCAAATAATATTCCAAGACCCCTATGCCAGCTTAAATCCAAGATATACGACCCGTCAAATCTTACTTGAACCAATGAAAATTCATGGCATAGGCAAAAATAAAGCGGAAAGAAATCAAATGGTTAAAGATTTATTAGACCAAGTAAATCTACCACAAACAGCCATGGATAAATATCCTCATGAATTTTCTGGTGGGCAAAGACAGCGCATTGGCATTGCAAGAGCCATTGCTCTAAATCCCAAAATAATCATTTGTGATGAAAGCGTTTCTGCTCTGGACGTATCTGTGCAGGCGACTATATTAAATTTATTAAATGATTTAAAAAAAGAACTCAAACTTACTTATTTATTTATTTCTCATGATTTATCTGTAGTGAAGTACATGAGTGATAGATTGATTATTCTACAAAATGGGGAAATAATGGAAACTGGTGATACCGATTCTATTTATTTAAATCCTTCTACTAATTATACGAAAGACCTAATAGATGCGATACCCACTATTCAATAAAAAAGTTCCTCTCTAAAAGAAAGGAACTTTAAATAAATTAACCTAAACCTATGAAAAAACTAACATTATTATTATTTTAGCTATGTAAATATAAGACACCTTCTATAAATATTTACTATCTGAACTGTTAATTATATGCTAATACCTAATTATTCAAACGATATTGTATCATTATCACTAGAGAGCAAATCGTTTACATCAGGTTGATTTTCATTGTTAGAATCTATACCCACTCTATTATCTTCCATAGAACCAACGTTTCCAAAGTTATGAAACCCTTGTAGAGAATTACAGTCCCATCTATCATCTATTCCCTTTGGCTTGATAAATTCATCTTTGGTGTGTACATCTAGATCATTTCCTTGTTTATAAACATCACTCATATAATAAGCCCAAATAGGAAGTGCCATCTTTGCACCTTGAGACTGCCACCCAGGGAAATGCGCTGCCCTATCCTCGTTCCCTACCCATACTCCTGTCACAAGATGGGGAGTTAATCCTATAAACCAAGAATCGGAACCCTCATTGGTGGTTCCCGTTTTACCAGCAACTTCAGAATTGACACCATATCTTCTAATGCCACCACCAGTACCTTGATCAATAACTCCTTTCATTAAATCAATCATCGTATAAGCTACATCTTCACTTAACACTTCTCTTGTAATAGGTTCATAATCTTTTAAAATTTTCCCATTTTTATCCTCTACAGAAATTACAATTTCTGGCTGGATATAAATTCCCTTATTTGCAAAAGCACTATATGCACCAACCATTTCATACAATGTTAAATCCGCAGAACCTAGGGCAATCGTTAAGTTAGAAGGAATCTCTGACTTCACTCCCAAATCTTGCGCTAATTGGATCACAGCTTCTGGTCCAGACTGAGAAATTAATCGTGCAGAAATCGTATTCACAGAATGTGCTAAACCTTGACGCAATGTTAAATAGCCACCATACCTACCACTTGCATTTCTAGGAGACCATCCACCAGAAGAGAACCTCTCATTAGATACCTTGTGACATGGTGTGTAGTTCATTTGTTGAATGGCGGTTGCATATACAAACGGTTTAAAAGTGGATCCAACTTGGCGTCTTGCTTGTTTTACATGATCATATTTAAAATAATCCCAGTTTATACCACCTACCCAGGCCTTGATAGTACCATCTCTTGGATCCATGGACATAAGCCCTGCTTGTATAATATGTTTGTGGTATTTGATAGAATCCATGATAGAAACATTCTTCTGCCATTCTCTACCTTCCCAGGTGAAGTATTGGACAGAATCCCTAGGTTTATTAAACTCCTCCATGATCTGCTCTTCATTTAAACCATCTGCTTTTAACTGTTGATATAAAAGCGTGTTTTTGGCTGCTCTTTCAAAAATTTCATTCGCTTTACTACGAGATATATTATAAAATGGTGCTGTAGCTCTACCCTTTTGCGTCTGGAAAAACCTTTTTTGCAAGCCTACTAAATGTTTCTTGATTGCTTCTTCTCCCATTTTCTGCATACGAGAATCTATGGTTGTATATATTTTGAGCCCATCACGATATAGATCATACTGCACGCCATGTTGCTGGTAATAATCTTCAAAATATTTCTCTAATTCCTTGCGCAACGTATATTTAAAATAGGCAGAATATGATTCCTTGATACTGCTATTCAGCATTTGGAAGTTAATTCCCAGATCTTCATTTTTAAATTGATCAAATTCTGCTGCATCTATATAGCCTAATTTTAACATTTGACTCAATACAACATTTCTTTGATGTCTGGACCGTTCTGGATGTCTAACTGGATTATAATAAACAGGATTTTTTAACATAGAAATCAATACAGCAGATTCTGGAACTGTTAAATTAGATACATCTTTTTGGAAATAAGTCCTAGCCGCAGCCTCAATACCATTCGCACGATAAATAAAATCAAATTTATTCAAGTACATAGTGATAATTTCCTCCTTGGTATAGCGTTTCTCTAACTGCACAGCCACCACCCATTCCTTTAACTTCTGCTTCACCCTATCTAATTTATTACTAGAAGGTACTTTGGTAAATAATTGCTTTGCTAATTGCTGGGTAATAGTACTCCCACCTCCATCCTCTCCCAGTGTGGATACAGCTCTCAAAATTGATTGCCCATCTATACCAGAATGTTTGTCATATCTTTCATCCTCTCTAGCATATAGCGCTTGAACTAAATGATCTGGTAATTGATCAAAAGTAATAGGAATTCTCTTTTCTTTCTCATATTTGTCTATGAGTTTACCATCAGAGGAATAAATCTCTGATGCTATATTAATTTCTGGATTTTCTAGTTGCTCAACATCGGGTAACCTCCCCAACATCCCTTGGGATGTACCATATAATAAAAATGCAACTGATGCTATCCCAGCCAATAAAAGAATCCAGAATAGAGCAATTAATCTCCAAACCCAAGGATTTCTTTTTTTATTTTTTTTTTGGTTTTTCCGTGCCATTTTAATTTTTTTCTACCATTAAACTAATATCTTCAAGACCTATCAGTTTTTTTTCTCTCATAGCCTGTCCTACAGAAACCTTGTATATTCCCGTGTCCGCTAATTGAATATTTTCCTTATATACGAGTGTATTCTGTTTTACTTCTCCCATACCAAAACCAGTCCATCGGCCATCTGGATAAGCCAATTGATATTCAAGGGTATCTGTGATCATTTCTCCTTGTGGAGAAGTGAACTGCGTAAAAAAGTATATATTACTGTATTTATAATCATTATTATTACGCAATACAAAATACAATGTGAATTTACTATCTTTTTGTTTCACAGGAAATTTAAATGTTTTGAAATCATTATCTCCCCAAGAATTATTGATTCTATTCACTTGCTCAAAATAAAAATTCTTCTGATCACAAGATGTGATTAGCAAAACAAGTATAAATAAAATTATGCCGTTTTTAAGATTCACCTTTTTTCTTCTTTTTATAGCGTTTTTTACGTGTATTCTTGACTTCCGTTGCTGGCCTAGCCTGTGGTTTTTTACGTTTTCTTGGTGTTCTTTTGCGTTTATTCTTATTAGAATTAGACTCAAACCTTTGGAGTGAGTTTTCTTCTATTAAATCCTTGTTCAGGTTTAATTTTTCTCCATTCAATTCTTGATCCAATTCCTCTAAAGGTTTAATCTTTTTGTCTGCCTTGTTCTCTGCAAGAAAAGATTTGACCTGTTCTACTGTAAATTGATACCAGGTATGATTATCCCCCCTAGAGTATGCAAACCACATCTCGCTTTTAAAGACATCTATTTTGATACAATGTGCTCTTCCTTTGCTGGTTTCTAGCACAGTATCTGTCCTAGGAAATTGTTTCAATGCATCCAGATAAGAATCTAATTCAAAATTCAAGCAACATTTTAATTTTCCACATTGACCTGCAATCTTCTGCGGATTGATAGATAGTTGTTGGTATCGCGCGGCAGAAGTACTCACACTTCTAAAATCTGTCAACCAAGAAGAACAACATAACTCCCTGCCACAAGAGCCAATGCCACCCAATTTTGCAGATTCTTGTCTATATCCAATTTGCCGCATCTCTATTTTACATTTAAATGCAGCAGCATATTCCCGAATCAACTGTCTAAAATCAACTCTGGTGTCAGACGTATAGTAGAAAATAGCTTTCAATCCGTCCCCTTGATATTCTACATCGGATATCTTCATATCCAATCCCATTTCTCTGGCTATTCTTCTAGCATCCAACATCATTTGATGTTCTTTTCCACGGCATTCTTGCCAAACATCAATATCTCTTTGGTTTGCAATTCTATAAACTTTGGGTAAGTCTGTAGTTTTAACACCTTTCTTTTGCATTTGTGCGCGTACCAATTCCCCTGTTAAAGAAACAATACCAATATCGTGCCCCGGACTTGTCTCTACTGCTATTACATCGCCTATATTTAATTTTAAATTTTCTGTATTATTATAAAATTCCTTTCTCTCATTTTTAAATCTTACTTCTACAAATGGAACTCTCAACGCTTCTACTGGCTGCTCCATATTTGCAAGCCAATCAAATACAGACAGTTTGTCACAACCATCTGTTCCACATGCGCCATTATTCTTGCATCCTTTGGGCAATCCATTTGTGCTGCAACCATTACATGACATATATTATATATTATAACCAACAAAAATAGCGATTATTATTACCAATAAAGAATTTATTTTATACCACCACAGGAGTATTTGCGCATACCTTTAATGAAAACATTCAATTTCGTTTTAAAAATTATTTGCTACAATGTAAAATTAATGTTAATTTAGTGTAAAGTTTAAGTAAACTTAAGGTTAACTAAATGTAAAATATTATGAAAAATAAAGTTTTAAAAATCGTATTAAGCTTATCTATTGTCGTAGGATTTGGCATGAGCAGTTATGCTCAGGAATGTAATACACAAGAAGCACTGATGCAAAAAATGTGTTATGAAAAAGTCGCGACCAGCTTAGGAGAATTTATTGAATATCCAGATGATGCATTTTTCAATGATAATGAAGGTCGGGTTGTAGTGAGATTCAGTACTAATGAAAACAGTGAAATCACCAATGTTAGTGTCGTAGAAGCACCCAATAAAACATTGGCAAAAGCAGTATTAAAAGCAGTACAGTTAATGGCTTTGGAAGGGGATACTGATTTTGTAGCAGCCAATATTACTTATAAGATTCCAGTAGATTTTAATTTAAATGATCAAAATTAAATTAGCATTTAAAACGAATTGTAGCCGTCTCAAAACACTACTTTTGTCACCTGGAAATGAACTCTGGACTCACATCAAATTGATTATCAATTAAGTGAAATTCTGAATCAAGTTTAGGGTGACCTGTCTTTAAGGTTTTGAGACAGCTACATTATTTTCAAGAAAGTACTATTTGTTAAAAATTAGGTTTACGTTTTTCCATAAACGCCGTCGTTCCTTCTTTGAAGTCTTCTGTCCCAAATAATTCTCCAAAATATTTGATTTCTGCATCAAACCCCTCTTGTGTATCTGATTGGTTAATCGCTGATATCGCTTTGGAAATTGCTGTCGATGAATTTCTACTAATTTTTTCTGCAATCTTTTGGGCACGGGGTAGCAATTCTTCCTGTGCCACCACTTCATTAACCAAACCAATTTGTTCTGCCCGAGCTGCAGAGAACATTTCTGCAGTCATAATAGCCTGCATTGCATGGCCTTTTCCCACTAATTTAGGCAAACGCTGCGTGCCACCATATCCAGGTATTAAACCCAGTGTAACTTCTGGTAAACCTAGTTTGGCGTTATCAGATGCAATCCTAAAATGAGATGCCATCGCTAGTTCTAATCCTCCGCCTAATGCGTAACCATTCACCGCAGCAATTACAGGTTTTGAAAGGTTTTCTACTTTATTAAATAATTTATCTTGTCCCAATCGGGCTAATTCTTCTCCTTGTTTGGTGTCAAAATCAGAGAACTCTTTGATATCTGCTCCCGCAACGAAAGCCTTCTCGCCAGAACCAGTTAAAATGATTACCCGTACATTTTCATCTTTTTCTAATGCAGAAAAAGCATCACTCAATTCCTCAATAGTTTCCTTATTCAGCGCATTCAGCGCTTTAGGTCTATTGATTGTGACGGTTACAATTTTATTTTCTCTTTGGACTAAAATATGATTATAACTCATAACTATTTAGATTTGAATTTTTGTAAAGTAGATTTTGTAAACTCAGACAGCACTAATTCCCCGCTCATCGCCGCTCTTTGTGGCATGATGTCATTCCAATTTTGAGCGTTTTCCCAGAAAATAGATTTTAAATGGTGCATTGCCGCTGGGCTATATTGTGATAATTGTTGTGCAAAGGCTTCACAAGATTCTATTAATTCTTCTCTAGTTTCAAAAACATCATTGTATAGTCCTGCTTCCTTACACCAATGAGCAAGAACCCATTCTTTTGGATTTAAAGTAAGTTCAGAAAACGCATTGATTCCAATTTTTCTAGTGATTGCTGGTTCTATCACAAATGGACCAATTCCAATAGAAAGTTCACTTAATTTAATGCTGGCATTATTCAGCGCCAGCGTATAATCACAAGCAGCAGTGAGTCCAACGCCTCCGCCTACCACTTTGCCTTCTATTTGTCCAATGATAAATTTAGGGCAATCGCGCATCGCTAATATTAAATTAGCAAATCCCATGAAGAACTTTTTACCTGTATCAAAATCATCTATTGTGAGTAATTCATCAAAAGAGGCTCCCGCGCAAAATACTTTTTCTCCAGCACTCTTTAATATAATTACTTTAACATTGCTGTCCTCTCCTAATGTCTTAAATGTATCTATTAAGGCGTTTAATTGACTCGTAGGAAAAGAATTGCTTTTGGGATGAAAAAATTCTATTGTGGCAATCCCATCGTGGATATAATTTTTAATATAAGGCTCTGTCATGATTCTCAATATTTCTAATTCCAATAATGCTTTTAAATGATTATATCTAAAAAAGTTGAACGGGTTATGGTTTTAAATTTAATAATTTTGAAATGATGGTTCAACCCTATTTAATTAATTATTTCTACGGTTGTAACATTTTAAGAGATTAAATCTTTCTTATCCTCAAAGTTAATTTTTATTTTCGTAGTTATGAAAATTATCTCTTATAACGTCAATGGAATTCGTGCTGCGATTAAAAAAGGGTTGTTAGACTGGTTAGAAACTGCATCTCCAGATATATTGTGTTTGCAAGAAACCAAGGCTATAAAAGAACAAGTAAATTTAGATGCTATAGAAGAAAAAGGCTATCACGCCTATTGGAATTCTGCAGAAAGAAAAGGTTACAGCGGAGTTGCCATATTCACAAGGAAAAAACCTATGCATGTAGAATATGATACAGGAATAGAAAGTCTAGATGGAGAAGGTAGAGTGATGCGTGTAGATTTTGATGATGTTTCTGTCATTTCGCTATACCTGCCCAATGGTGGAGGTAGTATAGAGCGATTAGATTATAAAATGAAATTCTGTTATGATTTTACGCAATATATTTATGATTTACAGAAAACCCATTCTAATTTAGTTGTTTGTGGTGATTACAATATTTGTCATAAGCCTATAGATATTCATGATCCTATTAGAAACGCCAATGTATCTGGTTTTTTACCAATAGAGAGAGAATGGCTCACAGAATACATAGAAGAATGTAAAATGATAGACTCTTTTAGGGTTTTTAATCAGCAACCAGGGCAATACACTTGGTGGAGTTATAGAGCAAGGTCCAGAGAAAGGAATAAGGGATGGCGTTTAGATTATCACATGGTGACAGAAAAGCTTAGACCTAATTTAAAGAGATGTGTACACCTCACAGAGGTAAAACATTCAGATCATTGTCCAATTCTTTTAGAGTTAGAATAAAAAAGTAACCGTCTCAAAACCTTAAAGACTGGTCATCCTAAACTCGATTCAGCATCTTACCACATGAACAATCAATTTATTAAGAGGTTCTGAAATAAATTTATAATGACAAAAGCGGTGTTTTGAGACGGCTACGTATTAGGTGTTTTTATAGATTTTCTCCTTAGAAAACTTCTCTTCCTGCAAAATGGAAGTCTGCTTCTATTTTAGCATTCTCATCAGAATCTGAACCATGTACAGCATTTTCACCTATAGATCTTGCGAATTTTTGGCGTATAGTTCCCTCTGCGGCCTCTGCTGGATTAGTGGCACCAATTAATTTTCTGAAATCTTCTACCGCATTGTCTTTTTCTAAAATAGCTGCTACAATTGGACCAGAAGACATGAATTCAACTAATTCCATGTAGAAAGGTCTTTCTGCATGAATTTCATAGAATTTCTTAGCATCATCTACTGTAAGTTGCGTAAGCTTCATAGCTTTAATTTTGAATCCCGCTTCTGTAATTTGATTTAAAATGGCACCTATATGCCCATCCTGTACAGCATCAGGCTTAATCATTGTAAATGTTATATTTGACATAATTTTATGTTTTTCACAAAATTAAGATTTCAAAAGCATAAAACTAATTTTTTTATTTAAAAATCACTTTAAAAAGATTGATTTCTGCAAAGGATTTATATTTTTGCTCAAATTGGCGTCTATGATTTTTCTTATCATTAGTATTTTGGCAAGTGTTTCCGTTTCTGTATTGCTGAAGGTTGCTAAACGTAATCAAATTGATATCGCTCAAGCGGTAGCCTTTAATTATCCAGTGGCCATTTTGTTAAGTTTTATTTTCTTAAAACCAGATTTATCTACTTTTTCTTTCTCTGGTCATTGGTATTTGTTTGGCTTATTAGGGATATTATTGCCCAGTGTTTTTATTATCATGGGAATTGCAACGCAAACAGCAGGGATTGTAAAAGCAGACACGGCCCAAAGACTATCGCTTGTATTCACGCTGGTGATTGCATTCTTCTTTTGGAATGAAACAGCCACAACACGGAAGATCATAGGAATTATCATCGCATTTATTGCACTAATTTTATTATTGAATAAACCTCAAAAAAATAATGCGAATAAAACCAAAAATTCCCTCTGGATTTTACCTTTGGTATGGCTTGGCTATGGTGTCATTGATTTGGTATTTAAGTTAATCTCTAAATCTGGAGACTATGCATTTGGTACAAATTTAACAGTTTCATTTATCATCGCGACTGTACTCATTTTTGCCTATTTATTTCATAAAAAAACAAAATTCAATGTCCGTTCTCTAATCGGTGGAATTGTTTTAGGTGCTTTAAACTTCACCAACATCTTCACGTATATCAAAGCCCATCAAGTAATGAGCGAGAATCCAAGCATGGTATTCACAGGAATGAATATTGGAGTAATTGCCTTAGGTACTTTGCTTGGACTTTTCCTCTTTCAAGAAAAATTAAACAAATTAAATTACATAGGAATTGCCCTAGCCATTTTGGCTGTCTTTGTATTGTTCATTTAAAGTAAATTAATCATGCCAGAACAACAAAAATGGCAATCTTAAACTAACCCCAGCCTTAAACCCATCCAAATCCACATAATCATGTTCACGGAATTCAAAACCATAACCTGCTGTGATATCTATTAAACTAATCACCGTTATCCCAACTTCTGGCGTGATATGCCAAGGAGAAATAGATGTTCTTGCTACCCAAAAAGCAGATTTAAAATTTCTAGAATAGGGGTCTATTACTGTATTTTCTTTATTAAATAAATACCCCACTTGCGCCTCTGGGATTGCTACCAAATGGTCATCTGTATAGGCAAGATTTACCGTAGCACCAAGGTCTAAAATGTTATTATTGCGTTGTACTAAGTAAGTATTGAGGCCACCTTCCAAATAATTAATATTGTGGTACGTATAGCCCACATTAAATAAATAATAAGCCGTGAAATCTTTTAATTTAGGTTGTGCAATCGCCAAGGGAGCCCAACAAAAAAGCAGAATCAATATCCAATTTTTCATTCTGCTAAATTAATAAAAACCATATATAAACTTAATTGTATTTTAATTATTAATACAATTATTTTTTATCATCTGTCTCCTTCATAACCTTGGTAATAAATCTTGTTAATTCTGCCTCTGTTAGGTTGGTTTTGGCATTGATAAAGATCAAATTATCTGCACCTTGCATAGAAACAACTAAATTTTTGAGTGAATTCCCACGATTTTGTGCACTCACATTGATCACTCTCCCATCCTGATTGATATTAAACCAATTCTCAAAACCATCTTTTATCAACGCTTGTTTAATATCGCTTTGTACCATTTGATTTCGTTGCTCGCTGAGCTCCCTCATCGTCAAAACCCGCACAGATTTAATCTTCTTTCTAAACAATTCATACTCCTCGCTATTACCAAAAACAAGAGAAGATAAAAACATGGGAGCCTTAAAGGATGTTGTATTTTCTGTACCTTGATATTTATTATAAAACTGATTAATGTTCCTCTGATTAGCACAAGATGTCAAGAAGATAATGATTAAAATATATAAAACTATTAACTTTCTCATGGTAAGGTTTTCTAGTTGAAATCAATTACAATACCAAACTTATAAATATAACTCAATCTCCTCCCGAATACTATCTGCATCCAATCCCAACGCTTTACTTAATTCTTCTACGGTGCCATGCGTAATAAATTCTTCTGGATAACCATGTAAAATGATTTTTCCTTTGTAATCATTTGTAGCAGCTAAATCTAAAATTGCATAACCAAAACCACCTTTTATAACGCCTTCCTCATAAGTGAGAATGGTTTTATAATCATTAAATATCTCTAAAACCCTATTTTGATCAATTGGTTTTACAAAAGGAAAATGATACCAACTTACGTTTAAGGATTGGACAGCCTCATGGATCTCACTGGCGATATGACCTGTGCTCAAAATAGCAATATCCTTCCCCTTCTTTACAGTTTTGGCCTTTCCAAATTTTGTAGGCTCAAAAAAGTCATCCGTTAGTTTTACAGCGCCTTTAGGATATCGTATAGCCCAAGGGTTTTTAGCCTCTACAGATAAATGAATCAACTCTTGTAATTCCTTGGCATTGGCAGGTGCAGTAATTGTTAAATTAGGAATAGGATTTAAATAAGCCATATCAAAATAACCATGATGTGTAGCGCCATCACTCCCTGAAATTCCCGCACGATCTATTAAAAACACCACAGGCAAATTTTGAATGGCCACATCATGGATCAATTGATCGTAAGCTCTTTGTAGGAATGTGCTATAAATCACCACAAAAGGCTTTAGTCCTTGTGTTGCCAATCCAGCACCTAATGTCACCGCATGTTGTTCTGCGATTCCCACATCCCAAACACGTTTTGGATGTTTTAGCATCAATTCTACCAAACCACTCCCAGTAGGCATAGCTGGAGTAATGGCCACAGTCTCTGGATTTTTATTAAATAAATCAATTAGGATATTACCAATAGCGTTCGCAAAAGAAAAAGGCTTTTTACTCGCCACAATTTCTCCCGTAGATTTATTAAATTTCCCTGGAGCGTGCCATAAAACTTGATTTTTCTCTGCATGTTCAAAACCTTTGCCTTTGATGGTGCTAATATGCAAAATTTTGGGTCCTGAAACCTTTTTTAATGCTTTGAAAGCATTCAACAATCCCTCTATGTTATGCCCATCCTCAATCCCTCTATAATGAAAACCTAAAGCTTCAAAGAAAGCATTAGAATTAATTTTTTGATTATTAAAATACTTCTGTAAAGCACCTACCGCGGGATCAATAGCAATATTGTTATCATTCAAAATAATAAGCACATCTAAATCGGTGTCTCCTAGATGGTTTAAACCCTCAAACGCCATCCCACTCACAATGGAAGCATCCCCTATGACGGCAACATGCTTTGAACTTTTATTCTTTAATTGATTGGCCAAAGCCATGCCTGTAATGGCAGAAATAGAAGTGGATGAATGCCCCGTCCCAAAAGCATCGTATTCGCTCTCCTCTCTGGTAGGAAAGCCAGAAATACCATTTAACTGCCGCAACGTATCAAATATGTCTTGTCTACCCGTGAGTAATTTATGCGGATAGGATTGATGCCCTACATCCCAAATTAATAAATCATCTGGCGTGTTGAAATAATAATGAATAGCGATGGAAAGTTCTACTACACCCAAACTCGCACCTAAGTGTCCAGGCTTAACAGAAATTACATCTAATATAAAATCCCTAATCTCGCTTGCTAATAGGCTAAGTTGCTCAGGCTCTAGTTGTCTTAGGGCTTTAGGTGATTTTATTTGGCTTAACAATTTATTCATACAGGAAAATGAACCTAAAATTACAATTTTTCTGCGTAATCAGATTATCTTTGCACAGATTATGATGATTGAAATAGATAATACCGTTATTAGTACAGATGTTCTTAAAAAAGAATTCTTCTGTAATATACAGAAATGCAAAGGCATTTGCTGTGTAGAGGGAGACTCTGGTGCGCCTTTAGAGGAGGATGAATTGCCCATCTTAAAAGAAATTTATCCCAAAATAAAACCTTATTTAAGAAGAGAAGGGATAGAGGCGATAGAAAAACAAGGTGAATACAGGAAAGATGATGATGGTGATTGGGTAACACCACTTGTGAATAATGCGGAATGTGCCTATGTGATTTTTGATGAAAATGGTTTTACCAAATGTGGTATAGAAAGAGCCTATGAAGATGGCGCTACCGATTACCAAAAACCAATTTCTTGCCATCTATACCCTATCCGATTACAAAAATACACAGAATTTACAGCTGTTAATTACCATCAATGGGATATTTGTTCTGATGCTTGTTCTCTGGGAGAAGAATTAAAAGTGACGGTAGCGGATTTTGCTAAAGTTCCTTTAATTAAGAAATTTGGGGAGGAATGGTATGAGAAATTGATGATTGCAAAAAAAGAAATTAATAATTTATAAATTTTAAGAAGTTGGCTACATTAATACCTTCGGCAAGACAGTCTACAGAATCTATAGAACGATTATATATCACGATGCGTCACCTATTTTATCGTGGAGCTTACAAAGTGAATGGGACTTCTGGATTGGCGTTAAGAAAGTTACTGATAAAGTTGAATCCAGAAATTTACGGAACTATCGCAGATCCAAACAAGGTAGAATTGAATGGATTGTTATATGTCTTAGATCGCTTACCAGAGGGGATAGAGCAGTGTTCTTTTATTAACCTGACTTCTAATGAGGGCTATGATGTTTCCTCTTTTGAACCCATTGTTCCGCTTAAAAGAAGACGAAATTCCTATAGAATTGATGAGGACCAAATGAATATAGAGGTTTTGCGTGGCCGATCAGAAATTTATGATATTCTAACGCATTTAACTTTCTTCTATAATGAGGCAGACAAGGTCATGCTACGTGCCTTTGAAAATTCTACTAAGAAAATGAGCCGTGTTTGGCAGAAGATAGAGGATGTTGTTTTCGCCAAAGAACCTTTAACCCAAAAAGAAAAAGAAGTTGGTTTAATTCATCTAGCCCATATACTGGGTAGAACTTTTGAGGAAACCTTAATGGCCTATAATGCCTTTAGTTGGGACAAAAATCCTAACCGGTTATTTCATGTGATTTATTGGATGGGAAAATTAAGCCATGCAGATTATAATGCGCGTACGTCTAGAGAAGTTACATTTACAACTGCCTTGCGTTCAGAGGTGGGGCATCATATTGTGGGAGAGAAATGGGCTAATCAAATCAAGGAGAATTTGCTTGCTCATGATTTAATTCACAAAGATTTGCATATCATTAGTTCTAATTTACATTCTGTGATGAACATGCTTTTTGCGCATAAGGGATTAGGGCAGGAGTTAAATATCATCCAAGAATATAAGATTTATGAGGAATTATCAGACTCTACCAGTAAAGACCTTAGAGATAAAGTAAAAACTTTTGCAGAAAGTTCTGGACTCATTTCTATTGTAGACAAATCTGGCTCTAATATAGATGTACAAATTATAGATTTGGATCAAGTAGATTTAAGTGGAACTTATTTTGGAGACAATGGAAGTAAGCAGAACAAAGTTCTTCTTGTAATGGACTATGCCTTTGGAGAACAAGCCTTTGAATTGATGGATGAACTTCTAAAACCATACAAAGGAGAAACCCCTTTTGATATGAATGTGAAAAGTATTTCTATCATGGGGAAAGCTGGAATTTTAGAAGGTACCAAAGGAGATATCATGGTTCCAAGTTCTTTTGTATTTGAAGGTACAGCAGATAATTATCCTTTTGTCAATCAATTGGATCCTTCTGATTTTAATGTGAAAGATTTAGGAGTATTTAAGGGTATGATGATTACTGTGCTTGGTACTTCCTTGCAGAACAAGGATATCTTAGAATTCTTTAAAAATACAACATGGGGTTGTATTGGGTTAGAAATGGAGGGCGCACATTACCACAAAGCCATTCAAATCGCTAGCCAAATTAGAGGTCACATTCAATCGGACGTGAAAGTGAGTTATGCGTATTACGCATCAGACAATCCACTAGAGACTGGTAGTACATTAGCATCTGGGGGCTTAGGTTTAACAGGTGTTAAACCCACTTACCTCATTACGAAAACCATGATAAATAAAATATTAAGTTAATAACACATTATGTCGCAGCCCATGAAGTTTGCATTAGTTGGATATGGTCATATAGGTAAAGTTCATGCCGATGCTCTTACACAAATTAAAAACGCAAAACTTGTAGCCATTATAGATGCCAAGCCTATAGATTCTGAAATGCCACATTTTCATAGCATACAGGAATTTATAGACGCTAACATCCATACAGATACCATCATTATTGCCACACCTAATGGCATGCATTACGCCATGGCGAAAGTTGCCTTGGAAGCAGGTTACCATGTGGTGGTAGAAAAACCCATAACACTCACTTCTCATGATTTGTCTGATTTAATTCATCTAGCAGAGTCAGAGAAGAAACGCCTATTTAACATGCTACAATTAAGGTTTTCTCCTGTGGTACAATGGTTCAAAGAACTTTTAGACTCCAATGAATTGGGTGAAATTTATATGGTAAACACACATTGCTATTGGAATAGAAACGCTGCTTATTATGAAAAAAGACAATGGCACGGGAGTAAAGAACAGGATGGTGGCGTCCTATTCACGCAATTCTCTCATTTTGTGGATGTATTGCATTATTGGTTTCATAAATTAAAAGTCAAAGATATCCGATCGTATAATTTTAATCATAAAGGATTGACAGCATTTGCAGATAGTGGTATGATTAATTTTGAAATTCCAGAGGGAGGATGCGGTAACTTAATTTATACAACTTCCACTTATCAAAAGAATTTTGACAGTACCATCACTATTATTGCAGAAAAAGGAACCATCCAAATTGCGGGACAGTATATGAATCAAATTAGGTTCTTAAACATAGGTGATACAAAAAATCCTTTTCAAGAAGAAGTTGGCAAACATTTTCACGCTAAAGCGTTAGAAGAAATTAGTGCTGCTATCCAAGAAAAAAGACCAAGTATTCTAGATGCAGAAAATGCTAGAAATGTAATTCAGTTTTTAGAAGTAGTTTCCTAATTTTCATCTTCTATGTTATAATCCTTAACTTTACGGCTATTTTCCTATCCTATGGCAAAACAAAAATCTTTCAATCCAAAAACAGATATTCAAATCATTGGTGCGAAATTACACAACCTCAAAAACATCGATGTTACCATTCCCAAAAATAAATTGGTGGTTGTTACAGGATTATCTGGCTCTGGAAAATCTACTTTGGCTTTTGACACCCTATATGCAGAAGGTCAACGGCGCTATGTAGAAAGTCTATCCTCCTATGCTAGACAATTTATGGGGAGATTAGACAAACCACAAGTAGATCAAATCAAAGGGATAGCACCCGCCATTGCGATAGAGCAGAAAGTAAACTCTACCAATCCAAGATCTACCGTTGGCACAACTACAGAGATTTATGATTATTTGAAATTATTGTATGCCCGTATTGGGGTTACTTATTCTCCCGTTTCTGGAGAAGAAGTTAAAAAAGACACCGTTACAGATGTCGTGGACTACATTCAATCCATGCCAGTTAGCTCTACGATAGTTGTGGGCACAAAATTCTTTATCGCAGAAGATCGTAGTTTTCAGCAACAATTAGAAATTATGCATCAGCAGGGATTTCAAAGAGTAGAGGTTTCTGGCCAAATGCAGAAAATAGAGAACTTAATTGATTTTAAATTCGAACCATCAGATGACATGCCAGTAGATTTAATCGTGGATAGAGTGGTGACCCAAAATGATGAGGATTTTTATCACAGATTGGCAGACTCTATACAAACGGCTTTCTATGAGGGGAAAGGTGAAATGTTTGTTAGAAATTTAGAGGATGAAAGTGTTAAGAATTTTTCTAATAAATTTCAATTAGACGGCATAGAATTCACAGAACCCACTGTTCATTTCTTCAGTTTTAATAATCCTTATGGTGCATGCCCAACTTGTGAGGGTTATGGAAAAGTAATAGGAATTGATGAAGATTTAGTGGTTCCTAATAAAAATTTAAGCATCTATGAAGATGCTATTGCGGCTTGGAAAGGAGACAAAATGAGTGAGTGGAAAGATAGGTTGATATATTTATCAGACCAATTAAAATTCCCTATTCACAAACCTTATCATGAACTCACAGAGGCGCAATATGACATTCTATGGCATGGCAAAGGGGAATGGAAAGGATTGGATGGATTCTTTAAAATGATGGAAGAAAACACCTATAAAATCCAATACCGTGTGATGCTTTCGCGCTACCGCGGCAAAACCATTTGCCATACTTGCAAAGGGAAAAGATTACGCCAAGAGACTGAATATGTGAAAATTGGTGGCAAGTCTATCATGGATCTGGTCACGCTGCCTTTAGATGAATTACAAATATTTTTTAATAACCTTAAACTTACTACATACCAGGAACAAGTGGCTAAAAGACTTCTTTTAGAAATTAACAATAGAATACAGTTTCTGTTGGATGTTGGGTTAAGTTATTTATCTATTAATAGAACTTCTAACACACTTTCTGGTGGAGAATCCCAAAGGATTAACCTTGCAACTTCTCTAGGGAGTAGTCTTGTAGGGAGTATGTATATTTTGGATGAACCTTCTATTGGTTTACATTCCAAGGACACAGAAAATTTAATTAAAGTTTTAAAAAAACTACGCGACTTGGGGAATACTGTGATTGTCGTAGAGCATGATGAGGATATCATCAAAGATGCAGATTACATTATAGATATTGGCCCAGAGGCTGGAACCCATGGAGGCGAGGTAGTTTTTGAAGGAACTTATCCAGAATTGATTAAATCCGAAACACTTACGGCACAGTACATTAATAATGAAAAGGAAATAGCTGTTCCCAAGGATAGGATTAAGGTTAAAAATAGCATCATCATCAAAGGCGCCAGAGAACACAATCTTAAAAATGTAGATGTAGAATTACCTTTGAATATGCTTACAGTGATCACGGGGGTTTCTGGTTCTGGTAAATCTACTTTGGTAAAAGACATTGCAGTACCTGCGTTGGAAAGAGCATTGGGCGTGTATGGGAACAAACCTGGTGATTATAATAGTATAGAGGGAGATGTGCAGAAAATCCAAGCCATAGAATATATCAATCAGAATCCTATTGGTAAATCTTCCAGATCTAATCCAGTGACTTATACCAAGGCGTATGATGATATCCGTAAATTGTTTGCAGACCAAAAATTAAGCAAAGCAAGGGGTTATAAAACCAAACACTTTTCCTTTAATGTAGATGGGGGGCGATGTGATAATTGTAAAGGAGAGGGAACGATCACCATAGAGATGCAATTCATGGCAGATGTGACTTTGGTATGTGAGGTATGTAAAGGAACGCGCTTTAAAGAAGAGATTTTAGAGATTAAATTTCATGACAAAAATATTGCAGATGTATTACACATGACGGTGGATGATGCCATTGCGTTTTTTAACACTCATGGACAGACTAAAATTACAGACAAATTACAATCCCTGCAAGACGTTGGTTTGGGCTATGTACAATTAGGACAAAGCAGTAGCACATTATCTGGGGGAGAAGCACAACGGATTAAATTAGCCTCTTTTTTAACCAAAGGATCATCTGGCAAGGATACGCTATTTATCTTTGACGAACCTTCTACGGGGCTGCACTTCCATGATGTCCAAAAATTATTAAAATCATTAAGGGCTCTAATAGAAAACGGACACAGTGTTTGGGTAATAGAACATCACATGGATATCATTAAAACTGCAGATTATATTGTAGATCTTGGGCCTGAAGGTGGAAAAAAAGGAGGAGAAATTGTTGCCGTTGGCACACCAGAAGAAGTGATTAAGAATAAAAACAGCTGGACTGGAAAATACTTGGAAGAGAAACTTGTTTAATTTTTATGAGCCTATTTAAATTTAAAAAATTAATTCATTTCTTATTGATTGAAATTAATTAAGTATGAGGCATAAACCAATACAAGGGGCTTGTTGGATGATACTCGCTGGATCCGTATTTGCCATTATAAATACATCGCTGCAATATGTTGGTATTGAATACGCAATTAATTCATCTTCTTCTGTGTTGTTTCAATATGGAATTGCACTTCTTTTTTTCTTACCACTCATGCGAAAAGATGCGATAAAAAACGCCTTTGAATCGGAGTTTAGATTATTACACATCCTAAGGGTTTTATTATCTGTCATTGGAATACAACTATGGACTTGGGCTTTGGCATACCCCGTACCCATTTGGCAGGGAATCGCATTGTTAATGACTTCTCCACTTTTCGCCACAATTGGGTCTGGATTAATTTTAAAGGAATCTGTGCACATTACCAGATGGATGGCCACCATTGTTGGCTTTATTGGAGCAATGATCATATTAAAACCATGGTCAGACACTTTCTATTGGGCTAGCTTATTACCCGTTGGTGCAGCATTATTCTGGGCTAGTGCTTCTCTACTCACCAAATTTACTGTAAGCCAGGACTCTCCCATTACAATTGTATTTTATTTATTAGCGTTAATGCTCCC
Organism: Flavobacteriaceae bacterium Ap0902; assembly: GCA_009835005.1. Taxonomy (GTDB): domain Bacteria; phylum Bacteroidota; class Bacteroidia; order Flavobacteriales; family Weeksellaceae; genus Profundicola. The sequence goes on along the minus strand of WTFG01000001.1, from coordinate 616,580 downwards.
ATTTAACTTGATATTGGGATTACCACAACTCACACTACCAGATGTGTGGCAACCATGGTTCTTACTTATTTTTATAGGCGCATTGACAGCTTTTGCACAATGGACTGTTGCCAAAGCCTATGCTGTGGCAGATGCTTCTTTTGTTCAGCCTTTTGACACCTTAAAACTACCCTTTAATATCCTAGCTGGGTATATTGTATTTCAATGGATTCCACCAGGTACCCTTTGGCTCGGATCCTTATTGATTGTGGGTTCTGTACTTTTTGTTACAGAATATGAAAACAAACATAGTTTGATAGAAAAATTATGGAAAAAATATAAATTTAAAAGGCATTAACTCTTCAAACATTATAATTTGATGAATATACCATCTTTAAATCTTAATTAAATATAGCGAGATATAAATGAATAAGATCATCAATGATTCATAGATTATCCTATCCCTTTTATCTAAATCATAACATCAAAATCTATTTATATGTCTAAAATATTTTAATTAAAATATTCTACTTATCAAATTATATGGAAACTAAGACGGCAGCTAACCTGTAACCTGAGTTATGTTAACAAATTAAGCTACCCAAATATAACGCTACACATCTGGTTTTTAATCACCCTAATTAAACTTTTTGATTGATATCAAATTGCTCTAAATAATCAGAAACTTTCTTCACGAACATTCCACCCAAAGCACCATCCACTACTCTATGGTCATAAGAATGAGACAAGTACATTTTATGTCGAATTCCAATCATGTCACCCTCTTTGGTAGTAACCACGGCAGGTTTCTTCTCAATCGCACCGATTGCCATGATAGCTACTTGGGGTTGATTGATGATTGGTGTCCCCAAAATATTCCCAAAACTACCGATGTTAGAAATGGTATAAGTACCTCCTTGAACCTCATCTGGTTTCAGGTTATTGGTTCTAGCTCTTTCTGCCAGATCATTAATCTTCATCGCTAATCCAGCCAAATTGTATTGGTCTGCATTTCTAATAACAGGTACAATTAAATTGCCATCTGGACGTGCTGTTGCTATTCCTATATTGATATTTTTCTTTCTAATAATTTTGTCTCCTTCTACAGAAATATTTATCATTGGGAAGTCCTTGATTGCTTTTACAATAGCCTCTACGATTATCGGCATAAAGGTAAGTTTTTGACCTTCTCTTTCTAAGAACAAAATCTTATTTTTATTCCTCCAATTCACAACATTGGTCATGTCTGTTTCTACAAAAGAAGACACATGTGGAGCGGTTTGAACACTATTTACCATGTGATCTGCAATCAATTTACGCATACGATCCATCTGGATAATCTCCTGATTAGCATCATCTGACAATACCGTTGGTTGTGCTATTGGTTTAGCAGCCTTAGGTGTTGATTCACTTGGAGCAGCGGCTTGACTACTTGATTCTGATTGTTGAGATGGAGAACTTGTGCTAGACCCTCTATTTTCTAAGTACTGATGTACATCATCCTTGGTCACCCTTCCACCAAGACCAGAACCTTGTATTTGTTCTAGTTCTTGTTGTGAAATTCCTTCTTTCTTGGCTATAGAACGCACCAAAGGTGAAAAGAAATTGCTTTCTGTAGCCGTAATCTTCTCTCCAGAAGATGAAGATTGTTTTAATGGCTCTTCTAAAGCAGCCGTCGTTTCTGGCTCTACTTCTTGCACAGACTCTTCTTGTGGCGTAGTTTCCCCTTGTGAGATGCTTCCCTCTCCCTGGACTTCCAATATGGCTATAGGCTCGCCTACCTTTGCAACACCATCTACATCTACCAATATTTCTTTTAATTTACCCGAAACTGGTGATGGCACATCACTGTCTACCTTGTCGGTAGCAATTTCTACCACAGATTCATCTTCTTCTATGGTCTCACCCACGCTCTTAAGCCAACCCGTCACAGTCGCTTCCATTACACCCTCGCCCATTGCAGGCAATAACAATTTATAATCTGCCATCGTAAAATTAAATTTTGGATTCTCACAAATATAATAATTATCAATAATTATTTGTGTAAATTATGAATATTTAATCTCAACATGTCTTTAACACTGTCCCATTAAATTATTTATATTTATCTTTAATTTTACCCTTTTGATTTTTAAATAGATGCTTAACCTACCACCTATTTAAAGGGAAATAGAAGTTCATAGAAGATTAGGAACTATGTGATAAATCATTTCAGGAAAATATAGCGATTTATATATAACTCAAGAAAAAATATGAAACAACATGAATGAACTTATAGAAATTTAATTTTTTAGAAGAAAAGCCAATATTGTATATTTACCTGATGCAGACAACACCAACCAAACCATTAAATATACAGGAAGAGACTTCCACCATTCTAGAATCATTAAGAGATTACTGGTATGAGTTTTTAAATCAAATTCCAGGAATTATCCTTGGGCTCATTATTATTATATTGGGGTACATTATTGCAAAAAAAATAAGTCAAGTCACTTTTAAAGGGATTTCTAAGCGTTCAGAAGATCCATTAATGAGCCGTTTTCTTAGCAATACGGTGAAAGTACTAATCATTCTTTTTGCGACCATGTGGGCCATGAAGGCTGCAGGATTAGAGTCTATTACCAACTTTATTATTACTGGTTTGGGAGCATCTGCACTTATTTTTGGTTTTGCATTTAAGGATATTGGTGAGAATTTTCTTGCGGGGATTATTTTGGCATTCAATAGACCTTTTAATGTGAATGATACGGTGAAAATAGGCGAATTATTTGGCAAAATTAAATCGTTGGAATTCAGATATACCAAAATGAAAACCTTTGATGGTAGAGATGTATATATACCGAATAGTGACGTGCTCAAAAATCCGGTAATCAACTATACAGAAGATGGATACTTTCGTTGGGATTTCACGGTGGGCATCGCTTATGAGGATGATATTGACGGGGCTAAGCAAGTAATCATGGATGTAGTAAATAGCCACCCAGATGTAGTACATGATGGCTCGCACGAAAATTATGTAGCAGAAAATGAACTGGCCACAAGCACCGTAAATTTAAAAGTTTACTTCTGGGTAGAAACCTACGAGTTTAGACGAGAAGCAACATTGGTGCGAGGCGAAATCATAAAACAAGTAAAATCTGCGTTGGATAAAAATGGATACTCTATGCCAAGCGATATTATGGAAATAAAACTCTATGGTAGCCAACAAGACATACCTATTACCCTGACCAATCCAAATAAAAACATCAATAATTAAAAAAATCCCTTAAACCCACGAGTAAACATCAGTTCAAGAGATTCAATAAGAGGTTTCGAGCGGATTCGAACCGCTGTACGAGGTTTTGCAGACCTCTGCCTAGCCACTCGGCCACGAAACCATTTCCTTGTTTAAAGGTTGCAAATCTAAGTATTATATCGCAAAGAACAAAGAATTATTTTTCGCCTCCTTTTTGTTGAAACAAAAATGCTTTTTCTTCATCTGTCAAACTATTGTACCCAGAGCGTGAGATTTTTTCTAATATTTGATTGGTTCTAGCCTCTCTTTGTTTCTTCCATTCTGCATATTCATAATCATCTCTGGGTGGTTTAGCATTTTTCTTCACGTGTAGATTTGATTTCTTTTTAGGTTTCAAACCTCCAAAGATTGAGTTAAAAAAGCCAGATAAGGTTTGTCCTCTTTCAAATTGTTTCATATATAAATAGCCAAAAACGGCTCCTCCCACATGAGAAATATTGCCTCCTATATTTTCTGCATTGAATATAAAGCCAAGTACAATAAAGCCGATAGCCACATACATTAATTTAACAGGTTCTTGAATGAACATTAATTTAACTTTTAAATCCTGTTTATAAGCTACCATAGCAAATAGCACAGAATAAATAGCTGCAGAAGCACCCATCAAAAGAGAACTTTGAGGATAAATAAATTGAAATAATACGTAAAAAACACCCCCACAAAGCCCTCCTAAAAAGTAAAATTGAGCAAAGGCTTTATCTCCAAAATATCTAAAGAAAAACTGACCCACAACCCAAAGCATTAACATATTAAATAGTAAATGCATGGCGCGCACATGCAAAAACATATAGGTAAACAAAGTCCAAGGTTTTGTTATAAATGAGGGCAAATTACTAGGCAGACCTAAAACTTGCGTTAAAAAACCATTCTTAGCAATTAATTGAACGATCGTGGCTATAAGAAAAACTACTACATTGATATAAATTAATTTAATAGATAAATCTCCCTTATTAAATCTGTTTCTAATGTCATCTATTATTGCCATTGTGGTTTATTTGTGTTGTTCTTCCAAATTTTCACTAAAATGAAACCTATCAAAGCGCCTCCTAAATGGGCATAATGGGCTACATTATCACCTGGGTTTGCTTGAACCGCCAAGTATAATTCAATAGCGATATAAATAGGGATAAAATATTTGGCCTTCATTGGAATAGGTGGAAAGATTAACATCAATATAGCATTAGGGAACATAACTCCAAAAGCCGCTAGAACTCCAAATATGGCACCAGAGGCTCCCATCATGGGCGTAGAATAAATCATTCTCAAATCCATCATATTGTCATAGCCCATTCCTGGTTCTAATGTACGCAAATCTGCTATTTGCTGCCCCGTAAGTTCATAAGAATCTATGAGTGTTTTGGCTTCTATATAATTGGTTATATTAAACAAAGCAAAAGCACCTAATCCTGCTGCAAAATATAATATTAAATATTTCTTCTCTCCTAATGCTCGCTCTACAGTAGAACCAAACATCCACAAAGCAAACATATTAAATAAGAAATGTGTGAAATTTGCATGCATAAACATGTGCGAAATAATCTGATAACTTTTGAAGTTGTCTGAAAGGGGGAAAAATGCACCCAAAAGCACATCTAAATTCATAGAACCCATGAGTAAATATTTTGCCGCGAAAAACAACGTATTTAATATCAGTAGGTTTTTGGTTATTTGAGGTATATTCTTAAACATATATTTCTGTATAAATCTTTTTCAATATTTAGTCTAGCATTCTCAAAGTTTCTGCTAAATCAATTTTACGATAAATTTTTTTACCAAATGGTGTATAATTAAACTGTTCCAATTCAAACAATTGCTGTACCAAATGTTTACTTTCTTCTGTGGACATTGCTGTCCCCTTCTTTACAGCAGCAAATTTGGCCATAAATCTAGCCAATATTTCCTCATACTTGAGGCCATCCTCTCTATAATCTGAGGCTAGAAACTCTGAAATCACAGATGGAACCATTTCCGCCGTAATATCCGCTGGAATTGCATTTACGATAATTAAATCTTTTTCAAAACTAAAATCAAAGCCAAAAGAAATCCATAATTGTTCTGTTTCTAATAAAATAGAAATCTCTTTGGAATCGGCATGCACCTCTATGGGGAATAGCAATTGTTGACTCAAAGAATTACCTTTTGTTTTTTTAATAAATCTTTCATACAAAACTGCTTGGTGTGCACGATGCTGATCTATCAAAACCAAATCATCTTGAAACTCCGTGACCAAAAACGATTGATGCCATTGCAAGACCTCACGTTTAAAATTAATCCCAGATTCTATGATTTGATTTTGAATAGGCTCGGATTCTTCTTCTAACTTATAATATGAAAAACTACCCCCTGCTTTGGGTGTAGAGGAGCTCCCATAACCAGACGGATTCTTGAATGGATTATAACTTTTATCTACCTTGATTTCTGGTGTTTTAATTTCTTTTTTCCTGTTAAGTGTAGGTACATCCCACGTAGGTCTATCAAAATCTAGGGTTGGGGTTACCTGATATTGCCCAAGAGCATGCTTTACTGCTGCACGTAGTTGAGCATAAATAATAGCTTCTTCTTCAAACTTAATCTCTGTTTTGGTAGGATGAATATTAATATCAATTTTCTCTGGGTTTATCGTTAAAAAAATAAAATAACTTGGATGCAAACCCTCTGATATTAAACTTTCAAAAGCACTCTGAACAGCTTTGTGTAAGTAACCACTTTTCACAAACCGTTGATTAACAAAGAAAAACTGCTCTCCTCTGGATTTCTTAGCCACATCTGGCTTTCCAATTAGACCATTGATTTTAGCCACATCTGTCTCTTCCCCCACGGGAACCAATTGCCCTTCTAATTTTCTACCAAAAATATGAAGAACTCTTTGGGCTAAATTAGCCTCTGCTAATTGAAATACATCATTATCATTATGCGTTAATTGGAAACTTATATGCTCATGCGCTAGGGCAACCCGTTGAAATTCGTCTATAATATGGCGAAATTCAACGGCATTGGATTTTAAAAAGTTTCTTCTTGCTGGTACATTATAAAATAGGTTACTAACAGATATAATGGTACCCTTTGGTGTTACAACAGGTTCTTGATTTTTAATTTTGCCCCCATTGATCTGGATTGCCGTACCCAAATCGATGCCCTCCTGTCTCGTTTTTAACTCTACATGTGCCACGGCAGCTATAGAAGCTAATGCCTCTCCACGAAACCCTTTGGTCAAAATATGAAATATATCTTCTGTGGTTCTAATTTTAGAAGTAGCATGTCTTTCAAACGCCATGCGAGCATCTTTAACGCTCATCCCTCTACCATTGTCTATCACTTGAATTAGTTGCCTACCAGCCTCCTTCACCACCAAATGTATTTTAGTTGCTCCAGCATCTATGGCGTTTTCTAATAATTCTTTGACCACAGAAGATGGTCTTTGCACCACCTCACCAGCTGCAATTTGATTAGCAACATGATCTGGCAGTAAATGAATTACATCATTCATTCAAAAACATATTGGTGAATTCTGGATTGGTCACAACCCACATAATCAAGATAATTAAAAGCATTCCCACAAGGATTAAAAAGACATTAAATTGTGGGTTTCTTGTGGATCTTTTAGACCTAACCCTATAACTGGTTAAATCAATGCGATCTTCATGGGCTAATTGCTCATTGCGAGCAGCCTTCTTTTTGTGTACATAATTAGACGCAAAACGTCCATCCCCTATTCTATTATAAATAAGGTCTTGATTTTCCTTATCATAATATCTGGGTATATAATTAAACTTACGGGGTTTATGCCGATTAAAATATTTCTCTAACATAGTTTACAAATATACATATTTTATAGCGTTTTATTTAAACCTACCTAATTGTCTTATGTCGTCAAGAATCATTAATTTTGGCATTCTATAAAGAAGAAGAGTGAAAAAATTTCTAAATATCATTCATATTATTGTATTGCTTTGTGCTTACGCACCTCTTCTTAATCAATGGATTACGCCAAAGGTTTCACCCTATTGGACGTCTTTTGCGCTCGCTTTCCCCATCGTCATTGGAATTAATCTGTTTTTGATTTTACTCTGGGCATTATTAAGTGTGAAAAGAAGCTTGATATTTACCTTTTTATCTATCCCCTTAATGATTCTGATTAAGCCTTGGTTTCCTTTTTGGAACAACCCGAGTGAACAATCCGCCGATTTATCTTTAATGACTTATAACGTTCGTTATTTTTATGATGATTTAGAGGGTATTTATAATTTATTTCATGCCCACCAGCCAGATATTGTATTCTTACAAGAAATGGGAGGTGGTAGTGATGAACTAATGAAGCGATTAGGTGAACCCAACCCCTATTTTTTTGAAAATTATAACTCACTTGGAATCGCCAGCATATACCCAATCGTAGAATCTAGCCAAATTAGGTATGATAATTTCCCATTGACAGCTGTGTATGGGGATATTGCGATGCCTCATGATACGATTAGATTAATCAATTTTTACTTGGAATCATTGCATCTAGACCAAGAAGAATTAAAGAAACCAACCATCAACAGTACAGATGTGAGCGAAAAAAGTAAAATGTTGATTACCAAGGTTGCCCATGCAGCTAAGGTACATCAAAGTCAAATTAATTTGATTCAAGATATAGTTAGAAAATCGCCACATCCTGTGATTTTAGGGGGTGATTTAAATGCTGTTCCAACTTCTTTTGAATATTATAAAATCAAAGAAGGCTTAATAGATGCTTTTACAGAAGTTGGCACCCAACCAGGAAACACATTTAGGTCTTTAAAGATACCACTCAAATTAGATTATGTATTTAGCTCAGAGGAAATCAAACCAGTTTCTTATGATATTTTGAAAGTGAATTATTCAGATCATTATCCAACCTTTGTACGTTTTCAATTGCCAGAGTAATTTATTTCATAAAGAATGAATATTGCCCAGACCTATCTATTTTATATCTTTGGTAAAACTTCTATTTAGATGAGTAACGCCAAACCATTCATTACAGAAATTCAAAAAGGGTATAATCCAAAAGGTAAATACATCACTTTAGGTAAAGGAAAACTAGATGACCAGGTTTTGCCAGATGCTGAAATTAAAATACCACTCAAAACGTTTAATCGGCATGGGCTAATTGCAGGAGCCACAGGAACAGGGAAAACCAAAACATTGCAGATAATCCTGGAACAACTTTCTAATCAAGGAGTTCCATCCCTTGTAATGGACGTAAAAGGCGATTTAAGTGGAATCGCAAAACCAGGAGATGCTACGGACAAGCATATCATAGAAAGAATGCAAAAATTGGAGATGCCCTACAAAGCTACAGGCTTTCCAGTAGAATTACTCACGATAAGCAAAGAAAAAGGCGTTAGACTAAGAGCCACAGTCACAGAATTCGGTCCCATTCTTTTAAGTAAAATATTAGACCTAAATCAAACGCAAGAAAGCGTGATGTCCGTTTTGTTTAAATATTGTGATGATTATGCATTGCCCTTGGTTGATTTAAATGATTTAAAGAAAACCCTGATGTATATTAATGATAACGGTGAGGGTGAAGCGCAATTCAAAAAAGATTATGGCAGTGTTTCTTCTGCCTCTATTGGTGCTATTCACAGGAAGATTGTAGCGCTAGAACAACAAGGTGCAGAAATTTTCTTTGGAGAGCCATCCTTTGATGTAGAAGATTTATTAAATACCAGAGATGGTAAAGGGGTTGTAAACATTGTACGTTTAACAGATATCCAAGACAAACCTCAACTATTCTCTACCTTTATGCTGAGTCTTTTGGCAGAAATTTATGCTACGTTTCCAGAACAAGGAGACAGCGGAGAACCTAAACTTTGTCTTTTTATAGATGAGGCTCATCTTATTTTTAACGAGGCGTCTAAAACTTTATTAAACCAAATTGAGACTGTTGTAAAACTCATTAGATCTAAGGGTATTGGAATATACTTTATTACACAATTGCCTGGTGATATCCCAGATGAGGTTTTGAGTCAATTAGGGTTAAAAGTACAACATGCTTTGCGTGGTTTTACAGCAAAAGACAGAAAAGAAATCAAAAAAGCAGTAGAAAACTACCCTATATCAGACTTTTACAAATCAGACCAACTAATTACAGAATTGGGAATTGGAGAAGCTTTTATTACTGCTCTAAACGAAAAAGGTATTCCTACTCCCTTGGTTTATACCCATTTGGTTGCACCACAATCTAGAATGGATATTTTAGATGAGAAAGAAATTGATGAAATTGTAAGCGAATCGGCCTTAGTAGAGAAATATAATCAGACATTCAATAGAGAATCTGCCTATGAGATTTTAACAGAAAAAATAATAAAAGCAGCCAGTAAAGACGTTGGAGAACCCATCCAAGTTTCAAGAACCAAAAAGACCAAAGAAGAATCATTTTTAGAAAAAATGAGCAAAAACACCATGGTTAGACAATTAGGTAGAACCGTATTACGCGAAGTCACAAGAAGTATTTTAGGCGTATTGGGGGTTAAAAAAACGTATAGAAAATAGTGCAATACGCCATATTAGACATAGAAGCCACAGGAGGAAAAGTAGGTACAGAAAAAATTATTGACATTGCCATTTATCAATTCGATGGCCAAGTGGTTACAGACCAATTTGGTTCTATGGTAAACCCACAAAGAGGCATAGACCCTTACGTTCAAAAATTGACAGGCATCACAGATAAAATGGTTCTTAGAGCGCCTAAATTTTATGAGATTGCTAAAAGAGTAATAGAAATTACAGAAGATTGCATCATCGTTGGGCACGGGGTTCATTTTGATTACAGAATGCTAAAACAAGAGTTCAAAGAACTGGGTTATCCTTTTGAAAGACCAACATTGGACACCGTCATTCTGAGCCAAAAATTAATTCCAGAGGCAGAGTCCCATTCATTGGGTAAACTTGCCAAATCCCTTGGCATCCCAGTAAGTTCTAGACACAGGGCAGACGGCGACACTTTGGCAACACTAGCGTTATTTAAAATTCTACTAGAAAAAGACGCCAAAAAGAATATCATCCAGACGTATGCAAAGAAAGAACCGGGCAGCAAAAAACAGGTTCAAAAATTATTGAATTTAGAACGAAATCTACCCAGCAAAACTGGCGTTTTCTATTTGCATAACGCCAAAGGTAAAATCGTACATATCGGAGCGGCGAAGAATATTGCCCACGAGGTGAATAGTGTTTTTATTCAAAAAAATGAAAATGCTCACCGAATTCAGTCTATCGTAGAAAATATAACTTTTGAATTGACAGGTAGTTATCTCATTGCGCTTTTAAAAGCAAAAGATGAGCGCAAGGGCAAGAAAAATCTAATTCCTTTAAAAACAGATCCTTTTAAATATGGCATTTACGCAGATGAGGAACAAGTTTTGAAGATAGATAAATTGGAAAATGAGCGGAGACAACCTCTGATGATTTTTGACCATAAAAAGAAAGCAGATACAAAAATAAAATCTTGGTTAAAACAATTTAACGATTATAGCAGTTTAGATAAACTCATAAAACAGATCAAAGAAGATATTAATTTTAAACAACAAAATTTTATCCTATTGGACAAAGGCCGAGACAAGACAGAAACTTCCTTTATAGAAGTTTATAATAATCGTATCTTAGGATATGGATTTTATAAATTTTATAACCAAATAGAAGAGTTAAGTATTAGAGAAAAAATTCGTATCCCATTATCAAACTCAATGTATAATACCGTTCTTTTAAAAACATTTATACATCAGAAAAAGTATACGCAATTGATTCCATACACTGATATGGACGCTATAAAAATTCCAAATAAAAATGAAAGATTTAGATCAAAGAATAAGTGAGAAGTTCCGTCAAAAGGACTGGAATGAAGTGAAGACAAATGATGCATGGTCTGTATTTAAAATCATGAGCGAATTTGTAGACGGCTATGAACGCATGGCCAGATTGGGCCCTTGCGTATCTATGTTTGGTTCTGCAAGAACGCTAAATGAGCATAAATACTATGAATTAGCAGAAGAAATCGCTTATGGAATCACCAAAATCGGTTTTGGTATCATCACCGGGGGTGGCCCTGGGATTATGGAAGCCGCCAACAAAGGCGCTAGACGTGGGGGTGGCAAATCCGCAGGCTTAGGCATAGAATTACCATTTGAAGCTGGCAACAATGAATTTATAGATAGGGATTTAAGCCATACCTTTGATTACTTCTTTGTGAGAAAGGTTATGCTTGTAAAGTATGCACAAGGATTTGTGGTATTGCCTGGCGGTTTTGGAACCATGGATGAATTGTTTGAAGCTTTAACATTGATACAAACAGGCAAAATCGGACGTTTCCCGATTGTCTTAGTAGGCACAGATTACTGGTCTGGATTGATTGATTGGTTTAAAAGCACTTTATTAAAAGATGGTAAAATCAACGAGGAAGATTTAAACCTATTTAGAGTGGTGGACACGTCAGAAGAAGCTGTTGGCCATATCAAGGCATTTTATGATAAATATGCTGTAAAGCAGAATTTCTAAATTTAGTTAAATAAAACAAATAAGAAGAAGGCGTCTCAAAACCCCGAAAACTGGTTATTCTGAATATGATTCAGAATTCTATTATATTAATAACCAGATTATTATGAGACTCTGAAATAAAATCAGGGTGACGAAAGCGGAATTTTGAGACGGTTCCTCTTTTTTTATTTTAAAATTAGTTTAATCTTGTTTATATTTTAATAATCTAAGTGCATTTAATACCACAAGCAAAGTAGAACCTTCATGAAACACTACTGCAGGACCAATCTCAGCAATTCCAAATAAGGTAGCAGGTACGAGTACAGCAACCATCCCCATAGATATCCAGATGTTTTGTCTAATGATTCTTTTGGCTGCTCGGCTCAAATCAATCACGAAAGGTAATTTCTCTATTTTATCAGACATTAAAGCAACATCTGCGGTTTCTAAAGCCACATCACTACCAGCGGCTCCCATGGCAACTCCAACGGTTGCATTGGCCATCGCGGGAGCATCATTCACCCCATCGCCCACCATCGCAACTTCACCATATTTGTCTTTTAATTTGGTAATAGCAGCCACCTTATCCTCTGGCAATAAATCACCCTGTGCCTCTGTAAGTCCAATCTTATCTGCAATCGCATTTCCAATTAATGGATGATCCCCTGTAAGCATAATCATATTCTCTATGCCTATCTCTTTCAACGCTTTTAAAGTAGAAGAAGCCATTTCTCTAGGTAAATCCATCACGCTGACAATCCCAATCAATAAGTTTTGATAAGCCACAAGCATGGTAGTTTCACCAGAACTAATAAGTTTCTCCATTTTGGATTGAATACTATTAGATACCAAAATTTGATGGGTATTCATCAATTGTTCATTGCCAATGAGTACTTGTTTACCATTATAAAATGCTTTAATACCCAATCCTTGAATCGCTTCTATGTTTTCTGCTTTATTCTCAGAATAAATGTTTTCATCTTTTTGCAAGCCACTCACAATGGCTCTCGCTAAAGGGTGGTTGCTCAAACTCTCTACATCGACCACAATCTGCATAAAAAGTGTTCTATCAAATTGATTTAAAACTTCTAAATGTGTTAATTTCGGTTTTCCTTCTGTAAGCGTACCAGTTTTATCAAAGGCAATGGTCCTCAAATCTCCTAAATCTTCTAAAGCTTTACCGCCTTTAATTAAAACCCCATTCCTAGCAGCTCTTGCCACCCCACTCAAAACAGCACTTGGGGTAGAAATGGCTAAAGCACAAGGACTAGCCGCAACTAATACAGTAATAGCTCTATAAATACTTTCATTATAAGTTTCATCTAGTACCAAAAATGCAAAACACAGCAAGACAACAAAAATAATCACCGTTGGTACATACCATTTTTCAAACTTCTTAGACCTTACTTGGGTCTTGGAACCTGTTCCATCTATGTTACTCACCATTTCTATCATTCGGGAAATGGTACTGTCTTTAGATAATTTTAGAACTTTGACTTCTAGCGCATGATCTCCATTGATGCTTCCAGAATAAACCTTGTGTTCACGGCTCATAGTTTCAAAGTCAATATTCAATTTAGCAGATTCTATCGGTGATTTTTCTACTGGCATACTCTCCCCTGTGATGCTTGCCTGATTTACAGAAGAAGAACCATTTATAATTACCCCATCCGCTGCTATTTTGGTATGAGGAGGCACTAAAATAATATCATTCACTACCAAATCCTCTATTGGAACCTCTCTGCTGCCTTCTTTGGTTTTAAGCAAGGCTACTTTTGGTGAAAGCTCTCCTAAAACTTCAATATTTTTTCTAGCCTTGTTCATCGCAAAATGTTCTAATGCATGCCCTAGACTAAATAGGAATAAGAGCAAAGCCGCCTCTCCCCACCTATCAATATAAATGGCACCTGCAGCAGCGGCTAGCATCAAGAAATCAATTTCTATAATACCTTTTAAAACTCGCTCAATAGATTCAAAAAAGATAAAATATGCTCCAAAAAATAAAGAAATACTAAAACTTATTTTATAATACAAGGCTGGAACATCTAGTAGATGCTCAATGGCTAATCCAATTAAAAAAAAGACACCAGATAAAATCGCAAAGATTAGTTCTGTATTTTCACCAAACATTCCTAAATGTTCATGCTCATGATGATCTCTTTTTTCGATACTACAACAACTTGCGCTCATAAGCCCTTTAATTTAAATAAAAATTATCAAAATACATACCAGTCCAAACTGTCTATAATCAACTAATAAAATAGAATAATATATAAAGTTGATTGAAATTCTCTCTGCATAAGAAATAGTCTGTGTTTATATTTAAAATCTCAATTAAAAATTCTTACTTTTAAGGTCTAAAAACTAATTATATGCAAGATAAATTTCTGCTTGGCGAAGAAACACTTACAGTACAACTATGTCTTTCTATCATCAATAAAGAAACTACCGTAACGATCAGTGATCATTCTAAAAAATTAATTAACGACTCTGCCCAAAGAGTACAAAACATTGTAGACTCTAACAGAACGGTATACGGTGTTAATACAGGTTTTGGCCCTCTATGTACGGTGAAGATTTCTGCGGAGGAAACGAGAAAACTTCAAGAAAACATTTTAAAAAGCCACGCGGTTGGTGTAGGCAATTATTTAAGCGATGAATTGGTGAAGTTAATGCTTCTCACTAAAATGCACGCTCTGTCTAGAGGATATTCTGGAATTCAATTAGCGACGATAGAGCGCATCAAGTTTTTATTTGAAAATGATATTTTGCCACAAGTTCCAGAACAAGGATCGGTGGGCGCATCTGGAGATCTAGCACCTTTATCCCATTTATTTTTACCACTTATAGGGATAGGGTTGGTAAAATACAAAGGCGAAATAGTCTCTACAGAAAAAGTTTATCAAGAACTGAATGTTGAACCTATTGAATTAAGCGCAAAAGAAGGATTAGCCCTAATCAATGGAACGCAATTCATCTTAGCGCATGCCGTTTTAGGCGTTCATAGAATGGAACAATTGCTAGAAAATGCAGACCTCATTGGCGCCATGATGCTAGATGCAATGCGTGGCTCGACTTCCCCATTCAAAAAAGAATTGCATGAAATCCGTCCGTACGATGGAACACAACAGGTAGCGCAAAATTTAAGAGATTATTTAGAAGGCTCTGAAATTGCAAATTCAGACAAAGGCTTTGATCGGGTGCAAGATCCCTATTCATTGCGTTGTATGCCACAAGTTCACGGGGCTAGTCGCAATGCATGGAAACATTTAAAAGAATTAACCGAGATTGAATTAAATTCAGTTACCGACAATCCAATTATCACCCTTGATGGTGATGCTATCTCTGGTGGAAACTTTCATGGGCAACCCTTGGCGATGGTGTTAGATTACGCGTCTATCGCCGTTGCCGAATTAGGAAACATTGCAGACCGTAGAATTTATTTAAGCCTAGAAGGACCCAAAGTAAGTTTACCTACTTTATTAATGATGGAAACTGGTCTTAACTCTGGTTTCATGATTTGGCAATACACTACTGCGGCATTGGTGACAGAGAATAAATCATTCTTATTCCCAGCCAGTGGGGACTCTGTGCCTACCTCTATGGGACAAGAAGATCATGTGAGTATGGGTAGTATTTCTGGTAGAAAATTACACATGATTTTAGATAATTTAGAAAAAATTCAGGCCATCGAATTATTGACGGCTTGTCAAGCGTTGGACTTCGTACACCCGTTAAAATCTTCTGAAATTATAGAGAAATTACACGCAAAAGTAAGAGAACAGATTCCACATTTAGAGAACGATGCATATTTTGGCGAATACATACAAAAAGGAATTAAAATCATCCAAGCAGGAACTTTAAAAAATCAAATCTCATGAAAATTATAGGACCCTTTACGCAACTTTTACCCATGACCAATATGCCACTCAAAGGGGCATTATCCGATGACACTTTACCAATCATTAAAAATGGTGGAATTGTGGTTGATGGCGGTAAAATAGTTGAAACCGATACTTACACCAATCTTTTAAAAAAATACCCTAAAGCAACTTTACAGACCACCAATGGGAATACGGTTGCGCTACCGGGTTTCGTAGATAGCCATACCCATATTTGTTGGGGTGGTACGCGCGCTATGGATTTTGCTATGCGTAATGCTGGGAAAACCTATATGGATATTGCAAGAGAAGGTGGCGGTATTTGGAGTACTGTACAGAATACACGCAAAGCAACCAAAGAAGAATTGGTGACCAATATTGTACACCGTGCCAATTATTTACTATCTCAGGGAGTTACCACTGCTGAAGTGAAAAGTGGTTATGGTTTATCGGTTGAAGAAGAATTAAAAATGTTGAGAGCCATTCAAATTTCTCATCATTGCACCAAACTTCACCTTATCCCTACATGTTTAGCTGCGCATACATTGCCCAAAGATTTTGATGGGAATCATAAGGAATATTTAGAATTGATGGAAAATGAACTTTTCCCAATTTTAAAAGAAGAAAATTTAGCGAAACGTATGGATGCCTTTATTGAAGAAGAAGCCTTTGATGCTAAAGTAACTATCCCCTATTTTGAAAAAGCCAAAGAATTAGGCTTTGATATCACTGTACATGCCGATCAATTTTCTACAGGTGGCAGTGAAGTGGCTGTAGAAGTGGGTGCTGTAAGTGCAGACCATTTAGAGGCAAGTACGCAAAAAGAAGTTGAAATGTTAGCCAATTCTGACACCGTTGCTACTGCATTGCCTGGTGCAACAATTGGTTTAGGCGTTACATTCACGCCTGCACGTGCCTTATTGGATGCTGGTGCTTGTTTGAATATTGCCTCTGACTGGAACCCCGGTTCTGCACCACAAGGATTACTTTTAACGCAAGCGTCTATTTTAGCCGCTTTTCAAAAATTGAGTAACGCAGAGGTTTTAGCAGGTTTAACGTATCGCGCAGCGCATGCTTTAAGAGAAGATTATATTGGAAAATTAGAAAAAGATTTTAAAGCAAACTTTGTAACCTTTAACACAGATAATTATCAAGAAATCACTTATCAACAAGGTAGATTATTACCAAGTGGTGTTTATGTGGAAGGTGAAAAAGTGATGGGATAAATTCATGTATAAAACAAATTATAAGTTTCATTTTAGAATTTTAAATGAATGAAAAAAATACTATTTACATTATGTTTGTCAGCGACAATATTAAGTTGTAAAAATGCTAATAACACACAAGACAACAATAATTCAAGTGATAAAGTTGAACAAAGCACGCCGATAGAAGTTACCGAGAATACAGAAAGTTTGACGGATAGCATTCAGGTAAAGAACATACAAGTAGGGGGCGAAGACCCCAATGAGAAAGTTAAATTTCATGCATCTTATCCTAGCACGCTATATGATTTCATCAATCAAGCAGAAGAAGAATTTGTTCAAACTTATTTTGATGAATTCAAGGAAAATGCAGATAGAAGAGGTGATGATGCCGTAGGTGGTCTTGATTTTGGACAGCACTTTCAACTGGTAGAAAATAGCCCAGAATTCATTACTTTTTTGATTGAACGCTATACCTCTTACGGGAACAATTACGATACCCAGTTCTTTACACATATTTATGACCTGAAAGCGCAAAAACAAATTCAGTTTTCTGATCTCTTTGCAAGCGAAGAAGATTTCCATCAATTCGTGCGTTTAACGCAAGATAAACTCACCCAAACCTTCAAACAGAGAATTGAGGAAATGGATGGATTGACAGAACAAGACAAGCGTACCATGTGGCAAAATTCAAAAGATATGCTACTAGAAGGTTCTGCTGCCAATGATAAGAATTATCATGCATTTTCTTGGGACCAAAAAGGGAATTTAAAAGTCTATTTTGATAAATACCAATTGGCTTCTGGGAATTTCGGAAGTTTTGAAGTGAGTTTTACGCCAGAAGAATATAGTCATTTAATTAACCCTCAATACCAAGGCGTGTTTCATGTTCAGCCCACAGCAGAAGAAGAAATTACCACACCTGCTGTCTCTGACTCTTATCAACCACGGCCTGGCGATGTAGATTGTGGAAAAGAACCTTGTGTTGCTTTAACTTTTGATGATGGTCCATCGGTACATACCGCCAAACTTTTAGACATTTTAAAAGAAAATAACGTAAAGGCTACCTTTTTTGTATTAGGTAAATCTGCCCAAGTGCAAAAGAATACTTTACGCAGAACCTACCAAGAAGGTCACCAAATTGGTAATCACAGTTGGGATCATAAAGACTTAAAGAACTTGGCCAAGTCTAGTATAGAACATCAAATTCATGACACCAACGATGCTGTAAAAGACATTACGGGAGAGGCGCCTCATTTAATGCGACCTCCTTATGGCTCTATGAATTCAACCGTGAAAGAAGTAGCCAATATGCCTATTATTTTATGGAATCTAGATCCACTAGACTGGAAAGATAGAGATGCTAAAACTGTTGCGGATAGAATGAGCAAAGCCAACAAAAACGGCATTGTACTCGCCCATGACATTCATAAAACCACCGTAGAAGCCATTCCACAAGTAATTAAAGCTTTAAAGGATAAAGGCTATCACTTAGTAACCATTGATCAATTGTTTGCAGGACAAGAATTAAAAAACGGACAAAAATATTCACAGAGAAAGTAATTATATTTTCTGTGTTATTCAAAACAACAATATATGAACCTCAAAGCCAGTAACAAGAAATTTGTTGAGGAATTAGTTCATCTCATTGAAGAGAACAAAAAAAAGGTTGCTATTCAGGTGAACAGTACCTTAACACTAACCTATTGGCAAATTGGTCATAAAATCAACCATGAAATTCTGGGCAATGAAAGAGCAGAGTATGGTGAACAGTTGATAAAACAAGTTTCCTCTGAATTAGTTTCTAAGTTTGGTAATAGTTTTACACTTAAAAATCTTAGAAGGATGATGCAATTCTCTACAGAATTCCAAGATTTTGAAATAGTCGTTACACTGTCACGACAATTGAGTTGGTCTCACTTCGTTGTTCTAATTCCTTTGAATCGAGAGAAAAGAAACTATTACGCCAACAAAATTATAGAAGAAAAATTAAACGAAGCAATATCTTCCGCAAAGGATAGAATAGAAAAAAGAAAATTATTAAAATAAAGATGACTTTTAAAGAACAAATACAACAAGGAATTCCGAGTGAATTACCTCAACCACAGACCAGAAACGAAAACGTACCCCACGCGCCCATTCGTAAAAAAATACTGAATGAAGCAGAACGTAAGTTAGCCATAGAAAATGCTTTACGCTATTTCCCTAAGGAATGGCATGAGACCTTGGCACCAGAATTTGCAGAGGAATTAGATACCTATGGCCGAATCTATATGTACAGATTCCGTCCTACTTATGATATGTATGCTCGCCCGATTAGCGAATATCCAGGGAAGTCAGAGCAAGCCAAATCTATTATGCTGATGATCCAAAACAACTTGGATCCTGCGGTAGCACAGCATCCAGATGAGTTAATTACTTACGGAGGTAATGGAGCAGTGTTCCAAAATTGGGCTCAATATCTATTGACCATGAAGTATTTGAGTGAAATGACTAATGAACAGACCTTAAATATGTATTCAGCTCACCCACAAGGATTATTTCCTTCTCACAAAGATGCACCACGAGTAGTAGTGACCAACGGAATGATGATTCCTAATTACTCTGCACCAGATGATTGGGAAAAATTCAATGCCTTAGGCGTTACTCAATATGGGCAAATGACGGCTGGTTCTTATATGTACATTGGACCACAAGGAATTGTACACGGAACCACGATTACGGTGATGAATGCCTTTAGAAAAATGTTGCCAAAAGACGAAAACCCAAGCGGTAAAATCTTCCTTACCGCAGGGCTAGGTGGAATGTCTGGCGCACAACCCAAGGCAGGAAACATAGCAGGTTGTATTACCGTATGTGCAGAGGTAAATCCTGCTGCCGCTACCAAAAGACATAAACAAGGTTGGGTAGACGTTTTGATTGATGATATAGATATCCTCGTTTCTCGCGTACAAGAAGCGCAAGAAAAAGAAGAAGTTGTCTCTATCGCCTATATAGGAAATGTAGTAGATGTTTGGGAGAAATTTCTAGCAGAAGATATTTTTATTCATGTAGGATCAGATCAAACTTCATTGCACAACCCTTGGAGTGGTGGATATTACCCAGTTGGTGTTTCTTTTGACGAAGCGAATCGCTTGATTGCTGATGAGCCAGAAAAGTTTAAAGCACTAGTTCAAGAATCATTAAGAAGACAAGCCAAAGCCATTAATGACCACGCAGCACGTGGAACTTATTTCTTTGACTATGGTAACGCATTCTTACTAGAAGCATCGCGTGCAGGAGCAGATGTGAAGGGCAAAGACGGAAAAGAATTTAAATTCCCAAGTTATGTGCAAGATATTTTAGGACCTATGTGTTTTGATTATGGGTTTGGACCATTCCGTTGGGTATGTACTTCTGGTAATCCAGCAGATTTAAAGAAAACAGATGAGATTGCTTATAATGTTATGGCAGAAATTAAAGCCACAGCACCAAAAGAAATTCAACAACAAATGGCCGATAATATGAAGTGGATAGCAGAAGCCTTAGAAAATAAATTGGTCGTAGGTTCACAAGCCAGAATTTTATATGCAGATGCAGAAGGGCGTAGCAAAATTGCAGCAGCCTTTAACAACGCCATTAAATCTGGCGAAATCTCAGCACCTGTTGTGTTAGGTAGAGATCACCATGATGTAAGTGGCACGGACTCGCCTTATCGTGAGACCAGCAATATCTATGATGGTTCTCGCTTTACCGCAGATATGGCTATTCAAAATGTGATTGGAGATAGTTTCCGTGGTGCCACTTGGGTCAGCATTCATAACGGTGGTGGCGTTGGCTGGGGAGAAGTCATCAACGGAGGTTTCGGAATGCTATTAGATGGAACTGAAGATGCCGACAGACGCTTAAAAGCCATGCTATTCTATGATGTAAACAATGGAATTGCCAGACGTGCCTGGGCTAGAAATGACGAAGCCTTATTTGCCATCAAGCGTGAAATGGAGCGTAGTCCAGAACTTCAAATCACGGTACCAAGTTTAGTAGATCAGGATATTTTAGATAAACTTTAAAGACGTTTAACTCCAACATAATATTTAATCCCAGAGTTTCGGCTTTGGGATTTTTCTATTAGAAGCAATTTCTGGCTTTCCTTTCCAATCTTTTGTATAAATCCTTACAAACAAGCTAGCCAAAGGAGCTTCCGCTGGTCGCTCTTTGTCGTCGTTGTTTGTGGGCAGATTCATACAAAAGGATTTCCAATACAATCCAGGCTATTATACATCATCTTGAAGCTATAGATCACTTGTCATAACCATAAACCCTAAACACTCAACTATAACCCATTTTCTTTGTATCTTTGCAAATATCCCCAAAACAAGACTTTTACACCCATGGCAGAGCAAAATAATTATACCGAAGACAACATCAAAACCCTAGACTGGAGAGAGCACATCCGCATGCGCCCTGGTATGTATATTGGTAAATTGGGTGATGGATCCAGTCAAGATGACGGTATTTACATTTTATTAAAAGAAATCCTAGACAACTCTATAGATGAGTTTGTGATGGGCAGTGGTAGAACCATAGAAGTTTCTGTAAAAGAAAGTGAGGTTACCGTACGTGATTATGGGCGTGGAATCCCACTTGGGAAGATGATTGATGCGGTTTCTAAAATGAATACGGGGGGTAAGTATGATTCTCGTGCTTTCAAGAAATCGGTAGGATTAAATGGAGTGGGTACCAAAGCAGTGAATGCCCTTTCATCCTACTTTAAAGTACAATCTGTAAGAGATGGGAAAACCAAAGAGGCAGAATTTTCTAAAGGGGAATTAACGGCGGATCACGATGAAAAGGAAACCACGATTCGCAAAGGAACTAAAATCACTTTTGTACCCGATGATACGATTTTCCCTAATTATAAATTCCGTACAGAATACATTGGGAAAATGCTCAAAAATTATGTGTACCTGAATCCAGGTTTACGCATATTATTTAATGGGGAAGAATTTTATTCAGAAAATGGCTTAAAGGATTTACTCCAAGACACCATAGAAGAAGAAATCACCTATCCCATTATTCATTTAAAAGAAAATGATATAGAAATCGCCATAACGCACAGTGCCAGAGCATATTCTGAAATCTATTATTCTTTTGTCAATGGACAAAATACCACCCAAGGTGGAACGCATTTAAGCGCTTATAAAGAAGCCATCGTGAAAACCGTACGGGAGTTTTATGGGAAAAACTATGACCCAAGCGATGTTAGAAAATCAATCGTGACGGCAATCGCGATTAAAGTAATGGAACCTGTATTTGAGTCGCAGACCAAGACCAAATTAGGCTCTACAGAAATGGGTGGTGACTTGCCAACGGTGAGAACCTTTATCAATGATTTTGTAAAAAGAAATCTTGACAATTACTTGCATAAAAATCCAGAAACGGCAGAACTTCTACAGAAGAAAATCAATCAGTCTGAAAGGGAGCGCAAGGATATGGCTGGGATTAGAAAACTTGCCCGTGATCGTGCGAAAAAAGTAAGTTTACACAACAAAAAATTGAGAGACTGCAAACAACATTACAACAATCCTAAACACCCTAGAAATTTAGAAACCACCATTTTCATCACAGAGGGTGATTCTGCTAGTGGATCCATCACCACCAGTAGAGATGTAGCAACACAAGCCGTGTTTTCTTTGCGAGGCAAGCCCCTGAATTCTTATGGATTGACTAAGAAAATCGTGTATGAAAATGAGGAATTTAATCTACTACAAGCGGCCTTGAATATAGAAGATAGTTTAGAGGATTTACGCTACAATAATGTGGTCATTGCCACGGATGCCGATGTGGATGGTATGCACATTCGCTTATTGATTATTACTTTCTTCTTACAATTCTTCCCAGAACTGATTAGAGAAGGACATTTATACATTTTGCAGACGCCCCTATTCCGTGTTCGGAACAAAAAAGAGACGAGATATTGCTATAGCGACGAGGAACGTAAAAAAGCGATTAGAGAATTAGGAAAGAATGCAGAGATTACCCGTTTTAAAGGTTTAGGAGAAATTTCACCAGATGAGTTTAAAAATTTTATTGGCAAAGACGTACGCCTAGAACCTGTGATGATTGGAAAGGACGCTACCATAGAAGAAATTCTAGAATTCTATATGGGCAGAAATACGCCTGATAGGCAAGATTTTATCATCGAAAACCTTGTAGTCGAAAGTGATGAAGGATTAGAAGTAGTAGACTAAACTATTTTATTTTAAATTAAATATTTATATCCTTTAAATACTTTTTAATTTATAAATTTGAGCATTACCTGAACCAAACCATCTTATGAAAAATTTAAAATTTCCTATTGCGCTTAAATTCCATATTGCTACCCTATCCAATGATTTTTCTGCCAAGGATGCCAATGGGAATATGTTGGCTTACATGAGACAGGAAATGCTCAAACTCAAAGAACATATTCAAATTTTTGCAGATAGTAGTAAAAAGGATTTACAATATGAGATCAAGGCAGACCGTTGGCTAGATTTTAATGCTTCTTATAGCATTAGCTACGCACAAGGCAATCTATATGACCGTATAAGTAGAAAAGGCATGCGTTCTTTTTGGAGTGCAACTTACCATGTGATTGATGCGCAAGAGCAAGATAGTTATACCAGACAAGAGAAGAATCCATGGGTGAAATTTATAGATAGTTCCATTGGTGAACTTCCAATTATTGGATGGTTTACAGGCTATTTCCTAAACCCAAATTATCTAGCTAAAAATAAAGAAGGAAAAGCGATTTTAGAATTAAAGAAAAACCCTTCTTTCTTTGGTAGAAAATTCACTTTGAACAAATTGGCTGATTTTGCTGTAAATGATGAGCCTTTACTCGTTTTATCCTTTATGATGATGGTTTTGCTAGAACGTAGCAGAGGATAATAGAATTTTGTATTTTTGTAAAATTCAAAGTTTTAACTTGAATTTCAGTTTTTAAGATTTAATTTACCAACAAAATATTTTTTGATTTCTAAATAATCAATGGCAGAATTTACCCCAGATCAACACGAAGGCGAATCACTAAAGAAAGTCTCTGGAATGTACAAGGATTGGTTCCTTGATTACGCTTCTTATGTAATCTTGGAACGTGCCATTCCTTCTGTATTCGATGGCTTTAAACCCGTACAGCGCCGTATCATGCACTCTATGCGTGAGATGGAAGATGGCAGGTACAGCAAAGTGGCGAATATCGTAGGAAATACGATGAAGTATCATCCGCATGGGGATGCCTCTATCATTGATGCTATGGTGCAATTGGGGCAGAAGAACTTGTTGATTGACATGCAAGGTAACTGGGGTAATGTACACACGGGAGATGGCGCTGCGGCAGCCCGATATATTGAGGCCAGATTGACCAAGTTCGCCTTAGAAGTTGTCTTTAATCCCAAAACAACC
Source organism: Flavobacteriaceae bacterium Ap0902 (assembly GCA_009835005.1). Taxonomy (GTDB): domain Bacteria; phylum Bacteroidota; class Bacteroidia; order Flavobacteriales; family Weeksellaceae; genus Profundicola. Next base: position 592,302 of record WTFG01000001.1, on the reverse strand, counting down.
ATTTGGCAGCTTTCTTATGATGGGCGAAACCGCGAACCCGTGAATTTACCTGTGAAATTCCCACTTTTACTAGCACAAGGGGTAGATGGAATTGCCGTTGGTTTATCTACTAAAATTCTACCGCATAATTTTAATGAATTAATTGATGCTTCTATCAAACACTTGAAAGGTAGAAGTTTTACGCTGTATCCTGATTTCTTGACGGGAGGCATGGTAGATATTTCTGATTATAATGATGGGAAACGTGGTGGCCGTGTACGTATTCGTGCCAAAATTAATCAGGTAGATAAAAACACCTTGCAAATTACAGATATCCCTTACGGAACTAATACGGGAAGCCTCATCGACAGCGTTATTAAGGCGAACGACAAGGGTAAAATCAAAATTAAACATATTGAGGATAACACGGCAAGAAACGTAGATATTGCAGTGCATCTCGCGCCTGGCGTCTCACCAGATAAGACGATTGATGCACTGTACGCTTTTACCAATTGTGAGGTTTCTGTTTCGCCTAATGCTTGTGTAATTGTAGATAACAAACCAGAATTCTTATCTGTAACAGAGATTTTAAAGATCAGCACGGATAGTACTTTAAATCTTTTAAAAAGAGAACTAGAAATTGAACTAGGTGAATTAGAAGACCAATGGCACTATGCTTCTCTAGAAAGAATCTTTATAGAAAATAGGATTTACAGAGATATAGAAGATGAGGACACTTGGGAAGGCGTGCTATCGGCTATTGATAAAGGTTTAAAACCGCATATTGGTCATTTAAAAAGAGAAGTTACCCAAGAAGACATTATCCGCTTGACGGAAATCAGAATTAAAAGGATTTCTAAGTTTGATCTTGACAAAGCACAACAACAGATTGAATCGCTAGAGGAGAAAATAAAACTAGTGAAACATCATTTAGACAATCTGGTTGATTATGCAGTAGATTATTATAAAAGATTAAAAGAAAAATACGGAAAAGATAAACCACGCCTCACAGAAATTAGACCTTTTGAAGACATTGATGCAGCCAAAGTGGCCGCTGCGAATGTGAAGTTCTATGGAAACCTAAAAGAAGGTTTTATAGGAACATCGCTAAAAAAGGACACCTATCTCTTTGATTGTTCTGATATTGATGACATAATAACCTTCCGTAAGGATGGAACCATGATGGTGACCAAAGTAGATGACAAGACATTTATTGGAAAAGATATCATCCATGTGGCAGTTTGGAAGAAAAAAGATAAGCGCACTACTTATAATCTGATTTATAGATTTGGTAAAAAAGGACCGAATTATAAAAAGAGATTTAACGTTACCAGCATTATCAGAGACAAAGAATATAGCATAACCAAAGACGAGAAATTCTCTGAGGTATTATACTTTAGTGCCAATCCGAATGGAGAAGCAGAGGTGGTACAAGTATTATTAAAAGCACATAGCAGGCTCAAAAAACTACGGTTTGAGGTAGATTTTGCAGAAATTGACGTAAAAGGTAGAAGCGCGAAGGGAAATCAAGTTACCAAATATCCTATCAAAAAAATAGATTTAAAAGAGGAGGGCGTTTCTACACTTGCACCTCGTAAAATCTGGTTTGATGATGTCGTGAACCGACTCAACGCTGATGGGCGAGGTGAATTGCTCGGAGCCTTCAAGGGCGGGGACAAAATACTTACGGTGAACAAGGAAGGTATTGCAGAACTTCACACCTTTGAATTAAGCAACCGTTTTGACGATGATTATTTTGTGCTGGAAAAATGGAATCCAGAAAAACCGATTTCATGCATTTACTATAATGCCGAACGGGATAGATATTATGTCAAAAGATTCCTATTGGAAGACACTTTGAACCCACAACCATTCTATGATTTAGATGATCCAAAATCTTATATAGAATTTATTTCTACGGATTACATTCCTGTGGTGAAACTAGAATTTAAAACCATCAAAGGACATCAACGTGATCCAGAAGTGATTAATCTAGAAGAATTTATCGCCATCAAAGGCATTACAGCCATGGGAAACCAATTAACCACACATGAGGTCAAAAAAATCATTGAATCAGATCCTATCCCGCGCGTTGAAGAGGTAGAAGCGGACAATGAAGAAACAGATGATCAATTCTTTGAATCAGAAGCAGAACAAGGATTATTATTTGATACAGAAGAAGAATAAGTAAGAAAATGAATCTAATTTTAATCATTGTTATCGGTATCACTGTACTCGTCAGTTGGCAAGGCTGGGAAAACCCCACATTATTTAATCGTTTAAAATTTGACATGAATGCCGTTCTCAACAGAAAAGAGTATGATAGAATGCTTACCTCTGGTTTTTTGCATGCAGATACCATGCATTTATTCTTCAATATGTTTGCGCTATATGTTTTCGCTCCTGTCGTATTAACGGTGTTCTCTAGCCTTGTATTTGTTTTAATTTATATAGCAGCCATATTAGCAGGTGGATTATTTTCTATATTGTTTCATAGAAACCAACCATGGTACACGGCAGTTGGGGCTTCTGGGGGTGTTTCTGGTATTGTGTTTTCTGCTATTATGATATATCCAGATATGCCTTTACGGCTAATCTTTTTGCCATTCTTTGATTTTCCTGGATGGGTTTTTGGCTTGGTTTATTTAGCATATTCTATGTTTGGGATGAAGCAATTAAGAGATAATATTGGACATGCTGCCCATTTAGGCGGCAGTGTCATCGGTATTGTCTTGACGATTGCCCTTATGCCCCAATTAATCAACCAAAATGCTATTTATATTTTGGGTATGCTCATCCCCATTGCAATCATGGCTTATATGGCTATTAAAAGGGATAGATAAATATTCTATATGTTAATTATTTTAAGACTTAAACATACTGAATCTTAAAATATTACAAAGCGGTTGATAAGTTTCTTACATTTGTTGAAATAAAACATATAATAACAACGTTCCTTTATAGATTAAATGCAGATATCTTTTATTTTTGCATACATTTTATATATAATAACTCAAGAAGGAATATAACGACAAATTTGAATGGGAGTATTTAATTTTTTTACCAGAGACATTGCCATTGACTTGGGTACCGCCAATACATTGATAATACATAATAATAAGGTCGTGATTGATGAACCATCTATCGTAGCTTTGAATAGGCAAACAGGGAAGATTATTGCCGTGGGTCATGAAGCCAAGCAAATGCAAGGTAAAACACACGAAGATATCAAAACCATACGCCCGTTGAAGGATGGTGTGATTGCTGATTTTGATGCATCTGAGAAAATGATTAGAAAATTCATTTCTCTAATCCCTGGTTTAAAAGGTGGTATGTTTGCTCCTGCTTTGCGTATGGTGATATGTATTCCATCTGGTATTACAGAGGTAGAAAGAAGAGCGGTGAAGGATTCTGCTGCTCACATTAATGCCAAAGATATCAGATTAATCTATGAACCAATGGCCGCCGCTATTGGTGTGGGCATTGATATACAGCAACCTATGGGTAATATGATTTTGGACATTGGTGGTGGTACTACAGAGATTGCTGTCATAGCATTGGGTGGAATTGTGGTGGATAAGTCTGTGAAAATTGCGGGGGATGTATTTACCAGTGATATTTCTTATCATTTGAGAACCCATCATAATCTATACATTGGTGAACGAACAGCAGAAAGGATTAAAATTGAAATTGGTTCTGCTGTAGAGGAATTAGAACATGCGCCAGAGGATTTGGCCGTACAGGGACGGGATTTAATTACAGGAAAACCAAAAGAAATTATTGTCAATTACAAAGAAGTTGCCCGTGCATTAGATAAATCTATTTCTAGAATAGAAGATGCTGTGATGGAAACATTATCACAAACACCCCCAGAACTTGCAGCAGATATATACAATACAGGTGTTTATATGGCTGGTGGTGGTTCTATGCTCAGAGGGCTGGATCAAAGAGTTTCTAGAAAAACAGGACTTCCAGTTTTCTTAGCAGATGATCCTTTGAGAGCGGTTGTTCGGGGTACAGGTATAGCCTTAAAAAATATTGATAAGTTTAATTTTCTAATGAGGTAAATCTTTCATGCAATTTCTAAACAACCTGATTTCTAAAATCGGAATCTTTGTATTTTTTATTATTTTAGAAATTGCTGCGCTTTTCTTCACGGCTACTCGCAGTGATTTCCATAAAAATGCCATAGGTCATAAGACCATGGCTATAAAAGGGTATTTTACAAATAAAATTAATTATGTGACGCATTTCTTTGACCTGCCAAAGGAAAATGAGATATTAACCCAAGAGAATGCGCGATTAAAAGAACAATTAAATTTATTTAAGAACTATAAAGATAATTTAGCTACCACAGATTCTACAATGCAAAGGGTTGATTCTACCTTTAGACAAAAATATAGTTATCAACAAGCTAAAATTGTAGACTACTCTATTAACAAAAGAGATAATTATTTCTTGATTAACAAAGGGAGCAAAGACGGAATCAAAGAGGATATGGGTGTATTATCCCCTAACAGCATTATAGGGGCAGTATTAAGCACAAGTGATCATTATGCTTCTGTACTTTCTGTTCTGCATTCCAAAAGCAATATCAAAGCAAGGGTAAAAGGACAAAACAGGTTTGGCATTATCGTATGGAATGGAGAGGATTTCCGTAAATTATCGTTGACAGAAATTCCCAAGTATCTCAATGTATCTATTGGGGATACGGTGATTACAGCGGGAGCATCTGCAGCATACCCAGAAGGTGAATTAATTGGAGAAATCACAGAACTTACACAAAATAATACCACAGGAGAATTTGATATCACGGTGACGATGTTTGATGATTTATCTGAGGTTAGAAATGTCTATGTGGTAGAAAACCTAGATCAATTAGATATACAAAGAGCCAAAGAAAGAGAAGATGCTATCACACAATAAATTCATACAAATATTAACGATTATCCTATTGATATGGCTACAGATTACCATCTTTAACCATATTAATTTCATGGAGATAGCTAACCCTTTTGTTTATATTATATTTATTCTCCTTTTACCTTTAGACACCAATCGATATTTATCCTTATTCTATGCTTTTATTTTGGGGATAGGTATAGACTTGTTTGAGATGACAGGTGGTATCAATGCATTTGCAACCGTATTCATTGCTTTTATCAGACCTTTCTTAATCAAAGTGATTAATATGGGAAATTATGAAGAAGCAGAAAACATCAAGCTTTTTAGATTTAATTTTCTACAATGGATTTTATATTTGTTCATTCTAATCTTTATCCATCACTTCACTGTGATATTATTAGAGCAATTTAATTTTGATTTTATTCAAAGAACTTTAACACAAACTGTTATAAGCAGTACGATTACATTAATTATTGCGGGTATATATATCATCCTATTCCCGCCTAGAAGAACAAGTGAGTTTTAATGAAGAGATCTACACTTTTTTTCGGCCTTTTAATTATTATTTCTATTGTATTTATTGCCAGATTAGCCTATTTACAATTGGTGACAGATAAGTATATTCTAAATGCTTTTAATACCTCTATCAAGAGAGAAGTGATATACCCCAAAAGAGGAGATATACTAGATAGAGATGGAGAATTATTAGTGACCAATAGTTTTGATTATGAAATACAAATCACGCCTGCACTTCTAGAAAAAGGGTTTGACACGATTAGATTTGCGCAACTTCTTGGCATTACGGTAGAAGACTTTAATACCAGAATGGATGAGATCAAGCATATTAAAGGATATTCCAAAGTTGGGACTTTCCCTCTAATACAGAATATCAACAGAGATGAATTCACAAGATTTCAAGAACAAATGTATAAATTCCCAGCCGTAGACATCGTGAAGCGTCCTAAAAGGGAATACCGTGTTAATTCTGCAGGGAATGTGCTTGGATACATTCAAGAAGTGAATAATAGCTATATTGCTAGAGATTCTGGCTACTATATGCCTGGAGATTTAGCAGGGCAGGCAGGTGTAGAAAAGTCGTATGAAAATGATTTGCGAGGAGAGAAAGGTTTTAGATATATCAAAAAAGATATTCGATTAAGAAATATTGGTCCTTATAAGAATGGTGAAAATGATATTCCTGTTATTAATGGGAAAACCATTAAATTAAGTTTGGATTACACAATTCAAAAACTTGCAGAAGATTTATTAGTAAATAAAAGAGGCGGAGTGGTGGCTATAGAACCTTCTACAGGAGAAATTTTGGCTCTAGCTTCTAGTCCTGTCATAGATCCCAACCGATTTAATATCCCAGGAGAGATCTATAGAATGACGAATGATTCTGTGAATAAAATCATGTATGATAGAGCATTACAGGCACAATATCCTCCTGGATCACCCTTTAAAGTATTGACAGGTCTTGCCAGTTTTGAGATGGGTGTTGTGAATAAACAAACTACATTTAGTTGTCATCATGGTTTCCGTTATGGTAGAGCCTTTATGTCCTGCCATTGTGGTAGAAGTTCTAATGAAATAGAAATGGCTATTGCCAAATCTTGTAATTCCTATTTCTCTAAAGCTTGGTTATCTATATTAAAGAAAGACTCATTGAGCATAGAAAAAAGCATCAATCAGTGGAGTGATATTATGAAGAGTTTTGGTCTTGGTAAATATATGGGAACCGATTTACCTGTGGGTAGCAAAGGAAATATCCCGAACGCTGCCTATTATGATTATTTCTTAGGAGAGGGCAAATGGAACTCATTCTCTATTGTCTCTAATGGTATTGGACAGGGTGAGATTTTAACCACACCTATACAAATGGCTAATTACACAGCAGCCATAGCCAATAAGGGTTGGTTTTATACACCCCATATCGTGAAGGAAATTGACGGAAAACCATTAAAAGATTCTGCCTATACAACCAAAAACAAAGTATTGGTAGACCCTAAGCATTTTGAACCTATGATCAAAGGAATGGAAATGGTTTTTACCAATGGTACGGGTAGGAGATATCTCACAGAAGATTTTACCCAAGCAGGAAAAACGGGTACAGCAGAAAATCCCCATGGGCAGGATCATTCTATATTTGTATTGTTTGCCCCAGTAGAAAACCCAAAGATTGCTATCGCCGTGACTATTGAGAATGGCTATTGGGGATCTCGCTGGGCCGCACCTATAGCTAGCCTTGTGGCAGAACAATATCTAACAGACACCATCAAGAGAAAATATTTGTATGATAGAATGGTACAAGGTGATTTACGAAATGAATATAGAAAGCAAGAAATAGAAAGGCTTAAAGCAAAAGGATGGTATAAGAAACCAGAGAACTACAGCATAGATTCAATAACAAAAGATACGATATACAATCATGGCTTCAAGATCTAATAAAGGAATAGACTGGTCTATCATATTGATTGTGCTCGTGATTATGGCTTTTGGTGTAGCCAATATATACAGCGTGGACGCTGATTATGGCATCAAGCAAGTCGTACGAATTGGGCTCGGATTTGTCATGATTATGGCATTCTTGGTTATTTCTTCTATTGCTAGAAATTTTTTTGACATCTATGCCTTTGTATTCTATCTATTGGGCGTGCTATCGCTGGTTGGTGTATTATTTTTTGGTAAAGAAATTAATGGAGCCAAAGCATGGTATTCTATTGGTGGAGTCGGCATACAACCCGTAGAGTTAATGAAAATTGCTACAGGATTAATGATAGCCCATGTAGTGAATATCCCTGGAAATACACTAGACAAAAAGAATGTATTATTTACCTGTTTAGCTTTAATTGGCATCCCTGGTATATTAATTTTATTACAACCAGATGTTGGCTCATTGTTTGTCTTTGTAGCCTTTCTATTGGCCATGTATAGAGAAGGCATGCATCCAGGTATCTTATTTATTCCCATCATATTTGGGCTAGTCTTTTTGGGAAGTATCCTATTGAATCCTATTTCATTAATGCTTGTCCTTGGAATAATCGTTTGGTTTTTAAGTACTTTATTTTTGCTTTTGTTTAGTAAGTCTACACTCTCCTATCAAGGGCTGTATGGAGCCATTGGATTTTTTTGTGGGCTGGGTACCTATTTTATATTCCTAATGTTTTTCTTTGAATTCTTCTGGAAAGATTATGGTTTGACAGAATTATTTATGTCTAGAAAAAGTATATTCTATAGTATTACTTCTTTTGGGATGGGTTTAATTTCTCTTATAACAGCACTTTGTATTTATTTATCATTTGGTAATAACCATAAAACCATCTCTAAATTCACCAAAATAAAGGCTGCCAATACGAGGTACTTCTTAACAAGTTGGTTAAGTATATCTGTATCTTTTATCATCCTTTTTGGTATTAGTTTCTATGCAGAACCAATTTTAAATAAACTCCCCATCCACCAAAGAGAAAGAATTTTAGTTCTTTTTGAAGGTGAATCTAAATATAGAGACACGTCTGGATACAATCTTTTGTATTCAAAAACTGCGATAGGTTCTGGAGAACTGTGGGGAGCTGGTTGGAACAAAGGAACAGTAACAGATGGGAGATTTGTCCCAGAACAATGGACAGATTATATCTTCTGTACCGTGGGAGAAGAATGGGGGTTTGTAGGTAGTTCTATCCTCGTAATTTTATATGCCATATTAATAGGAAGAATCTTCTATTTAGCAGAAGTTCAAAAAACCATATTTGCGCGGTTTTTTGGTTATACGGTGGGCTCTATCATCCTATTACACTTTTTTATTAATATCGGGATGGTAATGGGCTTGTTTCCTACAGTAGGAATCCCTCTGCCCTTTTTGAGTTATGGGGGGAGTTCGCTATGGGGTTTTATGTTGATGCTGTTTATTTTTCTACGTTTAAATTATGATAATGAACAATCATTTTTATAAGCCTTAAAGCAGTTTAGAAATTAGATATAAAATAAATAGATGAATAGCATAAAATGAGTAATAAATATTCCCCATTTTTTCCCTTCTTTGCCATTATATAAGACGAGAGGAACAAAATCCTACAAAGACAAAATATTGTAAAAAAGAATACAGCATGCCAAGTCCTTGCGCAAAAATGTATTTAACCCAACCAACCCTTCGCATCCAATAAAACGCAAATATCAAGGCTACGCCATACCATCCATACCCAACCTTTGTATATTCTGCAAAGAGCATATAAAATAAAGCCACTATAATATCACCTTTCCAATCTTTTTGATTTCTTTAGAAATAAGATAAACCAAGACAACCCAATAAATAAAGTAAAAAAATATTCTATACCGAAAATTCTAAAAACTTATCAAAAATAAATTATAAGGAATTTCACTCAAAAAGACCCATAAAAGTACTTTAGATTTTTTTATGCTCCTGGTATAAAAAACCCCATCTACCAACATAAAAGCGTAAACTAGAAACGCAACTCGTCCAGTGATTCTTAAATAATATGCTTCTGGAAAAAACATCATTCCCAGATGATATATGATCATTGTAATCAGTGCTATAATCTTTAAATCATAACTATAGAGTATTTGAAATTTTTTAAACTCTTGCAACATGGGCAGAAAGATAGGAATGAATCAATAATTAAAAAAAAGATGCTATGAAATATTTAGCATCTTCTATTCTAAGGTGTTATTAATTAATATTTAATTAAATACTATCCATAAACTCAGATACATTGCTACCAATTTTTAGGATTTTATTATCTTTATCTAATAATATCATGGTCGGCGTTGCCATAACTCCATATTCCTTAACCACAGGGCTATCCCATTTCATTAAATCTGTATAATTGATCCATTCATATTCTTTGGTGGCTGCTTTGTATTTATTTTCATCCATATCAAGGGAAACCGCAATAATTTCTCCACCTTCCTTTTTGAAATCCGTATAAAATTCTTTAACATAAGGCATTTCATTAATACAATGGGGACACCATGAAGCCCAAAATACTAATAATTTTTTATCTGATTTCACATCATATAAAGACTTATATTTGCTTTCTTTTAATTGGAAATTAGGCGCTTTTTTACCCACCTGAATATTATTTTGAACCTCCAAAATATTTTGAAGTTCACCAGTTTTTTCACAAGTCATCACAGAGGCCTGGGATACATATTTTTTAGATAGTTCTTTAAAACCATTGCCATCCAACATAGGAATAATGGCAGACAAAATATTTTGTCCTCTTGGCGTCTCTACTACTACATCCTCTAATAACGTATCTAGCGCAGAACCTATTTTACTTGAAGCCTCCTCCCTGCTCTTTGCTGTACCTAGAGAGCTTGTAACATAGACAGAGATCAATGGATTTAGAAAACCAAAGTTCTCTAACTTTTCATCATCATTTAATAAATGATTTTTAGATTTTGACTTGGCTAGATCTGCATTGGTTTGGGCCAATGTATTTAATTCAGATAATTCCGTCTGCATATCTAGATAATAGCGGATGGATTGGTTTTCAATACTGGGTAATTCTAATTGATTAATTCTAGATATCTCATCCAAAATATCATGATAGAATTTGTCACCTGTGCTATAAAAATTAGAAAGAGGCATTAGTGTATTGTCTCTAAGTTCATACAACTGTTCTATGGTCTTATAATCCTCTAATTGTTTATTGATACCATCCTCATATACAAAAGCTCGCGCAGAGTTATTAAGATTTGTCTTAAAGCTGATGGGATTGTTGTCAGCAACCATTTGAAACCCACCACTAGAAAGTTCAAAAGTGATGATGCCTGTATAACTTTGCGGAATTTTATAATCAAAAATACCTTGATTATTAGTTTCTACACGTTTGATAAGTCTTTGAGAACCATTCTCATAAATTTTAATAAGAACAGGCTGATTTGCATAGCCTTTAATTTCTCCATGAATATTAAATTGAGCAAAACTCAATACTGCCATCATCAAAGCAGATAAAAATAGTAATTTTTTCATAAAACTTTATTTAAAACCAATTTAGCAAACAATACACCAAAAATACAAAAGCCCCATCATAAAAGATAGGGCTTTGTATATTAAAAATTAATTAAATTAATAATTAAGCAGTTATTTTCTGTCTTTGCTTATAAACCGCATATGCGATTATCAAAACTGCCACAGCAATTAAAGCATATACATAATTATCAATAGGCACAAAATTTCCACCTACGTCTCCACCAGTACCATCGCCCTCCCCACCAGCTTGAGCAAACGCTATTACATTTAAAAGTGATATAAATAATATTGCAATATTTTTTTTCATCTTATTCGATTTAATGGTTATTTAATTATTTTTTTAGTTATAACTTCTCCATTTTCGTTAACCGCTTTCACAATATAAGCAGAGGAAAGGCTTGTATTGAATGGAATTGTGTAATCTACAGAAGTATTAACTCCTTTCTTAGTATGTACTAATTGACCTAAGATGTTATAAACAAATATATCCGCTTTAGTCCAATCCTTAGCAAATCTAATTTTAAATTCCTGATTATCTTTATAAACAATAGTTTCAGTAGCTACATCAACCACATCATTTACATCTAATTTTGCGTTCTCATTCCAATAAATTGCAAATCTATCATCAGAAGTTTCTGTCGCAGTAAATGAATAAATGAAGTCATCTGTTATTTCAACAACTTCTCCTGATTCCCTATCCTCAAAGAAGAATTTATCAGAAGAATTTTTAACTTTATCATTCAAATTAAATTTAAAAGCAAAATCACCTGGAGTGGCCACTTGTTGAACGACATATATAGGTTTTCCAACGTACTTATATTCATTAATACCATTAATATAAACTCTACTATTAATTAATTCTTGATTAACATTCCCGTCTTCATTCTCTTGCAGTGTATAAATGGTATTGACATCAGCACTTGCATTTGTATCATACGCTTCATTTCCCTGTGCTCCAGCCGCTTCATAATCTGGGGAAGCTACTATATATGTTCTTGCCAGTTGATTTTCTTCAGTATCTAATAATTGTACTTTTACTTGATTAAATCCTGAATCAGTTCCATTAGTTGCTCTAGCACTATAAGATGGTGCACTAGCATCAATTTCAAAAGTCTTTTGAGTTTCGCCTAAAGTAATAGAAGGTATAGACCCATCTGTTTTAAGTCCAAAAGTATGGTAAGGTCTTAACAAAAATGCTTCTGCATCTCCAGTAAACCCTCCATTAGTGTAAGTAGACTTAACAGGTTGTTTTGATATATTTAGGTTTGAGTTCCCATCATTTGGATTAGAATCAAATGAAGAACCTTCTGTTTGAAAGACTGCTTTAACCGATCCATCTGTAGGTATAACGCTCATTAAATCAACGTTAGAAGTATAAGGGTTACCAAATAAAAAGTAATTATCACCAAAACCTGCTGGTTTAGCAATCTCACCTGCAGTAGACCATTGTGCATAGTCAACAGGAACATACGTATCTTTTAAATAAGTACCTAATTGCTCCCCATAAATATTTCTAGTATAGTTAGTAGCTGATGCATCTCCAGCTTCAAATGAACCTAAAGGTAATGTATGAGGCATATTAGCTGGCGTTCCGGCATAATTAGTCTCACGAAATGTTAGATTTCCAGTAAGGTTATTTAAGGTATAGTAAGTAAATGGGGTGTAACGTCCCGTTGCTGCTATAGCATCATCTGCCGCCAAATCATCTGCAGAATATTCCTCATTGATGTGAGCAAATACAGGGTTTTTCCATCTATTACGATTGAACTGTCCATTTCCTGGATGGTTTTGCCATTCTAAAGATGTAATTTGAGCAAAATCAGCAATTTCTGCTGCAGTAACACCAATATAAGGCATAGCTATTTTTGCGAATGCAAAATTAGTAACACCTGGTGTTTTATATTCACCAATAACTTTACCTGTTGCAGTACTCTGATCATTAATAATCAATTGACCATATTCTGTAGGGGAAGTAAACTCATTAATAAATTTCGCATCATTTTCAACTGCTAAATTCCCTCTAACATCAACATAACCTTCATTACTCATCGTAGATGTTCCTTTTACAGAGTGATCGCCACCCACATACTTCAACGTATTCGGCTGTACCTTTACAGTACCACCTACTTGCGTCCATTGGGCACTCAAGGGCAGTAAAAATCCCGCCGCTAGCGCCATAGTTAATAATTTTTTTTTCATACCAATTTTTTAGTTAATTTCAATTAACATTTTTATACACTAAACTTGGCAGCTAAATTAATTAAAGTTTTAAAATATTCCTAATTTTCAAACAAATAATTTATTTGGATACAATAGTTTAACAGTTTTAAGACGCATTTTTAATCGCTGTTAATTTAGAATTTGATAGAATTTCTTTTGCCTTATTAATATCCAGCGTAAAAGTCTCTGGTAAATCTTCTACATCATACATGATTTCTGTAAACAACTTCTCTGTGAGAGATCTTAAACCTCTTGCACCTAGACCGAGTTCTAAGGTTTTCTCTACGATAAAATCTAAAACTTCACCCTCTATAGCAAGTTCTATTTGATCCATTTCAAATAACTTAATAAACTGCTTGGTAATTGCATTTTTAGGTTCTGTTAAGATACTACGAAGTGTTTTAGCATCTAATGGCTCTAAATGAGTAACTAAAGGTAGTCTACCCAATAACTCTGGAATAAGACCGAAACTTCTCAAATCCTGTGCGTTGATATATTGCAGAAGACCTTTTTCATCCCACCTTTGAGCATCTTCTGCTCTAAAACCAATCGCATTAGTATTTAACCTCTTTGCTATATCTTTTTCTATGCCAGCAAAAGCGCCACCTGCTATGAATAAAATATTTTTGGTATCTACTTGGATATATTTTTGGTCTGGATGTTTTCTACCTCCCTGCGGCGGAACATTAACTACGGTTCCCTCTAAAATCTTCAACATCGCCTGTTGAACGCCCTCTCCAGATACATCTCTGGTAATAGAAGGGTTATCTCCTTTACGGGCAACCTTATCTATTTCGTCTATAAATACAATTCCTCTTTCTGCTTTGGCTACATCATAATCTGCAGATTGTAATAAGCGTGTAAGAATTGATTCTACATCTTCTCCCACATAACCTGCTTCTGTTAAAACAGTAGCGTCCACAATTGTGAATGGCACATTAAGGTCTCTGGCTATTGTTTTGGCTAGCAAAGTCTTACCTGTACCTGTCTCCCCTACTAATAAAACATTAGATTTCTCTATCTCTACATCATCTCCAGCATCCTTTTGTAATAATCTTTTATAATGGTTATAAACCGCTACAGATAATATCTTCTTAGCCTGGTCTTGTCCAATGACATATTGATCTAAAAATGATTTAATTTGCTTTGGTTTTTTTAATTCAAATTCATCTAAATCTACATCTCCAGAACCCGTTGCCCCTTCTTGGACTAGAATATCATGTGCCTGTTCTACACATACATTACAAATGTGTCCATGCAAACCTGCTATTAGAATATTGGCTTCATCTTCTTTTCGTCCACAGAATGAACAAGTTTTATCTCCTTTTGCCATAATTTAATTTGTTCTATAATCGTCTTTAATTTCTTTTGAATCTTGCAAAATTACGAATATTACAAGACTTTTTAATGCTATATCCATCTGCATATAACACCAAAAACCATCTCTTTTTCAAAAGATGGTCTTTGTATAAATTTTGCTATTAATGATTATGCTCTATCTTTTGAGCTTAGTAATACTTCATCTATCATACCGTTTTCTTTGGCCTCACTAGAAGTCATCCAATAATCACGGTCTGAACTTTTCTCTACCCATTCATAGGATTTCCCAGAATGATCTGCAATGATTGTATATAATTCTTCTTTGATTTTCAACATTTCTCTCAAATTGATTTCCATGTCAGATGCAACCCCTTGTGCTCCACCAGATGGTTGGTGAATCATCACACGAGAATGCTTGAGCGCAGAACGCTTGCCTTTTTCACCCGCCACAAGCAATACCGCACCCATGGAAGCTGCCATACCTGTACATATAGTAGCTACATCTGGCTTCACGATTTGCATGGTATCATATATCCCTAAACCTGCATATACACTACCTCCTGGCGAATTTATATAAATTTGAATATCCTTGGCAGAATCTACTGATTCTAAAAATAATAATTGTGCTGTAATAATATTGGCAACTTGATCATCCACACCTGTTCCCAAGAAGATGATTCTGTCCATCATTAAACGTGAAAACACATCCATTTGTGCCACGTTCATTTTACGCTCTTCTATAATATAGGGCGTAACGTTTTTTATAAAATCATTTAATGTATTGCTGCTTATATTTTGATCTTTCACAGCATATTTTTCGAACTCTTTTCCGTAATTCATTATGCGTTTACTTTTTCGTTTTGTTTTTTAACTTCTTCTATAAACTCATCAAAAGAAACTTCTTTCTCTTTTAAATTTACGTGGTCTTTCACCACATCTAACATTTTGGCAGCAAATACTTGATCTGCTAACTTTTTGTATTCTTCTTCATTTTGAAGACTACTGATGGCAATTTGTTTTAATTGATTATCGTCCATTTCTGGATTAGATACACCATACATAGCCATTTGTTGTTTAATCATATCCACCGCCTGATTCAAAACATCATCCTGTTCCACGGTAATATCATATTTCTTAGCTAATTTACCCTCTATCAATTGATAACGAATTCCTTTTTCAGAATTTTCATACATCTCATCTATTTCTTCTTCTGATTTGGGCTCTTGTTCATTGAATCGAATCCACTTCTTTAAAAATTCAACAGGTAAATCAAATTTAGTATTCTCCACAGCATCCATTAGAACCGCACCCAGCAAAACACGATCAGATTCATCCACGTACATCTTTTCTGCCTCTTCTTTTACACGGGTTCTAAATGCTTCTTCTGAATCTACAGCACCTTCTCCATAAACCTTATCAAATAATTCTTGATTCACCTCTGCTTTCTCATGATGGGTGATTTCATTAATCTTAAAAGAAAGATTTTTGTCAAAATTAGCTATCTGCTCATCCTCTATTCCTAATGCAGCTGCTAATTGGTGAGGCTCTTCAAATAATGTTTCATTATTGATTTGTATTCTATCTTCTCTCTTTTTACCCTCAAATGTATCTTTATCATTTAATTGGTTAAAGTGAATCGTAGCATGATAATGCTCCCCATCTTCCAGGATTTCTCCCCCATCATTTACTTCATGAAAAACTCCTTTTATAATAGCATCTTTCTTAACCTCTTCTGCAGAAGACATTTTCCCATAACGGGTGGCGAAATTCTCTACGTATTTATCGACATCTTCATCACTTACTGTAATCTTGTGATATGGAACAGATATATTATCTAATTCTATATCAAAGGATGGCGCTAATCCTAAATCAAAACTAAAGTCTAAGTTTTCTGCATCCCAATCAAATTTTTCATCTGCTTTAGGAAGCGGTTGAGCCAAAATCTCTATTTTATTTTCTTTGAGGTAATTATCAACACCAGATTGCAACAATTTATTTACCTCCTCATACATCAAGGGTTTTTCATGTTGCTTTTTAATCAAGCTCATAGGAACTTGTCCTTTTCTAAAGCCTGGTATATTGGCATTTTTTTTATAATTCTTAAGTGCGCTGTTTACCTTATCGGCATAATCGTCTTTCTCCACGGTCACCGTAAGCACCGCATTTAAGTCATCAATCTTAGATTGTATAAATTTCATCTATTATAAATTTAAAAGTGCAAAGTTACGAAAATTAATTCTAGTTCGTTTTATTGATTTCAGTATTAAAATGTTATGATTTCCTTAATATCATTAAAAAACATATAAACCCAAAAGTAACTGTCTCAAAACACCGCTTTTGTCACCCTGAATTTATTTCATGGTCTCATAATAAACTGGTTATCAATTAAATAAGATTCTTAATTAAGTTCAAAATGACCAGTTTTTAAGGTTTTGAGACGGCTACTTCATTATATCATGTGAACTTTAAAATTCTATGTTATATTTCTCATTCATCTTGAATGACTCCATGAATTTAGTGGTATAATTACCTTCTAGAAAGGCTGGTTCATCCATCATTTGTCTATGGAATGAAACGGTAGTTTTAACCCCTTCTACATAAAATTCATCTAAGGCACGGCGCATTTTATTAATAGCTTCTTCTCTAGATTGAGCCGTTACAATTAATTTAGCGACCATAGAATCATAATTAGGTGGGATTTGATAGCCTGCATAAATATGGGTATCTACTCTAATCCCATGTCCTCCAGGAATATTCAGATTTTTGATAATCCCAGGGGAAGGACGAAAATTATTAAACGGATCTTCTGCATTAATTCTACACTCTATGCTATGTAATTTTGGATAATAATTTTTGCCAGACAGTTTATCACCAGCAGCTAATTTAATTTGCTCTCTAATTAAATCGTAGTCTATTACCTGCTCTGTGATGGGATGCTCTACTTGAATTCTGGTATTCATCTCCATGAAATAGAAGTTGCGATTCTTATCTACCAAGAATTCTACCGTTCCTACACCTTCATATCCAATGTATTCCGCAGCTTTGATGGCTGCTGCCCCCATTTCTTCTCTTAGCTCATCTGTCATAAAAGGTGATGGGGTCTCCTCCATCAATTTCTGATGACGCCTCTGTATGGAACAATCTCTTTCTGACATGTGACAAGCAGTTCCAAATTTATCACCAGCAATTTGAATTTCTATATGCCGAGGTTCTTCAATCAACTTCTCCATATACATCCCCCCGTTTCCAAAAGCAGCCTCTGCCTCTATCACAGCAGATTCAAAAGCGTCTTTAAGATTCTCTTTTTTATATACGGCGCGCATTCCTTTACCTCCACCGCCAGCAGTGGCTTTAATCATCACTGGATACCCCATTTCATCTGCTAACTCCTCTGCATCTTGATAGCTAGCTAAAATACCTGCAGAACCTGGAACTACGGGTACACCAGCCTCTATCATGGTGGCTTTTGCAGTAGATTTATCTCCCATTTTCTCTATATGCTCTGGTAATGCCCCAATAAATTTGAGGTTATGTTTTTGGCATGTCCTAGAGAAATGTGCATTTTCTGATAAAAATCCATAACCTGGGTGTATCGCATCTGCATTGGTGAGTTCTGCAGCAGCAATAATACCAGGGATATTTAAATATGATTCTTTTGAGTTTGGTGGACCAATACAAACCGCTTCGTCTGCAAATCTCACAGGTAGACTTTCTTTATCTGCTGTAGAATACACTACTACCGTTTTAATACCCATCTCCCTTGCAGTACGGATAATGCGCATGGCAATTTCTCCCCTGTTTGCAATTAATATTTTTTTAAACATACCGTGTTTTTAAATAAATAATATTAGACCGGTTCTACTAAGAACAAGGGTTGATCGTATTCTACTGGAGTAGCATCATCTACTAATACTTTCACAATTTTACCAGACGCTTCAGCCTCTATTTCATTGAATAGTTTCATCGCTTCTATAACACAAACCGTATCCCCTACCTTTACAGAATCGCCCACTTTTACAAAAACATCTTTATCTGGACTAGGCTTTCTGTAAAAAGTACCAATCATGGGAGATTTAATCTCTAATAGATTAGCTTCTTTTTCTGCTTCTTTTTCTTTAGGGGCATTTGTAACTGCATCAGATACAAGCGCTGAGGCTGGAACTGGAGGGGATTGTGGTGGTGATTGAAAATTCTGGGGCATTATAGAGGAAACAGCAATCTGCTCTTGCACGTTTTTAATCTGAATCGCAAAATCTCCGTCTTTTATCTTCACTTCGGCTACGCCTGACTTCGCAACAAATTTTATTAAATTCTGAATTTCTTTATTGTCCATAACAATCTATATTTATATCAAAAATAGTAAAATTATTAAAAAAAAATGCAGTTAATTCCATTAACTGCATTTTTATGTATTCTTTAAAGGTAACTTTAATCTTCTAACAACTCTTCTGTTTCCTTAACCAAAACAACTTTACCTCTATAGTATAATTTACCATCACTCCAGTGCGCTCTATGCTTTAGATGCATTTCACCTGTAGTTGGATCTGTTGTAAGTTGTGGAACCGCTGCTTTATAGTGGGTTCTTCTTTTATCTCTTCTCGTAGTTGACTGACGTCTTTTAGGATGTGCCATTTCCTTGGTTTTTTAGTATTGGTTTATAATAATTTTTTCAATGAATCCCATCTTGGATCATTTGACTCTTCACTTTCTTTTTCCTGCTTATCAGCATCCGCTTTAGGGGCATATTCATCTAAAAGATTTAATGCTTCCTCCGCTTCCTCCGAGCTTAAATCTGGATGATAATGCTTGGAAGGAATATTTAATAAAACCAGTTCATAAATTAACTGCGCTATATTAAAGCTATTCGCTCCATCGGGTAATATCCACACTTCATCATCTGTGTCATCAAACTCACGACCAAATTTAATTACCAAAGGCATTTTACCCTCTATGGGTTGACGGTAAAGTCTGTTGCTAATATCACAGGATAATTCGACATCGCCATTCATTTTAAAGTTTAGTTCTAGAAAGGATGGTTTTTTATCCAACTCTAATACTAATTGAATGTATGGTTTATCAAACTCTTGATCAAAAGTAAACAAATCAAAGAACTCCTGCGAGATTTCAAACTCAAATGTATGTTTTCCGTCTTTTAAGCCGAAAAAAGATACATCATAATTTCTTATCTTCTCCATAATTATTGGGAAGGCAAATTTACAATATTATTTGAATATAACAACTTTATTTTAAGAATACTATAATTTATTTATTTGCGTTTTCCTTTTAAAGCATTTTCTGTGAGTGCTTGCTCTAACATTCTATGTTTATAAATTTTTATTCCAGTATATATAGCTTCTATAAAAGATTGGGCATCCGCAACATTTTTACCAGCAATATCATACCCAACACCATGATCTGGGCTAGTCCTAACAAATGGTAGTCCCGCAGTATAATTAACACCCTCTACACCTGCGATAGTCTTGAATGGAATAAGTCCTTGGTCATGATACATCGCCAGCACTCCGTCATACTTACTTAAATTATTAGATGAGAAAAAACTGTCCGCTGGATGTGGTCCATAAGCCAAATATCCAGAGTTGATTAATTCTTTGATTGCAGGTATAACCGTAGTGATTTCTTCATCGCCTAATAATCCTTGATCACCTGCATGTGGATTCACTCCTAAAACACCAATTACTGGGTTTTTTAAATTAAAATCAATTTCTAATGATTTATGAATTAATTTAAATTTATCTATAATCTTATCTGCCGTAATTTTGAATGAAACTTCTTTCAATGGAATATGTTGCGTCACAAGCCCCACCTTAATTTGTTCATGTACCATAAACATTAAATTATTTCCACCCCAAACTTTTTCCAGATATTCCGTATGCCCAGGGAATTGAAAAGATGTGGATTGGATATTTGCCTTATTGATGGGCGCTGTGACCAAAATATCGCACTGATTATCTAAAACCGATTGGGCTGCACTTTCTAGTGAGTGAAAAGCAACATTACCAGCATCCTTAGTGTCCTCACCAAATGTCACAAAGAAGTCAATTCCTATTGAATCTATGACATTTACTTTGTCCAAATGGATTTCATTCAGGTTGTTAATTTGTCTAGCAGATACATTTAATTTAAAATGTTTTTTACAAAAAATCCATAATTTCCATGGACAGAATACAACATAAGTCGCCTCACTCTGGATATCTTTTCTATCTAATGCTTTTAAAATAATCTCTAAGCCTATACCATTGGGGTCTCCAATTGAAATGGCTATAATAGGTTTGCTATCTGAATTCATACTATGTTAAAAAAAGAAAGATACAAAATTCAATATAAATGAACTTTGTATCTTTTTATTATTATTAGAAGTTTAAATCCTAGAAAGGGTATTCATAAACTTTACTTTCATGATATAATGGGTTTCCTTTGGGCTCTAATTGAAGTTTGGTTAAAGCATTCATAACGATAAAAACAAATAAACCACCCACAAAGAAGAAGGCTCCGAACTCTAACAATCCAAAAGCGCCCCAAGGACCAACTGTTCCAGGTGCCATTTGATTGAAGATATCCCACCAATGTCCTAAGATAACTACAAATGCGAGTACTGTGACCACTGTATAATTTCTCTTGATAGAACTAGAAATCAATGCTAAGAAGGGAACAACTACATTCAAAATTAACATATTGTAATAGGACCAATCGTATTGAAAATCTCTTTGCTGGAAATAAACTGCCTCTTCTGGAATATTAGCATACCAAATCAACTCAAATTGACATAACCATAAATAACCCCATAACAAACTAAATCCGAATAGATATTTGGTCATATCATGTAAATGATTGTCATTGAACACAGGCAAGAAACCACCTTTCTTTAAATGGATGGCAATTAGAGTCATGATGGCAATGGCTGTCACTAAATAACTAACCATTACATACCAACCAAATAGTGTACTATACCAGTGTGGATCTATAGACATTACCCAATCCCATCCAGAGGCCATGGAGGTTAAAGCAAAAATAACAATAGCAATGATACTCCATTTATATAATGACCAGTAGCTCTCTCTAGAAGGGTTCTGATCCAAATATTTCGATTTTTTTCTTAGCATCCAAGCTGCAAAAGCCCATAAGACAATATATAATACAGATCTTATCAACCAGAATGGTGTATTTAACCAAGGTTCTTTCGTTTTAAGAAATTTATCAAAGTTTTCACTTTCAAAATCTCGTA
This sequence comes from Flavobacteriaceae bacterium Ap0902, assembly GCA_009835005.1. Classification (GTDB taxonomy): domain Bacteria; phylum Bacteroidota; class Bacteroidia; order Flavobacteriales; family Weeksellaceae; genus Profundicola. The sequence goes on along the minus strand of WTFG01000001.1, from coordinate 570,643 downwards.
AATCTAAATCCATCCAGTGATAAATATGATTTAAATGCATAGCAGATCCAATCAAAACAAGTAATAAGATGGCTCCACCATAAGGAATAAATACAGAGATGGCCTCCATAATTCTAGTTACTATAATAGACCAACCTGCTTGGGAGGCGTGTTGAACAGCTAAAAAAAACATCGCAGCAGCAGCAATCCCTGTGAACAAAAACGCAGCAATTAACATAGCAGACCATGGTCTATTGTGATATTTGTGTAACAAATGTTCGGCATGAGCATCTACATGTGCACCTGCCCCATTTTGAGAAACCTCTTCATGGCTAGTACCTTGTTCTGCGTGAGTTGTTGATACATTAAACGCATCTGGCTCTTGAGCCATTTGTTCTTGGACAAAGTCAATCCCATTAGCAGAATTGATAAAGTACCCAGCTCCGAATAGAACCAATCCTAACACCATTGCAATAATGGCTACTAATCTCAATTTAGGTGCAAAAGTATACATATTCTTCTCCTTTAACCTTTTATTAATTATTATTTCTTAACTGCATTACATATTCTGCAACGCGCCATCTATCTTCTTGATTCAATTGAGGTGCGTAAGACCCCATTGCATTTCTACCATACATAATAACATGATATACAGATCCTACTGTGATATCTCTAGAGTCATAGGTAGGTACTCCTACATAAGCTCCAGATAATACAATACTACCTTGTCCATCACCTTTAACACCATGACAAACGGCGCAAACTTGATTGAATAATTTTTCTCCCCTTGCTAAGTCTTTTTCTCGATTAGCAGTATTCAACGGAGACTGTACGTTCTTGGATGCATCATAACCCTCATTGGTGTCTGGCAGATTATAAGGTAATATACCAGAATTTGTGTGTGGTACTGTTCCTTCTACAGGAGCTAATGCAGTAACTTCAAAATTCTCGGAAAACACATTCACCTCAGAGGTTTCTGTATAATCTGGATAACCAAAGGTAGCCTTTTGATAAGGTTCGTATGCCACAGAATAATACATATCCGGCATAAAAACAATAGCAGGAGATTTATCTGGTCCGCTACAAGAACTTACCAAAGCTCCCAATATGATTAATACTATAAATCTTTTCATTGTTATACCTTTAATTATTGAACTTTTTTAACCGTTACTTCCTCTGCACCTGTCTCAATGAACATATCTCTAAGCCTATCGACGTCTTCCGATTCTATCTCTATTAGAAACTTGTCATCTGTAGTTCTAGGATCTGGATTTTTAGTTTTGGCTCCTGGATACAATCCACTTCTTAATAAATAAGTAATGGCCATAAAGTGAGCTGCAAAGAATACAGTCATCTCAAACATTGGTACGGCAAAAGCCGTCACATTCTCCGCCCAAGAAAAGCTAGGTTTGCCTCCAATATCTTGGGGCCAATCATAATTCATCATATACCATGTGGTAATAGCCATGAGAATAAGACCATAGGCACCGTAAATGAAAGCCAAATCAGAAATACGAGTTTTCTTTAGACCCAAAGCTTTATCCAGTCCATGGACTGGAAACGGTGTATAAACCTCATTGATTTTGACACCTTTTTTACTTAAAGAGTGAACAGCGTTTAATAGCTCATCATCATCCCCGTATAGTCCGTATATTTTAGTGTTCATGTTCATCGTGCTCATGTTCTATATGATGTTTTTTATAACTCTCTCCAGATGATTTTAATATAGTCTTCAATTCTGCTTGGGCTATTACAGGGAATGTTCTCGCATATAACAAGTATAGTACAGAGAAGAAACCTATCGTACCTAAAAATATTCCTACATCCACAAACGATGGCATAAACATAGTCCAAGATGATGGTAAATAATCTCTACTCAAATTAATAACTATAATATCAAAACGCTCAAACCACATACCAATATTAATGACAATTGATACGATAAAAGTCCACAAAAAACTTCTTCTTAGAGGTCTCACCCATAAAGACATTGGGATTAGAACGTTACATAGAATTAGTAACCAGAATGCCCACCAATATGGTCCAGTTGCAGCACCCACCGTAAAATAAGTGAAGTCCTCATATCTAGAACCTGAATACCAAGCAACAAAAAATTCTGTTAAATATGCTACAGTCACCATTCCTCCAGTAACCAAAATAACGATATTCATATATTCTATATGCTTTCTCGTGATATAATCTTCTAAGCCCACTACTTTTCGTGCAATGATCAATAGAGTTTGTACCATAGCAAATCCAGAGAAAATCGCTCCAGCAACAAAATAAGGAGGATAAATCGTTGAATGCCAACCTTTAATTACAGATGTGGCAAAGTCAAAGGAAACTGTTGTATGTACAGAGAATACTAGGGGGGTTGCTAATCCAGCTAACACCAAAGATAACTCCTCAAATCTCTGCCAATGTTTTGCTTTTCCTCCCCACCCGAAGGCTAATATACTATAAATTCTTTTTGTAACAGGTTTAGTAGCCCTATCTCGAATCATTGCAAAATCAGGAATTAAACCCATATACCAGAAAACTACTGATACAGAAAAATAAGTAGCAATAGCGAATACATCCCATAATAGTGGAGAGTTAAAGTTCACCCATAGCGACCCAAAGTTATTTGGAATAGGGAATACCCAATACCCAACCCATGGACGTCCCATGTGAATCAATGGAAATAATCCAGCTTGTACAACGGCAAAAATAGTCATAGCCTCTGCAGAACGGTTAATAGACATTCTCCATTTTTGTCTAAACAATAATAAAACGGCAGAAATTAATGTACCTGCATGACCTATCCCTACCCACCATACGAAGTTAGTGATATCCCATGCCCAGTTAATGGTTCTATTCAAACCCCAGACACCTATACCAGTACCAATGGTATATGAGATACAGCCGAAACCATAGATGAATGCAATCATAGCTAAACTGAAAGCAATCCACCATAATTTCCCAGCTCTACTCTCTACCGGTCTAGCGACATCTTCTGTAATATCTTTGTAGGTCTTGTGACCTAATATAAGCGGTTCCCTAAGGGGTGATTCGTAATGACCTGACATATATTAAATTTAACCGTTTATTAGTTATTATCTCTATTTCTAACTTTCACGTGATAGAAAACATTAGGTTTAGTACCTACATCCTCTAACACTTCATATTTTCTATTATCACTCTCTAGTTTGGCGACTTGAGATTCCTCATCATTAATGTCACCAAAGACCATAGATCCTGTAGGACAAGCATTGGAACATGCTGTTTGGAATTCATCATCTGCTACTCTTCTACCTCCTTTTTTAGCTTCTAATATCGCTGCTTGTGTCATTTGAATACACATAGAGCATTTCTCCATCACCCCTCTTTGCCTTACCACAACATCTGGGTTTAGAACCATTCGGCCTAAATCATTATTCATATGGAAATCAAAGCTATCGTTTTGTGCGTAGTTGAACCAGTTAAATCTTCTAACTTTATATGGGCAGTTATTCGCACAATATCTGGTACCAACACATCTGTTATACGCCATTTGGTTTTGACCTTGTTTACCATGGGATGTAGCCGCTACTGGACACACAGTCTCACATGGAGCGTGATTACAGTGTTGACACATCATAGGCTGGAAAATCACATCAGGATTTTCTGCGGCAGGCTTAACTAATATTTTGTATTGAGAAGGTTCATTATACTCTTCATCCATTAACGCTTGTTTCTGCGTATAAGGGTACCTCTCTGGATGCTCCTCTGACATGGCATCTGCATAATATCTATCAATACGCAGCCAATGCATATCCCTAGAACGTCTGACCTCTTCTTTACCAACTACTGGAACGTTGTTTTCTGCGTGACATGCAATAACACAAGCTCCACAACCAGTACAAGAATTTAGATCTATGGACAATTTAAAGTGTGGACCAACCGAACGATCAAAGTTTCTCCATAATGTAACTTCTTCTACAGGGGTATTTTCAGCTGCAAATGTATCCATGGTAGGTTGCTCATTCCAAACATCCGCTGGTTTGTTGATATAATCATCTAATGATACTTCACGGGCGATTTCATATCTACCCATCAATGTATTCATCATCTGAATATTTGCAAATTCATGTGATCCCCCAGCAGCCTCAAGGCTTTCTATATTCCAAGTTTTGATACCATCTTTGAAAATTGGATAAGCATTCACACCAATTTGCTCTAAATCATTAGCTTCTGCAATTTTGCCATCTATCCCGTAACCTAATGCTAAACCTAAAGAACCTCTGGCTTGTCCTGGCTGAATAAACACAGGAACTTTAAGGGACTTGCCCTCAACCGTCAGGTTATAATAAGGACCATTAAATTGCATTCTTCCATTCTTCTCATTTCCACCGTTCCACATATCAATGCCCAATTCCTCTGCATCAACGGGGTTCATAGTGAGGTAATTATCCCAAGATGTTCTCGTAATTGGGTCAGGGAATTCTTGTAACCAAGGATTATTAGCTTGTCTACCATCACCCATACCAACTTTGGTATATAATTGCAATTCCCAATTAGATTCTGTAGCATCGCGCAAGGTAGAAGCTGCACCTGCTGCTCCAGTTCCTATAAAATTAACTCCACCATCCATAGCATTAGCACCAGAAATAACACCATCGTATAAAGCCTGATTAAAGGACTTACCACTTTGCACGTTGTTATTCCAATATCTCTTTAGGTAATTATAATATGAATTTTCATCTCCAATCTGCATGGATGCAGCCACTGCGGAAACTGCTGCTTGAGCAGAGTCTAAAACTACAGCATTAGCAGCTGCAGGAGTAACCATTGCTGCAATGGCAATAGAATCATTCCCATTGGAATTATTCATGTTATTAATATTTCCAATATCTGCACTATTCCATGTAATCAAAGAATCTTGTAGCTGCCTTGTATTAAATATTTGTTGAATAGTTGGCTGCTGTAAAGCATATTCCCCAGAAACAGGATTAAAATCCCCCCAACATTCTAGCCAATGTGGAACTGGCGCTATAACGTTTACATTTTTAGAGGTTTCGTTGTTATAGCTATTCAGAGCAACAGATAACGGAATACCCTTTAAAGCCTCTAATAAATCTTCACCATACGCAGAATGTGCAACTGGATCACTATCATAGATAAACAATGCTCCAACGCTTCCGTTTTTAGCCTCATTCAAGAAAGTTTTATATCGTGTGATATTGCTTTCTTTTAATAAATTGAGTTTCCCAGTTAACGCACTAGAATTAATAGCTGCATTAATAGCATTCGCTAAAATGTAGGCCTCTTTATTACCATCTGCAAAAACCACTGCATTAGAACCTTTTGAGCGCAATTCTTCTGCAAGCACTTTACCTTCTGGAGTTGACGCAGAGCCACCAGTTACCGCACTATAAACATCTGCAAGCGTTTGATATACTTTAGATGGTTTTAATGGAAAACGCGTATCCGCGTTAGCACCTGTCATACTCAAATTAGATTCTACCTGAATATGTCTGAGCATGGAATTCCCTGGCTTTCTTGCTGCAGCATATTCACGCTCCATGCTTACCCCATTCCAATCATTTAAAAAGTCTGCATTAAATGATATAACCAAATCTGTATTGGATATATCATAAGCAGGCAATGCTCTTACACCAAAACTCTCCTCTGCTGCATCTAATGCAGGAGAATAATCCACGGCATCAAAAACAACATGATCAACATTCCCAAACTTTGATTGGAATTCTCTAATCAAATTTTTGGTAGAAGGGCTTGGTAAAGATGGGGTTAATAAAACAGCTTTTTTACCTCCTAAAGAAGATAATTGTTTTACCACCACAGCATCTACTTGCTCCCAAGAAGAGTCTTGTCCATTAATTTTTGGATTTTTTAATCTGTTTGAATCGTATAAGGATAATACAGAAGCTTGAACCCGCGCATTCGTTAGACCCAAAGAACCTGAATTCTTGTTGGGCTCTATCTTAATAGGTCTTCCTTCTCTGGTTTTAACAATGACATTCGCATAATCATAACCATCATACATAGCCGTAGCATAGTATGTAGGAACTCCTGGCGTTACCTCATTTGGTTTTACCACATAAGGAACTGATTTTACCACTGGCGCTTCACAAGCCGCAAGTGTTGCCGCTGCTGTACTAAACCCTAAGTATTTAAGGAAATCACGTCGTGAAGTCTTAGAAGATTCCAGTGCTTCTTTATTTTCTAAAAAGCCTTCCACTGGTAATTCCTCTGCGAATTCATTCTCAGCCAACTCTGCTGTAAGAGACTGATTCTGCAATTCCTCTATACTCCTCCAATATCTTTTCTTCGAAGCCATGTAACTTCCTTTATTGATTTAAATTAATATTAATAATGACACTTACCACACTCTAAACCACCAATTGCATCTACTGTAATTGTTGCTTCCTCACCATACTGCTGTTTAAGCTTCTCATGAAGTTGAGCGTAATATTCTTTGTTATACTCGTTGTTCATATCTACCTCTGTTTCACGGTGACACTCAATACACCATCCCATCGTGAAATCATTTGCCATTTGCACCTCATCCATTTGATCTACTCTACCATGACAAGCGTAACATACTTGATCCACTCCTTTGGCATTTTTAATAGCTTCCTCACCCGCTACCACGTGTTGTGCGTGATTGAAGTAAACAAAATCTGGCATATTATGAATACGTGCCCATTCTATTGGCTCTTCCTCTCCAGTATAAGTAAGGTTATCCTTATCAAACCCTATGGATTGATAAATTTTCTGCATCTCCTCTGTATAGAATTGTTTTGATTTACCTTCTTCTACATAATCCCCTGTATATTCTTGAATTTGATAGTGACAATTCATACATAAATTGGGAGAAGGAATACCAGAAACTTTACCGTATTTGGCAGAACTATGACAGTATTGACAATCAATCCCTTGTTCTCCTGCATGAATCTTATGAGAGAAATAGATAGGTTGTTCTGGTTGATAGCCTTTATCGACTCCAATCCCTATCATAAACACCCATAGACCATAAAATACAAGAAGACCTAAAAGACCTAACACAGCGTATGCTAATTTCTTATTCTTTTCAAAAACCTTTGCAAAGGATTGCGAATCCTCCATAGCTAACTCCCCACCTTCTGCGGTAGACAACTTAACCAAAGTATTAACCTTAACTAACAGCCAAATTAACAATGCGGCTAAAACAGAAAATCCAATAATCAACGCACCAACAGGCAGAGAACTTTCATCTGTGCTAGCAACCGCAGTTTCTTCTACTACCTCTTCAACTACTGGTGGGTTTGAAGTGTACGCTAAAACATCATCTATATCTTGATCACTTAATTGGGGAAATGCAGTCATCAAAGTCTGATTATAGTCCTCAAAAACCTGAACAGCATATTCATCCCCAGAAGCTCTTAATGCTTCATTATCCTTAATCCAACTATGCAGCCAATCCCTTCCTAGACCTTGCTCATCTTGAAGCCGTTCCACAACACCACCTAAAGCTGGCCCTATGAGTTTTTTATCTAATGCGTGACATGCAGCACAATGAGTATTGAACAAGCTTTCACCATTACTTGGATCGCCACTTATCGCATCTCCTTCTTGAGCGTTAGACCAAGAGAATGCCACGGCTAAAAATAGTGCCGCTAAATATTTCCATTTAAAATGTTCCCAATTCACCATATCTACAAAAGTTGAGATTCTGACAGGTTTGATTAATAATTAACAAAAATAAAACAGTCTGTTAAATTTACCCTAATAATCTGAGATAGTTATGAGCTATTGCATCAATTTAAATTTATTCTAAATTAATCTTTTCGCAAGTGTTTGAATCTAGCTCATTTATAAAAACAATGAAATTTTTTGTGTCCATTGCTTAAAGTAGAATTATATTTGCAAAAACTAAATTCAAATGAAATACTTACTTTCTATCATTATATGTATAGTTGGGTTAGGATTACAATACGGGCAATCTACAGTTCAAGATACAATTTCTGGAGGTAGCTATACTATTGTGGTTAATGAAATGATTGAATCTTTGGTTCAAAAAACGACTAAAGCAAAATGTGCACAACCCACAACATCAAATGTACCAGAGAATAATTCGCCCTCTAATTTTGATCCATGCGCTAATAGCCAAAAAGTGTTAGGGTATAAAATCCAGATTATGTACACCAAAGACAGGAATGCTGCTACAAAAGCAAGAGCTGACTTTGCTAGAAACTTCCCTACTTTGGTGCCAGAGATGGTGTATACGCAGCCTGATTATCGAGTAATGGCGGGGGATTATTTTACTAAAAAATCAGCGGCTAGAGACTTATCTATGGTCAAAAGAGAATATCCAGGTGCTTTTCTAGTCCAATGGAGGGTATGGTGCCGAAAAGCTCAATAAACGTTGAAGATTTAGAAGATTATTAAAGCCGAGCCGTCTCAAAACCTTAAAAACTAGTCATTCTGAACTTGATTCAGAATCTTATTATTCTAATAACCAGTTTATTATGAGACCCTGAAATGAATTCAGGGTGATAATTTTGGTTTTTTGAGACGGCTACTTTTTTTATACAGATCTATTAAGCAACCCGTCCAAATATTGCTTCAAAGCAGTAAGACGCATTACTTTTTTTATTAATTTCTGCCGTTCCTTTTCTGTTATATCTTCTTTTAACTGCTTACTGGTGTTCTTGATAATTGAATCTAAAAGAAGCCTTTTATAGTTGTAAATCACTTCTAGCGTTCTCTTACCTAAATTATCTTTGCCAGTGGGAACTATGATTCCTTGTTTTTCCCAGGAAGAAAGTTTGTACTTTTCAAAGATAAATCCAGAAGCCAATTGACTTAATTCCTTATTTTCATGACGAACAAAAAACTCACCCATTCTATATTCTTTATTTTCTAAGCCTCTTTTAATTTCTAAGAACATATCTTGGTAGTGTGGAATCGTGAAATGGACTTCATCATTCTCCAATTGCCAAATGATTTCCTCTGAAACGGTGGATTTATAGAATTTTGTCTGATCCTCTGGATAAGGAATCATAATTTCCTCATTTCCATACCGAATCATTAATTTAAGCAACTCATCTTCTAACACAACAAAAGGATTCACCGCGCTTTCTTTTTCTGGTGTAGAAACTTGCAAGGGGGACTCCTTGGGCAGAAGCTTTTTCCTTTTAGAATCCTTCTCCTGCTCGCTTAATTTAATCGCTAGCTGATTGAACAATAATTCCTCTCTCATATTCAAAATAGAAGAGGCTTCTCTAATATAAAGCTCTCTTTGAATTAGGTTAGGAATCAAAGCAATGCTATTTATAACGCTCTGAATCATTTCTGAATTCTTCACAGGATCAGTTCCTGCATCTTCTTTAAGCACCCCGACTTTAAACCTTATAAAATCAGTAGAATTCTCTTTAAAATAATCTTTTAATTCGCTATCCTTATGCTTTCTAGCAAATGAATCTGGGTCTTCTCCCTTTGGCAAAACAACAACACGGACATTCAACTCTTGCTCTAAAATCAGATCAATTCCCCTAAAAGATGCTCTAATCCCAGCTGGATCACTATCAAATACCAACGTTAGATTATCTGTCAATCTTTTGACCAATCTAATCTGTTCTGCTGTGAGTGCGGTACCAGAACTTGCCACTACATTCTCTACACCAGACTGATGCATAGATATCACATCTGTATAACCTTCTACTAAATAACATTCATCTTCTTTCAAAATGGCCTGCTTGGCTTGAAAAATTCCGTAGAGAATTTTACTTTTATGGTAAATCTGGTTCTCTGGAGAGTTTAAATACTTGGCTGTCTTCTTGTTATTTCCTAGAATTCTAGCTCCAAAGCCTAAAGTTCTACCAGAAAAACTCTGAATAGGAAACATCACTCTTTCTCTAAACCTGTCTACAGGTTTATCCTTGCTACCAACGGTTAGACCAACCTCATTCAAGGCCTCATAGGAATAACCTTTTTCTAAAGCATGTGCGGTAAAAGCGTCCCATTGCTTGGGAGAATATCCTAGATTAAAGGTTTCTATGCTCTTTTTGTTAAGCCCTCTTTCCTTAAAATAAGCATAGCCAATAGTGCGGCCTTCCTCTGAATCTAGTAGTTGTTGCTGAAACCATTTATTAGCAAATTCTGTAATGGTATATTGATTTTCTCTGACTTTGGCTTCTGCTATTTGCTCATCTGTACGTTCAAAATCTTCTTCAATTTCTATGTTATAGCGTTTGGCCAGCCATCTCAAGGCTTCTGGATAGGTGAACTGTTCATGTTCCATAATGAATGAAACCACACTCCCTCCTTTACCACTACTAAAGTCTTTCCATATTTGCTTGGCAGGGGAAACCATAAAAGAAGGGCTTTTCTCTTGGGTAAAAGGAGAAAGTCCTTTATAATTGCTTCCAGATTTCTTTAACTGAACAAAATCACCTATCACCTCCTCTACGCGAGCAGTTTGAAATATTTGGTCTATGGTTTCTTTTGAAATCAATCGGTTTTTTTAATATTGAAATGCAAAGATATAAATTGGTTATTACAAACGGTTATCGCTCATTTCAAAAAATAAAATTAGAAAGTCTCAAAAGGTCATATAGTTATAAAATACGTCACTTTAAATAATTGGCCCATTAGAAAAATTAGGATATACAAAGAGCGCATATAAGTCCTAACATGATGCTTAAAAGCAATAGAGAAAACTTGAGTAAAAAATGAATTAGAATAAATAGAACAAGGATGCCTAATTATAAAAAATATCCTTAGAGCGTTCTCTAATTGAAGAAAATGAAGGGATTATAGACTTTAATGATCTCGTTCTACCACATAGTTTAATAAAGTCAACAAAGAAGTTTTTGCTTCTGAATCTGGGAATTCATCTAAGATGCGAATCGCTTTGTCTCTATAATCAAACATGACTTGACGAGCATAGTTTAAACCTCCGTGGGTTTTAACATATTCTATAACCTCGTTAACGCGCTTCTTGTTATTATTATGCTTTTTAACCGATCTAATCAGCCATTTCTTTTCTGATTTAGAAGCTGTATTAATACTATAAATAAGCGGCAATGTCATTTTTTGCTCTTTGATATCAATCCCAATAGGTTTTCCAATTAAATTGGTACTGGTATAATCAAATAAATCATCTTTGATCTGAAAAGCAATTCCTACTAATTCCCCAAAACGATTCATCTTCGCAGCCATTTCCTCTGTACAACCAGTAGACCTAGCACCAGCCTCGCAGCATGCAGCTATAAGTGTAGCTGTCTTTTGCCTAATAATTTCAAAATAAACTTCCTCTGTAATATCTAAATTCCTAGCCTTCTCTATCTGTAGCAATTCCCCTTCGCTCATTTCCCGAATAGCATTGGACACGACAGTTAGTAAATCAAAGTCCTTATTTTCCGTAGCTAGCAAGACACTCTTAGATAGCAAATAATCCCCAACGAGGACAGCAATTTTATTCTTCCACAAGGCGTTAATAGAAAAGAATCCTCGCCGTAAATCACTATCATCTACCACATCATCATGAACTAAACTGGCCGTATGAATCAACTCTATCATAGAAGCTCCACGATAGGTTCTTTCTGTAGTTTGTCCAGTTAATTTAGCCGTTAAAAACACAAACATAGGCCGCATTTGTTTCCCTTTCCTTCGGACGATGTACTGCATCACCCTATCTAAAAGGGAGACATTGGTCTTCATAGCCCCATAGAATTTGCTTTCAAAGATTTTCATCTCTTCTGCAATCGGTGCTTTTATTTTATTTATTATTTTTGCCAAATCTTTAATTTATACGCATACAACGCACGTTCTGTTTTATGCTCCCAAGGTCCGAGTTAATAGCCTCTGCAGAAATACATAACGCTTTAGCCGTCTTAAAAGCAACTCCTTCTACTTGCCCCAACTGGTCTGCTTCTCCAATTTTAATGATGGTATGGGGGTTGTCTAACCATTTTTTATCTTTATTTTTAAAATCTGTGAGCATTAGAAAAACCTCTCCATCTCTATTATACCCAACGATAGCCAATCTAGATTGATAATTATTTAATTGAATGACATCTGCTCCTGTAGCTAAAAACCCAAGATCAAAATCCTCTACTAACCATGCTGGTTGAATACCTTTGACTAAATCCAAAGTAAAATGATGTGTTTTCTCACTTTTCCATTCTTTGGTGAATAAATGAATTTCATCATTAAAATAAACCATACTTTCCATATCAAAATCATGTTGATAGGGCTGCTTATCAAAGTTTTTTTGCTCTGGGTAGAAGAAGGAAATCGGTCTGGTATCTATTGTTTGATTTTCCTTACTTAAATCTATGTCTGCTCTTCTAACTGTATAAATCGTTTGGTCTTTTCTATTGCCTATATTATTTCCAAAATCACCTATAAAAATTAGGGAATCAGACATAGCCATATCTTCCCAATCCACATTCTTCGCATCCTTTAATCTAATCGTTTTTAGACTTTCTGGGTCGTCTAGATTAAAAGTATATATCTCTGGTTCTCCCTCACTATCATTAAATCCATAAAATAAATTATCCTCATATTGTAACCCAGAAATCTCATCTAATTGATTAGAAATAATATATTCAGATTCTACAGATAAATCCTCATAGGCAAGATTAGCAACCTGTGTAGCACAAGATGTTAAAAATAAAACAGACAGTATAGAAGCTATTATAATTTTCATGTGTACGTTTAAGTATCAAATTTAATTAAATTCCTTTTAAATATATCTTTTAATTCACAGTTAACTTATTTTTATTAGCCAACTGTCCACAAGCAGCATCAATATCCTTACCACGACTTCTGCGTACATTGACTATAATATTGTGTCTTTCTAATGCCGCTATATAAGCATCTGTAATTTCTGGAGGAGCTTGTTGAAATTCTGGATCGCCAATGCTATTATATTCTATTAAATTTACCTTGACTGGAACCCTCTGGCAGAAACGTACCAAAGCATTCATATCTTCTTTGGTGTCATTGATGTCTTTCCAAATGATATACTCTATGGTGATTCTGCTTCCTGTTTTATCATACCAATATCTTAGACTATCTAAAATATCCTCTAATGGAAACTTCTCACTAAAAGGCATAATCTTGTTCCTTTTCTCTTCTATTGCAGAATGCAATGAAAGCGCTAAACCGACTCTCAAATTCTCATCTGCTAATTTCTCTATCATTTTCGGAATTCCAGAGGTTGAAACTGTGATTCTCCTAGGGGACATTCCCAGACCATTGGGGTGCGGTGTCGTAATCTTCTTAACAGAATCTACTACATTATTAAAGTTTAATAAAGGTTCTCCCATCCCCATATATACAATATTGGATAATGGATGATTAAAATCCCTTTTACTCTGTTGGTCTATAAGACTCACTTGATCCACAATTTCTGCGGCTGTTAGATTTCGCATTCTCTTTAACCTGGAAGTAGCACAAAATTTACAATCTAAACTACAACCCACTTGAGAAGAAACACAAGCCGTAGTACGCGAATCCGTAGGAATCAAAACAGATTCTACCACATTACCATCAAATAATTTGACTGCATTTTTAATCGTGCCATCGTTACTTTTTTGATGTTCTTCTAATGTAATTGGTTGTATGACAAAGTGTCTAGACAATTCTTCTCTTAATTCTTTAGAGATACTGGTCATCTCATCAAACGAATGAGCATTTTTATTCCAAAGCCATTCATAAATTTGTTTTGCTCTAAAAGGTTTTTCTCCAAATTCTTTGATAAATTGAGTAAGTTCTTCTAGCGTGAGTTTTCTTATGTCTTTTGGCGTTGCGATAATTATGGTATTAAATTTTAATTAATTGGGGCAAAGATACGAAACAGATATTCAACTTGCTTAAATTAAAAAAGCAACCCGAAACTCAGATTGCTTTTATAAATTTATTCCATAAATTCTTTTAGATAATCAACATGGCATCGCCATAAGAGTAAAATTTATATTTCTCTTTGATGGCTTCTTTGTATGCTTTCATCATTAAATCATGGCCTGTAAATGCAGAGACCATCATTAGCAAAGTAGAGCGTGGCGTATGGAAATTGGTAATCATACAATTCGCAATACTAAATTCATAGGGTGGGTGAATGTATTTATTAGTCCATGCTTGATAAGGGTTTAGATAACCATTGGCAGATACGGCAGATTCTATAGCGCGCATAGAAGTTGTTCCCACGGCACAAATTCTCTTCTTATCATCTATAGCACGATTCACACGATCTGCAGTTTCTTGAGAAATATAAGCCCTTTCAGATTCCATTTTGTGCTTTGTCAAATCTTCTACTTCTACAGGCGCAAAAGTCCCTAACCCAATATGCAAGGTTACTTCTGCAAAATCAACCCCTTTAATCTCTAATCTTTTAATTAAATGTTTAGAAAAGTGTAAACCAGCTGTGGGAGCAGCCACCGCACCTTCTTCTTTGGCGAAGATGGTTTGGTAACGTTCCGCATCCTCTTCATCTGCTTCTCTTTTAATGTATTTAGGGAGCGGTGTTGTTCCAAGTTTCTTTAGCAATTCACGATACTCCTCGTAAGGACCATCATATAAGAACCTTAAAGTTCTACCACGAGATGTCGTGTTATCCACAACCTCTGCAACTAATTCATCATTATCTCCAAAGAACAGCTTGTTACCAATTCTAATCTTACGAGCAGGGTCTACTAAGACATCCCAAAGACGCATTTCTTGATCCAATTCACGAAGTAAAAATACTTCTATTTTGGCTCCAGTTTTCTCCTTATTACCAAATAATCTGGCCGGGAAAACCTTCGTATTATTCATGATTAACACATCATCTTCTTCAAAATAATCTATTAAGTCCTTGAATGTTTTATGTTCTATTGTTTCTTCCTTTCGATTCACTACCATCATGCGTGCCTCATCCCTATAGTCCGAAGGGCGTTCTGCTAGCAGTTCTTCTGGCAGTTTAAAATCGAAATCCGATGTTTTCATTTTCATATGTACGCAGTTTTTGCAGGAATGCAAATATACAAATAAAAATTTGGGTGTTTTGGTTTTTTGTTAAATTAATCGTATCACAAGAGAAAGAAGGTATTTTGTAAAAACACTTCTATTAAGAATGTATAACACTATCTAATTTAAAAGTACTAAATCAATGAATGCTTAGTCTGGCATTTTATCATTATCCCCTCCTTTTTTGAGGAATTTACCATAGAGAAAAAGCCCTATGAGCATTCCTATTCCACCCGCAAGGGCATTGATCAAAGCTTGCTCATGGGTGGCTCCATCTTGTTTGATCATCACCCAATACATGACGACAACGGCTATAAAGAAACTAAATATATAAATGGCTGGGGTTATCTTTTTCATGTTACAAAGATAACAGATTTATAATGTACCTTTGTAGAAAATTTATGTTATGCAAATTCTAGACGGTAATAAGCTTTCTAAAAAAATTAGAGAAGAAATAAAACAAGAAGTTGATGCTATATTAGATGCAGATAAAAGAGCACCACACTTGGCAGCGGTATTAGTGGGTGAAGATCCTGCTAGTCAATCTTATGTGCGCAATAAAATTAAGGATTGTGAGGCAGTAGGTTTTAAATCTACTTTGCACCGATTGTCCTCTGACATCTCTGAAGAAGAACTTTTAGACTTGATTGAAAAGTTAAATACAGAAAAAGATTTAGACGGTTTTATTGTACAATTGCCATTACCCAAACATATCGACCAAGAACGTGTGACCATGGCAATCAACCCAGATAGAGATGTAGATGGTTTCCACCCTACCAACTTTGGTAAAATGGCTCTGGATATGGATGCATTCCTTCCAGCTACGCCTGCAGGAATCATGGAAATGCTGGAACGATATAACATAGATACCAAAGGGAAACATTGTGTCATTATTGGACGTAGTCACATTGTGGGTAGACCTATGAGCATATTGATGGGCAGAAAGACTACGCCAGGTAACAGCACGGTGACACTTTGCCATAGTGCAACCCCGCATGTAGAAGAATTTACTAAAGAAGCAGATATCATCATTACTGCTCTGGGGGTTCCAAATTTCTTGAAAGAAGAAATGGTGAAAGAAGGTGCTGTGGTGATTGATGTAGGTATCTCAAGAGTAGAAGATGATTCTACTAAGAAAGGATATAAACTAGTAGGAGATGTGGATTATGAAAATGTAAAAGATAAAACCTCTTACATTACGCCCGTTCCAGGAGGTGTGGGACCAATGACTAGATCGATGCTCCTTAAAAACACTTTGCTTTCTTACAAAAGAAATAAATAAACACAAAAGATTACCTAAAGATTGAAAATTAGTAAAGAAGAAAATATATTGATGAAAGAAGGTAAAATGCTCCCTATTATGGAGCATTTTTACACTTTGCAAGGCGAAGGTGTGCATACGGGCATGGCATCCTATTTCATACGCATTGGCGGTTGTGATGTAGGTTGTCACTGGTGTGATGTTAAGGAAAGTTGGGAAGCTGGGAAGCATCCACTTACGGATATAGATACCCTAGTAGACCAAGCCACAGAATTCTCTAAAAACATTATTCTCACAGGGGGTGAGCCTCTTATGTGGAATCTAGATTATTTAACAGCTGCCTTAAAAGCCAAGGGATGCACCATTCATATAGAAACAAGTGGGTCACATCCATTAAGTGGTCAAATCGATTGGATATGTCTTTCCCCTAAAAAAAGACTCTTGCCTAAAGATGAGGTGGTAGCCAAAGCCAATGAGTTGAAGTGCATCATCTTTAATCATCATGACTTTAAATTTGCAGAAGAGTTTGCAGCACGTGTGCCAGAAGATTGTGAATTATTCTTGCAACCAGAATGGAGTAAACGAGAAGAAATAATGCCTAAAATCGTGGATTATATACTCAACAATCCGAAATGGAAGGTAAGTATTCAGACACATAAATATATGAATATCCCTTAGCGAATATTATCTATAATTTATTCACTAAATATTTTATGATTTCTAGTTCTGCCTGATTGATTTCATAGAATAAATTATGCAATCCATCTTCACTTAAAATTCCATAGGTATCTTTGAATTGATTTTCTATTTCTAAATCGGCAAGATACCCACCATTGTAATAGTATGTTTCTAGGTTAGATTTTCTTTTTTGAATTTCTTTTAATTTAGATAAGATGCCTATTAAAGTCTCTGTATCTTGCCCTAGCAAATGCATAGACTCATCTAGTTCTCTCACTTTTTCTTCTCTAGATTGAATATCATCTTTTGACATAGACCTATTATTTTTGAGGTGGATATTGAGTAAACATTTTGGTTACAGCCTGTTGAATTATCTCTTGATTATCTGCGCGCACAGAAGCATCTTTTTCATAAACACCCTGCCAAACCAAATGTTCATTTTTAGCATCCACCATTTCTATCACATAATTTTTTTGCATCTTCTTAGTAGAAATAGGAATCCCTACAGACATCCCCACACCCAATCCTCTACCATAACTGCCAGAACCTACGCCTACGCTTCCGGTTTGGCGTTTGACTAACCTTTCATCTACCAACACATCTATAAGGATATCTGGATTTTCTGATTGCGTTAAACCATCTTTGGCAAGTTCTGTTTGGATTGAGCTGAGCATCGCCTTTTGGTTAAATTCATTCATATCTTTCCAATCAATATTAGAATAGAAATTATATGTTTTATATTGATTAAAATCTACTTCTCTATCATAATCACTTGCTACATACGCAGTAGAACAAGAGGTAATGAATGCTAAAAGCATAAAACAAATAATATAAATAGGGTTTTTCATAATCAATATTTAATGATGAATGATGGAATGAACTTAAATCATATTAACTTCTCTTTCTAATTTTATGCCAAATTTCGCATCAATATCCTGCACAATCTCATTAGAAAGATTTAAAATATCTTTTCCGCTTCCCTCATGGTGATTGATTAAAACCAAGGCTTGTCTATCGTGAACACCTACTGTTTCATTGCGAAACCCCTTCCAACCAGCAAAATCTATCAGCCAGCCTGCAGGCACTTTGGTATGCGTATCAGAAACCACATAGCCTGGCATTTCTGGAAAGTGTTGTTTTAATAATAAATATTCCTCATTCAAAATAGTAGGATTCTTAAAGAAAGAACCACAATTCGGGATTTTTTTAGGATCTGGTAATTTACTTTCTCTAATGGCAATCACGGCTTTAGAAACATCTTGAATGGTAGGATTATTCACATTCATGGATGCCAATTTATTCTGAATAGCACCATAATCCGTTTTAAGTTGATGATGCTTTGTGGTAAGTCTAAATATAACTGAAGTTATAATGTATTGTCCTTTTAATTCATTTTTGAAAATAGAATCTCTATATCCAAATTGACATTCCTCGCGATTAAATATTCTAATCTTTCCTGTGGCAATTTCTACCGCTTCTAATTCATAAAAAACGTCTTTGATCTCTCTACCATACGCCCCAATATTTTGCATCGGGGACGCGCCTACCCTCCCAGGAATTAAAGATAAATTTTCTAGTCCACCAAAATCATGTGATAGCGCCCATAAAACGAATTCATGCCAATTTTCTCCAGCATTGGCTTTAACAAGAACTTCATTTTCCCCTTGCGTCATCACTCCTTTTCCCAAATTATGTATATGCAAAACAGTTCCTGGATAATCTTGCAAAAAAACAATATTGCTACCTCCGCCTAAGATATACAATGGTTTGGCATAAGAACTTTTTAAAAAGGATTGTAAATCCTCTACCGTATTAATTGCTACATAATTAGAAGCCACTACGTCAATAGCCATGGTAGTGAATGGCTTTAACTTTTGATTCGATTGAATGGAGTACATAAATTTATAATTGAAAACTAATAGAAATGAGGTACAAGTTATTTTATTTAACTTTACTACACAAATAAATAGAATGGCTTCTACAGAAGATTTCAAAGATTATGTTTTAGACCAAATTCCGTTTGACGGAATGCTTAGTGCTAGAAAAATGTTTGGAGAATATTGCATCTATGCCAACCATAAAGTTTTGGGGCTTATTACCAACAATCAACTTTATATAAAACCCACACCTGTAGGGCTAAAATTGCACCAAGGCGCGTTGGGTAAACCCTTTCCTAGAGCAAAAGATTATATTCTGATAGAGGATGAATTAGAAAATCCAGATTTATTAGAAGAATTGATCAATGAATCTTACAAAGCATTACCCTTTCCAAAATCCAAGAAAAACAAGGAAGTAAAGGACTAAAATAGTCTCTCCTATTTGGATTTCGTACCTTTGCAATTCATCTCATTTACAGAGAGAAAACGCTGGTTGATTTAGTACCATGACAATGATCAAAAAGAAAAAAGATTCATTTATTATAGATAGACTCAAAAGCATAAGATATGCTTTGCGCGGTGCTCTTAAACTTATAAGAACCGAGTCTTCTATCCTTGCTCAATCTTTGGTTTTCTTAGGGTTTTTACTTTTGGGATGGTATGTAGGCATTACCCCTTACGAATGGATAATACAAATTATATGTTTCGGCATGGTGCTCACTGCAGAGGGGTTAAATACAGCGATAGAAAAATTATGTGATTTTGTACATCCAGATTTCCACCATAAAATTGGAGAAGTCAAAGATATCTCTGCAGGTGCTGTGACTTTCTCTGCAGGTGCTTCTTTTATTGTGGCTTGCTTTATTTATTATCCTTATTTTTTCTAATTAGGCACTGCTCCTTTAATGAACCAAAGACTTTTTAATTAAACAAATACTCACCTTTACAAAATTATTACCTCTTTTTATTTTTAATGACTCTAAGTGAATATGATTCTCCATTTTATTGCAACATGTTGATAAGTTTAATTAGGAATAATTCCTAGTTTTTGGATTATATCCAAATTATATAATAGATTTGTGGGTATGGAAAGAGCAATTTTACACATGGATTTAGATGCGTTCTTTGTGTCTTGTGAGCGCTTAATAAATAACCGCCTTAATGGCAAACCTGTTTTAGTAGGCGGGACGGGAGACCGTGGAGTTGTCTCTGCTGCTAGTTATGAGGCCAGAGCCTATGGGGTACACTCTGGCATGGCCATGAAAATGGCTAGGAGAATGTGCCCAGAAGCCATTGTAATTAGAGGCAATGCGTCTACCTATACCCAATACTCTAAAATGGTAACGACTATTTTAAAAGAGAATGTACCCGTTTTAGAAAAGGCAAGTGTAGATGAGTTTTATGCGGATTTGAGTGGTATGGATCGTTTTTTTGGGACTTATAAATACGCAACAGAACTTAGAAAAAAGATTATCAAAGAAACTGGATTGCCTATTTCTCTCGCGGTGGCACATAATAAAGTGGTGTCTAAAGTGGCTACGAATGAGGCTAAACCTAATGATCACATGAAAATAGATACCGGTTATGAAAAAGAATTCCTCGCTCCGCTTTCTGTACAGAAGATTCCGATGGTTGGGCAAAAGACTTTTCAAAAATTCTGTCATTTGGGATTAAAGAGAGTTTGGGATATTCAACAAATGCCTTTGGAGGCGATGCAAAATGTGTTTGGGAAGAGCGGTACGGTGATTTGGGAACGAGCCAATGGCATTGATAATTCTCCTGTGATAGAATACCATGAACGCAAATCGATTTCTAATGAACGAACTTTTAATCGAGATACCACAGATATTACAATGCTCCGTACTAATCTTTCTGCCATGGCAGAGAATTTAGCGTATCAACTGCGCAAAGGGGATAAAATTACGTCTTGTATTACGGTGAAGATTCGGTATGCTGATTTTAATACGTATACCAAACAAGTGAAGATACCCTACACGGCTTCTGATCATATTTTGATTGCTAAAACGCTAGAGATTTTTGATGCGCTGTATAATAAAAGATTGTTGATTCGGTTGGTTGGCGTACGCTTTAGTGGACTCACAGGCGGTAATTATCAAATTTCTCTTTTTGAAGACGTGGATAAAACGGCTAATTTATATCAAGCGATGGATCACATTAGAAACCGCTTTGGCAGTAGGGCTGTCTTGCGTGCATCGGGCATGGGCGCAAAAAGTATAGGGTCTAATGCGAATCCATTTAATGGAGAACCACCGATTGTTCTAGCCCATAGAACGCAATAGAATTAAATTCATCACACGTATTTATCAATTCAAAAAAGACTGTTTTGTTACTCAATTGTCATACTTATTATTCTTTAAGATTTGGTACTTTTTCTGAGGAAGAATTATTAAACCTAGCACAAAGTTATGGCTATTCATGTATTGCTATTACCGATATTAATAACACTTCGGCCGTTTTAAACTTTATAAGATTAGCCCAAAAACAAAACATAAAGCCCATTGCAGGCGTAGATTTTAGAAATGGAATAGATCAACAATTTGTAGCCATTGCTAAAAACAATGCAGGTTATATGGAAATCAATCGTTTTTTGACGGCTTTATTGCATACGCAAACTGAAATCCCAGCAGAGGCTCCTGATTTTGAAAATGTAGCGATAATATATCCTTTTGAAAAGGTGCAAATATTAGAGAAAAGAACGTTTAAACCTTATGAATATATAGGCGTTCGCTGGCAAGAGTTACGAAAATTGAAGTTCTCTAAACTCAAAGAATTCAAGGATAAGATTGTAATCTTGCAACCTTTTACTTTTAGGAATAAAAAAGATTATAACACCCATAGACTCCTAAGGGCGATAGACCATAATATCCTCTTGAGTAAATTAACGGAGTTTGAACAAGCCTCTCCTACAGAGGTTTTGATTCCTTTAACTGCATTAAAAGAGAAGTTTGCAGGTTTTCCTTTTATCATTGATAATACAGAAAAGTTGATGGAGGAATGTCATATTCATTTTGACTTCTCCCCTACACGGCCTTCTCAAAACAAATTACGATTTACGGATTCTGAAACAAAGGATTTACAATTATTAAAACAACTTTGCAAAGAAGGTTTGGAATACCGATACAAACAAGTGACCACAGAGATTGAGGCACGGATAAAAAAGGAATTAGGGTTGATTAGCCAAATGAATTTTGTACCGTTTTTTTTGATTAATTGGGATATCATTCAATATGCTAAAAGGAAAGGATATTACCATGTAGGCCGTGGGAGTGGAGCCAACAGCATTGTGGCGTATTTGTTAGGCATAACCGATGTGGACCCTATACAATTAGATTTATATTTTGAAAGATTTATGAATGCTTTTCGTAAAAACCCACCAGATTTTGATATTGATTTCTCTTGGCGAGATCGGGATGATGTGACCCGTTATATTTTTGAGAAGTATGGACAAAATCACCAAGTTGCATTACTTGCTACTTATAATACCTTTCAACACAGCGCTGCAGTACGAGAATTAGGGAAAGTATTTGGTCTCCCCAAACATGAGATTGATATCTTGAGTAGTGGCAAGTATAACCCTGCAGATCTAGATGAACTTTCTAAATTCACGCATGTTTATGCTTCTAAATTACGGAATATGCCGAATTATAGAAGCGTGCATGCTGGCGGGATTTTAATTTCAGAAAAACCTATTCATTATTTTTCTGCCACGGATTTGCCTCCTAAAGGTTTTCCTACCACGCATTTTGATATGGTTATTGCCGAAGATGTAGGTCTTTTTAAATATGATATTTTGGCACAGCGTGGCTTAGGGAAAATTAAAGACGCCGTGAATCTTGTGCGTAAAAACCAACCAGATGCGCCTGTGATGGATATTCATCAAGTGCAACCTTTTATAGAAGATCCTGCGATTAACCAAATGATTAGCAAGGGAGATTGCATTGGGTGTTTCTATGTGGAATCTCCTGCGATGCGAATGCTACTTACTAAATTGAAAACCAATACATACGAAGATCTAGTCGCTGCGAGTTCGATTATAAGACCAGGTGTTTCCCAGAGTGGAATGATGCGAGAATATATCATGCGGCATAAGTATCCAGAGAAAAGAAAAAATGCGCATCCAGTGATGTTAGAAATCATGCCTGATACCTACGGCGTGATGGTGTATCAAGAAGATGTGATTAAAGTAGCACATTATTTTGCAGGGCTAGATTTAGGCGAAGCGGATGTGCTCCGTAGGGCGATGAGTGGGAAATTCCGATCTAGAGAAGAGTTTGATAAAGTGAAAGATAAATTCTTTTTGAACTGTAAAAATAAGGGGTACGCGCTAGCATTGTCTGAAGAAATTTGGAGACAAATCAGCAGTTTTGCAGGTTATGCTTTTGCTAAAGGACACTCTGCAAGTTATGCGGTAGAGAGTTATCAAAGTCTTTACCTGAAACATTATTATCCGCTAGAATACATGGTCGCTGTATTAAATAACGGCGGAGGCTACTACAGCCGAGAAACTTATGTGCATGAGGCTAGAATGAAAGGGGGAAACATTCACCCCCCTTGTGTTAATCACAGCGAATATCATGCGATTATAAAGGGTAAGGATATTTATTTAGGTTTTGGTTTCTTGAATGATTTAGACGAAAAAACAGCCTTTCAGATTTTAAAAGAACGCCAAAGAGGAGGTAACTTTATTTCTTATGAAGATTTCACCAAAAGGGTTTCTATTGGGATAGAGCAATTGGATATTCTCATCAGGATTAATGCTTTTAGATTTACTGGCATCGGGAAACGGAACTTATTATGGAAAGCCAATCTAGGTCATCATAAAAACACCAAAGCACAATCTCCTCAACTTTTTGGTATTGAACAAAAAAATTATGAATTACCTCAACTAATGGTTGGAGAATTAGAAAATACTTTTGATGAAATAGAATTATTAGGGTTTCCTTTAAAACACCCTTTTACGTTGTTAGCACAAAAGCCTACGCATTATATTATGGCCAAAGAGATGGCGACTTATCACGGGCAAATGGTATATATGCTTGGGTATTTAGTCAAAAGAAAAGCGACCCGCACTTCTAAAGGGGAATCCATGTTTTTCGGGAATTTCTTAGATGAAAATGGTGCTTGGATAGATACGGTGCATTTTCCGCCAATCGCCAAAAAATTTCCTTTTCGGGGCGATGGTATTTATTATTTATATGGTAAAATAGTCTCTGAATTCGATTATATCTCTCTAGAAATTCATTCTATGGAAAGGCTTCCTTATATACAGGATCCGAGATTTCAAGTGGAAAGGGCTGGGTAATTTTTTGTAGGATAAAAGTAACGAAATAACATTCTAAAAGTTTCCTGTATAAATTAATAAGATTTTAATATGAGACAAAAAGTCACACACCACAATTATATGAACCAATTTTTGTATTTTTGGTACACATGCCAAATATTTGAGATAAAATGCACCAGAACAATAAGCTCCAAAAGCTTCCTCCCGGTAGAGAAAAAGTTGAAACTATTGAAATTCTTCGTCAATTGAGCATATCGTCTAATGCTTTAGGTGAATTAAAAGGAATTGCTAAAACTATCCCTAATCAAGAAATGCTGATTAATGCTGTTGTTCTACAAGAGGCTAAAGATAGTTCTGAAATAGAAAATATCATCACAACCCAAGACGAATTATACGAAGCGCTAACAACTAACACCAAACAACTTAGGCACGTAAAAGAAGTTATCAATTATAGAAGCGCTATATTTTCTGGTTTTGAATTAATAAAAAAACAAGGATTTTTAAAAATAAAAGATATTGAAGCCATTCAGAAAACGATTATAGAAAATAATGCTGGAATCCGATCAATACCTGGAACTGTATTGAAGAATGATAAAACAGGGGAAGTAATTTACACTCCTCCTCAAGATAAATATGAGATATTAGATTTATTAAGTAATTTTTTAGAACACTTTAATGTGAAACAAAATGATTTACATCCGCTTATCAACTTAGCTATTCTGCATTATCAGTTTGAAAGCATTCATCCTTTTTATGATGGCAACGGAAGGACAGGAAGAATACTCAATATTCTATACTTAATTATCAATGAACTTTTAGATATTCCGATTCTATATCTAAGCTCCTACATCAATGATAATAAAGCGGACTATTATAGCTTATTAAATAAAGTAAACCAAACCAATGAATGGTCTGATTATATCATCTATATGTTAAAAGCAGTAGAAGTAACCTCAAAACAAACTATAAAGAAAATAAGTTCAATAAAAATATTGTTGAATGAAACAATATATATCACACAAGAAAAAGAACCTAAAATCTATAGAAAAGAATTGATCGAATTGCTTTTTGAGCAGCCTTATTCTAAAATAGAGTTTGTTGTTGATCGGTTAAACGTAGAGAGAAAAGCTGCCTCTAGATATTTAAAAAAATTAGAAGAAATAGGGATATTAAAATCTAAAAAAATTGGAAGAGAAAATGTATATATAAACACAAAATTGATAGACATACTTAAGAAACAATAAGAACATGGTTTCTTATAGCGTTACTTCTAAATTTGATTATATCTCTCTAGAAACTCATTCTATGGAAAAGCTTCCTTATATACAGGATCCGAGATTTCAAGTGGAGAAGGCTGGGTAAAGTTTGATAAATATTTATATTCTTAAAACTTCACAACACCTTTCGGGGTAATTAAAGCATCCAGCGGAATATCATGTTCCTCGTGATCGATATGCGCAATCGGTTCAAAATAATTAATCCCCACTAACTGCACATCCCTGCGCAAGGTGGGCAAAAATCGATCATAAAAACCACCGCCATACCCAATGCGATTTCCATTTTTATCTGCAATTAACATCGGTACAATCACTACATCTATTTGTGATGCTGGTATTTCTTTATGATTTTTTGGTTCTTCTATACCCCAACTATTCTTGGCTAAAAGCGTCTCTGGTGTATAGGCACAATTAAGCAAAGCCTTCCCTTTCATTTTAGGAACCACCACCGTTTTATTCTTTGCCCAAAGTTCTTGTATAATCAAACGGGTATTGATTTCATTGAATTTATCGATCGGAATAAAAATATGAAAAGTCTCGTATTCCATCCATTCAGAGTTCAAGAAATGAGTGGCAATTTGTTGACTATATATCTCTCTATCACTTGTAGAAATTTCTTTCCTTTTAGTAATATATACTTGTCTGAGGTCTTTTTTCATGACTTATTATTTATCCTAATCCTAAAAGCCCTTAAGTAACTTTTACAGAAATAATATTGACAGGACAGGCATCTGCCGCCTTTTCACAAGGTTCAATGGCATCCGTGTTGGGCGTTTTAAGTGTATGAAAGCCTTTTCTGTTATTAGATTTTAACAAGACTGATTTCCCATCTTTTTTAGACATCCGAAAGTATTCGGGTGCAAACTCATAACAGTAGTTACACCCAATACATTTATCTCTTTGTAGTGTGATAATGACCATTTTGTCTTAATTCGGAATTACCTTGTACAATTTATCTGAATTCCTTACTCTAAAATCTGTTTTAAAAGTAATCGTATCCCCCTTTTTAGCGGCGTCTGCGGTAACATCGTCCACCATAAAAGCCTCCATCACCATTTCTTGTGAACCTGTGGTTGGTCCTTGAATAAGAACCGTGTCTCCTTTTTTTAGATCGTATGCTTCTATTTTAAACTCTGCAATGTCGGATTTTGGATAATAATGTTGACCTTTACCAAGATAAACTTTTTTCTGTGTTGCGTTAGAGCCGGGATCTTTAGACCACTCTCCTAATTTCTGCCCTAGGTAATAGCCACTCCAAAAACCTCTGTTATAAACAGTCTCCAAAGACTTCATCCATGCTTGTACTTTCTCTTGAGAAAATGTTCCATCATATAAAGAATCTATGGCTTCCCTATAAGTTTTAATAGTTGTTGCCACATATTCTGGTGCCCGCCCTCTACCTTCTATCTTCAAAACTTTGATACCTGCATCTTTTACTTTGTCCAAGAACTCTAGCGTACAAAGGTCTTTGGGAGACATCATATACTCGTTATCCAGTTCTATCTCAAAACCCGATTCTTGGTCTATAACAGTATATTTTTTTCTACAATTTTGCTTACATGCCCCACGGTTGGCAGAAGAATTATGAGAGTGTAAACTCAAATAGCATTTCCCAGAAACAGCCATACATAAAGCACCGTGCCCAAAAATTTCTATCTCTACCAAATTACCACTTGGCCCTTTGATTTGTTCTTTTTCTATGGCATTTGTAATTTTCTTTACTTGGCTTAAACTTAATTCTCTAGAAAGCACAATCGTATCTGCAAACATTGCATAGAACTTCACCGTCTCTATGTTGGTAACGTTGATCTGCGTAGAAATATGAATTTCCATACCCACTTCTCTAGCATAGGCAATTACCGCTTGGTCCATGGCTATAACCGCAGTTAAATCTGCTTCTTTAGCCTTATCTATTAAAGTACGAATGATAGATAAGTCGTGGTCATAAATAATGGTGTTCAGCGTAAGATAAGTTCTTACCCCTTTTTCTTTGCATCTTCTACTAATTTCTGGTAAATCATCCAACGTGAAATTGATGGATGCACGCGCACGCATATTTAATTGTTCTACACCAAAATAAACGGAATCCGCTCCATTGTCAAGCGCTGCTTGCAAAGAAGTAAAGTTTCCGGCTGGCGCCATTAATTCTATCTTATTATCTTTGGTCATTAAATTATCTTTGAATCCGCAAAAATACAATAAATTCACGACATCTATCACGCGTACAATTTTGAGGATGGATTAACGTTTTTAATTATACAGCTCTGTTTATGAAAAGATTACTATACTTAATATATTTTTTAGCCTTCATCATTCAATCCAATGCTCAATCCAGATGGGAGGATCACTTTAGTTACAAAGAAGTCAAGGAAATCCATCAGATTAATAATAAATTATATTGTGTTTCTTCCAATGCCTTATTTAGTTATGATTTAGAATCTGGTGAATTAGAAAAGATATCCAAAGTCAATCTTTTGAATGGCGTTAAACCAAGTAGTGCTGCTTATAATAGTGAATTAGACTACTTATTAATTGGTTATGAAAATGGCGAACTAGATATTTTAGGTGAGGAAAGTGAAAACTTTATAGAAATTCCTCTAGATGATTATACTGGAAGCAAAAGAATTAATCACATCGCCACAGCAGGAAACTTAATGCTCATTTCTGCTGATTATGGAATTTCTATATTTGATTTAGACAGAAGAGAGTTTGCAGAAACTACTTTCTTTAGAGAAGGAGGCATCTATAAAAAAGTTGATGAAAGTGCCATTTTCAATAATAAAGTATATGCTATCTATGATGGTATGGTTGTGTATCATGAAATAGATGATTTAATTCCCAATTTTAACAGATGGACCAAGGTAGAGGATATTTATAATTCAACATTCGAGCATATAGAAGTTTTTAATGATCAACTTGTTGCCTCATCTGGAGGCAGCTTATTTGTCTTAAAAGGAAATACATGGGTTTTCAAAAAAGCATTGGGAACAACGATTGTGGACTTAAACACCAACCAAAATAGATTAATCGCATCTATTGTAGATAGGGTATTTGTTTTAGATGAGAACATAGAGGTAGAACAAGCGGCAGGGTTTGAGAATGAGATAAAAAGTGGAATTCTGTCTAACGAAATGATTTACGCAGGAACTACAGAAAATGGGCTAGTTATAAATGGAGGTACTTCAACTGAAAGAGGCATTTATCCCGATGGCCCATATAGCAATAATGCTTATGCTGTTACAGCCACAGCGGGACATATATGGGTATCACCAGGAGGACAAGACAATTACAACAGTCCAACAGGAAACAAGGAGGGCTATTTTCACTTTAATAATGAAGACAATGAAAAAAAATGGATTCATATAACAAGTAAACAATTGAATAATGCTCAAGATATTATAGATGTAGCATACAACCCATCAGATTTAAATCAAGTTTATGCCTCCTCTTGGCATTATAGTTATAACCTTTATGAAATACTAAATGATGAAAAAGTAATAGAATATGATTATCAAAATACAGGGAATAACGGAATTGTTCAAAATTTTTATAATCATGGCCAAGTAACCAACTTAGGGGGGGCTGTTTTTGACTCTGAGGGTAATCTATATATTTCTCAAGCATTCGTTGATCCAAACAAGGGTTATTCTGCACTAATCAAAAGAAATACTAATAACCAATGGTCTAATATTTTATTCGAAAACTATCATCCTGGTGCATCGGGCATAACAAAACCAGTGATTGGTAGAAATGGTTATATATGGCTCGGGGGAACGAGGGGTGATGGTGTGATCGTTACAAACATGACCAACACATATCAAATTCTTGAAGGAGAAGGCAAAGGTGATTTACCCTCTAATTTTGTTTATGCGCTAGAGATAGATAAAAACGGAACCGCATGGATAGGAACTAACCTAGGATTAAGAATACTTAGAAACCCTATTGCAGAATTAGAGAGCGGTAATTTTAATACAGAACCTGTAGTCATTGTACAAAACGGGATCCCAGAGGCTTTACTCACAGACACTAACATCACAGATATTACGGTGGATAGCTCTAATAGAAAGTGGATTGCCACGAGAGGCGCTGGGGTATTTTATGTATCTGAATCTGGAAAAGAAATCATATATCATTTCACAGAGGATTTATCACCATTGGCTTCCAATACTATTAATGCTGTAGCAGTTGATACAGAAACCGGAGTTGTATATTTTGCGACAGAAAATGGCTTAGTATCCTATAAAGGGGATGCTGTAGATACAGGAGATGATTTTGGAGAGGTAGTTGCCTACCCCAACCCAGTAAGACCAGGCTATGATGGAAACATCACGATAAAGGGACTTGCAAAAGATACTGAAGTTTTAATTACAGATGTAGTGGGTAATCTAATCCACAAGGGAGAAGAAGCAGGTGGTGTAATTTTATGGGATCAAACCAATCTAAAAGGACAAAAAGTAGCCTCTGGAATATATATTGTAATGCTAATTAGTGGAGATGGAATGCATACCAAAACCACGAAAATAGCTATTGTTCGCTAATGGAAAAAACAAAAGGATTTGTAATTAAAACCATTAAATATGGTGACAGCAGTGTTATCCTAAAAGTATATACTGCCGCATTTGGTATAAGGACATTTTTACAAAAAGGTTATTTCAATCCAAATAAAAGACAATTGCGATCTTTGCAATTCCCTTTTGCGATGGCAGAATTTTCTTTTAAACAAAACAAAAAATCAGACCTTATACTCCCTACTCAAATAATCCCAGTGCATTCTTATTCTAATATATTCATGCATCCTATCAAAATAATGATGCTTCAATTCTTGGCAGAAATATCCTATCTAGCGATTAAGGAAGAAGAAGATAATCCCAAATTATTTGATTTTATAGAAAAACACCTGCATCTATTTAATGAAAAAACGAACCAGTTTGCAGATTTTCATTTGATTTTCCTTTTAAGGCTTACAGAGTTCCTAGGTATATCACCAAACATTTCTAATCGATATCATCCCTATTTTGACATACAGGAAGGCAGTTTTATTCCAGATACAAATGCTACCTTCCTTTTAAACGAATATGAGACCTCCCTGTGGAAAAGACTTCTGACCAGTACGTTTCATGCAGAATCAAAAAATCAATTCAATCAAATAGAGAGAAATATACTTACAGATATAATGATAAATTATTATAAACTACATGTACCAGGTTTCAGGGAACCTAATTCTTTAGAAATTATAAAAGAAGTGTTTAATTCTTAAAGCTTCTTCCTTAAAATACTACAACTGCGATCGTCTTTGCCTCACAGCCTCAAACACACAGATTGCGACAGCATTACTCACATTGAGAGAATCAACTTGCCCTAGCATAGGAATTTGAATGGTATGGGCTGAATGGTTTAACCAGAAATCTGAAAGCCCTGTGGATTCTGTACCAAAAACCAAAGCAGTAGACTGTTTTAGTGCAGTATCATATAAGTTTAATGTATCATCCCTTAAATAAGTAGATAATATTTGAATTTTATTTTTGTTAGCAAATGCTATAAAGGTTTCCTTGTCTGTAGCAATAATGGTTTCTGTAAACACTGTTCCCACAGAAGACCGAATCACATTGGGATTAAAAAAATCTACTTTTTTATCACAAATCACCACCGCATCCACATTTGCCGCGTCACAAGATCGTAGAATAGCCCCCAGGTTACCTGGTTTTTCTACCGCTTCTAATACCACAATCAAGGGGTTAGATTTTGTGATCTCTGCTAAATCAAAATGTTTGGTTTTATAAACGCCTACAATACCACCCGTAGTCTGCCGATAGGCTATTTTTTGAAATATTTCTAGAGAAACATAAATAATCTCTGAATCCCTAAGTTTTAAACTTTGGTCAAAAATTTCCTCACAAATATACCAATGCACAGGTTCAAAATTGTTTTCTATGGCCAACGTATTTTCTTGAACACCTTCTACAACAAAAAGATTTTCTTTCTTCCTTTCTCTTGATTTTTGCTGAAGTTTAACAAGATGTTTTATCTTTGGGTTTTGAAAACTAGTTATTTTCATATAAAACAAACTTACAATACTTATCTAAACCTCATGACATTATTAATCATATTTTTTCTCCTGTCTATTGTTTTCTCTTTTCTGTGTTCTGTCTGGGAGGCTGTCCTTTTGAGTGTAACCCCATCTTATTCCAAAAAACTCGCTAGAGAGGGTACATCTACAGGTAAATTTTTTGAAACAGCAAAAAAGGATATTGATAAACCTTTATCTGCGATTTTAACACTCAACACCATCGCCCACACGGTGGGTGCGATTGGCGTGGGTGCACACGCAGGAAAAGTGTTTGGAGAAAATGTCATCTCTATTCTAGGATTAAACCTATCTTATGAATCTATTATCGCTGGAATAATGACCTTGGCTATTTTGATTTTATCAGAGATTATTCCTAAAACCATCGGTGCTAATAATTGGAAAAAACTAGCCCCTTTTACAGCAACTTCACTCAAAATTTTATTATTTATCCTTAGACCGTTTGTATGGTTAAGCCAATTGATTACTAAATCTCTAAAGAAGAACAAGGATGAATCTGTATTGTCTAGATCAGATTTTAAAGCGATGGCCCATACGGTGGGGGAATCTGGTCAACTCCAGAAATCAGAATATAAAATAATCAAAAATTTATTGGGTTTTGAAGAATTAATGACCAAAGACATCATGACCCCAAGACCTGTGATTAAAATGGCTAATGAGAATCAGACGATTCAGGAATATTATGATAATCAAAAACAAATCCTCTCTTATTCTAGAATCCCCGTGTACAATGAGAATGTAGATGATATTACAGGAAAACTATTAAAAGATGACCTTTTAAATGAATTGGTCAAAGGAAATGGCCAGAAGAAGATTAAAGATGTCATGCATGATATTACTGTTGTGAATGAGAATCTAACGCTACCCCATCTATTTGAAAAACTAGTGCAGAAAAACAATCACATGAGTATTGTAGTAGATGAATATGGTAGTGTGCAAGGTCTTGTAACCATGGAGGATTTGATAGAAACACTCTTTGGAAGAGAAATCATGGACGAAAGTGACCATGTGTCTGATCTCCAAGCCTATGCTAGAAAGAAATGGGAAGAGCGCGCTAAGAAAATGAAATTAATAGACGATGAGGAATCTACAGAGACTAATTAATTATATAACTTCTGTACCTTTTTCTTAAATTCTTCTGTAAATTTTTCTTGCTGAACCTTTAGTTCTTCTACATTTTCGGGTAAAAAATAATTGAAAAGCACCGTATCATCCTCATGGGTGAAAATGATTTCTTGCTCCTCACCATCTATGAGTTGAGCAAATATATCCCACATAGATTGATCCTTAATCTTCAATAAATCAAAGAAAGGTTTGGCTTTAATTTGGATTTTTTTCATTGAATAATATAAATATTAATGGAACTTTAAGCGCCGCTATTTAATCTAAATTAGATTTGATTAAGACTTTTTCTCGCATTATGAGATAAACAAAAGTAGCAAGAATAGTAAATAAGGTTAAAAATATAACCCATGTTATTTTATCCGCTATAGGGTTCTGGATAATATCTACAAGTACCGCTAAGAAAGGAACAAAGAATAACATTAAAGCTATATAAAGCCAAGACATATCTATAGGAACATCATTATAAATATTAAAGAAAATCCCAATAATCATAGCGATGCTCACCCCAGCCATCCCTACTAAAAGTTTCTTAGGTAGTATTAAAGATTTAGCCCTCATTCTGTGTCTTTTTCTTGATTGGCTATATCCTCTTTGTACTTTTTAAAAGTATCCCATCCTTGTGCTGTTAAAGGCAATTTGGTTTGATTTCCTCTACCAATGATATAATTCCCTTCTTCTTTGGGTACGGTATGTCCAATCACTGTGAAATTAGGATTAGCCTTAATCTTGTCATGCTCTGCTAACGGGATAGTGAAAAGCAACTCATAATCTTCTCCACCATTAAGTGCCGCAATGGTGGAATTGATATCGAATTCCTCTCCTGCGTTAATCACTTGTTGGTCTAGCGGAATCTTCTCTTCAAAAATATTAAACCCAACACCACTCTGCTCTGCAAGATGCAAAATTTCAGAGGCAAGCCCATCAGATACATCTATCATAGCTGTGGGTTGAACCTCTAATTTCTCTAATAATTCTACGATATCCATTCTTGCCTCTGGCTTTAGCTGTCTACCGATTATATAATCATAAGGCGCCAAATCAGGTTGAACTTGAGGGTTTACTTTCCAAACTTCATTTTCTCTTTCTAAAACTTGTAAACCAAAATAAGCACCTCCTAAATCACCAGTGACAACCAATAAATCTTGATCCTTGGCTCCACTTCTATAAACTATTTTCTCTGATTTCTGATGCCCAATAGTCGTAATATTAATAACCAGCCCAGAACGAGAAGAGGTGGTGTCTCCACCTGCCAAATCTACATTGTATGTTTTACAAGCAATCAACATTCCGCTATATAATTCATCTATCGCTTCTACTGGAAATCTATCTGATACGGCGATGGAAACCAAAACCTGTGTTGGAATCGCATTCATAGCACAAATATCACTCACAGATACGGCAATAGCCTTATACCCTAAATGCTTTAAGGGAACATAACCCAGGTTGAAGTGAATCCCCTCTGTCAAATAATCTGTAGAGATAACGGTTTGGTCCTCTCCAAAATCCATTACTGCTGCATCATCCCCAATTCCTTTGACGGTAGAATCATGTTGAATCTTAACAGCCTCTTTGATCCTATGTATTAAACCAAACTCCCCAATTTCTGAAAGGGGTGTTTTAGGTAAATTTTTATCTTCTAACATATTTTAATGGTATTAAAAACGATGAAACTTCATCAGAGATTATACGAATATCGTAAATTAAAAAAACCCGACCAAAGTCGGGCTTTCAAAAAGTTCATCATGTAAATAAACTTATTTTAATAACTTAACTCTATTATCTTCTATATCTGCAGCCTCTACTAGAGCGTTGATTAATTGGCTATTTAATTTATTCTTCACCTGTGATTTATATATTTGCTTGTCAGCAGTTGTATTTGCACTAGCATTGTTTGATTTATTATTCACCTTGATAAAGTAAACAGCATTATTTCCTTGGATAGCACCAGAAGTTTTACCCTCTGCCAAGCCCATAGCTGCACCAGCAATCTTTGGTTCTACCCCTAAACCAGCCAATGATGGCTGATTAAAATTGATATTAGCATTTTCTACAGATGTACCATATTTAGATGCTACTGCATTCAGGTCAATATTTCCAGCATTATCTGCTGCAATCTTCTCTGCAATTTTATTGTTTCTAATGCGATTCTCAATACTTTCTCTTGCTGCTGGCACATTGTAATTACCTTCCTCAAATCGATTAGATAGATAAGCCACAATTTGCCCACCATTACTCATCTCAAAAGTTTTGACACCTTTTGGCTGTGTATCACTATCAAAAGCCCATTTCAGAATGTCTGAATCTTTACCCGTTCCAGTTAGACCTACTAAATTATTTTGGAATCTAGTAACACCATCAGAATTATTCACCTCTGCACCTGCTCTTCTAGCAGCGTTGATAAAATCATTCGCAGAGTTTCCTTGTGCATCCAACGCAATTTGATTAGCCAGATTAAATAAATTCTCTTGTGTTTCTTCTGATGCCCTTACTTGCTTTTGAATATTGGCTAATTTATAACCCGTTTTTTGTTTCACATCATCTATACGGATGATATGAAAACCAAATTCTGACTGAACTACATCTATCGTTCCTCTTGGGTTATTGATAGCGAAATTACGGTATGGTAAAGAAAATCCTTGTTGAAATCTACCTACCCAGCCAATGCTACCATCATCCTTGGCGGCAACAGGATCATCAGATACTGTTCTTGCTAATTCATTGAATTTAGAAGGATTGCTTTTAATTACCGTTAACAAACTATCTGCCATGGCTTGTGCTTCTTCTGGGGAACGTGTAATACCTTCTGATCTTGCCTGGCTACCGGCGTATCCTATCAAGATATGACTGGTTTTAACAGAATCATTGATGGGTTTTACATCTGTAACTTTAATTAAGTTATAGACATCTCCTACTTTCGTTGGTCCAATGATATCCCCTTTGCTTGCTGTCATCAATTGATCTTTAAGACCAGCTGGAAAGCCCTCAAATTGTTGTCTTGTATAGTAATTGCTATCAAATTGGGAATCAGAAAATCTAGACACATAAATAGAATCATTCTTTGCATTGGCAAAAGACTGAATCGTATCTACGGTTCCTAAAGCATCATCTCTAAGAATTTGAGGGGATAGGTAACTATTTAGTTCATTTAAAACTTTAGATTCATCTTCCTCAGAAGCAACGCCCGGGAAAACCGCATAAGCGAGGTTAACTGTAGGTTGAGGTTTAAAGGTCTTTGGTCTTGCCTTCATATACGCCAAAATCTCATCATCTGTGACCTCAATAGAATCATTTTGAATATAATCATTATATTGGATGGCTACATATTCAATTTCTGCGCTATTCTTATTATTCCCTACGTATTGGGCATCAACATCTGTAGCTAAACCACCACTAGAAACCAGTGAAGTTAATTGATTGGCTAATAATACAGCTTGTGGATTAGAGTTTTCCCATTGATTATAAAAGTTTTGCGCTTGAGGATTTCCCTGCTGCGCTGCTGCTTTTAACTCTGCCAAGAACTGTTTGGTGAGTTGTGTGTTTACTCTACCATTGGCGTCTACCAAGTTTGGATTGACAGATTGATAGAATCTACCTGCTTGTTCCAAATATTGATCTTCACTTACTACAAGTCCTAAATCTGACATTTTATCTGTCACCACTCTTTCTTGTACTAATTGATTCCACGCCATTTCCGAAACAGTGTTTTCCCCTGCTTGTTGAAGTTGAGGCATTTGGGACAACCTATTATATGCTACGTTATAATCCTGTGCACTGATTGGTGTTCCAGCCACAGAGCCTAATTCATTTGGATTTCCAAATAAATCCCCTCGGCCAAAAATATCACCAACGAGGAATGCCAGCAAGGCAAATCCAATGATGACTATAAGTAAGCCTGATCTTTTTCTAATATCTCCTAAAAGAGCCATTTGTTAAGTTTTATATTACGATTTGCGAAAGTACAACATTCTGTTAAAAAGAAAAAAATGAAATTTCAGAATTAACTATCTTTACCATAGATTCTAACTTCTTCTATTTTAGTTTCTGACACTTTTTCTATTATAATGGTACACTCATCTATTTTAAGTTTTTCTTTTACTGCTGGTATATTCTCTGTATAATTCACTATAAGACCACCTAAAGTCTCATACCCATCACCTTCTGGTAAATTAAGACCATAAGTTTCATTCAAATAATCTATTTCATGACGTGCAGAGAATAAATATTCATCCTCTCCTATCTTTTCCTCTACCAAACTCACCTTGTCATGCTCATCTTCAATCTCTCCAAATAATTCCTCTACCACATCTTCTACAGTCAACAGACCTGCTGTTCCTCCATACTCATCTAAGACAATAGCGACAGATTTTCTTTTTTTAATTAAATCATTCATAACCTCTTTGGCAGATTCTGTTTCATTCACAAATTCAACGGGTAGCAAAGTAGCTCTAATACTATTAGGTTTTTTAAATAAATCAAAAGCATGAATGTAACCAATGACGTTATCTATATTTTCTTGATAAATAATTAATTTGGAAAGCCCTGTATCTACAAACTTTTGACGCGCTGTTTCAATGGATTCCGTGATTTCTATGGCTATAATTTCCTTTCTAGGAATCATACACTCTCTAGTCTTGATCTCAGAAAATTCCAATGCATTATGAAAAATCTGAACCTCACTATCTATTTCATCCTCATCTGCTTCTGTTATTTTTTCTGACAAAAAATACTTTAATTCTTCTTTTAAGAATATTTCTTCATCTCCATTCTCATTATTGCCCGTCAATTTCAAAAACTGATTAGATATCCATATAATGATTCCTGTAAAAACATAGAATATTTGAAATATAAGCCACGCAGGAAAGGCAAATAATTTAAATACTTGATTAGAGTAAATACTGAATATGGCCTTAGGTAAGAATTCAGCCGTTACCAGTATGATAAGGGTAGAAATTAAAGTTTGAATTAATAAATCCAACATCTCAGAGGACGTAGAAGCGACATAATGCATAATTAATTCTCCCATGAAAATTCCATAGACCACCAAGGCTACATTATTGCCAACCAGCATGGTGGCTATGAACTTCTGTGGTCTATCTGCTAAATATATCATTAATTTAGATATCCACGTATTCTTCTTTCTTTCCAACTCAATGTGCATGCGATTGGAAGATATAAATGCTATTTCCATCCCAGAGAAGAAGGCAGAAGCCAAAATAGCACAAATAATGATAACGATGGTTGCAGACACAATTTATTTTTCTAAAGGTAATGGAATCATTTGATTTTCTTCTAACGGTGTTTTCACATCAGACGCATTTTGATCCAATTTGGATTTCAATGCACTCTCACTTGACTCATCAAATATATACACCCCATGATTATCAAACAAGGTAAATGTTTTGAAATCTTCTGTAGCATCCAATCCATTATTAGAAATATTAATGGTTCCGTCTTTTCTTTTAATCACTACCGTATCTTGCGTATAAATTCGGCGATTTAGATTATCCCAGAAGATATGCTCTGTTAAAAGGGTATCTCCATCATAATTAATCATCCTCACGTTTCCTTTGCCCTCATAGAATTTCTTCTTTTCTATCATTTTAGCCCAATCCGCTCGTAAATAACTAGGTTCTTGGCTTTTCTCATCCCAAAATTTAATGTTGACACCATTTCTCATCAAAACATAAGGAGAATCAATGAGCGTAAATTCTTCTATTAAAGGGGATTTTAATTCAAAAGTGATTCTACCTGAATCCTTATAAACTAAAAAGGCATTAAGTGTCGTTCTATCGGCAAAATTCCTATTTAATTCACCTAATGCTTCTACTTGATTCTCCTCAC
Source organism: Flavobacteriaceae bacterium Ap0902 (assembly GCA_009835005.1). Taxonomy (GTDB): domain Bacteria; phylum Bacteroidota; class Bacteroidia; order Flavobacteriales; family Weeksellaceae; genus Profundicola. The sequence goes on along the minus strand of WTFG01000001.1, from coordinate 532,242 downwards.
AACTCATAAAGAATAAAGCAGCCCCAAATAGAGCTGCTTTTAATATATGATATGTTCTAAAGGAATTATCCTTCATTGTATAATTTATCTAATTCTAGTGGTTGCACCACCTAAACAGTTGACAGTAACTGATTGTCCTGCTTTCTTCCCTTGAGAAAATACGAGCTCATCTGATGGAGCCATAGATTCATAAGAAGCAACCGCCTTTCTAGACCAGCTACATGAACGGCTATCTACAGCACAGGCTTTATTGGCATAATCTGCTGCTACCCAATAAGCAGATAGTTTCTCAAATTGGCTGCTACCGCAATTGTTTGCATTAGATGAAAATGCACCAGCGATTAATTGATATGGTGCTCCATAACCAGGCTTGTAACTTGCCGCTCTTTTAGCCCATGTGACAGCATTGGATAAACTACCTGTTTTCTGGTAAGATAATGCAATATAATATGCCACATCCCCACGTTTGGTACCAGATACCTCATCAATAGCCTTTTTGAAATCCGCAATAGCTCCACTATAATTTCCAGCTTTAAATTTTGCAGCTCCAGCACCATAAGATGTTCCAATGACACCGCCAGATTTATTAGCAACTTGCGTAGCTTCTGCTTGTGGATTTTGCTCTCTCCACAATGCTGCATAGCGCGTTTCTAGTTGTTCCATGATAGGTTGATCAAAACATTCCTTTGAGGCTAAGGCTTGGTATGCACCTGCTAACCATTCTATGCTATCTTTATTTTCATCATAGGCATTGATAAACATAGGGGCAATATTGTCACAAGTCGTATATTCTGACAATACCGCTTCCATAGATTCATTAACTTGGATAAAGATATCTTTGGATGTCTGTGCATTAGACATTCTAGTTTTCTCTGCTGCAGTTAAATCTTTTTTAGGATTTACGCTTTTGATGCTATCTAGTTTCTCTGCTAGCCTACCATATTCTATAGAACGTAGTTCAATATTATCTTCTGCTACTTTTTTAGTTTGGAAATAAACCTCTAAAGCTTCTTCAAAATCAATCACGCCCTGGTTCATCAGCTCTAAAGCAGTAGAGTAATAAGTCAATACTGTATTGGCAGAAACCTTCTCTGCATCTACATCATTGCTATCTCCAAACAATGTTTTATATTCATCGTAAGCCGTTTTTTGATCTACTAGCTTATATTTAAGTTTATAATTAATTTGCTCACCTTTCCAGAAATTTTTCTTTTCACTTGGAAAGTTTTGTAGGCGCTTATCTATAAGTGTAATTAATTCATTACCATATTTGGCCGTATCCTTGCTTGATTCTAGCTTCTCTATCAGGATAGTTTCTCCAAAATTATAGAAATTAATTTTCTCGGCGGCACAATTCATCAATGCTTGGTTTAACAATGGATAAGCAGCATCATAATTCTTTGCGTTGATGTGTTTGTTTAATTGTATCTCTAAGGCATCACAGTTGGCCTGTGCATTGAGCTGTCCTGCTCCGAATATTGCAGAGGCAGACAACGCCAGTGTTAGCAGTTTTCTCATTTTAATAGTTTTTTTGTTTTTGTTAATCGTACTTTCTTCTTTTAAACCAAGCATCATTTAAAGTAAAGCTTACTTTTAGGTTGGCATAAGACTCTTTGATAAGATTGTCTGAGGTTGTACCTCTCTGCCCTAAGGCTACGCCAATATTTAGTTCTGATGGATCTGTTACTTTACCCACGGGTAGTCCAATTCCAAAAGTTATGCCATAATCCGTAAGCTCCTTGCCATTGATTACTATAGGGGTCTGCTCATAATAAGCTCCAGCACGGTATGTAGCACGTGCAAAATAACTCCTAAAGCTATTGAATTGTGGAATATAGTATCCCCCAATAGCAGCTTTAAGTCTATTATTTAATTCTTGTGGCTGGTTTATCAAACTGAAATCAGACGTATTCTCCCAATCAACTTGCGCACCCACGCTCCACTTTAATTCCTTGCCATAGGAAATGCCAAAAGATGCATTGGCTGGCAACTTAACGTCTTCTCTATTTTGTGAATATTGTAGGGTATCTATATTATACTCTATGAAATTAGCAGGATCCACTTTATAGGTTCTCACGGTATATTCCTGATCGGATGACAAATTGGATCCAATGCCGTAAGTACCTCCAATGCTAAGGAATTTATTATCTTTTAATTTCTTCCAATAAGAAAGCCCCCCTGTGAATTTAAATCCATCAATATCATTTTGATTGTTATAATCCGTAATTAATTGAGCTCCCTCTACCGTAAATAATTCTTTTCTGTTGATATCCCCAAAGATATAATCTGCTCTAACCCCAATAGAAAGCGTTGGAGTCAAATTATAAGATCCTAATAATTGAAAAGCGTTCAACCCGCCATCCCCATCAAATCGGCTCGCAGACCTAGGGTTGGTGTTTTCATTGATGTTATTGATTTCATACCCAACAGTAGAATATGGCTGAAACCCAATTCCTGCGGTAGCTTTATCACTTACTGGGAAACCCAATGAAACTCTGGATAAATACGTAGTACTTTGATCTATTCCATCTGTAGCATTCTCTGATCTAACAAATTGACTTGTTCCTTCAAAAATGAAATTAGTCATTCGCAAATTACGATTAGCTGCTGGATTCATAAAGTTACTTTCTGTCCCATAGGTACTCAAATAAGATGTACCAAGCCCCCCCATTCCATAAGAGGCTGCCCCATTATTCATTCGCAAATCACCATACCCATAAAAGGTATAAGGGGATACATCTATGTTTTGACCAAACAATTGAACACTCACCAAAATCAACACCAAACTACCTACAATCCTGTTCATTCTTTATTAATAAAAATTAAATATTTGCAAATATGCTAATTTGCTTTCAATCATAAAAGCCAAATTTTTATTATAACATATATTTATTAGTTATTCGCCTTTAATTTGATTAAAAATTAAGTCTAATTTGCATGTTTCCACTATGAATCGTACTCAGATTTTCATTGCTTCGCCCATTGTATTGCAAGTCCAATGTCATAAAATTATTGATGTTTCTTTTTAAATTTAAGTTCCACACCAAGTTATTTCCACTTTTGAGTCCCATCATCATTCGATCTGCTACCAGACTTCCTTGGTTTCCAGTAAAATTGTTTTTGATCCAGTCCAAATTAGCATATAAAGAAGTTTTATTTGCGTCATCCCACATAAGAGAAAAATTAAGTTGTTGGGATTTTAAATATTCTATGCCAGATTGATTTTCATTCATTCTATATATATAAGCCAAAGTAGATTTTAGATGTTGGTTCCAATTTATATTCAATTGTGGGGACCATTCTTGATTATCCAGGATATATCTCCTACTTGCAAAAGATTCTGATTCACTTGCTATATTTTGAAGTTCTTGCGTTAATTCTACTTGCAAGAAGTCATTGATGTCATAACGCAGATTCAACTTATTTTCTTGACTATAAAGAGACTCCATCCCTGTGAATATCAAGTTTATATTTTCTTGTTTCTTAAACTCATGCGTGAAATGCCAACGATAGTTCAATCCTCTATTAAAATCATTTTTAATGTATAAATTAGAATTTCTACTCCGCATCTGTTCATTCTCTTCTAATGGATTCCACGCAGCAATTTGATTGTTTTTAAGATAATTTCCACCCATATTCAACACGATTCTAGATTGAATCCGTTTCCAAAAATCAGGTTCTAAGAATTTAGCAGGATTCAAACTTAAATTAAAGCCAAGTTTATTTTGATTGGTTTGCAAAGCCTTCACCACATTGGTATAAACCCGTATATAACTAGCTTCATCCGTAAATTCTGCCACCTCAAATTCATCTATCTGTTGCACCCCATCTTGATTGTAGTCTATCCATTTATAAATCCCCAATCCGTCTGCAACTTTGGCGTAGGCAAAGGCTCTTTGCTGCTCTGTGTTTCCAGAAAGCCCATAATGAATGTTTAAGTTAACTCCTTTTTTCAAAAAAGATTTGCTCCAATTGATCCTTGTGTTCAAAAAAGAAGCATCTTCTAACGCTCTTTCATAATTCACATTTCTATAATCCAATAGAATTTCTAATCCATGGGTATCTGTTTGGATAATCCTAGATTTAATTTGTGCTCCCCAAGATTTAGAATAGGGTTTTAAAACACCTAAAGAGGTAGAGTCATCTGTTCTATGATATGTTCTGAATTGAACATAACGCTGCAAACTATCACCCATGGTAGCGCTAGCGTACAATTCATTCCAGCGAGAACTCAAAGAATCTCTAGCAAAGTATTGATTGAGATAACTTTCTCCATTGATTCCTGTTTCTATGGTTAACTTTTTAACCTTTCTAGCGGCACTCATATTATATCTAGCAAACTCACTCTCTAAATTATCTGATGTGGTGGTGAGATAACTAGCGTTAGCAACCATCCTATAATCTTTCCACATGAATAATCCATTCATTCTGTGTCTATAGCCCAAGTAATCATTGGTTTGGTTTAAATAATCAAAGCCATAATTCATTAAAATAGAATCATTGACATAAAACAGCATATTACTCTGAAGGAAATGCTGGTCTGATTCCGCTAATTCTGTAGTTAGGTTGAAATCTCTAGCAAATTCTGGGGTTCGCAATCGTTCTATCGGGTCAAATTTATCTTGAATATACTCATAATCGATTTGAGGTGTCACTTTAAATTTACCTAATTTAATATCTTTATATCCACCTACTTTTATCCCTATTCCTATGTTTTCTCCATCATCTATCTCAGAAAATAAATTGGCATCGCTATTAGATAAGCCTACATCCAAGCGCATACGTCCATCCTCCCCTATCAGATATTCTGAAGCTAAACTAATAACTTGTTTTCGCTCAGGTGCCACCAATGGATTTACAGGCGCATAATCACCTTGTAGAATACCATTCTCAGGTGCTACATAAGTAAAAACCCTACCATTTACCCCTGTATTATCTAAGATATAATCCCCTTTATTAGCCCCTAAATAAGTAAAGTTAACTTGGTACAATTCATCATTTGGATCGGTGGAATATTCATAGATATAATTTCCATTGGTGATGAACCTTCTATACAAGACGCGGTCTTCTTGGTATGCTACGGGAACTGCACTATCTGCAAATAGATTATCTGTATTGTTACCAGCATTTGTCAATATAGTTAAATCTTCTGCTGTTAAATTCTGATTGATAGGATTATTTTTGTTATCTGCCTCTGTATATATATGTCCAGAAATACGAAATTTCTTGCTTTGATGCGATGCGCCTGCCACCCAAGTAAATCGGTTATAATTTCTATTCGTATATTGATATTCTACGATGAATCTATCATTGGCTGTTACCAGATGCTGTTCTGTGAAGACAATTTCTCCCGTGGAATAATCCAATATATAATCCTTGTTCTCCCCATATTCTAAAAGTTTACCATTTCTATAAACACGTTCACTCCCAGCGATAATCAGGACATAGGCCTCATTGCTATTCCCTGCAAGCCTATAGGGTCCCTGATTCCCCTCATTCCCTGTAAACTCATAACGCGTATATTCACCTCTACTCAAACTACCAGCAGCTTCAAATACTGTCGCATGCTCTTCTGATTTTATTGCATGAGAAACCTTTAACCCTGTAACTTTTCGTTGAAATCTACCAAAGTAATCCAGATTTTGCGCTAAATCAATGTGTCCCGCTCTAATTTTAGATTGATCTGTGAAGAGTTCTATATATATTCTTTCAAACTGATCTAAACTTTGGGTATATCCATCTACTTCTATCGGCGCATTGGTGTCAGAGATAAAAGCTTGAATGCCTACATTTTCGGATAATTTACCATCTAATTGTAAATTCAAAGAAGACTGTACAGAAGATCCTTGATTATTGCCAAACATTAGACCTCTCACTAGCGTTCCTTTAGAATTTAAACCCTCAAAGATCTGTACTTCTTCTTTGTCCTGATTATCTAACACCAACGCATTCATTTCTGATGCAGAGCTCACAATGATAGATGGGTCTTTGGGATAAGTTACAATTTCTTTGAAGTTAGGATGAATATAATACGATATATGAATTGAATCTGCCTCAAGCTGCTTTAGGATTAAAATATTATGCTCTATTTGATATAAATCTTTTGGTATTTTTTGTCCTTTTAAATCTCTTAAAACCATGTTTTCTGGCAAAATCTGTAAAGAATCTAAAACGATAGAATCTTTTACGACCAACGTTTTCTCTCTGAAATTAGGATTCTTCCAGACCTCCTGTGCGTTTATGAACAGGCTAAAAAAAATAAATAATATGGCAAGAAAGTTCCTCAAATTAAATCAATAACGTGAAGATAGGGTTTGTGTTGTGATTTATGGATTTTTATAATAATTCTTATAAAAATGAATAGCGAGACCACCTGCTCTAAATAACATCCATATCATAAAGCTGAACCAAATCCCCACCATGCCCAAATCTAAAGACCTAAATAGATACATCGCAGGAATAAAACCAATTAACAATGCGATGACAAATACATTGCGCAGCAATTTGGTTTTACCTAACCCTTTATAAACCCCGTCCAATAAGAATGCTACAGCATTCAACGGTTGCATCAAAGCTACAATCCAAAAGGCATTAAAGAATACGCCTAATACAGCATCTGATTTAGTAAGAAATCTACCTATGGGATAATAAAATACTAGATAGATACTACCTAAAGTAACACCCAGAACCAGCATAATCTTCACTAAATCTAATACTAAATTCTTTAATTGCACCAAATTTTTGGCCCCAAATAATTTACCAGAAATCGCACTTCCAGCATGGGCATAACCATCTAACAAGAAAGAAGAGAATAACCATACTTGAATCAATAACGCATGTGCTCCCACAAATTGATTTTCTCCTTCACCCCCCAAAACTGTTGCAAATCTAAAAGCTAAGAACAAAGCAATATTGAGTGAAAGTGTTCTTAAAAACAAGTCAAAACTCATGGTGAGTGTTTTCTTAAAATCTGGATGCAAAGGCCAAATATAATTTAATCTAAATGGTGTTTTTTGATACATATAAATTAACGCTAAAACAAACATGACCCACTGTGCAGATAGACTAGCCCACGCGATACCTTCTACATTAAAATCAAAAACAAAAACGAGCAATAAATCCAATAAAACATTGAGCAGGCCTCCTACAAAAGCGATTCTCATAGACCAAGAAGTATTTTGATATCCTCTAAACACCCCAAATATGGTAAAAGTGAGCAGTGTAAGTGGAAATCCCCATACCCGAATGTGAAAATACCGTACACAAACCTCTAGTAATTGATTTTCTGCACCATACAATCTAAATATTTCATCTGCTAAGAGAAAAGCTGTTGTAGATAATATAAGAGAAATTAAAAGATTAAAATATAATAATTGAGAAACCAAAGGTTTTAATCGATTAACCCTCTCTTGCCCCACTCCATGAGAAACCAAGGCGGAAATCGCATTAGAAGTCTGTAAGAAAATCCAAATCATAGCAGACAAAAAAGAGCCTACCAAACCTATGGCTCCCAAGGCTTCATCAGGATTTAGAGGTAATCTACCAGCAACCGCTGTGTCTGTTAAAGAAATGAGTGGCTCCACAATCCCAGCAAATATGGCTGGAATCGCTAAAGCATTAATTTCTCTATAAGATATCTTTGAACTCATAACCTTGCAAAACTATGAAACCATCTTTGTAGAAAATATTATTATGATAGAAAATTTCTAGTTTTTTGATTTTAAATTCTTTGTGAAAAGCCCTATCTTTATGGTCTAGATTTTTAACTAAAAATATAATTATATGAAAGTTACAGTTGTAGGTGCCGGAGCCGTTGGCGCTAGTTGTGCAGAGTATATTGCACTCAAAAATTTTGCTGCAGAAGTTTGTCTTTTAGATATCAAAGAAGGATATGCAGAAGGGAAAGCTATGGATTTAATGCAAACTGCATCTTTGAATGGCTTTGATACGAAAGTGGTTGGTTCTACGAACGATTATAGCAAAACTGCCAATTCTGATGTAGCCGTAATTACATCGGGAATTCCAAGAAAACCAGGAATGACGCGTGAAGAGCTTATTGGTACCAATGCTAAAATTGTAAAATCTGTTATAGATCAATTGGTAGAGCACTCTCCAGAGGTAACTGTCATTGTGGTAAGTAACCCAATGGACACCATGGCATACTTGGTACATAAAGCAACAGACTTACCTAAAAACAGAATCATTGGTATGGGTGGCGCTTTAGACAGCGCACGCTTTAAATATAGATTAGCGGAAGCTTTAGACTGTCCAATCTCTGATGTGGATGGAATGGTAATCGGGGCTCACTCTGATACAGGTATGGTGCCGTTGACTCGTTTAGCCACAAGAAATGGTGTCCCAGCTTCTACGTTCGTAGATCAAGCTAGATTGGATGAAGTAGAACAAGAAACGCGTGTGGGTGGGGCTACTTTAACTAAATTATTAGGAACTTCTGCATGGTATGCACCAGGAGCAGCAGTATCTGAGCTAGTAAGAGCTATTGCACAGGATAGTGGTAAAATGTTCCCTTGTTCGCTATACTTAGAAGGTGAATACGGACAAAATGATATTTGTATGGGCGTTCCTGCCATCATTGGCGCTAATGGTATTGAGAAGATTGTAGAGATTGAATTAAACGAAGATGAAAAAGCTAAATTTGATGAAGCGGCTGATAAAGTGCGCCAAGTGAATAAAGCTTTGGATGTTTAATTATTTAACATAAAACTACTATTGTTTTAAAAGAGCTATTCCTTAATTGGAGTAGCTCTTTTTGTATTATATAAAAGTTTTTAACACACACAATGTTAAAACTTCAACCTCAATTGATCATACGCAAGATGCATACCTTCGGGCAAAGTCTTTTCTACTTCTTTATAAAAGCCTAGATTGTGGCTAATATGGGTGAAATAGGTTTGTTTTGCACCAATCTGTTTACCGTATTGAATGGCTTCATCTAGCAATAAATGTGAATGATGGGTCTTCTTTTGCCTTAAAGCATCAATGACTAATATATCCAGACCTTCTAATAGTTTTAGTGTCTCTGGTGGAATTATTTTAACATCTGTAATATAGGCAAGTCCCCCAATTCTGAAACCCAGTATGGGCAATCCTCCGTGCAAAACATGCAAGGAAAGCACCTCTATTCCTTCCACAAAAAATGGTTTATTAGGTTCTATTTCTTGCAAATCAAAAGTAGGAACACCAGGATACTTAAATTTTGTAAAAGCATAAGGAAAACGAACTTTAATATCATTCAAAACCCTAGGAATGCTATATATCACTGGAACTTTATGACTTTTGAAATAAACGGCTCTCATGTCATCCAACCCAATGATGTGGTCATTATGTTCATGCGTGACTAATATAGCATCTACATAATCCATGTCTTCGCGAAGCATCTGCTGCCTGAAATCTGGACCACAATCTATTAGAATGGTTTTCCCATGGTATTTAATCATCACAGAGGCTCGTAACCTCTTATCTCTGGGGTCATCTGATAGGCAGACAGGATGCGTGCATCCAATGGGTGGAACCCCTTGAGAAGTCCCTGTACCTAAAAATATGATTTCATTCTCTTTTTCCAACATAATTTTGGTAAATTTACCCATTATAATTCAATTCAAAAAAAGTTATGTCTATAAAAGAAAGACCCCTCACCCCGAAGCAAAAAGCGCTAGAAATTAATTTAGACAAGAATATCTATGGGTCTTTTGCAGAAATTGGAGCTGGCCAAGAGACGGTACGGTTCTTTTACCGGGCTGGTGGTGCCTCTGGAACATTAGCAAAAGCAATGTCTGCTTATGACAAGGATTTTTCTGATGCCATCTATGGCGTTGAAAGTGATGGTAGATATGTGACAGAAAAGCGTCTAAACAAAATGTTGGACCATGAAACAGAATTAATGGAGGAGCGCCTAAGCAAGGACAAACATGCAGACCAAGCTTTCTTTACTTATGCTAATACGGTAACTACCATAGATTATTCTAAAAAATACAAAGGTCATGGTTGGGTTGGACTAAGGTTTCAAATTGCCCCTAATGAAGCATATAATGATATCATTCTGCATGTTAGATTCAAGGAGCAATCTGCGCAATTACAACAGGAAACCTTGGGTGTATTGGGCGTCAACTTAATTTATGGTGCCTACCATTTCCATGACAATCCAAGGAGATTAATGGAATCCCTATATGATACACTAGATTATGATCAACTAGAGATAGATATGATTAATTTCTCTGGGCTCAGATTCAGATATGTAGATAACCGATTGATGAGTCTACATTTGCTAAAAAATGGAATGACAGAGGCCGTAATGTTCGGGCCAGATGGATATAACATCCTCCCAGCAGATTTGCTTTATAAGAAAAATATCTTCGCTCTACGGGGAAGCTTTCGACCAGTTACAAATGTCAATATAGACATGCTTAAAAGTGGTCTAGAAATATTTAAAAATGATAACCCAGAGATTAACGAGAGTAACCTGCGTGTTCTATTTGAAATCACTTTAACCAACCTAAAACAAGAGGGAGAAATTGATGAAAGAGATTTCTTGAATCGTGCAGATATATTGTGTAAATTAGGCTATAATGTCCTGATATCTAATTACCAAGAGTATTACAAGCTGATAGAATACTTCTCTAATTTCACCAAGAATAGGACCCAAATTGGATTAACCATGGGAGTGAATAATTTGCTTTCTGTCTTCCAAGAAGAATACTATTCAGATTTGAGTGGAGGGATTATGGAGGCGTTTGGTAAATTATTCAAGCGCAATGTCAAAGTTTATTTATATCCTTATTTAGATAAGGATAACAATGAAATATTAAACTCTGATAATCTAAAAGTCAGCAATCACTTAAAAGAATTATATAAGTATTTCAAACATAATAACAGAATACAAGATATTAAAAACTATAATCCAGAGAATTTAAGGATTCATTCTAGAAAGATTCTTAAAATGTTGAATAACTGTGAGATTGGATGGGAGGACAGCTTACCTGGAGATATTGCACAATTAATCAAAGAAAAAAGTATGTTTGGGTATAGTGAAGAAAAATGTCGTTATATCCTACCACAAGACAGAGAAAATGATTAAAAACCAAAAGTCTATGTTTTAACGAACTAGACTTTAGTTTGAATCATCCTCTTGTAATTGTATTTCATATAATTTCTTATATTCACCTTGTTGTAATAATAGTTCATCATGGCTACCTTCTTGGATAATCGTTCCATTTTCTAGTACAATGATCTTATCTGCATGTTTAGCAGAAGAAATTCTATGGGTAATCACGATGGTAGTTTTTGATTTGGAATTCTCTTGAATGTTTTTAATAATGTTTTCTTCTGTAGTGGTATCAACGGCAGAAAGACTATCATCAAATATCAAAATCTTAGGTTCCTTAATCAAGGCTCTAGCTATAGAGATACGTTGTTTTTGCCCACCGGAAAGTGTCACACCCCTCTCTCCCACTTTGGTCTCGTAGCCTTCTTGGAAATTCTCTATATTCTCATGTACATCTGCAATTTTTGCATATTTCTGTACCAATGCATCATTGGAGTCATCTACTGCAAAGGAGATATTATCTTTTACTTTTTCAGAGAATAAAAAGGCTTCTTGTATTACAAAACCTATTTGTGTTCTAATAGAATTTAATTCATAATCCCTTAATGGAATTCCATCTATTTTCACGTCGCCTTCTGTAGGATCATAAAGTCTAGGAATTAATTCTGCCAATGTGGTTTTACCAGAACCTGTTCTACCTAATATCGCAACGGTACTACCTGCAAGAATATGCAGATTAATCCTATTCAAGGCTTTGATTCCAGTATTCTCATATACAAAAGAAACATTATTAAATTCTATTTCTCCTTCTATTTTACGTTGTATATTCCCTATATTCTTCACCAATGGCTGCGCACTTAAAAACTCATTAATTCTTTTCATAGAAGCCTCTGCACGTTGGACAACCATGGAAATATACCCCAGCGATACAAATGGCCATATAAGCATATTCAAATACATAAAGAACTGTCCTAATGTACCAATATCTGTAATATTACCTTCTATATATTGATTTCCTCCTGCATACAAAATCAATATTTGGCTTAACCCGATAATAGTCAAAACCATCGGGAAGAAGAATGCTTGGATATTCGCCAGACTTAAAGCCTTGGCTTTATAATTCTTTGCTTCTATTGCATAAGCACTCCTGATACTTTCTTCTTTGTTAAAAGATTTAACCACCCTGATTCCAGAAAATATATCCTGTACATAGGAAGACAAATTAGACTGCTCTTCTTGTACCTCTCTACTTTTTCTATTGATTCTGCTACTAATAAAATAAATTACAATAGACAAAATAGGTAAAGGTGCTAAAGTATAGAGCGTTAGTGTCCTATCTATCAAAAGCATTTCTATGATCAAGATGATAGAAAGCGTAACTAAATTAATGGGATACATAATTCCAGGTCCAAGATATTGACGTACATAGCCAACATCCTCGCTGATGCGGTTCATTAAATCTCCCGTTCTATTTTTCTTATAAAAAGTTTGATCTAATTCTTGATAGTGCCAAAATATATCATTTTTTAAATCAAATTCTATATAACGCGAGGCTACAATGATGGTTTGTCTTTGCAAGAAAACCATGATTCCGCTAAGAATGGGTAATAAAATCACTAATCCTCCATACAATAAAAGCTGATTAAAATCTGTATTATCCTGCTGATTGTTAAAAGAATTATCTATGAAATTAATGGCTTTTCCCACAAACCTAATAGAATAAACTTGTATAATATTGGCTAATATAATAAATAGAGCACCCAAGAATATACGCCCTTTATATTTATAGATTAATTTATTTAAAGTGAGAAGCTCTTTCATATCAAGTTTCACAAAATTACGTTTATTTTGGGGGAAGCAGAAATTAAAATTGTTTTAATGCTGGATATAATAATCCATTTATGAATCAGATTTAGCTACTTTTCTTTCTTTTAATTCCCTTATATAGCTCTTGTTTAATTTGCTATATAAGGCTTCTTTGGTAATCCATCTAGAACACTGATTGCCTACCATTCCAGCTATAATTAAATAAAATAATAAGCTATGGCGATCTGTCATTTCCAATACAATGATAGAAGAAGTGAATGGCGCTCGCGTAATGCCAGATAGAAAAGCCACCATCCCTACTAAAATCAATACTCTGGTTTCTTGACTTGTATATTCTGATAATTCTCCAAAGACTGCACCTATGGAAGCTCCTATACTTAAAGCAGGAGCAAAAATACCACCTGCCCCCCCAGAATTAAATGATAATCCGTTACCAAGCATTCTAAGAAAAGGGGTGTACCAATTAATTTTTTTAGAAGAATCAAATAACGCAGTTTCCATAATATTCTTTCCAGAACCCATGATAGAATTACTTACAAAGAAAATAACACATGATATAATCATAGAAAAAATAAAAAGTAGAATAATTTGCTCTTTATTCTTTTTAAATTTTCTTCTAAAGCCCTGTAAATAAAATAAAAACCTTGTTTGATATCCACTCATTATTCCTCCAATCAAGGAAACCACAATTACCGCAGGTATGATTTGTATTGTAACATTCTTGGTATTAGGGTAACCCAAATACAAATAAGAACCTGCTAACAGTTGCGCTGTTAAACCAGCAATCAGTACTCCTGTAAATAAGGAGGTTTTGATATACTTGAGTTCGGTTTTTGAAAGTTCTTCTATAGCAAAAACAATCCCTGCCAAAGGGGTATTAAAAGCAGCCGATAATCCTGCAGCAGAACCAGCCATAATCATATTTTTTCTTGAAATAGATGGCCACCATGAGGGCAAAATATCATTTATTACTCTAAACACAGAACTAGAAACCTGAATGGTAGGCCCCTCTCTACCTACAGCACCACCTCCAAATACAAGGAGCATACTGGAAAGCACCTTGATAATCATAATTTTTAAACTTAACAAATGTTTTGCTAAATGGCGATGAACGGGAGTGCTCAACTCCACGGCAGCCATTACTTGAGGAACTCCACTCCCTTTTGCATAAGGAGCAAAACGCTGAACCAACCACCAAGACCCAATAAAACCTATAGGAGATATAAAAAATATAAGCCAGGATTTCCAAGCTAAAATTTCTAGAATATAATGTTCTGTCTTATCTATTAACCATGCATATAAGACCGCGATAATCCCAGAAATTACGGCCCCCACCCAAAAGGGAATGGCTTGCAAAATATTTGTATGCACATTCTTATTTTTGATAACTAGCAAGTTAGCAGATAAATATAAACGAATGTTCTTTAGATATTTTTCAGAAAATCTATGTCTCAAGGTTTTAAGTATTTAGAAAAATTGGGCTAAATAGTAAAAAGTAATACAAAGATAAATTTTAATCCAGTAGACAACCATATAAATATAATTAAAAATAAAAATCCCTAGATTCAATTATCTAAGGATTTTAAAAATTTGAGAATTTATAGTTCTAGAACCATTTCTTATCTCCAATAATATAAATTTGGTTAAATTCTTCGTCTGACTTGGTTAGGTAGATAATACCCTCTATTAAACCAATAACACTACCAGCACCACAGGTTATAAAAGTAACCACTAATTGAATGATTCCTTCTTTATTATGACCTAATAAAAATTTGTGCAATCCAAAACCGCCCAAGAATATAGCTATAAGCCCAAGAAACAATTTTTTGTTCTCTTGTTTTTCTAAAATGTCATGCAATTTTCTACTTCCTTGTAAATTATTTTGATTCTCTTCCATAGTTTTTAATTTTTTACAAATTTAATTAAATATGACTAGTTTATATTAATTTTAAATTAAAGTTAGTGTTAAATTTGTTGTATAGCTTGATATTTGATTACTTAAAATAAAATTCACAAATCATGTGCAAATTATTATGGATCATCTTAGCTTTTTGGGGGACATTAATACAAGCCCAAAATGATGAATATATAAGTGTCTATCCAGCCTTTACTACCAGTCAACAAATCTATCTATTTGGTGATCAAGTACATTTGAGAAGTGAACCCAAATCAGATTCTAAAAGCCTTACTGTACTGGAAATTGGTAGTCCTCTTATAATTTTAGAAGATAACAACCAAAATTATTCCAAAGATGAACCTTTTTGGGTACATGTGAGGTATAATGATAAAGCTGGCTATATCCGTTCTGACTTTCTTTCATTACAGACGGTAGAGTTGAATGGTGTTCCTCTATATACCCAATTAGAGAATAATGAAGATAAGACTACATTAAAAATTAGAATACCCACGCAAAGCATACCAGCATATTATGAAAAAACTTTTGAAGTGTTTTCCACCATGATGCAATTGGAGGTTTTTGGCTCTAAGGGATTAAAAAATGTGCGTAATATTTTACATATTAATTATTTTGCAGAGGCTTGTGGTATTGATGGGGGCGGTAAATATATCTTCATCGATGCTTCTGGTCATTGGCATGACGCATTTTCTTATGTGCAGGTTTCAGATGCTGGTATATTCTATTGGCAAGAAACTTTAACGTTTCCAAGTGAACACAAAAATGGAGATTATATACTTTATAAAAGCGAATATATGGAAACGGTATACGAGGGAGATAATTATGGAGACCCAATACAAACGGAAGAGCATAAGAGTGAACGAGTTCTAAAATGGAATGGCTCTGAAATCACGCCAAAGTTTAAACAAGAACCCATGCCTGTAAATGGATGGTAAGTGTAAATCTTACTTTTCTATGAACTGTTTAGCAAATTCTAAAGCTCTATCTTCATTATAAGTGAATGCTCCTTTTTGCCAAAAAGCCACATGCCCGCCATACTTGGGGGTTTCCAGATATAAGCATGGCTGATCTCGTGCGATATCATAAGGAAATGACTTCTTGGAAATAAAGGAATCATTCAAAGCATTTAATACCAGTGTTGGAACATCAATAGCAGCTAAAAATTGCAAGGAACTATTTTGAGCATAATAATCTTGTGCATCTTGGAAACCGTGGGCAGGTGCGGTGTACACATTGTCAAAATCTATCATATTTTTAATGCTTTTAATCGCATCCAGACTAATCTGATCTGGAAATTGAGTATGCTTTTGCAACACCTTGTTTTTTAATTGTTGTTGAAAGTTATAAGCATAGAGGAAGTTTCTCTTCTTGAGTAAATTTCCTGCGGATCCTGCTAAATCGATAGGCGCAGAAATCGCTATCACCGCCTTTAATTCTTTGGGTAAGACTTGATTTTCTCCAGTTAATTTTAAAGCGACATTAGCTCCAAGGCTGACGCCATGCAAAATTAATTGGTCATATTGATTTTGTGCTAACAGATGATTTAAAACCTCTATCACATCATCTGTTTTACCAGAATGATAGGAAGTGAATTTGCGATTAGGTTCGCCACTACAACTTCTGAAATTCATAGCACAAACATCAAATCCTGCTTGATTGAACTTCTTGGCAACCCCTAGCATGTATTGGCTTTTAGAGGAGCCTTCTAGCCCATGCAGCATTAAGATGCATTTATCTGTAGCTTTTTTGGCTCTGCTCCAATCTAAGTCTATAAAATCATCATCGGGTAATTCTACCCTTTCTCTTTGGTATAAGATCCCATGTACTTTACGACCTTTGGCCATATAAATAGTCATCAAATCCATGGGGCGAATCCAAAACGGCGCATGATATGTGGATTGAATAATAGGCAATTACCTTTGGATTTAAGCAGAGTTTCTACTAGCATTAATATTACCAAAGAGTGAACGGGTCACCATATTGGCATATATTTCTTCCTTATCTGTTCCTTCTTGTAATTTCTGCAATGCATATTGCTGAATCGTTAGCAAAGGCAGCACAATCTTTTCTCTCATCTCTACAGAAAGCCTGGACAATGGTTCATCTTCCATCAACATGTCATAACCTGTGATTTCTAACATCATTTCTCTTGAAAGTAGAAATTCCTCATGCAGCATACTCCAAAACTCACTATACTGCGGATTGTTTTGCATGTAATAGGTTAGCGGAAAATAAGTTTTAGTCATTGACATCATACTATTTTGTACCAAAGTTCTAAAAAAGTCTGAGTTTGTGAATAAATCCTTAATCACATCTACTTTACCTTCTTCTTTGAATTGATGAATCGCTGTTCCGAATCCATAATATCCTGGTACGTTTTGTTTTAATTGACTCCAGGATCCCACAAATGGAATAGCTCTTAAATCACTAAATACAAGCGAATCACTTTTGCCTCTTTTGCTTGGGCGAGATCCTATATTGGTTTTTCCATAATATTTAAGCGTACTCATATTCTCTAAATATGGTACGAACATAGGATGAGATTTTAGATCGTTGTATTTCTGATAACTCCACGTTGCTAGTTGATCTAGGACTTCTCTTTCTTGCGTTGTTAAATCTACTTTTTTATCTGCAAAAACACTGTTCTTGAGTCCAGCGGATAACAATTGTTCAAAATTATATGTTGCATGTTCCTTGGTTCCAAATACAGAGGTAATCGTTTGTCCTTGAATGGTCAATTCTATTCTATTGTTGGCAATGGTGTTCCCTTGTGATGCATAAAATTGGTGTGTTTTTCCGCCTCCCCGAGCAGGCGGTCCTCCTCTACCATCAAAAAATACTACTTTAATGTCATTATTCTTAGAGACATCTGTAAGGGTCTCTTTGGTTTGGTAGATTCCCCAATTGGCTTTCACATATCCACCATCCTTGGTGCCATCTGAGAAACCAAGCATAATGGTTTGTTCCATATTCCGACGCTTTAGATGGTCTTTGTAGGAGGGAAGATTATAAAGGGTATCCATAGTATGTTTAGAATTGCCAAGCCCTTGCATAGTTTCAAATAACGGAATAATATCAAATTTGATTTCTTCCTCTTTATACCCACAATATTTGAACAGTGCATATACGTTAAGTACATCCCAAATTGATTCTGAATTGGAAATGATATAGCGGTTCAAACCAAGTTCTCCATTTCTTTTTTGAATTTCTTTGAGTTGATATACATTGCGAATTGTATCCTGTGCAAACGGATCTGAATAATCTTCTGGATTTATATTCAAAGATTTTTCTGTTAACAAT
Organism: Flavobacteriaceae bacterium Ap0902; assembly: GCA_009835005.1. Classification (GTDB taxonomy): domain Bacteria; phylum Bacteroidota; class Bacteroidia; order Flavobacteriales; family Weeksellaceae; genus Profundicola. Next base: position 514,138 of record WTFG01000001.1, on the reverse strand, counting down.
GAGATTTTTTCTTCTTTTGATATAGCATCATAATCCAAATCAAACTCATGTTGGAAGATTTCTCTAATAATTCTATCATGTATAGAACTATCTTGTCTAATATCCAAAGCTGCAAAATGATATCCAAACATTTTGATTCTCATAATCAAATCATCTAAATAATCAATATATAATCCATTATATACATTTACAACAACCTCTCTGATTTCCTCTAAATGGTTAATTAATTCTTCTAATGAAAGTCCTTCTCCTTTTTCAAAAATCATTTGATAGAGAGCCTCACTAATTTCTTTTAAGGATTCGCTAACCCCACGGAAAGTGAATTTACCTCTTAATTTCTTGATGTGGTTGTAGTAACTTTTTAGTATTGCAACACGCAATTCCTCTGCAACTTTAGCAGTAGTTTCTGATTTAACAAATGGATTTCCATCTCTATCCCCACCTGGCCAAAATCCTAATTGGAAAAGATGAGCATTCTCTTCTACCACCGCTTGTCCATAAATGTCTTTCACCTTCATCATTAATTCACCTAATGTATCATAATATACATAACGCAGGTAGTAAATGATACTCAGAGCCTCATCATAGGGAGTAGGTTTCTCGTCTGCTACAAAGGGAGTCATTCCCAATTGTTGCAACAAAGCATCTACTTCTGATATAGCATCACGCTGGATGGCACTTCTTAACTCATATAAAATTCTCTGTACATTATTAGAATAAAACTGCGTTGGATGCGCCGTGAAAACAATCTTTACCGCAAACTCCATTAATTTATTTCTAGCCTTCTCTAATTGGCCACGTTCCTCTGCAATTTGATTAAATTGAATAAGTGTTCCTGTATCTGTTGAATCATGTAGAGAAGAAAAGGCTGCATCTTCTATACTATCAAATAACACAACTTGTCTCTCTATGTATTGAATAATCCTAAATAGGATATCTATACGCCTTTCTTCTTCTTGGAGTTCTGTATGATCATCAAAGAATTCATTCACTATTTCTATAGGGGTCTTGCCATTCTCATATCCCTCTTTGCTTTCCTCATATAAAAAAGGTAGAAGCATGCCAATATTAGACATTTTATCATAAGGCAAACTCATAAACAAAGCGTTATAAATCTGATATTTATTACCCACTATTTGTCTAAACTTCTCTTGCTGTTGTCTTACTTTCATATAGAGATTTATAATTTTCAAATATCCGTAATCTTGAATTCATTACATAAAAAAATCCCACGTAATGCGGGATTTTAAGATTTATTTAATTTTTTAAATTAATTCGGGTTTTGAAGAACCACAGAGTTATTAAATATCAAGGTAGCATTAGTACCATCTGCCATCTTAGCTGGTTCAATTTTTCTACCTTTTCTTCTCAAGTAATCTGCTGCCCTTTCTAAAGCTTCTTTTGCCTGAGGTTTAAAAACATCATCTCCTCTTTTTGGGACAATATTGGTAATATAACCATCTGGTGTCACGTGAAATTCTAATTGAACGGCTACTTGGCTCTTATCTGTATCTGGGTACTCTGTATCCAAATACCTCAGGATATCCCCTTGAAGTTCTTGACCAAAACATTTAATCAATTCACGTTTATTCCCTCTGAATTTTTCACATCCTGGGTAAACAGCCATGTCTGCTACACGATTTACCGTTACTGGTTCCTTTACACGCTCCTCTTTAGGCGCTTCTTGTGTTTTAGTCTGCAGTGCAGATAAATCCACTTTTCTCACAGGACCTGTATTTACTGGACCTGTAGGAATATCTGGCGGTGTAATATCATTTTGATCCTTGATGGGTGGTGGTGGAACCGGCTCTGGGGTCTCTTCAATTTCCATAGGAACCTCTGGCGGTGGTGGTGGCGGCGGTTCATCTGCTGGTGGCGGTGGTGGTGGTGGAGTTTCCGGCTCAGGAATCTCTATCAATACAGCCTCTGTTGTTTCTACTACTTCTGGGGCTTCAACTACAACAGGCGCAGCCTCTTGCTTTTGATAGCTAAACAAACCCAAAACAACGAGCAAAACCACATTAAGCCCTGCCAAGAAATAAAGGATATTATTACCCTTTAAACTTGCTTTCTCTGTCTTTTTTATTTCCATGGTTTAACTTTTATGGGACTAAAATAATATTTTATTACAATCTTTCAAAATAGTTTTTGGTTATTTAACATTAAAACACCAGAAAAGTATTTTATGTAAAGAACTGATAAACTACAATAATTATGCTTACCTGTCTAAATTATGGCTTTTTATTCTTTAATATCAACGAATTATAAACCCTATAAACTATAAAACCAATAATCACACCAAAACTGTCTGCTACCCAATCATAAAATTCAAATGTTCTACCAGTAGGCAACCAATGTTGAAGTAATTCTGTCAAATACCCAAATCCAGATAGAATGAATGCCAACAATATTGGATTGATTTTAGGGAAACTTGGAACGATGAAGAATCCTAGAATCACGAACATTAACATATGAACAATCTTGTCTGGGTGTTCTATGAAAGACAAGTCAAAGCGTGAACTTAATTCATTTAATGGTGTTATGGTACCATATAGAACCAATAACACCATTAAAAAAAATATCAATTGATTATTTCTAGTTGATTTAAGCAATTAGATTCTTATAAGCTTCTGCATCCAACATTTCTGCTTCTACTACCTCTGAAACCTTTACTTTAATAATCCATCCGTCTCCGTACGGATCTGAATTTACTAATTCTGGCTCGTCTTCTAGGCGCTCATTAATTTCTAGAACCTCTCCCGTAACAGGTAATAATAAATCTGATACTGTTTTCACTGCTTCTATGGTGCCAAATACTTCACCGAATTCTAATTCTTCGCCTTCTGTATCTACATCTACAAAAACGATGTCTCCTAATTCACTTTGAGCATAATCTGTAATGCCTACTGTAGCAGTATCTCCATCAATCTTCACCCATTCGTGATCCTTTGTGTACTTTAGTTCGTTTGGAATATTCATAATATAAATTTTAGTTTCCTAGTTTAAATGTAGCTCTGATTCCTGCTCTTGTTGTACTAAGCGGGAATGCAGTGGATATTTTATATTTGGTTATCATTTGATCATAAAACAAACTTAAGTTTAAGTTTTGACTTAACAACCATTCTGCATTAAATTTAAGTGAGAAAATATTTTGACCACCCATAATTTGAGATTCGTCTTCCAAAATTCTTCTAATGGTTGTTTGGTTATCTCTTAAAGCAAAATCTAGCCTAAAGTTTACATCGCCTTCTAAAGTTTTCTTTTTACCCATGTAACGCATGTTGAGCTTCATTCCTTTTAAAATATAACCTAAGCCTACAATATATTCATCTCCATAATCCTCTGTCAAGGTATAATTACTCATGCTCAAAGATACAATTCTATCTTTATTATATTGAGCTCTTAATTGCAAACTATTTCTTAAAGTCAAATCCAATCCTACCAATGGGGCAAATGCTTCCATCATTGTGACGGCACCGTATTGATTCAAAGAATATAAATTACCGTTGCCATCTAATCCAGAGACTGGTATTCCATTATCTACTGAAACACCTTGTGAGAATCGATCTAGGTTTGAAGTCACACCAGAAACAGTATAAGAAGAAGTGTAGTTATGGGATAATTGAACTCTATCAAATCTTTTAGCAATCCATGGATTATTAGACAAGCCAGAATAAGTAATATTCCAGTTTGGCAATGGAATGCTACGCTTATGACCAAAATTAGTATCGGGCAATGTGCTTCCACGGTAAGTGGCTAAGAATGCAGGTACCAAGACATCTGCATTGGTAATCCCTAGTCCTTCTGCGTAACCATCTGGGTCAACCGCTGTAATCCCATACCACAATCTCCCTTGTCTCTGAGATATGATTTGAGCATTGGCTCTTAACTCATTGTATAGTGCATCCCTGTCAGAGAAAGCTGTATTGAAACTCCATGTAGACATGGTGAAATTCTCTTGCCTGTTTTCAAAAGCAGCCTCAAAGCCATATCTACCATCTGGTAGCAACACATTGTATCCGCTCTGGTACATGTTCTCTACTAAATTTCTACTTGCATTAAAATCTATCAATAGACTTGGTGTTGGTTCTACTTGCAGATTCGCAGTAAATGTCTCTGACACAGAATGTGAGTATGGTTCTGTAAGATAAATACTATTGGTAATCCAGCCATTCTCTACGGCTCTTCTTCTAATATCATATTGTGACCCAAACATAAATGCCGCTGTTGGTCCAGCCCCATCAGATCCTTGACCTATGAAATTAGGCTCTGCAATCATCCCTGGCAAGATAATACCACTGTTTTTATTATAGTTAAACTGTCCTCTCTTGATGCTTTGCACCGTCATCAATAGGTAATCTCTAACCCCAAATTTAGTTTTGAGGTTAACTTTAGATTTATTAATTGTTCTTAAACCATTTTTCTTCTCTGCAAGCTCTCTCCAGCTTCTATTCAATGAGTCTAATTCACTTCTTCTTGCTTGTTTCAAGGAATCTAACCTCTGGAAGGGTTTAAACTGCATATATAAATCATCAAAACTCAAGTTTCCAAGAACTGTAATGGTCTGTGCATTTTGAGAAATATTTCCAATATTTTCTTCTTCTGCATTCACTATGAATCTATTGGTTAATCTTGCTCTCCAATCATATTGCGCCGCGTAGCCCACCTCAACATCTGCCCATTCAAAATAGGGTAGTAATCTTAAAGGTGTCTTCCAATTTACTTGTAACCTCTGGTTGTAGTTAATGGGTCTCCCTACGCTAAAGATATCCTTGAATATCATGTCATCATCTGGCGCAGAAGCTATCACATCGGACAAGGTTCTGGTTGCAGAAGTGAAATCTATTCTTAAAGATTTAGTCAAATCAAACCCAACATTATACTGCCAGTTAAATAAGAAGTTATTACTAAATATAGGATTAAACTGAACGGATGTTGCATTGTCTATTAAATAGGAGTTGATATCTCTATACTGCTGTTCATTATAAGTTCTCAAGATATCTGTTCTAAATGATAATCTAGTAGGTTTATAGTTGATATTAAACGCTTTGACCCACTGTAGATACTTGGCAGATTGAGCTGTATCTTGAACCATACGCCAATCTTTAAACGGCTCTATGTATTTAGGTTTAAAGTTATGATTATAGTTAAGAGAGGCTTGTAAATTTTTCTCTTTGCTATAGGTAGTATAAATATCTCTATAATAATCTGAATTATATAAAAATGACAAAGAGAAGTTTTCTACATCATAGAATTTTGGTGTTCTTCTTCCACCTATTCTTTCTTTTCTAATATTATTAAAGGCGTAAGTGGTGGTTTTATTATAGGTTCTTACCACTTGCTCTAAAGCATCTCTTCTAGGATCCTCATCAAATTCTATATCATTGTCCAAAGGATTAAACTTAGGATCTATGAATTGTTCTGAAATCGTGTAATTAAAAGGAATCTTTAGCCCCCATTTCTCTGGTAAGAATTTATCTAAATTCACCTGTGTATTAACGGCATAATTTTTAATCTCTTCTTGTTGCCTTTCTACAGGTCCTTGATCTATAGCCCCGAACCCAACAGAAGTAATGCTACCAGTTGCATTCACTTGTGCAAAGTCTCCTAATGCTACATTCAAATTAGCCATGGCAGCATATCCCCCTTCGTTAGAAACTTCTGATAGCCTCAACTCATTTACCCAGACAATGGCATCATTAATTTCTGTGTTTCCTGTATTCCTAACCCCAATCATCATGGTAGATATATTACCTAAAGATGGACGACCTTTAACATAAATCATTCTTCCCTGTTCATCTACTTGGTATGGAAATCTGTCTAAATTATCTGCCTCATATGCAGAAGTTTTTGCTAACACAAATTCATCTGTATTAATTTCTAGCATATTATTCAATGGCCAAACTGCTGTGGGTGTTTGGGCAGATCTAGGCGAATATTCCATAGGAAATTCATATTCATAATAATTGTTAGCTAAATCACTCCCTAATCTTAAAAATAATTTTAAATCCCCATTGGCTTCCATTCCGTTCTCACCAGCATGTACGTGAGAGAACATTTTAATTTGTTTATATCTTCTTAAATCAAGATTCGTGTTTTTAAATACTCCACGAGCATCCGCAGCATTCAAATTCTCCACATTTAAAACCATAGAAGCCTCATTTTGGCTTTGTAGACCCGCATTGGTTTGGAATTTTTCTCTTTCTATCCCTGGAGGCACTACATAAGCTGGAGAAGCAGCTGAGTTCTCTTCTATGTTGACACTACCAATAGAGAAATCTGTAATATCTATTTCTTCTTGTCCCTCTGGAACAGCAATTTCTGGATAAATATTTTTAGAATATCTTCTCCAATCACTGCGCACCATATCAAATGAACCTATACGGATTGTGGCATTGGTTTCAAATCCTTTTAAGATTAATCTCATAAACCTAGCAGAAGTTAAAACATCATCTGATGCTGCACCAGCATTTTGATCATATTCACTTACAGGAACTCTAAATAAATACCAATTCACCTCTCCTGTTTGGTTATTTTCAAACTGAACATTCACTCTTTTTTGATCTACAATAAATCTATTGTCTAAATTCAAATTTTGTTGTCCTAAAGGAATTGTATACTGGTTATAATTTTCTATTCTATCCAGGTTATAATCTAAATTAATATCCTCTGTATCGGGCGTTGCAGAACCAACTTCTATGGTTTCCGATGGTGAGTTAGCTTCTGGATTGGTGAAGTATTTATACCTTTCTGGAATATAACCACTATTCCCGAAGTTTTCCCACCTTTCATCTAAATAATAAACAAAATCATCTGCCGCAGGATCTAATTCTCCTGTAATTGGATTGGTATTAGCAGAGAAATTAGAATATCCTGGCAAAACTGCTTCTTGTTGATTCAACAATCCATCATACCCCACATCTTGCAACATACGCTCCTCACCTTCTGTATCAAAGGAATATAAAATAGGGTAATTGCTAGGCTGTTGTCCCCAAATAGATTCTTCTGGCGTGTTATTTTCTTGATTGATCCCATTTTCATAAACCAAATTACCATCTCTCAATAAATCCTCTGACACATTTCCTAAATGCAACATGATTTTAGCATCTGGTGAATTAACCATACCATCTGCATAAGGATCCATCATCCAAAATTCTACATACTCTACATTGGCTTGAACCAAATTGGTAATCGTAAGCGGTCTTGTAATACCAGCCCATAAATCTTCTATATTCTCATTTTGCCAATTGGGATTTAAGTTATATGGTCCTCTTTCCTCTGGAAAGTATGAAATATCCAAAGTATTAAGGTAACTAGGAGTCCCCGCCAGATAATCACGATTAGAGAATAACTCTCTTGCTTCTACTCGTCTAGAGGCATGATTAGAGATTTCTGCATTGGATAAGGGGGAATTACCTCCTATCCCATAGAATCTAGGATCTATATTATACCAAGCCAAAAGTCTTCTATTATAATTTAAACTAAAATCGTCTGGATTATAAATAGAAGGATCAAAATCTGGGTTGGGATTTTCTGCATTGGCTACGGGTGTGGATGCCAGTTTCCAAGAATAAACATCCATCAAGCTAATGTTAGATTGTGAATCCTCAAAATCATCTATATAAGAAAAGTTGTTTTGTGTTTTATTAACTCCTGGCATCAAATATGCCCCTTCTGCAGAAAAGTTAATTTTGGAAGTAGTTTCTGTATCTACGAATGGGATTTTGTCTGTTAATCTAGTCAACCAATCAGATTCGCCATTATATAATACATTGGCTCCTACGATGGAATTGCTAACTGGTTCTGCATCATATTGGGGTTTTTGTTGTGTACCAGCAATCCGTTCTGCATAATTCATATAAGTTGCTCCTACCAAGAAATTATCAGAGAATCTATGTTCTACATTCAACCCCATTAAACTACGGGTTTGCATATTAAAGGTAGATCTGTTCTCTAAACTTATATTAATTGGAACACCAGAATCTTTAATCATTTGATTAATAATCTGTACGCGCCCTAATTGGTAATCTACCGTATAATCTACACCTTCTATAAGTTGTTGTCCATTGGCAGTAACCTTCACAGAACCTTGTGGTACGTTAAACGCACCCAATGGAATACCAGAACCCCCAGCACTCACATACTGCCCTTCTAAGAAATAACGATTAACGCTAGTATTCTGCTCAAAACGGATAGGCAATTCATCATATAATTCTTCTAACACGTAGTCTGAATCTTGTGTCCCTATCGCATTGGCAATTGTTTGACCAAAAGGCTCTACAGTTGTGAATATAACCTTACCGTTTTCTTCATCTATGGTGATTCCTGGAACATAATCAAACAAACCATCACCAAAGGTTCCATTGCCTGCCGGTTGAACCTCACCCACCATATTCAAGCGGTCCATGTTTAATAATTGCAATAAGGTCTCATTTTCTCTTGACGTTCCTTGCAGATAATTCAAGGCACCAGAGCCAACATCAGGATCTTGATAAAACACATTTAATCTAAAATCCTCTGGAGAAAGTTGAAATGAGTTTAATGAGTAAATATTCTTCATCATTAAATCCCACATCGGTGAATTTGTATTAACGTTGGTGTTAGATTTAATTAATTTGGTGATTAATAATTCACTTTGTTGATCAGAAAACTCCCCCACCGTATAGGAGATTCCAGGTTGTGATGTCAAAGTATATTGAAATGAAACGCCTAAAAGTTCATTGTCATTTAATGGTTGTCTTAAAGATATATATCCTAAACTCGGGTAATATTTGTATTCAGATGGAGATAATAACCGTACATTCTCATGAACCATGAAATGTTCTCCCGCTGCGTATGGACTCCCGTTATCGTCTACTAGCCCCGCACCATTCATCACGCTTTCTGCAGAACCAGAGTTTCTAATCCCACCAAGATTGCTCACCCTATTATATAACGTGCCGTTTTGTGGCAAATTACCATCATCACCCACATCTCTAAGAGCTAGCATCGCACGTCTATTTTCTTGATTGGCATTTCCTTTATCTATTACCCATACCTCTAATCTAGTCACATTCACTTGTGAAGAAATAACTGGATAACTAGATAAGGCAGTATCATAATTGTCTCTAAAGTATTGAGACAAAAAATAGTGTTGATTAGGTTCGTAATCTTTGGCGTAAATTTTAAAGGTATTTACTACACCGCCACCTTGAACAGTGATGTTTCTAGCTTCTGATTCTTGTTGAGAGAAAAGTGTTGTTACATAGGTATTCCCAAATTTAAATTCTCCTTTTGCCCCAAATAATGATTGAGCCCCTGTAATTAAAGAAGTACTTAGAGGCATACTCACATTACCAAATTCTATATTTTGTATAATATTATCTTCCCCTCCATCCATATTAGGGCGCCAAGCGAGGTTCATTCGGTTTTCAAAACCAAAACCAGCTTGTGTATCATAATTGGCTTGCATTTGTAGATTCTCCCCCACTTTACCCAAAACACTCATTTGGATTCTCTGTTGTAAATCAATGGCAAAAGACTTTCTATTCTGTGGTAAAATTTGAGGATTATCCAAATGTTGAAAAAATACACCCAGATCTAAAGAGGCATATCCACTTGGGATTAATTCTATTTTATCACCCCCAAAAATGGTTTGGAATATTTTATTCTTAACTTGTAGACTTGGTAAAACTAAACCAGAATCTGTAGCATCCTCCTCTCTATTTCTGCCGCGTACCGTACGGTATTGGTCATCCAATGCTTGTGATTTGTCTTTATAATAATCTGTAATACTATTATTTAAAAGAAGATTAAAGTATTCCTGCTGCGTTAAATATATGGGATTCCCATAAGCCACGCCCCCTACTTGCTGTCGCAAAATGTACATTCCTGTAGCGACATCATATGCTGCGTTATACTTAACAGGATCATCTAAATATAACCCCCCTGATTGTTCTTGGAATGGAAATATTAAGTCCTCTTCTTCTTGTCCTAAAACTATATTGCTAGAAATTAAAAATAATAAACAAAATAGGGAACTTATTAATTTATACTGGTAGATCATTTGCTTCAAATTCAAATCTTTTTCAAAGTTGATTTAATCACTTCTTCTAGGGTAATACGCGGGTTATCTTTTATTAATTGCTGCACATACTTCTCTGATTGCTTGTTAGAAATACCCAAAACCTCTAAAGCACTTAACGCTTCTAATTTAATTTTATTTTCTGATTTACTAGAACTAAATGAAACATCATCTAATTTTTCTATTTTATCTTTTAAATCTATAATGATTCTTTGCGCAGTTTTGGCACCTATGCCTTTCACAGACTGTAAGGTTTTATCATCACCTTCACTAATGGCAGAAAATATTTCTGCAGGTTCCAAGGTAGAAAGCATCATCATCCCAGAGGATGGTCCCACCCCATTCACACTAATAAGTTTCTCAAAAACAGAACGTTCTGATTTAGTACCAAAACCATATAATAATTGTGCATCTTCTCTAACCAAATGATGCGTATAGATCAATACCTCATCTTTCTTCTCTAAAGCTGCATACGTATTGAGGCTAATGTGGACATGATATCCTACCCCATTACAATCTATTATAGCGTGAGATGCGTATATCTCTACCAAACGTCCTTTAAGTTGTGCAATCAAGATTTCCGAAAATTATATTAAATTTACAATAAACAAAGTTAATATTTACTAAACCTTATACAAATTATTCTATTTACACACCCAAAATATTTTCTTTCTAGATTAAAAAACACCACAAAAATTTTGATAATTTATATTTAGGCTAAATATTTGCATAGATTAATACTTTTAAAAACTATACTATGAGAATTTTAACAATAGGTTTATTAGCCATTTTTATGTTGACTAGCTGTGGAACTAAAAGCCAAGAGCAGCAAGCGGAAGAAAAAAAACCATTAGTGAATAAAGAAATAGATGATCGCGGAAACAAAATGCTTCAAGGAGAAATTAACGAAGATAATTTTGCCACTGCAGATTATGAATGGTATAACACATACTATGATAGTTATGATTTGCAAAAGGATACCATAGATTCTTTTAAAGATGATTTGCAGGACTATGATATCAAAATATTTATGGGAACTTGGTGTCCAGATAGTAAGAGAGAAACGCCATACTTCTTTAAAATCATGGATTACGCTGGATATCCAGATGATAGAATCCACATGTATGCGGTGGATAGAAATAAAAAGTCTCTAAATGGAGAAGAAGAAGGTTATAACATTACCCATGTTCCGACTTTCATATTCTTAAAAGATGGTAAAGAAGTGGGTAGAATTGTGGAATCACCAATTAATTCTTTAGAAGAGGATATTCGCGATATCATTAATGGCACTCCACAAACCCCTAATTATTCATACTAAATTAAAATCATGTCTACATATATAAAGTACCTGCTAATCTTTTTGGCAGGTATATTTTTAACCTATTTCTTTGTATCACAAACCAAAGACAATAACAAGAGTGAAGCATCGCACACTATAGCATATGCTATTCAAAGGCTAAATAAAATGGTGGTTGCAGAGCAAACCTATGCCAATTTTTATTCTCATAAAAGCCAAAATACTTATTTAGGAGATCTTCTCTCTTTTGATAAAAATGTACTTTTAAAGGTAGAAGTTAAGGCACAGGCCAGTTATAATCTAAATGAATTGGTGGTAGACATAGACTCTGCCAACCAAGTAATACACATTAAACGTATTCCAGAGGTAAAAGTAGAAACCTACCCAGATATAGAGTTTTTTGATATGAAACAGAGCACCTTAAATCAATTCACAAATGAGGATCTCAATGGAATTAAAAAACGTGCTATTGAAGAAGTGATTAAAACAATTAACCTATCTAATTTAAAAGTAGAGGCTAGAGAGCAATTAATATATAACCTAGAAGAAATCTATTTATTAGCCAAAATTTATGGATGGGAAGTCCAAGACGACACCCCTTATGCCCAAGAATTAGAGAATAAAATCAAGTTGTAATGAACACAACTCGTTGTGCTTGGGTAACAGATGATCCGCTATATATTCAATATCATGATTTGGAATGGGGCGTCCCTGTGAATAATGATAACGTTTTATTTGAAATTCTAGTTTTAGAATCCTTCCAAGCAGGATTGAGTTGGGTTACGATTTTAAAGAAAAGAGAAAACTTTAGGCAATCCTTTGATGATTTTAACTATTATAAGGTAGCCCTTTATGATGAATCTAAAATAATTGAACTATTAAATAATCCAGGTATTGTTCGGCACCGCAAAAAGATAGAAGCGGCCATCCACAATGCACAATGTTTTATTGAAACTCAAAAAACGTTTGACTCATTTTCTAATTACATCTGGCAATTCACGGATGGAAGGCAAATCATCAACCAATGGAACACTATGGCAGACGTTCCTGCAAACACCCATTTATCTGAATTGATTTCTATAGATTTAAAACAGAGAGGATTTAAATTTTTGGGCAGCACCACAGTTTATGCATATTTGCAAGCCATTGGCATCGTAAATGATCATACCACGGATTGTATTTGCCACCCAAATAATTTATAAATATTGTTTAATCTCTTCTAACTTTTTCACATTTGGGACGCCATCTAATTGATTGCCATCATTCAGGCTGTCAAAGAAAATCGCCTTCCAGCCAAAACTCGTCCCCCCCAGCACATCTGCTATCCAATCATCTCCAATAATTACGGATTCTTCTTTACTAGCACCTGCCTTTGAGGCTGCCAATTCAAAAAGTCTTGGGTCTGGTTTTCTAAGACCAATTTCATCTGCACAAGTCAATGTTTCAATATAAGCAGACAGTTCTGCATTATCAATTTTTGCTTGAGAAACCTCCTCAAATCCATTGGTAATCACATGAAGGGTATAATAAGGACTTAAATATTCTAATAAATCTTTGGCACCCGCTACTTCACCTTTCATTTTAGCCATGCGCTCTAGATAATTCATATCAAACTTCTCACTAAGTGTAGGATCTTCAATTTTAAAATACTTAAAAGGTTCTGCAAAGCGTCTATCGCGTAAGGTTTGTTTTTGGATATGACCTTCTCTTAACTCTGCCCACAAGTATTCATTTTTTTCATAAAACACCTCATGCCACGCATCAAAGTCTAGGTTATATTGTTCGGTGATTTGATAATCCTTGAACATTTGTCGCAATGTAGCCTCTGAATTCCCTCTATGATCCCAGAGGGTATTGTCTAAATCAAAGAATACATGCCTAATATTATCTTTTGTAAACATATTAAATATTATTTGGGTTATTCTACCAAAAACTATGCAGACCTTATGCCATGAATAACTATTAAGCAGAATAAGTAAGGGTAGAATTAATTACATTTGTGTTATAAACCAAAGACCTTTTGAAAAGCATCATTACGTTTATTAAAGATTTTCATGCGAATAGTGGCTCTTGGATAGCCTCCGCGACACTTTTTAATAAACTTATTTTATTTCTAATCAAAAGTTTTATTCTCTTAACCATAGAAAAAGAAGTCTATGGTCAAATTACCTATTCTATTACAGTCATTGCCTTTTTTAGTCAATTTGTAGGATTAGGATCTGCCTCTGGGATGCTGCGCTATGGTGCGATTGCCAAAACCGAAGAAGAAAGACATAAAATTATTAATTATTCTTTCTCGCAAGGACTTTTAAACACCATGGCTATTATGATAATGGTAGTGGTTCTGTTGCCATTTCTACCGAATCAAGAAGATGCCATTCTATTGTTCACTGGGATTTTAGTTTTTAGAATTCTGGGTTTATATTTAAATGTGCACCAATCTGCCCAATTGCGTGTGGATAATAAGAATAAACTATATGGACAATATGATATTACCTATAGCATTACACTTTTAATTTTCACGGTAATGCTCACCTATTTATTTGGTGCATTGGGCTATTTAATCGGTCTAATTTCCGCTCCTATCATCACCTTTCTTATCTTTAGTTTCAGGTATGGCTTCCCGAAATGGAACCTCCGATTCAATTTTAATTTTACAAAAAAAAGTTTCTGGTCATACTCGTTTTTGAGTAATATCTCTGGGGTTGTTAGCCAAACGGTTTTCTTTATTGATATTTATTTAATTGGTAACCTATTAGGTGAAACCCAAGTGGCAGAGTATAGTGCCGCGGCGCTTATCCCCATGAATATTTTGTTACTCCCAATTATTTTCATTAGAACAGATTTTACCAAACTAGCCGCTAATTATAAGAACAGAACATTTTTAAAAAACTATTATTTTAATTTTTTAAAGTTGTTTGCCATTATCATTTCTATAGGCATGCTTATCGCCATTTTTTTTGGGGAATGGATTTTTAGTTTTTTAGGAAAAGAATACAGCCCTTATGAATTATTTCTATACCTCATGGTGGCTTCTTCCATTTCAATTTTGTTTAGAGTACCCTTAGGGAATATGTTTTCTGCATTCGGCCGCGCCAAAGTCAATACCATCATTGGAAGCATTACCTTGATACTTTCTATTTTTTTAAATTTAATACTTATTCCTAAATTTGGGTTAATCGGGGCCGCTTGGGCGACTTGCATTTGCCTTATTATATCTAGCATCCTGAATGTGATTTATTTCTTTTGGTACCTAAAAAACGCATGTGATTAAGCCTTTTAACATATTATTTGTATCCTCATGGTTCCCCTCTAGGATTCATAGGTTCAATGGTGATTTTGTACAGCGTCATGCCAAGGCAGTAAGTAAAATGCATAACGTGACTGTATTACATGCTATTGGCGATTCCAACATTCATAAAAGAGAAATAGACATCCAAACATATCCTGATCATTATAAGGAAATCATTGTCTATTTCCCTAAATCAAAATTTAAAATCCTTAATTTTTTTAGAAAATACACGGCTTATGCTGTTGGTGCTAAAGAAGTAGAAACCTATGATTTCATTCATGCGCATGTGATTCACTATGATTTATTTTGGGTTTTAATGCGAAGAATATTCAACCAGAAAAAATACATCATTACAGAACATTCCACAGCCTATTATGGTAATTTATCTCCGATTAAAAAGAAATTCGCTCAATGGCTTGGTAAGCATGCCTCTAAAATAGTTCCTGTGAGCCAAAAATTAGTAGAAGCCATGAAAAAGCAGGGCATACAAGGTGATTATACCGTTGTACCGAATGTGGTTAATACAGAAATATTTAGTCCAAAAAAAGAAAAAAAGCATCCTGGTAAATTTAAGTTTCTTCATGTTTCTGGTTTAAAAGAACATCACAAAAATATTTCTGGACAGTTACAGGCAGTCAAACAATTAGCAGAGAAAGGCTATGATTTTGAATTTCATATAGGTGGCAATGGTGACTTGGCACCTATCAAACAATTTATCAAGGAAAACCACACAAATTATATTCACTATTTTGGCGCCTTAGACCATCATCAAGTAGCAGCTAAAATGAGAGAGGCAGATGCTTTTATATTGTTCAGCAATAAGGAAAATCAACCTTGTGTCATCACAGAGTCTTTTGCTACTGGCACGCCCGTGATTGCAACCGATGTAGGCGGAATAAATGAATTCTTTCCATCTAATTTTGGGCTAATTATTGCACCCAAAGATATTGACTCCTTGGTTCTTGCAATGGAAGAAGTATTACAAAAATCTAATTTTGCCGATCCCGCTCAAATGCACCAATATGTTCATAATCAATTCTCCACAGAGGCTATAGCAAAAAGTTTTGATGAAATTTACCATTCTATAATCAATACCCAATGAAAGGACTCTATGGATATAATCAGCTTAAAAAAGATTGGCCGATTTCCACGCCAGATTTCTCTTTTGGTGTCGATACCAATCAAAAATTTGAATCTGATAAGATTTTTAAAGAAACAGAGCGGTTCATCATTGGGTTAGATGGTGTAGTTCTAAATAAAAGCCAACTCGTGAAATCTGATGAAGAATGGTTGAATTTTTTCTTAAATAATTTAAACAGATTAGCGGAACAGTTAAACAAATTGCGTGGCGTATTTCATGGTTTTATTTATGACAAAGTTCAAAAAGAGTTAATACTCTTCAATGATCCTACAGGGAATAAAAACTTTTTTATCTATCACAAAGACGGACATTTGATGTTTCATCACTCAGATGTTAAAATGATTAAATTCCTGAAAGAACATAACCTAAAACCACGCATACAAGAGAAATCTATTTATGCTTTTTTGGCTTATCGTTTTTTACCCAATGAATGGTCTTGGATTCAAGGCAGCAAGAGATTAAAACCAGGGACAATCCTCAAATTTAAAGATCAAGAAATAACACAATCCAGATATAAGGTATTTGTATCTAATCCCCATAGTCAACTCAAAACGCAAGAGATTTTATATAAGTTTGAATATTTATTTAAAAATGCGGTTCAACTACAATATAACAAGGACGTAGAAAATAAGTACAAACATTACGCTACCCTTAGCGGGGGATTAGACTCTAGATCTACCATTCTCATGGGATATGCATTGGGATTTAAAAATCAAACGACATTCACGTGTAGCAGGATTGGGTATGCAGATGAAATCATCGCAGAACAAATAGCCAAAGAACATCAATTTAACCATATATTTTATGCTTTGGATAGCATACAGCATTTATTTAATTTACCAGAAACGATAGAGAAAATAGGTGCTACAGCCCTATATTCTGGTCCAGCACATGTGATAAGAGGAATAGACGAGAATTGGAGCAATGCTTATGGAATTATTCATACAGGCCATATTGGAGACGGTGTCATGGGCGCATTTTTATCCAAAACCAAACAAAATATGCCCAATCTAAGTTTTGGAAGGGTAAATCCTAATTTGCTCCCACATCAGGTGGCTTTAGATAAAGAAATTATAGCAGGTTATTCTAGTGAGGAGGAATATAAACTCTATGAAAGGGCATTTGGAGGTGCTGCAGCAGGTGTTTGGGGCTTGGAATATTTATCTTATAATATATCTCCCTTTATAGATGTAGATGTATTAGATTTTTTATTGAGCCTTCCATATAAAAATAAATTTAGAAGGAAAATATATGTAGAATGGCTATTAAAGTATCACCCTAATTGGACAGTATATGAATTAGAGAGTCTACGAGCTAAACCCAATAAATATTGGAAATTCAGATACCAAACGACTTATCTAAGACTCCGGTTTGGATGGAGAAAACTGCTTTCTAGAAATTACCGATTAAGGAATACGATGACGCCAGAACAATATTGGTTTGAAAACAATCAATCGCTGCAAAATTATTACTCCACAGAATATGAAAAGGCCATCCAATTAGCACAAGAACACCATCTCTCCTATATAAATAGTATAGAGAAGTTTTATCATTGTGGTATTTACGCTCATAGAGCCAAATCACTGCATATCGCTTATGTCATTAACTTGATTTATGGAGATTAATATACCATGAACCTCTATTTTAAAACTGGAAATTGCCTTCTCTCTGCACCAAAACTTGCATTAAAATCTGCGACACCTGGTATCATAGAGCCCTCAAAATCGAAAATCAACTGCTGCCCAACAAATTCTCTAATAAACGCATTTCTTAAAACTGTTCCCACACCTCTTTTCCCAAACTGGGAGTGCCGGACAGAAGATAGAAGAATTCTTCTATCAAAGGATTTGATCCAAATCGCCATAGCCAGCCATTGCCCATTTGGATTTAAGACCTTTCTACCTATAATTAAATCCCGACCCCAAAGTTCATCTAATAATTGCTTTAAAAGTTTTGACGTAGATTTATTTAGATAATTTGAATGAGCCAGCAAACCCTTAAAATATTCCTCTACAGACAAAATATTTGTAACCTCCAACTTCTCTCTCTCTCCTCTGCGAATATCTTTGCGTCTATCTTTTCTGTAATTCGCATAAATTTCTTCATAGAGCTGATTCAGTTTTAAAATAAAATTATCTCTAGTGGATAAAAATGGGAAAGAACCTACTAAACTTTCATTGAAGTGATAAACCGTGCGTTTTTGCTCTTTTAATTGATTTATAAATGCCGAATGAATCTCCGCATTATTTTCTTTAGAGAAAATTCCGAGTTGTTGACAAAACATGGGCTGCACGACAGATTTCATCATGAAATTACGTTTTAATCTGGCATAAGGAACTGGCATCACATATCCATAATCGCCATGAACTAACAAACTCCAATTCTTTTGGGTCACTACATCCAAGTACCAACTCATCGCATATACTATCGGGAACTGGCTATCTTTAACTGCCTGATTATAGCGTTCAAAATCAATTTGTTGATAGGGTATAAGTTGAATATCCATCTAATCCCAGTATTTTAAAAACAGCATTCCCCACCCTTTCCATTCGGCATAGTTGGATAAACTTTCATTATGTGAAATGATAGAAAAAGTACCATTTACTTTTTTTATTTCCTCTTTTAAATCAGTCAAAATTTCATTGGCTTCTTCTATACTTAAATTTAAATAATTCTTTAAAGTTACATCCATAGCGCAAAAGGGATGCACTTTTAAATTTGTGATTTCCTCGTTAATTAAATCATACCAATCAAAAGGAAAGGCAGTACCAGCACGAAACCCAATTTCATCTGCAAAGCCCATGGAATAGTCATTTTTAATTCCAGATGAAATCAAATTTAGATAAGTTTCTGGCAAAGATAATTGAATATAATGCTGTCTAGAATGATTAATTGATTTGTTTAAGATGCCCTCTAATCTAGTCTTCTCTGTTTGGATGGTAGCTAAATCCTCCCCAGCATTATAAGAAGGATGCACGCCCACGTGTGCCCAAGAATTGATTTCTTTTATTACCTGTTGAAAGGCAGCATTTTTATAACTTATATTTTTATTGAACCTCCCATAATCCCCTACGAGAAAGAAAAATATAGGCAGCGTAGTTTTCTTTTTTGATTTTTGCTTTAAATCAGCATAAATATTCCATGGATCTTTCATTAAATGAAAATAGGTTAATTTTCTATCTAGAACACTCCTCCAATGTAACTTCAAAGCATCCCGAATATTCGCGCCGACAAACCGCCTAAATGATTTTTGTTGATAATGAAAGGCTTGGTCTATATCTATGGTAAATTCAGATTTAAACTGATTATTTTTAAAATTAAATAAAGGGTATTTCTTGTTAACCTTATGTTTTAAATTTTGAATTAATATATCTGTGTAGGGTCTATGCAGCCTTTTGGTATGATATAAATAACTGGATTTCGCAGAAAACCGTTTATGCATATCTCTTTCCGCTATAACATATTCCTCATACCTAGACAATAAAAAGAATATCATGGCAAGTGCATCAGTTTCTAATTCAGAAAAATCAAAAAATTTAATTCCCTGATTAAATAATAAACCATGTGGTTTAATTTGAATAGACCCTTCATCTATCTGCTCGGAATAGTTTAGTTTAGGTTCATTCAATTGAATAAACCTCTCCCAATCTTCTATCATTTCAATCCTGGTTCCCCAACGTTCCTCTAAGATTTGAAGCACATAACAGAGTCTCTGCGTGGTTTTATATGAATAGAAATAAAGTACATTCATCACAATAATCCTTCATCTGCAAAACTTAGGTATTCTGTTTGGGTAATGATTAAATGATCTAATAACGGGATATGAAGCAATTCACCAGCGGCCTTGATATCTTGGGTAATTCTTTTATCTGCACTACTAGGTTTTAAATTGCCACTTGGGTGATTATGGGCTGCAATGATAGACGTAGCCTTGTTTTCTAATGCCTTGGAAAAGATTACACGGCTATCTACAATGGTAGAGGCTATTCCACCAGAACTCACTCGTTCTATAACAATCACCTTGTTCGCTTGGTTTAAAAACATGATATAAAACTCCTCTGTGCTCAAATCAGACATGAGTGGATGCAGCATTTCAAAAGCAGTTTGGCTACCAGTGATTTTGGGTTTTACAAGAGCCATTTGGCTAGCACGGCGTTTACCAATTTCTAATGTGGTAATAATAGAAATAGCCTTTGCCTCTCCTATGCCTTTGTATTTGCAAAGATCTTTGATATTCAATCTAGCCAATTCATGCCAATTCCCTTGGACATCTTGCAGAATTCTTTTGGCTAAATCCACGACTGTTTCCTCCCTGTTGCCACTCCCCATGATGATGGCTAGAAGTTCTGCATCAGATAAAGCCGCACGCCCTTTAAGCATCATTTTTTCTCTGGGTCTATCATCTAGCGCCCATGTTTTTAAATTCGATTGTCTTACGGTATTGGCAGGTTCTATCATGGGATGAATTTATAAAACCTAAATGGTTTTTCTATAATTTATTGGATTTAATTGATTTTTTCCACATCATATACCCCATAATCGCTAAAATAGTGAATATAAAATATTGAAAAGAGGTAATGGCATACCCTTTAACAATATATAACGGAACAGAAATTAAATCTCCCAATATCCAAAAAAGCCAGTTTTCTACTTTTCTACGAGCCATTATCCACATCCCAACCAAGAAGATACCAGTGGTACAGGTATCTATGTAGTCTGTCCATATATAATTAAAACCACTCTCTGCAACTTTAGACAAATCAAATCCATTGCTTAGTACAGGTCTAAAATAATAAATCGTAAGCACCAAAATGGCACTGCCTAGGAACAAAAGTAGTGCGTAGAACCACTCTTTTTTAGTCATATATTCTGCGCCGACATGAACTTCATCCACTCTACTTCTAGACCAGACAAACCAGCCATAAATACTCATACTAGAATAATAGAAATTGATAAGCATATCACCATATAAACCCCAGTTAAAGAGTAAATAGATATAAATGAGCGTAGAGATAATGCCTGTGGGAAACACAAGGATATTTCTTCTCATAGAGAAAATAACACTAGAAATTCCCATAATGGTGGCAAAGATTTCTAGATAAATCTGCCATGTCCTATAGCTCTCGTATGGCTCTGTAAGTAGGTTTAGGAGCTCTTGCATCAACCCTTGATTTTCCATTGGTTTAAAAGATCTGCGATTTTGCGATCATTGGCAAGTCTTGGCAACTTAAATTGACCTCCAAGTTTACCAACAGATTTCATATAGGCAGAAAAGCCATTCTTTTCTATTTTAGAAATATGCAATGTTTCTAAAATATTCCCTTGAATTAAATCTAAATAGTAAGGATTTTGAGACTGCATTTGTACATCTAATTCCCTTCTATAAGCCTCCAAATCCTCTGGTGCTGTTTCAAATTCTATAAACCATTCATGATAAGGTCTACCTTGGTCAGGATTTGCTTGAGGTGCCACATGGAATTCAGATACCCGCACATCAAATTTATTATTGGTGTGTTTAATCGCATCTTCAACCTCTTTACCTATCACGTGTTCTCCAAAAGCAGAAGTATAATGCTTCACTCTACCACTCACCACAATTCTGTATGGGTCTTTAGAAGTGAATTTAACCGTGTCTCCAATATTATATGCCCAAAGACCTGCATTGGTGGTTAAAATTAAAACATAATTCACGCCTAATTCTACTTCTCCAATAGTCAATCTGGTCGGGTTCTCATGATGAATTTCATCAACTGGTACAAATTCATAGAATATACCATGATTTAGCAGTAATAATAACTCCTCATTCTTTATTTGATCTTGGTAGGCGATAAACCCTTCTGAGGCAGGATAAGTTTGAATGATATCTACTTCTCTCCCAATCAGTTCATTCATCTTTTTGCGATAAGGTTCAAAATTTACCCCTCCTGTGACAATCAAATCCAAATGCGGGAAAACTTCTCCTATTTTTTTACCAGTTTTTTCTTGTAGGCTTTCGAAATACATGATAATCCATGGGGGAATACCACTCACAAGACTCATGTCTTCTTGATAGGTCTCCTCTACAATTTGATGCACTTTCGGCTCCCATTCTTCTATACAATTAGTCTCCCAAGAAGGCATTCTATTGCTCTGTAAATAAGAGGGAACATAATGAGCCACTATTCCAGATAACCTACCTGTTTTAACTCCATTTACATCATCCAATACTGGGCTACCTTGTAGAAATATCATTTTCCTCTTTACAAAAGCCGCATCCTTTTTCTCATAAATATAATTGAGCAAAGCATTCCTTGCGGATTTGATATGAAAGGGCATAGACTCCTTGGAAATCGGAATATATTTAGAACCAGAAGTTGTCCCAGAGGTCTTGGCAAAATATGCGGGTTTCCCTGGCCATAGCACATCAGACTCACCCGCTACCACACGATCTATATACTTTTTTAAACCTTCATAATCTCTGATTGGAACATTTTGAACAAAATTCTTATGTGTTTCTATATTTTTAAAATGATGATCCTTGCCAAAATTAGTATTACTCGCTTTTTTAATCAAGTCACGGCGTAGTTGCTCTTGTGTAGAAACAGGATGCTTCTTCCACTTTTCCTCTTTAAAATTAACTACCCTACTAAATATTTTGCTTAGAAAAGTCTTCATAAATTAAAAATCTATATATTCTTCTGCATTCACCGCTTTACCTTGAATCCAAAGTTCAAAATGCAAGTGTGGACCAGAAGTCAATTCTCCACCGTTACCAATAGAGGCAATGACGTCACCTTTTTCCACTTCCTCCCCTATATTTTTATATAATTGAGAACAATGTTTATAAATTGAAATCATTTCATTTTTATGCTGAACGATGATATTATTTCCTGTATCTGGACTCCATTCTGTGAATATCACCACGCCATCTGCTATGGTCTGTATATCATCTCCCTTGCTGGCGGCAATATCTGTAGCCAAATGATTGACAGTAAAATCATAAGATGCGGTTATAACTCCCCTAACTGGAGGGAACAACAATTGATTATCCTCCTTTGGTTTAGATTTAAAGTCTTGTAATTCTTCCTCTGCGATTTGTAATCTAAATAGAGAGTCCTGCTCACTAGCCATCAAATTGGCATTGTCAAGAAGAATTGGAATTTCCTTTGCCATCAGAGAATCCACTTTCTCCACAGACAACCTACCGCTCATCACATTACTCATAGCAGTGAGGTATATGGTATTAGCTTGTAAAGAGTCTTCTAGATTCATTAACTTTTCATTGAGTTGAATCAATTCTTTTTTGTTAGCCAAAGCAGCTTGGCTAGTATTCTGAGGGTCTATGAAATAATCTTTGATAGGGGAGTACTTAAGAATTAAAAAAATAATCCCAAAAGAGAATAATAGGAAAAAAGATAATAACAACAGAAAGTTAAGAATATTGAGTCTAAAGGAAACTTTAGATTGATTGGTATCCTCATCTACTATCAACCATCTATAATGATGGATTAATCTTTTGGCTATGTTTTTTTTAGGTTTTGACATTATGGCAAATATAATATCAAAATTAGTGCTGCTTTTGATTAAATTGAAAATAAAAAACCGCTTCTATAAATAGAAACGGTTTCACAAATGTTTTTAGAGATTAATCTACTGTGGGATCACCTTCTATACCAGCATAACTCACGTTAAATGCTTGTGCATAACTCAATTGTTCTTTGATGGCTTGTACAAAACCTACACGGGCATCTTTGTCAATAGTCATTTGTGTAATCAGACCATATTCTAATAAATCTTGCCCATTTCTTTTGCTTGTTTCATCACCAATCCAACCTCTAATATCTGTAATTTGAGCAGGTTTGTCATTTAATAATAACAAAAACTCTTGTGGATATTGTGATCTGTTCTTAGGCGTACCTAAATACATATAAGCTATCATATCCTTTTTTACAATATTTTGTAAAGAGGCCGCGGTTGCAGGTTCAAGTTCTATATATTTTTGATATTCACTTGGTTTAATTGCTGCTGCCACCATAAAGAAGAACAACAACATGAAGACAATATCTGGTAATGCTGCGGTTGAAACAGCAGGCATTCCTTTGCTTGAATCTCTTTTAAATTTCTGACTCATTTTTCTTCTTTTTTGTTAATTCTTATTGATTAGCATCTGTAGGCTTAGGCTCCGCAATAATCTTAGGGTATTTGCTGTTTGCATCCGCAATAATGGCGTTATCTCCAACGTCATCTGCTTTTGTTGGGTCTGCCACTACCAAACTCCAATCACGATTATAAGCTCCTTTTACATAATCAGCCTTTAATTCATTGTATGCAGCTTCTATTTCACCTTGCAACGCCATATAGTTTTCCCAACTAGTTCCCTTGTCAAATTTAATAGAAATTATTGCTAAAGATGGATGGTTGGATAACATAGAATTTCTAGCTCCATCTGGTCCGCCTTTACAATAATTACAACTATTGCCATCTGCATCTACTCCACCGCCGTTATCTACATGTTCTTTTACTAGGTTTTTAACCTCTTTCACATTGATTTGACGGACTTGATCTGGGTCTTCCTTATATAGTATTTGCCCGTACGCATTAGCAACAAATTCAATCGCATTTTGTTGTTCTACCTTAATTCTAATATCTTCTACATCTCTGTTAAGATCTGGTAGTTGACGTTGAATTCCTTCTTGCTTGTCCATAGATGTAGCAATCAAAAAAAACGTTAACAACAAGAATGCAATATCTGCTAATGAACTGGCATTTACTTCTGGTAATTCCTTTTTTGCCATGGTTCTTTTATGTTAACTTTTAATGATTCCTTTGATTGTGTCATATAATAGAAATGCAAATCCAGCTATTAAGAGAACACCTGCAGCTATGATGCCGGTTCCCATTAATTTAGACTGCATTCCAGCGTATGATATATTATCTGCGTTTGCAATATCTCCATTATCTGCGAAAATAAAGCCTAATACGACAGCGATAACGATTGCACCTGCAGTCCACATCGCTTCTTTCATGTGAGAAGGATGCTTAAATAAATCTACTGCTTTAAATATAACAAATGCTACTACAGTAATTATTAAAGTAATTACTGGTACAATAATCATATACGTTGTGAGTGGATTAGACATCCATTCCGTAGCGTCTATTTCTGATCCGGCTGCGTTTGGAGTTAGAGCAACCCAAACCAATCCAACAATCGCCAGAACAGCAAATATGATTAATAATATTCTTCCTATACTTTTCATAAATTATTATTGTTTGGGTTATTAAATTATCTTCTGTGTCTTACAAGAATATCCACGATAGAAATTGAAGCATCTTCCATTTTATTCACAATGCTATCAATTTTAGAGGTAATGTAGTTATAGAAGATTTGAAGTATAATACCTACAACCAAACCAGCTAATGTTGTCAATAACGCTACCTGAATGTTACCCGCCATATCCTGTGCTTGTACAGATCCAGATTTAGCAATATCCTGGAAAGCCATAATCATACCTACTACCGTACCCATGAAACCAAGCATCGGAGCAATGGCGATGAATAATCCAATCCAAGAAACGTTTCTATCTAATTTTCCTATTTCTACACCACCGTATCCAACAACAGATCGCTCTACGTCATCAATCGGTTGACCATCAGATGTTCTTAACAACGCTTGATATGCAATAGAAGCTACAGGCCCCTTGGTGTTTCTTGCATATTCCTTGGCTTCTTCTACTCCTCCTGATTGTAAAGCACCCTCTAAATCTGTTATAAATTTATCTGTGTTTACATCCACAGAGTTTAAATATAAAATACGTTCAATAGCAAAAGCCAAACCTAGAATTAAACATACCAATGGTAATGTCATCCAAAGAGGACCACCACTAACAAAGAATTCCTTTAATACATAAATCCCACCTCTGCTTTCTTCCGCAGTTTCTGCAGCATCCTGAGCAATAGTTGCGAATGTTGCGGCATTTGCTTGTAGACTAACAAAAGCAAATCCAGCCATAGCTAAAATTGAAAATCGTTTTTTCATATGTCAAAATTTAATTTCTACTTTTTATTGTTATTGATATAATTTTTTAAACCTTTATGCGGAGAGAAAGGGATTCGAACCCTTGATCCACTCTCGCGGAAACACGCTTTCCAGGCGTGCGCCTTAAACCACTCGGCCATCTCTCCTATTTACCAAACATTTTCCAATCGTAAATCGCCGTTTGATTCAGCCAAATTAACTATTTTTTTTAATTATGAAAAATTAATTTCAGAAGATGTGTGTTCTCCGCTCATATTTTTGTTGAATGCGGCAGTAAAATCTGGATATGATTCGGGATTTCCCAAAATGTGCATTGCTTTAGTTATTGCTGCTTCTGTAGTCATGTCTTTTGCACTTATTGCATTAACTCGCAACCATATAGAACTCGCCTCATACTTTCCTATTTCCACACCTCCATAGACACATTGGGTTCCAATAATTATATGAAGCCCTTCTTTTGTCTTTTCCTTTAACTTTTTGTTAAATGTTGGATTAGAAAAAATATTACCTGCTCCAAATGCTTCGATTATTAAAACTTTGAGGTTTTTGAGGTTTAAAGTGTTTATTAAAAATTCTAAACTCATACTAGGGTAAATCTTAATCAATGCAATTTCTCCTGATAGATTTGGATAATACCTAAGTTGTGATTTTCGTTGTATAAGTAAAGCCTCTTTGTTTAAAGTTAAATAAACTCCACTTTCTCCCAAGGTAGGAAAATTGGGTGACTTAAAAGCATCAAAGTGGTTAGAGCTCATTTTCACCGTTCTATTCCCTCTATATAGTTTATATTCAAAATAGATACAAACTTCATGAATTAGGGGTTGATTTTCCTCATTGCTCAATGCTGCAAAATGGATAGAACTAATCAAATTCTCTTTGGCATCTGTTCTCAATTCACCAATTGGTAATTGGGAACCTGTGAATATGATGGGTTTCTTTAAACCTTGCAACATGAAGCTTAATGCAGATGCAGCATAGGACATGGTATCTGTACCATGAAGCACTACAAATCCGTGGTAATCATCATATTTATCATAAATAACCTCTGCAATATTGCGCCAACCTTCCATGTTCATATCAGAGGAATCAATTAGACTATCAAAACTATAGATATCTAATGCTGCATCGATTAAATTCAATTCTGGAATTTTCTCTGATATATTTTGGAAATCAAAAGGTTTTAAAGTCATAGACTCATAATCCTTGGTCATCCCAATTGTACCGCCAGTGTATATTAAAAGAATTTTCTTCATTTAAGTATTATAAATTAACCTAAGATATAAAATATTTTTTATACTATTTTTGGCATGATGTTTTCACTTTAAATTTTACATTAATTATATTAAAATTATTTATTATGAGTTTATTTTCATTTATGAAAGACGCTGGAGCCAAACTTTTTGGTGGGAGCGAATCTGCAGAGGACAAAGCAAAAAAAGTTCAAGATCATTTACAAAAATTTAACTTTGATTTATCAGACGTTCGTGTGAGCGTTAAAGATGAAGAAGTTACGCTTTCTGGTAAAGCCAAAGATATTCATGAAAAACAAAAAATTCTTGCTACTGCAGGAAATGTTGAAGGTGTTTCCTCTGTAAATGATAATCTATCTCTAAAAGAAGAATTAAAAATACAAATCCCAGATTTAAAAAAGACCATGTACACGGTGAAATCTGGCGATAGTTTATCTAAAATTTCTAAAGAAGTTTATGGTGATGCTAATCAATATAACAAAATATTTGAGGCTAATAAGCCTATGCTATCAGACCCAGATAAAATTTATCCAGGTCAAGTGTTATATATTCCACAAGGGTAAATCACCTGTAGAACAAAACATTAAAAGGATGATTCAAAAATTTGAATCATCCTTTATAATTACTAATAAAAACTAATGAGGTAATGAAAAAACTTAATTATGATATACAATGAACTTCTTTCCGTTTTTAACAGAAATAGAAGCACAACTTTTAGAATATGCCAAGATAAAATCTATGGTTTTTTTTGGCGGACTTAACTTTTTATAAGAAATAGGTAAGGAGTCGAAATGTTTCATACGTTTAAAATTTTATTATATAACGCTATTCTCCTATTATTTATTGTATTAAATCACCGTTAATGTTATATTATTTTCCTCTATTAACTTACGTAGATTAATTAAAGCGTAACGCATCCTACCCAAAGCCGTATTAATACTAACACCAGTATCTTCTGATATTTCCTTAAAGCTCAATCCTTTAAAAATCCTCAATTTCAATACCACCTGTTGATTCTCTGGGAGAAGTTCTATCAATTTAACTACATCACAGTGGATTTGATCTTCTATTAAATCATCTTCTATATTAGATTCTGTGAAGTGTATAAAATCAAATAAACTACATTCTTCTCCAGCCGCATTTTCGCTTACTGTTTTTCTTTTCTTTTTAGCACGAAAATAGTCTATCGTCAAATTGAAAGCAATACGCATCACCCATGGCAAGAACTTTCCTTCCTCATTATATTTACCCCCTTTGATGGTGGTAATTACTTTGATGAAGGTATCTTGAAAAATATCTTCGGTAACGTCATGGTTATACACTTTAGAATAAATAAAGCTATATATCCTTTGTTTGTGTCTATCTATCAGAACCGCAAGTGCCGTCTCATCTCCCCGTGAATATGCAGAGATTAACTCACTGTCTTTATAAAGTTTCATACGTTTGGTATTGATTAAAAACGTAAAATTGTTCCGATAGGCAGCTTGAATTTTTAGAGGTTATTATTTAAAACAAAAATAGAAAAATAATTAAATTTTATAAAAATTTACAGGACTTTAACCCTTCTCTTTATACTAAAAAAGAATTATCCTACGTTAATTTAGTGGAAAAGTAGTGTTTATTTTTACGTTATAAAATGATTTTAGCGTAATACTATAAAATTTAACATTTATTAAGAATAATCTTTTTTCTCTAAAAAAATGTTAAATTTAAAATGGAACCGAACAAGAAAATTTTAATTCCTTATTGAAATAAGGATGATAAAAAGTTAATTCTGTCGCGTGTAGGTATAAACGTTTTTGAGGTTTACCATATAAGACATCTCCTCTTATAGGTATATTTAATCCATCTGGATGGGCGGCATGAACTCTTAATTGATGTGTCCTGCCTGTATAGGGGTAAAACAATACCCTAGCCTTGCCGTCCTCTATATTGATTACTTTATAATAAGTAGTTGCTTCTTTGCCATACTCCTTGCATACCATCTGCATAGGCCGATGATCCAAATCAACTCTTAAGGGTAAATCTATTTTACCCGCTTTACTTTGTGGTACTCCGTCTAAAATAGCGGTGTAGGTCTTTTTTACAGTTCTATGAGTGAATTGACTCTGTAGATTCTTATATACCTCATCTGATTTCGCAATTAGAACCAATCCAGATGTCGCCATATCCAGCCTGTGAGCCAATGTCATGTTATTTTCTGGATAACGTTTCTTTAATTTGGTTTGTAAGGATAAATCTATCTCCTTGCCTGGCACGGAGAGAACGGCCGTTGGTTTATTCACTAATAATAAATATTCATCTTCATAGATTATATCCAATTTAAAATCCTGAATTTGATTTGGAATTGGGTTTTCCTCAACATCCAATCCCTCTAACATAAAGGTCAAAATGGGCTTGCACTTACTCTTGCACGCTGGATAAAATTTCTTCGGCTTTCTGACGACTGTTGTAGATGGCTTTCCCCACCAAAACTCACCCATAGCCACAGGTTCTAGCCCGTGAGCAAAGGCATATTGTAACAATCTTGGAGCAGCACATTCCCCTGCGCCTGCTGGGGGCATCTTTTCAAAAGGCTTAAATAATTCTAATAAATGACGCTCTTCTCCTTTGCCATTCAGGAATTTAAAACTTTTATGAACTTTCTGTTGAAGTTCACTAGAAAGTTTTTTTCTATGGACTTTTAAACTCTCAATAGGCTTTAGAAGTGAATATAAACGCTCTTCTAAACTTCTTAATCGCTCTTTGCCTTTTCTTTTAAAATCCTTTAATTCAAAATGGTCTCTTTTACTCTCATTTTCTAACAATAATAGAAGTTCTGCTTTGGAATCTTCTTCTAAGTCTTGCGCATCTTTTCTACGCCGCTGCCGAACTAATTTGGCTGTCTTTTGTTTAGTTTTTAATTCCTTTAATTGCGTTCTTAGTTTAGCACGTTCTGTTTCTAATTCCGATTGTAAACGCTTTAATGCATCTGCATTTTCTAAAGCCTGAATCTCCTGATTAATTGCGTTTAATTCCTTCTCTCCAATTTTAAAAAAGCCAGTTGGATCTAAAACGTCAAAAACAGGTGGGACAAAACCAGCCAAATTATTCTGCTCATTAATCTTCCCAGAAAATGCCGCTAAATACCCTAATTGGCCTTCTAAATCTTCTACAATCAGAACACCAAACATTTTGCCCACGGAATCATCATCCCAACCAAAAGCATATTCAAAGTCGGTTTGATTTTCTAAATATTGCTGAACCTCCTCTGCTACTTGCCACACCCATGGATGTGGTACATAACTAAAGGGATAAGTGAATTTCTTTGGTCTTTTGACAGAAGTATCCAAAGAGATTCTATGAAACGTTACTTTTGTAGAAAACATAGGATTTTATCTATCTACAGCCACTTTGTAGTGTGGATCTTCTATCACGTTGACATCGATAAGGGCATCTGCGTTTTTCAATAATCTTCTACAATCCTCGCTCAAATGTCTTAAATGAACCACCTTGCCTGCCTTGGCATAGCGACTGGTCAATTTACTCACGGCATCAATCGCACTCATGTCTGATATTCTACTTTCAGAAAAATCTATAATGACCTCATCTGGATCATTTTGTACATCAAATTTGGTATTAAAAAGAGCGGTAGATCCAAAAAATAGAGGGCCATAGATTTCATAATGTTTAATGCCCTTATCATCTATATACTTTCTTGCACGTATTCTTTTTGCATTTTCCCAAGCAAACACCAATGCAGAAATAATTACACCAATTAAAACAGCCAAGGCTAAATTATGCAAGAAAACAGTCACAGCCATCACCACTAAAATCACAAAAATATCGTGTTTTGGCATTTTACCGAACACCCGTAAACTCACCCATTCAAACGTACCAATGGATACCATAATCATAAGGCCTGTAAGCGCTGCCATAGGTACTTTTTCTATTAAAGAGGACCCAAACATGATGAACATAAGCAAGGCTATAGAGGCTACAATTCCAGAAATTCTGGCTCTTGCACCGTTCCCGATATTGATTAAACTTTGCCCAATCATGGCACAGCCTCCCATTCCTGAAAATAATCCAGAAGCAAAATTCGCCATTCCTTGTGCTACGGCTTCACGGTTACCAGAACCACGGGTTTCTGTGATTTCATCAATCAGATTTAAAGTCAATAAACTTTCTATCAACCCTACTGCTGCTACAATAAAAGCATAAGGTGCAATAATGTATAAAGTCTCTAAACTCAATGGAACCTCTGGAATATGAAAGGGTGGAAAACCACCTTGTATGGATGCCATATCCCCTACCGTACTGGTTGGTAGATTAAAGGCTGCTACAATTCCGAATACAATTAAAATTGCCGCTAGTGTGGATGGTATTACTTTTGTTACTTTTGGCAATCCCCAGATTATAAGCATAGTTAGCAGCACAAGCCCAAGCATAATATATAGTTGAGAGCCTTGCATCCAGTGCATGACTCCATTGGCATCTGGCACCTGAAATTGAACTAATTGAGACATAAAAATCACGATAGCCAATCCATTCACAAAGCCATACATCACAGATTGTGGGACTAGCCGTATGAATTTCCCGAGTTTTAAAACACCCGCTATCATTTGAATAATCCCCGCGAGCACCACGGTGGCAAAAATATATTCTACCCCATGGGTTTTGGCAAGCGCTACTATTACAATGGCTACAGCACCTGTTGCTCCAGAGATCATTCCTGGTCTACCGCCCATGATAGAAGTCACCAACCCCACTACAAATGCGGCGTAGAGCCCTGTTAACGGTGACAATCCTGCAATGAAAGCAAAGGCTATAGCCTCTGGCACCAATGCCAATGCTACTGTTAATCCAGAGAGTACCTCTGTCTTATAATCAACTTTATCTTTTAAATTAAAGAAATTTAATACTCTTTCCATAGGCGGCAAAATTATGGAAATTATCAAGATTTTGAACTCTATAATATCTACAATTATCAGAACAGAAATTTAATGTGCATAACCTTCTGAATATCAAATTATGGTATGATTTTAGGACATGCTATCATAAAATATTTATTATGGAAACCAAGCAAAATATTTTACATTCAGAATTGAAGAATTTATACGCTTTAGAAAAACAAAGCGAAGAAGTAATGACCACTGTCCTGAAAGGGGTTAAAAATAAAAAAGTACAGAAGTTTCTGAAAAAATGGCAAAAGGCAGATCGCCAAGATTACAAAGCAGTCAAGCGTCTTTTAGAAAAAAATAAAATTAATCCTGGTAGCACTGTAGATTCTGTAGCATCAGAGATATTGAAAAATATTCAAGAAATTGCTAGCCAAACAGATACAACCAAAGAAGCCAAAGCCATTGGCCTATATGCTTCCCTGAACCGTCTGGTACACTACAAAATAGCGTGTTATGAGGCTTCGCACAAAATGGCCAAAGCCATGGGTGATTCTAAATTGGAAAAAACATTAAAAAAATCCAGTAAAAACTTAAACAAAGTTGCCAAACGCTTAGACAAATACGCCAAGAAGTATTTCTTACCTGCTCAATAAAGTAGGCTAAGATTGAATAAAAAAAGGCTTGAAGTTATGACTTCGGGTCTTTTTTTGTGTTCTTTATAGTTTAAATTGATTACTAACTTCATGCAGATATGGGACAAAGTTTTAGAAAGAATTTGGGAATGTTCATTAAAATATATTATTTCCTACTCAGTTTTAAGTTCAATAGTTAAGCCTAACGCATTAGCAATTAAGGCAAAATTGGATAAACGAATATCTTCTCCATTCTCAATTCTAGAGATGTAGGGTCTTTTTCTACCAACCTTTTCCGCTAACCCTTCCTGTGTTAAATGAAGTTCCTTTCTTCTGTTTTTTATGATTTCGCCAAAATAGTATGAAAAAGCACTTTCTCTGAAACCTTCACGCTCCTTTGTCCCTTCTTTTCCATATCGCTTAGCAATAAGCTCTTTTGCATTCAATGTAGTTCCCATAATTATTTTTCTTTAAGATAATTTTCTAAAATATTTTCTGCTTGTTTTATCGCCCTTTTATAATCTTTAGTTCCTTTTTTCTGGAAACCATACAGGCAAACAGCTTTTTTACACTCAGCAAAATTTAGGTGGTCTACAGCAAAGATTATAATTCGATATTCATTACCCGCTTTAATTCGTAATTCGTAAAACTGCGTAGATTGTAATTTTTTAAGAAAATTTGAATGAATAACTTTTATCTCTCCCATTACCTCAAGCAATTGAAAAAACTTTAAAATCACCCTTTCATCCTGACTTTCGATAAAATTCAAGCATTCTTCTGTAACCTCAATCTCTCGCATGTACAAATGTAACGAATTAGTTACAATTATCGTGCTAAGATTTTATTTTATCTATCATAAGTTAATTGAAGATTAAAACGTTTAGATGAATACGCAAAGAAATATTTCTTACCGACAACTAAATAAAGTAGGCTAAAATTTAATAAAAAAAGGCTTGAAGTATTGATTTCAGGTCTTTTTTTGTGTTCTTTATAGTTTAAATTGATTACTAACTTCATGCAGATATGGGATAAAGTTTCAGCAAAGAATTATTGTTTAATCAATACGTTGCATTTGTGACTTGAATCCGCCAAGTATCATAATTATGGTTAGCAGAAGTCATTTTTTTCATACTTTTTTTTAATTTGGCTTCTAATATCATTCTCAATAAATTTAAAATCAACTTTATTGTAAGTTTTTTGAATGGTTGAATTTTCAATAAAGCAAATTTTATCACATACATTTATTAAAGTTTCAATAATATGAGAACTTATAATTATTGTAATATCCTTTTT
The DNA here is from genome assembly GCA_009835005.1 of Flavobacteriaceae bacterium Ap0902. Taxonomy (GTDB): domain Bacteria; phylum Bacteroidota; class Bacteroidia; order Flavobacteriales; family Weeksellaceae; genus Profundicola. Next base: position 480,272 of record WTFG01000001.1, on the reverse strand, counting down.
CTTAAGTTCATTTATCATTAAATATAAATTTTCTACACTCTCCATATCCAAACCATTAAATGGTTCGTCTAATAATAGTAAAGGTCTATTCAAAGAAATAGTTGAAATAATTGCAATTTTTTTTTCATTCCTGTGGAATATTCATCTATAAACTTATTTAATGGTATATTGAATATTTTCGCCATTTTTTTTAATTCTAAATCATTTTTATTAAAAAAATTTAAATATTCTTTGCCTAGCATGTAAGGATAAAAATAATTTTCCGCTTCTACAAAGCCAACATCATTTTTCTCAATTGGTCTATTATTAATTAATATTTCCCCATCAAATTTAATATTTCTATAAATTGAATTAAATAGTGTTGACTTACCTGCACCATTTTTTCCTAAAACCCCAATAACTTCGTTTGTATATATTTTTAAAGAAAGCTCTTTTAATACTTTATTATTTTTATAGGAGACATTTAGATTATTTATTTCTAACATATTGTTTAAGATTTTTTTGACAAATCAATTTATTAGAGCTTAAATTTAGTAAAACTGGGAAAATCAATACTGATTTTAGAGTTAATGCAAAAATATCAGCTATGAATAGATAATCATTTTTTTTGATATTGTCATATCTTTTATATTTAATAAGGATTCTTTCAATAAGGAACAAATTTAAGGTTGTAAAAAATAACAATAAGAACTCTAATTTATCATAATTTTGTAAAATATACAATAGGTAAACGGGTATGAATATAGTGTTAAAAAAAATATTTGCTGTTTTTATTTTATAATTTAAATCGAATTTTTCAAAATAGGATTGCATTAATTCTTTTGATTCATATTCTGAATACATATTAGATATATATTCTAACGAAATTATTAACATTAATATAAAGGAAAATGGATGAAATGTTGAAAATAAAAATAATATATAAATTACAAAGCAAAGTAAAAAACGTTTGCGTATATAGCTTTTTATTTCAAATAAATGATAAGGAATGTAGTTAAGTGTAAAAATAAAGTTCCCTTTATACTTTGGAATAAACACTAAACCAAATAAAAATACTAGGCTAATAAAAAAGAGAAAATCAATCGAATAATTTTTATTTAATAGAAACAATAAACTATATAAAAATAAATATTCAATGTAAAGAATTAAACACCAAGTTTTATTGAATATCTTTTTAATAAAATTTATATCATTTCTATTAGAATGAATTATTAAAAAAAGTAATAGAAATAGAATTAGGTAGAAGTTTTGATTTGGTAGTTCAACAAAAAAAATAATAACAAGAGATACTACAAATGAATTTAATATCGTAATATCTCCTCCTCTGTTTAACATTCTAAAAAATTGCAATATCCTAAATTTATAAAAATAGATAACATTCATAAATCTTAATTAAATTTATTAAACTTAGGTTCAAGCAATATAGTGGGATTTTCATCAATGACGCCACAACCAGCCATCATAACTACCCCTTGTTTAAATGGATTTAAGCCAATTTCATCTTCAATATTTGAATGATTTATTGCTGCCGTATAACAACCTATATTTAATTTTGTGCAAATTAAATACATTGTTTGACATAAATGAGCTGCATCCCTTATAGTCACCGAATAGGCAGCTGAATTTTTTCTATATTTCCAATAATTTCTATAATATCTTGTTGTTAGAAAAAACATTACAGAAGAAAAACTTGTATACTCTTGACCGGCCGAAAAAAGTCTGGCTTTTTCGACTGCTTCATCAAAAGAGTATTCCTTAATTAAAGATAATTCATCTTTACCTGTATTGTAATGATACATTCCTTCTTTTAAGCCTTCAACTCTCATTACTAATAAATATACTTCGGTAGGATGTAAATCTCCACCTGACGGACTAGTTTTCTTGACAGAAACAATGTCAGAATCATAAAGACTTCTAGTTCCATGAATCCCATAAGTATATTTTAAAAGTATTGATAAATCTTTAAATGACATTTTCTTATTTTTGTCAAAATTTCTTGTTGTCTTTCTATTTAATAATAGTTTAAAAAAATCATCTTGACTTTTGTCTTCATAATCAATTTTTATCGATGAAATTATATTAGAATGTTCATGATAATGAAGAGGCGGTCTACCATCCATAAACTAACGCTTTATTTTTATTGATAGAATCAATAAGGATGGGGTTCTTGAGTGTTTGTGTCTCAATTAAATCAATATTTCTATCCAATATTTTTCTCAAACTATTTTTAAATGAAATATAATTAGAGAAATATTCAGTTAAATTAATTGGATAAAACGTCACTAAAAAATCAATATCGCTATCATCACGAAATTGGGATCCCGTTGCAGAACCAAATAGATACAATTTCGCAACCTTGTGTTTTTGACATAAAGTTTTAATATTATCTATATGACTACTAAGAATATCCATTTCGTAAATTTAGTCATTTTTTTGCTTACCTTAGAAAATAAGAATTCGCTTTAATCGAAATAATGCTTTTGGACAATCCCATTAAATTCTATTTTTAATAGTTATACATGAATTTGAAGTTTTCTATTGACAGATGAAAGGCAGGGATTTATTTAAAAATATTAGCGTTTGAATAATGGAATTAGATATGATATTCTCTTTATAAACCTTGTATTAGTATTAGCCCCGATTGTAGTGAAAATCCCGTAAAGGTGAGAGTGCAAATAAAATACGGTGGTGCAAAGCGACCTAATGGAAGCTCTTGCAATACCGATATTTTATAAACTCTTAACTGCGGAATTGGAACAAAAAGCGGGTTCCTGGCTCCTTATAAAAATATGATTTATTTGGTTTGAGAGTACAAGCAAAAAAGCCAATTCATGGGTGAACTGGCTTTTGTTGTTTAGTGTACTTGATATGTGATATGGTTTAGAAATATTTTCCTCTTCTGGTTTGTGGGTTTTGCATGTTTCTACCCACATTCATTCTTTTTAAATTGTCTTCAAACATTTTGATTTGTTCTGTCATGATACCTTGTTTGTCATCTGCTTTGGCTTCTTTTACCCATTTTTGAGCCTCTTGTTTGCGCCCTCTGGACATAGCGCCTGCAGCGAGATTCATTTTGGCCATGGCACGGTCATGGGCAAATGATAGCCCGTGATCTAAGGCTTTGCGCATATAACTTTCTGATTTGGCAATGTTGCTTTGTGATTCTGTTAACCCCATCATATAGTTATAATAGCCCATTTGTTTGGCAATTAATTGATTTTGTGGATTGGTGATTTTATTTAACCATTTTCTGGATTTTTCTAGGTTTTGTTTTCGCATCTCCCAGAAAGCAAGCAGAATATATTCATTACGGAAGAATAATAATATCGGGATTATCATTAATAGAATGAGCATGACACCCCAACCGTATTCTCTTTCATAAAACATGTAAATTCCACCAAAAAGTAGAATGGCTGCAATGATGAGTTTAATATATTTATTCATTCTGTTTAATTTAGATTTTGCAAAAGTACAGATTTAGATTGTTTTAGACCGAATAGCGCTACAGTTTCTATGTTTAATGATGGGATTTGATCCAAGATAATAAATCATAAAAATTCTGTGGTACCAATCCATGTCCACTTCTATATTCTTTGTAGGTGTGTGGTATATTGAATTGACTTAATAATTCATCTCCTTTTCTGGCCCAATCAATCGGAATTACGGCATCCTCTGTACCATGAGAGATGAAGAATGCTAATCCATCAAAATTTTCGCTGATATTTTCGCCAATAATGTCTTGTGCTGGATAACCACTTAGGCACATAACGCGTTTGATATTTTGAGGGTTTTGCAAGACCATAGCATAACTCAAAATGGCTCCTTGACTGAAACCACAAAGCCAGACTTCTTCTTGGTTTAAATTAAACTTGGCTATAACTTCAGAAATAAAGTTTCTTATGATGCGGATAGACGCTGTTGCTTGTGTTGTATCATTAAATTTCTGGGCATCTTGGAAGTTAATGTCATACCATGCAAACCCTCCAAAAGACAATGCTCTGGGTGCACGCACAGATACGATGAAGAAGTCGTCTGGTAATTCTGTGGCAAAAGAGAATAAGTCTTGTTCATTGCTCCCATACCCATGCATGAGCAATAAAAGTCTAGGATTTTCTGTTCCTTCTTTGGCTGGTTTATATAAATATTTTAAAGATAAATCTGTATTAATCATCGTTTACTTTTTTTGTAATTTTTTATAAAATTGATATCCGAAATAGGCTATCACTGCTAAAGATAATGCCCATAATTGAATTTTTAAATATTCATCTTTAAAATCAGATTCAATGTATTTGTACCATTTATAGATAATTAAACCTATAATGAGCAGGGATATTAACTTTTGCGTATCTAACCTCATTTCTTGGGTTCTTTTTTGTGGATAAAACGAGTCATTTTGATGCCCATGTCTAAAAAAATAATTTTTGCATTCCCGTTTCTTTCTAAGTGAAAAGCGGCCTCATTAATTTCGTTTAATATCTCTACAATATTGCTGCCATGCACAAAAGGTACAAAGCCTTCCCATTTTAAATTTTCTGGTTTTATCTGTACTTGAGCCGTTTCGCCTGCATCGTAATTTGAAACCAATGCCTGACGGAATATGTCTGCACAAAACCCCAGAAATTGTTTCTGTCTTTCCTTATTCCAAGAGGCTACTGTGGTAGACCAATCATAAATATCACTCAAAATTGCTACATTGGTTTTGGCTCTAAAGGCATTCCGTACCCAACTGGCAAATAATTTTTCAAACTCTTCTGATTTAAATAAAATCTTCTCTAAGGCTTTGTTGATATTCCCTTCTGATACTTTGGCGACCTTGTTGGCTAAGGCTGGCTGCATGTCAAAATGTTGTTTTAGCACATTTTCAACCTCAAATTCAGACAATCTGGGTACGTTAATAACTTGGCATCGGGATATAATGGTGGGTAATAATTCTTCTGGCTTTTCAGAAACCAATAGAAATATCGTTTTCTCTGGTGGCTCTTCTATAATCTTAAGCAATTTATTGGCAGAAGAAATATTCATGCTTTCTGGTAAGAAAATAACCATGATTCTCCTACCACCCTCAAAACTTCGCAAACTCAAAGTATTTAGAATTTCCCTGGCTTGTTCTGTATTGATGATGATTTGTTTCTTCTCTGCTCCTATGGTTTGAGACCATTCATAGCCTGTCCCAAATGGGTTCTTCCTTATAAAATCACGCCAATAATTTAAAAAGTCTGAAGTTTTGGGTTTGGACTTCACCTCATCTGTCGTCGCTACAGGATAACAAAAATGCAAGTCTGCATGCTGTAGGTCTTCTACCTTTTTAGTGCAACTTTCTGTTTTTTGATTGCAAAGCAACTGTTTAGCAAACCACAACGCCATGGGCAAAGACCCATAACCACAGTCTCCCGCAAATAATATAGCGTGGCTAACCTTGTCTCTTTCTACGGCGTTGGTTAATTGCGCCTGTAAAGAAGAATGAATATTCATAGTAATGTCAAATTTAATGAATTTCGGCTGCTTTTTGCTTTATAAATTCCCATTCGTTCTTAAACCTATTAGAAACTGCCTCTACTTCTTTGGGGTCTGCGAAAACTTCTTTAGAAAACCAAGAAGCTGGCAAAGGTTTAGCACCATATAAAATTATATACCTAACTATATTGGCATACAAATTATAAAGATAGCCCAAAGGTTGACGATGAATTTCTAATTTTTTCTGAAAAGGTATATAAGCACTTAATTTACGAACCAATTTTAAAGACTTTTCGTCGTAAGAAACATGTTTGGGTAATAAATTTATTTGTGTTAAGTCTAGAGGAGACCCCATATAATCTGTTAAACTTTTCAAAAACTTTTCTGGATTAGATTTTAAATCTTCGTACAACAAAACCAATGGTTTTTCATTAAAATTATTTTCTAAAAGCGTAATATATCTAGAATATCGAAAGTCCTTAATCTTAAATATGCCTTGGTCTTTTTCTATGTCTATAAATTGCTTAAAAGTGATGGGATGCCCATTTTTTACAAACCTTTTATAATTAGATAGCGCCCAACTTCCTGGTTCTCTAAAAACCACAATAGGCTTTGCATGTGGGTATTGCGAAGAAAATTTAATAATTTGTTCTTGAAATTGTTGATCGAATTCTCTGGCAACAATTATTTTTTGTCTATCTATTTTGGGGATAATATTTAAGGCATTTCTATACTTTCTGGTAGGTAAATAATAGGCGTCTCTTACCTTTGGGAAGAACCGATTTTGTAAAAAGGTTGATCCTGTTTTACTTAGACCTGTATGATAATATATTTCTTTTGACACGCGCTGCAATTTAAGTAAAGTTTTGATAATCAAATATTATTTACAGTTAGATAATACAAATTGAAATAATTCTGCGTAATTTTGCATCCTTAAATTTAAATATGCAACAAATTAGAAACATCGCTATTATAGCACACGTTGACCACGGAAAGACAACTTTGGTCGATAAAATATTACACCACTGTGAATTATTTAGAGACAATGAGTCTAAAGGAGAGTTAATATTAGACAATAATGACCAGGAAAGAGAAAGAGGAATAACCATTGTTTCTAAAAACGTTTCTGTAATTTATAAAGATACCAAAATTAATGTGATAGACACACCAGGCCACGCAGATTTTGGAGGAGAAGTAGAAAGAGTACTTAACATGGCAGATGGTGTATTACTTTTGGTAGATGCCTTTGAGGGACCAATGCCGCAAACAAGATTTGTTTTACAAAAGGCATTAAATTTAGGTTTAAAACCTATTGTAGTAGTTAACAAAGTAGACAAAGAAAACTGTACGCCAGATATTGTACATGAAAAGGTTTTTGACCTGATGTTTGAATTGGGCGCAGAAGAATGGCAATTAGACTTCCCAACCATTTATGGGTCTGCCAAAAACAATTGGATGAGTACGGATTGGCAAAATGAGACGGACGACATCGAACCTCTTTTAGATGCTGTAGTAGAACACATTCCAGCACCTAAAGTAGATTTAGAAGGTACACCACAAATGTTAATCACTTCTTTAGACTTTTCTAACTTTACAGGTAGAATTGCGATTGGTAGACTCCAACGTGGTATCTTAAAAGAAGGAATGCCTGTTACTTTGGTAAAAAGAGACGGAAATAATGTGAAAACTAAGATCAAAGAATTACACGTTTTTGATGGTCTTGGTAGAAAAAAGGTGGAAGAAGTGCAAGCAGGTGACATCTGTGCAGTAGTTGGGTTAGAAGGATTTGAGATTGGTGATACCATTGCGCACCATGAAAACCCAGAAGGTCTGCCTACCATTGCGATTGATGAACCAACGATGAGTATGATGTTTACCATCAATGATTCACCGTTCTTTGGTAAAGAAGGTAAATTCGTTACTTCTCGCCATATCAAAGACAGGTTAGAAAAAGAACTAGAGAAGAATCTTGCATTGCGCTTAGAACCTACAGATGCGGCTGATAAATTTATTGTTTATGGTAGAGGTGTTATGCACTTGTCCGTATTGATAGAGACCATGCGTAGAGAAGGATATGAATTACAGATTGGGCAACCACAGGTAATCATCCGTGAATTTGATGGTATTAAATGTGAACCTGTGGAGGAATTGACCATTGACTTGCCAGAGAATGTATCAGGTAAAGCAGTGGAATTTGTGACAATGCGTAAAGGGGAACTTTTAAGCATGGAAACCAAAGGGGAAAGAATGATTTGTGAGTTTATAATTCCATCTAGGGGGATCATCGGCCTTAGAAACCAATTGTTAACGGCTACAGCTGGTGAGGCGATTATGGCTCATAGATTTAAGGAATACCAACCGATGAAAGGTGCTATTCCAGAAAGACAGAATGGATCATTAATCTCTATGGAAACAGGAAGCGCCATTCCTTATTCATTAGATAAGTTACAAGATAGAGGTACTTTCTTTGTAGAGCCTGGTGAAAAAATTTATGAAGGGCAAGTGATCGGAGAAAATTCAAGAGCAGATGATATGGTTGTAAATATTACTAAAACTAAAAAGTTGAGTAATGTACGTTCTTCTGGTGCTGATGATAAAGCTAGAATTGCACCGGCAAGGAAATTCTCTTTAGAGGAAGCTTTAGAATACATTCAAAAAGATGAATATGTAGAGGTAACGCCTAACAGCATACGCCTAAGGAAAATACATCTAACAGAAAATGATAGAAAAAGAAATCCAATTAAATAATTGATTTTCTTTTTATATAAATACAAACCTGCTTTATGGCAGGTTTTTTTATACCCAATTTTTAACAGAAATTTAGATCAACTCAGATATTATGTACGCATAATTTCATATATTTGTATCGTGAACGATATAAATCAAGATAAGAACCATCTTTTAAAGTTAGAAAACCAAGTATGTTTTCCACTTTATGCTACCTCTAGATTGATTATTCAACTATACCAACCTTTACTGGAAAAAATAGGACTCACTTACCCCCAATATTTGGTGATGATGATATTGTGGGAAAAAGATGACATTCCAATTAAATTCATTTCAAAAAAACTATTACTCAACACCAATACCCTCACGCCATTGTTACAGCGAATGGAAAAAAATGGGCTTATCATCAGAGAGAAATGTTTGGTTGATGAAAGAAAGGTTAAAATAAAATTGTCTGCAGAAGGTAAAAAACTACAAAGCAAAGCCATAGAAGTCCCGCAACATTTACAAGAGAGTTTGCAAGATAGTTCTGTATCAATAGAAGAATTGCATCAATTGAAGGAAACTTTGACAAAATTAATTAAATACATTGATAAAAAATAAACTTAAATAAAGATTAAATATGAATACAAGTACATTAGATTTATTAAAAGCAAGATACGCTTGTAAAGCGATGAATGGCCAAAAAGTAGAGGAAGAAATTATCGAAAGAATTTTAGAGGCTATTCGCTTGGCTCCTACTTCTAGTGGTCTACAACCTTTTGAAGTTTTTGTTATAACTAATCAAGAAGTAAAAGAGGAAATCAAAAAAATTGCTTGGAATCAACAACCAATTGCAGCTTGTTCTCACCTATTGGTATTTGCCGCATGGGATGATTATACACCAGAAAGAATCAACTATATGTTTGATTTAACCAATGATATAAGAGGTTTTAAAAATGAAGGCTGGGAGGCTTACAGACAGCAATTATTATCATTATATGGTGGTCAAAATGCTGAGGCTAACTTTCAACATGCAGCTAGACAAACCTACATTCCATTAATGTCTGCTATGACACAGGCCATTGAAGAAGGAGTAGATAGCACACCGATGGAAGGTTTTGACCCCGTTGCTTTAGACAAGATTTTAGGTCTTAGAGAAAAAGGGTTACGTAGCACACTTTTACTACCTATTGGGTATAGAGATGTAGAGAAAGATTGGCTTGTCAATTTAGTAAAAGTACGTAAGCCAATGGATCATTTAGTAACAAGAGTAGATTAATAAAAACCATTTATCATGCAAAATTTCACTTATCAAAACCCTACTAAAATTATCTTTGGAAAAGGAGAAATAGCCAAATTGAAAGAAGAAATTCCATTAGATTATAAAATTTTAATGGTTTATGGGGGTGGTAGCATCAAGAAAAACGGTGTTTATAATCAAGTGATGGAAGCCTTGTCCAACCATACAGTAATAGAAATGGGCGGTGTTCCGCCAAATCCGGAGTATGAGGTACTGATGGATGGTGTTGATTTAATCCATAAAGAAAATATAGATTGTATACTCGCAGTTGGGGGTGGATCTGTGATAGATGGGGTTAAGTTTATGGCGGCTGCTGCCAAATACGAAGGCGATAAATGGGAAATGGTAAAATCTAGAGCGGCTATTAAAGAGGCGCTACCTTTTGCCACAGTTTTGACTTTACCCGCTACTGGATCTGAAATGAATGCTGGGTTTGTAGTATCGAGACGCGAAACCAAAGAAAAACTTTCTATGGGAAGTCCCCTATTGTTCCCAAAGTTTTCTATTCTAGACCCTACGGTGATTCAATCTATCCCAGATAGACAAATCGTGAATGGGATTGTAGATGCCTTCAATCATGTATTAGAACAATATATGACCTATCCCATTGGTGCAGATTTACAAGATAGATTTGCAGAAAGCATTTTATCTACTTTAATACATGAGGCGCCAAAGGTTTTAAAAGATAGAAATAATTATGAAGCTGCTTCTAATTTCATGTGGAGTTGCACCATGGCATTGAATGGTCTTATCTCACAAGGTGTTCCTACCGATTGGGCTGTACATGGTATGGGGCATGAGTTAACGGCACTTTTTGGTATAGATCACGCTAGAACTTTAGCCATCATTGGACCAAATCACTACAAACATAATTTTGAGGCTAAAAAGGATAAATTAGCTCAATTTGCAGAACGGGTTTGGGAAATCAAAGATGGTAGCAAGGAAGAAAACGCAAAAGATGCTATTTCCAAATTAGTAGATTTCTATCATCAACTAGGGGTACAAACCAAATTATCTGAATACACAGCAGATTACAAGGGTACAGCAGAAATCATAGAAGAACGTTTTACAGAACGTGGTTGGCCTGGTATTGGTGAAAACCAAATCGTAAAACCATCTGACGCAAAACAGATTGTAGAAATGAGTTATTAAATTTTTTTAAATAACTAAATATTTTAAGTAGCCGTCTTAAGATTGAGACGGCTACTTTTTATTTTTCTAAAATACTAGGCTGTTACCTGAATAAATCTAAAATTTCATCTACGGTAACTTTCCCAAAATACTTGGTCAAATCTATTGTAGAAAGATATGATTTTAAAAAGTCTATATCATGATTTTGACCGATGAGTTTGTTTTCAAATTGTTCTATAGGTTCCGATGCGAAAAAATCACCAAAGATTTTAACTTTATCTATCGTGCCCCCTCTTAAAACTTCTATATGCGCTTCTATGAACCCTGCGGGAACTTTAATGGCTCTAGAAAAATTATAATTGGGTGAAAACCCAAAATTCCAATCCCATGTACTATACTTTTCATCTGCCAAACGTTGAATTTCCTTGATCTCCTCCTCGCCCAATTCATATAAATATGCCCCTTTATTTTCTTTAAGCATAAAGGCAATTAGTTTATCCTTTAACTCCTCTACCGTAGTCCCCTCTGGCAAATATTCTATAAGGTTGGTAACTCTGGCTCTAGTAGACTTGGTGGCTTTATCTATAAATTTGAGCGGATTTACTTTTAAAGCATCTGCCAAAACACTCATCTCCGAGTCTATAAGAATTGTCCCATGTTGTATAATTTTTCCTTTTCTAGAAAGCTTAGCGTTTCCACTAAATTTCTTACCATCTACCAACAAATCATTTCTACCTTTTAATGCTGCTGGGACATTCATAGACTGCAACAAGTCTACTATAGGTTGGGTAAATTGGCTAAAATCCATAAAATCTTGATCTTTATGAGGTACATGAAAAGAAAAGTTTAGATTTCCTAAATCATGATATACAGCACCACCTCCAGACATTCTACGGACCACTTTAATATGATGATCTCTCACATAATCCAGATTAATCTCTGCTAAAGTATTTTGAAACTTACCGATGATGATAGACGGTGCATTTACATATAACAAGAAAATTTCTTCTTCTGGATATTGATTTAATAAATATTCTTCTGAAGCTATATTGAAATAGGCATCTGTAGAGGGAGAATCTATAATGATCATAGCATATTAATTTAATGCAAATTTACACTAAATTTTATAGAGCTGATTTAGGCTTAATCGGTTCTATACGCAATGGATTTTTTGACCATATTGGATACAAAAGTAGCCGTCTCAAAAACTAAATAACTGGTCATCCTGAACTAGCTTCAGGATCTCATCGATTTAATAATCAAGTTATTATGAGACCCTTAAAAAAATTTAGCATGACAAGTTGCTGTTTTAAGATGGCTACTAACCAATTTTAGAATGAAAAAATGTTTTATTTAATATTCTTACTCATTTCTAACATTCTTTCTATAGGAATCAAAGCTTGTTTTCTTAAAGCCTCATCCATTAAAATCTCTGGTTGTTCATATTTTAAAGCTAAATAAAGCTTCTCCATCGTGTTTCTTTTCATATAAAAACACTCACTACAAGCGCAAGTTTCATCCTCTGGGAAAGCAGGAATTAAATGTTTAGATGGTGCTCTCTTTCGCATTTCATGTAATATCCCTTCTTCTGTAGCTACAATGAAGGTATTTGCCTCATCCTTTTCTACATAACTTAAAAGCGCCGAGGTAGAACCCACAAATTCTGCCATATCCAAAATAGCAGCTTCACTTTCTGGATGTGCTATTAATTTGGCATTAGGATTTTCCATTAATTGCTGTGCGATTCTTTCAAAAGAAAAAGCTTCATGTACAATGCATACGCCATCCCATAAAATCATCTCACGACCCGTGACTTTGCTCAAATAAGTTCCAAGATTTTTATCTGGTGCAAAAATAATCTTTTCATCCTCTGGAATTTGAGAAATAATCTGCTTCGCATTAGATGAAGTTACAATATAATCGCTTTCTGCTTTCGTCCCCGCATCACAATTGATGTAAGTAACGACCACAGAACCCGGATGCTTGGCTCTGAACTCCCTTAAACCTTCTCCAGAACACGCATCTGCTAGAGAGCAACCTGCCAATAGATCTGGTAAAACTACTTTTTTGGTAGGATTTAATATTTTGGCTGCTTCTGCCATAAAGTGCACACCACAGAACAAAATCATATCTGCCTCTGTATTTTGTGCAGCCCGAGCCAATTGCAAACTATCCCCTAAAAAGTCTGCAATATCTTGTATATCTCCTGTCTGATAATAATGTGCAAGAATTACTGCATTCTTTTCTTTGCGCAATCTGTTAATCTCTTGTATTAGCTCTTCGCTCTTTGGAGTAGGCATATCTAGATAACCTTTGAGTGGAAGCGCCTTTTGTGCTTGTTCTAATGTCATGAATATAAACTTAAACTAATGTAATATACTAAAAACCATTCCCAATACTGGCAAATCCATTAATTTAGAATCAATAAAAAAAGCCTCATCAAAAAATGAGACTTTAGACTAACATATTCAATTGAATCTTATTTATAAATACTTTCTTTTTTGAAATGTTTAGTTAATAAATAATAGAAAATAGCCCGATGTTTTCTTGGGTTAGATTTCCCCATTTTTTCTGTAACCATATCAATAGCACCATCTAAATCATCACTTTCTGATAAACCGAGTTTCTTGATCAAGAAATTCTTTTTTAATCTATCTACCTCTTCCTTATCAGACGTTGCTACGTAGGCAGCATCACTATTATATAAAGCAGGTCCTAAGCCTTTGCAAACTGCCATTAATAAATCCATGTCTGGAGATTCGTTCATGTCTTTCATGGCTCCTGCCATTTCATCTACTTTTTCTTGTAATTTACTCATAATTAATAAATTTTGAAGTTTTATAAATGTAGTAATTTTAGGGTGAAAAATAAAATCAGAGATTTAAATATTTTTTTACTGAATATAAATTCTTTTTACTCTTTTAGATACAGAGGTTAGAATCTCATACGGAATCGTATTGCACCATGATGCTAATTTCTTAACAGAAAGGTTTTCACCAAAAATAATTACTTCATCTCCCTCCTTGCAATTAATATGGGTGATATCTACCATCATCATATCCATACAAGTAGTTCCTACGGTCTTCGCTTCTTGTCCATTGATCATCACGTGTCCATTGCCATTACCTAATATTCTCTTAACACCATCTGCATAGCCTACAGGCAATGTAGCAATTTTAGTTGGTTCTAGCGCAGTAAACCGTCTGCCATAACTCACAGTTTCGCCAATCTCTAATTCATTAATCTGTGAAATCACTGTTTTAAAAGTAACGACATTTTTCAAAAATTTTTGATTCTCTTCATCTGGAGAAACACCGTATATCCCTATGCCAGGTCTCACCATATCCATCTGATATTCTGGGTAGTGCAAAATTGCAGCAGTATTGCTAATATGACGGATGGGATTATACCCCAAATTAAAAGCAATCCTATCATACATTTCCTGATAAAGTGCCGCTTGTTGATGCACAAAATCCTCTTGTTCTGGAATATCACTCGTAGCAAAATGAGAAAAAATAGACTTTACTTTCACATAAGGATTATCTGCTAATTGCTGAATCAATTCAGAAATTTGTTCTTTTTTAAATCCTAAACGATTCATGCCTGTATTTAATTTTAAATGAATAGGATAGGACACTTGTATTTTATGCTGAATAAGCGCTTCTGTAAAATTATTTAGCATCCTGAAACTATAAACCTCTGGCTCTAATTGATTATTAATGATGGTATCATAACTGCTCTGTTCTGGATTCAAAACCATGATATTTTGGGTGATGCCATGTTTTCTTAACTCCTCTCCCTCATCTGCATAAGCCACCCCGAAATATTTAATATGATAGTTCATTAATGCTTGCGCCACTCCTACAGCACCCATGCCATAACCATCGGCTTTCACCATGGCCATCATCTCTGTGCTAGGATTTAGTTTACTTTTGAGGTATTTTACATTGCTGATTAAATTTTCTAAATCAACTTCTAATACAGTATCATGTGATTTAACCTGAAAGAATTTAGAAATCCTTTCTAATTCATATTTACGTGCCCCCTTTAAAAGAATAACCTCTTCATGAAAATCAGTCACATTTAAATGATCTAAAAAACTTTCTGTATCCCGATAAGAGGCAAATAAATTTTTGAATAAATCCTTGTATTGATCTATCTCTTTCCCTATCAAAATGACTTTCTGGATGGGATAGGCATTCACCCAATGGGCCACTTTGGTATAGAGTTCTTTTGGTTTTAACCTATCTTGTAAAACATCTGTAAGAATTAATGTTTTACGGAAATAAGGATGATTGTTTAAGGCATTTAAAGCAATTAAAATAGATGATAAATCAGAATTATACGTATCATCTATCAACACAGTGTTATTAATTCCTTCTTTTTGCGCTAAACGCATCTCTACGGGTTGCAAATGATTAAAAAGACCAATCACTTTATTTAAATCCACATGGAGTTGTGTAACTACTGTAAAACAAATCAAGGCATTATAGATAGCGGCTTCATTATTAAATGGTAATTGGAGATGATAAGTTCTACCCTTATATTTAATTGTCATATTCGGGTTATTCAATGCGGATGCCAACTGTACATCAGCATTTTCATCTGATCCAAAAGTGACGATTTGTTTATGATTGTAATGATTTAAAACATAATCCCTAATCAAGGCATCATCAAAAGGTATAATGATTTTCTTAGCCTGTACAAAGAGTTTAATTTTCTCTTGAGCCTGCTCTTCTCTATTTTTAAAAGATTCTGAATGGGCATTTCCCATCATGGTGAGCACCGCAATATCTGGGTTCACAATAGCAGAAATACTTTCCATTTCTCCAGGTTTAGAAATCCCTAATTCTATGACAGAAAGATCTGCATCTGGGGTCATTTCTAAAATAGATAACGGGACACCAATCTGCGAATTATAACTTTTGGGACTACGTACAATGCTCAATTGTTGATATAACAATTGATAAAGCCATTCTTTGACAATGGTCTTCCCATGTGTACCTGTAATCCCAACCACCATGCTTTTATACTGTTGCCGGTGATACGTGGCCCATTTTTGTAATGCACGTGTCACATCGTCTACCACAAGAAAATTGGCAGGTAATTCCTTAATGGCTTTTGTAACTACAAAGTTCTGAACACCTTTTTCAAAAACTTCTTTTATAAAATTAGCACCGTCTCTTTGTACACCAGGAATCGCAAAAAAAATTCCTTGAGATTGACCAGCCACATGTCTAGAATCAAACCAAACTTGATCTATTACTGCCTTTTTATCTCCGATAATTTCTGCATGAATGATTTGTCCAATTTTTTCTAAAGTATAAGGAATCATTCTTGTTTCAATTTTTTATCTTGCTCTATAGCCTTCCAAAATACAGCCCTGCTAAGAGGCTCATACTCTTGCGTTTCTCCTAACTCTACTAATTTGTCGCTTCTAATTTTACGATGAGAATAATTAGCTAAATTTCCAGTTCTCACACATATCGCATGTACTTTAGTCACATATTCTGCAATAGCCATTAGATTAGGCATGGGACCAAAAGGTCTTCCTTTAAAATCCATATCAAGCCCAGCTATAATCACGCGTTTACCACTGTTAGCTAGATCATTCACCACCTGTACAATACCATCATCAAAGAATTGAGCTTCATCAATGCCCACAACATCACAATCATCTGCTAGTAAAATCAAATTAGAACTTGACTCTATGGGCGTGCCTAAAAGACTATTTTGATCATGTGAAACTACTTCTTCTTCATCATATCGCTTGTCTACTGCTGGCTTAAATATTTCTACATGTTGTCCTGCAAATTCTGCACGTTTAATCCTGCGAATTAACTCCTCTGTTTTGCCAGAGAACATAGAGCCACAGATTACCTCTATCCATCCTGTGTGTTGTTGCGGATTTACTGTATTTTCCAAAAACATAGTTCAAATTTACAGCATTTTTCTATTAATTGTGAGGTTAAAAACTGTGCTTAACAATTCTAAAAGTTCCGTTATACGCTATCTCATTGTTTTGCATTCTTTTACTAATTTGATATCTTTAAAAAAATATCTCTAATTAAAAGCTTTAATGAAAAAATTAACTATTCTTGCCACTGCATGTATTTTAGCATCATGTGCTGTTACACATACCAGTCAAAGCAATTCTATCCCAAAAATGGAAAATCTAAAAACTACAAAAGAATTGAAATATCCAACTACTAAAAAAGGGAATGTAACCTATAACCACTTTGGAACTACTGTAGAAGACCCTTATCGTTGGCTAGAAGATGATTTAGCAGATGATACCAAAGCTTGGGTAAAAGAACAAAATAAGGTAACATTTAATTATTTAGACCAAATTCCATTTAGAGAGAAGATTAAAAAACAGATGACAGACTTATGGAATTATGAAAAATTTAGTGCACCTTTCAAAGAAGGAGATTGGACTTATTTCTACAAAAATGTTGGGTTGCAACAACATGCTGTTTTATATAGAAAAAAAGAAAATGGAACCCAAGAAGTATTTTTAGATCCGAATCAGTTTTCCCAAGATGGTACCACTTCACTGGCTGGGATTGACTTTACCAAAGACGGTAGCCTTGCTGCCTATTCCATCTCTGAAGGTGGATCTGACTGGAGAAAGGTAATCATCATTGATACTGAAAATAGAAGGCAAGTAGAAGATACATTGCGTGATGTGAAGTTTAGTGGTATTGCTTGGAAGGGGAAAGAAGGGTTCTACTACTCATCTTATGATAAACCTAAAAATGGAAGTGAACTTTCTGCTAAAACTTCACAACATAAACTATTTTATCACAAATTAGGAACACCCCAAAGTCAAGACGAATTAATCTTTGGTGGAGAGGAAACACCAAGAAGATATATTGGTTCTTATTTAACGGAAGATGAACGTTTTTTAGTAGTTACCGCGGCTATTTCTACCACGGGGAATGAATTATATATTCGGGATTTAAAGAATAATCAGAAAGACTTTACTCCTATTCTCAACAATTTTGATACGAGTAGTCATCTGGTGGATAACGATGAAGATACACTATATATTCTTACCAATTTAGATGCGCCTAATAATCGTTTGGTGAAAGTCAACGCTGCTAACCCTACTCCAGAGAATTGGGTAGATGTGATTCCTGAGACCAAAAACGTATTATCCGTTTCCAAGGCAGGTGGATTCTTCTTTGCACAATATTTAAAGGATGCCAGCGACCAAGTATTACAGTATAGTTACCAAGGAGATTTAATCAGAGAAATTAAACTACCAGCCATTGGAAGTGCAGGCGGATTCAGCAGTAAAAAGGATGAAAAGGAGTTATACTATAGTTTTACCAATTATGTGTATCCAACTTCTATCTTTAAATATGATGTGATTTCTGGCGAATCAGAACTATACCAAAAACCAAATATTAACTTTAATCCAGAGGATTTCGTTAGTAAACAGGTGTTTTACACTTCTAAAGACGGAACCAAAATTCCTATGACAATCACCCATAAAAAAGGAATCAAGCTAGATGGTAAAAACCCTACGATTTTATATGGATATGGTGGATTTAACATCAGTTTGACACCAAGCTTTAGTGTAGTGAATGCCACATGGCTGGAAAATGGCGGAATCTATGCAGTCGCCAACCTGCGTGGTGGTGGAGAATATGGAAAAGCATGGCATGATGGTGGACGCCAAATGCAAAAGAAAAATGTATTTAATGACTTCATTACAGCGGCAGAATATTTACATAAGAAAAAATATACATCACCCGCTTATACTGCAATCTCTGGTAGATCGAACGGTGGATTGCTGGTAGGCGCTACAGAAACCATGCGCCCAGATTTATTTAAAGTCGCCTTGCCAGGTGTTGGCGTTTTAGATATGTTGCGTTATCACACATTTACAGCAGGTGCTGGTTGGGCTTATGATTATGGAACAGCCGAAGATAACAAAGAGATGTTTGAATATTTAAAATCTTACTCACCTGTACATAATGTAAGAGAAGGTGTTTGCTATCCTTCTACATTGGTAATGACTGGCGACCATGATGATAGAGTTGTCCCTGCTCATAGTTATAAATTTGCAGCAGAATTACAAGACAAACAAGCTTGTGACAATCCTACTTTAATCAGAATTGAAACCAAAGCAGGACACGGTGCAGGAAGACCTACCGAATTAGTGATAGAAGAAAATACAGATATGCTTTCATTTGCTTTATATGAAATGGGGATGAGAAGCTTAGATTAAAGTTTAAGCTTTCATAATACCAAAAAAGACCTTGCAAGTTAAGTTTTGCAGGGTCTTTTCTGTTTGTAAGTTTTATATTAAATCAATGATTATCCTTTCTTTCTGATTCTATTAAACTCTGTCACTACTGCATGATGAGAAACTGTTTTATCTCTAAAATAGATCGTAAAATAATCTCTTTCTTTATCGGTAGCTCCCAATTGGTTTAATATATTGTACAAGTGCATTTTCATATGCCCTTTTTGGATTCCTGTGGTAGTAAGTGAACGCAAGGCTGCAAAATTCTGCGCTAATCCAGCCACGGCTACAATACCCATTAATTCCTGTGCATTCGGTTTTCCTAAAATGTCTAAAGCAAACCTTACTAAAGGGTGTAATGAAGTAAGCCCACCAACAGTTCCCAGCGCAATCGGTAAATCTATCCAAAAACGAAATTCCCCGTTTTTGATTTCACAGTGCGTTAAACTACCATAAGAACCACCTCTTGATGCATGGGTGTGAGCAGCTGCTTCTACAGCACGAAAATCATTCCCAGTAGCTATGACTACTGCATCCACGCCATTCATAATCCCTTTGTTATGTGTCGCAGCACGATAAGGCTCAACCTCTGCGATACGTACAGCTTGCATAAATTTTTCTGCAAACTCTTCTGCTTCAATTCCTTCTTCTCCTAATTCTGATACAGGACATTTCACTTCTGCTCTTACCATATTCTCTGGCGTATAATTAGAGAGAATGCTCATGACAATTTGCAAGGAATCCTTTTCTTCTTGTGAAAATAGATCGCTAGCAGCCATTTCATTTTCTAATGTCTTAGAGAATTGCTCTAGACAAGAGTTGATGAAATTAGCACCCATAGAATCTACGGTATCAAACTTAGCTTCTATTTGAAAATAACCCTCTATTTGATCCGTTTTATCTACTAATTGTATGGACAAAATACCACCACCTCGTTTTTCCATATTTTTGGTAATGGAAGCGGTATCGTCTTTAAATTTATTGATTAATCTAGCGTCAAAAAATTGTTTTATTTTTTCTTTATCTCCATAAAAAATGAAGTGTACATGCCCCAATTTTTTTTTTCCTAGAATCTGGGAATGGAAGCCACCACGATTTAACCAAAATTTGGCTGCTTTGGAGGCAGCGGCCACCACAGAACTCTCCTCAATAGCCATTGGGATAGCGTATAGTTTGTCATTGATTAAAAAATTAGGGGCAACGCCAAATGGCATATAATAGTTGGATAGCGTATTTTCTGAGAAGTCATCATGCAAACGTTGTAGTTCTGCGTCTTTGTTCCAGTACTGTTGCAGCACCTCTTTAGCGTCTTCTGATCCTTGTAAATAAGTATCTACTAACCAATTAATTTTTTGTTTTTTTGATAATTTAGAAAATCCTGCAATCGGCTCCATAACTTGAAAATTTGATAATAAGTAAAGTTAAGAGAATTAAACGAAAATACTTGTAGAACTGATAAATCTTAGATTTTCTAAGAAAGTAAATACCAATGCACGCCTAGTTGAATTTTAAAATCCCTAGAGGGCTGGTTCGGGGTATAGAAGTTTTGACCAGGCATAAAAAATGAATTAATATTTTCTCCACGTAAATAGATACGCATACGTCTCACCTTCATATTCAGAAAGATATCTATCTGGGGATAATTTCCAATATCTCTTGTGTCGTCCTCATTTTGAAGATAAAATTCATTTAAAACAGGGAGAAATTCTCTCGCATTAAATTCAGAAAAATAATGCGCTGTAATGCCTGTCATAAAATGCATATTATTCTTAAATGCATTATCTTCATAATATAAAGTTCCTCTTGCAATAATATCGGGTGTAGGAAATAAGTTCTCGTTTTCTAAAGCTTTTTGATATTGTACCCTAAGATCTCCACCAAATTTACGAAGCTTATAATGTTCTTGCAATCCAATAGAAAAGTATTTGAGCGCATCTGTAGACTGTTGTACTTGGTATGTTGGATCCAAATAAGTATAATTAGAGATATTGAGAAGTTTACCATATAGATTTAATCCAAATCTATCAGAGGAAAGGCGGGCATATAATTCTTGAGAGGTTTGGTTATCCAGATCTTGATTATAATAGTTAAACCTATCATAAAAACTCTGATTATAAAAATAATTAAGACTCGGGAAGTTTGATTTAGCTTTAATTCCCCCAGACAAGGTATATCCAGCAAAAGGTTTTAGATTAATATTTGCATCTATATGATAAGCACTTCCAAAAACATCTCCTCTGGTAAAAGATGCATTCCCCCGAACCTGAATATCATCTTTCCATTGAAATAAAAGATGGGCAACAGCACCTATTCTATTCTCCTTTGTCTCTGCTGGGACAATTCCTGTTGAATAAACCCATTCTGTATCATAATAGGGTTTAATTAATTGATGTATAATCCCCCCTTGCAGGTTTAGCCGTTGAGACCATTGGTATCCTAAAGTAAGTTTATTGGTTAAATGGTCTAATTTCTTACGATTAGACAGTACATTACCCACAATCAAGGTATCATAATATTCTAGTGCCGTATTTTCTCTATATTCATAATCTTGATGTTTATAGATTAATTGATGATGTAAGAAAATAGGAAACTCTTTAGATTCTTGTATTGTATTATTATTTCTACCGAAAGACAAAATTCCAAATCGATGTTGAAGTTGTATCCGCCTTTCATCAAATTTTGTATAAGCATCCTGCAGATTGCTAAACATATTATTACGATTGGTGAAATTGGAATCATTATCAATATATGCCTGGATACTTTGTCTTGTTAATCCTCCATTCTCATTATTATTGAGATCATGAGAAATAAAAGCAGCCTGAATGTAATACCTGTTATTCTTGGTTTTATAATTACTATTGAAAAGAAAAGAAGTATTCTTGGAATCAGTATATAAATATCTGCCCATGGAACTCAGATAATTATAATTAAGCGTGTAATTCCATCTAGAATGAATATTATGACTAAACGTCGTAGACAAATATTGGCCTTCTTGAACCCCATTCTCAAAAATGAATTGGGTTAAAGGTGTCTTGACATCATAATATTTAATGCTATCTACTGGGCGATACATACTAGATTTACCAACGGGTAGAAGTTGAAATGGTTCGTTGGATTCTGGCAGAATCGTCAGAGGATTCAAAGCTAGTCCCATATTCGGAGGTTGTTGATATTGGAACAAATCCTTGTTATATTCATTCTTTCTATAAAAAGCATCAAGCGTGAGTGCTGTGTCAATCGGACGAAATTCTCCATTGGTTAATTTAAAATTATAATCACCAATGGTGGGGTTAAAAATTTTCAACGAATCTGCAGGACGCGATTGATTCTTACCAGAAAGCAATGAATCATTCTCTGACCTATTCATATCCTCTATAGATCGAGCAGCGTTGGGATTAGGTATTATCTGTGCTTGCAGCATTATACTACAAAAAATTAAAACAAAAAAAATGCACCTCATAGAGTGCAAATATAGCATAAAAAAAACCACTTCAATATGCATTGAAGCGGCTTGTACAAAAAAGATCTTAAGAACCTTTATTGAACCATTAGTCTAACATTAACGACGAATGAATCAGAAAATAAACTTTGATTTACTTCTAAATTAACCTCACCTGTTGATGGATCATATAGCCCACTTCCTCCAGCTACATATGTATCTTCCTCATTAGCAGCAGAAACATCAACAGTATTGTCAGCATTTATAGTGAGAATAGCAGGATAGGTATATTGACCTTCTAAATCTGGATTACCAGCTAGAAGCGCAACGAATCCCTCGCCCCATAGAGAGTCTGTATAAAACTGATTACAAGTTCCATCTACTCTAGAGAATTCGGCTGTGCCCTGATATCCATCATCAATAGTCACTCCTAATTCATCAGAATATGAGTTTAGAACATAAACTTCTTCCATATCTACGTCACAAATAATTGAAACCTCCTCAACATTTAGATTTCCAATATAGTCATATTCATTGGAGGAAGTTGAATATATTGTGTATGAGCTATCACCATTACCTAAAAAGCTAATCAATCTATTGGTTGGTCCATCAACTTCAATAGTTCCACCGTCCAGCTGCCCATCGATTCCAGGTCCCGATGCGAAACCATATTCTTCACGCAAGCCTTCTGCTGTTACCTCTTCTCCACTTCCTGTTGGATAAATAGCATAATAAATCATGCCCTTACCATCTACGGAAAAATTCAATTGAACATCATTACCATCTACTATCGTCTCTTGAGAGTACGACAGCGTAGATTGATCCCACTCTGGTATATATCCAATATCGTCATCATCTGAACAGGATTGTAATAAACCTATTCCAATTAATATGAACAATGTTTTATATAATATCTTCATTTTAATTATTTTTAGTTATTGTTTCCGTATATGATCTTAATATGGCGCCTCCTTGAATTAGATCATAGTTAATAATCATTCTTTCTGAACAAGACTCATATCTACCTGTAGCTCGAATATAATAATCAGGCTGAATTTCATTATCCCATAGTGTAATTGCCAATAATTGCTCTTCTATAGTTAAAGAACCATCTGCAGCAATGTTGACTAGAACTGGATAACTCTCCACTATCTCCTCATCCCAATAGTTAGAATTAGTTAACCACCCATACGCAATACCTTCTAAATATAGATTAGTACCATCATAAGAACTAACAATTTGAGAAGTATTAGGCCCTTCATCTCCAGCTGCATTATCAGAACCAGACCAAGAGGCATTACCTAATTCCTCTAACGTATAAGCACAGTCATCATCTACAACTGTCAAAGTATAAGTGGAGTATAAACTTTCTGGACCAGGATATCCTAAATTCGCATCGTTAGAAACTGATGCTAACGTGAATACTAACTCTCTGTCTCCATCTGTATTAAAATTATCATTCAATTGAATGAAAATGGTATCTGAATAAACCCCAGCAGGAAAGTTATAAGTTAAATCTGAATTCACAAATTCAAAATCACTGGTATTTCCTTCCAAATTCACATTGGCAGTAACATCTGTTGTGTGATTAGTAGATGAATAAAAAGCTACAATAGGTATAATGCCTGATGTTGCTTCTGGCAAACCATTACCTGTTGATTCAAAATGAACAGAATTCTCTTCTAAATTTTTATAATTCTGATCATCCATATCATCTTCATTACAAGAGAATAGAACACCTCCTAGGATAAATGCAGATAATGTATATTTAAATATATTTTTCATTTTGCGAGTGTTTTTAAAATTAATATCCAGCATTTTGCTCTAATAATGGGTTAATATTAATCGCATCCTGTGGAATAGGCAATTGCCACAAATGACTAGAAGAATCTAAATACGTATATGCATTTGGAACCCCAGATCCATCTGCAAATGGTCCTGTTGTGCTAGATCTCTCAACATCCTCACCCCTACGTTTAAGTGTAAAGAATCTGTCTCCTTCAAAAGCAAGTTCTAATCTTCTTTCATTTTGTATAGCATCCTCTAAAATCTGACCAGTTTCGTTAGATGAATTCACATCGAAATCTTCGTACCTATTTACTCTGACCTCATTTAAAGCTTCTCTAGCTAAATCCTCTTGACCTAGTTCATAATGCGCCTCTGCTTTATTCAAATATACCTCTGCCGATCTTATATATTTACCATCAACCACACCAATATTACCTGTAGCTCTACCTGCATATTTAATAATGTGATTATATTCATCGCCAGCTGTCTCAGAAGTTAAAAAGTATGAGTCCTTTCTTACATCTTCATCCGTATACATAGAATAAAAATCATACGTAGGAACAAATTCAGAAACAATAGCATCACCAGATGGCTGATTATAAGCAACACCAATAGTATTATCATTTAAAACAGCTGTATTGACAACTTTCCATAGAACACCCGCACTATTAGCATCTGTCCATATACCAGGAAACTGATTCATTGATGCTACTTCTGCCCCATTTTGTATAGATAATTCTGCTGCAGAAACTGCTGCTTGCCAATCACCCATATGTAAATAGACTCTAGATAATATACCATAGATAGCAGCTTTATTTAAATAGGCTGCATCAGTTTCAGAAACTAATGTAGAGGCACTATTTAAATCTTGTAGAACTCTTTGGTAAACTTCACTCACAGTTAAATCTCTTGGGTAAACAGCAAAGGGATCAAAAACATCCGAATAATGAATCCCTAAAGAACTATTAGCATCTGATGATTGTGTTGGAATTTTACTAAAAGTTCTCACCATATCAAAGTGTGCAATAGCTCTTATAGCTAAAGCCTGTCCAACAATATTATCTATTACTGCCTGATCACTTGTATAATTAACCAATAGATCTGAGTTATCCAAAATGTAATTAGCTTGCTCTGCAATTTCATATCCTCTATAAAATAATGGAATAGGAGTCGTGTTGGCATTATATGCCCATTGATAAGCCGTTAAATTAGTTGATCTACCTACTGGTGCCTGAATCAAATTATCTGCAATTACGTCCCATACTACGACCCAATCAGAATTATCACCAGAACCATAATATCCAGAAGCTAGGAATTTCCCATAAGCTCCCCTAAGTAAACTTTCAAAACCTTGTAAGTTAGAAAGTGCATCATCTTCTAATATAGCACCAGAAGGTGGTACTACGAAATCCTCTTCCTCACATGAGGTCAAAAACAGCATTGTAATGCTGACTATTAAATATGTTATTTTCTTCATTTTATTCTTATTTTATTTTTTTATTAAAAGGAAACATCTATTCCTAACAAGAATGTCCTTTGTGCTGGATAACTATATAATGAATACTCACCAGATACAAAAGTGGTTGCTTGGCTTTCTGCTGATCCATAACCAACCTCTGGATCACCTTCATACGCTGTCCATGTAAACAAGTTTTGAGCGCTTCCATATACTTTTATGCTCTCTACAGGTAGGGCACTAATGAAGTCTTTATTAAAGTTGTAACCTATGCTTACATTTCTCCATCTTAAATAACTACCATCTTGTAGCCATCTATCAGAATCTTGATCTGTTCCTCTACCTGGTGCAGGTAAAACATTTATGTCTCCAGGGTTTCTCCAATAATTAAACGCATCTGTTCTTTGATTCTGGCCAATATTAGCACCATCTGACAAACTATTAAATGCCATAATATTATAAATATAATTACCATGTTGAAAATTAAAAGATGTACTTAATTCTATTCCTTTATAAGTAAGCCTTGTCCCAAAACCTCCATAATAATCAGGATTTGGAGATTTACCCTCTAATAGAACAGCATCCTGTGAACTATATTGATTAGTGATAGATCCATCTCTTTTATAATACAAAGCATCTCCTGTAGCTGGATCTACTCCCGCATATCTAACTAAGAAATAGGTAAATGGTTCTTGATCCGTTCTATGGCGTGTATAACCTGAAATTACTTGTTCATCTTGGTCATTTAAATCTTTTACTGTTGGTTTAACAGATGTTATATTACCAAAAACATTCCAGTTAAAGTCTTTTGTCTGTATTACATCAACACTTAACTCTCCTTCTACACCTCTATTCAATAATTCTCCACCGTTCACATAATTATCATCACCACCAGCTGCGTATGAATAAAATTGATTCAATAAGAAGTCATCTCTAACGTCTTCAAAATAATCAAAACCACCAGTTATTCTTCTATTAAATAATTGAAACTCTAGACCAACATCCAACGTTTCCACTTTTTCCCATCCTAACTCATCATTTCCTACACGTACTGGTACATTGTAAGCAATTCCTCCATTATAACTTCCCGTAGGCAACGCTGTTATAGATACAATATTTCTATTATAATATGATAAATCATTAAATTGATCATTTCCACGTGTACCATAAGATGCTCTTAATTTTAATCGATCAACAAATTCTACGTCTTCCATGAAGTTTTCATTTGAAATATTCCATGCCGCAGAAACAGACCAGAAAGCACCCCATCTTCTTTGACTACCAAACCTAGATGAAGCATCTCTTCTTACTGATGCAGAGAGCAAATATCTCTCATCATACCCGTAATCAAGTGCGGTAGCATATCCAAATGTTTTATATTTGGAACGTGTAGAAGAAGCAGCAGTTGGTGTAGTAGCATTTTCTTGCGTAGTAAGGATTGGATCACCAAAACCTTTAGAACTAAAGAAAGTGTAAAGATAATTCTCATGTGTAAATTCAGAAAACACTAATGCCCCAAATTTATGAACATCATTGAAAGTTTTATCATAAGCGATCCCATTATACCAAGTAGAAGAAAAGAAATCAATACTTCTATCTGTTTTGCTACCTGGCGCAGTTGGATCCCCTACATAACTGTCCAAAATAGACCCAGGCATCATGTAGTACTCACTTTGATATCTTCTATACTTTGTAGATAACCTAGATGTAAAAACTAAATTATTTACTAATTCTAAATCCGCGAAAACGGTTCCATATAATCTAAAATTTCTTTCTTCTTCTGGATTGTTCCTAATAGCTTCGGAAATAGAAAACCCTGCACTTGTTGTATTCCATATTGGTTCTCCAGCAGCATCAAGTAATACATTTCCTTGATCATCTACCACATATAAAGGTTCATAGGGATTATATTGATACATTGCTCTAAATGGGTTTTGAACATTATTTCTATCTCTAGGCTCCTCACTAGTATAATATGCACCGCTCAAATTAATCCCATACGTGAACCAATCATTAGCTTCCGTTTCAAAGTTTAACCTACCAGATAACCTTTCAAAACCATCTAAACCATCTACAATACCAGTATTCTTATCATAACCAAAGCTTGTAAAATATTTATTTGTTTCGCTACCACCTCTAATTGAGAAATTATGACTAACATTGTAGGATTTTTTCAATAATGTTTCTTGCCAATCGTGACCTAGCGTAGCTAAAAATTCCCTTTCCTCCCCTGTTCTGTAAGGAGCAGCAGTTCCACCTAATTCAAAAAGCTGTCTTTCATACTCTAATTTTTGAACAGCATTCATCATTTCATATCGATCGTCCGTCTTCTCTCCCCATCCATATTTAGAAGAATATGAGAATTTTGCCAATCCAGAAGTACCTTTTTTTGTCGTCACAACAACAACTCCACTACCACCTCTAGATCCGTAGATAGCTGCGGACGCCGCATCTTTTAATACAGTAATGGATTCCACATCATCTGGGTTAATTGCTGCCATATCACCCTCAGTTCCGTAGACACCATCAATTACATATAATGGCGTACTTGGTCCACCAGATCCCGTAGACCCTACTCCCCTAATTTGAACAGTAGCAACAGAACCAGGCTTACCATTTAATGAAGTAACCTGCACCCCAGCAGCTTTACCTTGCATCATGTTATCTATGGATGTAGATGGTGCTTGTTCTGATAACTCATCTGCACCAATAACAGAAACCGCACTAGATATTTGATCTTCCGTTTTTTCTTGGTACCCCAAAGCAACGATTGAACCCACATCTATAGCTCCACCTTCCATCAGCTGTACACTATAAGTATTAGCATCACCAACAGCAATAGTTTGAGTTTCTAACCCAATGTATTCTATTACTACGACATCTCCCTCATTTACACTCAGATCATAATTACCATCTGCATCTGTGTAAACACCATTTTCTGATCCCTCTACATGCACAAAGGCATCTGTAACTGGGAATCCAAACGAATCTGTTACTTGCCCTGAAATATTCTTTTCCTGAGCCCATGTAAACACGGTTCCAGCTAAAAGCATAGCAGTACAAAGCAACTTTAAATTTACCCTCATATTTTAACTTTTTAATAACATTTAATTCACAATATAATAACTTTCTTGAAGTTTACTAAATATTTAGATTTAAGCTTTAGGATTCACTCTTAATCTTAATGAAATTTGCTTTTTATAAATTTAAGGTTACAAAATAATAATAACACAATGTGAAAAGCAAATTTATTACAATGAATTCTATACCTTAACATATAATTTTCCCTTAATTAGGAACACTCTAAATTAGAGAATTATTTATAAAATTATGATGTTTATGATGATATTCTTGTTGGAATGTGGGAAACTCTTGCTGGCATTGAGCCTTGGAGAGTTTTCCATATTTCAATAAGAACCCTACGGGCGTCATATTTTGTAATCCTTCATGCGGCCTTTCATTGTTATACATCCACATCCAACTATGCGCAAAATTACGCATCTGCTTGATGCTCTCAAATACGTAACAGTCCAGAACCTCTGTTCTAAAGGTGCGATTGAAACGTTCCACTAGACTGTTCTGTGTAGGCTTTCCTGCTTCTATATATTTGAGTTCTATTTCGTTTCTCGTGCACCAATGCTTCAGCTTTTCTGCTATAAACTCTGGACCATTGTCTACTCTTATTTTTTCTGGTTTCCCTCGCCATTCTATTAACTGCTCTAGTTCTTTAATTACCTTTGACGCTGGGAGACTATTATCTATGGCTAAACTCAATGCTTCTCTGTTAAAATCGTCTATCACATTGAGCGTTCTTACCTTTCTCCCATTTTCTAAGGTATCTTGCATAAAATCCATACTCCACGTTATATTGTGACCAATGGGTCTTACAATGGGTTCTTTTACTCTACTAGGTAAACGCTTTTTACGCTTAGTTCTTAAGTTTAGTTTCATCTCGGTATAAATCCTATAAACTTTTTTATGATTCCATTGATACCCTAAATTCCTAAGTCTGCGATGCATCTTCCAATACTGTAATCTGAAGCGTCTGCTCGGCAACTATCTTCTTATATTGAGATAGTTCCTTTTCCATAGCTTTAAGTCTGGCTAATTGACTAGCGTCCATTCCACCATATTTACTCTTCCAACTATAAAAAGTTGGCTGGCTAATCCCATGGATGCGACAAATCTCATTTACCGTCTTTCCTTGATTTTGTTCTGATAATATCTTTAATATCTGAACTTCTGTAAATTTACTCTTTTTCATTTCTTCCTAAATTTAACAACTTTATTTTTAATCGTTGATATTTTTGGGGAAGATTCTCAGTTCTCTTCTTATACCCACTGTTTATAGGTATTTCCATATACACTTTGTTTTAGTGTATCGCTATTTTAGGGCAGGACAAAAATAGCATAAAAAAAACCACTTCAATATGCATTGAAGCGGCTTAATCTAAATTACAAATTTAAAATTTACTTATGGCGCAAGTACTGTTTGGCCATCCGCAGATTTTAAAGTGTAATTGTTACCATTTTTCTCTAAAAGTGCAACAACTTTCATATTAGCACCAGAATCATCACCTTCGTCCAAGAATGTATAGTCTGCAACAGGTAAACTATAATCCCAAGATCCAAAAGCATTTACTTTTAAAGATAATGGGAATGTCATGTCACTTGCTCCCAGCGTGCCACTACCATATAAATCTACAACCACTCGATAAGTATCATCTGGTAATGCTGCGTTATCAAAAACAAGAACTTCTGGGATATCACCAGTCGCGGCATCAAAGTCTGAAACATTATCACCAGCGGAATTATATAAGTACATGTCAAAATCCCAATCTTGATAAGAATGTAATGCGCCATCTTCTCCTAAGTATTCACCATCGATTAAATTACCAGCTAAATCAACTTCTGTATTAGCCCAATCTAATTGTAACCCTACAGCGTCTTGCTGATCAGCCACATTTAAAGAAATAGTTGTGAAAGCATCATCTACTACAGCATTCATGTTCTGAACTCCTGTGAAATGAAAATTCATCGTTCTATTACCATCAAGTTCAAAGTTCTGCTTTGGTGTAATAGTGAATTCTGCCGTGGTAGCAAAAGCTGGAACCGTTACTACGAATCCCGGTGCTCCAAATGAATCGTCATTCCCTACAGGACTTCCAGAAGTATCATAACTATATAAGTCCATTGTTTCATCATAGTCTACTAGATCTATTTTGAATCTAGATACATTCACAGAAGAACGATCTAATGTGATCGTAAAGGTTACTGACTCACCTTCAACAACATCTGCTTGACTTTTATCTAAGGTAGCAACTGGTTTACCTGTTCTTATGTCCTCTAATGACTCATCATCATTACTACAACTTGCAAAGAAGCCTAATATTGCTATTAATAATATATTTCTAAACATCATAATCTTATTGTTTTACAAATTTCATATCTACTCCTTGGAACCAATCTACACCAGATACAGAAACATTATAAAATGTGATTGTATCGCCATCTACTTCTCCCTTTGGGAATCCACCCGTGTTAGAATCTGACATAGGATTTCCACCTTGGTATTGCCATCCAACAATTGACAGGTCCCCACAAACATCAGAGAATTCAAACCAATAATTAGCAGAGAACGCTGGTGTATAATCTGATCTGTATACATTCGGAGCAATTTTGGTAATGTTCGCTATTGTACTAACCTCATCTTCACCAAAGAATACCCTGTATCTTCCTTGCAATTCTGTAGCACATCCTACAAAATTAATAAGTACTTTTTCTTTATTATATGCAATAACACCATTACTAGCACCTGTTAACTTGATAGTTAAATTGGTAGCCTCAGTTGGGTTCATACTCCCTGTATTCACATTAATTGGAATCTCTGCAAAGTCTTTACCTGCAGGAATCGTTACAGAATTAGTGGCTAAAGTATACTCTTCTCCTGCAATGGCAGTACTTTCGTCTGCAACCACTTCATAAGTAATTACTATATCTTCTGTTGGTAAATTACCATCACCTAATCCTATTAATTTAATAGGTAAAGAGTTTTCAACCACTCCCTCGTCTTCGAAATACGTAAAATCGAATGTAGAATTTTGAAATCCTACAATCATAGGACCTGTTGTTATATCATCCGTTTCTAGACGGTCATCATCATTACATGAAGTGAACCCTACTAAAATAAGGGATAACAATAATATTAATCTATTTTTCATAATCTTTTCTATTTATAATTTAATTAGCAACCCAAAAACTACCATTGGCTAAAGCATCAGATAACGACACTGTTGGCACGTTTGCAGCATTTCCTTGAATCTCAGAAGATGGGTATAACAATCTTTTCGGGAATCCACCAGTAGTGTTAGTTAACGGTAATTCAATTTCTGGATATCCAGTTCTCAAATTATCTAAGTATGCCTCCATACCATTTGTTAACATTAACGCTAACCATTTTTGATTGATGATTGCTTCTATCTTATCAGAAGTTCCATTCCATCCGAAACCATCAATATTGGATATTCTATTCATATATGTATCATATTCGTCTATAGTTAATCCAAAACGATCAAATGATGCCATAACGCCCTCATTAAAATATTGCTCTGCTGAATTACCAAAACCTCCCCAGCGTTGCTCTGCTTCTGCTAATAAGAATTTAGCTTCACTTAATAGCATTACATAACCATCCATGGAAGAACCTATAGAAGTATCTGTAGGAATAATTCCAGAACCAAAGAATGAAACGTAATCTGGTACATTTACACCAACTTCTCCTTGAGGAACCCCAACAATTTCACCACTCCCATCTGGGATAAACCACATCGCTCTCCTAGGATCATCTGTTCTAGAACTATTGATAATATTAGCAATATGTTCTGATGCTACTGGTAATTTTCTACGACTTACTGGCTCACCAGATGGTGAATAACCATACGCTCCGTAAAAAGGATTCTGTCTATCTGCTGAAGTTGCATTGTAGCCAGGATTAATGGTAACGTCTGAGCTAATAAATGTAGCGCCACGTAATTCATTA
This sequence comes from Flavobacteriaceae bacterium Ap0902, assembly GCA_009835005.1. Lineage (GTDB taxonomy): Bacteria > Bacteroidota > Bacteroidia > Flavobacteriales > Weeksellaceae > Profundicola. Next base: position 447,699 of record WTFG01000001.1, on the reverse strand, counting down.
ATTTCCTGTGTAATAAAACCTTGAATTTCTGGATCAGTAACTTCTGATTGTCTAATTAAATATCTTAATTTAACAGTATTAGCAAATGCTATCCACTGTTGCATATTACCATTTAACATTACATCTTCTCCTCCAACAGGCTCATCAAAACTATCTGCTGCTTGAATTAATTCAATTGCTTCATCTAATTGATTGTATAAAGATCTATATACGAATTTCTGATCATCATATACTGGTGTCGGATTCAGTATCCAAGCCTCTGTATAAGGAACATCCCCATATAAATCTACAATATACTGCATGTAGAAAGACTCTAGAATCATCGCGATAGCCTTATGATTGTCATAAGTATCACTTTCATAATTTTTAATATTCTCAAAGTTCATAGATTTTAAATAAATCCAATCCCAAATACTGTCATAAAAAGCATTGTTGATATTACCTGTATATTCTTGGGAATATGCACCAGTCCAGTTCGCAGCATCCACAGACCAAACACCAGACCAAATACTTCCTAATTGGTTTAGGGAACTTGTTCTAACAGATGATTCATAGTTTCTATTATCTCCCGTTATTACTCTGAAGATATCAGATTGAGCTGCAGCCAACTTTTTGGTAGGCGCTAAATTATCTATAAGTGGACTATTTGGAGATTCGTTATCTTCCAAATAATCGGTACACGAGAGCATCATTACCCCTAATGCACCTATTAGAATTTTATTAAATATTTTCATCGTCGTTTTAATTTTTTTAGAATTTGATATTAATACTTCCACCATAATAACTTTGAGTAGGGTATCTATTCGTAAATGCTAACCCAGAAGCGTTTCCAGATGTTTCTGATGTTTCTGGATCATTATAACCTCTATTTTGAGAAGATAAAATAGTTAATGGGTTTCTAGCGTTTACTCCTAAAGTAAGTTCAGAAATACCAGTTCCTTTTAAAATGCTCTCACCTAATGTATAAGAAACAGCAACCTCTCTTAATTTAAAAGCAGATGCATCAATTACTAAATTCTCTCCTGTTTGCGCATAATCATTACTATAATAGTTAAGGAATGCAGGATAAGATGAACCAGTTACAACATTAGAGTTACCTTCATCCTCTTGAATCACACCGTCTCCGTTATAATCAAATGAAGAGTTAGGCATAATAAAACCTGAACGATTTTCTGCAGATTCGATTAATTGACCTGTCCAGGCTAAGTTACGCTTAACATCTGAGTAGAATTTATAATCACTTCCTCCTCTATAGTCCATTGTTGCAGAAATCTTAAATCCATGAATTTTCAAACTTGAGTTTAGACCAATAATATATTCTGGTAAAGCTTTACCTAAAATCTGATCATTAATCTTATTAGGTGTACCATTAGCGTCAACTATAATTCTTCCCCATTCATCTCTTTCATAAGCAGAACCTTTGATTAATGGATACTCCTCTCCAACTTGTGCATAAATACCTACCCAACTATATGGTGTTCTTAGAGCAACTTGCTCCCCCTCTGTATCGGTAGATAATTTATTAATCATAATCTTGTATTGAGAAATATTAGCAGTTAAATCCCATCTAATGTTTTTGTCTTCAGATAATATAGGAGTAAAACCTAAATCCAACTCATATCCAGTAGTTTCTAATTCACCTACATTATCTTTGATTCTAAATGCTCCCGAAGCCGTACTTGGACTATAAGAAGTAATTAAATCTGATGTAGTAGATTTATAGATAGATGCATCAATAGTCATTCTATCATTAAAAAACCCTAAATTAACTGTACCTTCTATATTCGTAACGAACTCAGGTTTAATGAGTGGATTTGTAACATACAAACCTTCTACATAAGAATTAGATTCACTCATTGGATAACCAATTCCTAATGAAGCTAATCTATTGATTTCATAAGCTGAAACCCCTGTATCATTCCCTACTCTAGTAGCATTGAATGACAATTTGGCATAACTTAAACCTTGTCTACTATAGATAGAAGGAAAAGCCTTTGTTGGAATGAAAGATATACCAGCACTCGGATAGAAGAAAGAACTGTTTTCTGGATCTAATACAGAAGACCAGTCATTTCTAGCCGTCATGTTCAAGTATAAATAATCTTTAAAACCTAAATCAACATTGGCGAACACACCAAATTTGTTAGATCTTGTCCAGTAGTTAGCCAACAATCTACCTGCCAATGTTCTTTGAGATGCAGTGTATGGCTGCAACACATTAGAGAAATTATATATCCCAGGATTTTCAAAATTTTGACCACCAGCCTCTGAAATACTAAAGAAATTATCTTGATAGTTATGTCCAACGTTGGCCTGTAATGATAAGTTATCACTTAGGTCATAGTTAAAGTTAACCATTAAATCTCCATAATATCTTCTAGAAAGAGAGTTACTATTTAAAAACTCTGCAGAAACGTTTCTACTTGCTACAATAGGATCAATATTCTCGTTTACATAATATATAGATCTTGAAGCCACATTTCTTATATTTGCTAAATAAGAAATACTAATATGATCATTCACGTCATACCCTAAAGTCAAACTTCCTGTAAATCTCTCTAAATTCCTTTTTTGTCTATCATTTTCTCTTTCCCAATATGGATTCATATAATAAGCATTCCAGTGTCCCTCATTACCAGAATTTTCAAAAGCACTTACTGGAATATTAGAAGGTGTTTGTAATAATGACCCGTACAAACCAGACGATGCTTGTCTTAAACTTTGCGTAATATAGTTCACATTAGATTCTAATGTCCATTTACCAAATTTCTTACCTGCTTTCGCTAAGAATGAGTTACGTAATAACTTATCATCTTTTACCACGAAATTATTGATTGTGTTGGTATAAGTACCAATCACATAACCATCCTCTAAATTACCAGTAGAGATACTAACCGTATTTTGTGATAAAGTACCATTTTTAAAGAAATCTTTGTAATTGTCTTTAATTGGTGAATATGGTGCTATAATATAAGACCCATCTGCCTGTGGATAACCAATAGGTTGCATAGAGCCATCAAATTCTGGCCCCCAAGAACCATTCTCTTGCGTATAATGCTCGCCATCCCATCCTTGACCGTATCTAAGTTGTCTTTCTGGCAAATAAGCGATTGAAGAAACATCCAAAGATGATTTAATCTGAATTTCTAAATCACCAGATCTGGTTCCTTGTAATGTAGTAACGATAATTACACCATTCACCCCATCAGAACCATATAGAGCGGCACCTTGTAAACCTTTTAAGGCATTGATGCTTTTAATAGATTCTGGTGGAATTTGTGACAAAGTAGCCAAATTGGAAATAGAACCATCAATTACAACCAATGCCTCATTGTTACCTGTAATAGAACGACCTCCTCTAAATACCACTCTGTTATCACTTTCTACCCCAGAACTTACTGTGTTAATTTGTAAACCAGAAACCTTACCCTGTAATGCTTGAACTGCATTCGGGCTAGAAGCCTGATTTAACTCTTCACTGTCTACTACTTCATAAGCTGATGTAACAGCATCTGCTTTTCTCTGAATACCCAGTGCCCCTTCAACGATTACGGTACCCACGTCAATGGCTCCACCTTCCGTAAGCTGTACGCTATAGGTATTAGCATCACCAACAGCAATAGTTTGAGTCTCTAACCCAATGTATTCTATTACTAGGACATCTCCCTCATTTACACTCAGATCATAATTACCATCTGCATCCGTGTAAACACCATTTTCTGACCCCTCTACATGCACAAAGGCATCTGTAACTGGGAATCCAAACGAATCTGTTACTTGCCCTGAAATATTCTTTTCCTGAGCCCATGTAAACACAGTTCCAGCCAAAAGCATAGCGGTACAAAGCAACTTTAAATTTACCCTCATATTTTAACTTTTTAATAACATTTAATTCACAATATAATAACTTTTATTCAAGTTAACCAAATATTTTAACTATTTTTTATCATAAATACTTAATTCATCTATAAAATTATTCTTTGAATCTTAAGAATATTAATGTTTAATTAACTTTAGTTTACAAACTAATGATAATAAAATGTGAAATGCAAATAAGAAATTTCTCATTATTTAGTATAATATATTTGAATATTATATCATTAAATTTCCTATCTATTCACCACATTTTCATTACATCTTTATTTATAAACTGTATGAATTTTACAAAGAACGCAAAACAAGCAAACTATTTATAATTATTATAAATAATTATTATTGTTTAAATGGTTTAGGATTCATGCATATTCAATAGAGTCTGTTGTACTTTATACTCATAAGATATGAAAAAGCCTTACGAAAATGTTTCGTAAGGCTTCCAGAATAAACTCATCACATCATTAAAGATGGAAAGCAATAGAATCAATTGACATCCCAGAAAATAGGTGTTTGCTGAGTGTCACCACCTATTGCAGCGGATGCCGCCTCATAATTAGTTTTATTTAAGGTTTGTTCATCTTGAGGATATGTGTATCTCAAGGGTACGGGCAATCCTGAATCTGCTGGTAAATTTAATTCTGGACTTCCCAATCTTCTCCATGTGGTCCAGCCTTCAAATCCTCTATTGTACATAGCAATCCACATTTGAAAACCAATCTTCTCTTTCCAATCACCAGATGCCATATTATAATCAACATTATCATCATTTAGATAATCCTGAAGCTCTTGTTCTGTTAAGCCCCAACTTTCAAAATTGGCACTAATACCATTTTCATAATAATCCTGAACGGTATTCCCTACAGACCAACCCCTCGCTGCTGCTTCTGCCAGATAAAAACTTACCTCTGAATAATCCATTAAAACTCCCCTAAGTGTAGGCTCATGAAAGACAGTGCCTATATGGGTATATTCTGAGAAAGAATTATTATCTCCATAAATTCCTCCAACATAACCAGAATCGATATTATCATCAAAGAAAACTTTACGTCTAGGATCGTCTAACGCGTTTAAGTAATCAACAAATGTATTAGCTACCACAAAATCAGATCTACCCGATTCTACTAAATCATTCCAGAGTGGATTAGTGTTTGGATTTGCTCCCTCATATCTAATGATAAAATTATCCGCATTGGAAGTAAATACCCCAGCATTATACGCTTCGGATACCTTGGTCATAGCCAAACTAGGGTTATAATCCGCCATGCGAATAGCAAGTTTTAATTTCAATGAATTGGCAAACTTTGCCCATAAATCCATATTTCCATAATAATTCACATCTGGAAAACCTATAGAACCACCTAGTGTAGGTATAACTTGATCTAATTTATTAAACAAATCCATATAAATTTCTTCTGCATCATCATAAGCGGGTGTAGGGTTCTCCCTGTCTAGAAGTGCTTCTGAATATGGAATATCACCAAAGGTATCTACTAAAATTTGCCAAGTATATACTTCTAAAATGGTTATTTGAGCTACCCGTCCAATTTTTTCTTCTTCAGATAAAGCGGCGTTTGCTAGTACTTTCTTTTTTGAGTCATTCAAACTAAACAATACGTGATCGTATAATATGGTCCAATGATTTCCAGGAACATTTCTATTATTTAAATCATAGTTTGCTTCATCTATATAGGTGGTTTCAGTCCAGTATTGCGAAAGTAATCTAAAAACATTTCTATTCACATTGGTACTTTCCATCTGATCGAACAAACTTATCGTAGCACCGTTAAACAAGGCATCTTCACTTACATCTTGCGGATTCACTAAATCCGTATTTAATTCTGCATAGTCCTCATCTGAACATGAGAATAACAGAAATGCCGAGACTATTATCAAAATATATTTATTCATCTTTATCATTTTTTAAAATTCAACTTTTAGACTAGCTCCTATTTCTCTAACAGAAGGATAAGCACCTGATTGATATCCTTGAACATTCCCAGCTCCCAAACCAGCCTCTGGATCTGCATACGGAACATTTTTATGAATTATCCATAAATTACGCCCAATTAATGAAAAGGTTAGATTATCTATTCCAACAGCTTTATATAATTTTTCTGGTATTTGATAAGAAATAGAGGCTTCTCTCAATTTAACAAATGATGCATCATATACATGTGCAGCACTAGGCGCCCTAACGTAACCCCATGAATTAGCATAGGTAGTCTGTGACGCCCTTACGCCATTAGGCGTAGCATTGGTTACGGTATAACTACCATCTGGATTAAGTACATAATCGGCCTGTACGCCATCTAATATAACACCACCGCTGTCATTACCATCTGTAACTGCATCTCTTACTGGATTTCCTAAATCATTTACACCTGCTGTAAAGTCATACAATCCTGTTGCGTAACCATAATAGGTGTCTAAAGAGAACACATCTCCTCCTTGCTGAACGTCTATTAAAAAACTAGCAGACAATCCTTTAAAGTTAATAGTGTTTTTAAATCCTCCAGTCCAATCAGGATTTACATCACCTATAATATAATTGGTTTGTGCAGTTCTCGCATAATGACCATTTCCTTCAACAACCTTGTTTCCAGCATCATCGTATATATAATCTCTTCCCAAAATAACACCAAAAGGTTGTCCAACATAGGCCCCAATTGAAACACCGCCTTGAACATTTGCTAGCGATAAGAATTCTAAGTCGCTATATAAAGATAATACCTCGCTTGTATTCTTAGCAAAATTAACTTTGAAAGACCATGAAAAATCTTTGGTCTTAATGGGCGTAGCATCCATAAACAATTCTACACCTTTATTTCTAACATCTCCCGCATTTAATACCATGGCTTGATACCCAGATGCTGTAGATACATCAATGAAGGATATTAAATCTTCTGTCTTCCTATTATAATATGATAAATCAAAACCTAATCTATTTTTAGCAAATCTTAATTCTACACCAAACTCTGTTTCTGTGGAAAATTCAGGTTTTAAATTAGGATTGTTTAGCAGAGACGGATTTCTTGCAGTCGCTAAACCATTTATTGGAGCACTAACCCTGTAAGAATGTAATATTCTAAATGGATCTGTATCACTACCCACTTTGGCCCAGTTTGCACGCAATTTACCAAATGTTAACCAATTTGAATTAATATCATTCGAAAATAAATAACTACCAGATATTGATGGGTAATAATATGTATTATTTTCTATGGGTAAAGATGAGGATCTATCTCTTCTAATTGTACCTTCTACAAAATAAGTATCATAAAAACCAACACTCGCTCTGGCATAAATTCCATCTACTTTTTTCCTACCCAAATATTTATAAATATTATCCTGAGATAAAGGTGATTTAGTGTTGTCTAGCGTAAATAATCCAGGAATCCCTAACCCTCCATTAGTAGATAGATTTGAGATTTCATTTTTAATCACCCTTAAGTTCCAACCAATATTTCCATCAAAATTAATATCATCAGAAAAATCATGATTGAACGAACTCATCAAATCATAATTAATCTCCCGAGCATTTTGATTGAATACGGTATAATTTGAAACATCTGCTGAACCTACATCAATTCTCTCTTCTCTTTGAGTGGAATAGGTGTCTAATGAGACTCTACCCAAAAGAGTAACCCAATCAGCTACTTCATAATCTAATGACGCATTTCCAAACACCCTATCTCTACTATCATCTTGGTAATTATGATACCTTGTCCAATAGGGATTATCAGAATATTTGGGAGATAAATTATATTCAGAGTTCGGATTCCAAGTAATATTTTGATTCGTAGACTCATAAGCCTCTTTTAATTGATCTAAATCAACGTTACTTTGCCACCATTGTCTAAATTGTTGAAATGGATTCATAGAGGAATATCCTGTTCCATACCTACCTGTTGCTTGTGTATTAGTATAGGTTACGCTAGAACTAACATTTAACTTATCTGTAAACTCTTTAGCTCCAGAGAAATTCACAGTGTTTCTATCCAATTTTGAGTTTGGTAGAATACCTGCATGATCAAAATTAGTATAAGCTAATCTGTATGAACCGTCTGGCGTGCTATTACCAAAAGATATAGAATTTTCAAACGTGAAACTGGGCTTTAAAAAGTCATTTGGCGTTTTATCAGCGGCAACCCATGGCGAAAGTTGTTGATAACCAGGTAAGTCAGGATAAATATTAAACCATTGTAAAACTAATCTATCTGGATCAAATGCAGCTCCATAAGACGCATCCTCTGTAAATGGAACCACTTCATCTATTTGCCCATCACCATCAAAGTCACCTGTATTAAAATACCCATCTGCAGATTCATAATATGGACCATATCCTGCTCCATATTTATTTTGATATTTTGGTAAAGTTTCTTTATCCGCAAAACCCGCAGTAAAAGATGTATTAAATGTAATACCCACGCCTCTAGATTTACCTTTTTTGGTGGTTATAATAATCGCTCCATTTGCTGCTCTAGAACCATATAGAGCAGTTGCTGCAGACCCCTTAAGAACATTGATACTTTCAATATCTTCTGGATTTATGTCTGTAGCTCCATTTCCATAATCATATCCTCCTCTACCAGCTGCTTGATCACCAGCCACATCATTATTTGTGTCATTTAAAATAGGCGTTCCATCCACAATAATAAGAGCCTGATTAGAACCTGTTAATGAAGAGTAACCTCTAATCACAATATTTGTAGAACCTCCCATTCCTCCAAAAGATTGCGTGTTCAAACCTGCAACTTCTCCAGATAAAGCATCAGCAAAGTTAGAACCTGTGGCATTAGATATATCATCACCAGAAATCTCTTGTGTAGCGTATCCTAAAGATTTTTTTTCTCTTTCTATTCCCAAAGCTGTAGCGACAGTAGTTCCCAAGTCAATACCTCCTTGAGTAAGACTTACATTGTAATTATTGGCATCTGTAACACTCAAGGTTTGTGTTTCATAACCAATAAATTCAATTGCTACCGTATCGCCCTCATCTACAGATAGACTGTAATTACCGTTGGCGTCCGTATATACACCATTTTCTGTTCCTTCCACATACACATAGGCATCTGATACTGGGAACCCATTCGAATCTGTTACATGTCCTGTTATGTTTTTTTCCTGAGCCCATGAAAACACAGTTCCAGCTAAAAGCATTGCAGTACAAAATAACTTAATGTTCATCCTCATACATTATAGTTTTTTTATTATCCCTACTAATATAAAGAATTATTTATATTTATGAGTATTTTAACACGTATTAATTAATAATTATTCTCAAATACTAAATTATATTCTATAATCTCTACTGATTATTAAGTTATCTGCAATATCTATCAAGTTTTTAATTTGATTATTAAAATTTCCATGTTATTTATAATCGTTAAAAATAAAAAAACCACCACCTAGAGAATGCTAGGTAGTGATTAAAAAAAATAAACCTTTATGAATGTTAATTATTCACAGGGGTAGCTTCAAACAACCCTGGAATAGGAGAAGGTGCATTAGGATTTGTATCTATTTCATTCTGAGGATATAGAAATCTTTGAGGCAATTGATTTCCATCTACCTTAGAGCGCACGCCAATTAAATTACCCGTTCTTCTAAGATCATTGAATGGCTCTAACTGCCCAAATAGAGAAATATACTTTTCTTCTAGAATTTGTTTTAGCAAAATTTCACCTGCATCCGTGGTTTCTGGAAAATCAGCATTATAGAAGTTTCCTAAATAATCTCTCACTTCATTTAATGCTTCTCTAGCTGTATCTTCATCTTGCATTCTATAGGCAGATTCCGCTTCTATCAATTGGACTTCTTCATAAGAAATCAGAGGAAAAGAAGCATCTTGAGCAAAAATACCTTCGCTAGAAGTGTTCAATTGCGTGTCTATGTAATAAAAGTTTAATCGTTCTAAGTCTCCTGGTGTATTCAAACTTCTATCTATCCCATTCTCTGGAATTAACAAATCTCTTAAATATGCATCGGATGCATCCAAGTATCCATATCTGTAAATTTCAACAAATTGATAGTACAGGTTAGAATTACCATTGGATGTTCCATGTAATATATGAAGTGTACCAGATGGAGTGTTGATTCCTAATTTTGCTTCTTCCAAGGCAGATTGATAATTCTTCATATGCAAATAATACCTCGCTTTGAGCGAATGTGCAATCGTTGACCATGAAGCAGAGCTAGATAATCTACCTTCTCCTGCATACACTAGACTTTGCGTACTATCATCTCCTAAAAGATCTATAGCCTCGCTTAACCTCTGCTGTAATCTATTATATACCATTTCTTGAGAATCATAAGCTGGGTTTAGAATTCCATCAATAGAAGCCTCTTCATAGGGTACATCACCCCATAAGGAGGTAATTTGCCCAATGATAGCTGCCTCTGTAATTAACGCAACAGCTGCAAGCGTATTATTTTGATTTTCCATCGCTTTGTTATACACAACTTTTGCCTGTGACAAACCCGTAACATAGGCTTGATACCATTCATCATCAAAAGAATTAGCGGTAATAGAATAACTATTAGCAGAAACAAATTGTCTATCTGCTCCTGTGAGTTGGTTAGAAAATATACCAGCATATCTGGCTGTATTTCCACTAGCAACCACAGCCCAGCCTAACTGTGCTTGTCCTATGATAAGTTCTGGTGCAGCGTCCGTGAACTGATTAGGGTCTACATTCATATCCTCGGTATAGCTTTCGCAACCTGTAAATAGTATTACAGCAAATGCTAATACGATTTTTAAATATATATTTTTCATTTTAAAATCTATTTATCGTTAAAAATTGATTCTTAAGGTTGTGACAAAAGAACGTGTTCCAGGGTTATTAAAGTAGGCTAACCCCCTACCTTTGGAAGCTCCAGTTAAATTAGTTTCTGGATCATAGCCTTCTACATCTGTCCATGTAACTAAATTTCTACCAGTAATCCCTAACTCTATACCTCTGATGGCAGTTGTATCAAACCATTGAATTGGCATGGAATAGTACAAAGAAATCTCTCTTAGTTTTGTCCATGATCCATCCTCAACAAAAGGTTCTGAGACCTCTCCAAAACCTCCACCATTCGTTTGCCACCAAGACTGATCCACAGCCACTAACCCATTGCCAAAATCTCTCTCATATCCTCTAAATTCTGTTCCAGCCGTGATTAAATCACCATTATAATTATATAAATCTTGTGAGGCAGTGGTTAAAACTGCAGTTTCTGCTGAAATCCCGAAATAGTTTAATACGCCTCCAGTTCCGTTCCATATATCATTTCCTTGAGAAGTTTCAAAAAATGCGGATAGTGAGAAGCCCCCATATTTGACAGACGTCCCTAGACCTCCTCTCCAATCTGGATTGGGATCCCCGATGTAATCATATGAATCCGCAGCTATAGGAAACCCATTAGCATCTAATACATAATCACCGTTTGCATCTCTATTAAATACTCCACCTCTCAATACTCCAAATGGTTGTCCCTCTGCAACACCTGATGATGTGCCAGTAAAACCATTTAAAAAGTAATAATCTATACCTGCCAAGTCTGTGACAATATTTTTATTTTTGGTAAAGTTCATGTTAAAGTCCCAGTTAAAGCGTTGCGTGTTCACCACTCTTACGCCCAAATCCAGTTCTACCCCCTTATTATTAATTTCCGCAGCGTTTTGGAATTGATTGGCATATCCAGAAGAGAAAGGTAGAGGCAGGTCTAATACTACGTCGCTATTCGTATTATTATAATATGTAGCAGAAAAGCTCACGCGATTTCTAAAGAACCTAGTGTCTATACCGATTTCAAACTCTTTTTTTCTTTCTACTGTTAAATCAGGATTTCCTAATAGATCCGCTCTAGTACTTGGATTACCATAGAGCCCCACATCATATCCATCTCCCCATCCAGATTCAATATCTAAATTGGTGAAATATGTGGAAGTAGCATAAGGCTGTGGTCCAACCCCAACTTCTCCATAAGAAGCTCTCACCTTGCCAAAAGAAAAGACATCACTCGCTACATAATCCGTAAACACCCATCCCACCGATGCACTCGGATAAAACACAAGGCCAGAATTGGGTGTTGTAGATAAATATTCTCCTCTACCTGTTAATTCTACAAGAATTTGATTCCAAAATTCGAAATTCAACACGGCATAAGCTCCAGCCTGTCTGGTTTGTTCACCATAAGTTTCTGGATTAGAATTCTCACTCACTGCATTTCCCGTACCTAGAAAAATTTCATCTGGATTAGAAAATTTAGTTTCCTCTGCAGATAATCTTCTATATTTATATTCTTGAAGCATAATCCCGGCAGTACCACCCATGGTCCATTGATTGAAATCTTTGGATCCTCTTAGAAATACATTGTACGTTTGGTTTGTCTCTGATATCCTATCTTCTGAATAGAAACCATTCGCACCAACTGATGCAGAACCAGGTGGTAAAAAAGTTTGTCTATTATCTTGATAGTAATCTATTCCATATCTGCCGTATAAGGATAATGCTGGTGTAATTTTATACCTTAATTCTGGCGTGACGATAAACCTACTGACATCATTTTCATTGATATGCTGATTTAATACCCACAATGGGTTATCATAAGCGGGTCCACTATAATTAAATGTTTCCGTACTCATGTTAAAAGACCTAGATGAGCCCAAGTACCTTCTATAACTACGATGTGAGTTTGGGGTTAAATATCCATTGGTATAATTCTCTCCCACATAATCTCTTATGTCAAAATCGGGAGAATTCCTCAAATAACCTAAGTATAATCCATTCAGATTAGATCCCATTTGGACTCTATTAGAATTTATACCCGTATAGGATGACGAAAATTTAAAGGATAATTTATCTGTAAATTCTGTATCGTTATTAAATTTAACTGTGGAACGCTCATAGTCCGAGTTACCTCTGAATATCCCATCCTGATTCCAGTTAGAAAAACTAATAAATGATTTACTTTTATCCCCATTATAACCAACGCTCACAGCGTTATCAAAAGTTACTCCATCTTTGAAAACTGCATCTCTATTGCTCTGGTTATATACAGTCTGATTATTCTTGGTGATGATCGGATAATACGTATTACCTGTATTAGAAATAAAATAAACATCAGAATTCACATCTACCTCATCTGCTCCACCACTTCTATTAGCAATTAAATCTCCAAATGACAAGCCTGTATTAGGATTATAAACGCCACCAGATCCTTGCCCAAAAAGACCTTGTTTTTCAAACTCTTTATTAATTTGATCTATAGCAATAGACGATTTTAGGCTAACATTCCATTTTTTACCGCCTTTAGAACCTCTCTTGGTTGTAATTACTATTACACCATTAGCTGCTCCAGTACCCCATACAGCCGCTGCAGAAGCGCCTTTCAATACAGAAACAGATTCTATATCTTCTGGGTTTATATCATTTAATCTAGATTGCTGCACCACACCTGTGACATCACCACCCACACTGGAATTAGAGACAGGAACACCGTCTATAATTACCAATGGTGAACTGTTACCCAAAATAGTATTTTGACCCCGAATCTGGATATAAGCCCCAGCTCCTGGATCTCCGGTACTCCTAGTCACATTCACCCCAGAGGTTTTACCAGATAGTGATTGGATAACACCAGACTCAGCAGATTTTTGCATTTGTCCAGTATCTACCACTGTAGTTGAACTTAAATCGTGATCTTTCTTTTTTTCGAATCCTAACGCGGTAACAATAGTTTCTTGAAGCTCTATCACACCTCCTTTAGAAAGCGAAATATTATAATTTGACTCCTCTCCTATTGTAATGACTTTATTTTCAAATCCAATAAATTCAACAACAATTGTGTTACCCGGATTAACACTTAAAGTGTAATTACCATCGGCGTCAGTATACACGCCTCCTTCTTCTCCCTCAACATGCACATAGGCATCTGAAACTGGAAATCCATTTGTATCTGTTACCTGCCCAGTAATGTTCTTCTCCTGAGCCCATGTAAATACGGTTCCAGCCAAAATCATTGCAGTACAGAATAACTTAATGTTTGTCCTCATACATTATAGTTTTCTTTAATTATATATTCAAATATAATAGAATTAATAATTATATAAGAATTTTAACAAAATATATTTTACCTAAAGTTATAAGTATTACACATATGATGATAATGTTTAAATTTTAATAAATATTTTTTAATATGTTAAGGTAATATTAATTATTCTTATGGATATGTTAATAGAGCCTTGCTATTTAAAATAATTCTAAACAAAAAAAAGACCGTGCATCCAAGGATTCACGGTCTTTTATCATATATTTAAAGCTCTATTTTAACTTCTTCGCAACTTCTTTAATGCTATAGGCTTCTATAATATCACCTTCTTTGATATCATTAAAGTTCTTGATATTCAAACCACATTCGTAGCCTTTGTTCACAACTTTCACATCATCTTTATAGCGTTTTAGACTGGCTAGTTCACCATCGTGAATCACTACTCCATCTCTAATAATCCGAACTTTGGAATCTCTATATATCTTACCATCTAGTACCATACAACCTGCAATCGTACCAACTTTAGAAATTTTAAAGGTTTCTCTTACTTCTACATTACCTGTAACCTCTTCCTTGAGATCTGGTGAAAGCATACCTTCCATCGCCTCTTTTAGGTCATTAATTACATCATAGATAATAGAATATGTTCTGATTTCCACCTCTTCCTTATCTGCTAAATCTCTAGCGGTACCATTTGGCCTAACATTGAATCCGATGATTACCGCATCCGATGCAGAGGCAAGGAGTACGTCTGATTCTGTAATTTGTCCCACACCTCTATGAAGAATATTCACTAAGATTTCTTCTGTAGATAGTTTCTGTAAAGAATCTGTTAATGCTTCTACAGAGCCGTCCACATCACCTTTTAAGATAATATTCAACTCTTGGAAATCACCTAAGGCAATACGTCTACCAATCTCATCCAGTGTAATATGTTTCTGCGTTCTAATCGTTTGCTCTCTATGCAATTGGCTTCTTCTACTTGCTAAGTCCTTCGCTTCACGCTCGTCCTCATATACCCTGAAGGTATCACCTGCTGTTGGTGCTCCATCTAATCCCAATACTGTAACTGGAGAGGATGGACCTGCCACGGGCACTTGATTACCTCTTTCATCCAGCATAGCCTTAACCTTACCATGATTACTACCAGCAAGGATATAATCTCCTACACGCAATGAACCATTTTGGACAACCAAGGTAGATACATATCCCCTCCCTTTATCTAAAGATGCTTCTATGATAGTACCAGATGCCTCTCTATTTGGATTGGCTTTAAGTTCTAGCATTTCTGCTTCTAGTAACACTTTTTCTAATAGACTATCTACATTTAATCCTGTCTTAGCAGAAATTTCTTCTGATTGTAAAGACCCACCCCAATCTTCTACTAACAAGTTTTTCTGGGCTAATTGTTCTTTTACCTTATCTGGATTCGCCGTTGGTTTATCTACTTTGTTAATTGCAAATATCATGGGTACTCCAGCAGCTTGCGCATGACTGATAGCTTCTTCTGTCTGCGGCATAATTTGATCATCTGCTGCTATAACAATGATGGCAATATCCGTAACTTTTGCTCCTCTTGCACGCATAGCAGTAAACGCCTCATGACCTGGTGTATCCAAGAAGGTGATATGCTTACCTTTCTGTACCTCCACCGTATAGGCCCCCATGTGTTGTGTAATCCCACCAGACTCACCAGCGATGACATTAGTATTTCTGATATAATCCAAAAGGGACGTTTTACCATGATCGACATGTCCCATCACAGTAACAATTGGGGCTCTAGGTTCTAAATCTTCTTCTGCATCTTCTACGTTAAAGTCACTTGCCTCTTCCAAATCTGCATCTGTAAATTCTGCATCGTAACCGAACTCATCTGCTACCAATTCTATGGTATTAGCATCCAGCCTTTGGTTCATGGTTACCATGATACCAAGAGACATACATGCAGAAATAACATCAGTCACAGAAACATCCATCAAAGAAGCGAGCTCGTTTACAGTAACAAACTCTGTAACTTTTAAAGTTGTGTCCTGCTCTTGCTCTTGCTGCTCTATCTCCTCTTGCTCTTGACGTGTTTTTCTTTTATCTCTACGGTATTTGGCACCCTTAGACTTACTACCTCTATTGGTGAGTTTCTCTAAGGTTTCCTTAATTTGTTTTTGTACTTCTTCCTCTGTAAGTTCAGAAACATCTTTGCGTGGCCCTCTGTTTCCAGCAGCTCCGCGTGGTTTTCTTGGACCACCCTTTGAGCCAGGCTTAGCGGTATCTGGCTTAACGTTCTTACGTATTCTCTTACGTTTCCTTTTAGGTTTGTCGTCTTCTTTCTTCTTAGCAGGCGTTTTTTTCTTCTCCTCGAATTTAGTTAAATCAATTTTACCTACCTTGGTAATACCATCTAACTTTTTGTATTTTGTCTCTATTTTAGCTTCCTCTTCTGATTCACCAGTTTCTGATGTTTGCTTAGATTCCGTTTCTTTTGAAGCTTTAGGCGATTCCACCTCTGCTTTCTTAGTTTTTTCTACTTTCTTGGCTATAGATTTTTGAGACACACCTTTCGCAGGCTGTTCCTTCTTTTTCTTAGCCGATGACCGTTTTTTCTTTTTTTCAGGTTCTTCTTTCTCTTTTTTCTTATCCTTGGATAAATCAATCTTACCTACTTGTTTGAGCCCAGCGAGTTTTCTTCTTCCAGTAACTTCTACATCACTTTCTTCTTTAGCCTCTTCTACATCTATAACCGCCTGCTCTTCTAATTGTGCTTTTTCTTTCTCTTCTTTCTCTATCAACTCTTGTTTTTTCTTCTCAGCTGCCGCTTCTTCCTCGGCTTTTTTCTTAGCAGCAGCTCTTTGTTTAGATTCCTCTTCTAAACGAGCTTTTTCTTCTGCCTCTTTCTTTGCCTCTTCAGCTTTTCGCTGTTTCTCCTCTTCTTCTTCTTTTGATTTTTCTTCTGCAATTTTGCGTTCCGCCGCTCTTTTCTCTTTACGCTCCGCTTCAAATTTATTAATTACAATTTCCTCCGAAGCTTCTCTTTGCTGACGATCGGCATCAAACTTTTTAACTAAAATTTGATAAACCTCCTCATCAATCTTGGTATTCGGTCGGCGTTCAATTTCAATTCCTTGTTCGCCCAAGTAATCAACAGCTCTATCAATTGAGATGTTTAATTCCCTTAGGACTTTATTTAATCTATAAGATGCAGGCATATATGCGCTTTGTTTCTAGGTATAGCTGCAAAGTTAAAAATAACTTTACACTTTTATTGTTATTATACTAAATTTCTCTTAAAAATTACTTTTCAAGTGTTATGTTCTCTTTTTATTCCTCTTCGTTAGAGCTTTCTTTGTTATCATCCTCATCATCCAACTCTGCTTTAAGTATCTTAACCACAGCTAGAACTGTTTCTTCTTCTAAGTCTGTACGGCTAACCAAGTCAGAGATATCTTGGTCTATAATAGCTTTCGCAGTATCTAGACCTATTTTGATGAAAGCACTTATCACCCAATCATCAAACACATCACTAAACTCTTTTAACTCCACATCCTCTTCATGAGCTACGTCTCTAAAGATATCAATCTCTTTGCCTAGTAGTTTAGATGCTAACCTTACATTATATCCTCCTTTTCCAATCGCTTTAGACACCTCATCAGAAGACACAAATACAGAGATTTGTTTACCTTCTTCATCAATTTCCATCCTGGAGATATGCGCTGGACTCAATGCTCTTTGTACCATTAATTGTTCATTCGCAGTATAATTGATGACGTCTATATTCTCATTTTTGAGTTCACGGACAATCGTGTGAATTCTGGAACCTCTCATTCCTACGCAAGCACCCACAGGATCTATCCTATCATCATAAGATTCTACAGCAACTTTGGCTTTTTCTCCAGGAATCCTCACAATCTTCTTAATGGTAATCAATCCGTCAAAAATTTCTGGAATTTCTTGTTCAAAAAGTCTTTCTAAAAACACAGGCGAGGTTCTGGACAAAATAATTTGAGGTTTGGTACCTCTCAAGTTCACCTCATGGACTACAGCACGAATGGTTTCTCCTTTTCTATAAAAGTCTGCAGGAATCTGTTGTTCTTTTGGCAAAACCATTTCATTTTGCTCATCATCTACTACAATCACATGACTTCTACGAATATGGTGCACTTCTCCATTCACCAACTCGCCTTCCATGTCTTTAAACTTCTCATAAAGATTGGCATTATCATGCTCTGCGATTTTACCCATAAGGGTCTGGCGCAACGTCAAAACTGCTCTTCTCCCTAAATCACTAATCAATACAGGCTCTGAAACCTCTTCTCCAACTTCAAAATCTTCTTCTATTTTTCTAGCGTCCGATAGTGAAATCTCTGCACTCTCATCTTCTACTTCTCCATCTTCTACAATCTCACGATTATGCCAGATCTCTAAATCACCTTTATCTGGATTCACAATGATATCAAAGTTATCATCTGATCCGTATTTTTTTCTAAGCACCGTTTTAAGTGCCTCTTCTAGAATTGCCATTAAGGTAATTCTATCTATATTTTTCTCGTCTTTAAATTCTGCAAAAGAATCAATCAATGCTAAATTATCCATGATAATTTTTTTATATATCTATATGTATGGTCGCTTTTTCTATTTCTTCAAAAGGAACTTCCTCTTCCTTTTGAACGGTATGCTTTCCTTTACCCACCGGTTTTGGCTCTCTTTGTTTCCATTGCAAAGTCACAGCGTCGTCTGTAACTTTGATTACTTCTCCTTTAATTTCTTGGTTCGCCGTTTTGATTTTTAATGTCCTACCCATGTTTTTTTGGTATTGTCTAGGCATTTTCAATGGTCTATCCAATCCTGGAGATGAAACCGTTAGTGCAAAATCATCTTGTTCTCTATCTAAATTACTTTCTATATGTCGGCTAATACGTACGACCTCTTCTATGGGCAATCCATCA
Organism: Flavobacteriaceae bacterium Ap0902; assembly: GCA_009835005.1. GTDB lineage: Bacteria > Bacteroidota > Bacteroidia > Flavobacteriales > Weeksellaceae > Profundicola. The sequence goes on along the minus strand of WTFG01000001.1, from coordinate 428,845 downwards.
TCTCCATCTACCAACACTTGAATTTGATTGCCTGGAGAGATTGACCAGTCTACTAAAAATAAACTTTCATTCTCTAGCAACGCTTCATCTATAAGTCGTTTTACTTTTGATGCATCCATAATTTAGAACATTTTGAACAAAAAAAGAGCATCTTACGAGGCTCTTTTAGTGATTTATTCCTAAAAACAATGCAAATATACAAATTTAATTTAAACTATAATAATCTACTAGCTTTGTGTTTGCTTGCTTTCTTTAATCTTATTAATATTTCTCTCCAATCCAGCAAACTTGGTTCTCTTGACGGCAGATTTTCTAAATATTTCACTGAATAATTCCTGAGATAATTCCTCCCACTCATTTTTATTGAAATTGAGTATGGCCTGATGAGGTGCAAATGCTGGCTCTTGATGAGGTTTAGAAAACCTATTCCACGGGCATACATCTTGACAAATATCACAACCAAACATCCAATCCTCCATCTTTCCTTTAAAGAAATCCGGTATTTCAGATTTTAATTCTATTGTGGCATAGGAAATGCATTTACTACCGTTCACAACCTTGGGGGATTCAATGGCCTGTGTGGGACAAGCCTCTATACAGGCGGTACATTTACCACAATGATCTGTAGTAGGACCATCTGAAATCAAATCTAAATCAATAATTAGTTCACTAATAAAATAAAAAGAACCTAATTGTTTGGTGAGTAAATTAGCATTTTTGCCCACCCATCCTAAACCACTTTTGGCTGCCCATGCTTTTTCTAATACAGGTGCAGAGTCCGTAAAGACACGACCTTCTACCTCTCCAATTTCTTCTTGAATCCAGTTATATAACGCTTTTAATTTATCCTTAACTACAAAATGATAATCCTTGCCATAGGCGTATTTCGCTAACTTGTAGGTATCCTCTGGTTGTCTATTTTCTGGATAGTAATTATATAAAAGAGAAACAACTGATTTGGCTCCAGGTACAAGTTTGGTTGGATCTAAACGCTTGTCAAAATGGTTTTCCATATAGCCCATTTCTCCATGGAATCCTTGTTTTAACCATTTCTCTAATCTTGGCGCTTCTTCTTCTAAAAATCCTGCTTTGGAAATACCACAATGCAAAAATCCCAGTGCTTTTGCCTTCTCCTTTATAAGACGCGTGTTTTTCTCTATGGCAGACATGTCAAAAGAATAGGATTAAAACCAATTAAAATAATTTGGCTTGATCATCACCCCTATTCTTACCTAAATGATGGTATGCCTTATCCGTAACTTCTCTACCCCTTGGTGTTCTCATCAAATAGCCTTCTTGGATTAAAAATGGCTCATAAACCTCTTCTATGGTTCCTGCGTTTTCTGCCACAGCAGTTGCGATAGTCGTTAATCCTACAGGACCTCCTTTGAATTTATCTATGATTGTGGTCAAAATCCTGTTATCCATTTCGTCTAATCCGTTTTGATCTACTTTTAAGGCATTCAAACTGAATTGTGTAATGGCTTTGTCTATTTTACCATTTCCTTTGATTTGAGCAAAATCTCTGGTTCTTCTTAATAAGGCATTGGCTATTCTAGGCGTTCCACGACTTCTACCAGCAATTTCTATGGCTGCATCCTCATCTATGGGCGTATCAAGAATTCTAGAACTACGCTGAATAATAGAACTTAATAATTCTACATTATAATATTCAAACCTAGAATTAATCCCAAATCTTGCTCTTAAAGGCGCTGTCAAAAGACCAGAACGTGTGGTAGCACCTATCAATGTAAAGGGATTTAAATTAATTTCTACAGAGCGTGCATTGGGTCCAGATTCAATGAGAATATCTATTTTATAATCCTCCATAGCAGAATACAAATACTCCTCTATGATGGGTGACATTCTATGAATTTCATCTATAAATAGAACATCATTTTCTTCTAAATTGGTAAGCAGCCCTGCCAAGTCTCCAGGTTTGTCCAATACAGGACCAGAGGTAACTTTGATTCCAGCGCCTAATTCATTGGCAATGATATGTGCCAGGGTGGTTTTACCTAAGCCAGGTGGGCCGTGTAATAATACATGATCCAAGGATTCATTTCTGAGTTTTGCAGCTTGTACAAATACAGATAGATTTTCTAAAATGTGTTCTTGCCCAGCAAAATCACCAAAACTTTGTGGACGGAATTTTTCTTCTTGTTGAAGTTCTTCTTCTGGAAAGTATTCCTCTTCGGGATTCAAATAATCATCCATATCACAAAGGTAGTATTAATTTAATCAGCCAGTGGTTTGGTGATGATTTTTTCTATAAGCACGCCTTCTCTACATTTATCTAGATGAATTTCTAATTGCTGAATGCTGTCCTCACTGAACAAAACATATTCACCACATGGTCTTGCTCTTTGATTGCTTAAACCAAAGTCTATATCTGCTTTTTCTATATAAGTTTTAAATAAGGAATCATTTATATTGAGCCTTTCTAATTCTTCTGCAACTTGAGAGGAATAGTCTATAGGATAAAATAAAATCTCCTGCTTTACACGTCCTTCTGGTAAATAATTGATAATAGAATCTTTGCAGGATGTTCGCCTCCCAAAGAATAATGTTATTAGGAATATCCCTGCAATAGAGCCCAATGCAAATAATTTTAATCTCTCTCTTAGATTCATAAAATCAATAAGTTTAGATCTCTATATTCTAAATCGAACCATTGGGCCAGTTCTTGGTTGGTAATTCTACCTTTGTATGTATATACACCTTTTCTGAGCCCAGCGTCATGACTTAACAAAGACTCTAAACCACCGTGTTTAGCCACCTCTATAAAGTAAGATAGAAAAAAATTACTTAAAGCCTTGGAAGCGGTTCTGGCATAACGAGACGTAATATTAGGCACGCCGTAATGAATTACATCATGCTTGACGAAAGTTGGATTATCATGCGTGGTGATTTCAGAAGTGTCAAAACAGCCACCACAATCTATAGAAACATCTATAATGACAGCGCCTGGCTTCATTAATTGCACCATTTCTTCTGACACTACTATTGGCGACCGAGAAGTTCCACGAATGGCGCCAACAGCAATGTCACTACGGCGCAGTGCTTTCTTCAATTCTTTTGGGTCTATGGTGCTGGTTGGGATTCGTACGCCAATATCATTCTGCAATCTTCTTAAACGGGTAAGGGAATTATCAAAAATACGCACGGATGCTCCTAACCCTAAGGCAGACCTTGCAGCAAACTCACCCACGGTACCTGCGCCAATGATAACAACCTCTGCAGGACGAACACCAGAAACACCTCCGAGCATCACACCATTACCCCCGTGCGAGGTTGATAATAATTCTGAGGCAATCAAAATTGATGTTGTTCCTGCAATTTCTGAAATTAGCCTAACTAAAGGTAACTGTTTGTGTTCATCTTCTAAATACTCATATCCAATAGCTGTAATCTTCTTGTTAGATAAATGAGTGAAATATTCCCTGTCCCTAGTTCCTGGCTGAACAGCAGAAAATAGAAAGGCATTGGGTTTTAATAAATCTAATTCTTCATCTGATGGTGGTACTACTTTTAAAACAATAGGCTGTGCAAATACATCTTTTTTGCTATAAGCAATTTGTGCGCCTGCTTCTGAGTATTGATTGTCTGTGAAATGTGCCCCCATGCCAGCATTGGTCTCGACCATGACTTGATGACCGTGTGCTACTAAAACTTCTACCGTATCTGGTGTTAGGCAAACCCTACTTTCTTGAAACTGTTCTTCTTTGGGGATTCCTATTTTGAGTTTCCCACCCCTTGTTGCCACTTCTAATTTCTCTTCTCTTGGTAGTAATTCTTCCTTAGAAAAAGGTGTGTATATTTTTTTACCCATTATTGAAAGGTTATGATTCGCACATTGTTTTGATTCTCAATTTGTAATATATGATTTTTTTCAGGAATTAAAGATTCTATTTTTTCTGGCCATTCTACTAAGCATAGATTTTCGCTGTCTGCATATTCCTCCCACCCCATATCATAGGCTTCTGATTCATCATTGATTCTATAGAAATCAAAGTGATAGACTGTGCCTGCTTCTGTTTCATATTCATTGACCAAGGCATACGTGGGGCTACTTACCTCATCTTGCGAACCTAGTTGCTTTATAATTTCTTTGATCAACGTGGTTTTACCTGCTCCCATATCTCCACGAAATTGAACGACATTGTGTTCTATTCTTGGGATGAGTTCTTGCACAATCTGTGGAAGGTCTTCTAACTGTTCTGCTTTCCAAATCATGCGGCAAAGATAATTGATTTATTAAAATAACTTTTGGAAATTTGATGGCTATGCTAATGGACAAAATGACAGCATTATCTTTTGCTGCTTTTGCGATAGGGATTGACGTGGAAATCCCGCAGGCTTTGTGGGGATGACAAAAACGACGGCTAGGGTATGGCGCGAAGCAGAATACACCAGACTAGATTTTTGTCCCCCTCAAAACGAGGAATTGAAACAGAAAGCCTGTTAAATCGCCCTAAAAATTCTATTATGTATTAAATTATATATTAGCCGTAAATATTTATTGATTGTCTAAAATCGCTAATGGAATAATCATTTCTTCTAAGGAAATTCCACCGTGTTGATAGGTGTTTTTGTAATAATTCACGTATTGATTGTAATTTTTGGGGTAGGCTAGGAATATGTCATTTTTGGCAAATATATATTTGGAACTTACATTAACTTTGGGCAATAAATAATCTTCTGGCTTGTCTATCACCATGACGTCACTTGGATCATATTGTAACTGACGCCCAAGTTTGTACCTGAGATTGGTGCTGGTTTCTCTATCTCCCACGACTTTAGAGGGTTCTTTGACGTAGATGGTACCGTGATCTGTGGTGATGATGAGACGCATGCCGTTGTCCGCGGCTTGTTTTACGATTTCTAATAAGTAACTGTTTTTGAACCAATTATGGGTAACAGAACGATAGGTTTTGTCATCTCTGATCATCTCACTCACGATGCGATTGTCTGTTTTGGCGTGGGATAGTATGTCTACAAAGTTATATACAATGACGGTGAGGTCATTGTTTTTGTATTTATGAAATTCATCTAATACATATTTCTCATAACTGGAATTGAGGATTTTGTAGTATTTGGTTTTAAAGTTCTTGAGCCCTAATCGCACGAGATTGTCATCTAAGAAGTTAGGTTCAAACTCGTTTTTATTGCCTTCTTCTGGATCATTGAGCCATGCATTGGGGAATTTTTTCTGAATTTCTAGGGGCATCATGCCTGCAAAAAAGGCGTTTCTGGCGTACTGCGTAGAGGATGGCAGTATGCTGTAATACATTTCTTCTGCCGTGGTATTATAATGCTGTTGAAAGAGTGGCTGAATGACTTTCCACTGGTCATAGCGCAGGTTATCTATCATCAAGAGGATGGTTTTCTGTCCTTCTAATTGGGGCTTGATGGTGTTTTTGAATACGGTATGAGATAGTTCTGGACTGTCTTCGCCTTGCAGCCAATCGTGATAGTTCTTCTCTATGAATTTAGCAAACTGATTGTTGGCGTCATACTTTTGTTCATTGAGGATTTCTAACATGCTTTGGTCTTCTATGTTCTCTAAGTTAATCTCCCAATGCACTAATTTTTTATAGATATTAATCCAGTCTTCATAGTCTCTGGCATTCATGAGTTCCATGGCGATTTGCCTGAATTCCATCTGATAATTGACTACGGCTTTTTCTGTGATAATCTTGCTGCTGTCTAATATTTTCTTTAGACTTAACAATATTTGGTTGGGATTGACTGGTTTGATCAAATAATCTGCTATATGAGATCCAATAGCTTCCTCCATAATGTGTTCTTCTTCACTACGGGTGACCATCACCACTGGGATATTGGGGCGAATTTGTTTAATTTTTGCCAGTGCTTCTAACCCGCCCATCCCTGGCATATTCTCATCCAACAAAATGGCTGCAAAACTCTCATCTTCTAATAGTTCTAAGGCATCTGTTGCGTTATTAATAGCGGTAGTTGTGTACCCTTTTTTTTCTAAAAATAGGAAATGTGGCTTTAATAATTCCACCTCATCGTCTATCCATAATATTTTTAATGCCATAGTATTCTTATTTTTGTAATGATTTTAACCCGCTTATGCAGAACAAGTCCAATAAACTCAAAATATTTAACGACCCAGTATATGGTTTTATTTCCATACCAGATGAAGTTATTTTTGATTTAATAGAAGAAAAAAGTTTTCAAAGATTACGCCGAATTGTTCAGACTGGTTTGGCTAACTATGTATATCCTGGGGCTAACCACTCTAGATTTCTCCACGCACTTGGCTGTTTACACCTGATGCAGAAGGCTGTGGATACCTTGCGCCAAAAAAATGTTAAAATATCAGACGAGGAAGAAAGCGCCGTATATATGGCCATTTTATTACATGATATTGGTCACGGGCCTTTTTCTCATGCGCTAGAGTCCACAATTGTGGAGGGGGGCCACCATGAGGATATTTCTCTGCGCATCATGCAAGGATTGAATGAGAAATATGATGGCAAACTGGATTTGGCGATTCAGATTTTTCAAAAAAAGTATCCTCGCAAGTTTTTGTCTCAATTAATTGCGAGCCAACTGGATATTGATAGGCTAGATTATTTAAAAAGGGATAGTTTCTTCACTGGGGTGACAGAGGGTAATATAGGCTCTGATAGAATAATCTCTATGATGAATGTTCATAACAATGAACTCGTGATAGATGTAAAAGGAATTTATTCTGTAGAAAAATACTTGATTGCCAGAATGTTTATGTATTGGCAGGTTTATTTGCATAAAACTTCTGTGGCAGCAGAATTATACTTGATTCAGGCTTTAAAAAGAGCCAAGGAATTACACCAAAAAGGAATTGAAGTTGGGGGCACTCCTGCTTTAATGTATTTTATTAATAGAGGAAATAAGGAAACTTTCACGGATGAGGATTTACGCATTTTCTTAGAAATGGACGATTCCGATATTATGTATTCTCTAAAACAATGGCAAAATCATCCAGATAAAATTCTAAATACGCTTTCTACGGCGGTAGTCCAAAGGAATTTACCCAGAGCAGAGATTAGAAATTTTGAAATTCACCTAGAGGAATTAAAAGAAAAAAGAATCTTCATTAAAGAAACACTAGGTGCGGATGCCGTGGATTATTTTGTACATATAACACCTTTAGAAATAATACCATATAATAACAGAGACTATCCGATTTTACTATATAACAAAGATGGGGATTGTGTTGATATTGCCAAATCAGATAAACAAATACTTACTAGACCGTTGTTTGAACCTACTCAGAAATATCATTTTTGTTACTTGGATGATGTTAAATTAAAAAAGATGCTGGCAAGAAATTAAACATAAATTGATACGAACCTCATAATCCATATTAATTTATGATTAATTTTTTTACTTTTGTAAAATGAAATTTACTGTAGCACAAATTGCCGATTTTATTGATGGCGAAATCATTGGCGACCCAGAAATTAGCGTTTCTGGCTTTGGGAAAATAGAGGACGCTGGAGAAAATGAACTTACCTTTCTGGCTAATGAGAAATACCGCGCTTTTTTAAATAAAAGTAATGCTTCAGTAATTATAATTTCAAGAAATATTAATATACCAGAGGTTAATGGTAAATCGTACATAAAGGTGGATGATGCTTATGCTGCTATGACCACCCTACTCAATGTTTACCAAAATCTACAACAATCCAAATCTGGAATTGAAAAGCCTTCTTATATTTCTGAATCTGCCCAGATTGGCAACAATGCATATATTGGTGCTTTTGCTTACATTGGCAATCATGTGAAAATAGGAGATAACGTGAAAATCTATCCACATGTTTATTTAGATGACCATGTAGAAGTTCAATCCAATACTACTATCTACGCTGGAACCAAAATTTACAATCAATGTGTGATCGGAGAACATTGTATTATTCATTCGGGAGCAATCATTGGTAGTGATGGCTTTGGATTTCAACCAGATAATAATGGAGTGTTTCATAAAGTGCCTCAAATAGGAAATGTAATTATAGAGGATCATGTAGAAATTGGTGCAGCATGTACCATAGATAGAGCAACGATGGGCTCTACGGTGATTAAAAAAGGTGTAAAACTAGACAATCAAATTCAGGTAGCACATAATGTTGTAATTGGAGAACACACAGTAATAGCATCACAATCTGGAGTCGCTGGCTCTTCTAAAATTGGCAAGAATAACATGATTGGTGGGCAAGTGGGTATTGCTGGTCACTTGAATATTGGAGATGGTGTGCACATTCAAGCTCAAAGTGGAATTAACTCCAATATTGAAGCTAACAAACAATTATATGGCTCTCCCGCAATGGATGCTATGGATTTTAGAAAATCTTATGTATATTTTCGTAAATTGCCCGAATTAGTGGGAAAATTGAATCAACTCGAGAAAAAGGTAAACGAACAAAAGTAATTATGTCAGACAAACAAAAAACCCTGGCGAAGGAAATATCGCTTAATGGTGTGGGGTTACATACAGGTAAGTCAGTTTCTATGACACTAAAACCAGCAGAATCTAATACTGGTTTTGTCTTTGTTAGAACTGATTTAGAAGGAAATCCAACCGTAGAGGCAGATGCCAATTTTGTGACTTACACCAACCGTGGTACTATTCTAGAAAAAAAGGGCGTTAAGATTCATACCACAGAACATATCCTTGCGGCATTATTTGGGATGGATTTGGATAATGTGATTATAGAACTAGATAATGCGGAACCGCCAATTATGGATGGGTCTGCGAAATTTTTTGTAGAAGCGATTAATGAGGCTGGTATAGTAGAACAAAACGCAGAAAGAGAATATTACGAAATAAAAGAAATTATTTCTTACACGGATCTAGAAACTGGCTCAGAAATTACAGCTTTGCCTTCAGATGAATTCAAAGTAACCACCATGGTGGATTTTGGAACTAAAGTATTGGGTACTCAAAACGCAACGCTTAAAGGATTAAAGGATTTTGAAACAGAAATTGCAGATGCACGTACTTTTAGTTTCCTACATGAATTAGAACAATTATTAGAGGCTGGTCTTATTAAAGGAGGTGATATTAGCAATGCCATTGTTTATGTGGATAAAGAAATCACAGCAGAGACAGAGGAAAAACTTAAAAAAGCCTTTAATAAAGATTCTATAAGCATTCGCCCTAATGGCATCCTTGACAATCTAGAATTACATTACCCGAATGAGGCTGCCCGTCACAAACTTTTGGATGTAGTTGGTGATTTAGCACTCATTGGAACTAGAATCAAAGCCAAAATTATAGCCAATAAACCTGGCCATTTAGTGAACACCCAATTCGCTAAAAAACTAAATAGACAAATTAAACTGGAGAAACGCAAAAATGTTCCAAACATTGACTTGAACGCAGATCCTGTTTATGACATCAATGGGATTATGGAACTATTACCGCATAGACCCCCATTTTTATTGATAGACAAAATAATGGAACTTTCTGAAAACCACGTGATTGGCGTTAAGAATATTTCTATGAATGAGCCTTATTTTGTGGGTCATTTTCCACAGGAACCTATTATGCCGGGGGTGATGATGGTAGAATCTATGGCACAAGCAGCAGGCATACTATTTTTGAGTAATGTCCCAGATCCGGAGAATTATTCTACCTATTTCATGAAAATTGAGACGGTTAAATTTAAGAAGAAGGTAGTTCCTGGGGATACCATTATATTTAAATGCGAATTAACCCAACCAATTCGCCGTGGAATAATCACCATGCAGGGAACAGGATACGTAGGAGATAAAGTAGTGATTGAGGCCGAAATGATGGCACAAATTGTTAAGAATAAAGTATAAATTATGAATCAACCCTTAGCAAATGTGCATCCAAATGCGAAGATTGCAGATGATGTGACCATAGAGCCTTTTACCTCTATTTATGATGATGTAGAGATTGGTGAAGGTACTTGGATAGGTCCTAATGTAACGATTATGGAAGGTGCGCGAATAGGGAAAAATTGCAAAATATTTCCTGGATCTGTGATTTCTGCAGAACCACAAGACTTAAAGTACGAAGGAGAAAAGACTTTGACCTACATTGGAGACAATACTGTAATCAGAGAGTGTGTCACCATCAATAGAGGAACCAAAGCTTTAGGATATACCAAAATTGGGAATGATTGTTTGATTATGGCTACCGTTCATGTGGCTCATGATTGCATCGTTGGTGACCATGTGATTTTGGTTAATGGTGTGGCTTTGGCTGGCCATATAGAGATTGAGGAGTATGCTATAATTGGCGGGATGAGTGCTATCCACCAATTCACTCATATCGGGAGACATGTATTGATTGCAGGAGGTAGTCTTGTGAGAAAAGATATTCCCCCTTATGTGAAAGCGGCTAGAGACCCAATTTCTTATGTAGGGATTAATTCTATCGGGTTAAGAAGAAGAGGTTTTTCCTCTGAGAAGATTACAGAACTACAAAATATCTATAGAATTCTATTCCAGAAAAAATTAAATGTTTCACAAGCACTACAATTAATAGAAAGTGAAATGTTGGCAACTCCAGAAAGAGATGAAATTATTCAATTTGTAGGCGATAGTGCCCGTGGAATCATGAGGGGATATAACGCAAATAATTCTTTTAATTAGTAAATCAATCAAAATAAATGGCAACAACGTCTGATATTAGAAAAGGAATGTGCATTGAATATAACAATGACATATTCAAAATTGTAGAATTCCTACATGTGAAACCAGGTAAAGGACCTGCTTTTGTTAGAACCAAATTAAAAAGTGTGACCAGCGGCAAAATTTTAGATAATACTTTTTCTGCAGGCCACTCTATAAATGATGTACGCGTAGAAACGCGTTCATATCAATATTTGTATGAGGATGATAATGGCTATCATTTTATGAATAATGAGGATTATTCACAGGTTTATTTGAATAAACCTATGATTGACAATGCCGAGTTCATGAAAGAAGGCGATAATGTGACTATTATTTTCCGAGCAGATGATGAAACCCCGCTTTCTGCAGAATTACCGCCCTATGTTGTATTAGAAATTGCGCATACAGAACCTGGTGTTAAAGGTGATACAGCCACCAATGCTACAAAACCTGCTACCACAGAAACGGGCGCCATCATCAAAGTCCCATTATTTATTAATGAGGGAGACAAAGTGCGCGTGAGCACAGAGGATGGTTCTTACCAAGAGAGGATTAAAGAGTAATTAATTAGAGGTAATAAATATATCATTGCCTACTCTCTCCACATATAATTGTCTAGGAGATCTGCCGTTGGTTTGTGTGTTGAGTGGTTCACCACTGCGCAGCATCCATTGTGCTCCATCTTCTGGACATTCTATGATAATATCATCTACCACAACAAGCGTAGAATTAGCTGTAGGACATATATGCGGCGCATTCCTATCATAGGCACGTATCTGGGATCCTGTATTAAATAAAATGATCCCTCTACTACCATTAGTCCCATCTGCATCTAGAACTACATATCTCTGGTCTATATTTAAATTAACAAATTGGGGTAAGTTTAAACTGTAACTTGCATTCACATTAGATCTTGGCATACAGTCTACGGTAGAATCTTCTGTTCCACATCCCACATAAAAAGTTAAGATACAGAATGTTAAAATTATTTTAAAAATAGATAGGATAGGATTATAATTTTTCATTGATAAAATTTTTGTATATTTGCTATTCAGATAGTCCCCACATAAACGTGCGGGATTATTCTTTTATTATATAAATATGAAGTTATGGCAAATATACAATATGTTACTAAGGAAGGCTTAGACAAATTGCGTGCAGAGTTAAAGAATTTAGAAAGTATAGAAAGACCTAAAATTACCCAACAAATTGCAGATGCAAGAGACAAAGGAGATTTATCTGAAAATGCAGAATACGATGCCGCAAAAGAGGCGCAAGGGCTATTAGAGAGTAAAATTTCTAAATTGCAAGACAGCATTGCCAGTGCAAGAATTATTGATGCGTCTTTGTTAGATGCTACCAAAGTTTCTATCTTGTCTACTGTAAAGTTAAAAAACTTGGCTAATGGACAAGAGATGACATATTCTCTGGTACCAGAAACAGAAGCAGATTTAAAACAAAATAAAATTTCTGTTAATACGCCTATTGCGAAAGGTCTTTTAGGAAAAAAATTGGGTGACATCGCTGATATTACATTGCCGAATGGGAATGTATTGAAATTTGAGATTGTTGATTTAAAACTAGAATATTAATGGCTTCTATTTTCACCAAAATTATAAATAATGAGCTTCCTGCTTTTAAAATAGCAGAGAATGAGGATTATATCGCTTTTCTAGATGCTTTTCCGCTTGTAGAAGGCCATACTTTGGTTGTACCAAAAAAAGAAGTGGATAAGATTTGGGATTTAGATCAAGAGACTTATACTGGATTAATGAATTTCGCTTATGAAATTGCGCAAGCCATAGAAGATAGTATTCCATGCCTTCGGGTAGGAATGTCTGTCATAGGCTTGGAGGTTCCTCATACCCATGTTCACTTAGTTCCTTTGAATCAAATGGACGATATTAATTTCGCCAATCCTAAGAAAGAGTTTAGTCAAGAGAAAATGCAAGCGATTGCAGATAAAATTAAAAGTGCCCTATAGCGTACCTTATTAATAGCCAACCAAACCGTTGGTTATTTTTTTGCGTAATAATCATCTGGTTCTGGTAATATCCATTCCTGATGTCCAAAATAACTCCATTTAGTATGTGCTAAATCTGTCTCTGGGTCTATATATGGATACCAAGGACCATCGTTGATTTTCAATACACCATTTTTATAAAATACCTTGACGTCTAGATTTCTTTCTTCTTTCATCTTACGTTTTAGAATTTGTGCAAATTGCCAAATCATATCTGGTTTGGCTTTGCAGGAATGTAACTGATTTCTAGTGAGATATTGATGCAGGTTAATCCTGGTTGTAGAATGATCTGGATATTCAACTACAAAGCTTCCATTTCCAGCCTTTGTTCTAAGCATCATTCTCCATGCCATCCGATGTCCTTCCTCTGTCCATAAAACATCTCCTGGAATTAACCAATGCCTAATAGGTAAATACAACTGAATACAAATAAAGCCAGCTACCAGCAATTTAACCATTTGTTGGTACCTAAGAGAGGTATGGCGCTCATTGAGATTCGTACTTTGTTTGAAAGGAAAAAATATTTTATTGATTGTACGCGAATCAAAGAAAAATATACACATGGCAAGCGCAAAATAAGGGAATATCCCAATGTGTAAGGTGATTGAATTAAATAGATGAAACATGATTCCCAAAATAAAAGCAATTCGTCTAGTGGGCTTAAATAAAAGTAGAGGCACTATTAAAAAATCAAATATTATCCCAGAATAAGATAAAAACCCAGCAAGTTCTGGATTTCTTAAAAAATCAGAGAATATATTTGCTCCAAATTGATTTTCAAACCACTGTGCACTATAGTTTAATCGCAAGGGTAAGAAATGATTACCTAACCAACCTGGTGAAATTTTAGCGATAGCAGCAAAAATATAGACACAAGCGATTAAAACTTTAAATAATAAGTAATTCCACTTCTCTGTGACTGTAGATTTTAACCCAGAAAATATTTTCTCATCAAGAGATAAATATCGATTAGCTGGCATAAACATCAATAAAAAAGAAACCAGCATTATCAAATAATAATGATTATTATAATGAGATTTCTGCATAAAATAGGTTAGACTCCAGCATAAGAAGAAAGAAATGATGGCGGCTCTATAAAAAGCTCCTAGCATAATGAGTAGCCCCATAAAACCCATGAAACCATAGAGATAATACATCGTTTCACCCACAAATACTTGTGTCCAATCAAACCCTATAAAATTGAATGTGAACTGGGGGTCTACAAAAGTTTCCTTGACCCATCCTGTGACAATGGCACCCCAACACTCTACCATCATCAATAATCCAAAGAAAATTCTAAAGAATACTAACTTGGAATTATCTACTTTCTCGAATAAATAATTGTTCATAAAAAAAACGCTTCTGTACAAATGTACAGAAGCGTTTTAAATATATTTTGTTTATTTATTAAAATCTGTAAGCAATTCCCAAACTTACATTGGAATTGATGTTATGCGGATCCTTTCCTTTGGTATTTTCCCATTCTATGATATCTGTAAAACCATAGTAAAATCTAGCATTTGCTTCCCAATTTCTTAAATATGAAAAACCAATACCTACCACAGCACCAAAATCAGTTGATTTATAATCATAAACAGCATCTGTTTCTGGTAAATCTTTACTGATTAAAAATCCTAATTGTGGACCAATTTCTCCAAAGAACTCTGTATCCTGCTCTGAGAAATAGGCCTTGAATAAAACTGGAATACTCAAATAATCAATATTTACATCTGTGGTTCTACCATCTGTAAATTCTTCTTTCTCTCCCATCATCGAATATAAAACCTCTGGTTGGATGTAAAATTGATTTCCTTCATTATTGATTGGTATCGTTGCAAAACCACCAAAATAAGCACCAACTCTCTTCTCTGAACCTGTATGTACCTCATCTATTTTAGATACATTCACCCCAGCTTTTAAACCATAGGTAACTTGTGCTGTTCCATAAACTGCTATTAGACAGAATATAACATTAATTAATTTCTTCATACTTTTTTAATTTAAAATAATTTTAACTTAATACTTCTGCTACTTTGGTCCCAATTTCTGCTGGAGATTCAACAACATGAATTCCATTTTCTGCCATAATTTTCATCTTGGCTTGAGCTGTGTCATCTTCGCCACCTACTATCGCACCTGCATGACCCATAGTTCTACCTTTAGGAGCTGTTTGTCCTGCTATAAATCCAACAACAGGCTTTTTATTACCATTATCTTTAATCCATTTGGCGGCATCCGCCTCTAACTGCCCTCCAATTTCTCCTATCATAACAATACAATCAGTTTCGTCATCATTCATAAAGAGCTCAATCGCCTCTTTGGTCGTAGTTCCAATAATTGGGTCTCCACCAATACCAATAGCAGTAGATATACCATAACCTGCTTTTACTACTTGGTCTGCTGCTTCATAAGTCAAAGTACCAGATTTAGAAACTATTCCTACATTCCCTTTTTTGAAGATAAATCCTGGCATAATACCAACCTTGGCTTCATCTGGAGTAATTACCCCTGGGCAATTAGGTCCAATCAAAGTGCAATCTCTTTGGTCTATATAGTCTTGTACTTTTACCATATCAGCTACAGGAATTCCTTCTGTAATAGCAATAATTACCTTAATACCCGCATCCGCAGATTCCATAATGGCATCTGCCGCAAAAGCTGGCGGAACAAATATAATACTCACGTCTGCACCTGCCTTATCCACAGCTTCTTTTACAGTATTAAATACTGGCTTACCTAGGTGTTCCTGTCCTCCTTTACCTGGAGTAACTCCTCCAACAACGTTGGTCCCGTAGTCTATCATTTGTTGTGCATGGAATGTACCTTCATTCCCTGTAAATCCCTGAACGATGATTTTAGAATCTTTGTTTACAAGTACTGACATATCGTATGTTATTTAATTTTTGTTATTTCCACAAATATAATGATTATTGAACAATTGATTTAATCTTTATAACTTAATTTAAAAAAAGTTAAACTATTTAAATTTCTTGTTTGTAAAATAAACAAGGGTCATTCAAAGATTGGTATAAAATTTTAGCAAAAAAAACCTTTAATGACAACAGGATTGGGCTTCTACATTCAAGGATTCAACGGCTGGAGACAAATAAGGTATACCAAGTTCCAACCCTCTAATTATAAATAACAAGCCTATAATAACTGTGAGAACAGGCATAAAGCTCAATATCCTATTTCTAACCCCTATGCTGACTACAGAACCAAATAATACAGCCATAAACATAAGTGGCATCGTTCCTAGACCAAAGAATGTCATAAATAATGCACTTCCAGTCACATGCCCAATGCCCAATGCTCCTGCTAGTGCAATATATACCATCCCACAAGGTAAAAATCCATTCAAAATACCTGTTACAAATAATGACCCATAACTTTTACGTTGAATAAAGTTAGCCAAAGCGGATTTTAGTTTAATTAACAATCTACCTAAAAATTTATTAGGAGAACCATGCATGAGGTTTTTGGGCATAAAAACCATTAGAATCATTATTATACCAACGGCAATACTCAAATATTTCTGAAATCCTGCAAAGGATACACCTTGTCCTAAAATCCCAAGAATTGCTCCCAAGAAAGAATAAGTGACAATTCTACCCAACTGATAAGTGAGGTTTTTAAATACAGCATGAAACTTACCTTCTGAACCTAACCCTAATGAAAAAGCTATAGGTCCACACATTCCTAAACAGTGTAAACTGGTTCCTAATCCCAAGCCTAATGCAGCGATTATTAAGGCATACTCCATATAAGTGTCTTTTTAATTAAATAAGGTTCTCCATCATTGAACCATGTGATTCGCATATCATATTCACCAGGTTTCAATTTTGCTGCTGGAACTAAAATCTGATTCCGTGCGTTTAGTTTTAATGGAATCACAACATCCTCTTTTTTAAAAGCACCGCGCATGAGGTACACTTGCCCACTATCTGGTATAATATCCTGTGGGAATTGGATATTATATCCATTAGCTTGTTTTGTAATTTTTGGCTTATTCTTTAACTGTCCTACACGGTTTCTAGCATCAATATCATTTGTTTGGTAGTTAATGGATGTTTCATAATAATCATCATTTACTAAATCACCAGATACGTCTGCTAAATAGATTAATGTTAATATAAATAGGATGAATGACCCTAGACCTAACATGACGCCATGTCCCCAAGTGAATTTAAATTTACTCATTATTTGAAAGGTGCCGCGAAGCTCGTTTTATATGTGTCTATAACTTTATCGTTCTCATTAAGCACTTCTATTTCTATTCCCTCTTTATAAGAAGATATGTCTTTAAGAGGGATTGAAATCACCGCCTTTCCCTCTATCTGTTGACCAGGCTGTATTAATAAAGGAATAGGCAAACCAATCACTTCTATAGTGCCACTAGGGTGTGATTTTAGGTTAAAGTGCATTTGTTCTGTAGATTTAGTTTTATTTTGTAAGTTAAACTGGAATTCATTGGTAATTATAGATTCGTTCACGACTTGATAATCTGTACCAGGTTCGCGTAAAAACTTTGAATTAACCTCTGAGCGCATAAATAATAGCGAGGTTAACACACCAAGTAATATTACCAAAATTGCCGTATAGGCAATCATTCTAGGAGAAAACTTAAACTTTTTATTCTCAACGATTTCCTCTTCTGATGCATAGCGAATTAACCCTGTAGGTAATTTAATTTTGGTCATTACCTCATCACATGCATCTATACAAGCTGTACAGTTCACGCATTCTAATTGCGTACCATTTCTAATATCTATACCCGTAGGACAAACAATTACGCAATTGTTACAATCAATACAATCTCCTACGCCTTCTTCTGCTCTGTTCTGCCCTCTTTTAAACCTCGCTCTGCCTTTCTCTCGCTCGCCACGCTTGTAGTCATAAGCGACTATAATAGTTTTCTTATCTATTAAAACTCCTTGTAATCTACCATAAGGACATACAAGAACACAAGCTTGTTCTCTGAACCATGTAAAGACAAAATAAAAAAGTCCTGTGAAGATAATTAAGCCTACAAAAGTACTCATGTGAGCTATAGGACCCTCTACAATTAGGCTTCTAAGTGCGTCTATTCCAATGACCCAAGCAAATAGAATGTTAGCAATGATAAAGGAAATTACCGCATATATAGTCCATTTTAGTAACCTTTTTCTAATTTTTTCCTCATCCCATTTTTGCTTAGCTAGTTTGATTTGTTTATTTCTATCGCCATCAATCAGGAATTCGATTTTTCTAAAAACCATTTCTAGGAATATCGTTTGTGGGCAAATCCATCCACAAAAGATCCTACCATAGACAACTGTAAATAGGATAATAAATACGATGGATGTAATCATACCAATCGCAAAGATTTTAAAATCCGATGTGAAAAATGGGTAACTAAAGATATAAAACTCTCTTTGAATTACATCAAACTTAAACAATGGATTCCCATTTATTTTAATAAATGGAAGAATCAATAGCATAGATAACAAAACCCATGATACGATAGTTCTATAATTGTAATATTTACCAGAAGGCTTTTTGGCAAAAACCCACTTCCTATTACCAGACCTATCTGCAGTACCAATACTATTTCTAAAGCTTTCTAACTCTTCTTCTAACTTCTTATTTTCATCACTCATAATTAAAATCTTGTGACTGGTTAAAGTTACTATTATATAAACAGAAAAGTGTAACGATTGTTACACTTATTCATGTTTAAATTAAGTCAAAATAATTATTGTCTTTTCCATGATTCCACTAGATCTCCCTGTGGCGCCAAACCACCTTCTGATTCTGTAACCAAAGGTTCTTCTTGATTTAAAGAATAGACATAGGCAGCAACATCTTGAATATCCAGTCCCGTTAATTGATTGGTTTGACCAAAAGCCTGCATTGCAGGATTATTAGGAGAGCCATCATAAACTACAGTATATATATTTTTGTATAAATCATCATTTAAGTGATTAATCCAATATTCATCTGTCAAGTTTGGTCCTGCCGCACCACCACCATTAGCTGTATGACAAGTAGCACAAATGTTACCAAAGATTTCTTTACCATGCTCAACATCTGCATTCTCAATAGTCGCTTGATCTACATTGATATCATTTTGTTTCACCCAATCCGCAAACTGAGTTTCCATTCTTGCAGCTTCTACTTCATATTCCATATTAGGATGTGCAAAATCTGTAGAAAAATAAGCAACAATATAAATAACACAATATACAATACCCAAATAGAACATGGCTACCCACCACTGTGGCAAGGCATTGTCTAGCTCCAAGATACCATCAAAACCATGATCCAAGATAATTTCTTTCTCCTCTTCTTCTGATTGTCTCTCTTTAGAACTTTTAATTAATCTAGAGAAGAAACCCTGTTCTTTCTCTTTTAAATATTTAGCTTTTTCTTCTGGGGATAATAGTGAAAATCTCTTTCTTTCTATTACTTTATTAAGCCCATCTACAACCAACATCATGATAAGCGAAAGAAAAAGCACAATCCAAACTATCCAGTATGACAGCACATTGGTTAACTGATGCCACGCATTTGGTATAATTCCTTTTAAACCTGTCTCCGGTAAGAAATCTTCAGGAATAATCATCATAAAAGCTGCTAAAACAACTAATAATAAAAGTGGTATAAAAACTGAACCTGGTGTACGATGTTTCATATCAATTTAGTTTTATATTCAGAACAACGGATCATCATCTTCTAACGGTAGTTCTGAGGTATTTTTATAATAATTTTTAGGTTTATTTAAAACTAGGTAAACAAGTAATACAAAAAAGGCAACAGAGGCAATCAATATGGCAGTTTGAATCCAAGCTGCATACTCATAATTAGACAAAAATTCTTTATAATACTTGAGCATCTTAAATTTTAATTGCTTGCTGTTTCTGTTTCCTGTTTGCTAATATCAACACCTAAACGTTGTAGATATGCTATTAAAGCAACGATTTCTCTATCACGCAACGCCACAAAGTTTTCTTCTTCTGCTGCCTCATTATCATATATATCTTTTAAATCTGGAGATTCCTCAAAGATTGTTCTTTCTATTTCTAATGCTTGCGCATCCATTGCAGCAAATGCAGCTTCTTGCGTCATTTCATCCTCTTCATATGGTACCCCTATTGTATTGAGCGCCTCCATCTTTTCTACTGTTAAGCTTCTATCCAGTGTGTTTTCTATAAGCCAAGGATAACGCGGCATTATAGAACCTTCTGATGTCTGTCTAGGATTCCACATATGTTTATAGTGCCAAGAATCATTACGCTTACCACCTTCTCTCGCTAAATCTGGACCAGTTCTTTTAGAACCCCATAAGAAAGGATGATCATACACAAATTCTCCTGGTTTAGAATATTCTCCATATCTTTTAACTTCATCTCTAAATGGACGAATCATTTGAGAGTGACACGCATTACAACCTTCGCGAATATATAAATCACGCCCCTCCATTTCTAATGGAGTATAGGGCTCTACACTTGCAATTGTAGGAATATTAGATTTCACGACCAAGGTTGGAACAATTTCCACTAATCCACCGATAGCTAAAGCTAATAGTGCTAATAATGTCATAATAACCGGTCTTCTCTCTATCCATGGATGTAAATCCTCTCCTTTTTCCCTAGAAGATGTTTTCTTGACTAATGCTGGTGCCTGTGCCTCCTCATTAGCAACAAAGGTTCCTCTGGCAACTGTTTTCCATACATTGACTACCCATAATAGTGATCCCGTTAGATACAACAATCCACCAATCGAACGCATTACATAATATGGGAAAATTTCTGTTACTGTTTGCAGAAAGTTAGCATATACTAATGTTCCAGATGGGTTAAATTGTTTCCACATTAATCCTTGGGTCCATCCGGCCATATACATAGGGATCGCATAAAAGATAATACCTAATGTACCTAACCAGAAGTGCGCATTCGCCATGCTTCTTGAATATAGTTTGGTATTGAATAATTTAGGGATTAACCAATATACCATACCAAAAATTATAAATCCATTCCATCCTAAAGTTCCTACATGGACGTGGGCGATAACCCAATCTGTGAAGTGACCAATTTTATTTAATGTTTTAGTAGCCAACATAGGACCTTCAAAGGTAGCCATCCCATAACAGGTTACAGCCACTACAAAGAATTTAAGAATAGGATCTTCCCTAACTTTATCCCATGCACCTCTTAATGTTAAAAGTCCATTAAGCATACCACCCCAAGATGGAGCAATTAACATCACAGAGAATCCTGTTCCCACTGCTTGGGCCCAACCTGGCAATGCGGTATAAATCAAGTGATGAGGTCCTGCCCATATATAAACGAAGATTAAAGACCAAAAGTGAATAATAGACAACTTATAAGAGAATACTGGACGATTGGCTGCTTTAGGTAAATAGTAATACATAAGACCCAATACAGGTGTAGTCAAGAAAAATGCAACCGCATTATGACCATACCACCATTGTACCAATGCATCCTGAACACCAGCATATATAGAATAACTCTTAGGCGCTAATGGATTAAAATTAACTGGTAATTCTAAATTATTAAACACATGCAACATAGTAATACCAACCCATGTCGCAATGTAGAACCATATAGCAACGTACAGGTGTCTTACCCTTCTCTTGGCTATTGTGATAAACATATTGACACCAAACACAATCCACACGATTGCGATTGCGATATCTAAAGGCCATTCATGCTCTGCATATTCTTTAGAAGTATTATATCCTAAGAAGAAAGAAATAACCACAAGCACCAATCCTAATTGCCAACCCCAGAAGTTAACCCAACTTAAAATATCACTACCCATTCTGGTTTTCAACAGGCGTTGCAGGGAATAGTAAGCCCCAGCAAAAACACCATTCCCTACAAAGGCAAAAATGGCTGCGGAGGTATGTAGCATCCTTAATCTACCATACCCTACTGCTCCTTGAGTACTAGAAAGACCATCTATGGATCCTCCAAATAAATTCATTATACTCCCATCGTCTGTACCAAAAATAGCCTCTGGTAACTGTGGATAGAACAACAGCGTAGCTACTGTAATACCAAGTATAAATGCTAATACCCCCCAAAAGATTGTAGCATAAATAAAATACTTAACAACCTTATTGTCATAACGAAAAGTTTCCATACACTTATGATTATTCTTTTGTTTTATTCTCTTTTAAAATCCTTATCGCTGGTGATTCTCCTTCATCAAATTGCCCATTTTTAGCTCCAATGATGAATAAAAACAAAAACACCACCGCCAAAGATACACTTGCCATTATCATTAAATATACAATCTCCATACGTACCAACAAAAGTACAAAAGCACCTAGTCTTTACATCAATTACAATGTATAGAATTTGTTAATAAGTGTTAATTTAGAAGCATTCAAAATAATTAAAATTGCTTTTTACCTTATAGTTTATAAAAGTCTGCGTTTGATTATCTTTGCACCTTACAGATGATGAAAATATGGACTTACCAGAACCACAACACTTTATAGAACAAATAATCAATGGAGACCTCAAAAAAGGGTTTCCTAAAGATGAATTAAGGTTCAGATTCCCCCCAGAACCTAATGGATATTTGCATATTGGCCATGCCAAAGCTATCTTCATTAACCAGGGTTTAGGAGAACGCTATAATGCCCCAGTCAATCTTAGGTTTGATGATACCAATCCAGAAAAAGAAGAGCAAGAATTTGTAGAATCTATTAAATCTGATCTAGAATGGTTGGGCTTTGAATGGGACAAGGAATGTTATGCATCAGATTACTTTCAACAATTGTATGATTGGGCGGTTCAGATGATCAAGGATGGCAAAGCTTATGTAGACGATCAACCTTCTGAATTAATTGTGGAACAACGCAAGACGCCTTTTGAAAAAGGTGTGGAAAGCCCTTACCGTAATAGACCTGTGGAAGAAAGTTTGGATTTGTTTGAAAAAATGAAAAATGGTGAAGTACCAGAAGGTTCTCATGTTTTACGTGCCAAAATAGACATGACATCACCCAACATGAATATGCGTGATCCTGTGATGTATAGAATGTTAAATAAAGCACACCATAGGACAGGTACAGATTGGAAAATATACCCAATGTATGACTGGGCGCATGGGGAAAGTGATTTTATAGAAGGAATATCACACTCTTTATGTTCTTTAGAATTTGAAAATCACAGACCTCTTTATAACTGGTTTATAGAACAAATTGGGGAATATGACCACCAAGAACCTAAGCCTAAACAACGAGAATTTGCCAGAGGTAATGTAAGCTATATGATTACCAGCAAGAGAAAACTACGGCAATTGGTAGAAGATGGGATTGTAGATGGCTGGGATGACCCAAGAATGCCAACGATTTCTGGTTTAAGAAGACGTGGCTTTACACCAAAATCTATCAAAGAATTTTGGGAAAAGGCTGGTGTGGCTAAAAGAGAAAACCTAATTGATATATCTTTACTTGAGCATGCTGTTAGAGATCATTTGAATCACACGGCTCCGCGGGTATTTGCAGTACTAGATCCTGTAAAATTAGTCATAGAAAACTACCCAGAAGGACAGGTAGAAGAATTAGAAATTGAGAACAATCCAGAGGATGAATCCGCAGGTTCTAGAATGGTTCCGTTTACAAGAGAACTATATATAGAGCGTGCAGATTTTATGGAACACGCTACCAAGAAATTCTTTAGATTATCACTGGATCAAGAAGTGAGGTTAAAAGGGGCTTATTTTGTAAAGGCAACCCGTGTGGATAAAGATGAAAATGGCAAAATCACTACGATTTACGCTACTTATGACCCAGAAACAAAAAGTGGAAGTAATACAGAGGCCAGTAAGCGCAAAGTAAAAGGAACATTACATTGGGTATCTGCCGAGAAAAATGTACCTGTCACTGTAAATTTATATGATAGATTATTCACGGTAGAGAACCCAGATGGTGACAAAGAAACGGATTTTATGGACTTCATTAATCCAAATTCTTTAGAAGTGGTGCAAGGGTTTGCAGAGCCATCCTTGGCTAGTGCAAAGCCAGAAGATAAATTTCAGTTTCAGAGATTGGGATATTTTGTGGTAGATAAAGATAGTACCAAAGATAAGATGATATTTAACAGAACAGTGCCTTTAAGAGATTCTTGGGGTAAAAAGAAGTAAATTAAACAGAATATTTTCATTAAAACAAAGTAGAAGTTTCAAAACCTTGAAAACTCGTCTTTCTGGACTTGACTCCGAATCTTATTATATTAATATCTAGTATATTATGAGACCCTGAAATAAATTCAGGGTGACAAAAGCGGTGTTATGAGACAATTAATTTGGTATTTTGGTTTTAAATATGGTTTGGAATTCTCTAAATAACCATTTTTATACCCAATCGAATGATGCAAATAAAAATATTTAGGGTTACTTTTCTAACCATTTACGAAATTGTGCTGTCGTAGATGAACTTTTTTCTTGAAACCTCGCATAGTAATCACCAACCTATTTTTGGAATAATGGGAAATCTCTACTATGGCTGATAATTGAATAATTTCACTTCTATTTATCCTAAAAAAATGCTGTGGGTTCAATTCTTGATAAATTGATTTTAAAGACTTAGAAATGGGATGCGTTTTTCCATCAATATCTGTGGCTATACAAAAGTCCCCTAATGCAGAGATTACACTTATATCACTCACGTCTAGCAATCGAATCTGATTATTAGATTTAATCACGTAGCGTTTATTATAAGTTTTATTCTGATTGAATAAGTTTTTTTAGCCTGTCAAGAGTGGCATAATTAATTTCTTTATCCTTTTTATCAAATAATAATTCGAACTTTTTCAATGCATTTTCAAGACTCTGAAGGGAATATGGTTTAATTAAATAGGCAATGCCGTTGGACTCAAAAGCTTTTAATAGAAATTCATCATAAGCGGTACAAAATATAATTGGTGTAGAGGTGGGAATGGTTTCGAAAGTGTCAAAGGATAAACCGTCAAGAATTTTTATATCTGCAAAGATTAAATCAAATGAACGCTTACTAAGTATTTCTATAGCCTGCTTGTTACTTCTTGCCCAAGAAATCTCGACCATATTGTTGTAATATGATTGAATAAAAGAAAACAGTTTTTCTTTTGCAGGGACTTCGTCTTCTATGACTATAAATTTCATGACTTTATTCTTACTCATTATGAAAAGAAATTATAGGTATTTTAACAATAAAGAATTTCGTATTTTGAATGACTTCAATCTTCTTATCAAATAATAGTTGATACCTTTCTTGCAGACTTTTTAAGCCTGTTTTAGAACTTTCTACCTTAATTTTAGATAATTCGTTTGAAACCCTTATAAATTCATCATGTATGTCTATATGACTTATGATGGTTTGATTTTCTAATGCCTTGTTATGTTTTATAATATTTTCTATCAAAGATTGTAACGAACCTGTCGGGATAATTTTGTTCTCTAAAGAAGTATCAATGTTAATATTAAATTGATAGTCCCTACCAAAACTGGTGTGAATAAGTTGAATATAATTTTTTGCAAATTGCAATTCTGCGCTAAGTTCCATAAACTCTGCATCTTTTGATTGAATCAGATAACGATATATCTGTGATAGTGTTTGAATATATTTTTTTGCTTTCAGGGTATCAGAATCAATTAAACGATCCAATGTATTCAAATTATTAAATAAAAAATGAGGATTTATTTGCGCACGCAAAATTTTAAGTTCATTCTCTTTTTTTGAATTTTGAAGTTTTTGTAATGCAATTTGTCCTTCATAGTATTTTTTAAATAGAATCAAAGCCAATGGAAACGCTAATAAAAACGCTCCAACTTTTAATTTATCTATCAAATACATCATTATATCATCTACATAGCCTAGTTCTTGATATGCAGATAGGTGTCCCACTTGATGACTTATAGCACCACAAGCAATAAGCGTAGAGATACCACATAATAGAAATAATGCAGGTTTCTTGTATTTAGTAACCATGGGCATCCACCAATTAATAAAGACGTACACGCCAAACAATACAATACAAATTCTTACAGGAATATCAATCACAAATTCTCTAGTGGTAGCGCCATCACCCACATAGTCAATAATTAATAGCATTATATTTACAACCAAATATAAAGTTAGAATTTGATAATCTGATGAGTTTAATCTATTCTTCATATTTATTTTTTCAATCATTTTCTTCTATTCTGTTTTCTTCTGGAATAGAATTGTTTCTTTTATTTTTCTTCGCATATTTAGAACCAAAATTATAAGATACACTCAGACGTAGGTTCTGTCTAGATTCATTGGCATTAATCTCTGCATCAATATTATCATAATCTACAACACCCACGAAGCCTCTATTCAATAATTTATTTAATGCCAAATTCATTTGAAGTTTATCATCTAAAAATTTTCTAGACAAAGAGAATTCTAACATTCCATACCAATCAGAATCAATCTGTCCTCGCAACATTCCGTTTGTAAAATAAGATGACATTCCTAGATCAATTTGCCACGGTAATTCATAATTTGCTTGCGTATACCACCCAAAGGACCATTTATTTAATTTAAGTTGAGGCGATAAATCATTAGATTGAAAACGATCATATGTGGAAATAAGCCCGGTAACCCCATCCAAATGACGAATAAAGTTTAAAGGTCCAAAAATTTTAAAACCCCAACTTGCTCTCTCCTCTAAATTCACCGTGGACCTTAAAATCTGCGCAGATGCATCATTCTGTAAAATCAACTCAAATAAATCATCATGAGTTTCACTATAACTAACTGTGAAGAAGGGTTGATTTTCATAGGTAAGATTAAATTGAAAATTATTTGTAAATGAAGGTTTTAAATTTGGGTTTCCCACCTCTGCTGTGAGTGGATCATAATATTGAACAAACGAATTTAGACTCGTATAAGCAGGTCTTGAAATTCTATAACTGTAAACTAAATTTGCAGATAATGTTTCCGTTATTTTTCTTGTGATCGCACCGCTGGGAAATAGTTTTCTAATCCTTCTTTCTCTAACCTGTCTATCGTCTCCTGAGATACCTGTGGTGAAACTGTTCTCATACCGTAAACCAGCAGATAAACTCCAAAGATTCCATTTAGCATTCAGTTTTTCCATAGAAGGAAAGGATATGTTGGTCTATCAAAAACCTGTTGCTGTTAATTGGTTCTATTATATAATCGGTACTACCAACTTCCTGGACAGAACTAATCAAGTTATTCTCTATGGCTATATCCTTGTATTTGGATCCAAAACGGAATGTATAGTGATCATTGAATTCTTTTATATAATCTGCTTTGTATGTCTGGATATGAATATCTGCATCTTGATTGTATTTTCTATTGTCAAAGACTTCTAAATCATTCTTGGAAAATATGTAATTCGTGTTATCCCTATTATATCTTATGAAATTTAAATCAAATATGATCTTGTTATTTTGGTCTTGATACTCATAATAAGGGTTGAGGTTATAGTTTTTTGTCTTCCTTTCAAAGTAGTTTTCTGAAATTAAATGTTTTGTATCGTGCAGAGAAATAACATGGGTATTACTGTTTGAAACTCTATCTGAATCTGTAAAACTATATCTTGTACCTATACCGATAGAATGATTTGCGCTTATGTAATAATCTACATTACCTCCAACATAGGATGTCTGTGGATTATAGGGCTCTATTGTTAACTGATCATATATTGCATCTCCCACCCTTCTCTTAATCTTCAAAAACTCTTTCCATGTAGGTGATGCATACCCTATATTTGTTTGCCAATTTAATTTATTTCTATAATTGGCAATAGAAGCACTTGCACCAAACTCTAGCCCATCATCCTCACCACCCCAAGTCTTGACACTGCCATAACTACCAATCTTTGCGTTCTTTGTCAATATAATATTTACAATCGGACCAGACCCAGAAGCCTCAAACTCTGCTCCTGGTTGTTCTATTAACTCCACTTTAGAAATTTGATCGGCTGGGAAATCCTTTAATAGGGTTTGCATATCCATATATTCTGTTGTCTTGCCATTGATCAGAAGTCGGATATCTGATCGTCCAGCATAACTGATTCCGTCGTTTGTGACTAACATTCCAGGGATACGTTTCATTACATCATTTAAACTTACATTCACCATATTAGATTGGCTAATATCTATCATTAATTTTTCTGCTGTTTGAGTAATGATAGGTTTTTTTGCTTGTACCACCATATCATCTAAAATCTCTACATCTTGAGTTTTCATTGTAATATGAAGCGTTTGATTCTTAGCAAGATTAAATTGCTTTATATTTTTGACTTCAAAGCCAAAAGAATAAAATTCTATGTTATAAATTCCAGCGGGCATATCCTTCAAAACATAAGTTCCATCTTCTTTGGTTGATGCATTATAGATAGTCTTTTTATTATCCATATCAAATACCGTAATGTTCACAAAGCCTATGGGTAATTCAAATTCATCTAGCACTTTACCTTGAACATTGAATTGGGCAGAAAGAAAAGAGCATTGAACTAAAAACAAAATTAAAAGTAAACGCATTATATAATTTTTCCACTAATATAATAGAGACCATTGCGCAGTAATAATATAAATTAGTGAACCGGTATATAAAACCTCTGTAATAGGTGAATTGCACGATGAAATGAAAAAATCTATTTGTTTAAACTAAAAAAATAACCTCAGAAACCTTAAAAACTGATCAATATAGAACCGTTTTAGAACGCTCTAGTTCTGATAGATTTGATTGTTGGTAAATTATAATTTTTCATTAAACCAAAAGGCTCTGAATTTCTATCCAGAGCCTATTTTACATCTTATAATCAATATTTGAATTCTACCCTACCAAATTCACGATTTTACCTGGAACGATAATCACTTTTTTGGGTGTTTTACCTTCTAAATATTTCTGCGTTCTTTCGTCTGCCATCACCGCTTTTTCTATTTCTTCTTTGCTTAAATCTAAAGGCAGTTCTAATGTAAACCTCATTTTACCATTAAATGAAATCGGGTATTCCTTGCTATCCTCTACCAAATATTTTTGATCAAACGCTGGGAATTCTGCTGTGCTAATACTCTCTTCATGCCCTAATTTAGACCATAATTCCTCTGCGATATGGGGTGCGAAAGGGGAAATTAAAATAGCCATAGGTTCTAGAATTGCTCTTTTATTGGTTTTTAATTTTTGTAAATCATTCACCGCAATCATAAAGGCAGAAATAGAAGTATTGAAAGAAAACGCCTCAATGTCTTCTGTAACTTTTTTGATTAAAGTATGCAGCACTTTATATTCCTCTTTGCTTGGTTCTGCATCAGAAACCGCAAAATTTTCTTTGTCAAAATACAATCGCCAAAATTTCTTTAAGAAACCAAACACACCGCTCAATCCATTGGTATTCCATGGTTTGGCTTGGTCTATGGGGCCTAAAAACATCTCATACATTCTCAAGGTATCTGCTCCAAATTCTGCCGTGATATCATCTGGATTTACCACATTAAATTTGGATTTAGACATTTTCTCTACCTCCCGAGAAACGTAAAATTTACCATCTCCTCCACTTATAAATTCTGCATCGGCTAAATCATTTCGCCAATTTTTGAATTTCTCTGTATCTAATACATTATTGCCATCTACGATATTTACGTCTACATGACTCTTAACGAATTTAAAAGTTCTTGGTGACGGCTCTAAATCAAGTTTAGTCACTTTATATTTACCAGCAATTTCTGCGACAATGCTTTTAATTAGTTCCGTTAACTTGGCTTGTTTTTCAACCCATTCAGGCGTTTGTCCATCAGCATTTTCCTTGAGATATTCTCGTAAATCAGCACTGATATAAGTATTCTTCAATACACTTACCTCATCTACAAATCCTTCTGGATATTCTGATTTATACAAAACATTGAGCCCAACTCTATATGCGAAGGCAGAATCACCCAAAATCATTCCTTGGTTTATCAATTTCTTAAAAGGCTCTTCTACATTAAGGAAACCTCTATCTTTCAAGAATTTAGTCCAAAATCTAGCATATAATAAATGCCCTGTAGCGTGCTCACTACCCCCAATGTATAAATCAACATTTTGCCAATAATCTAGCGCTTCTTTCGATGCAAATTCCTCTTTATTATTCGCATCCATATAACGGAAAAGATACCAAGAACTTCCTGCCCAACCTGGCATGGTGTTTAACTCAATCGGGAAAACAGATTTTTCATCAATCTTATCATTTTCTACCACTTTTTGGCTAACCTCATCCCAAGCCCAAACTTTCGCTCTGCCTAATGGTGGCTCACCTGTTTCGGTTGGTAGATATTCATTGATTTCTGGTAATTCTAATGGTAAATGTTCTGCTGGAATTGGCGTAGGAATTCCATTTTTGAAATACATCGGCACGGGTTCTCCCCAATATCTTTGGCGACTAAACACCGCATCACGCAATCTATAATTTACTTTTCCCTCTCCAATTCCTTTTTCTTCTATCGCTTGAATCGCTTTCGGTAAAGCCTCTTTCACGACCAACCCATCTAGGAAGTCAGAATTTTGAAGTTTGGCTTTTCCCTCCTTATCCGCATAAGCCTCTTTGGAAATATCTACCCCGTCAAAGATATCTGGAATCTCTATATTAAAGTGTTTGGCAAAACCATAATCGCGTTCATCCCCTGCTGGCACCGCCATTACAGCACCTGTACCATAACCTGCCAATACATAATCAGCAATCCAAATCGGAATATCCTCTCCCGTAAAAGGATGCACGGCATACGCTCCTGTGAATTCTCCTGTAATGTTTTTCACCTCTGCCATGCGCTCACGCTCACTACGCTTGGCGGTGGCTTCTATATAATTATTTACCGCTTCTTTTTTGTCTGCTGTAGTAATTTGCGCTACCAACTCATGTTCGGGCGCCAACACCATAAAAGAAACGCCAAAGATGGTATCTGGACGCGTCGTAAAAACAGGGATTTTCGCATCCGAGTCTTTCACTTTAAAGGTAACTTCTGCACCTTTCGATCTTCCAATCCAATTTTTTTGGCTTTCTTTTAAGGCTTCTGACCAATCCAGCGCTTTTTCATTGTATGTGATTCCGTTTAATAAACGTTCTGCATAAGCGGTGATGCGCATCATCCATTGCGTCATCTTTTTGCGAATCACGGGAAATCCACCACGTTCTGTCACCCCATTGACTACCTCATCATTCGCCAAAACAGTACCTAAATCTGGACTCCAATTCACTTCTGCCTCTGCTAAATAAGTCAATCTATAATTTAATAAAATGTCCGATTTCTCTTTTTCTGAAAATTGATTCCACTCGTCTGCCGTGAATATCTCTTTTTGGTCTGTCGTGGCATTTACATTTTGATTTCCTTCTTTCTCAAATAACTCAATCAAGTATGCAATAGGCAATGCCTTATCTGCATCCTTATCATAATAACTATCAAATAATTGTAAGAAAATCCACTGCGTCCAGCGATAATAATCTGGGTTAGAGGTTCTTACCTCCCTACTCCAATCAAAAGAAAATCCTATTTTATCTAATTGCTCTCTATAGCGTGCAATATTTTCTTTGGTCGTTTTATCTGGGTGTTGTCCTGTTTGGATGGCATATTGCTCTGCAGGCAAACCAAAAGAATCATAACCCATGGGGTGCAATACATTAAATCCTTGATGCCGTTTGTATCTGGCATAAATATCAGATGCGATATACCCCAGCGGATGCCCTACATGTAATCCTACACCAGATGGATAAGGAAACATATCTAGTACATAATATTTTGGCTTATCAGAGTGATTTTCTGCTTTGAAGGTTTTTTTCTCTTTCCAAATTTTTTGCCACTTAGATTCTATATCGTTCGGATTGTAATGCATTTTGTGTGTTTTGGTTCCTGAATTGCGAATTTAAACATATTTTATGAAGTTTGAAGAAAGATCGTTTTTGAGATAAAAGTTAGCATGTCTTATAAGAATATTTTAATTATTGTGAGTAGCATGAGAAGATACTGAATCAAGCCCAGCATGACAGGTGCTGACGTATTGAGAAATCTATTGCGTGCAATATTATATACATGCTAATTTACGCTTACTAAATTCGGATTGTCACCTTGAAGTTGATTCAAGGTCTCAAATTGTTTTGTGTGAATAGCTAGAGAGGATGCTGAAATGAATCCAGCATGACAATGCGAATAATTATGTGGAATTGGCTGAGTTTTTATAAAGCGCACGGAAAATACTTGATAATAGATACTTAAATCTAGATACTATTTACTATAAACCCTAAACCCTAAACTATAAACTATAAACCCTAAACTATAAACCATCAACCACCCGAGCGATAGGGATTGCAGTGGAAATCCCGTAAAGGAAGGTGCGAACATAAATAAAGGGCTGCAAAAGCGACCGGATGGAAGCTCTTTGCAGCCCTATTATTTATAAGCAGTTTCCTGCGGAATTGGAACGGAAAGCCCGTTAAATCGCCCTAATAAAATTCAAAATATGGTTACTTTAATAAAAAATCTAATGATTTTTCTAAAAATGCTTTTGGGTTTTCTGCATGCACCCAATGGCCTGCATTCGGAATGATTTCTATCTGTGCCTGTGGAAAATAAGTCTCTATTACAGGTCTATCTTGCATGGTGATATAATCTGAGTTTTGTCCTTTTAAAAACAGGGTGGGTTTATTGAATTGAGCATTTGGTAGTTTATTGGAAACTAAATCATCATAAGTTTCACTCAATGCTTTTAAATTAAATCTAAAGGCATACTTCCCGTCTTCTACGCGATACACATTCTTCAATAAAAACTGGCGTACACCTTTGTCCTTGATGTATTCTTGCATAAATGGCTCTACGTCTGAGCGTGTCTTAACCTTACTGAAATCTACGTTTTTGAGCCCTGCAATAATGTCTTGATGATGTGGTGGATAGCTTTTGGGTGCCATGTCTGCCACAATTAATTTATGGACTAATTCTGGTTTTCTCAACGCTAAATCCATCACGACTTTTCCTCCTAGGGAATGTCCAATGAAGCTTGCTTTTTCTATGTCATAAGACGCTAAATACGCTACTAGATCATCTGCCATTGCGGCGTGAGAGGTGTCGTCATCATGAAAACTACGCCCATGATTACGTAAATCAACCAAGTGGGTGGTGAAATTGTTTGCGAATTTTTTACCTAGTGTATTCCAATTGTCTAATTGCCCGAAAAGCCCGTGAACAATGATTAGGTGTTGGGGTTTATCTCCAATGATTTTACTAAATAATATCTCTGCCATAATTTATGAATGTGCTAGTTCAATTTTTCTTAAATACATCTGTATCGTGTTCTCTAAGCCTAAATATAGGGCTTCTGAAATTAATGCATGTCCTATGGATACCTCTACAATCTCTGGAATTTCTTTTAATAAATATTCTAAATTGTCTAAATTTAAATCATGACCAGCATTTATAGCTAAGCCATGTGCGACAGCCAATTGCGCGGTTTCTTTATATTTCTTAACAGCCTCTAAGTCCCCTTTTTCATAAGAAGAGGCATACGCCTCTGTATATAATTCTATGCGATCTGCTCCAGTTTTCGCTGCGGACTCTACCAACTTCGGATCTGGATCTAAAAAGATAGAGGTTCTAATGCCTTTACTTTTAAATTCTTGGATAACTTCTTTTAAATAATCTTGATGCTTGATTGTGTCCCAGCCTGCATTAGATGTAATGGCATCTACATCATCTGGAACCAGGGTTACTTGCGCTGGCTTTACTTCTAAAACCATTTGCATAAAGGAATCTATCGGATTTCCTTCTATATTGAATTCTGTGGTTACCACATCTTTGAGGTCATAGACATCTTGGTATTTGATATGCCTCTCGTCTGGTCTTGGATGCACCGTAATCCCTTGTGCTCCAAATTGCTCGCAGGCTAAGGCTGCTTGTACTACATTGGGGTCGTCTCCACCTCTTGCATTGCGTAAAGTGGCTATTTTATTGATGTTTACACTTAGTTTTGTCATGATAATTTATTTTACTGGAAGGGTCTGTACAACTTCTAAATCAAATTCCTTGCTTGCGGTGACTAAATGGTCAAATACATCTGCCTGCACGGCTTCAAACTCAATCCATACTGCGGTTTTGGCAAAACAATATATCTCTAATGGCATCCCATGGGGTGTGATTTCTAATTGACGAACCATTAAACTATCCCTTTTGGAGATGTTGGGATTCTCTTGCAAATAGGATACTGCATATTTTCTAAACACACCAATATTGGTAAGTCTCTTGCCATTTGCTAGTAAATTGGGATTGGACACATGTTTTGAATTATACTCTGCTAACTCCCCTCTTCTTCTATTGATGTAATTTTTGATTAAATCTATCTCACTATATTTCTCTAACATTTCTTCTGTACAGAACTGGAATGACTTTACATTGAAGACTATGGAACGCTTGATACGGCGTGTTCTTGTTTGTGTCATCGCCTCATAGTTACGGACTTCTGTGGCAATTAACTCATAAGTTGGTAGGGAAGAAATAGTCTTGTCAAAATTTTCTATTTTACAAGACACCAAATTAATCTCCTTCACCACGCCTTCTACATTGTATTTATTAACACCAATCCAGTCCCCTACTTTGACCATTCGTGTGCTAGAAATTTGAACGCCCGATACAAACCCAAGAATGGTGTCTCTGAAGATTAATAATAAAATAGCCGTTGCTGCACCAAGCCCTGTAATAATGGTTTCTAACTTGACATTAAATATGATTGAAACAATTATTAGTGCCACAAAAAAAGTGGTAATAATCTTCATGAGTTGCCCAAAGGTTCTTACAGCAATCGTTCTATAGTTATTCTCATCGGTAGAGATTGAAAGAATCGCATTGGCTAAGCGGAAAAACAATTGTAAGAAAACTAATACAAAGATAATATCAAAGATTTTCCCCATTTGTGTAAGCGCTGTAGGGGTGGGATACAATATATATGGTGCCAAAGACCTAGCAATAGATAACGGAAATAAATGAAATACAGAATTAAATACTTTGGAATCATAAAAATGGTTATCCCAAGTAAATTTGGTTGCGCTCACTATCTTTCGCGTAAAAAATAAAAGTGCCCGCTTGATAAGGAAATCAAGAACTACAACGATAGCAATAAGTACTATAAATCCTATAATTACTAAAGCTACATCATCCCATTGTTTTCCTACATTTTCATTGATATAGTCTTGAAAAGACTCTACCCACGCATTACGAAATGGTTTTAATTCTTGCTTTGTATACCAACTCATCCAAGCAAATTTAATATTATTTAATTTGAAAAGGATATTTTAGCAAAAAATATACCCTTAAATCATGGATAATCATACTTTAACTATTATTTCACTATTATGTTTGGTGATAGGTCTTTTGGGCTCTGTTTTACCCGCTTTGCCTGGCTCTGTTTTATCATGGTTAGGGCTTGTGGCTTTTAAATATACAAGCTACGCCACTTATGATTGGCCAACGCTAATTATATGTGCTATGATAGTCATTGGGGTTCAATTAATCAGTTACTTCTTACCTGGTATAGGGAGTAAAAAAATGGGCGGTAGTAAATATAGTAATTGGGGTGCCACTTTAGGGCTTCTAGTAGGAATTATCTTTGCCCCTTTTGGTTTAATATCAATAATTATAGTTCCTTTTATAGGAGCATTTTTAGGCGAATTTCTTTTTGTAAATAGGGACATAAATATTGCTATTAAAGCTGCTTTTGGTTCGTTTATTGGTGTAATGATAAGCAATGGACTCAACTTAATGCTGTGTCTTTCCTTTCTCATCTATGTCATGTGGCAGTTAAGTCAAAATGCTGGATGGAATTGGTTTTAAAAGAATTTAAATAGAATACAATGGATTTTAAAAGTTTATTATCAATCGCAATACAAACAACAATTACTGCTGGTACAGAAATCATGAGACAATATGTGGATGGTTTTGACACAGTAACAAAAGCGGATGGATCTCCGGTAACGTCAGCGGATTTAAAAGCACATGATATATTAAATGAGCATTTGAGCAAAACGGGGATTGCCGTAATGTCAGAAGAAGGTGAGAAATTCACGCATGAATTTAGACAAAACAACGACTATTGGTGCATAGACCCTATTGACGGAACCATGGATTTTGTGAACAAAACAGATGAATTCTGTATCTCTGTGGGTTTAATCACTCAAAATACTTCTAAATTAGGCGTTCTTTATGCACCGGCACTGGGTTTATTATACTTCGCCGCAGAGGGCGTTGGTGCTTATAAATTCTTTGGGGATCAGAAAGCCGCAGAAAACCTATTAGCCACTTCTGATTTCTGGGATGAATTAATAGAAAATTCAGAAGATCTCCCTGTATATGATTTGCCAGAAAATTTCACTTTTTTGACAAGTAGATATCACCGAGATCAAGAAACCGATCAGTATATTCAGGAATTAAAAAAGAAATATAATGAAATGCAAGTAATCACCATGGGTTGCGCTATTAAGCTAGGCATTGTAGCAGAAAGAGAAGCCACGGAATACACCAGATTTAGAAGTGTTAATTTCTGGGATATCGCAGGAGGACACGCCATAGCCAAATATGCAGGCTTGGAAGTATTAAAACCTAATACTACGCAGGAAATTGATTATACAGATCCAGAAATGAGAGTAGATGGCTATAGTTTAAAATGGTAAAATTATTTTTAAGCAATGGATAAATCTACTACATAGCCTTCATGGTTACGCACATTAAAGACCACTCCATCTTCAAAAATCAAATATTGACCCCGTATTCCAATTAATTTATGGGTGAATTCTGGGACTTTAGAAAGTGTTAATGATTTAACCTTAGAAGGATAGGTTTCTATAGGGTAATGTATTTCCCAAATTTTATCATTGGTGGAATACATGGAAACCTGTTCTTCTGATAGCATATTTTTTTGTTCATGCTTCATTTCTATTAAATCCACATCAGGATTTTCATTTTTAAGCATTCGTTGCCAGTTGGTCTTGTCTGCCAAATTTTCTTTTAAAAGCACTTCTAACATTCCAGCTTCATAGCGATTCTTGGTTTCGGCAAAAATCATAGCTTGAGACGCCCCTTGATCTATCCACCTGTATGGAACTTGTTTTTCTCTGGTCACACCCACTTTTAAACCACCAGAAAGGGCTAGATATACAATATGCGGTTGTAATTCAAATTTTTGTTCCCATTCCAAATCTCTCTGTTCCTCTCCTAGATGTGCGGTAGATAATTCTGGTTTTAAAATACTTGGATTGGCCTCTGGCACTGTGAAAAAACAATTTTTGCAAAAACCCATTCTAAATATAGGTTTATTCAAACCACAGGATTGACATTCATAGGCTATATGATTTACGCTCATATTTTTGCCAATTACCTGATTTACATCTACAAAACCACTTTTAAAATTTAGATAATAACGGATAGGATCTTGGTATTCTGTCAGCATTTTGGTAAGCGTTCCTGTAATTTTCATAAGCAATAAATCATAATTAAACCAAAGCACATTTTAAATTGGTTAGAAATGTGCTATTTTTGTTTGAACTTTCAAATTTAAGGTATTGAGTTTAGTTAATAAAATTGCTTCATTTGTAACAGGCTCTTATGTGCAACGCTTAGAAGAAATCCGTTCGAATCCTATAGCATTGCAAAAAGAGTTATTAAGATCTAATATTAAAAAAGCCGCAAATACATCTTATGGAAAAAGATATGGATTTGACGAGATTCTAACTTATGAGGATTTTCGCTCTAGAGTGCCTATTGTGACCTATGAGGAGTTTGAACCAGAAATAGAAAGAGCTAGAAAAGGGGAAAGAGACATATCCTGGCCTGGAAAAATCACTTCTTTTGCCAAGTCTTCTGGCACCACCAATGCAAAAAGTAAATTTATTCCTATTTCTAAGGAATCTCTAGAAGAAAATCATTATACAGGAGGCAAAATGATGTTTGCTAATTATTTAGAAAATCATCCAGAGACAGAGATTTTTAAATATAAAAACCTAAGAATTGGTGGGAGTTCTGAAATATACCAAGAGTATGATACCAAATTTGGGGATCTCTCTGCCATTATGATAGAAAATCTACCTTTTTGGACCGATTTTATGAACACCCCCAATCGTGAAATTTCTTTGATGAGTGATTGGGAGACAAAATTGGATGCAATTACCCATGCCACCTTAAAGGAAAATGTAGCCTGCCTTACTGGTGTACCATCGTGGATGCTTGTTTTATTAAATAATTGCTTAAAGAAAACAGGAAAAGAAAATTTACATGAAATTTGGCCAAACCTAGAAGTCTTCTTTCATGGCGGGATTAGCTTTACCCCATATAAGGAAAGTTATGAAGCCATCGCAGGCAAGCCTATGCGCTTTTATGAGGTATATAACGCATCAGAGGGGTTCTTCGCTTTTCAAGATCAAGCACATACCAAGGATTTACTATTGCTCTTGGATACGGGTATATTCTATGAGTTTATCCCGCTGGATGGAAACAATCTAGACAACCGCAAAGCCATTCCACTACAAGAAGTCATCCCAGGTAAAAATTATGCTATGGTGATAAGTACCAATGGCGGGCTCTGGCGTTATATGATTGGTGATACCGTACGTTTTAAATCTGTCAACCCATACCGCATCGTTGTATCTGGTAGAACCAAACATTACATTAATGCATTTGGAGAAGAGATTATTATAGAAAATGCTCAAAAAGCATTAAAAGAAGCTTCCAAGGCTACTGGAGCGACGATCAAAGATTATACAGCTGCACCTATTTATATGCAAGGCAATGAAAAAGGAGCTCATGAATGGGTGATTGAATTTGAAAAAAAACCAGATGATTTAGAAAAATTCACTCAAATTCTAGATGCTGAACTTCAAAAAATTAATTCTGATTATGAGGCCAAACGCTATAATAACATGACCTTGAATTTACCAACAGTCCATACTGCGAGAGAGGATCTATTCTATGATTGGATGAAGCAAAGGGGAAAACTCGGGGGACAGAATAAGGTTCCACGTCTATGTAATACCAGAGAATATTTAGACCCTCTTTTAGAATTAAATAAATCATGATAGACCACGCATTCATCTGTCCTTACTGTTGGGAATCAATATCTATGCTTATAGATGCTTCTGTTTCTGAACAGCAATACATAGAGGATTGTGAAGTGTGTTGTAATCCCATTGAAATTTTTATAAGTTTCCAGCATAAGGAAATGATTAATTTTGAAGCACATCCACTAGACCAATAAAATTGATGTTATGACTCAAGAAGACATTCGTATTCAAGAGAAAAATAAAAAAGAAAAAAACTGGTTGAAATGGGGACCTTACTTGAGTGAACGCCAGTGGGGCACCGTACGGGAAGATTATAGTGCAAATGGCGACGCATGGAACTACACAACTTATGACCAAGCCAGAAGCATAGCATGGCGATGGGGTGAAGATGGAATTGCAGGGATTTCAGATGATCAATGTAATCTATGCTTTTCTGTTGCTCTATGGAATGGCAAAGATAATCACATTAAAGAACGCCTATTCGGATTGAGCAATCCACAAGGAAACCACGGGGAAGATGTCAAGGAACTTTATTACTATTTAGAGAATACGCCAACCCATGCGTATATGAAGTATCTATATAAGTATCCCAATAAAAAGTTTCCTTATGAAAAATTAATCCAAGAAAATGCCCAAAGAGACTTAAATGAT
The DNA here is from genome assembly GCA_009835005.1 of Flavobacteriaceae bacterium Ap0902. Taxonomy (GTDB): domain Bacteria; phylum Bacteroidota; class Bacteroidia; order Flavobacteriales; family Weeksellaceae; genus Profundicola. The sequence goes on along the minus strand of WTFG01000001.1, from coordinate 389,461 downwards.
CTAGAGTTTGAACTACCAGACACAGGTGCTTTTAAGAAAAATAATTATACCGATGTATATATAGAATACGCCAAAGCAGATGAAGAAGATTTATTGATTAAAATTTCTGCTGCTAATAGAAGTTTAAAGGCAACAGATATCCATTTATTGCCTCAATTATTTATTAAGAATGAATGGGATTTTATAGATATACCTTATAAACCGTTCATAGAAGAGATAGATAAACGTTCCGTTAGGATAGATCATCATAAAATTGGAGAATATTTTTTCTATTTTGAGGAGGTGGATCTTCTATTATTTACAGAGAATGAAACCAACAATAGAGTAATCAATAATGCATCTAATGACCACCCATTTAAAAAGGACTTGTTTAACGATTGTCTTATAAATAATCAATTAACCACCGCTAAACAAACCACTAAAGGAACCAAGTTTTCTCCTTATTCTAAATTTAAATTAGAAGGACAAACTACAAAAACTTTTAGGTTTAGACTTTCCAAAAAACCACTAGAAAATCCTTTTGCAGATTTTGACCCCATATTCTTTCAAAGAGAACATGAATGCGAGGAGTTTTATAGAAATTTAAAGCTAGACTTACCAGAGAATCTTTATCAAATCCAAAAACAGGCATTCGCTGGCTTGCTTTGGACCAAACAATTCTACCATTATAATGTGGAGAAATGGCTAGAAGGAGATAAGCAAATTCCAAATCCACCAAGCATTAGAAAAGAAACAAGGAATGCTAGTTGGCAACATGCGCGCAATTATGATATTCTGTTGATGCCAGACAAATGGGAGTACCCCTGGTATGCCAGTTGGGATTCCGCCTTTCATGTGATTGCCATGGCAGAAATTGATATAGCATTTGCCAAAGAACAGCTTTTAATCTTTTTGAAAGATTGGTATATGAAACCCACCGGACAAATTCCAGCGTATGAATGGAATTTTGATGATGTGAATCCCCCTGTACAACCATGGGCAGCCTTGATACTGTTCCAGATAGAAAAGAGAAAAACGGGAAAAGGTGACGTGTCTTTTTTAAAGAAAATGTTTCATAAATTAACCCTAAACTTCACTTGGTGGGTTAATCGTTTGGATCCAACAGAAAACAATGTTTTTGAGGGAGGATTTCTGGGAATGGATAACATTGGGGTTTTTGACAGGAGCAAGGAAATCCCTGGAGAAGCATCTTTGGAACAAGTAGATGGAACCGCTTGGATGGCATTATATTGTCTGAGTATGCTCAAAATCAGTCTTCTAATTTCTACAGAGGATGGAAGCTATGAGGATATGGCCGTGAAGTATTTTGGACATTTTGTGTTTATCGCAGAATCACTAAATCATATAGAAGAAGATTTAATTGGAATCTGGGATAAAACAGATGGATTCTTTTATGATAAATTAGTTTATCCAGACGGTAGAGAAGAACCTGTAAAAGTACGTTCTCTAGTAGGTATGCTAGCTGTAATAGCAGTATTAGAAATTTCTAAAGAGATTTTTGATACCCTGCCTAATTTCAAAAGAAGTTATGAATGGTTTAGGGTTAACCGCAAAGGTCACCTTAAATTCCCTGTGATACAAGAAGGTGGAGATGATGAAGGCATCCTGCTATCTCTGGTTCCAAAAGATCGATTGGATATTCTATTAAAAGCGCTACTAGATGAGAAAGAATTTTTGAGTGATTATGGCATTCGTTCTTTGTCCAAAATGTATGAAGAGCCTTATATGATAAATTTAAATCAAGGTGACTATTCTATTCAATACACGCCAGCAGAATCTGATTCTGATATGTTCGGTGGAAATAGCAATTGGCGGGGACCTATATGGTTTCCTATGAATCATTTATTGATTGATTCCCTAAGAGAACTCTATAAATTCTATGGAGATGAGGCTAAATATGCATTCCCTACAGGGTCTAATAATTATTTGAATTTAAATGATATTTCAGATGAATTAAGCAAGCGTTTAATCGCAATATTTGATAAGGATGAAAATAATGAACGTCCAGTAAATCGTTTATATAGCGATTTATTTAAACAGGAATATTTTGATGATTTAATCACGTTTTATGAATATTTCCATGGAGACAATGGTAGAGGGGTCGGCGCATCTCACCAAACAGGATGGACAGCACTTGTAGCCAATTTAATTTTAAACTTACACCATAAGGATTGCAATATTTAGCTTCCTCTTATATAATTTATATTAAATTAATATTTTAAACTCTTCATAGTTTCATTTGTTTTAAGTAATTTCACAAAACCATGACAATCTATTAAAATAAATTGAACTTAATGAGGATTTATATATTTTTTACCTTCGCCTTATTGACCAACGCTGTTATCGCTCAAATTGGGTATTGGCCTAATGATACAGCAGGAGAAGACCATAGTCTCTACGCCCTGACTAACATCACATTACACACCGATGCTGATACAACGATAGCACATGCAACTCTTCTTTTTAAAGAGGGTGAAATTTTGGCAGCAGGCGAAATAAGTATCCCAGACCATGCGGTACTTATAGATGGTAAAAATTCCCATGTATATCCCTCTTTTATAGACCCCTTTGCTAAAATAGGAACTAGTCAAACAACTAAGAAAAGAACGTGGAGTTCTATGTATGAACCACAAGATGATACCTCATCTGCCTACAATGATGCCATGAATGCAGATACCCGCGCAGTAGAAAACTATGCCTATAATCCCAAAGTTTGGGAGGACCACTTAAATCAAGGATTTGGTACTGCATTAACCTTTCAGCAAGATGGTATTGTGAGAGGTACCGCTGTTTTGGTAGGGCTCGGAAATGGCAAAACTGCCCATAAAATCCTGAAACCAGACGCTGCTCTAATGCTCTCCTTGGATAAAGGAAAATCCAAGCAAGCTTATCCAACTTCTCTTATGGGAGCTATTGCCATGCTAAGACAACTATATCTGGACGCGACATGGTATAAAAATAAGGAAGATAATGATTACATCAATCCTGCTTTAGATGCTTTTGCTCAATATAAGTCCTTGCCCACCATCATAGAAACAGAAGACAAATGGGACATCCTGCGTGCAGATAAAATTGGAGATGAGGCAGGAGTACAATTTACTTTTATGGGTTCTGGTAATGAATATCAAAGAGCCCCTGAAATTAAATCTACACGTGGTTATGTGATTTTGCCATTAGAATATCCTAAACCTATGGATATAACTGATTTGCTAGATGCAGAAAAAGCAGACATAGCAGAACTCAAACATTGGGAACTAGCTCCATACAATGCCAAATATTTAGCAGATGAAAACATTCCTTTTGTTTTAACTTTAAACAAACTAAAGAACAAATCAGACTTCCTAAAGAAACTTAGGCAATTGAAAGAAACGGGATTGTCAGAAGCCCAAATATTAGCTGCTTTAACAGAGAAAACTGCCCAAATGTTAAATGTAGAAAATCAAATTGGACAGTTAAAGAAAGGGTTTCTAGCCAACTTTATTGTGACATCTGGCGATTTATTTGATGAGGAGAGTATCATTTATGAAAATTGGGTGCAAGGTCAACCGTATAGAATTAATAAAATCCCCCAACTGGATATAAGAGGAACTTATGAAATGGTATTAAATGGTACTTCCTATGGTTTAAAAGTCAAAGGGAAAATCATTAAACCCTCTGCGGAAATCACTGCTGGAAAAGATAAGAGAAAAGTGAAATTAATGATTTCAGACCATAAACTCGCTATGGAAATTAAGCTCCCACAGGATAGCACCCAGAATTATCGTGTACTCTACCCTATCATGAATTATAAAGCGTGGGAAGGCTATGCGATCAATCAAAATAGGGAGAAGGTACCTTTTTCTATTACGCATCTGGCTAATTTTGAACCAGAAGGCAAAGAAAAGAAAGAATCTACCACAGATGATATGGGAAAAATATGGTATCCTTTTAATGCTTTTGGATATGAAGTTTTGCCAAAACAAAAAGATTATTTAATCAAAAATGCTACAGTTTGGACCAATACCAGCCAAGGCATTCTACAAAACTGGGATGTATTTATATCCAAAGGACAAATATCCAGATTAGGACAAAACCTTTCTTCTAGTAGTGCAGAGGTTATAGATGGAACGGGTATGCACTTAACCAGTGGGATTATAGATGAACACACCCACATTGGTATATCTAGAGGAGTGAATGAGGTGGGTAGCAATAACACTGCAGAAGTAAGAATTGGAGACGTCATCAATCCAGATGATATTAATTTCTATCGCCAATTAGCTGGTGGAGTTACGGTGGCACAACAATTACATGGTTCTGCCAATCCAATTGGTGGACAGTCTTCTATTGTGAAATTTAGATGGGGACAAGATGCAGATGGAATGAAGTATGAAGATGCTCCCAAATTTATCAAATTCGCGCTTGGAGAAAACGTGAAACAAAGCAATTGGGGGCGCAGTGCTAATCGTTTTCCAAAATCTCGCCCTGGTGTAGAACAAACTATGGATTTCTGGTTTACCCGTGCTTTGGAATATGAACAAGAGAAAAAGTCTAATCCAAACTACAGAAGGGATCTCCGCTTGGAGGCATCATTAGAAGTGGTGAAGAATGAGCGGTTTATCACTTGTCATTCTTATGTACAAAGTGAAATTAATATGTTCATGAATATGGCAGATAAATTTGGTTTCACGGTGAATACCTTTACCCATATATTAGAAGGGTATAAAGTGGCAGATAAAATGAAAGAACACGGCGCCAATGCATCTACATTCTCTGATTGGTGGGCATATAAAGAAGAGGTGAGAGAGGCCATTCCTTATAATGCCTCTATATTAAATGAAGTGGGTATAACCACAGCTATTAATAGCGATGATGCAGAGATGGCTAGAAGATTGAATCAAGAGGCTGGCAAAATGGTTAAATATGGGAATACCCCACCAGAAGAAGCTTGGAAAATGGTGACCTTAAACCCTGCTAAAATTCTGCATATAGAAGATAAGGTAGGCTCTATAGAAAAAGGAAAAGATGCAGATTTAGTCTTATGGACAGACAATCCATTGAGTGTCTATGCCAAAACAAATAAGACATTTGTAGACGGAATATTGTATTATGATGCAGACCAACAGGCACAGAAGGACCGCATAGTAGCAGAAGAAAAAAACAGAATTATACAGAAAATGCTGTTTTCTGAAGACACAAAGAAAGGGAACACCCAATCAATTAAAAAAAAAGAAGAAGTATTGTATCACTGTGATACAATTACCGCTACTAATCAAGCACATTAAATAACAATTCGCTGCATATTATTTAAATTTAGAACCAATGAAATTCACTTATATATTGATACTTAATTTCTATCTTTTAGGCATTTTAACTTTTGCTCAAAGACCCAAACCTGCGCCCCATCAATCTAGGCCAATCGTTATTCAAGGAGCGACGATACATACAGGAACGGGCGAAGTGTTAAACAACGCTAATCTAATATTCAAAGATGGAATTATAACTGGTTTTGGCAAGGAAATACCAGCAAATGCAGAAATTATAAATGCTGTAGGAAAACATGTTTATCCCGGTTTTATTTTAGTAAATAATACGTTGGGATTGGTGGAAATTGCAGCCACTAACGCGACAGTAGATTTTAAAGAGGCTAACAATTTCACTCCAGAAGTTAGAACGCTTATTGCTTTTAATACAGACAGTCACATCATACCCACGATTAGAACCAATGGTGTTCTATTAACACAACCAGTTATGAAACAAGGCATTTTAACAGGAACATCTTCTGTGATGAATCTTGATGCATGGAACTGGGAAGATGCTGTGGTGGCAAAGGATAATGGGCTGCATTTATTTTGGCCAAGGGATAGGGATTATATTGACCCCAAAAGAGAGAAGGAGGCTAAAGAACAAAGAGAGAAAAACATAAGGAAAATTAATAATTTATTTAAAAGAGCAAAAGCCTATAAAAATCCAGAAATTAAGGATTTTAAATTAGAATCCATAGCTCCTATATTTACAGGCAACAAGAAATTATATATCCAAATACCAGGTGCCGATGAGGGTCTAGAAGTACTTTCCTTTATTGATCAATTAGAGATACCAGAAGTTGTATGGATTGGTGGCTCTAGCTTACTACCTATCCTAGATCATATTAAGAATGCTGATATTCCATTGATTATACACCGACCCCATAGCCTGCCCCATGACGCATCTTCTTCTCCTAATTTATCTTATGAATTTGCTAAATTGGTTCATGACAAAGGAATTCTATATGGTTTAGATTATAGTGGAGACATGGAGTATCATGGAGGTAGAAATCTCCCCTTTGTAGCAGGAACCACGGTAGCTTATGGAATAGATAAGGAAGTAGCCATTCAAAGTATTTCTTATAATTTGGCCAAGATATTAGGCATAGATAAAAAATACGGAAGTCTAGAAAAAGGCAAAAGTGCCACCCTTTTTATATCTGAAGGTGATGCGTTAGATGCCCTTAGCAATGAAGTCACGCATGCATTTATAGATGGAAGAAAAATAGATTTAAATAACCAACAGAAAGAACTATACAACCGTTATAAAGAAAAATATAGACAAGATAGGCACCTTCAAGTGACTCAATAATTTTATTTAAACGTAATTTTAGTCTAAGTATTAACGTTATTTTAACGCTCTTTTCTTAAAAATATTTACTTTTGCCAAAATTATAAAACTTAATCCATGGAAAACCAAACAATAAACAATAATCCACAGGCTATGCCTCCCAACAATAATATGGTATGGGCTATCTTATCAACCTTATTTTGTTGTCTACCTACTGGTATTTATGCTATTATTAAAGCGACAGAAGTGAACTCCAAGTGGAATGCTGGCGACTATGTGGGCGCAGCAGCCTCTGCAGATCAAGCAAAGAAATGGAGTATCTATGGAGCGATAGCTGGGGGAATTGTAATTTTGCTTTATATCCTATTCTTTGGTAGTATCATGGCTGCTATAGGAATGGATGCCGCTAATGCTGGATATTAATTTAAGTTGAAGAACAGCGTTTTAGCCATCATATTATGTTTGTTGTTGGTTGGGTTGATTATATTATATTATAACTTCAACCCATCATCTTCTGATAGTTTTTTCCCTTCCTGCCCTACATATACCATTTTTGGACTTTATTGCCCAGGGTGTGGAACGCAGCGGACTATTCACTACCTGCTTCACGGAGAAGTATTGAAGGCATTGCGGTATAATCCGTTATTTGTGATCTTGCTACCGCTGTCCATTTTATTGATTATTCATTATCTCATCCCCAAGTTTACAGATAGATATTGGGATTTTAAACTTATTAGAAATAATGCGTTTTTATACTTTCTTTTTGTAATAATTACGTTGTATTTCATTCTTCGTAATATTCCTATAGAACCATTCGATTTTTTGAGACCACCCAATCAAGCATTATAAATTTTACTTCATTATAACCCTTCTTTCTAATTTATTTATTGTGCTGCTTGCATTGGATTTACTTTACCGCCAGACGCGCCCCTAGCATTTTTACTTTTATTCTTAAATACATCAAATCTGGATTGTGCCTCTGCAATTTCCCCCCAATAATTATTAGAAGTATCTATATCAGAGGTTTCTTTCATCGGGTCCAATTGAATTGATTTCAACTTCTTGTCAAAATAATAGGTTAAAGAACATGCATTCTCATTCTTTCTCCAAATCTGCGCATTGGTTTTATCGTATAGTTTGCTGCCATCCTCAAAAGTAAATTCTAAAATAATAGGCATCACCATTCCTCCTATATTTTCAAAATCGATTTGGTATGCCGTCACATTTTTGAGTCTTTCTTTATCAACTGTGGATAGTTTTTCTAGATTATCCATTTTCAATGTATGGATTTTCACGGTATCCACTTTTTCCATTCCACGCGTATATCTCCAATAGAAATCCCTTGTTTCTGGATATTCGTCCGTATAGAATTTGATATTTGCATCCTCTCTGTTTCTAATTTTGGTGATATCGTCAAAGTCACTTTCCAAAGGTTCTGTCACCTTATATTCAATTTCTCTTGCAGTAGGTTCTGCGTCCAAATTAGGCTTAGCCACTTTTACATCTTTGATCGCAATATCTACGGGATCTGTATCATAGAACCAACCTCTCCAAAACCAATCTAAGTCTTCTCCACTGGCATCTTCCATCGTCCTAAAGAAATCAGCAGGTTCTGGATGTCTAAAAGCCCATCTACGGGCATAGGTTTTAAAAGCCTTATCAAACAATTCGCGACCCATAATCGTCTCTCTAAGCATATTAAGACCTGTGGCAGGCTTTGCATAGGCATTGGGTCCAAAGTGAATGATATTTTCTGAATTTACCATAATAGGCTCTAATTGATCCTTTGGTAATTTCATATAATCCACAATAGTATAAGCAGGACCACGGCGCGATGGGAATTTATTATCCCATAACTGTTCTGTCAAATATTGTAAAAATGTATTCAATCCCTCATCCATCCAAGTCCATTGGCGTTCGTCTGAATTAATAATCATAGGGAAGAAATTATGTCCAACCTCATGAATAATTACGCCAATCATGCCATTTTTAATGGCTTCTGAATACGTTCCATCTGGTTCTGTTCTCCCATAATTAAAACAAATCATAGGGTATTCCATTCCGTTGGCTGCCTCTACAGACTGTGCTACAGGATAGGGATAAGGTATGGTGAAGTCTGAATAAGTCTTAATGGTATGTGCTACGGCTCTTGTAGAGAATTTACTGTATAAATGGTAACTTTCTTTTGGATAAAAACTCATGCACATGACCTCCTCATTGCTTTGTGGGACTGTCTGTGACATAGCATCCCAAACGTATTTCCTAGAAGAAGTCCAAGCGAAATCACGCACATTATCTGCTTTGAATTTCCAAACTTTTCTTTCTTTGGACTTATTTTTTTCATTGGCTTTAGCCTCTGCAAGAGTCACAATTTCTATAGGTTTGTCTGATTTTTGTGATTGGCGGTATCGCTCTAATTGTGTTTTTGTCAATACTTCCTCATAGTTTTGGGCTTCTCCCGTGGCTGCTACCAAATGATCTGCCGGGACATCCATCTCTACTTCATAATCCCCAAAAACTAATGCAAATTCTGCCCTACCACTAAATTGATTGTTCTGCCAACCTTTGGCGTCAGAATACACACACATTCTTGGAAACCATTGGGTCATCGTAAATAAATGATTGCCATCTTCTTCAAAGTATTCATAGCCACCGCGACCACCCATGGTCATACGGTTCACCATTTTATAGCGCCAATCCACATGAAAGGTAATTTGCTCACCAGCCTTTAAGGGCTTTTCTAAATCTACGCGCATCATGGTTTTATTGATGACATAGTTTAAAGGTTGATTATGGACATCGGTTACTTTAGATATCTTCACGCCATAGCCATTATCTTTGGCTGGAATTTCCGTGACCGCTACACTGCTTTCTGTCGTAGCTTCTGGTATGGTAGAGGAATGTGCAAAACCAGGATTGTCTATGCTAGAATTCTTGTTTTCATCTAATTGCATCCATAGATATTCCAAATCATCTGGTGAATTGTTATGATAGGTAATCGTCTCTGACGCAGTAATCGCTTGATTATCTTCATCTAACCTGGCCTTGATTTTATAATCTGCTTTTTGCTGCCAATAGGCATGACCTGGCGCTCCAGACCCTGTACGGTACACATTGGGTGTGGGCAGAATGGTACCCAGTTGTTCAAATTTATTCCCGTGATTACTATCAGGATTATTTTGAATATTCTGAGCATTCACGAATGAAAAAGCAAAAAGTAAAGAGAAAATAATGTTGAATTTCATCATGTGATAGAATTATTGTTCAAAAATAATTAAAGTATTCTGTAAAATACAATTAAATCTATATTATAAGCAAATCTCAAGAGATAATTATGATGTTAAAAAAGAAATTAATAATGATATATTTAATTGAATAATTCTAATTAAGCCCAAGGAATACGCTCTAAACACATTTGGATAGCCAACGCTAGAACCCCAGAAGATATCATTAAAACCCAATCTTTTCTACTAACTTTTAATAGGTTGATGAGGATATATGAAACGATTAATAAGAAAATGACCACAATAATTTGCCCTAATTCTAATCCTATATTAAATCCTAATAAAGGAATCAATATATTTTGCTCTTCTGCCATCGTCATTCTAGCCAGATTGGCAAAGCCCATCCCATGAATAAAACCAAAGATAAGGGCTAGATAATAATTAATTTTGATGAGGCTTTTACCTTGATTTCTGAGTAGAATGTTATCTGCTGCGGTGAGTGCTATGGTAAGTGGGATTAAAAATTCTATCCAATTGCCTGGCAGACGCATAACGTCTAGCACGCTTAATGCCAGCGTAATGGAATGCCCGATGGTGAAGGCTGTAACCAGAATTAAAATCCTTTTCCAGTCTTGGGTTTTATAAATAACTACCAACGCCAAGACAAATAAAATATGGTCCAAAGCATCTATAGAAATGATGTGAGACCAACCAATTTCTAAATAAAATAAAAAGTCATTCATAGGACATTTAACATTTAATCTCCTAAAATAGTATTATTTTGGGAATTGTTATGAATTTGGCAGAATTATGAAGAATTGGATTTTAATAATGGGTATTTTAATGGGTGATTTGGTTATGGCAGGCAACGTCCCTTTTATACACCCGTATCATGTGGGTTCGGTAGAGATTAAATTCAATGGACAATCCCAGACTTTCCAAGTGACGGCTAAATTTTTTTTAGATGATTTGGAAAATGCGATTAATCTAAAACGAAAAAATGGTCTTTTCTTTTACCAAACTGCACAAAAACTGGCTATGCAAAAGGCTTTGCGCCAATACATGAAAGCGCATTTGGTGATTAAAAGCGAGGATAAAAATATTCGGTTAAATTTCCTGGGATTTGAAGAGGTTCAAGAAAGTGTTTATATCTATCTGGAATCTGATAAAACTTCTTCTCCTAGCCAAGTAACGGTTGGATTGAATGCGCTGTATGATTTGTTTGAGGACCAGATGAATATTGTCCACCTCTCTGTGAATGGCGAGCGTAGAAGTCATAAATTAAATTTTCCTGATATCTATTTTATAGAAAAATTCTAGGTGCTACGCCATTGCAGCCTGGATAGTACTGGAAACCCCACAGGCTCCTAAGCGCTTTTTATAAAAAACACCGTACAAGAGCGACCAGAGGAAGCTCCTTGTACGGTGTTTTTTTATGCGCTTGGGGCCGAGGAGTTGGAAGGGATAGCCAGTTTTGCTGTCCAAAAAATTCCTGCTACATGCCCGTGCTTATCTGTCTTTGATTTTGGTCTATAATGGTATATTCCCGTGTTTTCTCAATGGCTGTTCTACTTCTTTGTTTTCTAGCATCGCAAAGGCTTTGATGAGTTTTTTTCTTGTGTCTTTTGGTAAAATGACTTCATCTACAAATCCTCTTTCTGCGGCAGAATATGGATTTGCGAATAGTTCTGCATATGCTGTTTCTTTTTCTTTTAATTTGGCTTCTGGGTCTTCTGCGGAACTTATCTCTTTGCGGAAGATGATTTCTGCGGCGCCTTTAGCTCCCATCACCGCGACTTCTGCAGATGGCCAAGCGAAGTTCATGTCTGCACCAATGTGTTTGGAATTCATCACGTCATAGGCTCCCCCATAGGCTTTTCTGGTAATAACGGTGATGCGTGGCACGGTGGCTTCGCTAAAGGCATATAGCAATTTGGCGCCGTGTAGGATAATCCCATTCCACTCTTGGTCTGTCCCTGGCAAGAAACCTGGAACGTCTTCTAACACCAGCAATGGGATATTGAAACAGTCACAGAAGCGGACAAATCTGGCTGCTTTTTTGGAACTGTTTACGTCCAATACGCCTGCTAAATACATAGGATTGTTGGCAATAATACCAATGCTTTTCCCGCCTAACCTGGCAAATCCACAGACGATGTTTTCTGCATAATCTTTATGAATTTCAAAGAATGAGTCTTTGTCTATAATCCCACGAATGACCTCATGCATGTCGTAAGGTTTGTTAGCACTATCTGGGACAATATCCATGAGTTCTTCTCTGATTTCCTGATCTAATTCATATGGCAAGTCCATGGGCTTTTCCTGGTTGTTCTGTGGCAGATAACTCAATAGGGTTTTGATGTCTTCCATGAGTGCAACATCGTTGTCTGATACGGTATGTGCAACGCCTGATTTGGTGCTATGGGTGCTGGCTCCTCCTAATTCTTCTGAGGTAACCTCCTCATTGGTAACAGTTTTAACCACGTTTGGACCTGTCACAAACATATAACTGGTGTCCTGTACCATCATGGTGAAATCTGTCATGGCTGGTGAATAAACGGCTCCTCCAGCACATGGCCCCATGATGGCAGATATCTGTGGGATTACGCCAGATGCTTTGACGTTTCTATAAAAAATATCTGCATACCCAGCCAAGGAACGAACGCCCTCCTGTATCCTTGCTCCTCCAGAATCATTGAGCCCTATGAGTGGCGCACCTACTTTTAGGGCTAGATCCATGACTTTACAGATTTTTTCTGCATGTGTTTCTGAAAGTGAACCTCCAAACACGGTGAAATCCTGAGCAAACACATATACCAATCTACCATGAATAGTTCCATAACCTGTGACTACACCATCACCATAGAATTTCTGGTCTTCCATGCCGAAGTCTTTGGTACGGTGAGTAACCAAGGCTCCTATTTCCTCAAAAGAGCCCTCGTCTAATAAATATGCTACTCTTTCTCTAGCGGTTAATTTCTTGTTCTGGTGTTGGCGTTCTATTCGCTTCTCTCCGCCGCCTAATTTGGCTTGTTCTAATTTATGATTGAGTTCGTTTATTTTTTCTTGCATGGTGTGTTATTTTGGTAGTCTCACTTTTTTCTGGTCTTGGAGATAGAGTTTCAATCCCATGAGTGCTGCTAAAGCTGCCTCTTCTTCTGCTTCTTTCTGCAATGTTTCTGGATTGAAGTATTTCTTCACAAAATTTGTGTCAAATTCACCACTTCTAAAAGCATCATGGTTAAACACGAATTTACCGAATGGCAAAGTGGTTTCTACACCTTCTACATTATAATCTTGTATGGCATCTAGCATCAAGGCAATGGCTTCTTCTCTATTCTTGCCATAGGTGATGAGTTTTGCGAGCATAGGATCATAATAAATGGGTACATCCATGCCTTGTTCAAACCCATTATCCACTCTGACGCCCTCTCCTTGTGGAAGTTGATAGACCTCTAATGTCCCTACACTTGGCAGGAAATCATTGTGTGGGTCTTCTGCATAAACACGAAGCTCCATGGCGTGTCCGTGGATGGATAAATCTTCTTGCTTGAATGGCAGTACGGCTCCTCTTGCAATTTCTATCTGTAATTGCACTAGATCCTTTTGGATAATGAGTTCTGTGACTGGATGCTCTACTTGTAAACGGGTGTTCATTTCTAGAAAATAGAAATTCTTGTCGGAATCTAATAAAAACTCTACCGTTCCAGCGCCTACATAGTCACAGGCTCTTGCGACATTTACAGCAGCTTCTCCCATTTTTTGACGTAATTCTGGGGTTAATACCGCAGAAGGTGCTTCTTCTATTACTTTTTGATGACGACGCTGTACGCTGCAATCTCTTTCAAACAAGGAAACGATGTTGCCATGAGTATCTGCTAACACTTGAATTTCTATATGCCGCGGGGAAGTCACATATTTTTCTATAAAGACAGAACCATCTCCAAAGGCAGACTTTGATTCTGAAATAGCACGTTCCATCTGGCTTTTTAATTCTTCTGGGTTTTCTACCACACGCATTCCTTTTCCTCCTCCGCCAGCAGATGCTTTGATTAAAATAGGATATCCTATCTCATCTGCAATTTCCTTGGCTTTATCTACATCTTCTATGGCTTCTTCTATCCCTGGTACCATTGGAATATCATAATCGCTTACCGCTTCTTTGGCGGCCAATTTGTCCCCCATGACTTTGATGGCATGTGGTTTTGGTCCTATGAATGTGATGCCTGCCTTAGATACGGCTTCTGCAAAGTATGCATTTTCACTCAAAAATCCATATCCTGGGTGGATACCGTCTACATTTAATCTTTTGGCTTCTTCTATGATTTTATCTCCTAATAAATAAGATTTTGATGAGGGCGGTGGCCCTAGATAGATGGCCTCATCTGCGTATCTAACATGTGGAGAGTCCCGGTCTGCTTCTGAGTAAACAGCTACCGTTTTAATTCCCATTTTACGAGCGGTACGCATGACACGTATAGCAATTTCTCCCCGATTGGCTACAAGTATTTTTTTCATATCAAAGTGGTATTGTACTAAATAAATTCTCTGCTGTTGATTATAAATAATAAATAATCTACAACAGTTACCTAGTAAATTTATGAAATAATTCGGGGAATTTAATAAGATTTTACAAGAAAAATAAGTAAACTCGCAAGGTTTTCTTTCTATTCAAATGATTTAGATAGAATATATATTAGATGCATGAAATGTCTTTAAATTATTTACAATAAACAGTCCTATATTCAAATAACCCCTCTGGAACGGACTTGTTTTACATGCATGTTCAAGTCTTCTGGAATATCGTTATGATGCAGCCAATCATAGTCAAAGTCCGCATCATTTAATTTTTCTTTTAATAAATCATTCTTTTCTATTAAATCTGCCAACTCCTCAAACAAGGCATCAAACTCAAACTGATCATCCTCATGTAATTTTTCTACAAGCATTAAAATTTTGAATATTCTGGCTACAATGTATTTGTTTAACTTCTCTATCTGGAAATTAGGATGCTTGCTAATGGCAGAATTAAATTGCTTGAGCGCAGCGATGAGCATCACCGTATTCAAATAGGGTTCCCCGAATTTATCATTGGTGGTTCTAACATGATAGGTAATGTCTCCGCTAATATAACGCAGGATACTTTTAATCTTATTGGCAGAACGGGTGACAGAATTTTGAATACGATGCAGAATATCTTGTTCTAAAGCATTTCTTCTATCGTCTTGCGTATCCTCGCTTACTAACTCAAAATGCAACCGGTGAAATAGAATGTCATCTTTCTTCAAAAGTCTTAAAAAGTATTTATCTTTTTCTTTCTCTGGAAGATTAAGCAATGCTTCTTTAAATTCTGGTTCTATTTTGAGTGCCATAAGTTTAAGATCTAATCATTCGATTATTTTAAAACAATTTCTTCTTCGCTTTCTTTGACCTCACCAATCACATAAGCATCTTCTCCTAATTCTTTTAAGGCAGTAATCGTCTTATCTTGTAATGCCGGCTTCACCACGACTACCATCCCCACCCCCATATTGAAGGTACCGAACATTTCGTTCTCTTCTATTTCTGCACGTTTTTGAAGTTCTTGCATGATTTTAGGAACTTGAACTTTACTTTTTTCTATCTCTACGCCCAAACCTTTTGGTAAAATACGCGGTACATTCTCTATCAATCCACCTCCTGTGATATGCGCAATTCCATTCACCTCTACTTGATCTAGCAAACCCATGATTGGTTTGCCATATAATTTGGTAGGAACTAAAAGCGCCTCATACAAGGGTTTACCATTCCATTCTTCTTTAAAATCAGGGAAAACTTTTCTCACTAAAGAAAATCCATTGCTATGAAAACCTGAGGCTGGAAGTGCAATTACTACATCGCCTGCAGTGATCTTGCTACCGTCTATAATATCCTCTTTTTCTACAATCCCGACACAGAAACCAGCCACATCATAATCCCCGATTTGGTACATTCCTGGCATTTCTGCGGTTTCGCCCCCGATTAAAGAACAATTGGTTTCTTTGCAAGCCGCTACGATTCCACCCACGATTTCTGCTGCGATATCACTGTCCAATTTACCACAAGCCAAATAATCTAAAAAGAATAAAGGCTTGGCTCCATGACACAAAATATCATTTGCACACATAGCAAAACAATCAATCCCAACGGTATCATATTTCTTGACATCTAACGCAATACGCAATTTTGTTCCTACCCCATCGGTACCACTCACTAGCACTGGGTTATTGTACTTCCCTAATTCATAAAAGGCACCGAATGAGCCAATTCCATTCAATACATTTGGGGAATGCGTGGATGCTACGGCATCTTTAATTTTACTTACGGTGTTATAACCTTCTTCTTTATTTACACCTGCGTCTTTGTATGTTGCCATGATATTATGTTTACGGGATAAAATTAACTGAAATGATTGTGTTTCGCTAATTTACTTTAGAAAATTCTATTAATTTATAAAAATTGATTGGTGGTTGAGATTAATTTGCTGGTTAATTCCTCTAATAAATCTATTTCTTGTTTAATGTTTTTAGATTCTATCAAAATATGTTTGAATTTTGGATCTATTTCTAACTGCCCTTTAGAAATTTCTTTATCTCGGGTTTCTGTCAAAGAGTTATAATAATCATCCATGCAGTTCTGAACATTAAAATCTGCTTTCAATTTAAAAACAGGATTGTCAAATTTATGCTCTATATGGTTTAAATTTAATTTTAGATTTTGCATTGTGATTTCAAAACTCTCTTTGATGTCTGCATGATGATGATCTTTGATATAAGTTCCTAGACTGGCTAAAGTAGAAAGAATGTTCTGGTTTATGGTCATCCATTCATAATAATATCTTCTTTTTAACTGCCTCCTTTTGGGGTCTTGGGTATATCTTTTAAAAGAAGCATGTAACTCTGCTGTAGAGGTAAATGCTTTTTTACGATTTAGCCGGTATTCAATGTCATCTGATGGGTTTTTATAAAATTCTATAATAGCAGAAATATAGTTTTGATTAGCCTCAAGAACCTCTATCATGCTATTTCTTAAAGTCTTATACTCCCAATGCGGCAATACGGTGTAAGCCACTATAGTAGAGACCACACCACCAATCACTGTATCTATTAATCTGTATTGAATTACACCCCATTGATCTGGGAGGATTAAAGAAAAGGCAAATATTACATACAAAGTAATACACACCGCAGCCCAAAAATAGTTCCTACTAATTAAAGAAAACCCAAAAACCATGGAAATCAAAGCGACAGCCATGTGAATATAGATTTGAGAGGTTAGCAGAACAATACCCGCTGCAATCAACGTCCCTACGACAGTTCCAGATACACGTTTAACAGAACGTTCTTTGGTGAGTCCATAACTTGGCCGCATGATAACGACAATCGTGAGCATGATCCAATAGGGATTATGCACCTCTAATAAAACACCTATTAAATACCCAGAAATCATGGAAACCGTAAGCCTAATGCTATGCCGCAGATGAGGGGAAGATAACTTAAAACTCTCTTTTAAACCTCTTATAGAGTAGTCTTCTCCAGAAATAAATTTTTGCTGATAACTTTTGGCTAGCGTTTCTAATTGTCTGCTTTTCTTATTTTTAACTAAATAATAAACGGCATTGAGTTTAGACTGTTGCCTAATCAAATAATTTTTGAAATTAAATAAAGGAATAGAAATTTCTCTGACTTTTGAAATGCCATGAAAGACGGCAAATTCATGTATAGCTTGGTTTATATATTCTATTTCCGCAACAGTGACTGGAGGTTTAATATCTACGTTGGCTCCTCCCAATGCTGCAGACAAGTTTTTTAGCCAGGTGATTTGCTTGCTCATAATTTCTAAATAGGGCTGAAACAAATCTTCTGACCAATACTCCTTTGTTCTTAATGTTTTAATATCCATTAAATTGGTAGAAGTTAATTCTGCAACGTCTATCATTTCCACCAAAAGGAGCATCTGTCTATTGCGCGTTTTGGAGGAACCTCCAAATATTTCATTGGTAAATAATAGTTGACGTAAATCCTCCTCCATATCTGTTATAGATTGATGCTTAGAGAGTCTTCTTTCCTCATCTAGATCTTCACCTTTTTGGTAGGTTTGAAATTTAAGTGTTAGGTATTCTGCGGTATAATTCATTAAAGCTACTAGTTTCTCATTTACTTGACTTTTCTTGGTAAGTCTATGAAAAATAGAACTAAACAGCATATATACTAAACCTCCGCCTATAAATAATCCGATATATTCCCAAATCGCAGTTCCCTCATATTTGCGTACCATACTCAATACGATGCCCATTAAACCAGAGAATGCGAGCATGTTGGCTCTAAAGCCAAATACACCAATATAGGAAATCATAAAAACTGTAATCGTCAAATATGGAAAGAGCAAAAATGGTTGCTCTAAAAACATATTGATCATAAAAAAGCTAAAGACATTCAAAACTATACTAAAAAGCATAGCTAAAACTCTTTTATTAAAATCTCCTTGCAAATCACAAATGGATGTCAATAAAACACCAATCGCCATCCCAGGAATTAAATCTGGAAAATTCAATATAAATAGAGTTAACCCACAGACCAGAATCGTGAAAACCAAGAGTAAACCTCTACGAAAGTCATAACTTTTAAAGAAGTTTTTAAACACAAATTAGATTTTATTTAATAAAAGGACCTCTCTTTTAATTCAATCAAAAAAATAAATTTTAAAATCCTACGACCATTCAGCTTCTCTACCCTAGCCTCCTTCATGCGACGGATTATATTGTAAACTTGCTTCTAATTCTGGATGTGGCTTGGTGGGTAATACAGGGTATCTCTCTGTAAAACAACCAAAACAATGATTTTTTGATTTTAATAAATCTATTAAGTTAGGCACAGACAAGAAATCCAAACTATCCACTTCTAGAAATTGTCTTAACTCTTCAATCGATTTATTGGCAGAAATTAAATCTTTTTTAAAAGGCATATCAATTCCTAAAAAACAAGGAGCGATAATCGGTGGAGAAGCACTTCTAAAATGTACTTCTTTGGCTCCAGCCTCTTTTAATATTTTAATTAACAATTTACTTGTGGTTCCACGTACGATGCTATCATCTAAAATCACCAATCGTTTTCCTTTAATCTTAGGAACAATAGGATTTAGTTTTAAATTCACAATTCTTTCTCTCATTTCCTGCGTTGGAACAATGAAAGAACGGCTCATGTAACGGTTTTTAACCAAAATAGGTTGAAAAGGAATTCCACTAGCCTCTGAATATCCAATAGCTGCAGGAATACCAGAATCTGGTACACCAATCACCACATCAGCATCCACTGGAGATTGCTTAAATAGTTTCTTGCCGCTTTCTACACGCAAATCATACACTTCTTTTCCCTCTAAGATAGAATCTGGACGCGCGAAATAAATATATTCAAAAGCACACATGCGCTGCTTGGGCTCATCTGTAATCATATATGATTGCATACCGTCTTGACTGCATACTACGATTTCTCCTGGTTTTAAGTCTCTTTCAAAAGTGGCTCCAATAGCATCTAAAGCACAACTCTCTGATGCAAATACAAAGGTATCTTCATCTAATTTCCCCATACACAAGGGACGGATTCCGTTGGGATCTCTAAAGGCGGCAAGTTTATTATCTGTCAATAACAATACAGAATAGGCACCCTTGACTTGTTTTGCCATTTCTCTCACAGCCTCTTGTACAGGTAAATCTGAATGATATTGAATAGCGCGGAGCATGACCTCTGTATCAGAAGTTGCAAGGAAAGGTAAATCTTTGGCTTTTAATTCCGCTCTTAATTCTTCTATTTCTATTAAATTCCCATTATGAGCAATAGAAAAATAGGGCTTACCAAATCTATTGACTGTATAAAGAGGCTGAATGTTCTTGGTACTACCATCTCCTGCAGTGGTATATCTGGTATGTCCAATGGCGGCATTCCCCATAAATTCATTAGGATCTTCTATATGCTTAAAAGCATCTAATACCAATCCTTCTTGTTTAAAGGTTTTTAAATCGCCGTTTTTGAGCACCGTGAGACCACAGGCCTCTTGTCCACGATGCTGCAAAGCAAACATACCGAATTGTTGAATAGAGAAAGTGTCAATATCATTTTTGGAATAAACCCCGAAGATACCGCACTCCTCGCGCATTGACTTGGGATTAACTAAATTTTGAACGTAATCTTGTTCTTTTGGAAACATAAAAAGCAATTAAGCTGCAATTTAGTAATGATTTTGATTTTTACCAATTTTCATGTTTAAGTTAAAACCAAATTTCTTATTTAGCTAGAGAATCTATCCAAACAATCATCATTTTGTTCTTTTGGGATTTTGTTTTACAAAAGCATCCCAGCCTGTATAACTTTTACCATGCGTGATTTTACCAGAATTAAAATGATGGCATACCGCTGCAGCCAAACCATCCGTAGCATCTAGGTTTGTGGGAAGTTCTTTAATTTTTAATAAATTTTGAAGCATTCCCGCCACTTGTTCTTTACTCGCATTTCCGTTTCCTGTGATAGCCATTTTAATTTTTTTTGGAGAGTATTCTGTGATGGGAACCTCTCTATGTAATCCTGCGGCCATTGCCACCCCTTGCGCCCTACCTAGCTTGAGCATAGACTGTACGTTTTTACCAAAAAATGGTGCTTCTATAGCCAACTCATCTGGGTGGTACTCATCTATAATAGATAATGTGCGGTCAAATATTTTCTTTAATTTAATTTCATGGGATTGGTATTTTTTTAAAATTAATTCGTCTAGCATAATCAGTTTCATTTGATTATTCTTCACTGCAATTAAACCAAACCCCATGATAGAAGTCCCTGGGTCTACCCCTAAAATTATTTTCTCGTGTATTGATTTCATATTAACCTTCTGCTACAACGCCCAAATTGATTAAGGCATCTCCTTTATTTACAACTGCCTGATTGTTCAACCCAATGATATAACCTGCCTCCTTTGAAACCACTTTTGATTTAAAATCACCAAAAGGACTGGTGATAAACCCCATAGACTGTTCTTTCTCTACATAATCCCCATATTCTACCGCAGGAATCCACATACCAGAATCAGGGCAACGGTACCATGATTTATCTTCAATTAAAATACTATTACTACAAGGTTCTGGTATTCTATTGATCATATCCAAACTTTTTAAAAGTCTATGAACACAATTATAACCTTCTTCTATGGCAAATTTATCATATCTTAAACTTTCACCACCTTCGTAAACCAATATTTTCTTGCCATTTTCATGCGCTGCCATGCGCAAAGAGCCTAGAATAATTTTGGAATGAATTAAAAAAGGGGCTCTGGTATCTCTAGCTAATTGAGCAGTCATCTCATCAGAAAAATCCCCTCTAATCTGGGGGTAATTGGTCCTTTGGGAGCCGCCAGTATGGAAATCTATGCCCAAATCAATATATGGAATAATATATTTGGTTATATGATATGCCACTTTTGAGGCTAAAGAACCCTTGGCATATCCTGGGAAACTCCTATTCACATCTTTGCCATCTGGCACATACCTGCTAAAATTTAAAAAACCATAAATATTGATAATCGGAATACAAATCACCGTTCCTCTGTCTACTTTGTATAAATCTGTATCTAATATCCTACGAACAATTTCTACCCCATTAATTTCATCCCCGTGCATCCCTGCAGAGAACAAAACCGTGGGCCCTGGATGTTGTGATTTATATACAAAAATAGGAATTTCTATAGGTGTGCGCGTTGTTAGATGCGCCACATTCATTTGGATAATGGTTTTTTGATTTTCTGGAATTAGCGTATTGTATATTTCTAAAGCTGGCATATTTTAACCTTTATAGCGATTAATTTTAGTAGTGGACTGGGTTCTAGCCCCATGTTCTGTGTATTTAATGATGCTTTCTGCAATATTGGTTCCCGTTGCTTCTTCTATGCCTTCTAATCCTGGAGAAGAATTCATTTCTAAAATTAATGGACCTCTCTTAGAACGCAGCATATCTACACCAGCCACTTGCAAGCCCATCGCCCGGCAGGCAGTAATAGCAATATTCTTTTCATCTGGAGTTAATTTGGCTCCAATAGCAGATCCGCCGCGATGCAAATTAGAGCGGAAATCACCTTCTTTTCCAGAGCGTTCCATTGCACCCACCACTTTATTATTTACTACGAATACACGTAAATCCTTACCTCCAGCTTCTTCTATATATTCCTGCACCATGACTTTGGCGTGTAGACTATGCATGGCCTGTATTACGGAAACTGCTGCCATTTTAGTTTCTAAAAGCATCACCCCAACCCCTTGCGTTCCCTCTAAAACTTTTAATACAATGGGTGTCCCGTCCACAAAATCAAGAATTTCCTCTGCTTCTAAAGAAGAATTCATGTTGGTATAGAATGTTTTAGGAAAATCAATAGACTCCCTGGATAAGAGCTGCATAGACCGCAACTTATCCCTAGACCTCAGCAAAGCATTAGAAGATAAAGTAGTAAA
This sequence comes from Flavobacteriaceae bacterium Ap0902, assembly GCA_009835005.1. GTDB lineage: Bacteria > Bacteroidota > Bacteroidia > Flavobacteriales > Weeksellaceae > Profundicola. The sequence goes on along the minus strand of WTFG01000001.1, from coordinate 367,159 downwards.
AACATTCATCATTTCAAATTGTCTAATGAGTGCAGAACCATAATGGGTAATAGAAGATCCTATTCTTGGAATAATCGCATCTACTCTTTCTAATTTATGTTTGACCACATGAATTCCAGGCTCGTTCTTCTCCATCACCAAATTACATTTCAAAGGGTCTACAACGATTACTCGATGATCTCTTTTTCTTGCTTCTTCTATTAATCTATTGGTAGAATATATGTAACTAGACCTTGATAATATGGCTATTTTCATGATTAAAATAAGGGATTTTAGAGCGGTTCAAAGTTAATTAATTTTAAGTCTAAAAAATTTTAATTACAAAAAATGTTGTTAAAAAAAATATAGTTTGTATTTTTGAACTTCAAAATCATTTATCATGGATCAGTTTATAGGATTTGTTTTTTTTATTGTTATGGCATTAGCTGGTTTCTGGTGCCTAACTTTTCTAATTGGTATATTGCCATACTGGTTGACGGCAGGGGTGGCAGAACTTAATGGTAAAATTAATGCAGACGTAGATCCAGAAGATGTAAGATCCAAAAAGTTATACGAACAAGAGGGTATAGAGGTACTTTATCAAAAGTAGGCTTTTTTAACATATTTAATTTAAGAATTCTTGTAACTTGTATTCAAATATTATAAAGTTATGAGAATTCTTTTTTGTTTTATATTCTTTTCTTTTTATGCTTGTGGAGTGCTCAATTCTAATACGGTAACAGATAAAAATGAATTAAAGTTTGAAGAAACAGAGGATGGTGAATATGACATCATCGTGTTAGATGGGCAATATGATTATTTCTTAAATGCGATTGCCTTTCCAGAGAATTTCTATTCTGAATCTTATTATAAAAACAAAAATATCTTTTTAGTCAATGAGTGGAACTACCGTCATACACAACCGATGCGCTATGACCCTAATCTCTATGAGGTGAGTATAGATTATAGCCCCCACATTGATTATGGGAAAACATTTGAATATAAATTATATAATTTCTTTAAATTCATAGAGTGGAAATACGGCGTAGACTTAGATGGAAGACCTAGATAAATTTTCTGTTCAATCAAAATATACCACTATAGTTTTTTCTTTTTGTTTAATTAAACACAAGAGTCCTCATGGAATTCTCTTAAAATGATATATTTGTAAAATGATTCAAAGTGATACTTTAAAAGATATTCTAGAACGCGTAGAAAATCTACATAACTACCTAGAAATTGATAAAAAGAAAATAGAAATTGCCAATGATGAAGAAAAAGCAGCTTCCCCAGAATTTTGGGATAACCCTAAAACTGCTCAGACTCATCTAAAGCAATTAAATTTAAAAAAGTCTTGGGTAGATGATTACCAAGAAGTGAGAAGAGCTGCAAATGATTTAGAAGTTTTATATGACTTCTATAAAGAAATGGGAGAAGGATCAGAAGAGGAGATAGACAAGCAAGCTACCAAAACGTTAGACCTTCTAGAGAAGATAGAATTTCGCAATATGCTATCTGATGAAGGAGATGATATGAGTGCTGTAATCCAAATTACTGCAGGTGCTGGTGGTACAGAATCTTGTGATTGGGCGAGTATGCTGATGCGTATGTATATCATGTGGGCAGAGAAAAATGGCTATAAAATCAAAGAATTAAATTACCAAGAAGGGGATGTGGCTGGAGTAAAAACAGTAACCTTGGAAGTTGATGGTGAATATGCTTTTGGATATCTTAAAGGAGAAAATGGTGTTCATAGGCTTGTGAGGATTTCTCCTTTTGACTCTAATGCCAAACGTCATACGAGTTTTGTATCCGTTTATGTATATCCTTTGGTAGATGATTCTATAGATATAGAAATTAATCCCAACGATGTAGAATTACATACCTCTAGATCGGGTGGTGCTGGTGGACAGAATGTGAATAAAGTAGAAACCAAAGTACAATTGACACATAAACCTACTGGCATTGTAGTTGTATGTTCTGTAGAGCGTTCTCAACTGGCTAATAGGGAATTGGCCATGCAAATGTTGAAATCAGAACTCTATAAAAAGGAGTTAGAAGAGCGTATGCAAGCAAGAAACGAGATAGAGGCAAATAAAAAAGCTATCGAATGGGGTAGCCAGATTAGAAACTATGTACTCCATCCATACCAGATGGTAAAGGATGTACGTACAGGAGAGGAAACTTCTGATGTAAGCAGCGTTTTAGATGGAGGAATAGATGATTTCCTAAAAGCTTACTTAATGTGGAGTAGCCAAACAGAAGAAAAAGATACCTTTTTATAAAATTTATATCCAAGGTAATTCTATTAAATTTTAATTAATCCTATCATATATCATGAAAATAATTATAGCGGGAGCTGGCGAAGTAGGATACCACATTGCTAAACTCTTATCCAATGAATCACAGAATATTACTGTGATAGATATGGATAAAGAAAAATTATCTAGAATAGAACATCAATTAGATGTTTTGACACATCGTGGAGATTGTGCCTCCTTTAATACGCTTGTGGACATTGGTGTTCAAGATGCAGATATATTGATTGCAGTAACACAATTGCAAAACACAAATCTTATGTCTGCGCTTATCGCTAAAAAATTAGGTTGTAAAAAAGTCATTGCTAGGGTAACAAACCCAGAGTTCCTAGAAAGGAGAAATAGAACGGCCTTGGAACGCGCAGGAATAGATATGCTAATATCTCCAGAAGAATTGGCTGCCAATGAAATATTTAATTTAGTAGAAGAATCTATATTTAGTGAGGTTCATTCTTTTGATGATGGCGCTTTAAATCTGCTTGGGGTTACGTTAAGTTCCAAGTCAACTTTAATTAATAAGACGGTAAAAGAAGCTTCTGAAGTCTTTAATGATAAAATAAACTTTATCCCCATCCTTATCATTAGAACCATAGACAATGGCTATGAGACAATAATCCCTAGAGGACAAACCACATACCTTCAAAATGACCATGTATATTTCATAGCCCTTGAGACTGCTAAAGAAATTATTTACCAATTGGTAGGGAAAGTAAAACATAATTTATCAGATGTCATGGTGCTGGGTGGAGGAAGAATAGGTACCAAAACGGCCCAGTTATTAAAAGATCACAAACACGATATTAAAATCATAGAGTATGATAAAACTAAAGCCTATGAATTGGCAGATGAATATCATGATATCATGGTTTTGCATGGAGATGGCAGAGATTCAGACCTTCTGGAAGAGGAAGGAATATCAGAAGTTGATGCGTTTGTGGCTGTGACTGGTAGATCAGAAACTAATATTATGGCCTGTCTATTAGCCAAATCAAGAGGTGTCAAAAAAACCATTGCGCTGGTAGAAAACATGGATTATATTCATTTGAGCCAAGAAATCGGTATCGATGGATTTATCAATAAAAAATTAATGGCTGCCAATGCTATTTTTAAGCATATTAGACGCGGCAAGGTATTGGATGTCACCAATTTATATGATTTAAAGGCAGAAGTTTTGGAATATCGAGTAGATGAGAGTTCTAAAATTGCCCATAAGAGAATAGAAGACCTTCAATTCCCAAATGACGCCATCATTGGTGGTATCGTGCGGAACGGAAAAGGCTTTATCCCTACCCAAGATTTTGAAATTAAACCATTAGACAGAGTGGTGGTATTTTCACAGCCTCAAAGTCTAGCCAAAGTAGAAGAATTTTTTGAAACATAAGCTATGCCCTATTTTAAAAAAATCAATTTTCGCATTATCATTAACCTATTAGGAATTTTACTTTTGTTGAATTCTCTCTTTATGCTATTGTGTGTTCCTATTAGTTTATATTTTGAAGAAGACGCCTATAAAGGTATTCTATACGCAGGTCTAGTGACTGCCGTGGCAGGACTCACGGCTTATTTAAGCACAAGAAAAGCCAATAAAAATGTGGGTAAGAGAGAGGGATATCTAATCGTTGGGCTCGGATGGATTAGTATGGCATTTTTTGGTTCTCTACCCTATCTATTTGTAATGCCTCAGTTAAGTGCAGAAGTACAACAAATCAACAATATCAACCTCACCAACGCTGTATTTGAGACGGTATCTGGCTACTCCACCACTGGAGCATCCATCCTACAAGATATAGAAATTATGCCCAAAGGCTTACTCTTTTGGCGAAGCCTCACCCACTGGATTGGTGGTATGGGGATTATTGTCCTCACCATTGCGATTCTGCCTCTTTTAGGAATTGGAGGAATGCAGCTGTTTGTAGCAGAGGCTCCAGGTATCTCTGCAGACAAGTTACACCCCAGAATTACAGATACAGCCAAGCGATTATGGCTCATTTATATGGCATTTACTGTGATTGAGTTTATTTTGCTCAAAATCTTTGGGATGGGCTGGTATGATGCTGCGAATCACGCCTTCAGCACGCTTTCTACAGGAGGATTCTCTACTAAAAATGCCAGTATAGCCCATTGGAATGATAATCCTGCGGTGCAGTATATTATAATTTTATTTATGTTTTTGGCAGGTACCAACTTTGTTTTAAACTACTATATATTTAAAAGGAAATTTAAAAAAGTATTTAGCAATCAAGAGTTTTTATTTTATGTAGGAATCATCATTGTATTAACTATGATCTCTACCACGATTGTACACTTATATGCAGACCCAGGAAATACAACAATTACACACCCAGGGGTAGGATTTAATTATTTAGGAGAAAGATACTTTGAATTAGAAGAAGCCTTTAGACACAGTTTATTCAGTATAATATCTGTCATCACCACTACTGGTTTTGTGTCCGCAGATTTCTCTCAATGGACGCCTTTTCTAACTATAATCTTCTTTGCTATGATGTTTATGGGAGGCTCTGCAGGTTCAACTTCTGGTGGTGTTAAAATTGTGCGTCACGTTATTTTGATGAAGAATAGCTATAGTGAATTTAAAAGACTGATACATTCCAGAGCCGTTATTCCCGTTCGTTATAATAACAAAGCGATAGAGCCTAAAATTGTATTCAATGTACTTGCTTTCTTTATGATCTATATGTTGATATTTATCTTTGGATCTATTATCCTGTCATTTTTAGATTCTGGACTAGACCCAGATATAAATGAATTTGCTTCTACCCTGAGTGTTACTGCGTCCTCGCTAGGGAACGTAGGGCCAGCCCTTGGAAAATATAGCCCCGTTAATAACTATGCAGGCATGACAGATAGTGCCAAATGGTTTAGCGCTTTTCTAATGTTATTAGGCAGACTAGAATTATTCACCATTTTGATTCTATTTACCCCAGCCTTCTGGAAGAAATAAATTAGGAATTATAATCTATTAAAAAATCTATAGCTTCTTTATATCCATTCAAACCTTTGCCAGATATAATTTTGATGCAATTTTCTCCCGTTATAGATATTTTTCTAAAGTCCTCTCTAGAATAAATATCAGATATGTGAACTTCTACAACAGGAACTTGAATAGCTTTTATAGCATCTGCTATAGCATAAGAATAATGCGTATAGGCACCAGCATTCAAAATAACACCTTGATAGCGGAACCCTACATCATGTAATTTATCTATAATCCCACCCTCATGATTTGTCTGAAAGTAGTGCAAAATGGAATTTGAATAATATATTCTTAATTCTTCAAAAAAATCTTCAAAAGATTGATTTCCGTAAATTTCTGGTTCTCTTTTACCCAGTAAATTTAGGTTGGGGCCGTTAATAATCTGAAAATTGTCTTTCATACACTAAGTATTTTTATAAGTTTAAGTATAAAACGGAATAATAAACCTTTCAATTTTGTTAGTTAAGGTTCAAAAATATGCATAAATTTGATAGCAATAAGATTAAGCCATGGCAAAAACATATCAAACCTTAGGAGAATTTATTATTGACAACCAAGAGGATTTCCAATACTCTACTGGAGAACTATCACGTTTATTAAGCTCTATTCGCTTAGCAACCAAGATTGTAAATCAACAAGTCAATAAAAACGGACTTGTAGATGATATTTTGGGAGACGTAGGAGAAGAGAATGTACAAGGAGAAACACAGAAGAAATTAGATGTATTTGCTAATGAAACTTTCATCAAAGCATTAACACAACGAGAAGTTGTCTGTGGAATTGCATCAGAAGAAAATGAATTTTTTATCCCTGTAGAAGCAAAAGCGAATAGCCACTTGAGTAAATATGTCGTGCTAATAGACCCATTAGACGGTTCATCCAACGCAGATGTAAACGTGACTGTAGGAACTATTTTTTCTATCTATCGTAGAGTTACTCCAGACGGAACACCTGTTACCATAGAAGATTTTCTGCAGCCAGGGAACAAACAAGTAGCCGCAGGATATGTGGTTTACGGACTTTCTACCATGCTTGTATACACCACAGGAAAAGGCGTTAACGGTTTTACACTGGACCCATCCATCGGTATCTTCTACCTTTCTCACCCTGATATGAAATTCCCAAAAGATGGAGGTATTTACTCTATTAATGAGGGTAATTATGTGCATTTTCCACAAGGCGTTAAAGACTATCTAAAATATTGCCAACAATCAGAAGGAGATCGCCCGTATACCTCTAGATACATAGGTTCATTAGTTTCTGATTTTCATAGAAATATGCTCAAAGGCGGAATCTACATTTATCCATCAGGAACCAATCACCCTTATGGTAAATTAAGATTATTATATGAATGTAATCCTATGGGATTCCTGTGCGAGCAAGCGGGAGGAAAAGCTACAGATGGTTACCAACGCATTATGGACATAGAACCATCTGAACTCCACCAACGTGTACCATTTTTCTGTGGATCAGAGAATATGGTCAACAAGGCAGAAGAATTCATGACAAAATATCCAGAAGACAGAATAGATTACAAAGAATTAAAGAAAATTTCATTAGAAAAAAAGGAATAAAACGTTCTATGCTCCAAAAATAATATACAAAGCATAAATCCGATGGAACCAGATTATAAAATTGTTGTAAAGTATTGATTGGCTGTGTTAAATAACTTGATTTGTTTCTTTTTTACGGGAAAAAGATAGAAAGAAGTTAGAAGAAAGAAAAATAAGAGAAAAGACTTGCTCATAATACCGCATCCAATTTTTCTCGCGCGGTCACCCTGAAATATGTTCAGGGTCTCACATTGCTTTGCGTGAATGGTTAGAGAGGATGCTGAAATGAATCCAGCATGACAATGCGAATAATTATGTGGAATTGGTAGAGTTATTAAAGCGTATGGAAAATACTTGCTACCAAAACCTTAAACCTTAAACCAACCCTGCGATAGAGATAGCAATGGAAATCCCGTAAGGGAAGATGCGCCAATAAATAAAGGGCTGTAAAAGCGACCGAATGGAAGCTCTTTGCAGCCCTATTATTTATAAGCAGATTCCTGCGGAATTGGAATGGATAGCTCGTGAAATCGCCCAAACTATATTTTACTGATTAATCTTTGTACAGTTTCTGTTTGAGTTCTTTTACTTTTGGATCTTTTAAGTACTCATCGTAACTCATGTAACGATCGATGACACCACGGGGTGTGATTTCAATGATTCTGTTACAAACGGTTTGTACTAATTCGTGGTCATGGGATGACATGACGATGGTTCCTTTGAAGTTCTCTAGGGAGTTGTTGAGTGCCGAGATAGATTCTAGATCTAGGTGATTGGTTGGCTCATCAAATAATAAGACGTTTCCTTTGAGCAGCATCATTCTAGAGAACATGATACGCATTTTTTCTCCTCCAGAAAGCACATTACTTGCTTTTAATCCTTCGTCTCCAGAGAATAGCATTCTACCTAAGAACGTACGGATGTACTCTGCATGGCGCTCTTCATCGGTTTCTACGTATTGCCTCAACCAGTCTACTAAATCAATGTCTGATTGAAAGTAGGCTGTGTTGTCTAGTGGTAAGTAGGTTTGTTTGGTGGTGACTCCCCATTTATAAGTTCCGCCATCGGCCGCTTGATTTCCTGAAATGATTTCAAAAAATGCGGTTTTGGCTAATGATTTTCTAGCGATGATGGCAACCTTGTCCCCTTTGGCTAGATTGAAGGTTACTTTATCAAATAAAACCTCATCTTCTAACTTCGCAGATAGATTTTCTACTTCTAAGATTTGATCTCCTGCTTCTCTTTCTCTTTCGAATATGATGGCTGGATATCTGCGTGAAGATGGTTTGATCTCTTGCATGTCTAGTTTCTCTATCATCTTCTTACGGGCGGTGGCTTGTTTGGCCTTGGCTACGTTGGAACTGAATCGAGAGATAAATTCTTGTAATTCTTTTTTCTTTTCTTCTGCTTTTTTGTTGGCTTGTGCGCGCTGTCTTGTAGCGAGTTGTGATGCCTGATACCAGAAACTGTAGTTACCTGTATATAGGTTTAGTTTCTTGTAATCTAAATCTACTATGTGCGTACATACGGTGTCTAGAAAGTGACGGTCATGCGATACTACTATCACGGTGTTTTCATAGTCTGCTAGGAAATTCTCTAGCCAATTGATGGTTTCTACGTCTAAATCGTTGGTTGGCTCATCTAATACCAGCACGTCTGGATTGCCAAATAGGGCTTGTGCTAATAAAACACGAACTTTTGACTTGGAATCTAAATCACCCATCAAGGTATAATGGTCTTCTTCTGGTATGCCTACGTTGGATAATAAAGTGGCTGCATCGGTTTCCGCATTCCACCCGCCCATTTCTTCAAAGACTACGCCTAGCTCTCCTGCTTTGACTCCGTCTGCTTCTGAAAAGTCTGGCTTTGCATAGAGTTCGTCCATTTCTTTTTTGATATTGAATAGGGGCTCATTTCCACGCATGACGGTTTCTAGTACGGGCACCTCATCATATTTGAAGTGGTCTTGCTCTAGAAAAGACATTCTCTTGCCTGGCTCTAAGGATACATGACCCGATGTGGGTTCTTGTTCTCCAGATAATATCTTGAGGAATGTGGATTTACCTGCTCCATTGGCTCCGATAATTCCATAGCAATTCCCTTTGGTAAACTTGATGTTTACCTCGTCAAAAAGAACTCTTTTCCCAAATTGTAGCGATACGTTAGAAACTGTTAACATAGTTTGATTTAAAAATGCAAATATACGAATTATCTATTGGCTAATCCGATTCAAATGATTGGTGTAAACCTTTGAAATTTAGCCTTTATAAGTGATAAAATTGACTTGATCTTTTAAGGCTTCTTTTTGCTGTGCAAACTGCTCTGGAAAGATTGGCTTGGTTGCATTTTCTATCAATGTCACCTCAAAACCTTCTTTTAAAGCGTCTGTGATAGAGTAATGTACACAGAAATCTGCCGCTAATCCAGCGAAATGGACTTCTGTAACGCCTTTTTCTCTTAAATATCCACTTAGTCCTGTGGTCTTTAAATGTCCGTTGTCATAAAAACCGCTGTAACTATCGATCTCTGGATTCATTCCTTTTCTGAAGATGGCTTCTACTTTTCTTAGGTCTAAATCTTGATGAAATTCTGCGCCATGGGTTCCTTGTACGCAGTGATCTGGCCACAATACTTGATGCAACCCATGGAGCTCTATGGTGTCATAGGGCTTCATCCCAGGGTGTTGGGATGCAAAACTTTTATGATCTGCTGGATGCCAGTCCTGCGTGGCTAATACTAAATCATATTCTTGAATAAGTTGATTAATCAAAGGAATAATTTCATCTCCACCTTCTACGGCTAAACTTCCGCCAGGGATAAAATCATATTGCATGTCGATGACTATAAGTGCTTTCTTCATGATGTTGTGTATATCTTTTTAATTAAAGATTAAATTAAATATATCATTGGCGAAGATAAAGACCATCAAACCTATCAAGAAAATAACCCCGATAATCTGCATCACCTCCATAAATTTATCTCCAGGCTTGTGTCCTGTAATCATCTCATAAATAGTGAACATCGCATGTCCTCCATCTAATCCTGGAATCGGCAATAAATTCACAAAGGCTAACCAAGCAGAAAGCAAGGCTGTGAAACTCCAAAAGAAAGTCCAATCCCATGCAGATGGTAATTGTTTAGCAATCCCAATAGGACCAGCCATATATTTGGTGGCTTCTCCCTTTAATCGCCATAAAACCCCAAAAGACTGTACTTGATCTGTAATGGTAGAGAATGTTAAATGAACCCCTCTATTGATAGACTCACCAAGTGTGAATTTATGTGTTTCTGTCAAGGGTTCTAAATTATATACGGGTGCAATCCCTACTTTGGCCTCTGCAGGAACCTCCACATCAAATTCTTGAAGTTGACCATTTCTCTCTATGCCAAAGTTGATGGTATTTTGGGCATTGTTACGGATCTCATTCGTTACTAATGTCCAGTCATTGGCAGGTTTGCCATTGATTGTTTTGATTATATCCCCTTTTCTTATTCCAGCATTGGCCGCAACAGATAAGGTTGTGTCTATAGTGATAGGATATTCTGGTGCTGGGAAAAAGTATCCATTCTTTAGTTCTAGCATGTGAACTAAATCAGATTTTTTAATCTCTAAATCTACAACATCATTGCCTCTTTTTACATTAAGTGTACCGCCATCTATCAAGGCTCTTTTGCTAATATCGCTTAATTTATCATACATGATACCATTCACCCCTATAGGTACATCCCCAGCTTGCAGCCCTAAATCCATTTGGGCAGAATCTATCAAGATTCCATTATTCATTTTGTTTACATTGATATAAGTCTCTCCATTATTGTAACTCAATACAGAGAAGATGACAATGGCTAATATTAAATTAACAATGATACCTGCTAACATGATGATCAATCGCTGCCATGCTGGTTTGGCTCTAAACTCCCATGGTTGTGCAGGCTGCTTCATCTGCTCTGTATCCATGCTTTCGTCTATCATTCCAGCAATTTTCACATACCCGCCTAGTGGCAACCAACCTATACCATAGACAGTTTCGCCTATTTTTGTTTTAAAAAGAGAGAACTTAACATCAAAAAATAAGAAAAAGCGTTCCACTTTGGTTTTAAATAATTTAGCCGCTGCAAAGTGACCGCCTTCATGTAACACCACAATGATTGATAAAATCAAAATCATCTGTGCTGCTTTTATAAAAATATCCATAATTTAATTTCTAAATTTAAATGTGCAAAAGTAGGAAATTATCAGTTAAGATATTGATTCCTTAATTTTTCTTATTCTTTTAGATATTGAATTGTATCCAATTTTAATCTAATCTTGAGATATTTATTGATTCTCTCTATGTCTTCTTTTCTATCCTTAGACGCTTCTGGCGTAGTAGGCTCATTTTTCCAGGTTAAAATAAAAGTGGGAATAATATTCTTGCCTCTCCCAGCGCTATAATCTTGATAATTAAATACACCATACCCAAAGTGATTAATCTCTGGATATTGACTCTTTAACTCAGATGAAATACTTTGAAAAGGAATGGTGTCTGAATTCAATCTAGCCACTTGATTCTTGAGCGATGCTATGGTTGAATCTTTTTTCTGAATTTCTATTCCTGTAGACTTATACAGCGATCTCACAAACTCTTGTCCGTCTCTTTGCAAGGCAGAATTATCATATCCTGTACCTTGATAAACCACTAATCTCGTATCATGTAGTTTATATTTACTATCTAATATTTTATTCCAATTTTCTACTACTTCTTCTGGTATTCTATCTGTTAAGGTAGAAATAGTTACATATTTAATCGTATCTTTTTGAGTAACCATAGGGTTATTCAGGTTGAAGAAGGTATTTTCATAGACAGATTCTACTTCATTTTTTAAAAAAGATTGAAGTTTGGTATTAAATAACTCCTCTTTGATGATATTATAAAAAATAAAACTACTCGGAATCATAGTCAACAATGCAATTCCCAAAATTAAATAATTGGTTCTTCTTGCTTGAATTGCATTCTGATACTTAGCAAGCGGGAAACGTGTAACCTTGATAAAAATATATGTTGATATGGCAATAAAAATCGAATTGATGAAAAATAAATAAAGGGCATTAAAAAAGACTGCAAATCCTGTATAATCTCTATAGCCCACTTCTTGCGACCCCATAGCCAGTCCATACCCTGCTGTACAGAGAGGTGGCATCAAGGCAGTAGCAATGGCTACCCCTGCTATAACATTGGCATTTTTAATTTTAGAACACAACGCTGCAATTCCTGCAAACCCTCCAAAAAAAGCAATCATAACGTCTAAGCTGGTGGGTTCTATTCTACCTTGCAATTGTTCTGTCAAGGATTTTAATGGAACCAATAGAAAATAAGTAGTGGATGTGATTAAGGCAATGACCACCATAATTGCAAAATTAATCAACGATTTTCTAAGCGTTTCCCAATCATTTACAGCCACAGAATAACCAAGACCAATGATTGGACCCATCAATGGAGAGATTAACATGGCTCCGATGACAACAGCCACAGAATTGGCGTTAAGCCCTATAGAAGCCACAATGATAGAGGCTACCAATACATAAGCTGGCATACCCTTGAAGTTAATATTAGCAACAATCTCTTCTCTGGCTCGCTGTTTATCTACATTAGGGGTTAAAGAGAAGACACCTTTTATAAAATGCAATACCGAATCTCCAATACTGATATTTGTTTCTTGATTTTCCTGATCCATTTTTAAATTACTTGTTTAATTAAGGCCTAAACAAACCTATCTCCTCCCTTGGTCAACTTGAGATCATTTACAAATTTTTTAACTGCCTGATCACTACTTAAAGGACAAATTAAAAGAGCCTCTTGGGTATCCACGACGATATAATCATTTAGTCCCTCTATCACAACTGCTTTGTCTACATTGACGTTAATCATATTACCAGCGGAGCAATACGTCTTCACCATTTTGCCGTGTACCGCATTTTTATCTTTATCTTTTCTACTATTCTCATAAAGAGAAGACCAAGTCCCTAAATCACTCCACCCAAAACTAGATGGGAGTACATACACATGCTTGTACTTCTCTATGATGCCAATATCTATTGAGGTTCTTTGCAAAGTTGGATATATCTTAGAAACTGCTGCAAGTTCATCCTCAGAGCCTAACTTCTCCTCTACGCCTTTCAAAGCCATATACATATCTGGAAGTAATTGCTTGAAGGCATCCAGAAGTGTTTCCACCTTCCATATAAAAACCCCAGAATTCCATAAAAAATCTCCAGAATCCAAGAACTGTTCTGCCAATTCTAAATTGGGTTTTTCTGTAAAAGTTTTGACTCTTTTAATCGCCATATCTTCTTCTACAAACTGAATATACCCATAACCCGTATCTGGTCTTGTGGGTTTGATGCCTAATGTATAAACACCATCCCGTTCTTGGAGACTCTTTATGGCTAGATTTACCTGCTTTTTAAACTTTTCTGGTTCCAATATTAAATGATCTGACGGGCAGAAAATTATATTAGCATTCGGCTCTAAGTTTTTAATTCTTAACGATGAATATAAAACACAAGGAGCCGTGTTCATCCCTACAGGTTCCACAATAATTTGATCATCTGCTATTTGTGAAATCTGTTCTTTGACCAAGTCTTTGTATAGACGGTCCGTTACAATATATATTTTGTCTGCTGAGGTAACCATCAATAATCGCTCGTATGTCTGCTGAATCAATGTTTTGCCCACCCCTAAAATATCAGAGAATTGTTTAGGATGTTCAATGGTACTCAAAGGCCAAAATCTGGTACCTGTACCACCAGCCATAATCACACAATAGGTGTTTGAATTTGTCATAGAATTAATCTTCAATTAACTCATCTATAGGAGCCAACATATGTATGGTGAACTTTCTCCCACTATAGATTTCGGTGCAAAGATATCTTATTTTCCTGATGTTTCCTTTTTTGAATATTTTTTCTTTAATTCTAAATTTAGCTCCCTCTGGGATATCCTTTAGTAACAACTGTTCTTTCTCTTCTTTTGAGATAAAATAGGATGCTAAATCTTTAGAAGCATAAAAGCTCGCTTTTGGGTTCCTAGAAAATTTAAGCAAAAGGGGTTGAATTTCTTTTGGATATAGATGCAAAGTCTCTAGAATTAATTGAGCAAAAGAAAATTTCCATTCCCGTCCATGGGGCTTAATGCCATTTCCAAATTTATCCCGTGCATGCATGTGGGCTATTTCATGTGTGAGAGTAAAAAATGTCAACGCTGGAGACATTCCTGTGTTCAGGGTAATTTGATGGGTATCATGATCTAATTTCCTATAATCCCCTAGTTTACTCTCTCTAGCATTTTTGATTAATAATTTAATGCGATAGCCCTTGCACCATTTATTTAAATATATATGTGCCTCTGGCAGTAAATATGATTGTAATTTTTCATCAAACATGGGATATAAAATATTAATTTTACTTGTATTTAGAAATAGTTTAATTTTGCCCTATGAAATTGATTATATCCTATATCCTTTCTTATATAGAATCAATTGGCAGATATTTCATGCTAATCTTTGATTCTCTTAGATTCCCAAACAAAATCAAGATCTTTCATAGATTAACCATGAGAGAAATTTATGATCTTGGGGTCAATTCTTTAGGGTTGGTAGCTTTTTTATCTTTGTTTATGGGTGCTGTATTAGCTATTCAAATGTACCAAAATTTTAAAGGAGCAGCAATGCCCATTCCAGATTATTATGTGAGTTATGCAACTAAGGTAGTTTTAGTTCTAGAATTTTCTAGTACCATTATATGCATCATTTTGGCGGGAAAGGTGGGTTCTTTCATAGCTTCTAGTATTGGAACTATGCGCGCTACAGAACAAATAGATGCATTAGAAGTAATGGGAGTAAATAGCCCTAACTTTTTGATTTTACCTAAAATTATCGCCTCCCTATTGTTCTATCCCATTCTCTTTATGATTAGTGTGATTATGGGCGTGGGCGGCGGCCACTTGGTAGGATTTGTGACTGGGCAATGGTCTACGATAGATTTTATAGAAGGATTGCAATTACCATTTAATCCATGGTTTTATAGTTACTCTATCATAAAAATGGAGGTTTTCGCCTTTGTGATTGCTACAATCCCAGCCTATTTTGGATACTATGTAGAAGGTGGAAGCTTGGAGGTAGGACGCTCTAGCACCACAGCTGTTGTCTGGACCTGTGTGGTTATCATTGTTTTAAATCTAGTATTAACCCAATTACTATTGATATGATAGAAGTTAAGAACCTAAGGAAATCTTTTGGAGAAATAGAAGTCCTGAAAGGAATCACAACCTCTTTTGAAAAAGGTAAAACAAGTTTGGTAATTGGATCATCTGGCGCAGGGAAAACGGTCTTTTTCAAATGCCTATTGGGTATATATGAATTCACTGCAGGAGACATTATTTATGATGGTCATAAAGCCTCAAATGATACCAAGGAGAGTAAAAAAGAAAGGAGAACCAATATCGGAACCGTGTTTCAATATTCTGCCTTGTTTGATTTTATGACGGTGGAAGACAATGTGAAATTTCCCTTGGATATGTTTTCTAATATGTCTAATTCAGAAAAAGAAGACAGAGCACACGAAGTTTTGAAGCGGGTTAATCTAGAAGAAAATTCTTTTAAAAGACTTCCCTCTGAAATCTCTGGAGGAATGAAGAAAAGAGTTGCCATCGCCAGAGCTATTGTGAATCAACCTAAATACCTCTTCTGTGATGAACCTAATTCTGGTTTAGATCCAAAAACAGCGAATATTATAGATAATCTAATTCAAGAAATCACCAAGGAATATGATATCACGACTATCGTGAACTCGCATGATATGAATTCTGTGTTGGAGATTGGTGAAAAGATTGTGTTCTTAAATAAAGGACTTTTGGCATGGGAAGGAACCAACCAAGAAATTTTGCATACAGAACAAGAAGATGTTAAAAATTTTGTCTACAACTCTAATTTAATGAAGAAGGTGAGACAAGCTTTGATCAAAGAGGGAAAATAGTTTGAAAATAATTTTCGTTTAATAGTATTTAGGCAATGAATTTGCTCTGAATTAAAAAAACATGAATTATGAAACGTACACTCTTATTTTTGTCTTTAATTTTAACAACTGTTGCATATTCACAAATCGGGATTAAAGCTGGTTTAACCTATAATGCAGATGATGGATTATTCAAATCTGCAGAAACCGCCTATACCAATAATGGTAAAGGAAATGCAGGATATCATGTAGGTTTATATAAGAAATTTGGTCTTACCGGTGTTTTCATTCAACCAGAGTTATGGTATGTGAATTATAAAAACGAATTTGAAGATCAATCTGGTAATAACTTTGATTTAAATTATAAAAGAATTGACGTTCCTGTAAGTATTGGTACTAATGTATTAGGAATTGGACAAATACAGGCAGGTCCAGTTTTTTCTTATTATTTTGAGGATGATATTGATATAGCTAATATTACAGAGGTAGATCAAGATGATATTTCATTAGCGCTACAAATTGGAGCAGGTATCTCCTTGCAACAATTAGATATTAGCATTAGATATGATTTCCCTTTAGGAGATAGAGAAACTAAATGGGTTAGAGAAAATGGTTACAATTTCATCACGGAAAGTTCGCCAAAGATTCTGCATGTGAGTTTAGGTTATAATTTCTAAACTACGTAAACTTCTATTCCATTCTCTTCTAATGCTTTGAGGTATTGCGCATCTGCAGATTTTGTAGTGATTAAAATATCTACGCAGTCTATGTCTGCTATTTTACCAAATCCTTTTTTGTTGATTTTGGTAGAATCTGCCAGAACCACTACTTTATCAGACTGCTCTATCATCACTTGATTCAGCTTTGCCTCTGCTGCGTTAGAAGTACTAATTCCAAATTTTAAATCAATACCATCTACACCCAAAAACAAGAGATGAGAAGAGAATTGTCTAATGCCATTTTCTGCTATAGATCCAATCACGGAATGGGAACTTTTGCGTAACTCTCCTCCTATTTGAATTATATTAATTAGTAAATTCTCTGCAAGTGTCATAGAGACATTCAAAGAAGGAGTACATACAGTTAATCTATTCATTTTTAGAAGTTCTTTGGCCAAGTAATTCACGGTGGTACCAGAGCCTAACACAAGAAAATCGTTTTCTGATACAAAAGTAGCAGCTTTTTTTGCAATTTGTGCCTTCTCCTCTACTTGAATAGTTTGTTTCTCATTAACTGGTCTTTCAAATGCATAACGATCTTTTTTACTAGCTCCGCCGTGCGTTCTATATAAATAGCCATTACGTTCCAATATAGATAAGTCCTTTCTTATCGTCACCATAGACACATCTAACGCCTCTGCTAGATCCTTAACCGAAACAAATTCTTTATCCTCTAGAAATTCAATTATTTTGGTTTGTCTCTGATTTATCCTTTCCATTTCTTTCGCAAACAACAATATTACATTACAAATTTAATCAATTTGACAAGAACATTATTTTTAAAAACATGATTTTTATTAGAACCTAAATTACTAATAATTTAACACACAACCAAATAAGATTATTTATTAAATAATTTATCTAAATAAAATTCTTGTAACTACAAAATACTTGGATTTTCGTTTTCTTTCTTTTATCTTTGATTAACATTTTAAAAACCTTCGCTATGTTACGAAATAAAGAAATTCAAAAAATAAAAGAAACTACAGATTGGGATGTTATCGTCATTGGTGGTGGAGCAAGTGGACTTGGTTCTGCACTGGATGCAACTACAAGAGGTTACAAAACTCTCTTATTAGAGTCTCATGACTTCGCAAAAGGAACGTCTAGCCGTAGTACCAAATTAGTGCATGGTGGTGTTAGATACCTAGCGCAAGGTGATGTATCTTTAGTAAGAGAAGCCCTAAGGGAGAGAGGATTATTAGCACAAAATGCCGCACACTTAGTGAAAAACCAATCATTTGTAATTCCAAATTACACATGGTGGGGAGGACCATACTATAGATTTGGATTGGGAATGTATGACTTATTAGCTGCAGGTTTAAGCTTAGGTAAAACCAAACATATTAACAAAGAGGATACCATTAAAGCTTTGCCTACCATAGAGCCAAAAGATTTGCATAGTGGTGTTGTGTACAAAGACGGACAATTTGACGACTCTCGTCTCGCCGTAAATTTAGCACAAACCATTGTAGATGAAGGTGGTGCTGTCATTAATTATATGAAAGTTATTGATTTAACTAAGGGTGAGAACAATCAATTAACGGGGGTAAAAGCCAAAGATGTCCTCTCTGGAGAAGAATATGAGTTAAAAGCAAAAGCTATCATTAATGCAACAGGCGTATTTACTAATGAGGTTCTGAATATGGATAACCCAGATCATAGAAAATTTGTGGTTCCTAGCCAAGGAATTCATTTGGTATTGGATAGATCTTTCTTGCCTACAGATGAAGCTCTAATGATTCCAAAAACATCTGACGGACGTGTACTTTTCGCCGTACCATGGCATGATAAAGTCGTGGTGGGTACTACAGACACGTTGATTGAAGAACCTAGTTTTGAACCGAAAGCTTTAGAAAAAGAAATTGAATTCGTATTAGAAACCGCAAGAAGGTTCCTAACTAAAAAACCAACGAGAGAAGACGTTAAATCTGTGTTTGCTGGACTACGTCCGCTTGCAGCACCAGAAAAAGAAGGGCAAAGCACCAAGGAAGTTTCTAGAAGCCACAAAGTAATAGTCTCTGACACTGGATTAATCACTATCACAGGTGGTAAATGGACTACCTACCGCCAGATGGCAGAAGATGTAATTGATAAAGCCATTGAAGAAGGACAATTAGAACAAAGAATATGTGTAACTACCCACATGTCTATTCATGGCAATATGCCACAAGACCAAGTAGATCGTGATAATCATCTTTATATCTATGGATCTGATATCCCTGTCATAGAATACCTACAAAAAGAGAAACCTGAGTTTAAAGAAAAACTTCATCCAGATTATGATTTTACAGTAGGAGAAGTTGTGTGGGCTACCAGAGAAGAAATGGCTATAAAAGTAGAAGATGTACTCGCTAGACGCGTTCGCTTATTGTTTCTAGATGCTAGAGCTGCGATTGATGTGGCAGAAAAAACAGCTAAAATTATGGCAAAAGAATTAGACAAAGATGAAGATTGGGTTAAAAAAGAAACGGAAGAATTCATTTCTATTGCCAAAAATTATCTGCTTGTGGATTATACACCAAAAGAAATTCAATAATAAAAATTAAAACAGAATACAATTATATGGATAAGAAATTAATATTGGCATTGGACCAAGGTACGACCTCATCTCGTGCTATCGTTTTTAATAGAAAAGGAGAAATTGTGAATGTTTCTCAAAAAGAGTTTGAACAAAAATTCCCTAAACCAGGGTGGGTAGAGCATGACGCTAATGAGATATGGTCTTCTCAGGTTTCTGTTGCAGCAGAAGTTATTGCTAAGGCTGACGTAACGGGTAGAGAAATTGCAGCTATTGGTATTACCAACCAACGTGAGACAACTGTGGTATGGGATAGAGAAACTTCAGAACCTATTTATAATGCCATCGTTTGGCAGGATAGAAGAACCGCAGACTATTGTGACAAATTAAGAAATGAAGGCAAGGCAGACATGATCAAGGAGAAAACTGGATTGGTTCTAGATGCTTATTTCTCTGCCACCAAAGTTAAATGGATTCTAGACAATGTAGAGGGTGCTAGGGAAAAAGCAGAAGCGGGCAAATTATGTTTTGGAACTATAGACACTTGGATTGTTTGGCGACTTACAAGAGGTAAAATGTTCATAACAGATGTTACCAATGCTAGTAGAACCATGATCTATAATATTCACGACATGGATTGGGATGAAGAACTACTTGATTTATTTGATATTCCAAAATCTATGTTGCCGGAAGTTAGACAAAGCAGTGAGGTATATGGTGAAACAGCCACAACGCTCTTCTCTACAAAAATCCCTATTGCTGGAATCGCTGGAGATCAACAAGCTGCCCTGTTTGGTCAAATGTGTGTA
The DNA here is from genome assembly GCA_009835005.1 of Flavobacteriaceae bacterium Ap0902. Classification (GTDB taxonomy): domain Bacteria; phylum Bacteroidota; class Bacteroidia; order Flavobacteriales; family Weeksellaceae; genus Profundicola. The sequence continues at coordinate 347,273 of WTFG01000001.1, read as the reverse complement.
GAACCTGGTATGGTCAAAAACACTTATGGAACTGGTTGTTTCTTATTGATGAACACAGGAGATAAGGCTGTAAATTCAGAAAACAATTTACTTACTACTATTGCATGGAAAATTAATGGTGAAGTTACTTATGCTTTAGAAGGGAGTGTCTTTGTAGGTGGCGCTGCTATCCAATGGATTAGAGATGGTTTAAGATTAATCAGGACAGCACCAGAAATCAATGCGCTAGCCAAAATGGAAGAAGACAATGGTGGGGTTTACTTTGTGCCAGCATTAACAGGACTCGCTGCACCCTATTGGGATCAATATGCTAGAGGTACGATCTTTGGAATCACACGTGGGACAACAGACGGTCATATCGCACGCGCTACCCTAGAAGGTATTGCATACCAAGTATATGACGTCGTAAAATCTATGGAAGCTGATGCCAAAACTAAATCCGTAGAATTAAGAGTGGATGGTGGTGCTACAGCCAGCAACCTTTTAATGCAATTTCAGGCAGATTTATTTGGGTTTAATATTGTGAGACCCGTTACCCTAGAGACTACAGCTTTGGGAGCCGCTTACCTGGCAGGGCTAGCAGTAGGCTATTGGGACAATCTAGAAGAAATTCAAGAGCAATGGATTACAGATAAAGAATTTAAACCAGAAATGGATAGAGATACTGTAGATGAGAAGCTACATTACTGGCATAAAGCTGTCAACGCATCTCTAAACTGGATTGAAAAAGAAGATCACAAAAACTAAGAGAATATATAGAATGACACCTTTTATAGCAGAAATTATAGGAACCGCTATTATGATATTACTAGGTAATGGCGTAGTAGCAAATGTAGTACTCAATGGTACCAAAGGAAAAGATTCAGGATGGATTGTCATAACAACAGCATGGGCCTTTGCCGTATTTTGTGGTGTTGTAGTAGCTGGACCCGTAAGTGGGGCGCACTTAAACCCAGCTGTGACAATAGGGCTAGCCGCTGCAGGATTATTTGATTGGGCGTTGGTTCCAGAATATATAGCTGGAGAGATGATTGGGGCTATGGTTGGAGCTCTATTAGTATACATATTTTATAGGGATCACTTTAAAGCAACAGAAGATGAATGGGGTAAATTAGCATGCTTTTCAACAGCACCAGCTATTAGAAATATAAGTTCTAATTTAATCTCAGAGATTATAGGAACATTTATGTTAATATTTGTGATTTACTACCTCGTAGCAGATGCCACCTATTCACCAGGAACGTCCAATGAAGTAGTGATAGGCTTAGGCTCCATTGGAGCATTACCCGTAGCCATATTGGTTTGGGTGATTGGTTTAGCTTTAGGAGGAACCACAGGGTATGCTATTAATCCAGCTAGGGATTTGGGGCCAAGAATCGTTCATGCCATCATTCCATTAGAAGGAACAGATGACTGGGGATATGCCTGGGTTCCAGTGGTGGGGCCAATTATAGGCGCTCTTATAGCCGCTGGTCTTTATTTATTATTAATTTAAATATAAAAATGAAAAAATTATTTTTAACAATCATAGCTTCCGTTTTTGCATTGAATACAATCAATGCACAAGAAGTGACAATCGATCAGAAAACAGATAGATTTGAATTTAATGCTGGTTTAGAAACCAGTCATCTCTGGAGAGGTCTTATCATCTCTGACAAGCCTACGGTAACGGGCATGATCAAGATGAACCTAGATAATCAAAACAAATTCCATCTAGGCTTATGGGGAGGCACAGCTATTTCTAATGAAAGTGATGGTACACATTACAAGGAAATTAATTATTTCATTGAATATGTAGATACTAACTTCAGTATCGGATTATGGGATTTATTCAATACCAGAGGAATTGACAACCCAGAGGTCTTTAATTATGAGGAGGATGAGACCACACATATATTAGATCTAAGAACTACTTATTATTTTGGAGATGCATTCCCAATGTCTCTGCAGGCAAACGTATTATTATATGGTACGGCTGATAGAGAATATGATGAAAACGGAAAGGATAGTCAAAAATACTCTACCTATGTAGAGGCTGCATACCCTGTATATAAAGGAAATGTAGACGTAGGTGCCTTTATAGGTGCTGGATTTGCGTTAGATGGCGACACGCATTTATATGGAGACCAAGAACATAGTTTTGATATTGTAAATGTGGGTTTAAACGCCTCTAAAGATATAAATATAGGCAATTTCTCCCTCCCTGTGAATGGGATGGTATTTTGGAATCCTAGCAATGAATATGTGAGAATGCAGATTTCCACTAGTTTATTCTAATTATTAGATAATTATTGATTTTTAAAACAGTCGCTAATCTAGGATATTAGCGACTGTTTGATTTATTTTAACTCACTTATATTCAAAATTTTCTAGAATCATTTATAAAAAATTTTATATGATAGGATTTTTTGTAATTTTGCAATCCTGATATAACATAGGAAAGATGTCTAAAAAGAAACAAGAAGAAAAGAAATACGCAACAGAAGAGGTTTTCGAATCATTAGAAAATACGGCACAACAATCTGAACATTTTTTAGAAAAAAACGCCAAGGTTTTAGGGATCATATTTGGTGTGTTAGTTTTAGGTGCATTGGCTTATTTTGCTTATCTAAAATTTGTACAAGAGCCTAAGAACATCAATGCGCAAAAAGAAGTTGTTACCGCAGATCAAATGTTTAACAATGATTCTATGAATCTAGCATTAAACGGAAGCCCTGGAGCGTATATGGGATATAATCAAATTATAGAAGAGTATAATGGATCTGATGTAGCCAATATTGCTAAATTTAAATCTGCTATCGCTTTGTATGAGACTGGCAATTACCAAGAAGCATTAGATAGAATTGAATCATTCTCTGCCAAAGAAGAAATGATGAAGGCTATGAAAAGTGGTATAAAAGGAGATATTTTGGTTCAATTAGGCAATAAAGAGAAAGGCTTGAATGCTTATACTTCTGCTGTCAATGACACAAAATTGAAGGTCATCCAAGAAATCTATGCTCAAAAAGCAGCAGTGCTTGCTTATGATTTACAAAACTTTGATGGAGGATTAAAAGTGATAAATCAATATTTGAATGATCACCCAGAGGATGATACCAATAGTGAAATCACCAAATTGAAGGAAATGCTAACATACGCTTCTAAATAAGATGGCTACAGAAAATAAAAATCTATCTGCTTACGATAAAGACAACCTACCAAGTGCCGAACCTTATGTGTTTGGCATTGTGGTTTCTGAATGGAACAATCATATCACCTACGCACTAAGAGACGGGGCTATAGAAACGCTTCTGGATTTAGGTGCAGATGAAAGTAATATCATTACTGCGAATGTCCCAGGTAGTTTCGAGTTGGTTTTTGGTGGCAAATTAATGTGCGAGCAATATGTAGATGCTGTAATTGTTATTGGCTCAGTAATAAGAGGAGAAACCGCCCATTTTGACTATGTATGTCAAGGCGTAACTCATGGAATAAAAGACCTTAACATAGAATACGACACTCCTGTCATCTTTTGTGTTTTGACAGATGATAATGAGCAGCAAGCCTTGGATAGAGCGGGAGGAAAACATGGAAATAAAGGAGTAGAAGCAGCTGTTGCTGCCGTACAAATGGCGAGTTTAAATGCGGCATTGGGAGAAGATGATAGCCTTTCAGACGATTTTCCTTCTTTAAACTAACCTAATGCCATGGCCAAAAAGCAGAAATACTATGTCGTTTGGAAGGGCAGAAAACCAGGTATTTATAACAACTGGAAAGAATGCAAAAAGCAAATAGAACAGTTTTCTGGTGCCCAATATAAATCATTTGATGATCTAAAATTAGCAGAGAAAGCCTTCACCGAATCTTATGATCAGTATAAAGGTAAAATTACGACTTCTAAAAAGCCAAAACTTACACCAGAAGAAATTGCCAAGTTTGGAAAACCTATTTATCCATCTTTAGCAGTAGACGCCGCAGCAAGTGGTAATCCTGGCAAAATGGAATATCAAGGTGTAGACGCTAAAACGGGGAAACGCTATTTTCATAGGGGGCCTATGCTCAACTCTACCAACAATATAGGCGAATTTTTAGCCCTTGTACATGCTATTTCTTTTTTAAAAAAACACCAAGACAATCGCCCAATTTATACCGATAGTAGAATTGCAATGAGTTGGGTAAAGGCTAAAAAAGCCCGCACCAAGTTAAAACAGAATGCAGATAATCAGGATTCTTTTGAATTAATAGCAAGAGCAGAAAACTGGCTTAAAAATAATTCTTATAACAATCCTATTCTTAAATGGGAAACCAAAGCATGGGGGGAAATCCCTGCAGATTTTGGTAGAAAATAATATTGATATTCCTTGATTCACAGCCTTGTTGATTCTTTTAATTTAGATTATATTTACGCATGAATCTGAGCCTTCAATATCAGAAACCTTAAATTACGTTATGAATCGCCGAATTTTTATAGAAAAAAAGCCCGAATTTGATTATTTATCTAAGGATGTAACCTCTGAGTTACGTATAGTAGATAACGATGTTGATACCAAAGTCTATATAGTCTACGATATATTCAACCTATCAGATGCAGAATTTGACAAGGTAAAAGATACCGTTTTTGCAGACCCAGTTATGGATATAATACATACAGAAGCACCCGATGTTTCTAATTTTGATTATACTCTTGCCATAGAGTTTTTGCCAGGACAATATGACCAAAGAGCAGACTCTGCAGAACAAGCTGTCGCTTTAATTACTGGGAATGAGAACATAAAAATTAGAACGGCCACGTATTATGCTTTTCATAATCTAAATTTAAAAGAAGTAAATAGCATCAAGAAGTTCTTGATTAATACCGTAGACGCAAGGGAAAAGGATATGGAAAAACTTTCTATTCCAGAAAATCCACTGCCTAGTGAGGTTATGACTGTAGAGGGTTTTATAGATCTAAACGCAGATGAATTGAAAGAATTTTATGACACATGGAATTTTGCTTTTGGCTTAGATGATTTAGCGTTTATTCAAGAATATTTTAAATTAGAAAAAAGAAATCCAACAGAAACAGAATTAAAACTTCTGGATACTTATTGGAGTGATCATTGTAGACACACAACTTTCTTTACGGAGTTGACTAATATAAAATTCGAGGGTGATTTTCAAGAAACTTTACAAGCAATTTTTGATAAATATATAGATATTAGAAGACAATTAGGAAGAGAAGAAAAACCAATTACCCTAATGGATCTTGGCACCATCGCTGCTAAGTACTTCCGTGCCAATGGTAAATTAGAAAATCTGGTAGTTTCTGATGAGATTAATGCTTGTACTATAGAGATAGAGGCAGAAATTGATGGTGAAAAAGAACCTTGGTATCTATTATTCAAAAATGAAACTCATAATCATCCTACGGAAATAGAACCTTTTGGGGGTGCTTCTACTTGTATTGGAGGTGCTATTAGAGATCCTTTGAGTGGTAGAGCATTTGTATACCAGGCCATGCGTGTAACTGGATCTGCCAATCCACTAGAGCCTATTGAAAACACACTAAAAGGTAAATTACCACAAAGAAAAATCACCAAAGAAGCGGCTAATGGATACTCTTCTTATGGAAACCAAATTGGACTAGCCACTTCTCATGTAGCAGAATTATATCATGAAGGCTATAAAGCCAAAAGAATGGAAGTTGGTTTTGTAATGGGAGCAGCACCTGTTGATTGGGTTGTTCGTGAAAATCCAATCCCGGGAGACAAAATCATTGTTCTTGGAGGTAAAACAGGTAGAGATGGTGTAGGTGGGGCCACAGGCTCTTCTAAAGTTCAGCAACTGGATGCTATAGAAACCATGAGTGCAGAGGTACAGAAAGGAGATGCCGTACAGGAAAGAAAAATCCAACGATTATTCCGTAAACCAGAAGTGACAACTTTAATCAAAAAATCTAATGATTTTGGTGCGGGAGGCGTTTCTGTAGCCATTGGTGAAATTGCAGACGGTGTTAAGGTAAATTTAGAAGTTCTTCCTGTTAAATATGAAGGACTTAATGCCACAGAACTTGCAATTTCAGAATCACAAGAACGCATGGCTGTGGTGGTTTCTGCAGAGAATGCAGACAATTTCATAGAACTAGCCAATCAAGAGAATGTGATTGCCGTGGTGGTAGGAGAAGTAACTAACCACAATAGGGTTGAGTTTTATTATAAAGGTAAAAAAGTAGTGGATCTGGATAGAATTTTCTTGGATACCGCTGGTGTTCAAAAAAGCAATGAAGCCACTGCCGTGCTCTCTAAACCAAAGACTAAAGAGAAAAAAACATTCAATAGAGAAAACTTTCTTTCTACTTTAAAAGAACTAAATGTTGCTGGACAAAAAGGTTTGATAGAAAAATTTGATAGCACCGTTGGGCAAACAACCGTATTGATGCCCTTAGGTGGTAAAAATCAGTTAACACCGGCATTAGCCAGTGTGCATACATTGCCCGTAACAGATAGAAATTCACAAACCGTTTCTATGGCTAGTTGGGGATTTTCTCCAGACTTGGCTTCAGAGAACACCTTGCTTTCTGCATCCTATGCCGTAGTAGAAAGTGTGGCTAGAATTGTAGCATCTGGTGGAGATTACAAAGAAATTAGATTAAGTTTCCAAGAATATTTTGAAAGACTAGGTACAGAAGCACAAAAATGGGGTAAACCATTAGCAGCCTTATTAGGTGCTCTGGACGCACAATTAGCATTTGAAATTGCCGCTATTGGAGGCAAAGACTCTATGTCTGGAACTTACCAAGAATTAAATGTTCCGCCTACTTTGATTTCCTTTGCTGCTGCTCCTGGGCATATAGACCATATCATATCCCCTGAATTTAAAAGATCTGGGCATTTTGTACAAGTTTTCCATCATGAGCCACAGGCCAATGGAATGCCGAATTATGAACAATTGAAATCGGCTTATAGCAAAATCTATGAATATATTAAAGATGGTAAAGTAGTTTCTGCCCAACTCATCAAAGATGGTGGATTAGCAGTTGCCTTGGCACAAATGAGTTTTGGTAATGAACTGGGTGCAGAAATCAAAACCAAATATGATTTGCTGACGCCTATGATGGGTAGTTTGGTATTAGAAACTACAAAGGAACTAGATGAGTTTACAAAAATTGGACAAGTTAGTTTTGGAGACCAATTAGTGATTAATGACGAGTCTTTTGATATTGATGAGTTAATCCATACATGGCTGAGCACTTTTGAAGAATTATTCCCAACACAATTTGGAGATGAAGCACAAGATGCTGCAAGAAGTGAAATATCTGCTACGATTGCTCATGAGCATAAACACGGCGTTTCTATCTTGAAAGCAGAAAAACCTAAAGTAGTTTTACCAATCTTCTCTGGTACCAACTGTGAATATGAATCACAAAAAGTATTTGAAGAATCTGGGGCAGAAGTTTCTTCTTTTGTTTTTAATAATTTAAATCCAAACTATTTAGAGCAATCGATTGATAAATATGTAGCGGAATTAAACAATAGCCAAATCATGATGCTTTCTGGTGGTTTCTCTGCAGGAGATGAACCAGATGGTTCTGCTAAATTCATGGTTTCTGTACTCAAAAATGAACGAATCAAAGAGGCTGTGCATCAATTAATAGCCAGAGGTGGTTTGGTTCTGGGAATTTGTAACGGGTTCCAAGCATTGATTAAATCTGGACTTGTGCCTTATGGCGAAATTCGTGATTTAGATGAATCTTCTCCTACCCTAGCGCATAATAAAATCGGTAGACATATTTCCCAGATGGTAGACGTAAAAGTGACAAACGACCATTCCCCATGGCTCAAAGGCATGAAAAATGAAGTCTATAGAATTCCAATTTCTCATGGGGAAGGTAGATTTGTAGCCAATAAGCAGATGATGAAACAATTAATGGATCATGGGCAAATTGCTACGCAATACGTGGATCATCTAGGCAAAGTAGCGCTTGATATGCCATTCAATCCCAACGGAGCGCAAATGGGTATAGAGGGAATCACAGACAAAACAGGCAGAATTTATGGCAGAATGGGGCATCCAGAACGCTATAGAGCGGGATTACTTACGAACATTCCAGATGCTATCTTTATGGACATATTCAGCAATGGCGTGAAGTATTTTAAAGATTAAATAAACTTTAATTGAAATTTAAAGCCTTCCATTTTGAAACATCAAAATGGAAGGCTTTTTCTGTTTAATTTAAAAAGCTAAATATATTATTCTATACATAAATAACATATTTTATCTATTTATAATTGGCTTATGATGCATTTTCAATAAATGTTTCCCTATATTTAACACTTTATTTTTGAAAATTACATCTTATGAAAGGAAAATTTTTAATATTTGCAATCTTGGCGGGTCTCTCTTTCTCGGAGGCACAAGAGCATGTAGCACTAGATAGTTTGGTGACTTCTGGGCGTGTTTATCCCATGGCATCTAACAAAGTAAATGAAAGTTACATCGTTATTAGCAAAGAAAACCTACAATCCACACCTATCCAAAGCATAGAAGAGGCTATCGCTTACCATACGGGAATTGATTTACGCAGAAGAGGAATCGATGGGATGCAAAGTGATATCTCTATCCGTGGAGGTAGTTTTGAGCAAGTTTTACTATTGATTAATGGCGTTAGGGTAACCAACCCACAAACAGCTCACAACCTATGGAGCCTTCCTTTTAATTTAACTACCGTAGAGCGCATAGAAATAATCAAAGGGCCTTCTGCCACCAAGTACGGTGCCAACGCGTATGCAGGGGTTATCAACGTTGTAACGAAGATAGATGCTGAAAATAGCGGACATATTAATATCACAGGGGGCAGTTTTGGAACTTACCAAGCCAATGTAGGGATGAATGTAGGAAAGGGAAAATTAAAACATGGCGTGAATGCAAGTTATGGCGCCTCTGATGGTTACCGACATAACACAGATTACACCAAAAAGAATATGTTTTACCAAAATTCTTATGGTTTAGAAAATGGTGAAATCAAGTTTCAGGCAGGTTTTGGAGAGAAAAAATTCGGGGCAAATGGTTTTTATGCGTCACCTAAGTTTACAGAACAATACGAAGAGACGCAAAACTCCATCGTGAGTATTGGTTTAAATCAAAAAATCAATCATTGGGGAATTCAAGCCAAAACATACTGGACTAGAGCACAAGACAAGTACATATTGATCAAAGATAAACCAGGGGTTTATAGAAACATGCACATTGGGAATAACCTAGGGGCAGAATTAAGTACCAGTATTCAACATAATTTGGGGGTTACAAGTTTTGGAGCCGATTATAGAAAAGAAATGTTGCGTAGTAACAACCTGGGAAGTAGAGATAGGGATATTCTTTCTGTTTTTGCTGAGCATCATTTTATTTTAGCCGATGGTAAATTAAATATTGTTCCTGGCATAAGTTGGGCGGATTTTTCTAATACAGGAGATTTCTTTTATCCAAGTTTAGAGATTGGATATCATATCAATGCGCAACATAAATTATATGGAAATGCCTCTAAAGTACACAGAGAACCCTCTTACACAGAACTTTTTTATAATAGTAGAACAGAAGTAGGAAACGCTGATTTAAAACCAGAAAGTGCAAAATCTTATGAGATTGGTTATAAGTTTGCTCAGCCAGGATTTCTTGCACAAATCAGTGCTTTTTATAGAGATGCAGATGATGCGATTGATTGGGTGAAAAATGATGAAAATGATGTATGGAGAGCCTTCAACAATGCGCAAGTAGAAACCAAAGGGATTGAAATAAATGTAAAGAAAGACTTCGTTGGCTTTATGAAATCCTTTGCGTTAGGCTACACATATCTAGACAAATCTTTTGAGAATACGAATTACAACTTTTCTAAATATGCTTTAGAAAATTTAAAAAATCAAGTGGTCGTAAGTTTAGAGAATAGATTGACGCCTGAATTGACTACTATGATTTCTTACCGCTACTTGGACAGAGTGACGATGGATAATTATAGCCTATTGGATGCAAAATTGAACTATACGCATAGCAATTGGTCTGTATTTACATCCATTAACAATATTTTAGATACAACATATACAGAATCTAGTTTAGTAGAAATGCCTGGTTTTTGGTTTAGTGCAGGGGCAACTTATAACTTTAAGTTTTAATATAGTATTTCTGCCATATATTAATTAAATTTGAGGAACATTATTTAAGTCTAATAATTCATGCGTTTGACTTGATAAAACCTAAGCAATAAAACATGGAAAAGAAAGAACAGTTATACGAAGGTAAAGCCAAAAAAATTTACGCTACAGATAATCCCAATCAAGTAGTCGTATATTTTAAGGATGATGCCACAGCCTTTAACGCAGAGAAAAAAGGAACTTTTAAGGATAAAGGGGCGATGAATAACGCTATCACGACCCTTATCTTTGAATATTTAGAAGAAAATGAGATTCCTACGCATTTCATAGAAAAACTAAGTGAATTAGAGCAATTAGTAGAGAAAGTGGAGATTATACCGTTAGAATTTGTGGTAAGAAATTACGTGGCTGGCAGTATGGCCAAACGTCTTGGACTAGAAGAAGGTGAAAAATGTGAGAATACTGTTTTTGATCTTTGCTATAAGAGAGACGATTTGGGGGATCCACTAATCAATGATGATCATGCGGTTCTATTAAAGGCTGCGACTTATGATGAGTTGATAGATATGTATGAATTGACTGCGGACATCAATGATTTATTGATTGAATTATTTGATAAAGCGGGATTAATTCTAGCAGATTTTAAGATAGAATTGGGTAGAACTACAGACGGAGATATTATTTTAGCAGATGAAATTTCACCTGATACTTGCAGATTATGGGACAAAGAAACGGGAGAAAAATTAGATAAAGACAGATTCCGTAGAGATCTTGGTGGCGAAACAGAAGCGTACCACGAGGTTTATAATAGATTAAGAAAAGTCTTAGGTAAGTAATTAAACCTGAGATTTATTTATATTTATAAAAGCAGAGATTATTTCTTAGGGAATGATTTCTGCTTCTTTTATTTGATTAACTTGGATTTATTATTGCAATTATTTTATCTAAATATTACTTTTAGCCGATGCCCATAATTGATTATATAAATGATGCTTTTACAGAGATTGTGACTTGGCATGTGACAGAGACTGAGGATGAGTTGCTTGAACATGTCTCTTTGACCCCAGAGCGCACAAAAAAATGCCAAAAAATGCCTCAAAAACAACGCATGGAATATTTGGGACTACGTGCTTGTTTAAAAAAACTGAATTTCGATTTGGACGTACATTATGATGAAAGGGGTAAACCCTATTTAAACATTGATAAGCATTTGTCTATCACCCATTCTTATCATTTGGTATCGGTGGGGGTGAGTAGTTTTCTTTTAGGAATAGATATAGAGAAAAAGCGGGACAAGAAGATACGCAATGTAGCCAGAAAATTTATCAGAAAAGATGAGGATGCTTGGATACCCAAGGATATGCATTATCCAGAATATTTGCATATTATATGGGGAATCAAAGAAGGCCTATACAAATTAAATGGTGGCAACCTATGGAATTTCTTGCACCATTATCGGGTAGAACCCTTTAACATTCAAGATAATAAAAATATAGTTTGCTGGATTTCAGATGAAAGTTCTAGCAGAAAATATTATGCCTACCATAAAATGATAGGCAAGCATTATTTGGTTTGGGTACTGGATTATGAGGCTTAGACCAACTTTTTAATAGCCATCACCGTTCCTAAATGTAATGCCTCGTGGATATTGTTGTATAAAATCGCATCTTCTATCGATTTAATGACAAAGCCATAACTGGTAGGGTAATTCTCGTAACTCGTGAATAGACCTTGCTTGTAATCCAATTCCAATTCTTGTTGGGTGGTAATCAGCAATCTTTTGATTTCTTCCATTTCTTGTTCTGTCGGTGCATCATCAGGCTCTGGTGCTGTCCCTTTCTTAAAGTTCTCTACCCATTCCTTGTCAATCGTCATTTCGTTACCTGTTAGATAGTAACATAACAATTGCTGTGTCACAACAACGTGAACAATGTTCCACCAAATATTATTTTTGAATCCATAAGGGATATCAGATAACTCTTCTGGCGAAAGATGATCTAAATAGGCCAATAATTTTTGACGGGTAAGGCTATGAAGTTGAAATTGCTCTTCTGGTATCATTTGGGCATTTTCATTCTTTTATAAATAATCAACCCGATACATGCTACTTGTATTGCCAAAGCAACCCAAGTTGGAATCGTAGCGCCCATCACCTCTGTGGTAGGTTCATATTTTAACAATGACATTATGATGTTCACTGCCAATGCTATTATTAAGAAATAATCTAACCATTTTGTCATAACCAATTTTTAAATTTAAAATATAATAAAGTACCTACCATAGAAACCACCATTAAAAAGATGGTAATAGGAAAGCCATACGGGTGTTCTAAACCCGCCATGTTTGTGAAATTCATCCCGAAGATTCCAGCGATTAAAGTAGGCGGTGCAAAACATACGGTGATGACGGTAAATACCTTCATCACACGGTTTTGTTCCATGTCAATCAACCCTTGAAAGGTATTTTGTAAGAATTCCACCCGATCAAAACAAAAAGAAGTAAACTCTAGAATAGAACTTAAATCCTTTAACATGACTCTTACCGTTTCATAATCCTCATTCGGGAATTTTTTACTTTTGATTAGCGTTGACAGCAAACGTTGTATCTCTACGGTGTTTTCTCTGAGCCCTAAAAGTTGTTCTTGCAATGCCGTAATTTCTAAGAGTAAATCACTATCAAATTTCTCCGCTTTTACTAGCTCCTTGGTGATTTTCGCTATTTTATCGTTGATTCCCTCTACAATATCTGCAAGGTAATCTATTCTAGTATCTAATATCACCAAAAAAGCATCATCCCCATCCTCTGGCCTTGTGACTTTAATCTTTCTATAAGAATCTTGAAAGGATTTAAAATCAGAATCCCGCTCTGTGAATAGGATTTTATCTTTTAGGATAAAGGAAACAGGTTCATATTGATGCTCGTTCCCGATTCTATTCATGAAATTGAGGTTAATCCCTATTTCATCATCGGTTTCCACATATTTGGAACTGGACTCTATCTCTTCACTTTCTTCTTTGGTAAAAAGTTCAACCTTGAATTGGTCTTCAACTTTCTTTCTTTCCTCTTCTGTAGGCTGAATTAAATCTACCCAGAAAATCCCTTTATTATCTAGAGGATTCTCTGTGTAGACTTCTACTTTGGGCTTACTATTAGAAAGATAATTAATCATTCACAATCAATAAGAAATAGTTCTTTTTACCACGCTGTAATAACAAATATTTACCAGCTATTAAATCATCTTCTTTAGGCACAAAATCTGCAGAGACTTTATCTTTGTTGATCGAAATTGAATTCTCTTTCAACGCACGACGTGCTTCTGCTTTAGATTTTAAAAACCCAGACTTTTCTGAAAGTAAATCAACGATATCCCCCCCTAAATCATCCTTAGACATTTCGCCCTGTGGAACTCCCTCAAACACAGAAAGGAAAGTCTGTTCTGTTAAGTCTTTTAAATCTTGTGATGTAGATTTTCCGAATAAAATCTGCGATGCTTTGATGGCTAAATTTAATTCCTCTTCTCCATGCACTAATTTAGTCACTTCCTCTGCCAATGTTTTCTGTAAAACACGCAAATGGGGTGTTTCCCTGTGTTCTTCTATTAGTTTCTCTATGGTTTCTCTATCTAAGAAAGTATAAAATTTAATGAATTTTTCTGCATCCTCATCTGTTACATTCAACCAGAACTGATAGAATTTATATACACTTGTTTTGTCCGCATCTAGCCAAATATTACCACCTTCTGATTTACCGAATTTAGTTCCATCTGCCTTGGTAACCAAAGGACACGTCATAGCATACGCTTCTGTTTCACCATCGTTCATACGGCGCACGAGTTCTGTACCAGTAGTCATATTACCCCACTGATCAGATCCTCCCATCTGGAATTTAACGCCTTTTTCTTTGTTTAAATAATAGAAGTCATATCCTTGGATCAATTGGTAGGTAAATTCTGTAAAAGACATTCCTGCGCCCAACTCTCCAGATAGTCTTTTCTTTACAGAATCCTTGGCCATCATATAGTTTACTGTGATTCTTTTCCCTACTGTTCTAGCGAAATCGATGAAAGAAAAATCCTTCATCCAATCATAGTTATTCACTAATTCTGGGGCATTTTCATCGGTAGAATCAAAGTCGATAAAACGAGAAAGTACCCGTTTGATTCCGGCTACGTTTTTGGCTAATGTTTCTTCGTCTAAAAGATTTCTTTCGTCTGATTTTCCAGTGGGGTCACCAATCATTCCCGTTGCACCTCCCACAAGTGCTACTGGCTTATGTCCTGCTTTATGGAAATGCATTAAAATTAAGATAGGAACTAAACTCCCCACATGCAAAGAATCTGCTGTAGGATCAAACCCAATATAGCCTTTTGTAGATTCTTTGGCTAATTGCTCTTCTACGCCAGGTGTGGTATCTTGTATCATCCCACGCCACCTAAGTTCTTCTAGAAAATCGTACATATATCGTCTTTTTTACAAAATTAGTTAATTTGTTGAATAAGCCTAATGAAACTATTCTATAATGCTGGTGATGATGTAAGTTGAATCTCCATCTTTAAGCCCTTTCCATTTTCTACGCTATGGATGTTGAGTGTTCCTTGTTTGGTAAAGCCTGTTTTTCTATCAATTAAATATTGCCCTTTCACCTCATCTGTAGAAGTGGTGAGCAATACAAGCACCTCTGTATCAGATATTTTATCTATGGTATAAGTCAATTCTTTATCCCCAATATTTTGAACTTCTTGTGTTGCCGTCCATTGATCTCCTACTTTTACAGGCTTTACAGGAAGTGGAATAAACAACGCATTTAAATCTATGGATTGGGAAGCCATGTCATTTTGGTTTTGATCAAATGAAATAGTATTCACATGTGCTAATGAATCTAAAGTCATCACTACTTTTTTGGCTAATACCCGCTCCAGTTCCTCTTGTAATGGCCTTGGAATATTCTCATTCTCTCCTTGGGAATCATAAGAAATCTTGGTTCCTAGTAGTGAGGTATCAAATTGAATTCTTTGAAAATCTACACTATAGGTATTCTCAATCTCATTGGTGTCTGTAACTCTCAATTTCAAATCTCCTACAAAATGCGTGTCAAGTGAAATCATCATTCCTTCTGGTTTCATATTCACCTCCATTTTCAAATTGGTTTTATCTCCTACATTGGGTTTTAACCTAAGTAAGATCTCACCATCTTCTGTATTTTGAATGGTATAATCTGCAGGAGCGTTTTCTATTTTTTCATTGCTAAATGGATTCTTGCAAGCACAAAACAATAAAATTAAAGTGATAATAAGACCGTATTTCATTGGATTTATTTTTTCGGAAGATACTCAATTTTTTGAATTGATTTTAATCCAAGGCTGATAATGCATGACATTTTGTACGGTTTTTGATTTAATACTATAAAACTGATATTATGCCTTATAAAAGTTTAAAAGATTTACCAGAAGATGTTCAGGATGTTTTACCCAAACATGGACAAGAAATTTACCAAGCCGCCTTCAATAGTGCAGAGGAGCAATATGATGATGAAAGCCGTATGCATGCCACTGCTTGGAGCGCAGTGAAGAATGTTTACCATAAAAACAAGGATGGTAAATGGGTTAAGAATGAAGATTAAAAGTAATCAGAAGTTAAAACGATATGTTAAGATTTGTAAAAACGTCAACCGCTAAGAATTTAACCCGAATTGCAATGGGTGCTTTTATGGTATTTGCTGGGACAGGGCATCTAACCTTTAAAAGAAAAGAATTTCAAGCGCAAGTGCCAGTTTGGCTCCCCATGAATAAGGATTTTGTTGTAGTAGCCTCTGGAATTGTAGAGATTGGATTGGGACTAGCCATGCTATTCTGGAAAGATAAACGGGTATTTGTAGGAGTTTTATTGGCTTTATTTTATGTCCTCATCTTTCCAGGAAATATCAATCAATATGTAGAGCAAATAGACTCTTTCGGTTTAGATACAGATAAAAAGAGATTTCAACGTTTATTCTTTCAACCTCTGTTAGTGTACGGCGCTTTATGGTCTACTGGATATTTTGAAGCAAAACAAATAGAAAATCATTCATAAATCATGGAAGAAAGAGAAAATATACCACAGGATTTACGACCTATACAGGTTTCTACGAAAATTATTGCGCCGATTGAGAAAGTATGGGATGCCATTACCAAACCCCAACGCATGAGGGAATGGTACTTTGATGTGGTTGAAAATGAAATCATAGATGGCTCTGTCTTCTCATTTTATGAGCCAGGTGATGAGCACGAATTTTATCATGAATGTTTTGTGTTAGAATTTGAAGAACCTACGAAATTTCGTCATACATGGGCATATCCTAAATTGAGCCAAGGGAGTTCTACGGTAAATTGGGATTTAAAAAAAGAAGGAGATATGACAGAGGTAATTTTAACGCACGAAAGCATTCATGAGTTAGAAGACGCTGGTCCTGAAATCACGAGAGAAAACTTTGCTGAAGGTTGGATAGAAATCTTGAATGAAAACTTAAAGACATATTTAGAAGAAAGTGACTAAATCATTCAGTAACTCGAGGCTTTTACGCTTTTAAGGTTTAAATATAACTAAGGAGATTCTTTAATTATTTTTGATAATGCTGGGTCTCCTTTTAGGTTTCTTATTTGCCTTTCAATCCAAGTAGCGCGTTTACTGATATAGTCACTTGGTGGGTTTATCCTATATTTTTTAGGACTTGGCAATGCCGCTATGATTCTAGCAATCTCGTTTCTAGAAAGTTGGGTGGCTGGTTTTTTAAAATAATATTCAGCGGCTGCGCCTAAACCAAAAGTACCCTTTCCCATTTCAGATATATTTAAATATAATGCTAAAATTCTCTTTTTAGGTAAAACAGTTTCTATTACTAACGTACAATAAGCCTCTAATCCTTTTCTTATCCACGTTCTGCCTTGCCATAAAAATACATTTTTAGCCACTTGTTGGGATATCGTACTCCCTCCTCGCAGTTTTTTGCCTTGTTTATTCACCTCATAAGCCTTTTTAATTCCGTCTAAATCAAAACCATTGTGAATGGCAAACTTTTGGTCCTCTGCTCCTACCAAAGCCCAATAAGCATCTTCTGGCATTTCATCAGATGCCAAGTAATCTCTGTTCAATCCATATCCTTCTACTATACTAGTGATTTGCGTAATGGTAATGGGTGGATTAATGACATGCAGAAGCAAAGCATAAACCCATGGAAATGCTAATAGTAAAAAAATGAATTTGAATAGTTTGCGTATCATTATAGAGCTTATAAAAAGCCTACCAAAATTACATTAATTTACGATAGGCTTTCAATATTAGATTAAATTTAATATTTAAACCTTTCCTATATCTTCACGGTAATATTCGTAATCAAAATGAATTTTTTTGATGTTTTCGTACGCCTGATTTCTAGCCTCCTCTAGAGAGTCTCCTAATCCAACTACATTCAAAACACGCCCACCAGAAGTTACTACCTTGCTTGCCATGGCAGAGGCTCCGGCGATAAATAATGGTGCTTCAACGCTATCTAATCCTCTAATTTCAAAACCTTTGTCATAATTTCCAGGATAACCACCACTTGCCATCACAACACAACAAGCATGTTGATTTTCCCAATCTATTTGGAAAGATTCTCCTTGATTAGATTTTTGAATGATTTCTAATAAATTTGAGTTCATTAGAGGTAAAACCGCTTCTGTCTCTGGATCACCAAACCTTACATTATATTCTAATAAATAAACACCAGAATCTGTAATCATCAACCCAAAGAAGATAATGCCCGAAAACGTTAAACCATCCTCTGCCAATCCTTTGGCAGTTGGCTCTAAAATATCTTTTACAAATTCTTGAAAATGTGCATCGGTAAATAAAGGGTTGGGTGCGATAACCCCCATTCCACCTGTATTTAACCCTGTTTCTCCCTCTCCAATTTTCTTATGATCCTTAGCAGAAATGAAAGGAACAATCTCTTTTCCGTTATAAATAGATAAGATGGAACATTCAAAACCCTCAAGGAATTGCTCGATCACGACCTCATCGCCTGCATCGCCAAAAGACTTATCATCCATCATGTCTTTTACGGCCTCATGCGCCTCAAATTTATCTTGAGCGATAATCACCCCTTTACCTGCCGCCAATCCACTCGCCTTGATTACGACTGGGAAGGTTTCTAAACTTTCTACATATTCTTTTGCATCTACAAAGTAACGAAACGTTTGATAAGAAGCGGTTTTCACGCCGTGTTTTTGCATAAATTCTTTGGCAAAAACTTTACTTCCTTCTAATGCTGCTGCCTGTTGATGAGGACCAAATATCTCTAAACCTGCCGTTTTAAATTCATCTACAATTCCATCCACTAATTCCATTTCTGGTCCAACAATGGTAAGATCTACTTCATTCGTCTTTGCAAATTCCTTTAATTCTGCAATGGTTTTTAATCCTAGATTTTCACCAATGGCTTGGGTCCCTGCATTCCCAACAGAGAAAAATAATTCTACATTTGGGTTGTCTTGTTTTATCTTCCAACCAATGGCATGTTCTCTACCACCGCTACCAACTATTAATATTTTCATCTATGTAGTGCTTATATTAAGTTTATGATTTATTGTTATTTAATTCATACAAAAGGCATAATCCACGCATGGTATGCAGTTTATCATCTGTATCAATTTTGTCTGTTAAAGGCTGAAAGATATGTCCAAGACCTCCAGTAGAAATCACCGTGGCTTCTGTATCCAATTCCTTTTTAGCTCTATCTATAAAGCCTTCTACCATGCCTAAATAGCCATAGACCATCCCACTTTGCATACAAGTTACGGTGTCTTGACCTAAAACTCTTTCTGGTTCCTTTAATTCTATATCTGGTAATTGGGCAGTGTTTCCAATTAAAGCCTTCAATGCCGTAATCACCCCTGGTGCTATAATCACCCCTAACACTTCTCCCGCCTCTGAAATTCCTGTAACGGTAAGCGCCGTACCAAAGTCGATAATCAATTTACTGCCTTTATATAATTCATGTCCAGCGACTGCATTAGCGTATAAATCCGTTCCCATTTGATTGGAATGGTGCACCACGTTAGAAGATGTCGTTCTATCCACAATCATGATTTTGGGTGGGTGAAAACGTTCCAATGCCTTGGCAATAATACCCGTTTGGTGTGGAACGACTGAACCAATCACAATCCCAGTAATAGCCTTCATTTTGGTTTCATACTGTTCATACATGCTTTTAAAGATGAAATAAAACTCATCGGTCGTTTTAAAAGGCTTGGTATTAATCGTCCATGAGGTTAAATCCATGTGGTTTTCACCGATGGCAAAACGTATGTTGGAATTTCCAATGTTGATGGCTAATATCATTTGCTTGTTTTTGGGTAAACATTATTGCTTTGATCCACATCCGCTAAACGCTTGGTGTAATCAATCTGTACACTTTTCACTTCTTTTTTAGTCTGAAACTTGTAAGAAGGGCTTGTCCAACCCCATGCTTTTAAGGTGGTCATTGGAATATTTGGATAAAACTTTTCTTCTTTCTGTTTTTCTCCTCTCATCGCATTGATTGGAATATAAAACAATTCTTTGCTTCCATCTTGGTAAGTTACCAAAACGTCTAATGGCATGGCAAAATTAGATTTATTATGTAAAGTAATCTCTTTTTCTTCTACTTTTTCTATTGCATAATCAATCACGCGCGTTGTATTGATAAACAGATTGTTATACCATTTTAAATTAATTCCAGATACATCCTGAGCTACTTTTTGAAAATCACTAGGTTTTGGGTGTTTTAAATGCCACTTATCATAAAATGCGAGTAAAGTCCCTGATAATGCATCCTCTCCAATGATATAACCTAACTGTGCAATATATACTTGACCTTTATAATAAGCCGCCAAACTGTAGGCTCTATTCATATTGTAATAATCGGCTAGAATGCTCATTGGCTCCTCATTCCCAGAAGTTGCAAGAACATAATATCCTTTATAAGCATCCTCATAAGGGTTGATTTGATCCTTTTTCGCTCCTAAAATTTTATGCGCTGCATACGCCTCTGCATAACTGGTAAAACCTTCATCCATCCACTCATGGCGCGTCTCGTCTATTCCATACATTTGTTGAAACCAAGAATG
The DNA here is from genome assembly GCA_009835005.1 of Flavobacteriaceae bacterium Ap0902. GTDB lineage: Bacteria > Bacteroidota > Bacteroidia > Flavobacteriales > Weeksellaceae > Profundicola. The sequence continues at coordinate 327,050 of WTFG01000001.1, read as the reverse complement.
TGCGGCTTCATGAAAGATAACACCTGCTAAACTTTCTAGACTACGGGTTCCTGTCACCAATGTGGCTGCACCGTATTCCATTCCACCGTCTCCACCTTGTAAAATGGTATAAGTATCCCAAGGATATTTACCAAAACGTTCGTTGGTAATTTGGAAGAACTGTGCTACAAGTGGTTGTGCTTGTTTCCAATTATCCTGATAAGTTTTTTCTAGATCTTTACTGTATAAATAGTACAATGTTGGCCCGTTTTCTACCGCTTGTTTTTCTACAATATAACTTTCATCTGCAGCCCATGCAAAATCATGAATATTCTCTGCCTTAAAATTCCAAGTAAGTGTTTTAATATTACGCTTTACCTTGGTATTTGAATATCCTGGCATTTGATCTTCATTTTGAAGTTGTCCTGATGCCCCTACAATATAATTGGATGGCAAAGTGATTCCCACATCAAAATTGGCGAAAGGCGCATAGAATTCTCTGGCGATATATTCATCTAAATGCCAACCTTCTGTATCATAAGCGGCAACCTTCGGATACCATTGGGTCATAGAGTAGGCAATGTTTTCATTGTTATCACGACCACCTCTTCGTATCATTTGTGGAATTTGTGATTTCCAATCCAATTGTAATGTTACCGAATGATTAGGCTGAACTGGCTCGTTCAACGTAACCTTTAAAATGGTTCCTTGCGTAGAGAATGGAAGGTTTTGCCCATTTTGTTGAATATGATTAATTTTTTGAAAACCAATTTCATTTGGTTTTAAATCTGCAATTCTACTTTTGATTATGGGTTTATCTTTAGTCCCTGCGTTATACGTCATTCTCCCATCTGGATCAGGAATATGCTTTAAACGCTCATCCATCAAACTCCCTGGCTCGAAGGCATTATAGTATAAATGGAAATAAATTTCTGATAGCGCATCGCCTGAATTATTGTAGTACACCACATCCATTTTCCCATCATATTGATGGTTTTGGACATCCATCGCTACCTGAATCTTGTAATCTACCTTCTGTTGCCAATAGTCTTGTGCGCTTACCACACCAATAGAAAAGACCATTAAAAACAATGCTAACTTCTTCATTTCGCTAAAATACAAATATTTTAAATGCGACTTGTTTTAATTCAAAAAACTATAAAACACCCTGCATGACGGAACTTTAAACCAAAAAAGCGAAAACCATTTCCATAGTCTCCGCTTTATAATTTTTATTTTTATTAGATTAAACCACCGCTACTTACTTACATGAATGTCATCGGTCATTTCTACTAATTCAATAAAATCTCTTCTGTATTCATCATCGTTGATCGCCGGTTTTGCCCAATTTATCACTTTTTGATAATCCGTGTTTCCTTTAAATTCTGAATCTCTTAGCAACATGCCATAAGATGCTACAGCACTTGCAAACTGCATATCTTTTGAGGCTTGATTAAAGTTCTCCACATCTTTCGCATGGACTATTTTAGTCATCAATTTACTGGTAGATGATTTGATAGGTTTGTACCTAAATTTCACTGTGACTAAATCTTCTTGATTAGAAAGCACCTGCGTTTTTTGATATTTTAAATCATCTACTTTTTTAGTTGAATTCACGCCTACTTTTGGTACAATTTCATACAGCGCCGTAACATTGTGTCCTGCGCCTAGTTCCCCTGCATCTTTGGTATCATCATTAAAGTCTTCTTTATTTAATAATCTATTTTCATAACCAATCAATCGGTAAGACTCCACCGTATTAGGATTAAATTCAATCTGAATTTTTACATCTTTTGCAATCGTAAATAAATTGGCAGTTAATTCCTTTTTAAAGACTTTTTGAGACTCCTTCCAATTATCGATATAGAAATAATTCCCGTTCCCGGCGTTGCTAATTTGTTCCATTCTACCGTCTTTGTAGTTCCCCATACCAAATCCACAAATCGTTAAATAAATATCCTTTTTACTCTTTTCTACAATCATATCTACCAATTCTCCTGTAGAAGAAGTTCCAAGATTAAAATCCCCGTCCGTTGCTAAAATCACACGGTTGTTCCCCTCTGCAATCAAGTTTTCTTCTGCCAATTGATAAGCCGTAATTATCCCTTGTGCACCAGCAGTTCCGCCCCCTGCTTCTAATTGGTCCAGGGCTTGATTGATTTCCTCTTTTTCTAATACTGAAGTTGATGGTAAGACTATTGAGGCATTTCCTGCATAAGTTACAATCGCTACCTTGCTATTGCTTGGCAATTCATTCACCATTAATTGAAAAGATTTGATAAGCAATGGCAACTTATTTTTATCTGACATAGAACCTGAAACATCAATTAAAAACACCAAATTACTTGGTACTACCTCATCATAATTAATCTTTTTCCCTTGCAATCCAATTTTTAATAATAAATGATCCTCTGACCATGGCGAAGTTGCCAATTCTGTTTGGATAGAAAATGGATGCTCTCCTGTTGGCGCATCATAATTATAAGGGAAATAATTGATCAACTCTTCTACACGCACCGCATTTTTAGGTGGCAATTGACCCATTTCTATAAATCTACGCACATTGGCATAAGACGCTTTATCCACATCAATAGAAAAAGTAGAAAGCGGATTGTCTTTGGCATCTTTGAATTCATTTTCTACAATTCGGTCATATTCTTCTGTATTAAAATCTGGTGGATTCGGTTCTTCTGATAATTCTACCTCTACCATATCCACTTCAGCCTCGGATGCATATTCGGCTGTAGAAACATTCTCTATTACCAAATCTTCTTGATAATGATTTTTACCTTGTTGCCCACAACTCATCCATAATAAGACTGAAAGGAGCAACATCATTCCTGTGATGGTTTGTTTACTTGTTTTCATAATTTTTAGTTTTGTTAGGACGAAAGTAGCGCAACGTGGTTTCAATCTTTTGTAATACCTTTGTAAAAACTATGTAAAACGTTTTACAAAATTTAAAATACTGATAATTAATAAATTGTAATCTTTTTGAATTCCGAAAACATTCTATATTTCAACCAATTAAAAGCGCAAGTCGTGCAGGTTTTTATGCAAAACCATGTAGTGAATAGCACGGATTGTAATGATTGGTCGGGACAAGAAATTGAATTATTTCAAGAGGATTTTATTCAAAAAGTAAAATCAGGTTTTAGTGAAAAATGGTTTTATACTTACTTCAAAAATGAGGTAACTAAACTACCGAGAATAGATATGCTCAATTTAATGAGCATGTATGCAGGCTATCAAAATTTCGCCGATTTTAAGGAAAAAAATCCTATTTCAGAAGAAATTTCAACAAACCCAATTGAAGAGAATTCAACACAAAATATTTCAAACCATAAAACAAAAGAGCCTACTGCTTTAAATAAAAAGCCCATTTTTATTGCCATTGGGGTCATCATAGTTCTTGGTATTTTATACTTTATTTTAGGTTTAAATAAACCAACGCTAAACACTTATTCTTTCTGTTTTGTAGAGAAAAGCAACCACCAAGCACCCAAAACCCCTTTGCGGGTAACTTTATTATTAAAAAATGAATCTCCTCTGGAATTAAAGACCAATCCAGACGGTTGCTTTCATTATACTACAGAAAACAAAGAGATTAAATTTGTGGTGCAATCGCCTTTTCACGAGCCTGATACGATTGTACGGCATATCAAAAACCAGAATAACGAGACCATTTCTCTGCGTAGCAATGATTATGCCCTTATGCTACAATATTACACGAGTTCTAATGTAAAGGATTGGAAACGTAAGCGTGAAAGATTAGAAAATATCATTGCAGAAAAGGCCACTATTTATAGGGTTTATCCACAAAGTGGTATTGCATTATACAACAAAAAGGAATTCATCAATCAACTTACCATCCCTACAGCGCATTTAAAGAATATTCAAATTTTAGAGATTGAATACGATCAAAATCAAATAGTTAAACTAAAATTTACGGTAACAGAATGAAGTATTTAATCTACATACTGCTCTACATTCTATGCTTTTCTTGTGCAAAACAAGAGGAAGGTATGGAATCCTCTGAAGATATGGCTGTAGAGGAATCTATGCCTGCCAGTGATTCAGAAATCAACATAGAATATGAGGAAGCAGAGCCTATGAATTCCGATATTGAATCAAATGATTTCGCAAGTTCTCCTTTTGAATCGAACGTATTCATTAAACAGCAATTACAAGAAACATTGAACCTCATCGTCCTTAAAAATAAAGTGGATTTAACGGCGGATTTAAAGATTCAATTGGTAGAAACCATTCAAGAAAAAGTAAAAAATTACACGGTTCACGAAAGTTATGATATCCTACAAATCACAGATTTAAACATTCATGACATCAAACAAAACAATAATCAATATCAGGTTGAACTAAATTATACCGCCCAAAATCAATCTCAAAATTCGCTCAAAGGATCTGCCACAGCGCAAATCACTGTAAACACCGTGAATATTGACGGCCAAGACTATCATGATTATCAGGTTTATTTTGAGGCGATTACCTTAGAATAAGATTAAGGATTGATATTTGAGGTTTTATATTTGAATGCTTTTTATTTAAATACAAAATTATGCTTTCTATCTACATACAAGCGGGAATTTATATGGTTGCAGGGATTAATCATTTTATTATGCCCAAAGTCTATGCACGTATAATGCCCAAGGCATTTTCTCAACCGAAATTATGGGTTTACATAAGTGGGGTGTTTGAGATTTTACTTGGTTTAGGTTTGTTATTTGAACCTACAAGAGCCGTCTCTGCTTGGGGAATCATTGCGATGCTAGCGGTCTTTTTATGGGTTCATTTCTATATGCTATCACCAAAATTTGAAACCAATATTCCGCCATGGGTTCTGTGGCTCCGCATCCCTTTACAATTTGTATTAATGTACTGGGCGTATAGTGTGATTTGATTTTATATAAAAAAAGGCTCCTGATTAAGAAGCCTTAAAAAACTGTCATTCTGGACTTGTTTCAGAATCCCATTAGTCTAATAACCATTTTATTATGAGACCCTGAAATCAATTCAGGGGGACAAAAGTATTGTTTTGAGACAGTTACTTTTTCTAGTTTATAAACTTTTACAATCCCACATGCTTATAAGGTGAATTTTCATTTTTTAGTAAAATCTCATTTACATTCGTTTCAAATACTTCTTGATAGTCTTGATTGGCTAATTGATCCATGGCACGACCTTCTAAGAAATCATTCAAATAAGTCTCCCAATCACTATAATTGGCACGTGCTTCTTTCAAAACTTGCTGTTCATATTGTTTGGTGTCTTCTAAAGATATGTAACCTGCCGAATATGCAAAGTTTGCCACATTCACCGCTTTAGCATATTCTATGGCTTTGTAATCCATCTCTTTAGCATTTTCTAACAGTTTTTCAATTCCGCTTTTAGTGGTGGTTTCGTCTGTAATATTATAATCCTGCAATAAAGTGGCCTTTGCTTGTTGCTCATATTCTCGTGCGTAGGGATGCCCAAAGATTTGCTTATATCCTTCGATTTTTTCTTCATCAGAAGCATCCGCAAGTATATTCAATGCCTCATTCATTCTTGAACCACTTACGTTTGTGGTCGTATAAGGACCCATTAATAAATGTCCAGACAACTCATCATCTACTTTGGGGCTACTACAAGAACCTAAAATAAACAATCCTAATAACAGCGTTAACAATTTGAAGTTTCTCATAATCTTTATCTTTTTAAAAGTTTGAGACAAATATATCAATCACCTTTTCAGTTCAAAAAAAGGAGTGTCTACAAAGTGTCTACAAGACAAACAATATGTATAACCAACTGAAGATCAAATACAATTATTGGGTACTTTAAAATTTTAGTTTAATAAAACCAAAGCTGTCTGTTCGCTTCATAATAAAATTAAACCTTTTATTTGCATGTTTATCCTATTTTAAAATAACTTGACCTGCCTCATAAAATTTTATTTATATTTAATCTAAATTTGTAATAAATAACAGGTATGCGTGATATTCAAAATGTAGAGGGCATAAAATTAATGGTGGATTCCTTTTATGGTACGGTACAAAAAGATGAATTGATAGGACCGATTTTTAATGAAAGGCTAGAAGGGCGTTGGCCAGAACATTTAGAGAAAATGTATCGATTCTGGGAGACGATATTACTAGACAATCATTCTTATTACGGAAGTCCCTTTGCGCCACATGCGAAAATGCCTGTGGAAAAAGAACATTTTGAGCGTTGGATAGAGCTTTTTCTTGCCAATATGGACAATCTATTCCAAGGACCTATTGCAGATGAGGCGAAATGGAGAGCACAGAAAATGGCAGAAATGTTCCATTATAAAAGAGAATACATCAAACAACATAATTTATAAAAATTAAAACCTAAACTTATGCAAACTTCCTCATTAACAGAGAATCTAGCCTATAACGAAGATAAGCCACTGGTTCAATTGTTATTAGATACGGCCTTTACCAAAGAAATTAGAATTTCCTTTAAAAAAGGGCAATTAATGAAAGAACATAAAGCCCCAGAACCTATTGTGGTAGAAATTTTTGAGGGTGCTATTGAATTTGGGGTTAACCAAGAGAAGTATCCATTAAAAAAAGGTGATATTTTGACTTTAGATGCCAAAGTTCCCCATGATTTATTAGCGACAGAAGATAGCATTGTGCGATTGACTTTGTCTAAAGGAGACCAAGTAACTAGAGTAGAAGAAGTGGCAAGGCATTAATTTGTAACTTTAAAAAAACTTTGTAACAATGGCCCATCAACCGATTAAAAGAGTAGAAGAAATGCAGGGCGTGAGTAGAGACCATCACCATGCTCTATTATTGGCCTTCAAAATCAATAAAGGAATCGGGTTAAATATAGCACCTGATAGGATTAGAAAATATATTCTTTGGTTTAGAGAGGAACATTTAGTTCCCCACTTTATCGTAGAAGAAAAGTGGATGTTTCCAATTTTGGGAGAGGATAATGAAAAAGTACAACAAGCCTTATCAGAGCACAAGCGTTTATTGGATTTGAGTAAATCCGCAGAGAATTATAATACAATGCATGATTTTGCAGAAGAATTAAAAGCACATATTCGGTTTGAGGAAAGAGATTTATTCCAAGATATTCAGGCCAATGCAACGCAAGAAGAATTAGAAAATATACAGAAACACCATACCGATTATAATTTTGTAGAAAATACCACCGATGTTTTCTGGAAATAATATAACTAAGACTTGGATCACCTCTGGCTTTGTATATTTATTTTTAGTAGCGCTATTGGGCGTGATTATGCGGAGTAATGTCTTCATAGACCTTCCAATTCCATATACCCATATATTACATGCGCATTCTCATACGGCGCTTCTGGGATGGGCGTTTGTGATGAGTATTGGTAGAATTTTATCTTATTTTATACTGAACATTCAGCAATTTAAGAGTGAAATTGTAGCGCTCTCCATATCGATTATGGGCATGTGTATCACTTTTCTATATCAGAGTTATGGGGCGATGAGCATTGCATTTTCTACGTTATTTGTCATCAGTGCTTACATTATATTATTTAAAATTTATCAGAAACTTCATACCGATACACTGAGCGCTCAATTACTTCAATGGGCGATTATATGGTTTTTTATCTCTACGTTGGGTATATGGTGTATAGGTCCCACTTCTGCCATTTTGGGGAAATCGCATGATTTATATAACCTATCCATTCAGTTTTTCTTGCACTTTCAAATCAATGGGTGGCTCAGTTTTGTGGCTTTGGCAATACTTCTAGAAAACACCCCTCAGACTAAGCAAAAATTTTTACTTTTAGGATTAAATATTTCGCTTGTGCTTACTTTTGCATTGAATCTCTATTGGGTTTTCAATGGCCTTGTATTTTATCTTTTAAACGCTATAGGTTTGCTTATTCAATGGGTTGTTTACATTGGTATAGCCTATCATTTATTTGAATCTAAAAAGAATCAAAAACATGACATCGCATTCAAAAGTTTATTCTATTGGATTCTTTTGGTGGTTTTACTAAAACCAACCATTCAACTCATCACCTTATCGCCAACTTGGGCAGTAAGGCTAGAATTTAATCGATTTTTAATCATTGCTTTTCTTCATTTAATCCTGATTGGTTTGGTATCTTTTACCTTTATTTATAATGCTTTTCAAGAAAGATATTTAATCTTTAATCGCATAACTAAAACAGGAATTATATTCTGGATTCTAGGCTTTATCATCACGGAAATTATCATCACCTTACAAGGCTTTGGGGTTAATAATTATAGTTTCTTTGTTGCTTTATTATCCTTTTCTGTGCTGATGCTTGTAGGGATTGGGATGTTGTTATATCAAAGATTGAATTTATGATAGTTAAAGACAATATTCATATTTAGACATCGTTTAGATAAAAAAATTTATATATGAAATTATCTGTCTTTCTGCTTGTCCTTATGCTCTTATTTTCTAGTTGTTCTGATGATGATGGATGCGCTCATACTACTTTAGACACGTATAGTATAGAGGAAATATATGGTTGTGAAAATACTTATGAAAGCCTCACACTAAAAGATAACCAAGATTATTATTTCATTACCAATGCAGCGGATTATAATGAAATAGTGGATACTACTTGTGACTTTTCCATTGATTTTAACAAATATGATTTAATTATAGGAACGCGTGCTAATTTCCCCTCTGAATATGAACTTTATAGAACTTGTAGAAAAGATGAGGTAAACCTAAAGTTAATTTTTTCTGCAAATGATAACCCAACTACAGAATCTTACCTGTTTACTTTTCATGTTTTAGTAGAGAAGGGGATCATTAAAGAAAGCGATAATATTATAATATCTAATGTCTATACAGGTTCATAAAATAATCAATACCTTTATTTATAATGCTTTTCAAGAAAGATATTTAATCTTTAATCACATAACTAAAACAGGAATTATATTCTGGATTCTAGGCTTTATCATCACGGAAATTATCATCACCTTACAAGGCTTTGGGGTTAATAATTATAGTTTCTTTGTTGCTTTATTATCCTTTTCTGTGCTGATGCTTGTAGGGATTGGGATGTTGTTATTTAATCGTCTTCGGACGGCAAAAAATTCTCATTAATGGATAAATGTGCCAATCTTAAAACCGCTGGAATAAAGAATGCGATACTCCAAAAACCCAATGTTTCATAAAGATAAGCACCCAAAAAGGCACCACAGATAAAAGTTAATACATTGACGGTGCTGTGTTTCAATTTCTGTTTATTTCTTGGGGTTTTATTACGTAAATAGTTGGTGATATTAATCCCAAAAGCAGTGGTGTTTCCAGTCATTACCGTTCCAGGGGTGAAATTAGCCATTAATGCCTTACCAGAAGTATTCCGGATGGCCAAGGCAATTAAGCCCAACCCCGCTGTAAGCGCCAGGTAAATACTATCTGCATTGTCAAAAGGCGAAAAATACAGACCAGCCGCCATAAAAGCTGTTAAGAACATAGCTTCTGCCATAAACAAATTATATATCACTTGATGTTTATTCTTTTTTCTTGAACGCTGGTCTATAAATAGTTTAGTTAACGCCACTGTAATTATGAAAAGCGGGATGGCGGATAGCTTTATCCAAATACCATCTCCTCCCTCTACCCAACTAGCCCCTGCCAATACAAGGTTACCCGTCACATGATTGGTAAAAAAACCAAAAAGGGCAATAAAGCCAATGGTATCTATGCCACCCCCTACAAAAATCAATAAAATAGACTTTCTAATTTCTTTCCAGAATTTTTCTGCAGGTAATTTAGATTGCTTCACATCCTTAGATTCCATAATATTTTGCTTAAAAATTTAATATGATTAAAAAAAAGCAGAAAATATCTGCAAAAATAGCATAGTTTGTGATGCTATAAAAGCAAAAAGAGATATTAGCTAATTTTAAAAAATCCTTATTTAGAAAGATAAACAGCATGAAAGATATACTAAGAGCATTGTTGGCAGGATGGGGCGCTAAAAAATCTGGTTGCGGATGTATTGGTACCATCATCGTATTTTTACTTCTATATTGGTTATTGGGATATGTTCTTTAATCAACCTAATTAAACCTTAAAGAATAAAAAAGACTTGGAATCTTAAAATTCCAAGCCTTTTATTCAATATGAAATAATCAAATTTTAAACTACGCCATCCATAATTTCTTGTACGATTTCTGGATTCAATAGCGTAGAAGTATCTCCTAAATTAGAAGTATCATTAGAGGCAATTTTACGCAAGATTCTACGCATGATTTTACCACTTCTGGTCTTAGGTAAACTACTTGTAAATTGAATCTTATCTAATTTAGCAATCGGTCCAATTCTATCTGTAATTAATTGATTGATCTCTTTTCTTACATTGTCTTTGACGCGGCCTTCTCCTTCTTCTTTTAAGGTGATATAGCCATACAATGCATTCCCTTTGATATCATGAGGGAAACCAACAATAGCAGATTCAGATACTGCTGGGTGCTCATTGATAGCATCCTCTATTGGTGCAGTTCCCAGGTTGTGTCCAGATACAATCACTACATCATCTACTCGTCCTGTGATTCTGTAATAACCTACCTCATCTCGCAATGCTCCATCTCCTGTGAAATATTTATTTTTAAAGGCAGAGAAGTAAGTTTCCTTGTATCTTTCATGATTGCCATACACTGTTCTAGCCATTCCGGGCCATGGATATTGAATACATAATCTACCATCTACTTGATTTCCATCAATTTCTCCACCTTCTGCACCCATCAACACAGGTTGAATTCCTGGTAATGGCAGCGTAGCATAGGTAGGTTTAGTTGGGGTAACAAATGGAATCGGCGCGATCATGATACCCCCTGTTTCTGTTTGCCACCAAGTATCTACAATTGGTGCTTTTTTCTTCCCGACATGGTCATTGTACCAGTGCCAAGCCTCCTCGTTGATTGGTTCTCCTACAGAGCCTAATACTTTAAGAGAACTTAAATCATATTTTTCTACAAATTTGAGATCCTGTTTAGCCAAAGCACGAATAGCTGTAGGTGCAGTATAGAATTGATTCACTTGATGATTTTCTACAATCTCCCAGAATCTACCATAATCAGGATAAGACGGAATACCCTCAAACATCACCGTGGTAGCTCCATTGGCTAGTGGTCCATAGAGAATATAAGAATGTCCTGTAATCCACCCGATATCTGCAGTACACCAATACACATCATCTTCTTTGTACTGGAATACATTTTTAAAGGTGAATGCCGTATAGACCATATATCCTGCGGTGGTGTGTACCATCCCTTTAGGTTTGCCTGTAGAACCAGAAGTATAAAGGATAAATAACGGATCTTCCGCATCCATGATTTCTGGTTCGCAGGTGTTAGAAGCATTCATTAATTCTTCATGCAACCATTTATCTCTGCCTTCTACCCATTCTACTTTGTCATGAATGCGTTTGGCTACCAAGCATGTTTCTATGCTTGGTGTATCTTTTAAAGCCTCGTCTACAATTTTCTTTAAATCAATGGTTTTATTTCCACGATAAGAACCATCTGAAGTCACAATTAATTTACAGTCTGAGTCATTGATACGGGATGATAAGGCTTTGGAAGAAAATCCTGCAAATACCACAGAGTGAATTGCTCCAATTCTAGCACAAGCCAAGACTGTATAGGCTAATTCTGGAATCATAGGAAGATACACACAAACTTTATCTCCTTTTTTAATCCCATTGTTTTTGAGCACATTCGCCATGCGATTCACATGTTCATACAAATCATTGTATGTAATATGTTTGGCTTTTTCTTTAGGGTCATTAGGCTCAAAAATAAGGGCAGTTTTCTCACCACGCTTATCTAAATGTCTATCTATACAGTTTTCTGTAATGTTTAATTTAGCATTCTTAAACCATGTTACTCTAGACTCTTCCTTATCCCATTCCAGTACTTTGTCCCATTTCTTTCTCCAATAGAAATTATTCTCTGCAATCGTACTCCAGAAATCCTCTGGGTCTGCTTTGGATATTCTATACACATCCATGTATTTAGCCAGAGAATCTATGTTATAATAACTATCTGCCAAGACTTTCAGAGAACTTGCAATTTCCTTGTCTCCTTTTCTAAAGGCTCCAACTTTCTCCTCTCTAAATTGCTCTATTAAATCATCTAATACTGTTGGGTCTTCTATGGTAGATGGCATGCTATATTCCTTGCCGTCTAGCATCGCACGCATGGTACGACGCAATATTTTACCAGAACGGGTTTTTGGTAAGCGCTTCACGACAGATATCGTCTTTAACACTGCTACAGCACCCACTTGTTCTCTAATCATTTGAACAATCTCTGTTTGTAACTTATAGCGTTCATAATGCTCTTCTCCCATTTTTAAAACGACAAGCGCATGTGGCACTTGCCCTCTCAAATCATCCTCGATTCCCACTACAGCACATTCTGCTACGGCTGGGTGCATAGCCACTACCTCTTCCATAGAAGCGGTAGAAAGCCTATGCCCAGAGACATTAATCACATCGTCTACACGCCCAGTGATGAATACATAACCATCCTCGTCCATGTAACCACCATCCCCAGAAAAATAATAGCCAGGAAAACGTTGCAGATAACCAGCTTTATAGCGTTCATTATTTTGCCAAAGGGTTGGCATAAAGCCTGGAGGCATTGGTAATTTCATGGCTACATAGCCTTCTTCATTAGGTTTTGCAGGATAGCCGTCTTCTGTTAGGATTTGTACTTGATAGCCAGGTACAGGCTTCCCAACAGAACCCACTTTGGTTTCAAATGCATCTAAACCCATAAAGTTAGAAACCATAGGCCAACCAGATTCTGTTTGCCACCAATGGTCTATCACAGGAATTTGTAACATTTCTTTGGTCCAATTATAGGTAGCCTCGTCTAATCTTTCTCCTGCAAAGAATTGATACCTTAAACTAGAAATGTCATGCTGTTTAATAAATTGCCCTTCTGGGTCTTCTCTTTTAATCGCACGGAAAGCTGTGGGCGCGGTGAACATCGCATTGACTTGATGCTGTTCTATCACACGCCAGAAGGCAGAGGCATCTGGTGTCTTAATCGGTTTCCCCTCAAACAATACCGTAGCATTTCTGTTAATCATTGGGGCATAGCATATATAGGAATGCCCTACAACCCAACCCACATCAGAGGCCGCCCACCATACTTCTCCTTCTTCTATGCCATAGATGTTTTTCATTGAGAATTTGAGCGCCGTAGCATAACCACCTGTATCACGTAACACCCCTTTTGGTTTGCCTGTTGTACCAGAAGTATATAGAAAATATGCAGGATGATCAGAGGCTACAGAGACATACGTCGCAGGCTCTACATCTTTTATCAACTCTTCATAATCTATATCATAATCTTTCTCTGGCTTATCCGCGCCTAATTCCCGATTATACACAATCACTTTATCTGGCTTGTGGCTTGATTGTTCTATGGCATCATCTACCATCGGTTTATAGGGGATAATCCTATCGATTTCTATTCCAGAGGTTGCGGTAATCAATACTTTGGGTTTAGCATCCTCTATTCTCACAGCCAACTCATGGGGAGCAAACCCTCCAAACACTACAGAATGTATAGCACCAATGCGCACGCACGCAAGCATAGAAAATATTGCATGTGGAATCATAGGCATATAAATCACTACGGTATCGCCTTTCTCAACGCCTAATTTCCTCAACCCTCCGGCGATTTTTTCCACATTCTCTTTCATCTCATTGTAAGTGTAAGAGATGTTCCAGTGGCGCACTGCAGAATCATATATCATCGCAGTTTCGTCCCCATATCCATCCTCTATGTGCTTGTCTATACACAAATAAGACAGATTGGTCTCTCCATCGGGGAACCAATGATATATACCCTCCTCATCTTGTTCTAAAGCGGTATTGGGTTCTTTAAACCATTTTAATTGTTTAGCCTGATTTAGCCAAAATTCTTCTGGATTCTTTAAACTTTCGTCATATAGATTTTGATATTTCATGGAATAAGGTTTTGATGTTATTAATTTAAGAATTTTTAATCAATTATTTAAATTGAAAGGATATTTTCTACAGATTTTAATACTTTTTTAATAGAAAAAGGCTTTGTTATGTAATCGTTGGCGCCTAATTGCATCCCTTTTTCTATATCACTGGGTTTATTTTTAGCACTTAGGAAAATCAATTTAGTATGGGACAACTTTTCATTGGTTTTTAATTTTTCAAAAGTTTCATAGCCATCCATATCGGGCATCATCACGTCCATAAATACCAAGTCAGGCTTTTCTCTGTTGACGATTTCCAATGCCTCTTCTCCATTTCTAGCTATAAAAATTTGATACCCCTTTTTCTGTAAGGCGTATTCCAATGTCATTACTATATTTGGTTCGTCATCTACTATCAGAATCCTTTTTTTCATCATCATTTATCTTTTGGAATTTCTATTATAAACTTCGCACCATGGTCTTCATTATTCATGACCGTAATCGTGCCTTGGTGCATTTCTATAATTTGCTTGCTTATGGCTAAACCAAACCCACTGCCAGAGGGTTTGATTAAATTTTGATTTTTGGATTGATAAAATTTATCAAAAATATAAGGTAAATCTTCCTTGGCTATACCTTTTCCATTATCCAGAACGGTGATGGATACCGTATGTTCTTGAGCCTGTAGGTTAATCTCAATTTTCCCGTGTTGCTCTGGAACAAATTTCAGAGCATTGCCTAGAAGGTTGGTTAAAACTTGTAGTATTTTATCTTTATCTAAAAGAATTTTAGCTTCCAGCTCACCGTTAAAATCAATGACCACGTTATTTTTAATGGCCAACGGCTGTAGGATATGAATGGCTTCCGTGATGATTTTGGTCACATCATGTTTTCTAAAGTCTAATACTTCTCTTCCAGAAGCCAACTTTTCTAAATTCAGGATATTGTTAATTAATTTACTCAGCCTTTCCGTATCATTTTCTATATTCTTCAAAAATTGTTGCCTGATTTCCAACGGCATATCATCATCTTGTAACACTTCACTAGCAGCTTTGATAGAAGTTAATGGTGTTTTAAGTTCATGGGCCACCGTATCTAAAAAACTATCTTTCTGCCTGTCTATGTCTATTAATTCCTGATTTGCGTTTTTGAGTTCCTCTGTCAATTTCGTCAACTTTCTAGATTGAGCTGTGAGTTGTTTATTGGCAAATCTTGCCTCTTTGTTATCTTCTAGCATATTCAAAACCTCTGGTAGAGTCACAGGCTTTTCTTTGACTACAGAGGAGATTAATATTCTAGCAGAGGCAGAACCAATGGTTCCTGTGAGTAGTTTTTCTGAGAAATTAATAAACCTTGCATCCGCCAACTTTTCTTGATTAGAAATATTATACTTTCTTTTGAAAATCCGAATGGCTCTACCCCCCCTTTCCTCTCCCAAAAAACGGAATAACAATTCTTGGATATCTGCATAATAGGCTTCTCCCTTCCATACAAAAGCATTCTCTTGCAGGCCCGAAATCTCTACCGCATTCACAAACATTTCTCCATAATTTCTTTCTCTATAATGCCCTTTAAAAGAAACAGATAAGATTAAATAAACCATCATGTTCACAATCAAAGACCAACAAAAAGCATGATTGATCGGGGTTAAATAATCTAGCCCAAACAAGGCATAAGGGCGCAAGGTTTCCATCCCGAAATATCCATTTTCTATGATGCTCGCGTCATTATAAACAGCATTGTAAGTAAATGGAATCAGTAGGGTGATGCCTACCATAGCAAAACCGCTTAGAATACTCAACTTAGCAGCCAAGGCAGAACCTCTGCTCCAATACAATCCTATAAAAAAGGAGGGTGCCAATTGAGAAATGATTACAAAAGAAATAAGACCAATGGAGATTAATGGTAATTCTTTCTGCCAATTGATGTACAAAAAATATGCAAAGAAAATCAATAGAATGATGGTGACTCTTCTGATTAATTTAATTGATTTTTCATTTTCTACAGAAAACCTTTTGGCAAACACATCTAAATATCCATACGGGATAATCACATTATTGCTTAACATGGTTGCTAGCGCAATAGAGGATACCACCACCATAGAAATCACCGCGGAGAACCCTCCAAGGAACACTAAGATTGCTACAAATTTATGTCCCTGTGCTAGAGGGATTAACAAGCTATAATAATCTTGATTGGGGCTGCCTCCTATTAAAATCATGCCAGCCCAAGCAATGAATAAAACAAATAAATTAAAGATTAATAAATACAAGGGAAAAGCCCAAATAGCAGTTTTCATTTGAAACCTCCCTACATATTCTACTACACCCATTTGGAACTGGCGAGGCAATAAAAACATTACCATAAAGGAAAGGGCTATCCCGAACATCCAGTTTAAACCTCCCACTAGGTTCAGCTTAGTTGCCAAAAGTTCTGGATGGCTTGCATTGATTTGATTATACAAATCTTGTGTTCCATCAAACAAATAAAAAACTACATATAGCCCAAAAGCTACAAAAAAAGAAAGTTTTAATACGGATTCCACGGCTACAGAGAACACAATCCCAGTTTTTCTATTACTTGCGTCAGAGGATCGTGTACCAAAAAAAGAGGCGAACAACGCCAAAATGCAAGTGATATAAAAGGTAAAGTCTAGCCATAAATATTGATGGATAAATTCCTCTCCCACCAAAATCTGAAAGGATTCTGATACTGCTTTTATCTGCAAAGAAAGATAAGGCACTATTGCCACCAAACAGATGAGGGTAACAATCGCACCCAGCATTCTACTGTTGCCATAACGCAAGGATATAAAATCTGCCATGCTAGAGATGTTGTGTGATTTGGTGAGATAAATAATCTTTTTGGTAAAAACAACCCATAAAGGAAGAGCTATCACTGGACCTAAATATATAGGAAGAAATTCATAAGAATTATCCACCGCTAACCCTATGCTCCCATAATACGTCCAAGCTGTACAATAGACAGCCAGAGATAGGGTATAAACCAATGGATGGTTTACCCACTTGGATTTTTTACTTTTTTCTGCCCAAAAAGCGATGTAAAATATCCCTGCTAAGTAACTAATTATGATTATGATGAGTAAGAATTTATTCAAAATGCTTGTTCAGAATTAGATAGCTAATGAGGATAGACAACAACCAAACGGAAAATATATAAAAGTATAAGATGGGGAAACCCAAAAAGTGTCCATCATGATTAAAGATAAAAAGCACAGGGAAATTAAGTAAAACCCATAGTGCAATGGAAATTATAACTAATTTCTGTTCGTGTCTCTTTATCATGATTGATATTTTAATACCTATTAAATTTAGCGAATGTTTTTTGGTTTAAAAAAGCCTCTACTGAATGTTTATCCGTAGAGGCTCTATTAATTTAATTCATATCAATTAATGCGTGGCCTCGCCTGCGCCACTTGGGATACGAATACTCTCTACCAATTCCTGTACTTCTGGTGGAGGTGCTGGTGTCATTCTAGATACCACAAAAGCCACTAGAAAGTTCACTATCATACCAACAAAACCAAAGCCTTCTGGGGATATTCCTAGCCACCAATCTTCTGGTGAGTTAGACCCTAATATGGGTTCTAATCCCCAAAGCACACTTAATTTAAATTTCAAGACATAAAAAGTAGTGAATAATAAACCAGCAATTAATCCTGCAATAGCACCTTCTTTGTTCATTCTTTTGGAAAAGATACCCATCGTAAGCGCTGGAAAGAAACTTGCGGCAGCATACCCAAATGCTATGGCCACGACAGAGGCTACAAAACCAGGTGGATTAATCCCGAAATATCCAGCAATACATACTGCTACAAAAGCTGCTAATCTGGCATAGATGAGTTCTTGCTTATCTGTGATATTCGGCATAAAGGTCTTGCGTAATAAATCATGGGAAATAGAAGACGATATCACCAATAATAATCCGGCGGCGGTTGACAATGCAGCGGCTAACCCACCCGCGGCTACCAGTGCAATCACCCATGCTGGTAAATTAGCAATCTCTGGATTAGCCAATACCATGATATCTCTATCTACATACAATTCATTGGGTGTATCATTGGCATTCACAATAAGTCTTTCACCACTTTCTCCTCTGACCGTGGTTTCAAAGACAGGTTTGCCATCAAAAGCATCTCCAGGGAGATACTGCACTTTACCATCCTTGTTTTTATCTGCCCATCCAATCAATCCTGTGTTTTCCCATTTTTTGAACCATTCTGGCATATCTGTGTAAGATGTCTCACTCACGGTATCTATTAAGTTTTGTCTTGCAAATACTGCAATGGCAGGAGCCGTTGTATATAATATCGCAATAAATAACAAGGCATATAATCCAGATTTACGGGCATCTTTTACACGTTTCACGGTGAAGAACCTCACGATGACATGTGGCAATCCAGCTGTTCCTAGCATCAGTGCTGCTGTAATGGCGAATACATCTAGCGTTGATTTTGTACCACTAGTATATTCATGAAAACCAAGATCTACCAAGGTTCTATCTAGCTTGTCTAGCAAATACATATTATCATCACCTGTTACAGTTGTACCCATTCCCAATTGTGGAATTGGATTACCCGTCATTTGAAAAGAGATAAAGAAAGCAGGCACCATAAAAGCAAATATCAATACACAGAATTGTGCCACTTGGGTATAAGTAATCCCTTTCATTCCACCAAGTACTGCATAAAAAAGAACGATGATCATTCCAATGATTACACCCCATTCTATAGACACATGCAAGAAGTGAGAAAATACCACTCCTACACCACGCATTTGCCCAGCTACATAGGTAAAGGAAACTATAAGGGCTGCAATTACAGCTACAATCCTAGCCGTTTTGGAGTAATATCTATCTCCAAAGAAATCTGGGACTGTGAATTTTCCAAACTTCCGCAAATAGGGCGCGAGCATCAGGGTGAGCATAACATAACCACCTGTCCACCCCATTAGGAAAACAGAGCCATCATAACCCATAAAGGAGATTAATCCTGCCATGGATATAAAAGAGGCTGCAGACATCCAATCGGCTGCGGTAGCCATCCCGTTGGCTAGCGGAGAAACACCACCTCCAGCAACATAAAATTCTTTGGTAGACCCAGCACGTGCCCAAATAGCAATCCCGATGTATACGGAAAAGGTGGCGACTACAAGTATAATGGTCCAAGTAAAAACAGACATAATATTTAAATTTTTTTAATTAAGTAAAAGAATAGATTAATCCTTGTCTAGGCTATATTTGCGGTCTAGTTTATTCATCAAATAAATGTAAACAGCAATCAAAATAATGAAACAGTAGATAGAGCCTTGTTGCGCAAACCAGAAACCTAGTTTGAAACCACCTACTTTAATTTCATTTAAAGGTTCTACCAGTAGAATTCCGAAGCCAAAGGAAACGATGAACCATATAGACATCAGGATAACCAGATATTTAATGTTCTCTTTCCAATAGGCGGTATGCTCTTTATTTGCCATAATGTATTGATTTAGTTTTTTTATTGTTTATAAATAGAGGTCTAGATTAGAATAAGTTATAGATAAACCATAGCTTGTAGATTGACAAAGCCCGTATCTGTATCTCCAAATTTTGTTTTATCATATTCTAAAGTAAACTTCGCATGATGACCACTCATATAAGCATTTAATCCTACTTTTAATTCAGATTTATCATCTTGAGTAGCATCAAAAGTTTGATGGCTATAGGCCACATACGGCTGAAACTTTAATTGTGGGTTGTTTCCAGGTAATAAATAGCCTACGTGCCCATACAACATATTCCCAGTACCATAAGGACCTAAGAGATAATCTTCTCCATAATCGTTGTTTTGGTACACAGCATAAGCAGTAATCGCATCACCCTTAGCACTAATTGGTGCATCATAGAAAACATCTACAGCGAATATACTCACGTCTTCTCCTGTTAAATCTCCGTTGGCATCTGCACGTACAGCACCTTTGGGATGGGCAAAGAAACCTGCCCCAACATTAAAGACTTTTTTACCGCCCAAATAACTCCCTACACGAAAGGGTAAGAAGTCACTTTCCTTATCTAAGAATCCATATTGAAAATAGCCAGAAAAAGTTTTGCCAGCCTCATCACCCCCCAGCAATTCTTTGCCTCTATACACAGAAGCCGCATTCATAGGATCTCTGGCATCTAGGTTAGCGGTCATCGCTTCATTAAAAGAAACTTGGTATTGAAAATTATGAATAGATCCTTTGGCAAATAAACCCACATGTCTAGCAAATTGGTCAGATAATCCTAGGGTTGCCCAAGAAGAGCGGTTGTTGTCTAGGGTCAGCATATTCAGTGTAGATTGATTGCTCAATCTAGAAATTCCGTTAAAGTAGTGTAACCCCATTCCTAAAGTAAATGCTGGGATAAAGTTATATTGTGCCCATGCATCATGCATAAACACCTGGGAACCCTCTCCTTTTCCTGTGGGGCTCATGGTGTTGGCGCCTAGGCTATTCACCCCGAAATGCGTTAGAAGCATAAATTTGGGTGTGATTTGAGAAAACATGAGAACCCTTGCACGTCTTAATTGCATGGTCATCGCTTCAGTGCCGCCTGGCGCATCTGTATTATAATTTACTTGGCCTTGTACCCAGCTGATGGTGCGTAGGTATTTACTACCATCTTCATTAAATTTAATTTTAAACCCCCCTGTATAATCAGGAGAACCTTGTGCATTTAGTGGAATTAATAAACAAGAGAAAAAGATTGATAATAATATAAATATAGTCTTCATAAAGTAAGTATTTTACATATAACGAATTGATTATTTATCGTTATCGTAATACGAACTTCCGAAAAGTTAATTATCCATAAAAATATAGGATAGTTATTTGTTTATTTATTATAGACGTGCTAAAATTATATTCAATTATAATTTGATAATCAATAATTTAATCCTTTTTAAAACGCTTCCATTTAATCATCATATATTTATCTCCCAATTCTGTAACCACAATTCCCGCTCCTTTGATATTGGATGGGTTTGAAAAAAATTTAGCCAGCTCCTCTGCGTTTAAGATTTTATAAGTAGGATGATAATGCGTATTTTCTGGTCGTTTGATATTATATTTTTTCACCCAGTTCATCACACTCACATGCGAAACCCCAAGAAGTCTCTCTATCTCTCTATAACTTAAACCTTCTAAGTATAATTGCAAAGATTTATTGACATAATAACTATCAATTTGTTTCCCCATTTTATTCACTGTAAAATGATATCCACAAGTTTTACATTTGTATCTTTGCCGTTGATGGATGATACCACTTTTAATAGTATCACTGGATTGACAATTTGGACATGTATTCATTGCTATATTTATTTAGCATAAATATAGCAATTTAGCATTAAAATTAGCAATCTATCATCTTAATAAATAACATAATTACAATATATTTGTTTAAAACTTATAAATCATGCGTTTTCCACGTCCACAAACTTTAAAGCATATTGCCGATTTAATTCAAGCTCAATACATGGGCGATGATGATTTCCCTATTCTTGGAATCAATGAAATCCACAGGGTAGAAAAGGGTGATATTGTATTTGTGGATCATCCTAAGTATTATGACAAGGCATTAAACTCTGCCGCTACCGTAGTTTTAATCAATAAAGAAGTGGCTTGCCCAGTAGATAAAGCCCTATTGATTTCGGACGACCCGTTTCGGGATTTTGTGAAAATCGGTCAGCACTTTATGCCGTTTCAACCTACCAATGAAGTCATTGCTTCTGATGCTTTAATAGGCGAGGGTACGCATATTTCTCCACAAGTTGTTATCGGGAAAGACGTGCATATTGGCAAAGGCTGTTATATCCATCCCAATGTAACGATTGGGGATAGAACAGTGCTTGGTGACCATGTCATTATCCATTCTGGGACAGTTTTGGGCGGCGATGCTTTTTATTATAAAAAGAGAGAAACTGGTTTTGATAAATTAAAATCTGTAGGAAATGTTGTGATAGAAGATGAGGTGGAAATTGGCGCTAATTGTACCATAGATAGAGGCGTTACGGCAACCACACTCATTGGAAAGGGAACTAAAATGGATAATCAAATTCAAATAGGGCATGATACGATTGTAGGAGAACAGTGTCTCATCGCTTCTCAAGTAGGAATTGCTGGGTGCTGCAACATTGGTAACGAGGTTATCATTTGGGGGCAAGCAGGGATTACCAGCAATGTGTCTATTGGTAACAAGGCTGTGATTAGTGCTAAATCTGGCGTTTCTAAATCGCTAGAGGGTGGTAAATTATATATGGGTACCCCTGCAGAAGAAGGAAAATCTGCTTACAAAAAATATATTTTGCTCAATCGATTGCCAGAATTATTTAATAAAAAATAATTATTCCATGACCACATCCAAGGTTTCTCTATCCCAATTGTAATCGAAGTAGACGCCGAGGTAATTAGATAAAACGCGAAGATTAAATAAGTCTTTGGGTGCACCGTATTTAGCAAATAAATACATATCTGTAGGCGTAATATAATGCTCCCGTTCTGGATATTCTATGGTCACAGATTGCTTTTCTGCAATTTCTTGGGAAATCACCACAGGCATATATAGATTGAATTGTAAATTATAAAATATACTACCGTCTTCCTTGGCTATAAACATATAATCTCTACCAAAGGGAATTGTATTGGCTTTATTGGTTTCTGTCGTTAAATAAAATTTATATAATTGAACATTTTTATCTCTAATCTTCTCTTTATAGGGTATAAAAATAGGGTTTAAATAAGTATCGTCACCACCATAAATAACTTCATATTTGGCCTGAACCCCGCTCATAACGGTGTGTTTAACCTCTCTTAATTTCATCTCGTCTGCAGTAGCGGGTCTTGATACGGTAATCAAAGAGGTAGAATCTATATATTCATTGAAGAACATCTCTCCTACAATCTGCGTTTTGGTTTCTTTGGAAAACACCAGCGCATGCAATTTATCATTCTTAGGCATAATCACAATTTCCCCAGCCGTTCTTCTAAGTTCACGATGTGCATCTATATTCGCTGCCGTGGTGGTGAAAGCCTTGTCAAACCTATAAATAAGGTGTGCCTCTCTTAATATAGAGTCATTAATCTGTTGAAAAGTGCGGGTATCTTTGGTTTGCGAATAACCTATGCTAAAAATTATAATGAAGAGAAATGACAATAGATTTTTCATGGGGATTGATTGTCTATAAGAATACAAATATAATAAACAGGAAACCCCAATGAGCAAGGATAAAAAAGAAAATATTGTTAATCTATTTAAGCGTTGAATGTAAAAAGCTCGTCCCAGTTAATTTTAGTTAGATATATTTATATGATATTGAATTCATTATCTTAATGAGCTGCCGATTCAATGGCTTGTCATTTCTACGCAATGCCATACAAGAGTTTCTGGACACAGATTTAGCAGACCCATGGCATATCGCATTGGCTATGAGATGTCATATGTCATAAAATACAACCTATATCACCCTTAAACCTTACTAGTCTTTGCCAATAAACTAAAATCTGCTATGACCATCGCTGCCAAAGCCTCTACAATAGGAACCGCGCGTGGCACCACACATGGATCGTGTCTTCCCTTGCCCTGCAAATCTACTTCCTCGCCCTGCGCATTGATCGTAGGCTGCATTTGCATCAAGGTTGCCACAGGCTTAAAAGCAACACGGAAATAAATATCCATACCGTTGGAGATTCCTCCTTGGATGCCCCCAGAAAGATTAGACTGGGTCGTTCCATCAGGATTAAATAAATCATTATGTTCCGATCCTTTCATTTTGGCACCACAAAAACCACTGCCATATTCAAAACCTTTTACCGCATTGATAGACATCATAGCATGGGCAAGGCGTGCATGCAGTTTATCAAAAATAGGCTCCCCAAGCCCTATCGGGACATGTTGGATAACACAAGTCACTGTACCCCCAATAGTATCACCAGCCTTGCGAACTTGTTTTATCTTATCTATCATTTGGGATGCTACTTCTGGATCTGGGCAACGCACGATATTATCTTCTATCTTGGTGAAATCGATTTCTTGGTAAGGCTTTTCTAAAAATAAATCCCCTACACTAGACACCCAAGCATTGATTTGAATGGTTGGAATCAACTGTTTGGCAATTGCTCCTGCCACAACCCAATTAGCGGTTTCTCTGGCAGAAGAACGTCCGCCTCCTCTGTAATCACGAATTCCATATTTTTTATCATAAGTAAAATCCGCATGTGACGGTCTATACGCTTGGGCATTATGATCATAATCTTTGGGTTTTTGATTGGTGTTTTCAATATGAAATCCAATAGGTGCACCCGTGGTTTTACCTTGAAAAATACCACTCAAGAATTCAACCTCATCTGCTTCTTTGCGTTGGGTTACAATCTTGGATTGCCCAGGCTTTCTGCGATTCATTTCATATTGAATCTTCTCAAAATCTATAACAAGACCCGCTGGGCAGCCATCTATGATACCCCCTATTGCTGGACCGTGACTTTCTCCAAATGTAGTTAACCTAAATAATTTACCGATTGTATTAGACATAAAACAAAGATATATAAATTCAATCTTTGGAAATTGATTATATTTATACAAAGTTTATTCAATGAAAAAGATTATCACCATTTTAATGCTATGCTCTTGGATCATGGCAAACGCTCAACAAGTTTCTGATTATCAATATATATCTGTACCTAACAAGTTTTCTGATTTTGACGCAAACCAATTTTCGCTCAATAATACGCTCAAAATTTTATTAAAAAAACGAAATTATGAGCCTTTAGGAGAAAACAAAAATTATTGGCCAGAGGAAGTGAAGTTAAATCCTTGTAGGGTACTTACTGCAGATGTATTTAACACAAGTTCTTTTCTTAAAAATAAACTAACGCTGGTACTAAAGGATTGTAATGATGAAGTTGTGTTAAAAGAAGAAGCAATCTCTGATATCAAAGCCTATAAAGAAGGTTATACGGATGCATTACAACAAATTGTGGCGACCATGCAAATTTCTGATGCACAAGACGACATAGTGACACCTGCCGTACAAGAAGTTACAATCATAGAGAAAACGACCCAGCCAGCAGAATACCAAAAAATGTTGCCAGAAGAAAGACAAACGAAACCAATGACAACTACCAAAGTAATCACAGATAACAATCAACCCATGAAGACAAATGATCTTAAAATCACCCATTTAGACAATGGGGAAATCATGGTAATTGATACAAAAAAATCCTTAATTCTTGCCCATTATTACCCATCCACAAGAACAGGAATTTATCATGTTAAAATCACTGCTAAAAATGGTATGGGCTATTATACTATTGGTTATAAAAACCAAGACGGCACACTAAGTTATGAGCGAACCCGTGATTTCCAGACGTGGACCCTTACTACATTTAACTAATTCCTAAATGGAATAATAATTGATTTTATCACAAAAAAATTTTAAATGAACATATTACTCAAACAACCTTTTGACACGCCATTCCAAACCCCTCCATTTTCCGATATTCAAGCAGCAGATTTTGAACCTGCTATCAAAGAGGCAATCAAGGAAGCGAAGAAAGAAGTTGATGAAATTATAGAAAACAAAGATTTACCAGATTTTTATAATACCATAGAGGCACTAGCCTTGAGCGGTGAGAAATTAAGTAGAATTACCGCTATATTTTTTAATTTAAATTCTGCCGAAACCTCCGATGAAATTCAGGCGATTGCAAGAGAGATTTCTCCTTTGCTTTCTGAATTTAATAATGACATTCGTTTGAATGAGCCATTATTCAAAAAAATTAAAAATGTCTATGATGCCAGAGATAGTTTTGATTTAACCAAAGAACAACAGCAGTTGTTGCGTAAAACTTTTAAGGGTTTCAGTAGAAATGGTGCCTTGTTAAATGAAGAGAAGAAAGAAAAATTAAGGAGAATAGATAAGAAGTTATCTCAATTAAGTCTTCAATTTGGGGAGAATGTCTTGGCAGAAACCAATGCATACCAATTGCATCTTACAGATGAAAAAGATTTGGATGGCTTGCCAGATTATGCCAAGAACATGGCTAGATCAGAGGCAGAGGAGCATGGCAAAGAAGGATGGATATTTACACTGCAAATGCCTAGTTATTTAGCCTTCATGAAGTTTGCTAATAACAGAAGATTAAGAGAAAAGCTATTCCGTGCTAATGGAGCCAAAGCATTCCAACAGAATGACAGGAATAATACGCAGAATATTAAGGAGATTGTAAAATTAAGATATGATAGAGCGGATTTGTTGGGTTTTGAGACGCATGCAGATTTTGTTTTAGAAGAGAGAATGGCCAAATCTCCAGAGAAAGTCAAAGAGTTTTTAGAGGACTTATTGGTCAAAGCCAAACCCTTTGCGGAACGTGATATTCAAATCTTGCAAGATTATGCTATTAAAACAGATGGCATAGAGAAGGTCATGCCTTGGGATCATGCTTATTATGCAGAGAAAGTTAAAAAAGAGCAATTTGACTTGAGTGATGAGGAATTAAAGCCTTATTTTGAATTAGAAAATGTGGTGAATGGTGCTTTTAAAATTGCGCATCAATTGTATGGGATTTCTTTTGTTCTGAATGAGGAAATAGAAGTTTATCATCCAGATGTGAAAGTATATGAGGTAAGGAATAAAGAAGATGAAGTTACAGGGATTTTCTACACAGACTTTTTCCCAAGAAAAGGAAAACGAGCGGGTGCATGGATGACTTCTTATAGAGATGGTTCCATATTAGATAATGTACGCAAAGTACCACAAATTTCTATTGTGTGTAACTTCACTAAACCTACCCAGACAGAACCATCATTATTGACATTTAATGAGGTGACAACGCTTTTTCATGAATTTGGACATGCGCTCCATGGATTGCTTGCCAACACGCAATATGAGAGCCTTGCTGGAACCAATGTATATTGGGATTTTGTAGAACTTCCTTCCCAATTCATGGAAAACTATTGTTATGAACCAGAGGCACTGAAATTGTTTGCCAAGCATTATAAGACAGGAGAAGTTATCCCGAATGAATTGATAGATAAGATCATTCAATCTGCGCAATTCATGGAGGGATATCAAACAGTGAGACAAATTAGCTTCGGCAAATTAGACATGGCTTGGCATGCCGTTGACCCTAGAGGCATAGAAGACGTAGATGCTTATGAGGACAAGGTTTTTGAGGATACACAACTCTATCCCAAAATTATAGGAACCAATATGAGTACCGCCTTTTCTCATATCTTCCAAGGAGGATATTCTTCTGGATATTACAGTTATAAATGGGCAGAGGTTTTGGATGCAGATGCCTTTGATTTCTTTAAACAAAACGGCATTTTTGACCCTATCACAGCCCATAGATTTTATAAATTATTAAGCGCTGGGGGTACGCAAGATCCTATGGAATTGTATAAAGAATTCCGTGGACAAGAGCCTAAACCAGATGCTTTATTAAAACGTGCAGGCTTGGTGAAACCATAATCTTCATTTTATAAAAAATTTTCAAGGGTGGCTGTCTCAAAACCTTAAAAACTGGTCATATTGAACTTAATTCATAACCCGATTAACTTATATTCAACTGATTATAAGGCTATGAAATGAATTCAAGGTAACAAAAGAAGTATATTGAGACGTTTACTTTTTATATTTTTATATTTCTTGTATGATTTTTGATTTAAATAAGGCTGTCATCTTGTGATGACAATTTAATAAGTTCTAATAAAAAATTTATTTATATGAAAGCAGCAGTTTTAGAGAAGTTAGGAGAAGTTCCAAAGTTTAAAGATTTTGAGGAGCCAAAGGCAGAAGGAGAAAATGAAATCATTTTAAATGTGAAAGCCGCAGCCGTGAAAAACTTGGACAAGGCACGCGCTAGTGGTGAGCATTATGACAGTTATTCTGATCTGCCTACCGTGGTAGGAATGGATGGTGTAGGCACCACAGAAGATGGTTCTAGGGTATATGCTACAGGAATCACTGGTATGATTGCAGAAAAAGCTGTGGTGGACAAAAATAAATTAACACCTATCCCAGATGATTTAGACTTTGATACAGCTGCAGCCTTGCCAAATGCTGTATTGGGTGGAGTTATGCCTATTAAAGTAAGGGGTAAATTAGAAAAAGGGCAAAATGTTCTTATCATTGGTGCCACAGGTTTTACTGGGAATATAGCTGTACAGGTAGCCAAACACTATGGGGCTAAAACCATTGTAGCAGCTGGTAGAGCAAAAGATAATTTAGAAGATACTAAAAATTTGGGAGCCGATATTACCGTAAATTCTGACCAAGATGATGAAGGTTTCATCAAGGATTTACAAAAAGTATATGAAGATCATCCTATTGATTTAATCATTGATTATCTATGGGGGAAACCTATGGAATTGGTTTTAAAATCACTCAAAGGGGGTGGATTAGGTAAATCAACTAAAAAGGTTCGCATTGTATCTGTTGGGTCTCTAGCAGGTGAAACTATAAGTTTACCATCTGGAACTTTAAGAAGTACAGATATAGAAATTATAGGTTCTGGTTTTGGAAGTTTGTCGCCAGATGATTTAGATTACTTTGGGCAAACGATTGTGCCAGAAATGTATGAATTAGCGGCAAAAGGCACTTTACATATCGATACGCAAGTTGAGGCTATTGAAGATATTGAATCTCTATGGAATAAGAAAATAGAATCTGGTAAGAGATTAGTAATTTCTTTAGAAAAATAAGCGTATAATTTTTTAATTAAATGATACAATGCCCTTATTATCTACTATTTCTGGTAGATAATGAGGGTTTTTGTTTTCAATAGAATATTTGTCAAGATATTATTGTACTTATTTATTAATATTTTTTTGAATTAAATAATCACCAATACTTTTAATGATGGTGGGTCCTTGATAAATAAAACCTGTATAAATTTGGACTAAACTGGCTCCCGCGTTTAGTTTCTCTAATGCATCTTCTCCATTGAAGATTCCACCTACTCCTATGATTTTAATACGCCCCGCCGTTTTCTGATTTATATACTTAATGACTTCTGTGCTTCTGTCTTTTAGAGGCTCTCCACTTAGTCCCCCTTTTTCTAATCTAAGGGGCTGATCCCGATGTAAACTTTCTCTATTGACAGTAGTATTAGTGGCGACGATGCCAGCGAGTTTGGTTTCTTCTACAATTTCTATGATGTCATCTAACTGCTCATTTGTTAAATCTGGGGCGATTTTTAGCATCACAGGGCGATTTTTTCCTAATGTGCTATTGATATCCTGCAAACGATTGAGTATTTCTTTTAAGGGTTCTTTTTCTTGCAAGGCACGTAAGTTCGGGGTGTTAGGACTGCTTACATTGACCACGAAATAATCTACATAATCGTAAAGTTTTCTAAAGCAATATTCATAATCATCTACAGCATGTGCATTGGGCGTGGTTTTATTCTTCCCAATATTCCCTCCAATGATTACTTTAGATTTTACTTTTTTTAATCGCTTAACGGCTGCATCTACGCCCCCATTGTTAAAGCCCATTCTGTTGATAAGGGCATGATCTCCTACCAACCTAAATAGTCTTGGTTTTGGGTTTCCTGGTTGAGGTCTTGGCGTTAATGTTCCGATTTCTATATGGCTAAAGCCTAAATGGGCTAATTCATCTATGTATTTGGCATCCTTGTCAAATCCTGCGGCTAAGCCTATGGGATTTTGGAAGTCTAGCCCCCACAGAGAGGTTTTAAGTTTGGGGTCTTGTTTGGCTAGGGTGTTTTGTAATATGATGCGCGCGAATGGCAAGGTTTGAATATAGGATAACATGCCCATAGATAGATTATGAGCGGTTTCTGGTTTTATTTTGAATAATACTTTTTTGATGTGTGTATACATGGGCTTTATTTTTGGCTCGTGGTGATACAAATATCTGAATTTTGAATGTAATCTTGTGGTTTAAATGATGGTGGTTTTCTTGTTTTGATGTTGTTTGTGTGTATTTAAGAAGGCAGGATGTGTTATTTTTTTTGCGTGAGGGATTGGCGTGGATAGCCCACAGCATCTTTAGGTGAATACCTAAAGATGTGAGGACTTGGAACAGAAAGCCCGACCTGAAAGGGCACGTCCAAATTATTCTAATCCATAAAAAAGCCTGAAGTGATTGAACCTCAGGCTTTAAAATGATAAGCTTAAATATGTTTAATCCATTTATTTGATGAATTTCACGCTTACTTGTTTTCCATTTACGTCTTCTATTACTGCGATGTAAACGCCTTTTGCTAAACCTCCAACATAGGATGATGTAGCCACTTTTTGTCCTGCAACGTTGTAGATTTGAACTTTTTGTGCTTCTACGCCTTCTATTACTAAGATATCTTGGCTTACAGCAACTTTTATGTTCTTCTTGTTGAAATCTAAGTCTACGGCACCTAAAGAAGTGGATACGAAGTAAAAGTTATCTAGGTCTATATCCCATGCAGAATTTTTACCAACTTTTAATGCAAAGAAATCAGCACTTGGATCTGTGACATAGTCACTAATGTTTTCTAAATTCAAAGTAACTTTTCTCCACTCTCCTTGAGTGTCTATCATCCCAGAATATTGATTAGAATTTTGTGGCTCTAAAACAATATCACCTGTAGTGATATCTCCTGCATTAAATCTATAGTAACCATCTGCATTGTATAGGTTTAAAGAAATTGATTTAGAATCAGATGTTCCCTTAATGTAAAAAGAGATTTCTGTGATATCTGATGGCAATCCTTCTGGTGCTGTTGCAGTAAATACATAGTCGTTACCAGTTGGGGTACCAACGATGCTTAAAGAGTTAGATCCATCCATACCTTCTCCAACTCCTTGTGTTGCATAGTCTTTTAGACCAAAATTATTTAAACCTGCTGTAAAAGCATCAAAATCTTCAAAGTCAGAGCCGTCAAAGGCTAAGTGTTGAGCA
Organism: Flavobacteriaceae bacterium Ap0902; assembly: GCA_009835005.1. Classification (GTDB taxonomy): domain Bacteria; phylum Bacteroidota; class Bacteroidia; order Flavobacteriales; family Weeksellaceae; genus Profundicola. Next base: position 296,158 of record WTFG01000001.1, on the reverse strand, counting down.
GTAATAGTAGAAGCTGAAAATATAACAGCTAATAAAAAATAAAACTTTTTCATAATATAAAATTTTAAGATTATTAGTTTCTAATTATTAGGCAAATATAAGCCTCTTTCTATTGGATAAAGTTACGGCATTGTAAAGAATTATCCCAATCTTATTGCTGACTTATCTCATGGATATCCTTATGCCATGTTTTTGGAATATCTGAGTGAAATTTGATTCAATTAAAAACCCCACAAAATTGCTTCTGTGGGGCTTAACTAAAATGCTAATTAAAAGTTATGTATAAAATTACTATTTAAATAATTATAATGAAGCATTAACCCAGTTCCAACCAGAAACATCCACTTGAGCTCCAGTGTTGTAATCTGCAGACGTTGAAGCAGCTTCACCATCTATGATGACGTTAGTTAAATCTCCACCATCTTTCATGTCAATGTTTGTCTCATATCCAGATAAGTATAAGTTGTTGATTGTAGCTCCAGATTGCTTCTTGAACTGTAATGCAGTTCCACCAACTGTAGAGATTGCAGTTACGTTAGTAAACATTGGGTTGTTGTTAAGTTTATCCCCTTCAAATGCTGTAGAGAAACCTCCTTTATTATGCTCTATGTATACATTTTCAATAGCACCATCCCAACCTTCTGTCCAGTCAACAGAATCATCATTATTGTCTTCTAAATAAACATTCTTAATCTCTACAGATCCTCCGAACATTTCTATTCCGTCATCTGCTCCGTTGATTACCGCAATGTTCTCAACAGTTGTACCCGATCCTACTGCGTAGAAAGAGATTCCATTGTACTCAGATTCAGGGTTGATAGATGCTCCAGTCCCTTTGATTACTAAATATTTGATGCTCCCAGAAGAATCAGAAGAATCTGTTCCACCGTATACAAAACCACCAACTTCTGCGATCTGATCTACACCTGCAGTAGTTTCAGCTTCGCCTAATATAGTCAATCCTCCCCAATCTCCCTGATTTCCATTTGGAGATGACATAACAACAGGCTCTTCTGCTGTACCTTGGATATCTATTTTTGCACCTTGATTAACAGCTAAATAAACACCCGTACCTGCTGCACTGGCTTCGATTTTTGTACCTGCCGGAATTGTTAAAGTTGCTCCGTTAGAAACAATTACAGGACCAGTTAATTTGTAAGATACAGATGGATCTAAAGTTGTGTCAGTACTCACACTTGTTAAAATTTCTGCTGATGGATTTGGGTTTGGGTTTGGGTTTGGAGTGTCATCGTCATTGCTACAAGATGTTGCGAAGAACATTCCTAAAACTGTAAGACTTAAAATTACCTTTTTCATTTTTGTTTAATTTAATTAATGTTTATTGTATGTTTAATTTAAAATTGATACTTAAATCCTAATGAAAAATCTACCCCATTAGAATAAGACTCTAGCGTTGCTTCTCCTACTTCCAAATTAGTTGGGGCAACATCTACAAAGTTGATTACGTTGTTATTTTGTATTAACTTAATTTTTGGGTTAAGGATGTTTTTAACAGAAAGCTTTAGACTTGCTTTCTCACTTAATTCTTGGCTCAAAATAAAGTTTAAATTAAATATCCCTTTTTGGATTATGTTATCATTATAATTGAACAACTGATCTGTATTGATCGCAGAGTTTGGAGTTCCTAATGAATATATTTTATCTGAGGTATAATTACCTGTAAGTGTAGCAATGGTTGGATACTCATTTTCTGTCTCATAGGTTAAGCTTAGATTAATTAAGTATTCTGCTGCACCTTGTAATTTAGACTCTGTATTACCATTGAACTGGTATCCATTTTGCACGTTACCGTCTCCATTTCTATCTGCAAATTCAAATAAATCTTGGTTTGTCCACATTTTTGTCGCATTAAATCCTAGGTTTAATGACGCATCATTAAATTGATATGCTTTGAATTTAGACTCTAACTCTATCCCGAATACAGTAGCTTCTTCTCCTGTATTCTCTGGTCTGAAGAATCCAGCGGAAGATACATTTTGCACAATATTAATTGGATTCTCTATTAATTTACCAAAAGCTGCAGCAGAGATTAAAGTCCCTTGTTGAGGAAACATTTCCCATTTCAAATCTAAACTATATACATCTGGGAATATAAGATCTGGATTACCTCTAAAAGTTCTTCTTTGTGCATCTACATATTCAAATGGAGACAGTTCTCTAAGTTCTGGTACAGATAATGTTTTGCTCGCTGCCACTCTAAAAAATTGATTATCTGCGTATTCGTATTTAGCATTAATGGATGGATAGATTCCAGATTCGGTCTTATTTAAACCACCAATTCTCGGTTGGAACGTTACAGGATCTACATAGTTATTTACATCCCAGTCTAAGTCTTGTTGATTGCTCTCAAATCTAGCACCAACAGATAAATCTAATTTTTCCGTACTTAAAGCAATTTCTGCATAAGTTCCTACGATAGTCACATTAGCGTTATATGTATCTGCTTCTGGAGCCACAACACCAATACTCCCATTATTGAAGTTCTGAGCGTTTAGTACTTCTTCTACAGTGTCAACAGAAGAGATTCTTCTTGATTGTAGATTAGAAATCCCTAAGAATTGAGACTCAAAATCTCTTACTTTATAACTTGAATTAGCCCCGACGTTTAAACTTAAATCCGTGTTTGAATCTTCTTTTGACAATGGTATGGATGCGTTAATGTATCCCGTAAATTCATTATCTATAAGGTCTTGATAACCTCTAGAAGATTGGAAATTTGTATTCTGTGTGAACTGTGCATAATCGTCATAGATAACAAACTCATTAGAGATTGTGTTTGGTTGTTTAGCATTCAAATAGTTGTATCCTAAGCCCCAATCTAAGTCAAACAAATCTGCTAAGTTAGCGTGCTCTCCATTAATTTGGTTTACGATAATTGTGTTCTGCTTATATCTTTGATCTCTAAGAAAATTAGAAATTTCTTTTGGTTGGTTATCAAAGACATAACCTTCTCCATTTCTACCACCTTCAAAGACAGCATCTTTTGCTTGATTAATTAATAAGTGGGTTGTTTTAATTTTATTTCCTCTTCCTCCTAGTTTCATATCAAATACTAGCATCGCCTGAGTAGTGGTTGCTACACTAAATTCTTCTGTATCGGTATAATATCTCCTTAGCCTATTCGCTCTATAGTTAGAGAATTCTCCACTTTTATAACCATGATCTACAGCATAGTTGGCTGTAAAAAATGCAGTGGTTCTATTTCCGAATAAACTAAATTTTTCTCCAGCAGAAATAGAAACCTCTCTGTTCAAGGGTGTATTGTATGATTTTGGCATCCAAGACCCGTTGATTAACTCATCTTGATAGTCATCATTAACAGATTTAAACCCAAAAGTGTTTTGGTTAGGCGTTACTTTAAAATCACCAAAAACTCCACTTTGCATTACGTTGGAGTTAACTCCTGTAGACAATCCGATAGAAAAGAACCTTTTGCCAGATAGCCTCTTTGATGTTACATCAATATTACCAGACCCGAAGTTAGCGTAGAATGCTGGACGGAAAGCTTTACTAATTGCTACATTCTCAACAATATCAGATGGAAACAAGTCCAAGTTGATATTTTTTCTATCTATTCTATTAGATGGAATAGACATTTTATTTAAACTTGTATTCAAATATCTATCTCCTAGACCTCTTACATGCACATCGCTACTCCCTTCTGTTCTGGAAACGCCAGATACTTTGGAAACTGCGCCTGCAACGTTAGAAACCCCTTGTTTAGACATTTGCGCTGCTCCTACTACTTCTTTTACCTCTACAGATTTCTTCTGCATATTAATCGTAGCCGCTTCACTTTCCTCACTTACTTCTGAAACTACTGTTATTTGATTAAGGTTTACATTAATGTCATCCTCTCTAGGTACTAACAATGTTATATTTTCTTCTATAGTATCACCATTATTAACATTTACTACTAACTCATGATCATTAAAACCAAAAGCACTATATTTAATGACATACTCTCCAGAAGGTAATTCCAATTCATACATACCATCCACAGAGGTTAAATAATAAAAATCTGTGTCGTCAATAAAAACCTCCACATCACTGATTGGATTTCCATTAACATCTGATATAACTCCTTTTACAATATTCTGTGAATAGCCTAATGTTGTGATCAAAGTAATTAGAACTATTAATAATTTCTGTTGCATTTTATCCTTTATATATTTGAGTGCAAATAAACCATAGAATTTGATAAGCAAGTTTACCCTATATTTAACTTTATGTAACCTTAACGTTAATTAATTGAGGTAATATTATCATAGTGTTAACGAAAACAAGTTTTTATGATATTCAATAGAAATGTTGTATAAAAAATGTAATTTTATTAAATTATTGAGATTTAAAAGCGAGAGCATTTATGAGCAAGTTTAAGATATTACTAGTAGATGATGAACCAGATATTTTAGAGTTCCTTTCCTACAACCTTAACAAAGAAGGCTATGAGGTAGAAACTGCAGAAAATGGTGTAGAAGGTTTAAAGAAGGCAAAAGCCCTGAAGCCAGACCTGATCTTACTAGACATTATGATGCCAGAAATGGATGGGATAGAAACTTGCAAAGAAATTAGAGAGGTAGATTCACTTTCTAATGCATTGATAGTTTTCTTATCTGCTAGAACAGAGGAATTCACGCAACTAGCGGGTTATGAAGTGGGTGCCAATGACTATATCACCAAACCAGTGAAACCAAAGGTGCTCATGAGTAAAATCAAAGCTTTGCTAAAGTTAAAATCTCAGGACAATCATGAGGATGAGATCATTGAATTAAAGGATATCAAAATTGATAGAGAGACATATAAGGTTACTTATAAAGGAGAGGAGATGACACTTCCTCGCAAAGAGTTTGAACTGCTGTCTCTGTTGGCTTCTAATCCTAAAAAAGTTTTTAAACGTGATGATATCCTAGACAAAGTTTGGGGGAACGAGGTTGTAGTAGGGGGTAGAACCATAGATGTGCACATTCGTAAACTCAGGGAAAAGTTTGGGAATAAACGTTTTACCACAATTAAAGGTGTTGGATATAAATTGAACGATTAATGTCACGTAACATCATCATTAATCATCTCATCCTAGCTTTGTTGGGGACGGTAATGTTTTCTATCCTTAATCATTTAACCAAAATGTTTGGGGTAGATTGGACTACTACCCCATTAGATTCAATCCCACTTGGCATGCGCATTTATGCCTATTCTGGTGTATTTTTGATTTTATTTAGCCTGTTATATTTGAATTCAAAAGTCCAAACTAAATTAAATATTAAGAAACTATATAATCTTCTCCCAGATTTGAATGAGGGAAATAACCCTGCGCAAGATGTAGAAAGCCTATCCAAGGAAATTTCTAACATCACCATAGATAAAACACAGGAAATAGATTTGCTTTTAGAAAAAGAAGATTACAGAAGGGAATTCGTAGGGAATGTAGCACATGAATTAAAAACCCCGCTATTCTCTATCCAAGGATATTTATTAACACTGATAGAAGGCGGCGTGGATGACGAAACAATTAGAGATAAATATTTGAATAGAATTAATAAATCCGTAGAACGTTTAACCTATATCGTCAAGGATTTGGACTTGATAACAGAACTAGAATCTGGAAACCTAAAACTAGACAGCCACCCCTTTAATATTGTAGCTCTAACCCAAGAAGTTTTTGATTTATTAGAAATCAAAGCAGAAAACAATCAGATTAAACTCCAATATGATAAAACTTATGATGACCCTATCAAAGTTATGGGCGATATAGAAAAGATAGAACAAGTTTTGACCAATCTTATTGCCAATGCTATAAATCATTCCCAACGTTCTGGTGAAGTAACAGTTTCTTTTACCCCAGAGAATGAAAAGGTAAAGATTACCATACGCGATACAGGAATTGGTATAAAGCCAGAACAATTAAAACGTATTTTTGAACGTTTTTATAGGGTAGATCAATCTAGAAGCAGACACCAAGGGGGCTCTGGACTTGGGCTTGCTATTGTGAAGCATATTTTAGAAGCTCATCATCAAAAAATTCTTGTAGAAAGTGAACATGGCAAAGGTTCTGTGTTTTCTTTTCACTTGGACAAGGCCTAAAGTTCATAAGGCTGAAAAGCATCCACATAGATCTTCGCTGCTAAACCATCTTTTTTCTTGAGTACTACCGCAATATCAAAACGGCATTCTATATCCATATGATTTTGAATCATGTAATCATTGGCAGCTTTGACAAGAAATCTTTTTTTCTTTTGGTTTACTGCATCCTCTGGAGAAATCACATCATTATAAGACCGCGCTTTCACCTCTATAATTACCAGTACATCATCTCTAAAAGCAATAATATCAATTTCTAGCGGATGTGATCGCCAATTACGCTCTAGGATTTGATAATTATTTTTTAAATATTTCTGAACAATAAAGCTCTCTGCTAGTTGACCGAAATCGTTATGCTCTGCCATACAATCTATTATATGCTATGAGTGCCAAGACAATTTGGTTCGATGAGACATTATATTTAATGAAACCTCTGCCCCTAATATCAAAGCACGATTATCCCCGATATGCCCTGCAGGAAAATTAAACGCTACGGGTATATGTAATTCTTCTACAAAAGATTGCACTATGTTATTAGAAAGGTCATCGAAGGTGTTGCTATAGAAAGGATTTTCTTCTTGTACATCCATTTTGGTAAAACTACCTACCACCATTCCTTTCACACGCTTAAATAAACCTGCTCTTTTTAGTGCTGTAAGCATTCTGTCCAGATGATACCAGTTCTCTTGCCAGTCTTCTATAAATAGGATTAAATTTTGTCCTTGGATAAAAGATTCACTACCTAATAGGCTATAGATTATAGACAAGTTACCACCCACCAATGTCCCATCTGTCTCCCCCACTATATTATTCATGGTAGAAGGAATGTTATATTCTAAAGCATGCCCTTTTAAAACAGTAGTTAGGCTGTCATACGTCTCTTGGGAATATCTTGAATCCAATTGCTTGGCTGTAACTGCGTGTAACGTTGGGACTCCTAAATTATTTAAATGGTTATGAAATACGGTAATATCTGAATATCCGATAAGCCATTTAGGGTTTTCTATAAATCTAGAGAAATCCAATGCATCTATAATCTTAGCAGATCCATAGCCTCCTCTAGCAAACCATACGGCGTCTATAGTAGAATCATCTAAATATTGCTGTAGTTGATCTCTCCTATGCGCATCTGTACCAGCATACGCATACCCAAAATCATAATGTCTAAATATTTCTTCTGAAAATATTGCCTGCCAACCATTTTCTTCTATCCAGGAAATGGCAAAGTCTAAATCCGCTGGATAGATTCTACCTGCTGGCGCTGCAATAGCAATTTTACTTCCTTTTTTTAATTTATTAAAATACACGGCTGGATATCTGCTCTGGCGTTATTTTCTGATCAAATAAAACATCTTTCATCAATGGGTAATAGCATACATAGGCAAAAGCCATAGATACTACAATCCCAATAAGACAAACAAAGATGCCTACTTGCGTAATGAACCCTATGAGAATTGTAAATAACAAAATCATCAATACATTTTTCATAGATAATTTCCATGAAGTTTTAATGGCATCTATAACTGCGTAATCTCCAAAATATACAAGATAAGGCGCAAAAAACATGGCCAAACTAAGCGCCATACCAATGACAAACATTAATAAATATATAATTAACATAGAGCCCATAGCAGCCATGGCAGCGGCATCATCGTTAGGGGCAAAAGAGCTTGTGCCAATAAGAACCCCAAAGAATAAGGAATAAATAGCACCCATTATGACTATTGGAATCAGCATTAAAACAATTAAACTTCCTAAGTTTTTATTAAATCCACCAAACATGTCATTTAAGGATAATTTTTCTCCTTTCACCACCTTGTCTGCTCCTATAAAGAATCCTATGATTAATGCCCCCGTAAACAGTGCACCTATACCAGTCATGACAATCACTAGCATGATAAGCCCATATAAACTAAAAGTTACCCATTCTTTCTTGAATATCTCCCATCCAGTAGAGATATAATTCCCGATATCAAAATTATAACCTGAATTCAACCGATCTTGTATTACAGTTTCTGATATTTGTGGGCCTATTGTATAGTTTTCCATTGTATTAAATTTTGGTAAATATAAAAAAATCCTCAACTTAGGTTGAAGATTTTATAATATTTAATGGTTTTTTAATCAGGTTAGAGAAAATGTAGTTCCATCCTTGCCATCCTTCAAGATGATTCCCTTTTCTGCTAATTTATCTCTAATTTCATCAGACGTTGCCCAGTCTTTGTTATCTCTAGCCTTCTTACGCATTTCGATTAATAATTGCATCGCAGCATCTAATTGTTCTATATTTTGGTTTTCTATGGATTCTAAACCTAAAACATCCTCTATGAAGGCTTTCATGTAAATTTTAAACCTTTGTTTATCATGCTCATTAATGGCCTGTTTGCCATCATGAATGGCTTGAATCATCTTGACCCCATCAAATAACTCTGCAATCAGCATTGGTGTGTTAAAATCATCATCCATTTTGGCATGGCTATTATCTATCCATACTTGAATGTCCACAGTAGATTTTTCTGAAACAGGTAAATCGTCCATAGAATGATAAGCATCCATCAAGCGATTATAACCTTTTTCTGCAGCAATTACCGCATCATTACTCAAATCCAAAACACTTCTATAATGGGCTTGTAGCATAAAGAAACGGATGACCATCGGGTGAAATCCTTTTTCAAAAATATTATTATCTCCAGAAATTAACTCTTTTGGATTCACAATATTCCCCGTTGATTTAGACATTTTCTGTCCATTCATAATCAACATATTGGTATGCATCCAATAGTTTACAGGCTCTACACCGTTGGCACCTTTGGCTTGTGCAATCTCACATTCATGGTGTGGAAACTTCAAATCCATTCCACCGCCATGAATATCAAACCTTTCACCCAAATACTTGGTACTCATAACACTACATTCTAGATGCCACCCGGGGAAACCATCGCTCCAAGGAGAAGGCCAACGCATGATATGTTCTGGAGAGGCTTTTTTCCATAGCGCAAAATCCTGTGGATTCTTCTTTTCTGATTGTCCGTCTAATGTTCTTGTATTGGCAATTAAATCATCAATATCTCTTTTACTCAACTCACCGTAATGATAACCCTCTGCATTGTATTTCTTGACATCAAAATATACAGAACCATTGCTTTCATAAGCAAATCCTTTGTCTAGAAGTGTTTTGATACATTCAATTTGTTCTATTAAATGCCCTGTGGCAGTAGGCTCAACACTTGGAGGAATACAATTGAATTGATTTAAAACTTGATGAAAATCATTTGAATATTGCTGAACAATTTCCATGGGTTCTAATTGCTCCAAACGCGCTTTTTTAGAGATTTTATCCTCTCCTGTATCTGCATCGCTTTCTAGATGACCTACATCGGTAATGTTTCTCACATAGCGGACTTTATAGCCTAAGTGCTTTAAATACCGAAAGACCACATCAAAAGACATAAATGTTCTCACATTGCCTAAATGCACATGGCTATAGACTGTAGGGCCACACACATACATTCCTACAAATTCTGGATGTATGGATTCAAATTTCTCTTTTTCTCCTTGTAGAGAATTGTATATTTTTAGGTTATGATTTTCTACCATAATAGTCTTTTTTTAAGTATAAAAGGTGCTGAATTGTGAATTGCAGGCTTTAATCAAACATTAAATCTGGTATTCATATCAATATATTTCAAAAACTCTGCACGGGTCGTAGGGTCAGTTTTAAAATGTCCTCCTAATTCTGCTGTCACTGTACTGCTCTCTATATCCTTGATTCCTCTAGAGTTTACACATAAATGTTTGGCATCGATTACACAAGCCACATCCTCTGTCCCCAAAGCTTCTTGCATAGATTTAACAATCTGCATCGTCAATCTTTCTTGCACTTGAGGGCGTTTGGCATAATATTCTACAATCCGGTTCATTTTAGAAAGTCCTATCACACGTCCATTAGAAATATACCCAATATGGGCACGCCCAACGATGGGCAAAAAGTGATGTTCACAGGTAGAGTAAACAATAATGTCTTTCTCCACAAGCATCTGATTATACTTGTATTTATTATCAAAAGTAGACATCCGTGGTTTTCTACCAGGATTCAACCCACCAAAAATCTCTTTTACAAACATTTTGGCCACACGGCTTGGGGTGCCCTTTAGACTATCATCATCCATATCTAGTCCAAGCGTATGCATAATATTATAGAAATCTCCTTTGATTTTTTCTATCTTTTCATCCTCGCTCATATCAAATGCATCTGCACGCAAAGGGGTATCAAAGTGGCTTGGGATATGACCATCCCCCATATCCTCAAAAAACTCTTCTTCTTTTAAATCTTTCATTCTATCTTTTTAAAATTGAATTAGCACTACACGCTAATCTATTGCAAAATTAAATAAATCCTATACATTATCATTCAATGTAAAGTCTGTAAGCTTTTTAAATGTTTTTAAACGGGTAGCTAATTCATCTCTTGTGAGCTCCACGAGGCGTTCTGTCCCAAATTTCTCTACTGTAAATGATGCCAATGCAGAACCATAAATGACTCCTTTTTTCATGTTCGCAAAGGAATAATCATCTGTTTTGGCTAAATATGCGGCAAAACCACCCGCAAAACTATCGCCAGCCCCCGTGGGGTCAAAAACTTCCTCTAAAGGTAAAGCGGGAGCAAAGAAAATTTCGCCTTGATGAAATAATAAAGCACCATGCTCTCCTTTTTTAATGATTAAATATTTTGGTCCCATTTCTAGGATAACTCTTGAAGCTTTCTTTAGACTAAACTCCTTGCTCAATTGCCTTGCCTCCTCATCATTAATCACCAAAACATCTACTTTTTCTATAACCTCTAATAGATCATCCCATGCGGTATTCATCCAGTAATTCATGGTATCCATGATCACCAGTTGAGGTCTTTGTATTTGGTTTAAAACAGCTAACTGTAAAGCAGGTTGCAAATTACCTAACATCACTACATGGGGTGATTGCCAATCATTGGGGATTTTAGGAACCCAGTTTTCTAGCACATTGACTTCGGTAGCTAGCGTGTCTCTGGTATTCATATCCAAATGATATTTCCCCTCCCAATAGAACGTCTTGCCTGCACCTATCCTTTCTATTCCAGCAATATCGGAACCAGCATCCTTTAATAAATCCATAAATTCTTGTGGAAAATCACCTCCAACCACAGATACAATTCCATTCTCCACATTTAATAGAGAAGCGGCCAAACCAATGAAGGTTCCCGCACCCCCTAAAATTCTGTCTGTTTTGCCAAAAGGTGTTTCAATTTTGTCAAAGGCTACACTACCCACAATGAGTAAACTCATAAAAAATTTAATTTGAGCAAAGATAAGTTATAAAAAATTCCAAGATAAGAATAATTCCTTTTTTATCTTTGAATAAAATTTGAAACATGAATTTACGCATTATAACCGCCATAGCCATTTTAATAGCACTATTGCATGGTTGTGATTTTAAAAAAGATGAAAAGATTGAGGACACAGTTTTAGAAGAGAAAAAAATGGTAGAAGATAAGAGCTCGGAAACAGTTGCGGAATCCCAAACTTTTAAAACACAAGAAAATTGGGAGAGTTATTATAAAGACCATATCCAAGGGTTTGATACCCGTAGTTTCTCTAAAGAAGATTCTTTTAAATTATATCCAGAAGCCACTTCTACGGTAAAACCTATCTGGGATCCTGAATTTAATCCTGTTTATGAAAATTTCATTAAATACAACGAGGATTCTACTAAATATGTAGATTTCATGAGCTATAAACTTCAATTTGATGCACATAATGAGTTGCTTGTATCTCCAGATCAAGAGATTGTGATGGTAGATATTAAAAATAAAAAAGTAGAAAGAATTCTATTCTATGGGCCCTCTTACTGGATAGAAGATGCATACTTCAAAAATGATTCTACACTGGTATTGCTAGAGAATTCTACAGAGAACATTCCAGCGTACCAAGAAATTAATCTCCATACCAATCAATCCACTTATTATACCTACAAGGAGCCTACGGATTTCCAATCTTCTTATTTAAAGGATAGAGTAATCAGTCTATACGATGATAATTTATAAATTCTATTTTAAACAATGGTGAATAAACGATGTCCTTTATAAATCTAAATTTATAAGGGCATTTTGTACCTTTGTTATATGGAAAAAGGAAAAATGTCTTTTCAGTTTTTGAGTGAACCTTCGGACATTAATTACGGAGGCAAGGTTCATGGAGGTGCGGTGATGAAATGGATAGATCAGGCAGGGTATTCCACGGCTAGTATGTGGTCTGAATCCTATAGTGTCACCGTCTATGTAGGGGGAATCCGTTTTTATAAACCCATCCTCATAGGAGATTTGGTTAAAATTGATACCCAGATTATCTACACAGGGAATACCAGTATGCACATTGCCATAGATGTTTACTCTAAAAAAGTGACAGCGCAACATTTTGAAAAGAAAACGCATTGTATCATTGTATTTGTAGCAGTAGACGAGAACGGAAAATCTAAACCGATCCCCAAATGGATACCAGCCACCACTCAAGAAATGGAATTAGAGAAATACGCCATTAAACTCATGAATTTACGCAAGAATATTCAAGAGGAAATGGATCCATTTCTAGGTTGATTTGATCATTTATATTATTAAAATTCGCTTTTTGTTGCTTATCTACAATCTGTTGGATTAAAAAATTATAACCATGACTGCACCATTGGCAGAACGTATGCGTCCAACCAATCTGGACGAATATATTAATCAAAAACACCTGCTAGGAGAGAATGCGCCTATTAAATCTATGCTGGACGCTGGAATGCTTTCTTCTATGATTCTATGGGGACCTCCAGGAATAGGTAAAACAACGCTTGCCCAACTAATTGCAGAACATTCTGGTAGACAATTCTTCACTTTAAGCGCTATTAGTTCTGGCGTCAAGGACGTGAGAGAGGTAATTGACAAAGCTAAAAACCAAACACTCTTTTCTGGTAAACAAACCCCCATCTTATTTATCGATGAGATACATCGGTTTAATAAATCCCAACAGGATTCTCTTTTAGGTGCGGTGGAGAAAGGATTTATCACCCTTATTGGCGCTACCACAGAAAATCCAAGTTTTGAGGTGGTTCCCGCTTTGCTTTCTAGATGCCAAGTATATATTTTGAATGCGCTATCCAAAAAGGATTTAGAAAATTTAATATCCAATGCGATTAAAAATGATAAAATCCTAAAAAAAAAGCGCATAGAAGTTAAAGAAACCGATGCATTAATCAGATATTCTGGTGGGGATGCACGCAAAGTATTGAATGGGTTGGAACTGGTGGTTAATAGCTCTTTGGGAGACAATCCTATAGTCATCACCAATGAGGTTGTAACGCAACATATCCAACAGAATATAAGTAAATATGATAAAAGTGGGGAACAACATTATGATATTATCTCTGCTTTTATTAAGTCTATTCGTGGAAGTGACCCTAATGGGGCTTTATATTGGCTGGCAAGATTATTAGAAGGTGGGGAGGATTTGAAATTCATTGCACGCAGGTTGCTTATTTCTGCCTCAGAAGATATTGGAAACGCTAACCCAACAGCTTTAATTTTAGCTAACAACACTTTCCAAGCGGTCACTACGATTGGGTATCCAGAGGCCAGAATTATTTTATCCCAATGTGCCGTCTATTTAGCCAATTCACCTAAAAGTAATTCTACGTATGAGGCCATTAACGCGGCTCAACAATTGGTGAGGCAAACAGGAGATTTACCTGTTCCATTACATTTGCGCAATGCCCCTACCAAACTCATGAAAGATTTGGATTATGGCAAAGACTATAAATATGCACATGCCCATCAAGACAATTTTGTAGATCTAGAGTTTTTGCCCAAAGAAGTCGCAGGTATCAAATTATATGAACCTGGAGATAACAAAAGAGAAGCCATCGATCGCCAATCCTTGCGCAACAAATGGAAAGAGAAATATGGGTATTAACCATCTACAAATTGCTAATAAATAAATTAAGTAACTTTACATAATGCAACGTTTTCAAACCATAGCCTTTTATAATTGTGAGAATTTATTTGATCCTTTTAATGATCCAGCTAAATTAGATAGGGAATTCACACCCTCTGGTTATAGAAAATGGACTTTGGAACGGTATGAGAACAAGATTAATAAATTGGCGATGACGATCTCTAAAATAGGAGAAGAAGAAACCAATCATTTGCCTGCGCTTATAGGACTTTCTGAAGTAGAAAATGGATCTGTATTAAAAGATTTGATCAATACACCTTATTTAAAAGAGGTTAACTACGATTTTGTACATTATGATTCTTATGACGAAAGAGGTATAGATGTAGCTTTGTTATACAATCAGGATTTGTTCCACGTGATTCACTCGGAGCCGATTCATCCTCCTATGTTGGATCATGGTTCTGGGAGGGACCTAACCCGTGATGTGCTATATGTAAAAGGTGAACTTTTAAATAAAGAGATTCATTTATTTGTCTTGCATCTTCCCTCTCAAAGAGATGAAAAATTCAATGACTTAAAAAGAGATGCTATTACCACAAAATTAAGAGAAAAAATCAATCATATATTCCAGGATGAAACAGAACCTGCCATCATGGTCATGGGTGATTTTAATGCTTCTCCAGATTCTAAATCATTGAAGCGTAATCTTCTTACTCAAAAAAATCGTTGGTTTGATTCTAAAACTAATTTATACAATCCCATGGAATTATTTGGCATGCAAAATAAGTTTACCAATATGCATGGAAAGCATAAATTGCTTTTTGATCAAATGCTTTTTTCTTATAAATTCCTGAAAGTAGAAAATAAACCCTCGCTCTACAAGGCAGAAGTTTTTAATCCACATTTCTTGCAGGAATGGAGCCGTAAACGCAAAGGACAACCTTTTAGAACCTATGCGGGTAGAAAATATTTAGGTGGTTATAGTGATCACTTTCCTATATATTCAATTTTAAAACTCTAATGATGAACATAAAACAATATTTAGATTCAACTTATTTAAAAACACCAGAACAAGCTGGAATTTCCAAGACAGAAACATTGGAAAAAGTCAGAGAATTGGTAGAGGAAGCTATAAAGAATGATTTCTATGCCGTGATGATCCGACCAGATTTCGTTTCAAAAGCCCGCAAAATGATAGACAATGCAGGCAAAGATGTGAAATTAGGGACTGTAATAGCTTTCCCAGAAGGAAACGTGAGTACCAAAGAGAAAATCCAAGAGGCTACCAAAGCGATAAAAGATGGAGCAGATGAATTAGACTTTGTAATTAATTACACCGCTTTTAAAGCAGGAAATATCCAAGGAGTTGCCAAAGAGGTCAAACAATGTAATGAACTTGTTTTGGGCCATGGAAAAATAATCAAATGGATTATAGAAGCTGCGGCACTAACCAATGATGAGATTGCGCGAATTACCAACTTGATTAAATCTGTGACGATGGAGGAGTTTCCAGAAAAAGCCAAGAATGTATTTGTTAAATCTTCTACAGGTTTCTATAAAACCAGAGATGGGCAACCCAATGGTGCCACAGAGGAAAATATAAAAATTATGATAGAAAATGCAGGGGAATTACCAGTAAAGGCAGCGGGAGGCGTTAGAACTTATCAGGAAGCAGAAAAAATGGTGAACCTTGGTGTTAAACGTATCGGAGCATCCGCTGCAAAGAATATTGCAGATGGTAGCAATGAGGTCTCCACATCAGCGGAATACTAATAGATGCCTTAATTTAATTGCATCAATTTAAATTTACAAATCAAAAAAATCCTCAATGTCAAAATGATGCGTTGAGGATTTTTGATTCTATTTCAAAAGCTATTACGGGAACGTTGTTCCTGGATAGTTATTTGGATTAACCAGCGGTAGATTAGATCTGTATTGATCGTTGATTGCATCTAAAAATGCATTAGCTATAACAGCATAACCTCTACCATTTAAATGTATTCCATCCAGAGAAAAAGCACCTCCAGAGATAAAATCTGTTGTATAGTTTACCCCGTCAAACAGCATCCCAGACTCTAATTCTCTCATCATCGCATTCATGTCCACATGGGCTAAATTATATTCAGCTGCAATATTTTCGATCCCTTCATTGATTTCAGCAATAGCGGTAGCTACTTGATCTGCTTCATCTGCACTTAGCACAAACTCATCTGCAGGGTATGTAAGCCCTACTAGGGATAAAAGCCCTGCTTGTTCTTGAGAAACGCCCATTTGCATTAAATCTTGCACTCTGATTTCATCTAACGCACCAATTCTAGAACTCATCGTGAGGGGAATTAAATCTCCTTCTCTGGATTGTCTAGCTTGCCCAAAAATACTTCCTAATAACTGTGCCGTGGTCGCAGGATACCCAGATTGTATCAAAGCACCAGCTATTTGTGCAGATAAATCATCTAAACTATCATCTATAAATACAATTCCCGATGCGACCGTTTTACTAAAGGCAATTTGTCTATCATCTGCGCCTAAAGCAGCAAATATTTGGTTGATTCCAGCATAGAATTCATTTAATTGATCTATTCTACTGGAGTAGGCAGTATTCGTTGGAGATAATGGTTGAGCTGGCACTGTGGTAAAGAATGGAATAGACGTAACATTGGGAACATTTCCCAAAACTCCTTTTGCCCCAGCAGAAACCATGGTTTGAGAAATATTTTGAATAATCCCGGCTACTAAATTCGGATCAGATATATCATTGGAGCCATAAGTAGAAGCATCCATATTCCCAGTTTGGTTGGTTCCTACTCCACCACTCATAGCATAACTTAACACATCATTATTACCAATCCACAGCGTGAAGAAAGTTGGTTGCTGCGCCATGGCATCTTGAAAAACTGTTGTATTTGCAGAACTTGCAAATCTAGCAAAATATGGATTAGCCAACCCAGCCTCTATTCCAGCAGGGTTTCCATATCCAGGAGCTAATAGGTGATAAGATTTTGCACCAGGTACGCCCATGTTATTATATGGACCCTCTGCTGCGATGGATGAGAAGTTAGATTCCGCCACAGTAGGCACTGGTACTGGACTACCATCTACAATTTGTAGTTGTAGTTTCCCAGCTAGCCCCAAATTAGCAAATCCACCAATATCATCTGGCATAAGGGGTTGTGTAAAAGCTCCACCTCCTGCCCTTTCCATTCTAGAGGATAGAATTGCTGGATAAGAGTTTTCTTGTGCGCTTCTATATAAAGCACCATCTGCAAAACCAGAAGTTAGAGAGTTTCCTAAAGCTACATAGGTAGTGAAATCAGCTTCTCCACTGGTAATGACGATGTCATCTACATCATTTTCAAAGTCATCATCACAGCCAACAATTAAAGAAAGAGCTGCAAAAAATATTGATTTATATAGTAATTTCATAGTTATTTATATTATTTAATGTTATATGATACCCCTAAACCAAGAATATAGCCTTCTGTGATCATTTGACCCACAAAGTTGGTATCCATGTTGTGGAAATCCATTTCCTCTCCCATTACATATTCTCCTGTAAGGTCTACATTAAAGCTTTTGAAATGCCCACCAATACCCAGAGATAATACATTTAAATCTACAGAAGGCGTCTGTGGATCAAAGTATTCTGCAGGAGAAGGCGTTTTATCAAAGGCATAGCCTAATCTCACATCAAATTTTGGATTGATTGTATATTCTGCCCCTACTTTATAATTCGTAGTATGATCATAAGCCTGTATAGAAGTAGATTGATATACATCTGTACCATCTGTCAAATTAATCACCAGCTCTGGATACTCTTCCCATCCATGAGAACTTATCTCCCCAGCTAATAGAAGTTTTGGAGTTACTTGATAACTTAAACCAAAAATGGCTTCATAAGGTAATGGCAATTCAGAAGTAAAAGTTGTAGCAGAGAATGGAAGCGAATTAGAAACTAGGCTTGGAACATTTTGCCACGTAGCCGTACCATCTGTTGCATCCATCGTGATTCTAGATCGATATGAAATACCCACATTCACTTTGGGGCTTGGTTTTATCATGACCCCCACATTAAACCCATTCCCAGATCCCTTGGTATCCAATTCAAATAGGGCATCTGTGTTACCAACCGCCACATTTCTTTGGATATTTACGTTTCCTGTAGCCCGTATATAACCAAGACCTACACCAAACCAATCATTTATTTTATAAGAAACGGTGGGTTGAATATAAATTGCTTTTAAATCTATTTTAGAGATCATATATCTACCAGACCATTCCTGCCCCCAGTCCATCACACTTCCAAAAGGTGTGGTAACACTAAGTCCAAGGGCTAAATCCTCTGTTGGTTTATAACTAAAAGCTGCATAAAGTGGTGTTCCTACTGGATTATCACTTTTTTCTGTTTCATAAGTATTGGGGTTTTGATAACGGGCATCTATAAAAGCACCAAATACACCCGCAGAGGCACTATATTTGGCATCAACAAAAGCCAATGCACCAGGGTTATAGAACATCACACTGGCGTCATGGGTTAAAACAGATGCAACACCTCCCATAGCCGCTTGGCGAACTCCTTGTAATGACACACGATACCCACCAGCATACGCCATGGATGAAAGCATTAAAATCATTAACAATCCAATTAAATTTCTTTTCATATTCCTCATGTATGTTAATATTATGATAACAAATATAATTATTTTTTGCTCACTTAATAGATATTTATGTTAATTAACATGAAAATACTATTAATGCATAGTATTTATGCCTATTATTCATGAATTATTTTTGAAACCTCTATGGCTATGTGTTTTTAAGTACTTCTGCTATGATAAAACCTTCGCTCCAACAAGCTTGAAAGTTAAAACCCCCTGTTACTGCATCTATGTTTAAGATTTCTCCTGCAAAATAAAGGTTAGGGATTAATTTACTTTCCATGGTCTTAAAGTCTATTTCTTTTAAGTCTACTCCACCTGCCGTAACAAATTCATCCTTGAAGGTACTTTTGCCATGGATATCAAATTCTGCTTGCGTTAAGGCAGTAGCCAGATGCATGAGCTTTTTTGCGCTAACTTCTTGCCAGTTGGCTTCTGGATCAATTTTAACATCATTCAAAACACTTGTCCAGAAACGTTTGGTTAAATCAAAATGAGCATATTTACCTACTTTTTGATTTTGATTCTTCTTTTTGAGCTCATTTAAAGCATCCAATGCAGTGTCTATATGATAGCCGATGAAGTTAATTTGAATAGTAAACTTATATTTTAAATCTGCTAATGCTCTAGCTCCCCAAGCAGAGAGGACTAAAACAGCTGGCCCACTAAATCCCCAATGTGTAATCAGCAAACTACCAGAATTTTCTAAAGCATGATCCTTGACTTTGACTTCTGCATGCGGAAATGTTGTTCCTGGCAGGTCTTTGATTCTGCTATCTTTGCAATTAAAAGTAAACAATGAAGGAACAGGTTCTATAATACGATGACCTAGTTTTTCTATCATTTGCCATGCCTGTTTGCTAGCACCAGAAGCGAATACCACTTTATCAAAAAGATATAAGTCTTTTGAAGTAATGATTTCAAATTCGTGTCCGGATTGGATCACTCTTTTCACAGCCTCATTGAGATGAATATGGACATTATTTTTTTGATTTTCTTTAATTAAACATTCCACAATATCTGCAGAATTATCTGATACGGGGAAAACCCGCATATCCTCTTGAATTTTGAGCGGCACACCCCTATCCGCAAACCAACCCATGGTATCACCTGGTTGGAATCTACCAAAAACACTTTTTAATTCTTTATTCCCTCTAGGATAAAAGTCTACTAAAATATTGGGATCAAAACAGGCGTTAGTCACATTGCATCTGCCGCCACCAGATATTTTAACTTTTTGAAGTGGCGTAGAAGCCTTTTCAAATATATGGACATCCAAAAAAGGTGATGCTAGTTGGGCTCCTAAGAAAAACCCCGCTGCACCACCTCCAATAATTGCTATCTTCAAATTAAGTGATTATAAATTAAAACTTAAACCAATGCTACCTCTATTTCCAACTTCTATATACGCCCCCATGTTATTTTGGAAGAAATATCTGAAACCTAAATGGGCTCCTAAATCAAAATCATCTCCTAAAACACCTAAATCAATTCCAGGATATAAATCCATATTCGTTGGCATATTTAATAATTGACCTAAATGAGCATTGGCTCTACCATAAATATAAAAATCACCATCATCGTCATCGTCATTATCAAAATAAATTTCTGCTCCTGCACCTACAGAGAAATTCTGGTGAATACCATAATCAAAAGTCCCTTGAATCCCAAGACCATTCCCATAAGGTGAAAAACCGACTTGCGCTTTTTTATCTCCATTTCCGTTAAATGCTTGGGCATCCATTTGAGAGATTCCCAACAATGTAAACACTGCAATGGTTAAAAATTTAATTTTTGTCATGTTATATATTTTTTAATTAGTTATTAATTCTCGCTATTTACTAAGATTTTTCGCTTTAATTCTCGCTTGCTCATTCCGTTCAATTTTATGCTTTGGCCTTGTCCATTTAGGATTTTCGCCTAACGGTGGTGTTACTGGTTCTTTTGGTTCTCGCTTGGCATGTTTTTCAAAAGGTGCTTGTGTTTTAATACTTAGTTCATTAAACAACTTCATATCCTGCTTTATGTCTGGATTGGGTGTTGTTAACAATTTATCTCCTGCAAAGATAGAGTTTGCACCAGCAAAAAAGCATAAAGCCTGTCCTTCTTCACTCATTTGTGTTCTACCCGCAGACAAACGCACTTGCGTCTGTGGTAAAACAATCCTGGTGGTAGCCACCATACGCACCATTTCAAAAATAGAAACAGGACCCTGCTCTTCTAGCGGCGTCCCTTCAACAGGCACCAAAGCGTTAATAGGCACACTTTCTGGTTGAGGATACATATTGGCCAAAATCTTGAGCATACCTGCTCTATCCTCCACACTTTCTCCCATTCCAATGATACCACCAGAACATAAGGTAATAGAGGTTTTCCTCACATTGCCTATGGTTTCCAGCCTGTCCTCAAAAGCACGGGTAGAGATAACTTCCTTATAATACTCTTCGGAAGAATCTATGTTATGGTTATAAGCATACAAACCTGCCTCTTCTAAACGCTTGGCTTGGTTTTCTGTCAACATACCCAAAGTACAACACACTTCCATCTCTAGTTGGGTAATCTCCCTAACCATCTCTATCACCTCATCAAAATCTTTACCATCTTTTACATTTCTCCAAGCAGCACCCAAACAAACCCTAGAAGAACCACTGGCTTTGGCGCGCAAGGCTTGTGCTTTTACTTGCCTAACAGACATAAGGTCATTGCCTTCTATATCTGTATGGTATCTTGCCGCTTGTGGGCAATACCCACAGTCTTCTGAGCAGCCTCCCGTTTTTATGGAAATTAAAGAACTTACTTGCACTTTGTTAGGATCGTGATTTGCTCTATGTACACTTGCCGCTTGATACAATAAATCCATCAAAGGTTGCTGGTATATATCTAAAATTTCCTGATTTGTCCACTCTTTTCTTTCCATAAAATAGTATAATGTCTGCAACGAATATAGCAAATTTGAACCCCTATTTATCTTTTAAAAAAATAAAAACCCCCAAACTTTAACAAAAGTTTAGGGATTCTATAAATTATACGGAATTAAAATTTATACCATTTTTTTAGGGTTTACCCATTTATCAAAATCTTCTTCGCTCACATAACCAAGTCTTACCGCTTCTTCTTTTAAAGTGGTTCCGTTTTTATGTGCAGTTTGTGCAATTTCTGCTGCTTTATAGTAACCAATGTGCGTGTTTAGTGCTGTTACAAGCATGAGAGAATTATTTACCAATTCATCTATTCTTTTTTGGTTGGGTTCTATACCTGTTACACAATTATCTGTAAAGGATACACAAGCATCTCCCAATAATTGAGCAGATTGCAATGCGTTGGCAGCCATCATTGGTTTGAATACGTTTAACTCGTAATGTCCTTGCGTACCACCCACAGATATAGCCACATCGTTACCCATTACTTGGGCGCAAACCATGGTTAATGCCTCTGATTGGGTTGGGTTTACTTTCCCTGGCATAATAGATGAGCCAGGCTCATTGGCTGGAATAATAATTTCTCCAATTCCAGAACGTGGACCAGATGCTAACATACGGATATCGTTTGCAATTTTATTTAAAGAAACCGCCAGTTGTTTTAAGGCTCCATGGGTTTCTACAATAGCATCGTGCGCTGCTAAGGCTTCAAATTTATTTTCTGCAGTTTTAAAAGGTAACCCTGTAAATTTTGCAATGTATTCTGCTACTTTTACGTCGTAACCCTCTGGGGTATTAAGCCCTGTCCCCACAGCCGTACCACCAAGTGCCAATTCTGATAAATGCTCTAAAGTATTTTTTAATGCTTTTAGTCCATGGGTTAATTGAGAGGCATAACCAGAAAATTCTTGACCCAAGGTAAGTGGTGTAGCATCCATAAGGTGCGTTCTACCAATTTTTACCACGTCTTTAAAGTCTTCTGATTTTTTCTTTAGTGCATCTCGTAATTTTTCTACCCCTGGGATGGTGGTCTCTACTACTTTTCTATATACAGCAATGTGCATTCCGGTAGGGAAGGTGTCGTTAGAAGATTGAGATTTATTTACATCATCATTGGGCTGAAGTGTTTTTTCTCCCTCGCCAATTTTCTTCCCTGCGATTTCGTGTGCTCTGTTGGCTACCACCTCATTCACGTTCATATTGGATTGTGTCCCAGATCCTGTTTGCCATATAACCAATGGAAACTGGTCGTCTAATTTGCCTGCTAAAATCTCGTCGCATACTTGTGCAATTAGGTCTCGTTTTTCTTCTGAAAGTACACCTAGTTCGCAATTGGCATAGGCGGCTGCCTTTTTTAGGTAGGCAAAGCCTTCTATAATTTCGTGTGGCATAGAGGCCGCTGGCCCTATTCTAAAATTGTTGCGAGAGCGTTCTGTTTGTGCACCCCATTTTTTGTCTGCAGGTACTTTAACTTCTCCAATGGTGTCTTTTTCTATTCTATATTCCATGTTGATTGTTTTATATGGTATAAAGATAAGTATTTTAACATTTTAAACCCGAATGAAATGGTGCTTATTTATTGGGTATTTCTCATATTTAAAAAAGCATTCATAAGGCCGTTGGTAGAACTATCATGAGCGGTCACTTCATCTGTTGAATTCAATTCTGGCAGAATTTTCTTGGCTAATTGTTTTCCGAGTTCCACTCCCCATTGATCAAAACTGAATATGTTCCATATAACGCCTTGCACGAATATCTTATGCTCATACATCGCGATTAAATTACCAAGTACGCTTGGGGTTAATTTTTGATATAAAAATGAATTGGTTGGGTGATTTCCTTCAAATACTTTAAAAGGTAGCAAGAAATCTATTTCTTCTTGTGATTTACCGTCTTTTTTTAACGCTTCTAACACCTCCTCTTTGGTCTTACCAAAAGCCAAGGCCTCTGTTTGCGCAAAGAAATTAGCCAATAACTTCACATGGTGATCGCTCAATGGATTATTGGTTTCGGCTCCTGCCAAGAAATCTGCTGGAATCATTTTAGTTCCTTGATGAATTAATTGATAAAATGCATGCTGTCCATTGGTTCCTGGTTCTCCCCAAATGATGGGTCCTGTCTGGTAATCCACGGGCTTGCCGTTTCTATCTACAGATTTACCGTTAGATTCCATATCGCCTTGTTGTAAATAGGCAGCAAAACGATGCAAGTATTGCTCATACGGCAGAATAGCATACGTTTCTGCGCCAAAAAAGTTATTATACCAAACGCCTAACAATGCCATTATTACTGGAATGTTCTCTCCAAATGCAGTGTTTTTAAAATGCTTGTCTGTTTGGTGGGCACCTTTAAGTAATTCTTCAAAGTTGTCATACCCTACAGCCAAGGCAATGCTTAACCCAATGGCACTCCAGAGTGAATATCTACCTCCAACCCAGTCCCAAAATTCGAACATGTTTTCTGCAGCAATCCCGAATTGCTTCACACCTTCTGCATTGGTGGAAAGTGCTACAAAATGCTTGGCTACATCTGCCTCATTGGCTTTTGAATCTAAAAACCATGTTTTGGCAGAGTGTGCATTGGTCATTGTCTCTTGTGTCGTAAAAGTCTTAGAGGCTATAATGAATAAGGTAGTTTCTGGGTTTAAGTTTTGGAGCGTTTCTGCGATATGCGTTCCATCTACGTTAGACACAAAATGCACATGAAGTCTGGTTTTATAAGCCTTCAACGCTTCTACTACCATCACAGGGCCTAAGTCTGATCCTCCAATGCCGATATTTACTACATCTGTAATTGGCTTCCCTGTAAATCCTTTGTGCTCTCCAGCAATTACTTTGTCAGAGAATTGTTTCATTTGTTTACGCACGGCCTCTACTTTGGGCATCACGTCTTCTCCGTCTACCATGATGGGTTTGGCCGCGAAGTTACGAAGTGCTGTGTGCAATACGGCTCTATCTTCTGTTTTGTTGATATGCTGCCCAGAGAACATGGCGTCTATGGCAGATTTGAGTGCGCAATCTTCTGCTAATTGAATCAACAAATCCATGGTTTCTTGGATGATTCTATTTTTGGAATAATCAAACAAGATATCACCAAACTTGATATGAAAGTTATTGAATCTATTGGGATTTTCTTGGAATAAATCACGCAGATGCATGTCTTTGATGAGTTTATAATGCGTTTGGAGTTGACTCCATACTGGGGTATGTGTTGGATTTGTGTTTTGCATAATCAATTGGTTAGTTAGCCAAATTTACAAAATATGATGCCGTTATAGAAGGTTGATATATGATATTTTAATTAATATTTTATGTTTTTTAAACTTGGTTTTTCTAGGTTTTTGGATGGTTGGGTTTATGCTGGGTTGGGCATCTGAATGCGATACGGTACGCGACCTGGATGGTAGTGGCATCCTTATGCTTGGGTGCGTGCATAAAAAAAGGCAAAAAAGAATGGCGCACCTTAGTGCAAATTCCTTTTTTGCCTATTTTTTATAAGCACCTAAGTGTAAGATAGAGCGGACAGCCAGTGTGGTCGCCCTAAATTTTCTTATCGATCTATGCAGCCTACGACACGCCCCATAAATTCATTGAGTGCTTCTCTTTGTGATTTTCCTTCTTTGATGGTTTTATCTACTTCTATAGCGCCATAAAAGTTGGATAATAATTCGCCAATTACGTCTAATTCTTCGTCTTTGACATTGTCACTTTCTATGAGATTCTCCAAGGTTTCTATGGTTTCTAATACATAGTCTTGATCGTTCTCTGCTATGAAATTTGTAATGTGTTTAATCAATGGTAGCCTCATCTATAAAAGTTTTAAGCACATCTGCTTTGTTGGTTTGTACTTGTTTTTGAACTTCTCCGTTTTTGAAATATGCGAATGTTGGCAGGTTGTCTACTTTGGCCAATTTTCTTGATTCTGGGAACTTCTCTGCATCTACGTAGATGAATTCTGCTCCTTCTGTGTCTCTTGCAAATTTCTTGAATTTTGGTTTCATGATTTTGCAGTTACCACACCATCCTGCTCCGTATTGTACAAATACGTTGGGATTTTCGCTTAATACTTCTTGTAAATTATCTTGATCTAATTCTTTCATTTTCTTCAATTATTTTGGTTCTACAAAAAAGCCGCCGCATAATGCGCACGGCTTCTAATTTTATTTAATGCTTGCTGTGGTGCAGTGCTTAGTGTGTAGAAAGATATTCTTTTACTCCTTTGCTATCTGCTTTCATAGCGTCTTTTCCTTCTTCCCAGTTGGCTGGACATACTTCTCCATTTTGCTGGAAGTGGGTGTATCCGTCTATTAAGCGTATGTATTCATTCACGTTACGTCCTAGTGGCATATCGTTTACACTTTCGTGGAATACGCGTCCTTCTTCGTCTAATAGGTATGTAGCACGGTATGTCACGCTATCACCTTCTAGTAATAAGGTGTCTGTTTCCTCGTCATACTCACCTTCTGTGGTGTCTAAAATCCCTAATGCAGAGGATAGATTTCTATTGCTATCTGATAGGATTGGGAAGGTAACGCCTTCTATCCCTCCTTCATCTTTGGAAGTGCTTAACCATGCGAAGTGGACTTCTGCTGTGTCACATGATGCTCCTATGACAATGGTGTTTCTTTTTTCAAATTCTTCTAATGCTTCTTGAAAAGCGTGAATTTCTGTTGGGCATACAAATGTGAAATCTTTTGGATACCAGAATAAAAGAACTTTTTTCTTTTCTTCTCTTGCTTTTTGGAATACATTGATTTTGAATGTATCTCCCATTTCGTCCATGGCGTTTACTGTGATATTTGGAAAATTCTTACCTACGTTTGACATAATTATTTATTTTTATTATTGTTTATTTCTATTACAAAGTTACATATTAAACTGAATAAACTATAAATTTTTTATATTTAATACCTACAACAATATAAATTTAATTTATAGCTAAGCTTTTCACTTATTAATTTTTTCTATCCACTTTCAATATTATACATATTATATATAGCAAATTATCTGCCATATATACAGTATTTTACATGATTAATCTTTGTTTAATATGTTGTTAACGTTTTCTTTTATATAAAGGGACTGTACTACATGCTTCTCCAAACATGAGAGAACTAACTACGGGTATTAATTTCTGTGTGAGCAGTAGAAAAGCGTTGTCTGGAACTTTGATTTTGCTGCAGCCTTTTATTATGACTTTTTGGTCTTGGTAGGGCACGGTGTCTAGGTTGTCTATAATCTCTGTGTACAACATTTGATCTAGCATGTATAAATCACCTTTTACTATCTTTTTGGCATAGGGTTGTAGAAATGTGGTGACTAATATATAGGTCCAACCTGGCAATATGGCATCTGTGGAACAGTGCATGGCTACATAGGCGTCTTGATATTGTGTCCAATCATGCTCTTTGAGCGCCTGGCGAAATTCTTTTTCTCTTAATAGCAAGCCTTCATGCAACCAATCGGCAATATCTAATTGAATTCTTTTATTTTTGGGATATAATGATTCTAAATCTATGGTTACCAAAGGGCTTTTGGCAACACGGTTAACAATCTCGTCACTCATAATTTGATGTATATATAATTAATTGACTGATTCAAATTTACGGATAAATTCTGAGGGTTGTTTTTTACTTATTGGGTGGCGTTTAGTGCCCACTGGTGATTAATCCTTGTTTAAAACCATCTATAAATTTACCTCCTGCTATGGTGGAGGATACCCCTCCGCTTAGGCTCCGCTGGCGATTATAAGAGCTTTAAAGTTATCTCTTTCTCCAAAATTGTTGGGCATAAATCTACCATCTACTTTATCTAATATTTTTTTAAAATAAAAGAGGATCTTCAAAACCATAACTTATAACCAAACTATCTTTTTTGTTAAAGATTATTTCAAATTTTGAATCATACCAACAATCTGATTTATATTGGTAAAAAATTAGATTTTCACTTTTTATTCTATTAGTCTCATAAAATTTAAAAGGCTTCCCAAGAATACTTTCTACTTCATTCAGATGCATCCCTTCTTTTATAGGTTTTATTTTTTTTCTAAAATTCTCATCCCCTCTGCAGGAAGCAAATAATAATAATAAAAGTATAACCGCTATTTTAGTTCCAACCCAACCCATATATATAATTTGTAAATCTTATTGCAAAATTGTTACCTATATTCATACCAGTTTTAAACCCTCTATTTATTAATTCATAAAATCGATATTTTGCCCCGATTCTATTTGAATAAAAATCTTGAGGGTTATATGCACTTTTAAGTGCACATTTGTTATCAAATATATTTCCACCCATCCATTGCAAGTCCTCAACTATTTCTTTTGACCAGACTGTTTTCATTCTAATTCATTCCACTTTTCATTAAAGAATATTGCATCTATAGGCTCTGCCGAAAAACGCTCTATAAAATCAGAATATTTGAGTATATTATCTGTCCAAAATCCATAATTTTTCTTGAAAGGCATTTTTAAAATAACTTCACCGTTTTCTTTTAAACCTATTTCTCTAATGGGTATATCCTCTTCATCAAATTCTATGAGCCAAATACGAACCTCATCTATTTTATATTGATCATAATCAGGATTAGAGGAAAGTTTTAGAGCAAAAATAATTTTTTCTACTAAATTAAATTTTCTTTTGTTAAAATTTTCCCAAGGTGAATTAAATTGTAAATATTTCATTGTTTCTATCTTTTTTTCCAATGAAAATGCCCTGAATCTTTAACTCTCCAATTATTACCAGGTAGTCTCATTTGTCTCAAATTTCTGTTCCACTTTTGTAATACAGTACTGCCTATTTTTTTCCAGTAATCACCACCAGCACCCCATCTTGTACTATAAGTTTTGAACTGTCCAACATGACTATAGGATTTCCCATAAAATCTAATCCATTGTTTCAGTCCACCAGTTGCCAATTTTAATGAATTTAATCCAATTTTTAACTCACCATATCCAATAAATAAAGAAGTTATTTCACCGGTTAAATCTATCAATCCACCACCCTGGTTATCATACCTTACGCCATAACCACCGTCAACATATTCATGTCCAAACTCAGTCCAAATCTTACTACTGTTTTATAAAACTTAAACTATCCAGAATGGTTTCTTCATCTCTATTGTATCTATAGAAGAATAACTTTACCGTATCTAATTTGTTATTTTTTAATTGGCCATTTAAAATATTACTTCTTAAGCCTCCACGAATTCTTCTACTATTCATTTCAAAATAAAAATTTAAATCTATATCCTCTGTGATATATAAATAAGGTTCATCGTATTTATTAATAATTGAAACATTAAACAGTTTTATGTCTTTCATTATTTCTCTATTCCCATTATCATCTCTTGGGGTCAGTAAATACCCTGACCATGCTTCATTAACAGAGAAGGTATCATTTAAAATCTGAAATGTACTTTTATTGGGCTTATAAACATCAATAAGTGTTTTATATTCTCTTGCTTTATCTATACTAGTAGGGTACAAAACATTATTTTTCCTATACTTAAAGATCATGATAATCACCAAAATACATACAGATATGCATAATAAGATTCCAAATTTAATTTTATTGGATTTTATAAGTTCTATCATAATATTTATAAAAAATTCCTCTGTTAATTGTTAAGTTTAGATTTGGTATTGCCATACCTGAATAAATTTTTCCGCCATATGTATTCATTAATGCTCTTTCTACTAGAGATGAACAATTATTCCAAAGAATATTATAATTTGTTTTAACGGCATTTTTAGCATATTGTATTCCTCTTTCAATTTGGGCACGAGTAGCCTTATACACATCAACCTGATCATATAATTTTCCTTGAGACACCTCAGTTGTATAATAGTTCTGAATTTCAGCAATACTCTCAAATGTCAAATCTGTAAACTCAGGTTCTCCATAGGTGTTATAGTTATTCTCATTTTGTACACCGTCTCTAGAAAAATATCGTAATTTCCCGTCCTTAGTCTCAAAAGCAATTGCCTGATGTCCCGCTCCTTCCGCTCCTTCATAATCATGTAAAATGTTTATTTCATATTTTCTTTCTATCTTATGCAAGTAATGGTTCAACCACCCCACAGTAAGTCCTATGGCAGCACCTTGCCAAAAAGTTAAAAACTCTTGTCTACAAACATAACATTTATTTCCTCATCACAGACACTTTATTACTTTCTAAAGTTCCATTGAAAATTTGGATATGGTTCTGCTTAAAATACTCTATATCATTTTCTAATAATATTTCTTTTTTGAATTCTACGGAATCTGAAATTAAACTCACACTAATATTATCTACATCAAAACAAAAGGATTCTGTATTATAAGAATATTCGTTATTAAATGGATTTATATACTTTTCACAATTCAGAATGATATTGAAATTTTTATGGCTATAAGGGTTTATTAAAAAATTATTCTTTTCGTATAATTCATATCGATAAACCCAATTAAATGAATTTTTTATCGGTTTACCTTCTTTCTTTAAATTTTCTATTTTACCTTTATTCATTGTAAAATAGTAGTTGAATAGAGTATCCCACTTTTTTTCTAAATTATCAAAATCTATTTCGATATCTGGTGAATAAAAACCATACATAGGTATTTGTCCCCAAGGTATTTCTACAAGTTTTCCTTCTTCATAACCTTTTATTAAAAAACCATAAAATTTAAGTGTTTCTTTTTCGTATCCGTCGTCATAAATTCCAAGATAGGGATGTTCTTGTATGACTGGAAAGTAAATTTTACCTTTTGTATAATTTACAACTTTACCCATTATTTCTATCCTATTGAGGTTTTTAAAATATATCGCTGAATCTAATTTGAGGGAAAAGCCTTTCTTGTTTTCATCCGTTTTATAATCTTCTTTTATAACATGAGAAAAATCGTTTTGATTTTTATCCTGACAGGAGAAAAAGAAGAATAAAGCTAGAAATAATACTATCTTAGACATGTAGAACAGATTTGATTTGCATTCCTTAAATAAAAATTATTAGCTCTGTCATAGTAATAGATACTACCTGTTGCATAATAAGTAGATAAATTAGCCCAATAGTCCGATACTTGATAGCTATATTTCATTGAAGTGTTAATACTATGAGTATGGCTCCTTGCACTGCCATACCAAGCATTCATCAAGCCACTATTATAATGTTGGACGTGAATTCCTTCATGGTGAATTGTTCTTGCTAGTGAATATAAACTTTTAAACGCTCTATCATAAAATTCTATGTTTGCAGAAGTTCCATTAGAAGTGTGAATATTTCCCGACGTTCTGGCTGTTGCCCCGTCACCATAAGGATCATCTCCCATTGTTGCTTCAAAAGTAAGAAGACCTTTATCATATAACCCCTCTAATAATCTTAAATTTTTTACCCTCCCCATTATTTCCAAAATCATATTTTCTCTCCCCGCCTTATCTAATCCCATCAATGATTCTCTTATCCTGCTATTACTGTATCCTGCTTCCTTTAATTGCTGTCTTATCCAACCTCTTTCTTTTAGTGATTGAATACCCCTATGCAATTCATGATTCAACAACCCCACGGTAAAGCCAATGCCAGCACCTTGCCAAAAGTTGCCTCCAGTGAGTTCTGCGGTCATGCCTGAAACCATAGAGCCAAAAAGAAGTCCAGAGGCGGTATTTAGTTTTGCCGCGGCACTCAAAGATCCCGCCACACTTCCTACCGCACCAGTTAACGCTCCTGTTAAGAAATTCCCTCCTTCTATGGCTGTCATAAAACCACCTATAAATTTACCGCCTGCTATCTATGGTAGAGGAAATCCCTCCACTTACGCCTCCGCTGGCGATTAAGGTTGTTTTAAAGAGATCACTTTTTCCAAAATTGTTGGGTGTGAATCCGCCTATTGTTTAAAAAATTTAATCTATTTAAAATCCTTTAAATCTATTTTAATGTTTAAACTATCATATTTTAAATTAAATTTCTTATAATTCATTGGACCATAAATAATGTCAGTATTTTTATCAATAATATAATAACTTATTTTAAAATTATTAAGATTTTTTATATATAAATTGTTATTAAATATAGAATCAGAATTAAATTTTTTTTTGTAAAAACTTGAATTAAGATATGGTGGATTATATTTAGGGATGAATGTTAGTGTGTCTTTTTTATTTATAGTTTTGTTAAAACGTTGCATGGCACTTAAGACTTTAAAAAAGTCTTTTTTATTAAACTCACATTTTGCGATAATAAATTGTTCGTTGTATTTATAGTCTATAATATGCGGAGGTATAACCATTGCACCACCTGGAAAATCAACTAATCCTCCTCTGTATATACCGTTATCTCTAATTCCATACTCATCAAATAACATTTCAAAATCAGGTTGATACACATAATGAGTACCCAGTTCTTTGTATTCATCATTTTTACAAGAGAGTATTAAAAAGATGAGGGAAAATAAATAATATAATTTCATAATTAATATTTTATATTAACATTAAAAGATTTAAACATAGAGGCCCTTGGAATGCCATAAGGTCTTGGGCGTAAAAGATTAAAATAAATGTTTGGGTCTCCAATAAAATTTATGATATCTCTACCAATATCTCTAAAATTTAAATTTAATCTATACATATAGTCGTATTCAGAACTTTGCATTTGAAACTTACCGTTTATAAGTTTAAAATAACCTCCTCCATAAGTAGAAGCAGTTTCATAAGGTAAAACTGTAAATGCATCAACTGTTTTCAACAGATATCGATTTGTTCCTTTTTCAAAAGTAAGATCTTCTATACTCAATTCTCCTAAATCTATTAAATTTCCGTCTACAGTAATATCTCCTCCCCCATTCATTCCCCATAAATCTCCTTCAATTTTTTGTAACTTACCATCCCCATTTAAATCCCATGAATTTTTTTGAGTAATCTTTCTCTTCTTAGGCGGGTCTCCAGGCCCTCCCTCTACAAAAGCATGCACCGCATGGTTCATCCCACTTGTAATTAGACCTTGTTTAAAACCATCGCTAAATTTACCACCTGCTATGGTGGAGGAGATGCCTCCGCTTACGCCTCCGCTGGCGATTATAATAGCTTTAAATAATTCTTTGTTTCTAGAGTCTTTGCAAAATTTATATAATTAAACCACTACCCTTTAATTAAAATAATAACCGCCATTCTTAATAAATAACAATTGTCCATCATCATCAAAAAGAATCACACTTAAGTCTATGGTATCTGAATGGCTTTTCATTTCATAACTCAACTCGTATTGATTATAATCTTCTTTAGGATATTTTATAAAAACTGTATCTATGTTATACATTGATAAATCTATATTTTTAGATATACTGAATTTCAATAATTCTTCTTCTAAGAATTTTTTGGTCTCAGATTCACTTTTCCTGCATGTCTTGCATAACATTAAGGTAATAAGTATAACGAAGATATATATGTATTTATTTAATTTTGAATGTCCCATTATATCTTATTGTAAAAGGTTTTGCATTAAAGTAATAGCGTAAATTATATGAATCAAAATGGTGAACAAAATTTGCATATCTAGTTAACAAGTTTCTTTTTGAATACCACGCTTGATCGTTATGTTGCTCAAAATCGTAATTTGCACATCTGCACCCCAAATCTATGCTATAAACTGCTCTGAAAATATTGTCTCTTACCCTTTCAACAAGTATGGTACCATGAACCAAACCATCATTTAAATTAGATCTATGATCTCCATCTAATCTTATTCGATATGCTATCACCTCTCCCATTTTATTTTTAACCGGATCTGTAAGGTCTGCATTGGAAAAATCAATTGAACTTATATCAATATCAACTATACCTCCTTCTCCTCTTCTAAATCTAATTAATGCTTCTTCTACTGTTATTTTCTTAGGCGGATCTCCAGGCCCTCCCTCTACAAAAACATGAGCCGCATGGTTTAACCCACTGGTAATTAGACCTTGTTTAAATCCATCGCTAAATTTACCGCCTGCTATGGTGGAGGAGATGCCTCCGCTTACGCCTCCGCTGGCGATTAAGGTTGCTTTAAAGAGATCACTTTTTCCAAAATTGTTGGGTGTGAACCTGCTATTTATTTTCCCAAATTTAGAACTTAACTTTAAACCTTCCATAAAACAAATCTATAAACATTGGCCACGTAATTGAAAGAAAGAAATTAACAATAATAATTATGAGGAACAGTATTACGTACCTTCCATTCTTTTTTCTTTGTTGTGGTTTTTCGGATTGGAAAATTTTAAAATATCTTTTTATTTTATTTTCATGAGTTTTAAAATGAAAATAAAGATATATATATATATTGGACTTATAATTATAGGAATAATAACTAAACGCCTTACGAATATATTTTGTTCGGAAAAAGAAAATACTTCATCCAATATAAAAAAATTAAATATTGTATATATATATAGTATAATTGAATAAAACACAAGAACATAAGCCGCACCAAAACTTATAAATGCTTCAAGTCCGTCTCCATAATATTGTTTTGCTCTATAATAACTATAATAATTAAATATGATAAATTTTCTTAACATTTTTATTATTCTAAATATCCACCCATTTCTAAAATACTGTATGTAGTTCCTATGATAAAAGTATAGGAATTGGTTAAATACTAACTACCAGTAATTTTAAAATTTAAAAGAGCAATTCCAATTAGAATCAATGGAAGAAAAAGAGAACCAAAAAAAAACCATTTTGCCAACCTACCATTTGAATATTCATATTTATCAATTAGTTTTAGATATCTTTTTTTATAGAAGATTAAATAATAGTTTAATATTATAAGAAGAAAATCAAAAGTAAAAATAAGATTAACTAACTTATTTAAATATTCGATTGAGAAATAATTTATTTGGAAATCATAAAATTTAACACCTAATATATAATTCTCTAATATAAATTTTAAAACCATATAGTCTAACCACATAGCAATATACATCATAGCAAAAGAGGGTAACTTCCAAAAACCATCATTTTTAGGATTGTTTTTTAGTGTGATAATCATATCTACCCATACTTTATAATAAAACTTCATCATTTGATCTAAAAAAAACTATAAATTCCATATCCTATAGACAAAATGCCGGCTCCAGATAAAACTATGGGATTTACACCCATTCCTAAAAATGCTGCTCCTTGAATACCAGTGGTTACAGTACTTACGCTGGCATCTATTATATCTCTATTTTTTAAAACTTCACTCAATCCTCCCTCCTGAAATTGAGAGTATACTTTAAGATATGACTCTCTTGTAGTATAAACGCCTCCCACAATTCCTGCCCCCTTAAAGAGTATAATACTCCCCCAAATTTAGAACTTCACTTTAAACCTTCCATAAAACAAATCTACAATCATAGGTAATATAACGGGTAAGATAAAAATTAATACAACACATACTACATACATTATAACATACCTGCCATTTATTTTTCTTTGTTGTGGGGTTTCTTTTTCAAAAACGCTAAAAAATTTATTTATTCTCTGTCTATTTAATCTATAGTGTAAGTATATGAATATAGGAATAGGACTAGTCACTATGGGTAAAATTATAAATCTACGTGTAATAACGTTATAGCCATAGTAGTTAAAATACGTCTGCAATATATCTAAATTATGATACACCAAAAAGTAAAGAATAACCGCATATAAAAGAAATAAGTAAGTACTACAATAGACTATAAATGCTTCTATTTTATCACCATAATATTGTTCCATTCTATAAAATATATAGTAATTGAATATCAAAAATTTCTTTATCATAAAAGGTCAATAACTATGCTTTAAATATCCTAAAAAAACATTCAAAAAAATTGAAAATAGTATTAATGCCAAAACCATAAACCCTTTGATTCTTTTATTAGTTTCACTACTAAACTTTTTCTGAATTCTTCTGATGATGCTTTTTTGGCGGTATCTAACATAAATGATAATAAAATTAATGAATGGTATGGCTAATAACATATCTTTACGAAAAAGCGTAAATTCTAGATTGAAGAAATAATCTAATGAATTTACAAATCCTAAAATATATAAAAATATAACAAGAGCTAACAACAAACTTGAAATGTAAATGGGCATATCCCTTTCTTTCTTTTCATAAAAAGAATAAATTTTATAAAATATATAATCAAACAAATTTTTCATTATTGACTTAAATTTTCAATATGTTGTCCAATATTTCGACCAGTATAATATCTTGTAATTTCATTTCCGAGGAAATATCCCCCACTTACTATCCAGCCTCCTCCGGGTATAAATCCTACACCACCCATCACCATATCCAGACTATTACTTACGTTCATTCCATTTTCATACATGTCGTAAGCACTAAAACTCAAGCCAGCAAAACCAGCTAAATGTCCTGCCCCCTTAAAGACTTTTAAATAATTTTTCCCAAATTTAGATAATTCTTTGCCATTCTTCGTTGTCCAATCAATTAATTCTGTTTTAACACTATTCCCTAATGCAAGACCATTAATTAAACCAGCATAAGTATCAAAATCATTACCTTGTATTTTTACATGTGGGGTTCTATCTTCTTGTGTTAAATCAACCAGTTCTCCTTCTATAGTATAGATATTACCTGTTAAATAGGTATAGGCTTTCCCTTTGGGTCTTAGACCTAAAATACCACGTCGTGTATTTTGATCTAATATAGAGGTAACCCCTTTGTTTACCCCATAAGATATAATTCCATTTACCATACCTTCCATAAAACTGCCACCTGCTATAGAAGAAGATAAACCTCCGCTAGTAATACCAGCCGCTACTTGTAGGGCTCCAAATAGTTTGCTTTTTCTAAAATACTGTATAGCAAAGACTTCTATTTTTTATTACTTTTTGCTCTCGTATGACACCCATTTAGATATAAAAAATTAAATGATCGATTAAATAATAAATTGCTAAAATGTAAGCTAAAACTATATGTAATTCTATACAGAATATTTTGAATTTAGTTTTCGCACTTATCAATACGAGTACAAGAAATATATAGCCGTATTTATCTATAAGATGAAAACTATAAAAACTATTTTCATTGAAAACATCTCCTAAATATAATATTGTTGAAATAAAACATACGATATACAAAATATATTTTAGCACAATACAAGTGTTTTTTGCATTCATTTTAATAAGAATTTTCAATAACAGTTCCTAAGTGGATTTGTGTATGAATGTCGTAAAAATAATAATTAATAGAACCGTTTACACCCATAGGTGTAATATTTCGTATTTCATTTCTAATTATATAAACACCTTCTTGATTATGCGGATTACTATCATGTAATTTTGTATAACTGTCAATAATACTTTGATAATCCAAACTTATAGCACTATGCTTAATGCTTGTGAGCTTTAGATAACCACCAAAAAAAGCACCAAATGTACTACCAAAAAACTTTTTCAAAGTACCACTTATAAACCCTCCAACCCAAATACCATTACTAATTTTATTTGAATTCGAAGAAATTTTAGAATGAAAATCTTTTTTAGCTATTATGAATTCAAGAAATTCCTCGTTAGATAATGAGATTTTGCTCTGTGATCGGTAGTTATTACCATCCCTTTTATAAACATCGATGTCAGAATAAGACTGTTCATTATACTTTCCGTCTCTTAGCTTACACTTATCACAATTGTCTAATATGGGTCTGTTTACAAAAGCATGCACCGCATGGTTCATCCCACTTGTAATTAGACCTTGTTTAAAACCATCGCTAAATTTACCACCTGCTATGGTAGAGGAGATGCCTCCGCTTACGCCTCCGCTGGCGATTATAAGAGCTTTAAATAATTCTTTGTTTCTAGAGCCGAAGGTGGATACAGCAGATCTACCAAAACTTTTTCCTTGTAAAAACACTTCTGTTTGCTTACCTAAAGAACCTAATCCTTCTATACCACTTCCTATTACAGAAGCCACCATGCCACTTAAAAAACCACTACCAAAATCACCGCCATCTAACAAACTCATAAAGCCTCCTGTGTAACCATGGGCTCCCGCTTGAAAGGCGGCTTGCCCTACAAAGGTGCTCGAGGCAGATTTTGCGACCTCACCTATACCAAAACTGATCGCACCACTCACAGCCCCCATGACGGTAGCTTTACCTATGCCATACCACCAAGTTTGCCCAGTAGCGATGTTAATCACTGCTTTGGTGAACAAGCCTATGGCTGCACCTATTAATACCGCTCCTATAAATTCTCCACTCGCATCTGTATAAATCAAAGGATTATTCAGAACATAACCATACCTATTAAAGTTTTGGGTATTGTAAGGATTTTGTATAAAATTATCTGGGGAGAGGAATCTTCTTAACTTGGCATCATACAATCGCCCATTCATGTGTATTAAATCTACTCCCCATAGATGCTCATGCCCTGTATAGCCTCTATCAAGAATTAAATGGATAGGGGTGTTGTCTGTTACAACAACTAATTTTTGTGTTGAGTCTTTGTATTCTTTTAGGTTACCCCATGCATCAAAATAGCGTTGTTCTAGAATGTTCCCTTTTTGATTGGTAATGGCAAGAATAGTCGCTTGGTAATCTCTATGCAAATACCAAATTTCTGGTGGGGAGTTGTTCCCCCTAGAGAAAAAGTTACGTTGCAAAACATTGGCAGAATAGGGGTCTCCATCTAAGTAAGTTAATACTTCTATTTCTCCTGTTTGTAGGTTGTGTTTAATCTCTATGGCTTTGTCAGAAGAATAATATTTGTGTAACGGTCTAGCGTTTATATCTTTATCTTCACTGCCATAATACATGGCTATACGATCTTTAAAGATATTGTAATTAAAGTCAATTCTTTCTTTACCAGACAAATGTATGTTTACCGCTTTTTTATAACTGTTGTAAGTTATATTATGGAAACCTCGTGCATTTAATAATTCTTCTCCATCTTTATTAAAACCTATATTTTGGATTTTATAATCTGTATCTTGATATTTGTATTTACCTATTTGTGTGTTATAAATAAATCTTCCTCTTTTGTCATAACTATATTCCTGAAGTGTGCTACCGTTTAGAATTTCTTTAGTCAAACGATGCAAGGCATCATATTCGTAGTTCTCGTGCTTATTAAACACATGATTACTACGAGAAAGCAAAATACCTTTTTGTGGATCAAATGTATAATCTATGCTTAGCGCTGTTTTAGATTCCCTAGTATGAGAAATGGATTGAGGTAGAAAATAATCATCATATCCTTGGGTTACAAGGTAACCATTTCCATATGTCATGTTGATTGTTTGCCCTTTTGAATTTGCTTGGTTTATTTCCCATAAGGTCTGTCCTGTACTTTGATTTATTAATTTTGTTTGTATTCCGTTTTCGTCATAATGATTTTTAACTTTCGTCTCAATTTTTTTTCCATTAATAAGTACTAATGTTTCTGTAGAGAGTATATCTGGACGTTGGAATGCGTCAAAACTAGTCTTTGTTTTATACATAAAATAAGGAGTAATTTCTTCTTTACCTATAATACGATGATATTCATCATAATTAGTTTTATATGTAAACTTGTCTTTCCCGTTATGCCCAACTACCTTAGAGGGTAATTTAGTTATGTCATCGTAATAGTACTTTAATGATAGTTTTGTATTTTCTCCTTCTGTAGTCTCTAAGATTAACTTGCCATAATCATCATAATTGTATAATGTTGTTCCTTTTGGGGTAGATTCTGAAACTATCCTACCTAAATCATCATACTCATATTCGTATTTACCAGCAGAAGGATCATTTAATTCTATTTTATTTCCCCAACCATCTTGTTTCACCGTTACAACTACACCATCATAATTGGCTTCTTTTAAGGTTCCATTGGCATAATAAGTATAGTTTATCTCCCCTCCTAAATCTTTGTGATTAATAACATTACCAAATACGTCTATCGTTTTAGAAGTTTTTTGTTCGCCATCATCTACTGTCACAGTTCTACCAGTATAACAAGTGGTGATACTTTTACCAGTATATAAAGTTTGTTTAATAGGCCTATCCAATTCATCATATTCTATGGTGTTCCATAATGTAGAACCTTCATTTTCAAAATAAGGTTCACTTACTTTTATCTTTTTCCCATATACATCATACCTTGTGTCTACTACAGTCCATTTATTATTAATGGATTGAGTTTTGGTTTTGATTTTTCTATCAAATTTGTCAAAAACAACTATGCTTTGCGGTTCTCCTGGTGTGGTAGTTGTAAGACTATATGAACCACCCTCAAGACTTTTCTTATGTAGCGTTGTAGTTTTTGCAATATTTGTGTTATAATATGCTGTAGAAGTTAAAGGATTACCCCAATTATCATAGGTATGTTTAGTTTTAATTTTATCGTCTATGCCAGATATTTCTAGTAAAACCTTGCCATAAATATCAATCTCAAGAGAGTCTTTTAACCCCTCTGGATTTGTTATAGTTGTAACAAAACGCTTAGTATCATCATAACCATATTTTGTAGTCAGTTCAATAACACCTGAGGCAGAAGCTGTTTTAGACACTTTTTTGGCAGAAACTGTTTCAGACACTTTATTACCATAAGAATCATACTTCACGGTAGAAGTAACAGCATTTGTTTTGTTACCATATTTTTTATGAATACGAGATATACCTGCATCATTAAAATCACTGTATTCATCTCTTGTTTCAAAAGTATCATTGTATGCTTTAGTTATATTTCTAACAAATTTTATTTTACCGTTATAGTAATGTTGTCCTACAGACCAAGTAGGTTCATATTCAAAATTTGTTATGGATGTTCCCTCTCCATTATAGTCTGTATTTGTACTTAATAAAAGTAAATCTCCTTGGAGGTCATAAGTATGCGTTTTGGTAATGGTAATGTCCTTAATTCTATCATGATTTACCTCTTGGGTAGTATGGTAAATATATTGATAAGGCCACAAGTTAGCGTCTGGTGTATTGCGATGTGTATATTTCTTATAACTAATCTGAGATTTAGTAAAATAATCACCTTCCAAATCTCCGTATCGTTTTTCTACAAGTTGATTATCTAGTTGTGGATCATATACATTTGTTGTCCAAAAAATAGGATGTTTTAAATCTTTTGGAAGATACGTCTTGTTGACTAATTTAGATTCATATGGATCACTTATGTATGTTTTTTGGAAACCTAAAAAACCTTTGCCATCCAAGTGTTGTATAGCATTCTGGTATTTATATTCTTTTGTGATAGATTTATCATCAAATAAGGTGTTGATTTTACTCACCATAAATTTTGCAGGAACTTGTTTGTGGATAAAGTAAGGGAATGGTAAATCTAAAGATTCTAAATTATAACGATAATTGCAACAGGCCTTTTGATTTCCTTTGCTATTATCTTTATTTTGCAATGGTACATATTCAACCTGTTGTATAACTCCAGAGCTATTATCTACTTCATTGATTCTGTTTTCAAAAAAGTTATTATCGTTTATTGTGAATACATGATCTTTTTTTAATAAAATATCATGCAATACGAGTTTGGTTGTATAGCCCTCTAATCCATTATTTTCTTGTGAATTGATAAAGAATGAAAATGGTGATATATTTTTTTGGTTTAAATCTACCTCTTTGTTCTGAAGAAATCTAAAATCATGGTCATCATCGTATACATTCTCTATGAACACAAGTTTGTTTGTAATACTCCGCGGTCTAGGGGTATCGTCAAGCTCATAACATTCTCTAAAACAATAATCTCTTCCAGGGTCACCAGGATAACCAACAGCATCACACGACCTAATACATTGCTCCCTATCACTAATAAATTCATCTGGGGAATTAAATTTTTCTACAGTTGTTTCTGCTAGTTTTTCTTGAAATCTACCTTTACCAAATTTTTTGAATGAAATTAAATCTGTCTTACCGTCATTGTTGAAATCTATTGGTATAATAGAACTTGCCCCATAATCTGAGTAAGCATATTTATAAATTGGTCCAGACCATAGTTTCTTCCAAAAACTACCTCCTTCTTTAATATAATACTTTGAAGATGGTGCTAAATAAGCTAATTTTTCTGTGGAAAAATCCCTTTCTTTGTGTAAGAATGTTTTTCCTGTAGCAATATATTGATGCCATTTATATGATGTTCCGCCTTCTAACGCATTTATTAAATTCTTATTTCCATTTTGTTGCGTTAATTCATAAACCACCTTGGGTGTTAAAAAATCTGTAAGACCATCCCCATTATAATCCCCAAAAATAAGTGGAGTTTTATCTGTAAAATCTTTTAATTCATATTCAGGTATTACTTTTTCTATAGATTTAGTTAGATAATCTATTTTTAAAATATCAATTTTTTTAGTTTCTTTATTTAATTGTAATATCTCTGGAAAACCATCTCCATCAAATTCTATTTGGTAATGTTCTCTGTTTTTATCCAGTCCATTATTAACGTACTCAAATGGTGAAATGTCTAATATTCCTTCACTTGAATTTATTAACTTTCCGACCTCAATGACGTAAGATTTAGTGCCTATATCTACTGTTAGCGGGTCATAGTCATAGCTTTCACAATAAGTACCTGTGGGATCTTTTATTTTTGAACCTTTTTGAGGTAATTGATGGATAAGTATATCCATTAATCCATCCCCATTAAAATCCCCAGAGATATAATATCTTGGTGCACTACTTCTTAGAACTCTAACCTTATATTTGTCATACTTTCCTTCACCATCACACCAACCGTCTCGTTCTAACCTATAACCTTGTGGTAGTTTTATAAAGAAAGAACTTTTTTCATTTGATGCTAAATCTAAAAAATTGAAAATCACCTTTTGGGAAGTATAATAACTACCTTCAATATTAACGTAATCATCAAATACCTCATCAATCATAAGCAATTGATCCCGTTTAGTCACTTTACCATTAGAGTCTCTAATCTTACCAGTATATATTTCTTTAACGCCATATCCCAAATCTTTAATTACTCCTTTTTTAGAATTCACTAACTTCTTTGTATTACCTTCATCTAAAATATAAGTAGCAGAAATCTCTCCATCTCCAAAATAATCTCCCATGGTAACAGACCCCATTTTTTCTGCATTACGCGTAAAGCCATCATTGTTTTTTTGACTATATTCTACTTCATTCGCAGTAGAATCACTATAATTAAATTTTAATGTTTTTAATTTTTCACCCTCTTTATTTTCAACATCTATGGATCTAAGCCTTTCTTGTCCCAAACTAGAAATATCATGCGTTAAAATATATTTTCTATATAAACCATCTTCTTTAGAAGAAATGGTAATCCCAGTTATATACTCATTATTAATATATTCTAAACCATTACGGTATGCTTTTATAGGATGATTTCTATTCTTTCTAATAAATCTAATTTCAAAAATATGTTCCGCCGTAGTCTTACCATATTTAATGGACTCTATATAAAAAGAATTATTCTTAGTGACATAATTGTATTCTATTTCATTGCCATACGAATCTACTATTGAACCTACAGCATATTGCCTTGGGGCGACTTTTAAATATTTCGCAATTTTCCCGTCTGGATATTGAACCATAAACTTATACGCCCCCTCATTAATTTTAGAAACTTTAATCGTAGAATAAACCTCTGTGACACCACTATTGGGTAAATAATTAAAGCCAATTAGCCTTTGCCCATCTAAATAAAAAGGATCACTCTCATCAAACCGTGGTCCTTCGTACACACCATCTATATTTTTTGATTTACCACCCCTGGTGATTGTAGATAAACCAACAATATTCCATCCATAGCCTGCCTGTCCATTACCACCATCACTAGAATAAGCCAAAGCTAAATTGGGTTGAAAATCATTAATTCCTTTAAACACTTCTATTGGCACCGTGTAGGTTAAGGCTCCTTGTGCGTTAACATTTAATTCTCCATTAATTGTGGGTACTACATCTTTGGATGCTGTACCTCTTTTATTTGCTGACGTACTATTAGAAGAAGATTCTAAATAACCAGATTTATCAACTTTTAACTGGATAACTTCTTGTGAGCAAATTATCTTAGATGTAAAAAAAATTAGCAGAATTAAAAAAAATTTGATTTTCTTCATGCCTCATTATTTAATGCTTCATTAAATGCTTGGTAACAACAATATCCGAGGTTAGATGGAACCTTACAACATATATACCACTGGGATAAGGGGACATATCTACCCTCACCGCTCTGTCATTAATCATATTAGATGCAATTGGAATATTAAAACCTCCATTCAATGGGACAATCTCTATGTTCGCTATCATTGAATTTACCACTGCATCCCAACTAAGGGTTGTGATGTTTTTGGTAGGGTTTGGTGCTAAATAAAAATAATTCTCATAATTTTCAACGTTCGCTACAGGATTAACTGTCACGGTCTTCTCGTTTTCACAATCATAATCGTTTAGTTGATTGCCAGCACTGTCATATTTAAAACATTTAATTGCCTTTGGCTTAACCACAAAGTCATTAATAGAGATTGTGGGAATATTATTATTACAATGCGTATTTAAAACATTATTAACATTATGCCCACCCCCTGTTATTATACAAGGATTATTTCCAAGGATTTCTTGAAATTGCTCTATCTCCAGTAAGTCTATTAAATCAAACATAAAGTCTAGGCTAAATGGGGTAGCTCTTCTAAATTGACTTTCTCTTGAAATTATGACATCCTTTACACGCATATTAGACGCATCCCTTTGAAAGGATTTAACATAATAATCTTTATTGTAGTTTAGATGTCCATTTATTAGAGCATCCGTATAACGATAACTATCACACCTCTGTCCTGCGAGTCTTTTATTTTTACATTCCCAACTAACTGTAGAAATGATATAAGTTTTATCTAATTGATTTCCATTAAAAGTTTTAGCTTTTAAAGTGACTTCTTCTTTGTAATTATTTAATATTATATTTGTACTAGGCAATAACTTTCTATCATAATCTTGCAAGACGTTTACTTCTTTAAACATTTTATAGAAATAATCATCTGAAGAAGTTTTATCAGAATCATATCCAGAAATTGATCTTCTAAGTATAATAAATTGACCTGCTTCTATGATTGTTCCATTGGGAATAATTTCATTTCCGTAACTGTCAGAAATTATCCAATTAGAAATATCAATATCAGCTGTTGTGTAATTGAATAATTCTATAAATTCACCAGCATATGCATAAGGTGATTTATCTATTCTTTCTATAACTGGGGTATCATAGTAAACCTCGGAAATCGCAACTTGGGCAGAAGTAACTAAATTTATTATAATTAAAACAAAACAATAAAATTTTTTCATTAACTCTCTTTTAAGTTTGTGAGCAATTTAGTTTTAATTCTA
This sequence comes from Flavobacteriaceae bacterium Ap0902, assembly GCA_009835005.1. Lineage (GTDB taxonomy): Bacteria > Bacteroidota > Bacteroidia > Flavobacteriales > Weeksellaceae > Profundicola. The sequence continues at coordinate 251,216 of WTFG01000001.1, read as the reverse complement.
TTTAATCTTTTGATATGATGCTCATTCTCAAATTTAGCATCTGCTAGTATATTAGAACAGATTTTATATAATGAATCATCTTCTGTTATCGTGGTCTTATTATTCAGTGCTAAATTTATGATTTGTAAGGCTAAATTTCTTTTTCCTATCTTTTTATAATACTGCGTAACCAGCGTTAAAAACAATAAAACATTATGAAGGTTATTTGTAGCTATAATTCTTTCCCCAAATGATAATAATAATTCTTTAGCCTCTCTGTATTCCTTCTTTCTAATAGTTATTTTAATTTTTCTTAAATAAAACTCTTGATTATGTTGAGGAAGTTGAATCATTCTTTCTATTTCATTTAGCACTTCATCAAGTTTTATTAAATCATAAGAATGACCTTTTCTATACATTAAAAAATAAGCATCAAACCTACTTAGATTAGACCAGAAATTATTTTTAAGCGTATGATTATTTTCAGCAATTAAGACTAATTCATTATACTTCTCTGTTTTTTTGGCAAATTTATAAACTAAGAAAAGGGCAGTTGTATCATAATTATTAAACTCATAAAACTCCTTAGCGTATTCATAAGCCCTATCAAATTCCTCAATTTTATTTAATCTTCTGATTAATATTTGATAAAGTTCTTTAATATGTTTATCTCGAAAATCATTTTTTGGTTTTTTGAGAAGTTCTCCAAGTTTTTCTACTATTTCTTCAATAGATGCGCTCTTAAATCTTTGTCGATATTTTTTTCTTCTCTTTGATCTTTCCTCTTTTAGTAAAACATTACTTCTAGCATCGATCTCATCTGCTTGAGCTCTAATCTTTTTTCTCACTTTTTGAAGTTGCGCTTTATACTCTTCCCTATTAGGGTAATTTTCTGCTAAAAATTTAAAAATTTTCTTTGCATTTTTTAGCAACTTATCATGATTATTTATTTGATTTAGAATTTTTTTGTTTCCAAGAGCAATTCGAATATATTCACTAGCTAATCGCGCTTTAATTTCAGGAATTTCTGGATGATTTGCATAAGCCAATTCATATATTTTCAAGATTTCCAGCTCATTCTTACCTCCTGTAAGAAAGGTTTTTCTTAAACCGTCATAGGCTCGGATATCTTTTGGATAATCTTCAATAATTTTATAGTATAGATGCTTCGCTCTTCGTAGCTTCCCCTTTTTTCTTATTTGAGATGCTCTTAACAATCTACTATTTAAATCTTTATTGGAAGTCACGTTTGCCCGCTCATCTAATTCAGCAAGTATTGTAGGGGAAGGAAATAAACTAAGAGATAATAAACCTAAAGATGTACTATAAATAAACTTTCTACGATTTATCATGATATATCATTTAAAAAAAGCCAAGCTAAAGACAAGATTCGAACTTGCTCCCCTTTACACATTGGTTTTAAGCTAAATATGCATTACTTTAACTTGGCATTAACGAATTTAACAATTTATTTGTAAACCTTTAAAATGACTTTTATCATGTTTTAAAATTATTAAATTAAGTTTAATACAACCATTTTACTATTTTTGTGAGTAAGCATAATCCAATGAAATACTATATCATAGCGGGTGAGGCTTCTGGCGATCTGCACGGAAGCAATTTGATGAAGGAAATCCTGCAGCAGGATGCAGATGCAACATTTCGTTTTTGGGGGGGTGATTTAATGCAAAAAGTGGGTGGCACTTTGGTAAAGCATTATCGGGACTTGGCTTTTATGGGGTTTTCTGAGGTGATTATGAATCTAAGAACCATTTTTAAAAATATTGCTACTTGTAAGAAAGACATTCAATCTTGGTCGCCAGATGTGGTAATATTCATTGATTATCCTGGTTTTAATCTACGGATTGCGCCTTTTGTGAAATCCCTTGGAATCAAAACGGTATATTATATATCTCCGCAAGTTTGGGCTTGGAAGGGCGGTCGGGTAAAGAAAATCAAACAGGTGATTGATAAAATGCTTGTTATCCTCCCTTTTGAAAAAGACTATTACCTTAACCAATGGGATTATGAGGTGGATTTTGTAGGGCATCCCTTAATTGATGCGATTGAACAAAGAGAGACACCTGATTTAGAAAAATTTAAAACCAAATGGGGTTTGGATAATAGACCCATTATTGCGTTATTACCAGGTAGTCGCAAACAAGAAATTAATACCAAGTTACCTATTATGCTTTCTGTTACCAAAAATTTCCCTGCATATCAATTTGTGATTGCGGGTGCTCCTGGACAAGAAAGATCTTTTTATCAATCTTTTTTAAATGACCAGACCCGTGTGGTAGAAAACCAGACTTATAATTTATTGCAATTGTCTCATGCTGCGTTGGTTACCTCTGGAACTGCAACTTTAGAAACGGCTCTATTAAATGTGCCAGAAGTAGTTTGCTATAAAGGTAGTTTTATCTCTTATGAAATTGGGAAAAGACTGGTGAAACATATTCAATATATTTCGCTGGTGAATTTGATTATGGATAAAGAAGTGGTGACAGAACTCATTCAAAGGGAGTTAACGCATACCAATATTCAAAGGGAATTGAATGCCATACTGGAAGGTCCGGCAAGAGAAAAAATGCTAGAATCATTTGCAGAACTTCGCCAAAAATTAGGGGGAACAGGTGCTTCTAAAGTAGCAGCAACCAAGATTATAGAACTTATCACATCATCTAGATGAAATTTCAGCCCTTCGCTTTTTTAACGTTTGCTTTAGCGATAGGGATTTTGCTAGGATACTATGGGGACATTGAAACTTCTAGCCTACTTTATGTTGGAGGCTTTGTCTTAGCCTTAATGATTCTACTAATAATTACAAGAAAATTTAAACAAGTTTTCACAGTTTTAGGTTTAGTATTAATTAGCATTTTAGGCATTATTCGGTATAATCAAATCAATGAAGCGCCACCTATAAATCTCCCTACAGAAGCTCAACTTTTAGAACTAAAAGTTACAGATATTTACAAGTCTTCTGAGAAATATGATAAGTATAAAACTAAAATTTTAAGAGCCCAAGATTCTACGCTAATTGGCGAGAATGTTCTGTTTTATTTAAAGAAAAATCACAATACCGTTCATCAACAGGATGTTTTCTTGACCCATGGTAAAATCGATGTAATTACCTCACCTAAAAATCCGCATCAATTTGATTATGCTAGGTTTATGAACTTTAAACAAATTCATATGCAAGTTTTTGCGGATACCTTATCGCAGTTAAAGCATCCCTCTGGTTTCTCTTTCTCGCATGAAGTTTCTGTATTTAAAGAAAAAATTAAATCCCAATTAAAGAAAAAAGGATATTCTGAGGCTTCTCAAATCTTCATTGCCGCATTGGCCTTAGGCGATAGAACAGATTTTACCCAAGAGATACAAGACACTTTATCTGCGGCTGGTGTCTTGCACTTATTTGCCATTTCTGGCTTACACGTGGGGATTATCTTCTGGCTAATTCTGCAACTTTTATATCCAATATTATATTTGGGAAAAGGTAGGACCCTCAGAATCATCACAGCGCTAATTTTAATCTGGATATTCGCTGCCTTTGTGAATTTCACGCCCTCTGTCACGCGTGCAGCGTTTATGATTTCGTTTTATTACCTCACTTTTCTATCACAAAAACCCACCAATATATTTCATACGCTCTTTTTCACAGCATTTATTTTACTTTTAATTAATCCTAACAACTTATTTGATGTGGGATTTCAATTAAGTTATGCTGCAGTCTTCTTCATTGCATGGCTTTATAGACCGATTCGTTTGCTTTTGCCAATCTATATAACACGCAGAAAGAACTATATTTTTGATATTCTGAGTGTGACCATCGCAGCGCAAATTGGCGTAATGCCTATCTCTATTTTTTATTTTGGACAATTCTCTGGCCTATTTATCGTGGGAAATCTATTACTCATCCCTATGGCTGCAATTCTGGTAGGGTTGTCTATGTTTTCTGTGGTTTTAATCCGTTTTAACTGGGACTTTAACTTTTACGTTTTGGCTATAAATTCAGCCTCTGACTTTATTCTTTGGCTAATTAAACAAATTGCATCTTTTGAATCGCTGATTTTGGATAATCTATCGATATCCATGCTCCAATTATTTATTTTATTGGGAATTATCTTTTGTTTAAAGCCCCTTTTAACTCAATTTAAATGGGTCAAGACTTTACCCTTATTAAGTTTAATCTTCTTGTTTCAGGCTAGCAGAGTTTATGATAATTATAGGTTGAATCAAAAACAAGAATTCATCATTTTTAATCAATACAAAGGGAATATCATTGGCATTAGAAATGGAAACACCATGCATGTGTTTCAATCTGTAGAAGACTCCGCCAAGGCATTTAAATATGTAATAGCGCCTTATGCATTGCATCAAAAAATTGATTCTATCCAATATTATGATTTAAATGAAAGTGCAAAGGCTGCTACCTTTATCAAAGAAAATAATCTCATTAAATGGGCAAACCAGCGATTCTATATTGTAGATCAAAGAATGGATTCTCTCCCTGCTGTGGATTTCATTATTGCCACCAGAGGAAAAGTAAATGCTAAAACCTATATCCCAAAAACAACAAAAAGGATAATCGCTGATGGCAGCAATTATCCTAGTGTTATTAAAGGACTGAAAGAAAATTCAGACCAAATTTATGCTACCGCACAAGACGGTGCTTTTATTCTTATAACTGACTCAAAAGATCCGTAGGCGCTTGGAAACCTCTGATATGGTGCGTCACTACGCCCTCACTATTCAGAACCAAGTAGGATGGAAAACTTAATTGACCTTGTAACATGACTGCTGCCAATTGGTGGATTCCTCTGCTACCTGATTTGATATATTTGAAAGTTCTATTTTTGAAGTTCACATCGTCTTTAAATTCCGCATCGAACTTAACAGGAATATAATTATCTGTAATATAATCAACCACGCTATCGTCCACAAAAGTAGATTTGTCCATTTTTTTACACCAACCACACCAATCGGTGTACACGTCTATAAACATAGGCTTATCTGGATTCTCTAATTGAATCTTTTCTGCTTCTTCTATAGAGACCCAATTAATCTTTTGTTGTGCAAAAGAAAGGCTAGAAACCAAAGTGAATATGAGAATTAATAATTTATTCATTATATTTAAGTTATGTGAATTTCTGCAAAAGTAATAGATAGACATTTTAATTTCTGTTAAACAAATGTTATCTAATCTCTAAAAACTAAAATTGTTCCAAAAATTAATTTCTTTTTATTAAGGCTTAACTATAAATAGGTTAAAGTTTTAAATTTTAAAAATTATCTAACCCCGTGCATCAATCGTTTTAATAAAGGCCCTAAAAGCATTACTACTACACCTGCTGCTGCTGGCACCACGGTAAAAATTAAAAAGAAAGTAGAAAGAGAATAATTAGAAGTGATATTCTCTATTTGTCCACCTAATACCGCTGCTAATTTATTCCCAATGGCAATGGCTAAATACCACATACCAAACATAAATGCAATCATTCTAGGCGGTACCAATTTACTCACATAGGACAATCCCACAGGTGACAAACACAACTCACCCAACGTATGAAAGAGATACGCTAAAATCAACCATATCATACTTACTTTTACCCCTTCTGTGATTCCGTGTGAGCCAAATGCCAATAAACCAAAGCCCATTGCCATGATGATTAAGCCCAAGCCGTATTTCACGGTGGCAGATGGATTATATTTGCTATCCCACCATTTAGAAAACATACTGGCAAAGGCAATAATGAAGAAAGAATTTAAAATACTAAACCAAGAGGTGGTCACCTCTATCTCATTGGATTGAATTTCTGATACTTGTGCTGCTATAATGCCATTGTCTCGGTTTAATTCCTCTCCTCTTTGTCTTGCAGAATCCAATCGTTTGTCATCTAAGAAACCAAAAGTAGTATTCGTATTATCCTTGGTTATGATATTGATTTCTTGTCCCACGGTAAATGCCTGTTGCTCGCTGATTCTCACTTTTCTTTCCACTACATTTTCACTACCATCTAGTGTAGTCATATCTGTAACTGGCGTATATACATAGATCGGGTTTCCATCCTCATCTAATCTCGCAGTCCCATCATCTTCTAGGGCAGGCGTTTCTATGGCTTGGAATGAAACCTCATACGCGGTAGCATTCCAATCACGGTTCAGCATCCAAAGCGCTACACCCCAAACCCCTATAAAACATATCGCTAAAACAATATTAGATCCTGGAATTTTCTTAAAAGTTAACTTAGCCAACCTAATCAATACATAAGTAATAATCCCTAACGGCACTACGGTAAGCAATGTATTCACCACATTATAGGCAATGGCAGAATTACCACTTAGCGTCCTATCTACACTGTCTCTAGCAAATAGAATTAACGAAGTTGCTCCTTGCTCAAAACTCATCCAGAAAAACACAGTAAAGAATGCAAAGATGATAAAAGCAATCATTCTATCGCGTACAATAGGAGCATAACGCGCTATTCTAGTAATTACCATATACAAGAAGAGGACAAGAGCCACAATAATTGCCACATATTGTCCATCAAAATCTCCAATTTGTGCAAAACTAAACAAATCAATGCCCGCTATTTTAGAAAGTGGATCATTAATGGCATAGCCCAGCCCAACAATTGTACATATCGCAATTAAAATTTTATCTATAAGGGTGAATGGATTATGTTTAATCACTTCTTTTTCTTCTTCTGTAATGACACCGTCTTCTAAGACTTCCTCCATCTCTTCTACTTCTCCAGGCTTTTCTCCAATGCTACCAAAAAGTGGTTTTGCCATCCAGAATTGTAGCGTACCAAAGAACATAAATATCCCTGCTAATCCAAATCCCCAAGACCAGCCTACACGTTCTGCTAAGTATCCACAAAGCATCATGCCAAAGAATGCTCCTGCATTTACACCCATATAGAAAATAGTATATGCGCCATCTTTTTTCTCTGGTACATCCTTATACATCTCTGATATGATAGAGGTAATATTGGGCTTAAAGAAACCTGTACCAATTACTAATAGACCTAAACCTAGATAAAGCGAGAATTCTGTCTCAAAAGCCATCGAAGCATGTCCTGCGGTCATAATTACTGAACCTATCACTACCGCCCAACGATAACCCGTGAGTTTATCTGCAATGATTCCACCAATGATGGGTGTAATATAAAGCAACATGGCATAAGTCCCGAATAAGGCCCCTGCGTTCTCTGCAGTCCACTCCCATCCCGGATTATAACCAATGGCAGCCATGGTTAAAAAATTAATCAATAGAACACGCATTCCATAGAATGAAAAACGTTCCCACATTTCTGTAAAAAATAATACAAATAATCCTGCTGGGTGTCCTAAAACTTTCGATTCAAAAAAGTCTGGGTTTGCTGTCTTTGCCATATGTCAATATATGTGTTTTACTAAATTTATTCTTTAATTAAATCAAATCCTTCTTGTTCCTTGATAATGTTTTCATTATCCTCAATCCCATGCGTAAGCCTATTCAATGGCTTGCGAATTAAGAGAAATAATGTTCCTACGACAACGGTAAATATAAATATTCCCATAAAAACCGTTAAATCGCCGTAATTACTGGCCGATTCCCCCACAATTCCTGCTACTTTATTCCCTAAACCAGAAGTTGCAAAATACACTCCCATCATCAAAGAAGCATACCTAACAGGTGCTAATTTGGTGATAAAGGATAAGGCAACAGGTGAGAGACATAATTCCCCAATCGTGTGGAAGAGGTAAGCAAATACCAACCAAATCATACTGGAAGTCCCATTTTCATTAAATTCTCTAGCTGCGAATACCATAAATAAGAATCCAAATCCCATGATAATGATACCCAGTGCCATTTTGAAAATAGATCCTGACAATTTTCCTTTTAATTTTCTTTTGGCCCAAAAACCACCTACTGCCGTAGCAAATAAAATAATGAATAAAGCATTGAGACTCTGGAACATTTCTGTGGGAATCAACACTTTATTGCCAAAAAGATTTAACACTCTATCTACTTTGTCGTCTGTGTATAAATTCATCAATCCACCAGCTTGTTCAAAAGCTCCCCAGAAGATTACGACCATGATAAAGGATAATAATAAAACCAAGAATCTATCTTTATAGACTTGTGTATCTAAATCCTTATAAATCATCATCATTAATGCTATAATGGCTGTTAAGAATAGGAATAAAAGTCCATAACCCCATCCCATCAAATACCACCCAGCTAGCGACAGTACAAGCAGAACCCCAGCGATAACAAGTTGCAGAGGTGATTTAAATAAACTAGAATATAAATCTCCATAACTCACTGCTTCTACCCTCACGGTATCTTCTTGCGGTTCTGAATCTAAATTGCCTACATGTTTTAGGTATTTATATCCCCATAGATAAACTAATAAACCTATAACCATGGCCACTCCCGCTAGTGCAAACCCTGCATGCCAACCATACGCCAAAACAACAGACCCTACCGTCATGGTTGCTAACAGAGAACCTAAATTAATCCCTATATAAAATATACTAAAGCCCTTATCTCTTCTGATATCACCTTTTTTATAAAGTCCCCCCACCATAGTAGAGATATTGGGTTTTAGCAAGCCTACACCCAAAATAATTAGACCTAAACCAACATAAAACGCCCAAATAGGTGTAAATGCCAAAGTAATATGACCAGCTACTAAAATAATGGCACCATAAAGAACGGCTTTCTTTTGCCCTAACAGTTTGTCTGCTATCATACCACCTGGAATGGACATAACATATACCAACATGGTATACCAGCCATATAAAGCCAATGCTTCTTGCTCTGACCAGCCAAGACCAGGCCCGCGCAAATCTGAACCCATGGTTTCTGTAGTCATGTATAACACCAAGAGGGCACGCATGCCGTAATAAGAAAAGCGTTCCCACATTTCTGTAAAGAAGAGAATAAACAGCCCTACAGGGTGTCCTAAGAGTTGTCTTTGGTGTACCATTTTACTTTTGTCCATGTGCTCCTTTATTTGTTTAATCTTGTGGCTTTTACCATTAAAAAACAGCCTGTTGAATAGATTTATTCTAAGGTTGCTTCTCTTGGTTTAATAACTAATTTATCATATATAGAGAGGGCTATAATGGTAAAAATACCAATACCTACAATGACATACCAAATTTTATTAGGATGGTAATTATCCCATAACATTTGTGTCAACTCCCAATGATTCATGCCTAATTTTTGTTCGGCCAGCGTAAAATAGTCATTTTTTGTGAAAGAATCATTAATTTCTGGCATTTCGATATTTCTACTCGCCATTTCTTTCTTTATTAAACCAAATTTATCTGACCATGCCTCGTATAAATTACCAGATATAAACTGAGTTAAAAAATTACCTAATGCTACGGGTAAAAAGTAGGTTCCTTGGTATAGGGCTTCTTTCCCTTTTGGAGAAATTAAAGCAATAAAAGAAGAGAAAGTAGGGTTGGTTGTCATCTCTCCCAAGGCAAAAATAAAGATACCCAATATGGTAAACAAAACATTGTCTGTATAGAAGGTGATACCAATCCCTATGGCTGCAATCATAAAACCTCTAATCATAGCTGTTACGTGACGCATTTTGGTAACAAAATAAGACACCGTTATCTGGAAGAAAACTATCATTAGCGCATCTATATTGGTAAACCACTCTGCTTTTACTTGTCCGTTCTCTGTTAAAGTGTCTGCCAAAAAAGGTAAGTTTGTATTAATCCATTGGCTTGCGCTAGAAGAGTCTACCCAATCGGTTATAAAATTGGGTAAAGTATAGAACAATTGATTAAACATAGTCCAAAAACCAACCATTAATATAAGTAGTACGGTGAGCCTTGTATCTTTTAAGGCTTCCCATATCTTAAGCAAAGAATTTTTAATTTCTGTACCTATAGATTCTTTTTTATATTCTTCTCTTTCTGGTTCTTTAAAGAAAACCCATAATAAAATTAGATTAATGCCTATTACTACTGCGGCTTGTATAAAAATGAGTTTCCAGCCAAAAGTTGTTCTTAAATATGAAGAAGATGCTGGTCCTATAAAACCACCAATATTTACCATCATATAAAATATACCAAACCCTAAAGTTCCATTAGATTTATCGGTAGATTTGGTTACAATTCCAGAGGCTACGGGTTTAAAGAATGCAGCACCTAATGCCACCAATAAAAAGACAAAGTACATGCCCCAATAACTGTCTACTGTACCCATAAGATAGTAACCTATTATCATAACCATAAAGGATATGGTGAGCGAAAGTTTATAACCAATTCTATCTGCTATAACTCCAAAAAATAACGGCAAAAGATAAAGTATCCCCGTAATTTGAGCCATGATAGAACCTTTTTCTATATGGCTAAAACCAAGACCACCCTCATCTTTACTCGCTACTAGGTATAGCGCAAACAAGGTAAAAACGCCATACCATGCCCAGCGTTCTAATAGTTCCATCGTACTTGCCACCCAAAAGGCCGGCTTAAAGGACTTAACTGATTCTGCAAAACTTCTATTGTTATTTTCCATAGCGTAAATATTAAAAATGCACTAGTTTCCCGTACAAGTTCTCTAGTGCATTGTTTTTTAAGATTAAATGATTTAGTGAATTCCTTTCATAAACTTATTTAAGATTGGCGAAAGTAGTACTAATAAAATACCAGATGCTAACATTAAACCTGCGATAAATGGATATAATGAAAAGTCGTATTTCACTAAGATGGCTTCTAACGTTGCTGCTAAAAAGTTTCCGAGCGCAAAACTGGCCATCCACACACCCATCATTACAGATACAATTTTATGAGGAGATAATTTGGTCACCATAGAAAGGCCAATTGGAGATAACATTAACTCACCAATAGTTAACAATACATAAACTACTACTAGCCACATGGGGCTTACTAAATTTCCGCCTTCTGCATTGTTAGAGGCAATAGACATAATGTAAAATGCTATAGCCCCAATAAACATGGACAAAGCAAATTTAATAGGTGTTCTAGGGTTTAATTTTCTCTTATCTAATTTAATCCAAAGAATAGAGAACAAGGGCGCTAATGTTACAATAGCAATAGGATTAATATTTTGGAACCAAGTCGTCGGGATTTCAAAACCTCCAACCACACGATTGGTGTTTTCATCTGCGAATAAATTGAAAGTACCCCCTGCTTGCTCAAAACCTGCCCAAAACACAATATTAAAGAAGGCTAAAATTAAGATTACAAATACACGAGTCCACTCTGTAGGTCCGTTGGTTCCTTTAAAAACGGATAAACCTAAAAACCCAGCACCTGCAATACCCAATACCCACATGACAATGGTATGCACCATATCTGAAGTAACGCCCCAAAACCACATTACCGCGAAAACAAAGATAAAGTTAACGGCTGTGTACAAAAGAATATCTATCCAATCTTTGGCAATAAGTGATATTCGATTGGCTTTTTCTGCTTTGGGTGACATTCCAAGAGTCCCTAAGGTAGGCTGCTTAAAGTAGAACCAAATTACACCAACCAACATCCCAATAGCAGCCGCTAAGAAGCCATAAGGCCACCCAACCTTTTCCCCCAAAGTACCTGCGATAAAAGGTGACAAGAATGCTCCAATGTTAATTCCCATATAGAAAATCGTGAAGCCACCATCTTTGCGTGGATCATCATTATCATATAAATCTCCGACAATGGTAGAAATATTTGGTTTAAAGAATCCATTACCTAAGATTAAAACCCCTAAACCTAAATAAAATATTTGTTGTTTGGTAACCAGGTCTCCAAAGATTTCGTTGGATGCTCCTAGAGCCAATAATAATTGGCCTATGGCCATCGTTAAACCACCGATAAATATGGTTTTTCTTTGCCCCATTATATTATCTGCAAACCATCCTCCAATAAGTGGCGTTAGATAAACTAAACCTGTAAAAATACCATAAATAGTTAGAGATTCTGTCCTATTCATTCCAAAACCACCGGTAGCTAATTCTGCGGTTAAAAAAATGGTAAGCAAAGCGCGCATACCATAGTAAGAAAATCTTTCCCACATTTCTGTAAAAAACAAGGTGTACAACCCTGCTGGGTGCCCTTTTTCTGCTACTACTTGATCCTTCATATATTAAAATTTGTTAGGTTATAAATTATCCAATATAAAATTGGTCATCTTTTTATATAAATGTTTGCGGGTGTTCCCTCCATAAATTCCATGGTTTTTGTCTGGATAAACCATGTATTCAAATTCTTTATCTGCTTGAATTAAAGCCTCTGCAAAACGCATTGAGTTTTGCACATGTACATTGTCATCTGCTGTTCCGTGGATTAATAAGAAATTCCCTTTTATCAAATTAGCGTAATTAATAGGGGAATTATCTTCATATCCTGCTGGATTTTCTTGTGGCGTTTGCAAAAAGCGCTCAGTATATATGGTATCATAAAATCCCCAATGTGTTACAGGAGCCACTGCGATTCCCATTTTAAAAATATCTGCACCTTTAGTCAGCGCTAGTGAAGTCATATAACCGCCAAAACTCCACCCAAACATTCCGATTCTGGTTTCATCTACATAAGGTAAACTTCCAAAATACTGTGCAGCCGCCATTTGATCTTCTATCTCGTATTTTCCTAAATTTTTATAAGTCACCTTTTTGAAATCAGCCCCCTTACCTCCAGTACCACGATTATCTACACAAGCAACCATATAACCCTGATTCGCCAATACTTGAAACCACCAAAAATTAAAACTTCCACTATTATTCAATACTTGTTGAGACCCTGGCCCTCCGTACAAGTACATAAATAATGGGTATTTTTTATTTGGGTTAAAGTTTTTGGGCTTAATTACATAAGCGTTTAACTCCACACCATTTACTTCAATTTTCTGAAACTCTTTGGGTTGAGGTTTTTGATTTTTTATAAAGTTTTTGGCTCTCGCATTGTCTTGTAAAACCGTTAATTCCTCCCCATTTTTACCATTATTCAAAGTATAAACAGGGACTGTATTCGCCTCGTCATGAGATAGAATATAGTATGCGAATGTTTTACTAAAGTCCGCATTATTAATTCCTGGCTCATTAGATAAAGCAATTTTCTTCTTCCCATTAATTTGAATAGAATACACCCCACGATTGATGCTTCCTGGCTCTGTGGATTGATAATAAACCCTTTTTAGGGTAGGATTATAACCATAAAACTCTGTTACTTCCCACTTCCCTTTAGTAATTTGATTTAATACTGTCCCATTATCTGCATAGTGGTATAAATGTCTATAACCATCTCTCTCTGAATTCCATATAAAGGTATTATCTTCTAAGAATTCTAAAGTAAGATTATCGGTATCAATCCATGCCTTGTCCGTTTCTGTGAAGATTCTATCCTTTTTTAAAGTTTCAGCATTTACCATATAAAAGTCTAATTGATTTTGGTGACGATTAGAAACGATCATGGCCAAAGCATCCGCATTTTTAGTAAATTGAATGCGTGGTACATAAAAATCATTGTATCCACTCAAATCTACTTCACTGGTTTTTTGATGGTTTAAATCATATAAATGCACCGATACCTCTGCATTCTTCTCTCCCGCTTTTGGATATTTAAAAGTTAATTTATCTGGATAAAGTTCTTCTCCATAAATATCAATATCCATCGCTGGCACCTCACTTTCATCAAATCTTATATAGGCGATTTTATTGCTATCGGCATTCCAATCAAAGGCTCTTACAAAAGCAAATTCTTCTTCATATACCCAATCCGTAACACCATTGATGATATAATTCTTTTTACCATCGGTAGTGATTTGCGTTACTTTCCCGTCCGCTAAATTTTGAAAGTAAATATTATTTTCAAAAACAAAAGCCACCTTTTTCCCATCAGGAGAAAGCGTTGGCTCTTGCACTTTTTTGCCGTTAAATATTTTGGTTTCTGAGTTATTTTGGAGATTATATAAGGTATAAGTGGCTCTTTTAGATCGTCTAAAGATTGACTCTGGCTCTTCTTCTAACATTAAAAAAGTTTCATCTGCATTAAAAAAGTAATCAGAATAGCGTCCTTCTTTAATGGTTTCTATCTTTTGAAAAGTTTTATAGGAGTACTTATCGATTCCATTTTCAGAAATTAAGGTATAATGTTCCCCATCATTCATGGAAATGCCTCCATTGATTCCTTGTGAAAAATATTGATATTGAAATAGTTGTTCTAATCCAAAATCTTGAGAAAACATCATTTGAGCCATGATGAATAACCCACTAAATAGAACTTTTTTTACCATGCTTGAATCTGTCTAACTATCAAATATAAAAAAATAATTCTATCATAAATATTTCTTAACACTTTCCCATGCCATGTGAGAAAAAAATTCAATAAGAAAGACAAGTATTTTTCATATTTTTGCAAATCATTATATTTTATGAAGAATATCAGAAATTTTTGCATTATAGCACATATAGACCATGGTAAATCTACTTTGGCCGACAGGCTGTTAGGGCACACACAATCTGTAACAGAACGCGAAATGAAAGCGCAGTTACTAGATGATATGGACCTAGAGAGAGAACGTGGGATTACCATTAAATCTCATGCCATACAAATGGACTATGAATATAATGGAGAATTATATACATTAAACTTAATTGACACGCCTGGTCACGTGGATTTCTCTTATGAGGTTTCTCGTTCCATTGCGGCCTGTGAGGGCGCGTTACTGATTGTAGACGCAGCACAAAGCATTCAAGCACAAACGATTTCTAATTTATATCTCGCCTTAGAAAACGATTTAGAAATTATTCCTGTGTTAAATAAAATTGACTTACCAAGTGCCAATCCAGATGTGGTAGCAGATGATATCATTGATTTAATTGGTTGTGATAAAGAAGATATTATCCAAGCCAGTGGTAAAACTGGCCAAGGGGTAGAAGACATTTTAAAAGCCATCATAGAACGGGTTCCTGCACCAGTTGGTGATCCTGAAGCACCTTTACAAGCCTTAATTTTTGACTCTGTTTACAATCCATTTAGAGGGGTAGAGGCTTATTTTAAAGTGGTAAACGGTAAAATTCGCAAAGGCGAAGAGGTTAAGTTCATGGCAACAGGTAAAAAATACCATGCGGACGAAATTGGAAATCTTAAATTACAGCAAGTTCCTAAAAAGACCATTAGCACGGGAGATGTAGGATATATTATTTCTGGAATTAAAACGGCGGTGGATGTAAAAGTTGGGGATACCATTACCTCTGTAGAAAACCCTGCTGCAGAAGCGATTGCTGGTTTTGAGAATGTGAAACCTATGGTTTTCGCTGGGATTTATCCTGTAGATACAGAGGATTATGAGGAATTGACTTATTCTCTAGAGAAATTACAATTGAATGATGCTTCTTTAACTTTTGAAAAAGAAAGTTCTGCGGCATTAGGTTTTGGTTTTCGCTGTGGGTTCTTAGGGATGTTGCACCTAGAGATCATTCAAGAACGCTTGGAGCGTGAGTTTGATATGACGGTGATTACAACAGTACCCAACGTATCATACCTTGCTTATACAACTAAAGATCCAGAGACTCCCATTCTAGTCAATAACCCTTCTGATTTACCAGACCCTTCTGGCATGGATCGTGTAGAAGAACCTTATATTAAAGCAACCATCATCACCGCTGCAGAATACGTGGGCAACGTGATGAGTTTGTGTATAGAGAAGCGTGGAGAAATCATCAATCAAACGTATTTAACGACTGATAGGGTAGAACTTACTTTCCACATGCCATTGGGTGAGGTTGTATTTGATTTCTATGATCGTTTAAAATCTATTTCTAGAGGTTACGCCTCTTTTGACTACTCACCCATTGGGATGCGCAAGTCTGATCTGGTTCGTTTAGACATTTTGATCAACGCAGAACCCGTGGATGCGCTATCTGCCTTGGTACACAAGGACAATGCCTATAATATTGGTAAAAAAATGTGTTCTAAGTTAAGGGAATTGATTCCAAGACAAATGTTTGATATTCCTATACAAGCAGCCATTGGAGCCAAAATCATCGCGCGTGAAACCATCAAAGCCTTGCGTAAAGATGTTACCGCTAAATGTTATGGTGGTGATATTTCTAGAAAACGTAAATTACTAGAAAAACAAAAGAAAGGGAAGAAGAAAATGCGTCAAGTGGGGCGTGTAGAAGTTCCGCAAAGTGCATTTATGGCGGTTCTTAAATTGAATGATTAATATTTTAGAGAAAAGTAGAAAGAAAAAAAGGAAAGAAAAAAGTTGTTTTTAGAAGAAAGATTCGAGACTTTCAAAATTTGTATAAAGCCTGAAACGCCATGTTTAGGCTTTTTTTATGCATAAACTTCACCAATCTTCTTTTAGTTGAAAGAAATTTGTGATACTGCTATCAAGTGATTCATTATTTTATAAAAAAGATGAATTATTTAAAATAAGTTAAAATTTTTGTAACTAAACTTAAAAAATATACACTCATATACCATAGTTTGAATAGGGAAAGAAAAAATCAAGTAGCCTAATTCAACATAATAATATATTCATGAAAAAATTCATTCCATTAATTTTAGGAATCATTGCTATTCTGAATGTTGCTTATAGTTTATATAATGTGGCAGAAACTGCTACAATTTTCTTCTTTGATGTCAATACTTGGGTTTACAGAGCATTTTGGTCCATTTTGGGCGTTTATATGTTGTATAAATTCTTTATAGCATCTAAAGAAGCGACTGAGAACCTTTAAAACAACTTAGAATTTAAACAATCACAATTTCTTATTTACATCACAAAACATAAGGCATGAAAAACTTCAAATATTTATTAGCATTGCCTATCTTGCTATTTTCTTTAATAAGTATGATAGCACAAAACATAGCAGGAGATTGGAACGGAATCCTTAATATACAAGGCCAAGAATTACCGTTGGTTTTTCATTTTAAGGGCAACAATGACGCCTTAACAGGAACAATGGACAGCCCAGCACAAGAAGTTACAGGACTACCTTTAGACAAAGTAGATTTCACTAATGGCATTTTAACTTTTAACATGGCACAAGTAGGTCTTTCCTATACAGGCGAGTTAAAAGGAGAAGTTATAGAAGGTGTCTTTAAGCAAGGACCCATGGAATTATCCCTCACCTTAACCAAAGGAAAACTAAAAAAACCGGGAGATACCTCACTCCCAAGTTCAGATACAGAATTAGTTGCATTATCAGCCAAAGAAAAAGGAGACTATAAATATTCTGTAGAAGATTATTTTGCTAAACCTAAATCTTCTTCTTTTCAACTCTCTCCCAAAGGTACTTTTATGAGTTACCGAGAAAAAGATGAGAAATTAAAAAATCACGTATACGTAAAAAATATTGCCACAGGCAAGGTAACCCAAGTAATAAAAGAAGGAGAAGAATTAGTGCGAGGTTATGGTTGGGCCAATGATAACCGACTCATTTATGTAATGGACAAAGGTGGTAACGAAGACTATCATCTTTTTGCTGTAGATGTAACAGGAGAAAACCAAAAAGAGTTAACGCCTTACACGGGTGTAAAAGTAGAAATTTTAGCTTTGCTAAAAGAAGACAAAGACCACATGATTATTTCTATGAACAAGAATAATCCACAGGTTTTCGATCCTTATAAAATCAATATCAATACAGGAAAAATTGTTCAATTATATGAGAATACCAATTTAGAAAACCCTATCATGGGATATGAGTTCGATAAAGACGGAAATTTACGTGGTTTCTCAAGATTAAAAGACGGTATCAACTCAGAATTATACTATAAAATAGGAGGAGAATATCAACTCATAAAATCCACCAAATGGGATGATACATTTGGCATCATTAGTTTTGATTATGCATCCGATAATCCAGATGAGGCTTATGTGGTTTCTAATTTAGATACCGATAAGACGGTCATCCTTAAATATGATTTAAAAGAAGGAAAAGTATTAGAAGAATTATTTTCTCACCCAAATTATGATGTGAGTGGTGCTTCATTGTCTAGAAACAGAAATTGGGAATTAGATTATTTCTCTTATGAAGGAGAAAAATATCATATCATCCCAGTAAGTGATTATTATAAAAAGTTGCACAAACGTATCACAGGAGAGTTCGGTGATTATGAATATCATATCACGGCTAAGACCGATGATGAAAGCCAATATTTAATTCTGATTACCAGCGACAAACTTTATGGTAAATATTATAGTTATGATGTAAAAGCAGACGAGTTTAAATTGCTTTTCGACCTCATGCCTCAATTAAAAGAAACAGACATGGCAGAGATGCGCCCCATTAGTTTCACCAGCAGAGATGGTATAAAACTACATGGCTACATTACCCTACCCAATGGCTATAAAAAAGGAGACAAAGTACCCGTCATTGTAAACCCTCACGGCGGACCACAAGGCATTAGAGACTCTTGGGGCTTTAACCCAGAAGCACAATTATTTGCCAGCAGGGGCTACGCCACCCTGCATGTAAACTTTAGAATTAGTGGAGGCTATGGAAAAGAATTTTTTAGAAGCGGATTCAAACAAATAGGTAGAAAAGCCATGGACGACGTAGAAGACGGCCTACAATATGCCATAGACCATGGATGGGTAGACGGCAAAAAAGCCGCCATTTATGGAGGTAGCCATGGAGGATATGCTGTACTAAGAGGCCTTACCAAAACCCCAGACCTATACGCATGTGGCGTAGATTACGTAGGAGTATCTAACCTGTTTACCTTTATGGAAACCATTCCAGCCTATTGGGCGCCCTATTTACCTATATTAAAAGCCGTATGGTATAACCCAGCCATACCAGAAGAGAAAAAAATAATGGAAGAAGTATCCCCTGTATTTCATATAGATAAAATCAAAAAACCTTTATTTGTAGTACAAGGCGCTAATGATCCAAGAGTTAACATAGACGAAGCCGATCAAATCGTTCGTGGACTCAGAGAAAAAGGAATTGATGTACCGTATATGGTGAAATATGATGAAGGCCATGGATTTGCCAAAGAAGAAAACCGCATGGAACTCTATAAAGCCATGATGGGATTCTTTGCAGAAAACCTAAAATAAAAAATACTTATAATAACATTCATTAAGAAAAGATAAGCCAGAAGAGGCTTATCTTTTCTTATTTAAATCTATCCAATTCACAGTCTCATTTATTTAACGCGAGAATATCTTTTACACCTATTATTTCTACAACTTCCAAAACGCTTTTACCAGCAATACGTAGTGCATAAGCCACTTTTTCCACATGTAATGGCTGTTGTTTTTTAAACAAGTCCAGTTTATTAAAGAAGTTTAGCATAACCACCCCAATTCTCTCACCCATTCTCTTAGAATTCGGACGGATTAGCATACTCGGTCTTGCAATAACCAAATGCTCAAAATCCAATTTTTTAATTGCATCTTCTAGTTTACCTTTTAATTTACTATAGAAAAAGAAAGCATTCGCATCCGCTCCCTGAGCCGATAAGAGTACAAAAGTTGGCACCTCATTTCCTTTAGCAATCTGGGCAAACGCATGCACATAATCATAATCGATATGCCATTGTTCCTTCTTACCACCTGCATCCTTCAGCGTTGTTCCCAAACAAGAAAACGCCAAATCCCCATAAATGATGTCTGCATAGTCCTGTAAATTTTCAAAATCCACTTTGACTTCATTCAACTTTTCGTGTGGCTCTCTGCTCGGATTTCTCACCAGAGAAACCACCGCTGTAATATCCTTATCAGCCAATAATTGACTCACCAAAGGCATGCCCGTAGCACCCGTTCCACCAATCACAATTGCTCTCATATCATTTGATTTTTCATTGTTAAAGGAGCAAAAACTTATCCAATTTCATAAGGATTATAAAGAGCCAAGAACCTGCTTTCTATTCCAATCTTTTACAACTATCCTTACAAATAATCTAGAAAAAGGAACTTCCTCTGGTCGTTCTTTTTCCTCGTTATTTGTTTGCGGATATTGGCAAAAGGATTTCCATGCCAATCAGGGCTAATAGCGGTTTTTATTATTAAGCGAATTAAAATTATTCTTATATAATTGAGTATTTTACCTATTAAGCACTAATTTATTTATGTTTTATCAAAAAATAAATATATATTTGATAAAACATAAATTATATGAATAAATTTTTTATTTTTACTAAAAATGTAGTTTCATTACTCTCATTAATTATAATTACCAGTTATGGATACTCACAGTCTCCCACATGTTCTAGTCTCAATCCATCTAAGCAATGGACTATTGTTAATTCTGGTGGTTGGTATTCTGACGCATCTGCAAAGACAGTAATTGGTTCTGGGACATCCACTTCAATTAATGTTGAAATGAATTCGCCGAGTGCAACTTATACAGAAGTTAATTATGCAACTGATAATGGGGCCGATTATGGAAATGGTTTTCTCAACGCAACTTCTTCTACTAATAATACAGGAGATTTATCTGGACCAGGATATCCATTCTATACGCCTAATTTAACTTTTGAACCAACTTTTAAGTTCAATGCAATATTTGGTAGAAATGTTAATTATGACAATAATCTATACGAAAGGGATCTGACCTTTACTTTTAGTAAACCTGTTAAAAGTGTTATTTTAAATGTAGATAGACTAGGGGGGGCATACAGCGTAGATAATAATGAGTTATATGGGAATAGTGCCATATTCAGTTTAAAAACGCCTAATACTACACTTACCAAACTAAGTGGAAATAGTGTTTTCAATGTTAAAAACAATACTTTTTATAGAACTGCTAATGAACCCACGGGTAATTATTATGAAATAGACCCTAATAATCCCGAGAATGGCTCTGGTGCAGGGAGTATTCTTATAAGTTCACCGAGTCCTATAGAAAGTATTACATTTACTTTTACAGGAATAGGATCTTTTACAAGTAGTTTTGGTAAAGTAGATGGTCTTGAGTTTCATTTTGAGGTTTGTCCAGTAGAGTGTTATAAACCTGGAACCTCGGGTAACGGTTTTGCTACCCCTGTAGGGATTACCTCTAAACAAAGAAATGTAGATCATATTTGGCCTAAGGAAAGAGAGGGAGCCTATTTAGCTTTAGAATCAGATGATAAAGGGTTTGTAATCAATAGAATGACAACAATTCAAATTGATAAAATTGTCACAGATGGCAAAGCAGTAGAAGGTATGGCGGTTTATGATACTTCTGTTAACTGTTTAAAGATATATGACAATCAATCTTTTAAATGTTATACACAACCATCTTGTGATGAATAAATTTACAACTATGAAAAAGTTATTATACATATTATTATTAGGAAGCAGTTATTCCCTTTTTGCACAAGTAGGAGTAGGAATCGGAGCAATACCATCCAATGATTACGTTAGTTTAGAATTAGGTACCAATGCTCCTGCAGAAAATTTAGGATTAATTCTACCGTGGATTACCAATGAAAGTAGTGCAACAAATGCGCCTGTCGGTACATTAGTATTTGATGCCAGTACGCAAAAGGTTAAACTTTCTAGCAGCAGCACGCCTAATACACCTTCTGATACGAACTCGATACAATCTATGTGGATAGATTTATCTAATAATGCAGATACTCCCAATGTAGCATTTTCCAATCCAACTAACTTTGCCGATTCACCAAATGCATGCGTAATTATAGGTGCAGAAACTTCTGACGTAGAAGGTATTTTGATTTTAGAAACACCTGATGCAGATAACAATCC
This sequence comes from Flavobacteriaceae bacterium Ap0902, assembly GCA_009835005.1. GTDB lineage: Bacteria > Bacteroidota > Bacteroidia > Flavobacteriales > Weeksellaceae > Profundicola. The sequence goes on along the minus strand of WTFG01000001.1, from coordinate 229,564 downwards.
TAAGGCGATGGTCTTGCCTAGGGTTAATGAGTTTTCCGATATCATAAACCCAACAGCAGGAATGATTGTCTATGTTAAAAAGAATAGTAGGCTGGCTGTTTTTAACGGTGCAGAATGGAGTTTCTGGGAGGGAGTCAATTAAATAGAAAAACAATAATTTACTAAATCTAATAATCCATGTCGCATTGGCTCTAATCAATAACAAAACTTTTTATCAAAATCGTTTGGTTTTGTCATAGAAATCAGCATGACAATGCGAATAAGTGCATGATAAACTTAGTTTTCTTAACGAAAATTTGACTAAACATAAAAAGCCTTCATTGGCTTCGAATTAAGCATTAGCATTTTTTAGACTTGCGTTAGCTTTAATCGTAAATGCCAGAGCAGGTTCTCGGCTTCTAATCATTATATCTATATGAATAGAGAGATTGATTAATGTCTTGTGTGCGTTTAGGATTTCTCTAAACAACCATGAGATTGCATCCTCTTACGTCTGAGTTATCGAATCTGCCTAAGATTTCTAGTTGATTCTCTGCATGAAATCTCCCTAAATCATCTGTGGCGATAAAGGCACAGGAGTTTACGTTGGCGAGGTCTATGACATTGATTCCACCTGATTTACCATGGGGGACATAATTAAAGGGGTCTTCTGGATCGCGTATCAAAATTTGCATCCAAGGTGGCGTTTGGAACAGTCCTTTTTCTTGGGCATAGGCTTGGGAAAGGAGTTCTGTCATGCCGTATTCTGATTGAATTGGCTGGGTATTGAAGGCTTCGCTTAAAATGCTATGCAATTCTAGTCTTGTGATTTCTTTTTTACGGCCTTTCATTCCGCCTGTTTCTATAATGGTGATGCCCTCTAATTCCATAGGAAAGTTTGCTGCAAAGTCTAATAAGGCAAAGGAAACGCCAATCAAAATAACTTGCTTATTTCCTTGTTTGGCTTTGGATAAGTCTTGGGCCAATTGTGCGTGATTGTATAGGTAATAAGTTTTGTTTTCTTGACCAGTCTCTGTCATCCAAAAGTCTACCATATCAATAAGCGATGAGCCTGAACGTTCTGCGTAGGCAGGAAGCAATGGGAAAATTATATGGTTTTGGAAATCTCCATAAAAATGCTTGAAGCTTGCTTTTAATTGCTGGTGATATAAATTTAAATCTGTGATGAGATGTTTGCTAGGCGTTGTGCCTGTGGTTCCAGAACTTGTGAAGGTTTTCTCTATTGGGTTTTGAGAGGATACCACTTCAAAGTCTTTGAAAAAGCCAATGGGCAAAAAAGGTATATCCAGAAGGGATTTTACCGATGTTATGTCTATCCCTAAATGGCTCATAAAGGTCTTGTATACCGTGTTATGTGATGTTTGATACCGAAAAATCTCCAATGCTTTCGATTCAAACTGGGTGTTAGTATAATTTTTAAATTGAATGGCTGGAATATTCATCCTGCAAAGTTACATAAATCAGCGAATGAGTGACTGATTCGCATTGTAAATATGATCTCCGATTAATTCATAATTCTGAATCAATTCCCTATAATGCATGGCACTTAGTGGTTTAATTTTGTTTTTTTCTACGGCTATAAGCAAGGCGTCAAAAGCTTTGTCATGCAAATTATTGATTTTCTTTTCTAATCTTCTAGATTGGGGTAGATCTGGGTCTATTTGCACCTCATTCAGGTTTTGAATAAATTGTGTGGTAGCAGAAGATAGGGCGTCTTGTATTTCTAATAAAAATGTTCTGAGCTTGGGAGTAATAAAACTGCTTGATTCTCTCCTATCTTTATGTGTATGAGAGATTTTAATGGCTAAATCACCGATTTTTTCTAATTCTTTAGACACATTAATTAGATTATTAATCTTCTGTGAGTTAGATCCTGTGAGATCCATTAAAAATAATTTATGCAAATAATTAAAGATTTGAAGCTCTAGATCGTCTCCCTGCTTTTCTAATAAGATTACTCTTTCATGAAATTCTATAAATTTATCTTCATCGCTTTCTGTGATCATTCTCCCCAAGAAGTTGACCGTCAGCTTAATATTCCCAGCAAAGGTGGATAGCATATTGGTGGCCTCATAGATATAAATCTCTGGGGTTACATTAAAAGGGGAACGCATTAAATGCAAGCTATCATTTTCTACTTTTTGTAAATTGTGTTTGTATAAAAGACTCACTATATCATTTAGAAATGGAAAGACAATCATGGCTGTAACCACATTAAAAATGGTATGAAAAATAGCCAGTATCACAAAGCCATCGTCTACAAATTCTATGATATACCTCATCAAAGGAAAAGCTAGAAAATAGAATATTATAGCTCCAAAGACATTAAATAAGGTATGAAAATGCGCTACATACCTAGCATATTTATTGCCAATACTTGCTGCAATTTGCCCTGTCAATGTGGTGCCTATATTAGCGCCGATGATAATCATAGCACAGGCTTCTAGAGGCATGCCCAAAGTGTAAAGCACTACCATAATAGAGGTACTCGCACTAGAGGATTGAACAAATAAGGTTAAAACTAAACCAGCAAGAATAAATAAAATGGGGTTTAGTCCTGAAGTTGGGTTTACCCCTTCAAATAAATTAAATATGAATTTACCTTGCGCTAGTGGTGCTAGGTATTCTTGTAAAAGGTTTAAGCTGATGAATATTAAGGCAAAACCAATTAAAAAGGCTGCCCATTTCTTAATGGTATGTTTCGCAAAAAAATAAAACGGGATTACAAAGCCCAGTATAGCCAAACTAATTTGGGTTAAATGCACCTCAAACCCTAAAGCAACTACCCACAATGTGAGGGTGGTACCAATATTAGATCCTATGATAATAGAAAAAGCTCTTATTAAATTTAATAGCCCCGCATTTACAAAAGAGATGACCAAAACACTCACCGCAGAAGAGGATTGAATGACAGAAGTGAGACCTAAACCAGCAATTAGGGCACGGATCTTGGAATGCGTCATGGAATTCAAAAACTTCCGTAATTGCATTCCAGATGCTTGTTGTACACTATCGCTCATGAGCTTCATCCCAAAGAGAAATAGCGCAACTGCCCCTATACTATTTAAAATTATCCAAATGTCCACAATGCTGCGAAGTTAATATCTATAATGTTAAGTCTATGTTATCTTTCATAGACCACATATCATATAAATAATTAAATCCCTCTATATAATAGGGATATAACATGCTCTGGGCAAAAGTTTGCTTGGGTGTTATTTCTAATGTATTATTAATTTTTACAAAAAACAGCAATATTACCATGGTAATCAGTGCAAATTTAATGACGCCCAATATTGCGCCTGCTAATTCCTCTATAAAACCTAATCCGATAAATTGCGTGGTTTTTCTAACGATAGCACCAGCAATCCGAAGTGCCAGAAGTATCCCTAGAATAGTCACTACAAAGCCTACAATGGCACTCCATTCTGGATTAACCAAATCATTTTCTACCAGATAAATCCTGAGATAACTAGATAATTTAATCCCGAAAAGAATCGACACAACACCACCAATTAAACCAGTTAACTGCCTAATTAAACCTTTGGAATAGCCCGTGTACAATCCATAAATTAATGGGAGACTTAAAATGATATCTAATATACTCACTAATAAATTTTGGTAAAATTAAACAAAAGCAGAAGAAATACTTGCATTTTCAAAAATGAAGCATAAGTGAACATAAATTGCATGATTTTTAATTATCTTTGAGGACACAATTAAAGGATTAATACAATTTTATGTCAACATTTGTAGTTGTCGGTCTTCAATGGGGCGACGAAGGAAAAGGAAAAATAACGGATGTACTTTCGGCAAAATCAGATTATGTGGTTCGCTTTCAGGGAGGTAATAATGCGGGACACACCGTATATGCAGGGGAGGATAAATTCGTGCTTCAACTACTCCCATCTGGTGTATTACAATGTAGAGGAAAATGTATCTTAGGGAACGGTGTTGTCGTAGATCCTAATGCGTTTTTAAATGAGATTAACAAGATTAAAGAAAGAGGTCTAAGAACAGACCACGTTTATATTAGTAGACGTGCGCATATCATTATGCCTTATCATATTTTATATGATACTTATAGAGAAGAGGCGCTTGGAGAGAAATCTATTGGCACTACCAAAAAAGGAATTGGTCCATGCTATGAGGATAAAGTGGCTAGAATTGGTATCCGTGCGATAGATTTATTAAATCCAGAAATCCTAAGAGAAAAATTAGAAAAGAATATTAGGATTAAAAACGCCATCTTTGAGAAATTATATGACAAACCAGGTTTAGATCTAGATGAAATCTACAATGATTATCTAAAATATGGTGAAATCTTAAAAGATAAAATCGTAGATACAGAATTAGAAATTAATCAATCTATAGACAGAGGGGATAATGTACTTTTTGAAGGCGCACAGGCGTTAATGTTAGACATTGATTTTGGGACTTATCCTTATGTGACCTCCTCTTCACCTACAACAGGAGGCGTTTGCGTTGGAGCTGGTGTTCCACCCAATAAATTAGAAAACCTGATTGGAGTAGCCAAAGCATATTGCACCAGGGTAGGAAACGGACCTTTTGTAACAGAGGATTTTGGCGAAGCTGGTAGAACCATGGCAGAGGTTGGACATGAGTTTGGAGCCGTAACAGGTAGACCAAGAAGATGTGGTTGGTTGGATTTAGTAGCGCTTAAACATGCAACGATGATCAACGGGATTACGCATTTGGTAATCACAAAATTGGATGTATTAAGTGGGTTTGATAAAATCAAGATTTGTACTGCTTATAAGACAGAAGATGGTAAGGAAATAGATTATTTCACTTCTTCTACAACCAAACTTTCTTTATATGAGCCAATTTATGACGAATTAGATGGCTGGAAAGAAGACATTACAGGGATTAATTCATTTGATGAATTACCAAAAACGGCTCAACGATATATCAAATACATAGAGGACTATTTAGGGATAGAAGTTTACTTGGTTTCTGTAGGGCCAGAAAGAAGTCAAAATATTATTAGAAAAGAGTTATTTTAATTTTAATCTAGCTTATATCAATCCAATGCCGATCTTTTATAAAGAGTCGGCATTTTTTTATTTATAAATACTTAAAAAAAGCATAGCATTTCCTGCGTCTTAAATATTCCAAATCCTTTTCATGGGCATAGGCTTCTCTTTCAAAACTAATATTCAGATATGCTTTATGCCTGTCTTTATATTGATAATACCTGAAAGCATATTCTATAATATACCACAAACAAAACGGAACAACCAGGAGTTCTAATTGCTGTCTAAGATGGATTTTCTCATGGTTGATGAGCCTTTTATTCAACTTGAGTTCCTTGTCTCTGAGTAGAATAAAAGGAAACAGAGCCATGCCTGTGACGTTTTTCTTCAAAAACCTTTTTGTAATTAAAATCATTCTATCTAATATAACATGAATTGATAAATTTCAAATTCTATGCTATCTTTATCAGATGAAGAAAATAATTCCACTAGAAGAAGGGGACTATTATTTAACACCAGAGGGTTATAAGGTATTTACAGAGCAGTACCACCTAAAAAGAGGCTATTGTTGCAAAAGTGGATGCAGACATTGCCCATATGGATATGATAAAAGGACCGATAGTTTTAGAAAACCTAAAAGTTAAAATAAGTGATAATCAAACAATTGGAATGTTTTTTGATTCTCTATAAATATATATTACTTAATTATGAAAAATTTATTTTCTATTCTGGGGGTGATGCTCTTATTTTTTATAACATCATGCAGCACCGTGCACGTAACTTCCGATTATGACAGAAATGCTAATTTTGATGCTTATCAATCTTTTGCATTCCATGAGAAAGGGCTGAATGATTTGAAGATGAACGATTTAGACAAAAGAAGAATCGTAACAGCTATCACCAATGAGTTGAAAGCAAAAGGTATGACAGTTTCTTCTTATGAAACTGCTGCAGATTTACTAATTAATATTTCTGCTAAAAAGAACACCAAAGTAGATGTGGAGGTAAATCCTTGGTATAATCCGTGGTGGGGATATGGACCATATTGGGGGTCACCTAATAGGGTGAGACAATACAAAGAAGGAACCATCATCTTGGATTTTGTAGATAGAAGAAATAACACATTAGTTTGGCAAGGTGTAGGGGAAGGGTTAAATATTTCTGCTATTGAATCTAAAGCAGAGAGAATTCCAGTAGCCGTCAAAGAAATCTTAGAAAAATATCCTCCAAAGAAATAATTTCAGTTAAACTATTAAATCAAAAATAACCTTGAGGAAATGAACTGGTGATTATAATTTGGAAATATTTGGTATTAATGTAATAATACTGTTATGACCCTTTTTTGGCAATATTGCCATTTGCCAACGTTTCTCTATTATGAATACATACAAATTACTGATCTGAGATTCCAACGTGGATGTGTTTTGTGAAGGTGTTTTAGAAAGTTGAATGTATTGGCTGCACGACTTTATTTTTCATAATATAAAAAATTTAAATCATACAAAAACTAAAATCAAAATACCGCCTCAAAAGTGAATTTGAGACGGTTTATCTTAATTTATTAACTTAAAAGCTATAATTTCTATTTTTTAATAAATTTATAATTCTTTTTCTCTCCATTAACAAACTGTACATTTAAAATATAAACTCCATTTTGCAAATGTTCAACAGAAATAACTTCTTTACCTAGAACTGGTATTATTTTACCTGTTATATCATAAACAAAAATAGACGCTATATCTTCTTTGGTGTCTATATATAATTTGGATGTTGTAGGATTAGGATAAATCTTCAAATCATTCGTATCTACAGATATAGTGCTTAAGTTAATTGGTTGCCATTTGATGTTATCTAAAATCATAGCTTTATGTGGCTCATTTCCAAATTCAAATCGCATAGCAACATATTTATGCCCTTCTGGGAATATTATCCCTGGTGTTTTAAATACACCTGTTTCATCTACATTAAATGGTGTACCAAAAGGTACAAAAGTACTCAAGTCTTCTTTGTCTGAAATAGTTCCTATTTGTATTTTTTCTGAACCCGTAATGGATGATGGCACTCCTGTTAAAGCATATTCTATTTCAAATGAAAATTGATAATTACCCTCTGTAGTCGAAACTTCTGGAGTAACCAATATAATATCTGTATTAACTGTAGGTCCTTTATAAATTTGCAAAGCATTATCTGGGAGAGGAATATCACCCGAACTCCCACCCTCATCTGTAATTAATATGGTAGGATAAGTTTCATAATTCCCATGCCAACAGTACGTATCAAATAACTCTTCTGTGGTTATATCTTCAAAAGTGAAATCAAATGTTTCTACAGCATTGCAAGAATCTGGCTCATCTATAAACCTGCCCCATCTGTATGTTAGTCCAGTATCTGGTTGAGATGTTGAAGACAGTCGCACGGTGCTTTGTATAACGGTTCCATATTCTGTACTAGACCAATTGCTACTATCTGTACCCTCTGATGATCTGGTTTGAAAATCTTCCATATTAGCCCCTCTTAATCCGACTGTGATAAACCTTTCGTCTACATCTCCATAACTTTCTACATCATATACAAAGGAGATGGTATGATCTTCATTCAATCGCAATTGGAAGTCTATTTCGTACCTTTTGTCATCATATCCTAAATAACTATATCGGGTAAAATTTTTCCATTGAATAATAAAGCTTCTTTCATTGCCTTCTCCTTGTAACTGATAAGATATTTCTCCTAACAAGTCATCTACTTGTAGCCCCACTAAATCATCATTAAAAACAGCAACAATGGCCTCATGATGATCATCAGATGACGTAAATGGTTTGAAGAATGCATTATTGCTCACCCAAGAACCAAAAGTTACGTAACCATCGGTATAGATGTTGACTTGATTATAATCTACACCATTAAAATTGAATGTAAATGGTAAATCTTGAGTAAATACTCCTGTATCCAAAGCATCATTTGCGCTAGTAGTTGCCAATACTGTGGGGGAATCCAAAGGTGTATATGTATCTTCAGCGCTAACAAATGAATAACTAGATACTTGCCCTATAGCAGAAAGCGATAGGGTAAGCATACCAACTATTGCAAAATTTTTGTAAATGTTTCTCATAAAAATTATTTATTTTTTAATATTAATTAAATAGGAAAGAACAAATGTATTTATTTAGACTTAATTAAAATAAAGTTTTTTGGGTTTATTTTCAACAACTCATGATAGATATCACAAAACGCAATACGATTCTTGGATAATTTTATAAAGATTAATTTCACTTAAAGCTCTTAAAAAAAATGGCTTATAGTAAAATTGTTAGTTGTATAAAAAGAACATAGTATCCTTACTGCTAAAAGTTTTGGAGAATATAATTACATCTTTTATTCATTATAATTAATACGATGCTATCGATGATCCTTATAGATAAACTAATCTAAAATAATTGCCTCATTACCATATGCAATAGGAATACTTTTTGCCTTTGGCGTGTCAGAAGTTTTTGTGAAGTTAATCAAGGGGGAGCTTACACTTGATCTTAAAAAGATTAAAACTAAAAATATCCTCCAAAGAAATAATTTCAGTCAAGTTATAAATGCAAAAATCCCTGAAGAATTGAATCTTCAAGGATTTTTTGTGAAGGATGCTTCTGAATTTAAATCAATGTAAGAAATGTCTCATTCCTGTAGTTACCATGGCAATACCATGCTCATTGGCTGCCTCTATGCTGTCTTTGTCTCTAATGCTGCCACCTGGCTGAATGATCGCGTCTACACCATTTTCAGAAGCAAAATCTACTACATCTCTAAATGGGAAGAAGGCATCAGAAGCCAGGACCAAGCCTTCTGTCTCTTGCTCATGCGCACGCTCTATCGCCTGTTGTGTCGCCCAAATACGGTTTGTTTCTCCCGTACCAACCCCAATGGCCATTTTATTCTTAGCTACTACAATGGCATTACTCTTCACATGCTTAATCACTTTTACCGCAAAATCAAGATCGTCTAACTGCTCTTGTGTTGGTGCTTTTTTCGTAGCTATTTTGATATCGTTAGATAATTGCAAATCAGAATCTTGAACTAGCAACCCACCGTCCACTTGTACCATGTGCATCTGGTCTCCTAAAACATTGTTGATTTGGATTACACGCAAATTCTTTTTCTTAGAAAAAACTTTCAACGCATCCTCATCAAATGCAGGAGCCACTACTATCTCTAAGAAAATTTCATTACATTTTTCTGCCACTTGTTTGGTTACTTTTTGATTGAAAGCAACGATTCCACCAAAGATTGAAATAGGATCACAATCATGTGCTTTCTGATAAGCCACGGCTATATCCTCATCCAATGCAACGCCACAAGGGGTAGAATGCTTAACGGCACAACAAGCGGTTTGTTCAAATTCACAAACTACTTTCCATGCTAAATCTAAATCACGAATATTATTAAAAGAAAGCTCTTTTCCTTGTAATTGATCAAAATCTTTTAAAACACCTTTTTGAATGGTATTCGTATAATAGGCCGCATCTTGATGTGGGTTTTCTCCATAACGCAAATCCATTTGTTTCTTATAAGAAATCGTATAATATGGTGGAAATTTATCGTCTAATAATTTCTGGGAAATAGCCGCATCATAAGCAGAAGTCAAGTTAAATACTTTACCTGCTAGGTTTTTTCTCGTATCAAAAATAGTATCCCCTTCTTTTTCTATTTCCTCTTGAACCTTTGCATAATCATTCTTATCTGTAATCACCGTTACATCAAAGAAAGACTTAGCCGCTGCACGCAACATCGTGGGCCCACCGATATCGATGAATTCTGCCAGTTCACTCAATTCTAAATCCTTTTCTGCATTTTCAAAGAAAGGGTATAAATTCACCACCACCATATCTATGGTGTTAATCCCCTTCTCTTCTAGCGTCTTCATATCCTCTTCATTGGAACGCCTAGCTAAAATACCCCCGTGAATGTGAGGGTGAAGTGTTTTTACTCTACCATCTAGTATCTCTGGGAAATTGGTGATAGAAGCAACCTCTTCTACTTCTATATTATTCTCTTGTAAATGTTGGAAGGTTCCGCCGGTAGAAAGAAGGCGATAATCCTTAGATTGCAAGAATTTTGCGAAATCTGCGATTCCACTTTTATCGGAAACGCTTAATAGGGCTGTTTTTTGCATAAAATGTATTTTGCTTTCAATTAAGTATCTAAAGCACGTAAAGTTACAATAAAATTAATTTTGTCAAAGCGAATATCCTTTTAAATATAGCTGTACTATTCATTTCAAAATTTTTAACTAATCAAATATTAATAAGATCGATATGATATAAGCTCGGATTCCATTAGTCCTATAATTTCCTATTCTATATCCCTAATTACAACGACCACTCAAAAATAAACCTCTAAATTAATTAGCAATAATCATCATTTCTATTAAATTTGCATCAAACCCAGTCTAGTATGCAAGCAAAAGAAGATTTTCTGTTAAAAGCCTATGAGTTAGGAATCATAAAATTTGGAAGTTTTACCTTAAAAAGTGGCATAGAATCTCCTTTTTATGTGGATTTAAGACCTTTGGCGTCTAGCCCTCATCATCTCAAAACACTATCTCACAATTTATTACAATTGGTAGATGAGAAAAGTCTAGAATTGATTTGTGGCGTGCCTTATGCGGCGCTTCCTATGGCAACGACAATGTCGCTGGAAAGTGGGGTTCCTTTAATTATCAAAAGAAAAGAGAATAAGGGATATGGTACCAAAAGAATGTTGGAAGGTGTTTACCAAAAGGGACAAAACTGTTTATTGGTAGAAGACGTAATTACCAGTGGTAAGAGTTTGGTGGAAACCATAGATGAGGTAGAAAAAGAAGGATTAAAAGTAACAGACATTGTAGTAGTACTAGATCGGGAACAAGGTGGAATAGAAAGATTAGAAAAAAAAGGATATCGTGTTTCTACGTTATTTACTATTAATGAGGTAATTGATATTTTACATAAATACCACAGATTGGATGCTGAGGAAGTAAAAGAGGTTAAAAGCTTCTTGAATGAATCACCAACTGCTCCTACTAGAAAGCGTACAAGATTAGAGGACAAGGAAATACAACACCCTGTAGGTAGAAACATGATTGATATTGCGCTCCGCAAAAAATCAAATTTAATTGCCTCTGCAGATGTAGTGAGTTCTATGGAATTATTAAAATTAGCCAATGAAATAGGAGACAAAATAGTTGCCTTAAAACTTCATTCAGATATTATTGTGGATTTCACATGGGATATGGTGACAGAATTGCGTTCCATCGCTAGAGAGAAGGATTTTCTATTGTTTGAAGATAGAAAGTTTGCTGACATTGGAAACACTCAGGAATTACAGTTCAAACAAGGAATTTACAGATTTGCAGATTGGGTAGATATGATTACAGCTCATACCATTGCAGGAGAGAAGAGCCTGCGTGTTTTTGAACCAACTGGTGTGGTTGCCATTGTAGAAATGTCTTCAGAAGGCACCTTGACAGATAATTACTACGTGACGCAATCCCTGAATGTAGCTCAAAAATCACCTAATGTATTTGCGGCAGTAGCACAACGCCAAGTATCAGATGATTTATTATTATTCACTCCTGGCGTTAATTTAGAAATGAAAGGTGATAATAAAGGGCAACAATATAAAACACCTAAGAAGGTATTTAATGATTACTTCACAGATTTTATTATTGTGGGTAGAGGGATTTATAAAGCGAATGATCCTGTTGTCGCTGCAGAAGAATACCGCAAACAAGGCTGGGAGGCGTATCAAGATAGTTTGAAGTAGATAAATCCATATATATGATTAAATCCACCTAATTTATAACGATATTTGTTTTTAATTTAGATGGATTTGATTCATAATTTCTTCCAAAAATATAAATACAGGATTCAAAAGGTAAGTTTCTATCTGAGTATCTTGGCCATTATAGCGTTTATTTATGATTATGGTTGGAGTCATACGGCTAGCGAGCATAATTGGGTCAATATCTTTTATGAGGTTTCCATCATACTAGGAATTATATCTATTGGTGTCAAGCATATCTATACGGATAGAGAAATCACAAAACCCGTCAAAATTTTTGATTTATTAAGTGTTGTATTCCTATTGATAATCCTATTTACAGCCCTTATTAATCATGGTTCTATATGGGCATTTACTATTTTCTTTATATTTATTAGGGAATTTTCTACCCTACAAATCAATTATGGGAAAAATGTTATCAATCCAGGTTTATTATTTGTTTATAGCTTTATTGTTGTTATCACATTAGGTTCTTTTTTATTGATGCTCCCTAGGTCTACCACACATGGAATTGATTATATAGATGCCTTATTTATCTCTACCAGCGCGGTATGTGTTACTGGTCTCTCTACCATTGATTTTAGCGCGGACTTTACCCCATTTGGGCAAACCATTGTTCTCCTACTCATTCAAATTGGAGGGTTGGGTATTATGACCTTTGCCAGTTATTTCACTTTTTTCTTTAGAGGAGCAACGAGTTATCAAAATCAATTAACACTGAGTGAATTTGTGAGTAATGATAAATTGGGAGAAGTCTATTCTATTATCAAAAAAATTGTCATCACAACTTTGAGTATAGAATTACTGGGGGCTATCTTTATTTATTTCTCTATAGATATGAATGGCAATGAAATTCAGGATCCCATCTTCTTCTCTTTATTTCACTCTATATCTGCTTTTTGTAATGCGGGCTTTTCTACGATGAGTGATGGTTTATTCCATGCGGGAATTAGCACCAATTATAATTTACATTTAATTATAGCTGCGCTTATTGTATTAGGTGGTCTAGGGTTTCCCATTGTATTTAACTTTCATAAATATGGCACCTATAAAATCCAATATTTTTGGAATAAAATAAGAGGTAAACATTCCAATAAATATGTACCCTGGGTATTAAATTTGAATTCACGTATCTCTCTTATTACCACATTTGCTCTCTTCATGATAGGGTTTATCTCTTTCTTTATTTTTGAATTCAATCACAGTTTAGAAGGACAAAGTCTTTGGGGTAAATTTGTAGGATCAATATTTGGTTCGGTTACCCCTAGAACAGCAGGGTTTAACACCATTGATATGACGGCCATGAACTTCCCTACCATCATGATATATTTTCTACTAATGTGGATTGGTGCATCTCCAGCCTCCACAGGTGGAGGTATCAAAACGAACACTTTTGCAGTAGCTGCAATGAACTTTATGAGCCTGGCCAAAGGAAAAGATCGGGTAGAAGTTTTTAGAAGAGAACTCTCTTTTATATCAATTCGCCGTGCTTTTTCTGTGATGATGTTATCTCTTTTGGTCATTGGTTTAGCTATTACCATCATGGAAACTTATGAGTATGACAAAGGACTTTTGAGCATCGCCTTTGAATGCTTTTCTGCTTATAGCACGGTGGGGCTAAGCCTTGGCATTACAGGGGATTTGACAAATGTTTCCAAGGTTGTTTTAATCTGTGTAATGATCATAGGTAGAGTGAGTATTTTAACAATTTTGATTGCACTCATACCCAAAGAAAAATATAAAAACTATAGATATCCTAGTGATGATATTTTAATCAATTAATAACTATGAAAATAATAATTGTAGGCTTAGGAAGTTTTGGTGGATCGCTAGCTGTTTATCTCACCAATGCAGGACATGAAATAATTGGAATAGATTTGGACATGAATCGGGTGGAATTTTATAAAGATAAAATCACCCATACTATTAATTTAGATGTTACAGATCAATTCACGGTGAGCGGGCTACCCATCAAAAGTACAGATTTAGTGATTATGGCTATTGGAGAGAACCAAGGTGCCAGTGTTTTGGGTACTGCCAATTTCAAAACCTTAGGCGCCAAGAAAATCATTGGGAGAGCCATATCCTCTGTACATGAGACGATTTTAGTTGCTCTAGGAATTGAAACCATCATTAGACCAGAAAAAGAATCTGCCAGAAAATGGTATAAAAAATTAACAACTAAATATTTAGAAGAGAGTTTTGAACTCAACAGAGAATATAGCATTGTGGAATTAAGGCTCCCAGAGAAATATATTGGCAAAACCGTAGGGGAAATTGATTTCAGGAATAACTATAATCTAGTTGCACTCACTACAATACAAGAAAGTATGGTAAGCTCGCCTTTAGGTGGTGCTACCATCCATAAGACCGTTCAAGGTGTAGTCCAACATAATACCATTCTCACCCAAGATGACATCATTGTGGTTTATGGCAAAAATGATGATATTCAAAGATTTTTGGATAAATAATACGGCTTTAAATCTTCAATAATGCCTTGCGAATATCCTCATAAGAAACTGTCTCATTCAAGAAATCATAGATAGGCTTTAATTTAATCATATCGCCCTCGAAGTCAATTTTTTCTACCGCATTTTGGACATTTTCTATAATGCCTGCATCCACTTTTATAGCAGAAAAATCTGTATCTGGAAAAAGATCTTTGACTTTATTTAAATGCCCATAAATTGTAGAAACTGCATAATCTCTTTCCTTTGCAATTTCCTCTGGTGTTTTGCCTTGTTCTAGCATTTCCTTGGTGATGATATGCGTTAATTTCTTACCAGGTTTTTTATGAACAGTACTGCTTTTCTTGCTACCTTCTTTGATTAATTTACCCCCAGATTTAATGATAAAATTATCATATTGGGCTTTCAAATCATCTATATCCAACGCTGCATCTACTTCATCAGACAACACTAAAAACCGCTGATCCGCTTTATAGGCTAGTTCATCTTGCGCCATCGCCATATCATTTACTCCTAAAAGTGTAAGCCCATCAAAATCCCTAAGCCTAGATAAAGCCACATAACCCTGTCCTTTTTCAAAAGTCTTTCTTAAATCCACACAAGCCTGATCCAATGTCATACCCTGGCTCTTATGAATAGTAATAGCCCAAGCTAAACGCAAAGGTATTTGTGTATAAGATGCGATGACTTTACCTGTCTCGTCCTCTACTTGCCAAGTCTCTGGCTTTGCTTCTATCCAATCCCCTTTTTTGGTTTCTACCAAAGGAAAACCATCTTCTGTAAACTCCCTTACCGTTCCTAAGGTTCCGTTAAAGAAACCTTTTTCATAATTATTACGAACAAACATCACCTCTGCTCCTTCTTTTAGAATCAACTCGGGTGGTGCTAATACTGATTTGCTTAAAGTCTCAGACAGAATCTTGTTACCCTTGGTTGTCGCTTTAAAAAGCTCCATGTCGCCCTCTAGTTCATTAATCTTGAGGGTGTTGATTTTATCTACATCTGCATTGTGCGTGTACAATTGTGGAAAGCGATTCACATCACTGTACATGGTTTCCTGTATCTTATTGTTGACTAATGCATAACTATCTTCCCCAACATTCCCAGCACGAATCTCATTTAATAATCTATTCAAATCATTATGGGTCTGCCTGTATTGTTCTGTTAAATAACAAACTTTTAAATCGGTCCGAACCCAAGAGGGAGACATAAAAGCGAATTTATCACGAGAAGTTTCCATTTCATTGCCAATGGGGGGTAATTGAAAGAAGTCACCCGAAATCACGACTTGTATGCCACCAAAGGGCAAATTATTTTCTTTAAAATATTGCAATACCTCATCTACCATCGTGAATTGCTTTTGATGAAGCATAGAAATTTCATCGATAATCAAGACTTTCACCTCATCCATTTTCTTGCGCATGTATTTCTTTTCGCGCAGACTCTGTAATTTCCTTAAAGTAATATGATCCTTGATGCCTATTCCACTCCAAGCATGGATTGTCATCCCACCGATATGGGTAGCGGCAATCCCTGTACTGGCTGTAATGGCCACAGGAATCTTTCTATCTTGCAAATATTCAATATACTGGTTAAGTACATAGGTTTTCCCAGTACCGGCAGATCCTGTTAGAAAAACATTATGGCCAGATTTTAAAATTGCTAGGGCTTTATCTTGCGTCATGGAATAGAATTATGAAAGTTTACTAATTTAAACAAATTCTATTAAATTAAAACTTAAATATTTAGAATCAAGTTAAACTATAGGCTCAAATACAGACCCAGCCTATATCCTAAACCAAACTTTAGTTAAAAAATTGAATACTATAAGTTGAAGTTACTTATTCAAAAGAAATCAATAATTGGCTTTTCTCTATGGCTTCTCCAGGAGTCACATGCACAGATTTAATCACGCCATCTCTAGGAGAACTAATCACGTTTTCCATTTTCATGGCTTCTAGTATCAGCAAAGTATCACCTTCTTTCACCTCATCTCCTTCTTGTACATTAACCTCTAAAATTAACCCTGGCATAGGAGAGTTTAAATCCGTGATGATTTTCCCAGCACCAACCTCAAATCCAAGGTCTTTGATCAAAATATCTAAACTATTGTTTAGGACAACCTCATATTTATTCCCATTCACCATGACCTCATATTTCTTATGAATAAAATCAATCTTGAGCACCTCTACCTCTTCTGATTTATTGTTATTCAAAAGATGATATTTTCCTTTTCCTAATGAAATCAAATCAAGTTTATCTGCATCTTCTATGGTAAAATCAAATTCCATAGAATCATTTACTTTAATATTGTAGTTCTCTTGTGCCATATTGATATCGGAATTAAATTTGGGTTCTGCTACTAAGTTAATAATTTTATTTAAATCTGATTGAATAAAACTTCTTGAAAATTCAATTATATTTTAATAAAAATAAGGTCAGATGATACTTTGATGGGATATAGATGATTCATTTTATCTTTTAAAAGTTGCCTAAATTCCGCTGTCTCATTTAAAATCCTTAATTTTAAATATTGAATAATTCAGTTCCTATGAGAAATATTTTTTTCTATTCCATTGCAGTTATTTTATTAACGCTTGCCTCTGCTTGTAATACTTCTAAAGTGGCTACACAAGAGGCTAAAGAACCACAGGTAAATAATTTTGAATGGAAAGCAGCCAACGTATATTTCCTTTTAACAGACCGCTTTCATAATGGCGATACCTCTAATGATATTACCTTAAATAGAACTAAACCAACAGGAAAACTCAGAGGCTTTGAAGGTGGTGATTTGCGCGGTGTCATTCACAAATTGGAATCCAATTATTTCTCTGAGCTTGGTGTCAACGCTATTTGGTTAACGCCAATCGTAGAACAAATACATGAGGCTACAAATGAAGGCTCTGGAAACACCTATGGCTACCACGGATATTGGACTAGAGATTGGACGGCTTTAGACCCCAACTTCGGAACCCAAGAAGATCTAAAAGAATTGGTTGATTTAGCACATGCCCAAGGTATTAGGATTATGCTAGATGCAGTGATTAATCATACAGGACCAGTCACAGATGTTGATACAGTTTGGCCTAGCGATTGGGTAAGGACAGAACCCCCTTGTGATTACCAAGACTATAATAGCACTGTAAATTGTACTTTGGTTAAAAACTTACCAGATATTAAAACAGAAAGCATAAAAGATGTAGAACTACCCCCTTTTTTAATAGAAAAATGGAAAAAAGAAGGGAGGTATGAACAGGAAATAACGAGTCTTAATGCTTTTTTTGAAGAAACAGGTTATCCTAGAGCACCCAAATATTATATTATGAAATGGCTGGCAGATTATATCACAGAATTTGGGATAGACGGCTACCGTGTAGACACTGTAAAGCATACAGAACCAGAGGTTTGGTTAGAATTTGCAGAGATATGTCAAGCAACTTTTGACTCATATAACAAGAATAACCCAGATAAGTTTATGGGTACAGAGGACTTCTTTCTAGTAGGCGAAGTTTATGGTTATGGGATTTCTCAAAAACAAAATTATCATTTCCCAGATTGCCAAGTGAATTATTTTGAAAATGGCTTTCCTGCTCTGATTAATTTTGATTTCAGATCAGATGCTAGCAAAGACTTTGAAGATTTATTCTCATATTATTCTTCTACCCTAAATGATGATTTAAAAAATGTAACGATAATGAATTATATCTCTTCTCATGATGATGCTCATCCTTTTGATAAGGAAAGAGAAAACACGTATGAGGCAGGGACTAAACTACTTTTAACACCAGGAATATCCCAAATCTATTATGGGGATGAATCTGCAAGATCTCTAATCATAGAAGAAACGGTGGGAGATGCTACGCTAAGATCTAATATGAATTGGGATCGTTTAGAAAATAATTTAGAAAACAAAAGTCTCCTTATGCATTACCAAAAACTAGGGAAATTCCGTGCGAACCATCCTGCTATTGGGGCTGGAACACACCAGATGATATCTAAATCTCCTTATTGGTTTTCTAGACAATACAAAAATGATTTGGTAATCGTGGGATTAGATTTAGAAACTGGGAATAAACAAGTTGCTATGAAAGGACTTTTTAAAGAAGGAGAAAAATTGCGTGATGCTTATTCTGGTGTTGTTACAAGGGTTAAAAATGGAAAAGTTTCTTTATCTACAGATTACTCTATTGTTTTATTAGAGAGGGTATATTAAACCCCTAAAATACAATCTAAATTTCTGTGTAAAGTACTTTGGCACAAATTTTTAAATAGAATACTTAATTCTAAAACTTAAATGATGTCAAAAAAAAAAGTATTGATAAGGGTCCCAAAACACATGATATAACAGTAGATGTTTTAGTCGTGGGTTCTGGTATAGGAATGATAGCAGCTCTTAAAGCAAAAGATAGTGGTCTAGATACCTTAAATTATAGAAAAAACCCCTGTCGTTGGTGGTTCGCTAGCATGTTCTGAGGGTGCTTTTTGGATTCCTGCAAACCCAATACTTTTAGAAGAAGGACAACGAGACACGTTAGAAGAAGGAAAGGATTATTTAAGCTCTTTGGCTCAAGCCTCTAGAATAGAGATGGCAAGCCTTTTTAAATCATGGTGATGAGACAGTGAATTTTCTTAGAGATTAAACAGACTTAGACTTATTTTGGTCAAAAGGATACTCGGATTATCACCCAGAAAACCCAGGTGGAAAGTCCATGGGTAGAAGTGTGGAATACAAACCTTATAATATTGCAACTATAGGATATCGCTAACAATTAAGGAAAACTCAAAATAAATAGATAACAATATAAGAAGCTCTCTCAAAAAACCATTTTGTCATCCTTAGATGAATTCAGGGTCTCATAATAAACTCGTTGTTAAATCAGTGGGATATTGAATCATGTTCAGACTGTTTGGTTTTTAGAGTTTTGAGACCGCTACCTTTATATTTAATTTTTTGCATATAACAAGTTTATTTAATAAAACTCTAATTTATAAAAAAGCAAAAATGTGTCATCGTTCTATCTTTGACTTACCTCTTTCCAAGCAATTTTATATCTTTAAGGTTTTAAGAAAAAAATATGGACAACCCCAATCAAGATAATAGATTATTCCTTTTAGATGCTTATGCTCTTATTTTCAGAGGATATTACGCTTTTATTAAAAATCCTAGAATCAATTCTAAAGGATTAAACACTTCTGCCATCATGGGATTTATGAATTCCTTGTTGGATGTGCTGAAGCGTGAACAGCCTACGCATTTGGCTGTAGTCTTTGATGTTTCTTCTACACAGACGTTGCGTCATGAGTACTTCCCAGAGTATAAAGCCAATAGAGATGAAACACCCGATGGGATTAAAACTGCGGTACCTTATATACAAGAAATCTTAAAGGCGATGCATATTCCAGTTTTATTTGCAGAGGGATATGAGGCAGACGATGTCATTGGGACGCTATCTAGAAAAGCAAGTGAAAAAGGTTACACCACCTTTATGATGACGCCAGATAAGGATTTTGCTCAATTGGTATGTGATAATGTAAAGATGTATAAACCTTCCTCTAGAGGAGGAGGAATAGAAATTTGGGGAGTTGAGGAAATTAAAGAAAAATTTGGCGTAGATGATCCCAAACAAGTAATAGACCTATTGGGAATGATGGGCGATAGTGCAGATAATATTCCGGGCATTCCAGGCGTGGGGCCCAAAACTGCTTCTAAGTTTATTAAAAAATATGGAAGTTTAGAAGGCTTATATGAGAACACAGATGATCTTAAAGGTAAACAGAAAGAAAAAGTCATTGAATTTAAAGAACAGGCTTTTTTATCTAAAAAATTAGCTACAATTCTTATAGATGCGCCTGTAGAGTTTACAGAAGAAAACTTCACCGTAGACACGCCAGATTTTGATAAAGTAAAAGAAATATTTAATGAATTAGAGTTTAGGCGTTTATTAGAAAATTTATATAAAACTTATAATGTAGAGGATAAACTAGAAGAAAACCAGCCTAGCATTACAGATGGTGATCAGATTTCTATGTTTGATCAAGCCGCAGAAAGAGGGTCAAATGAGTCTCCTTCTGGATATAACACCATAGAAACCAATGAACACCTTTATCAATTGGTGGATTCCCCCATGGGCAGGAGGCTGTTGATTCGGAATTTGTCTAATCAAAAAGAAATTTGTTTGGATACAGAAACAACCAGCTTGAAAGCATTGGAAGCGGAACTGGTTGGGATTTCATTTTCTTTCCAGCAAGGGCAAGGCTATTATGTTCCCATTCCAGAGGATAAAGAGAAAGCCAAGGAATTATTAACAGATTTTAAACCGATTTTAGAAAGTGAGCAAATTTTAAAAATTGGACAAAACCTTAAATATGACATGAAGGTATTGTACAAATATGGAATTAATCTATCTGCTCCAATTTTTGACACCATGGTGGCTCATTATTTAGTGAACCCAGATATGCGACACAATCTGGATGTATTATCGGAGACTTATTTAAATTATAAACCTGTTAGCATAGTGGATTTAATAGGTAAAAAAGGGAAAAATCAAAAAAGTTTTAGAGAGGTTGAGCTAGATATACAGAAAGAATATGCTGTAGAGGATACAGATTTAACCTTACAACTTAAAAACCTATTGGAGCCTAAGCTAAAGGATGTTAAAGCCACAACTTTGGCAGAAAATCTGGAATTCCCACTTGTTCATGTATTAGCAGAGATGGAGAAAGAAGGTATTGCGTTAGATATTGACGCTTTGGCAACACTTTCTGCAGAACTAGAAAATGATTTAAATCGATTAGAGAAATCTATATTCTCTGATGCGGGCAGAGAATTTAATGTAAACTCTCCAAAGCAGTTAGGAGAAATTCTTTTTGATGAATTAAAAATTGTGAGCAAGGCCAAGAAGACCAAAACTGGGCAATATAAAACGTCAGAAGATATTTTGGTAGAATTAAAAGATAAACATCCCATCATTAATCATGTCCTAGAACACCGCCAACTTCAAAAATTGAAATCAACTTATGTAGATTCATTACCCAATGAGGTAAATCCAACAACAGGAAGGGTACATACCGTATTTGCACAGACTGTTGCTGCTACTGGTAGGTTGGCCTCTAATAATCCGAACCTACAGAATATTCCCATTAGAACCATCAGGGGACAGGAGGTGCGCAAGGCATTTATCCCGAAAGATCAAAACCATGTTTTACTTGCGGCTGATTATTCTCAAATTGAACTGCGTCTTATCGCATCGCTTTCTGGAGATGAGGTGATGAAAGAATCCTTTATGAAAAATGAGGATATTCATGCTGCAACAGCCGCAAAAGTATTCGGGATTAATCTGGATGAGGTCACCAGAGAACAGCGAAGTCATGCTAAAACTGTGAATTTCGGTATTATATATGGAGTTTCTGCCTTTGGATTGAGCAATCAAACAAGTCTTTCTAGAGCAGAGTCTAAAGATTTAATTGATGTTTATTTTGAAACTTATCCCCAATTAAAGGCTTATATGGATAATCAAATTGCGGTGGCAAGGCAGCAAGGGTATGTAGAAACCATACTAGGAAGAAGAAGATATCTGCAAGACATAAATTCCAGAAATCATGTTGTGAGAAGCCATGCAGAAAGAAATGCTGTGAACGCTCCTATTCAAGGAAGTGCTGCTGATGTGATTAAATTAGCCATGGTTAAATTATACGATATATTAAAAGATTATAAAACGAAAATGCTGCTACAAGTGCATGATGAATTGGTCTTTGAGGTTCCTAAATCAGAGGTGGAAACCATACAACCTCTTATTAAAGACACCATGGAAAATGCGATTAAATTTGATGTGCCTTTAATTGTTGAATGTGGAGTAGGAGAAAACTGGTTAGTAGCACATTAAATCATAATTTTTAACATTTACTACCCTAAAATCATAATTTTTTGATAACTTTAACAAAATGGACTGGTTTTTGAATATTTTCACTTTCCACAGAAATATTTATGGAGTTAAAAAAGGAAATTAAAATTAAAAACAGAAAAGCGAGGTTCAACTATGAACTCCTAGAAAGCTTTACTGCTGGTCTCCAATTACAAGGAACAGAGATTAAATCTATCCGTATGGGAAAAGCAAGTATAGCAGAGGCGTTCTGCGAAATTAAGAATGGAGAAGCTTATGTGGTAAACATGCATATAGATGAATATAACTGGGGAACGCATGGTAATCATAAAATCAAAAGAGAGAGAAAGTTATTGTTAAAGAAGGAAGAGTTAAAAAAATTAGAGAAAAAGACACAAGATGTAGGTGTCACCATCATTCCAACTTTATTATTCATAAATAACAGAGGATTAGCTAAATTAAATATTTCTATAGCCAAAGGGAAAAAGCTTTTTGATAAGAGAAATTCAATAAAAGAAAAAGATTTAAAGCGAGATGTGCAAAGAATTCAAAAGAATTTCTAAATTTGTACTTAATACGTAATATAATTAAAGTGGATAACTAGTTAAAATTAATGTATATGAAAAAAATGAATTTAGTGCTTTCGTTGGCATTTGCCCTTTTATTGGGTACCCAAGCGACAGCACAGGATGCTCAAAATCCATGGGGTATATCTGTTGGAGCACATGCAGTAGACCACACCTCTGTACGTGGAATGTTTGATGGTTTCTTTGATTATGATGACTACTCCGTAGTCCCACCATTATCTAAAATATCTGTTATCCGTCATTTAGGTGGTAGATTATCAGCAGATTTAACTGCTTCTGTTGGTGAAGTTGATAATTCCAGATTATTGGTGAATGATGAATTATTCATAAATGCAGGTTTAGGACTTCGCTTTCAAATAGTACAAGATAGTTGGTTCGATCCTTATTTAAGAGTGGGTGCCTCATATCATAAATTTGACTATGAAGGAATTGACATTGATGCTAATAACCCTCGACAGGTATTAGAAGGTACAGGCTATAATGGTGGAAACATGGTGTATACTGACTTCAATGGTAAAGAGGATTATTTCATGGTTCAAGGTGGATTAGGTCTTAATCTATGGTTAACAGATAATATTGGTATAAATTTAGCATCTGATTTTAACGCAGCACCAAGTGAAGACTCTGATTATATTAACTTCTTCCAACATACTGCAGGTCTTACCTTCAAGTTTGGAAAACAGGATAGAGATAAAGATGGTATCCCAGATGATGAGGATTTATGCCCAGATACTTGGGGATTAGAAGAGTTTGATGGATGTCCAGATACAGATGGTGATGGTATCCCAGACAAAGATGATGCATGTCCAGAAGTTGCTGGTCTACCAGAATTTGATGGATGTCCAGACACAGATGGTGATGGTATTAGTGATAATGTAGATCAATGTCCTACAGAAGCAGGTCCAGTTGACAACAATGGATGTCCTTGGCCAGATACAGATGGAGATGGTCTTACAGATAATATAGATAACTGCCCTACAGAAGCAGGTCCTAGAGAAAATGGTGGATGTCCTTGGCCAGATACAGATGGTGACGGATTTACAGACAATGTAGATAAATGCCCTAATGAAGCAGGTGTTGCTCCTGATGGTTGTCCAGAAGCAGCTACAATGGTAGAAAACATCAATGTAGGATTTGTAGTAGAATTTGATTTTGATGATTCAACTATTAGACAATCTTCTATGCCTAAGATAGAGGAAAAAGCAGCTCAAATCCAGAGAGCGCTAGAAGTATATCCAGATATGACGCTTTATATAGATGGTCATACAGATAGCAAAGGTGCAGAGTCTTATAACAAGAAATTATCTCAAAGAAGGGCTTCTTCTATCGTAGATGCACTTGAAGCTAGAGGTATTGCAGATGGTGCTTTAACTCCAAGAGGTTTAGGAGAGTCTGTGCCAAAATGTACAAATGATACAGAAGAAGGTAGACAATGTAACAGACGTGTAGAAGTTACTATTAAATCTACTGGAACTAAGAAATAATTAAAGATTAATTAATTTCTTAATTTGAACAATGAACTGCTCCTTTTAGGGGCAGTTTTTTTGGTACTTATTTTGCTATAAATATTAGAAATTTTGGAATGGCAAACCGCATAATCGGGAATATAATAGAAAATTATAAAAATGAATATAACGAAGTCCCAAAGAAAAAAAATCTATTCAAATGGGCTAATGATCTATTAAATATTCTTTTTCCTCTACATCAGCCAGAAGAGTCTGCGTTACGCATACAATTAGAACAAAATAGATCTGATTTCTATTTTCTAATGATAGAAACCAAGAAAAATAGAAGTCAAGCCAAAGAATTAACCCGACTCTTTTATGATAATTTATATGCAATTCACCAAGATTTATTAAAAGATGCAGATGAGTTTTTAAACAACGATCCAGCAGCTAAATGCATGGGAGAGGTTCTACATACTTATCCTGGATTTTATGCCATCTCTATTTACAGAATAGCACATTTGATTCATAAAACCTTAAAAATTGAATACATACCTAGAATGTTGACTGAATATGCCCATGGAAAAACAGGGATAGACATCCACCCTGGTGCAGAAATCAAAGCACCTTTTTTGATTGACCATGGAACTGGTGTGGTCATAGGTGAAACTTGTAAAATTGGAAAGCATGTGAGTTTATACCAAGGTGTTACGCTGGGTGCTTTGCAAGTAGATAAGGAAATGCAAAACACCAAAAGACATCCAACCATAGAGGATCATGTGGTAATTTATGCTAATGCTACCATTCTTGGTGGCAATACCACAATTGGCAATCATTCTGTCATTGGGGGAAATGTTTTCCTCACTAAATCGGTGGAGCCCTATTCCTTGGTTCATCATAAACTAGAAACTAAAATTAAAAATATTAATACAGAAACTAAGAACATAAATTTTATAATATGATATTTAACAATGTTTTAGAAACGATAGGTAACACACCCATCATTCAAGTCCATAAATTATTTGATACGAATTCTAATGTTTATATTAAGTTAGAAAAAGCAAACCCAGGAGGAAGCATCAAGGATCGTATCGCACTCAAGATGATAGAGGATGCAGAAAAAGAAGGGAAATTAGATGAGAATAGTGTCATCATAGAACCTACAAGTGGGAATACGGGAGTTGGATTGGCTATGGTGGCAGCTGTAAAAGATTATAAATTAATTTTAGTTATGCCAGAGTCTATGTCTATAGAGCGTCGCAAATTAATGGCTTCTTATGGGGCAGAATTTGTTTTAACACCTAAGGAAGGAGGAATGAAGGCTGCTATAGAAAAAGCAGAACAATTAACTAAGGAGAAGCCTAATGCTTGGATGCCTTCACAATTTGATAACCCTTCTAATGTGAAAGCACATGAGGAAAACACAGCACAAGAAATTTTAAAAGATTTCCCAGAAGGTATAGATTATTTAATCACAGGTGTTGGAACTGGTGGTCACATTACTGGGGTCGCGAGGATTTTAAAAGAAAAATATCCACAATTGAAGGTGTTTGCAGTTGAACCTACAGACTCCCCAGTGATTAGTGGTGGTGAGCCTGGTGGGCATGCTATACAAGGTATTGGTGCTGGGTTTATCCCTGAGAACCTCCAAACAGATTTACTGGATGGTTCAATCCAAATAAGCAAAGAAGAAGCTTTTACTTTTGCTCGAGATGTTGCTAAAAAAGAGGGTCTTCTTGGTGGAATATCTACAGGAGCAACCTTAGCAGCCATTGCTAAAAAATTACCAGAAATTGGAGAAGGAAAAACGGTGTTAGGATTTAATTATGATACTGGTGAAAGATATTTAAGCATAGAAGGATTATTCTAAGTAGTTATATTTTAACTTAAAAAAGCCTTTAAATCTAAGATTTAAGGGCTTTTTACTTATTAATTAGTCACATTAGACTAGATACGATAGATACTTATCTCTTGGGATTAATTTTGCACCTAAAGATGCTAAATGTTTCGTATAAATTTGGCAATCTATGATATCCAAATCATTTTTAAAATTTTCTACAAACGTTATAAAACCTGCTTTGCTAGCATTCGATTCTTTAGCGAACATGCTTTCACCACAAAATACGCGTTTAATCCAAACTCCATATAACCCTCCTACAAGCTCACCCTCTTTATTCCATACCTCAACACTATGAGCAAGACCTAATTCATGTAAATTTTGGTAATGACTAACAATTTCATCTGTAATCCATGTTCCGTTTTGCCCTGTACGTGGTATGGCTCTACATTCTCTTATAACACGCGCAAAATCTAGATTGAATGTAACTTTAAAAGTCTGATCCCTTAGAACCTTTTTCATTGATTTGCTAACCCTCAATTCTTCTGGAAAAAGAACCATCCGTGGGTCTGGTGACCACCATATTACGGGTTCATTTTCATTATACCATGGGAAAATACCTTTGTGATATGCTTCTATAAGCCTAGGCATAGATAAGTTAAGGCTAAACGCTAAGCAACCTTCTTTATCTGCTAAGGTAACGGGTGGAAAAGGTTCTGTATCTTGTAAAAACATCATAATAAAAAAACTGCTTCATCCAAAGATAAAGCAGTTTTTAGTTACTACAATTTAATTAATTCTATTATTTAAGAATTACTGTCATATCTACTCTTCTAGCTTGAGGTTCTGTAGTAGTCTTATCCTCTCCTCTAAAAGATGAAACAATTCTGTCTTTAGAAATACCTTTGTTCATTAAAGCTTTTTCTACAGATTCAGATCTTCTCATAGATAATCGCTTGTTATAATCGGCATTTCCTCTTGTGCTTGCCCAACCTTCTAATACAATGGAAAGTTCTGGATATTTGTTCAATACCTCTGTCACATCATTAATATATTGAAAGTCTTCTGCATTTAATTGATCAGAATCGTTTGCAAAAAATACTTGCTTTTTGAAGTTTTTAAATTTTGCTAATAAATCCTTCAATGCATCTCTTCTTTCCTCTGGCGTTTGAGCATTCTGAATTCTATCCTCAACCTTTGCCAATTCTGATTGTAAAGCATCTGCATCTCCTTGTTCTGCTTTTAGAGCATCTAACTGTCGCTGCAACTCTTGGATAGTATATTCAGTATAGCCATCTGGAGTCGCTGCAGCATTGCTACCAGGCACTACATAAGTAGATCTGGGTCTAACCGCTGGCACACCACCTGCATGTAACATAAATAAATTATCAATTCTATCATTGATTCTATCTAGTTGATACATTACACGGTCTCCACCATCTCTTACATATTCTCCACCTTTAACACGTGTGGTAGAACGTTTAATCTTAGTGGTTTTACCTGATTCCAGTTGTTCCCTTCTTGCATCTCTAACAGTTTCAAGAAAAGAGTCTAACTCGTCTTGGGTCATAACAACCTCACTTTCTTGCGCAAACGCAAAAGAAGATGAAGTGATTAGTATGATAAATGTTAAACCTAATTGTTTAATAATTTTCATATTGTCTTTTAAATAATTGATTAAAATCCGAATTTATAGCCTACTGCAACTTGGTGAATATCCACAAATCCTCTTGCAGTATAATCAGCATATAAATTACCTCCTAACACATCAAACGAAGTACCGATAATTAAGTTTGTACCAAATTTATCTGTATCTCCAATATTATTGTATCCTACACCAATTCCTAGATAAGGTTTTACAATCGCTCCTGTACTCAACTGGTCAAAACTATATAATGCATTAGCATTAATACCGAATCCAGATGTAGAAGATGGTGAAAGATAAATGTCTGGCATAAATTCTAGACCCGTATTGGTAATTGAATAATGACCTCTTATACCAATTACAGGAGCAGTATCATCATCTCCAAAAGCGGCACCTGCGAATATAGACATTCCCTCATATAAGAATAATCCTTTTGACATTGCATTACGCTCTCTATTATTCTCGTCTACTGTAGTTACAATTTCTGGTCTGGTATTCACATTGGTAGAAGTTCTAACTGGTGTAGTGGTACCATCACTATTTGTAACAATCACAGTATCTGTATCATCATTAACTCTACCTAATCTATTAATATTATTCGAATTTCTGTCAACTTTATCATTCAATCTTCTTAATTCATTAAGAATTGCTTGTGAATTAGCATCTTGTCTTGCAGGGGCAATATTGCTATTGTTATTAGTCTCTAATAATAAAGTCTCTAATCTATCTATGCGCTGCTCTTGAGAGTCTTGTGCATATTCAGAATCAACTTCTTTGATAGTTTTTTCTATCAAGCTCTCTAATTCTTCTGGAGTCATTCTAATTCTAGAAGAATCTTCCCCATTTTCTAATGCTTTTTTCTCCTCAATAATTTCTACAGCTTTATCTGTATCATTATTTCTATACGCTTCTTGTAATTCTCTTTCTAGTTCAGAAATTCTACTTTCATAACCAGCAGATCTCTTACCTAACTCATCTTGCAAGATTTCGTCTTCATTCGCATTCTTACCGAATTGAATTCTAATACCTGCATTATACATGGTATGTTCTTTTAACTCATCTGGGCTAGTGATATTTTGGTAATCATCTTCGCCGCGGCTAGAGGTGTACATCAAATTAGCTGCACCATATAACTCTAAATTCTTCGTTACAGGAACTATTAATCCTAGACCACCTTTTGCAAAGTAACCAGACTCATCAGAAGTATTCAAAAGAAGTTCATTTTCTCCTCTATAGCTATCATAAACGTTCATATAACCACCACCGACAGTCAAATAAGGAACTAAACCTCTAGAAATATTCAGCTTGGCAATTAAATCACCACCATAAATGGCTAAATCATCCCAATCTGTAGAGAATTCCTCATCCTGACTCGCTTGGTAATAATAACCTCTTAAACCAATATATTGATTTAAATCAAATCCAATTTGACCTCCTAATAAGTAAGTATCATTTAAGTTGGTATCATCATCAAAGTTAATATAGGCCATGGCTGGTTCTACACTAATCTTCAATCCACTTAAACCACCAGAGAACTTTCTATAATATGCTCTATCTAAATCCGTCATGGTACCAGGCTCTCTACCGCCTAGGTAAAATTGCAAACCACCTAGAATAGACCAGTTGTACATTCTATTACTCTGATCATCCCCTAGAGCCTCTTGCAGACCATCATTATTATCTGCATCTGGTGTATATAATACGTTGGTTGGATTTAAATTAAAGATGGTATTTTTACCCTCTAAATTTAACGTTAATCTATCACCTAAATTAACTTTAACACCTAAACCACCAGAAGCATAAACTTGCTCTGATTTTTGTTCTATTCCGTCTCCAGCAAAGTTGTCAACTTTTAATTTCTGTACCCCAGAACCTAAGGTCAAATAAGGAGCAAAATCCCCACCTGTAGGAATGTTAGCTTTAATTTCACCACCAATTCTTTCTACATCAACATCTCTACCTTCAAAACTGTCATTATTGACCCAATCAATATCAGAAGCCGTGTTTTCCAAATCTACTGATTTTTCATAAACACCTCTAAGTTCTATAGCTTCGCCGAATCCAAATCCAACTCTACCCCCGATCATTAAACCGTCATCAATGGCGGAATCATCATCAAACCAGTTATAACTGGCTGTAGGTTGTAATGTCACACTAATGTCACTCACTTGCGCACTTGCTTGAATTCCAGCAAAAGCCAATGCCGACAAAATAACTGTTTTCTTCATACTAAATGTTTAAAGTTATATTTCTTTATTTGTTAAAATAATGCAAAATAAATGCCACGAATTCTAGTTTTGTGTTAATTTGCATTAAAATGGTAAATCATCCACATCATCTTCACCAGATAAATCACTCACTTTATCACTAGAGAAATTCTCTGGAGATGGCGCATTACCCGTAGTAGAGGGATTACCTGGCTGGATGCTTTCTGTTTTAACTTTCTCTACTCTCCACCCTACAATAGAATTAAAATATTTCACAACGCCATCTGGGCTTGTCCACTCTCTACCTCTAATGTTAATAGACACATTTACCATATCCCCGATATTCAAACTATCTGGAATTTCCGTTTTTTCTTGTAAAAACTCTATAGAGATTGGTTGCGGATATTGCTCCTCTGTTGTGACAATGATTTCTCTTTTTTTGAACCCACTCTGGAAAGTTTGAGTATCAAATATTTTTGTAACCTTTCCTGTAATTTCCATCCTTTAAAATTTGATGCAAATATACATCATAATGAAACTAAAAAAAATCTTTGTGGGTATATAAATTAAATCTTATATTTACACCCTCAATAAATTTCTTTGCGGGTGTGGTGGAATTGGTAGACATGCTAGACTTAGGATCTAGTGCTTTACGGCGTGGGGGTTCGAGTCCCTTCACCCGCACAAGTTTAAAGGCTTTAATCATTTATATGGTTTAAGCCTTTTTATTTACCTTTACTTTTTATAAAACCCAAGTGCATGAAGATTTCCATCCAGAATCTCACCAAGCAGTACGGCAATCAATTTGCCTTAAATAATGTGTCTTTTGATATTAATCAAGGAGAGGTAATTGGATTATTAGGCCCAAATGGTGCTGGTAAATCTACTTTGATGAAATGCCTCATTGGCAGTCTAAATCCTACCTGTGGAGTTATCACTATGGATGATGAAGTCATCCAAAAAAATGAATTGGAAGCTAAAAAATTAATGGGTTATTTGCCAGAAAATAATCCTTTGTATACAGAGATGTATGTGAAAGAATATCTAGCCTTTGTGGCAGATATTAGAGGCTTGTCTATGGAAGAGGTTCATCATGTGATAGAGCAAGTTGGATTAACACCAGAAAGCTCTAAAAAAATTAAAGCACTTTCTAAAGGTTACAAACAGCGCGTTGGGCTGGCTCAAGCGATTATCCACCAGCCAGAAATATTGATTTTAGATGAGCCCACCAACGGTCTAGACCCTAATCAGATTATAGAAATTAGAAATTTGATTAGAGCGGTTGGCCAAAACAAAACAGTCATACTCAGTACCCATATTATGCAAGAAGTAGCAGCATTATGCACCCGTGTGGTTTTACTTAATCAAGGAGAAATGTTAGCTAATAAATCTATTGATGAGTTTAAAGGTGACTATAATTCTCTAGAAGACGCCTTTTATGATTTAACTACAAAATAACTTTATGAAAATATTACCAGGACGTTCTTTCCCCCTAGGAGCAACTATTCAAAACAATGGAGTTAATTTTTCTGTTTTTTCACCAGAGGCAGAAAAAGTAGAATTATTGCTTTTTGAAAATAAAGATGACATAAATCCAGCTGTAATCCCCTTTGATCATCAATTGAATAAGTCTTATAATTATTGGCATGTTTTTATAGAGGGTATCGGGGTTAATCAACTATATGGGTATAGGGTCTATGGCGAATATAATCCAGAGGGTGGAAATTGGTTTGATGGCACCAAGGTGCTTGTAGATCCTTATGCCAAAGCTATTGTTGGAGAATATGATAGAAAATTGGCACAACATTATGGGGAAGATAATTTACATAGTTGCCTAAAAGGCGCTGTGATATCAGATGATTTTGACTGGGGCAAGGATAATTATATCAATCATCCTATATCCAAATCTTTGATATACGAAATGCACTTGGCTGGTTTTACTAAAAACATCAATTCTGGTTTACCAGAGAAGGTGCGAGGTACCTACAAAGGGCTCATAGAGAAAATTCCTTATTTAAAAGATTTAGGTATCACTGCTGTAGAACTTCTACCCGTATATGCGTTTGATAAGCAAGATGCTCCCAACGGAAAAGAAAATTATTGGGGATACTCTCCTATTAATTTTTTTGCTATTCATGCGGAATATGCTGCTGCCCAGACTCCGCAAGAGATTGTCAATGAATTTAAATCTCTGGTTAAAACCCTACAAGAGAATGGTATAGAGGTTTTACTAGACGTGGTTTATAATCATACCACAGAAAATGATGGGTTTAGAGATGGGCCTACGCTCTGCCTACGCGGATTTGCCAATAGTTCTTATTATTTATTAGAAAAAAATGGAGCGTTCAAGAATTTCTCTGGTACTGGGAATACTTTGAATGGAAACCATTCTGTGGTTCGTAGAATGATCATGGATTCGCTCAAATACTGGAGACAAGAAATGCATATAGATGGTTTCCGATTTGATTTGGCGTCTGTGCTGTCTAGAGATGAGGATGGAATACCATTACAAAACCCACCTATTTTATGGAGTATAGACTCTCACCCTGCTTTGGCCAATGCTAAAATTATTGCAGAACCTTGGGATGCTGTTGGGCTGCATCAAGTTACTAGCTTTGCGGGTGATCGTTGGAGTATTTGGAATGATGACTACCGGGATACCATCCGTAAATTTGTGAAAGGTGATGAAAATCAAATCAAACGGTTTGCTAAATCTTTTCTAGGGAGCGAATATGAATTGAATGCAAGACATGTGGACTTTAAACCCCACCAAAATATTCATTTCGTGACTTGCCATGATGGATTCACCATGAATGATTTAGTTTCTTATAACAAAAAACATAACATGGCTAATGGTGAGAATAATAGAGATGGAAACAGCGTAAATCATAGTTGGAATTGTGGCGTAGAGGGGGAGACAGATAATACGCAAATCAATACTTTGCGCCAAAAGCAGATTAAAAACTTCTTTGCTATTCTGCTGCTTTCTCATGGAACACCCATGCTGAATATGGGAGATGAACTGCGCCGTAGCCAATCAGGTAATAATAATGTCTATTGTCAAGATAATCCACTAGCTTGGATGAATTGGGAAGAAAATCCAGAGAGTAAGGAAACTTTAAAACTGGTAAAAGATTTAATTTCTTTTAGAAAAAAACATAGGCTATTTTCTTATCCTAATTACTACAAAAAAGCTAAACGCCGTACCAAACCTTATGTATTATTTCACGGCGTTAGTCTAAACCAACCAGACTGGAGACCAAACTCCCACAGTTTGGCCATAGAAATGGTTCACCCTACCAAAAATGAACATTTATTTTTGATATTTAATATGTTTCATGAAAGTCTAACTTTCCAATTACCAAACGGGGAATGGCATATAGCATTTGATACCGATGCAAGTAAAGGTGATATTGTCCAAGGCAATATTAAATGCCCCAGTAGAACCGTCATGGTATTAGAAAGGTTGAATTAAAAGCCCTCAAAAGCGCCCAGCCCAAATAAAGCGAAATCATATTGGATAGGATCTTGTGGATTAAATTCCCTTAATTGGGCATCTATTTCCTCTACGGCTTTCCAATCATTTTGTTTGCGATGGAGGAGGTTCAATTTACGGGAAATATTTCCTGTATGTACGTCCAATGGCAGGCTCAATTTAGTCATAGGGATTTGATTCCATAAGCCAAAATCTACACCTTGTTTGTCTTGCCTCACCATCCACCTCAAATACATATTTAGTCTTTTAGCAGCAGAGTTTCTGGCTGGAGAGGAAATATGTTTGGAAGTTCTAATTTCTTGACCACCTAGAAAAGCGGTTCTGAACCTTTCTATGGCCTCTTTTGGATTGTGTTCATTTTCTTGGATTAAAAAATAATGTTCTAGTGAATCATGTTCTCTATAAAGAGCTTGCAATCGGCTAACGAAGAATTTAAAATCAAAATCGTTAAAAGTTCTATGCACAAATCCATTTAACTGATCCAAATCACTTTCTTGTGACTGTGATACAAATTCATAAGGAGCATTGTCCATTCTACGCATCATATCATTTGCATTTTTGATGATAGATTTCCTGTTTCCCCAAGCAATGGTGGCTGCTAAGAGGCCTGCAATTTCTATATCTTGTTTTATGGCAAATTGATGGGGTATTTGGATAGGATCATGCTCTATAAAGAAGTGTTGATTATAAAGAAGTGCCTTTTCGTCCAGAAATGATTTGACTTCAGTTAAATTCATACGTATTATTTAACCAATCTTGAGTGCTTTAGAAGGGGAAATTCTTTGGATTAATAGACTCGGCAACCACAAAGCCAAAGCACTAATCAATATACTGCCTAAATTAACATAAATAATCATTTCTAGAGTTAGATAAACTGGGGCTTCTTTAATAAAATAATTCTCTGGAGGCAACTGAATAATTCCTGTATATTTCTGAATCATTAATAGGCCAATCGCAATTATATTCCCAGCTAACATCCCAGGTATCATGATGAATAAAGCATAATTCACAAAGATTTTCCGAACTTGTAAATTACTGGCTCCCAAGGTTTTTAAAATTCCAATAGAATTAGTTCTTTCTAATATCAAAATCAGTAAAATCATGACCATATTAATGATTACCACAATGAGCATGATGAATAAAATAATGAAGATATTGGTATCAAAAATATGAATCCAGTCCTCTATGTCTCTAAATAAATCTGTAGCCGATTCTGCCAGTAAATTATAGCCAATAATGCTATTTACTTCTTCTTTGGTAAAATCTAAATCAGATTCTATATCATGCACAAACAATTCAAAACCCCCTACTTCTCCATGATCCCATTGGTTGATTCTCTGGACCTGTCTGATGTCTCCAATCACGTATAAATCATCAAATTCTGCAATATCTGTGGCATAAATTCCAGCGACTTTAAATTTTCTATAAATAGGTTTGGCATTGGTTTGTCTCTCATTCACAAAAACCATAAGAAAAGTACTATCCACATCTAAGTAGAAGTTATTAGCAATGTTCTGTGATACCAAAACTTCATCACTAATCGCCTCACCAAAAACAGGATAATCTCCTTTTTGTAAGAATTTATTAAATCTATTTTGATCAAAGTTTTCATCTACACCTTTCAGCACTACGCCATCAAAAGCATCTGCTGTTCTTATAATTCCATTCTTACTTGCCACAGCCTGAATATGCTCTACTTCCTCTAATGGAAAATCAGGATAATAATTTTTTGGCAGACTGATAGAATCAGAATTAAAAGAGAGATTAGAGTTATAGGGACGCACCGTGATATGCCCATTAAAATCTGCTAACTTCTGCTTAATTTCTTTTCTAGCGCCAATCCCTGTGGACAATGTGACCAATGCCACAATAATTCCAATAGCCACAGCAAACTGCCCAATGCGTATAATGGTTCTAGACAAATGATTTTTTGAAGTTTTGCCAAAGCCTATTTTTTTAGCGAAATACCAACTGAAATTCAATAGATTAATTTTAATACATTTCTTGTAAATTTGACCTCAAAGTAATCACCATGAATCAAAATTCATTCAAATATACATTTTTCGTCATATTATTTGCTTTTTTATCTTCTTGCAACGCTCAACAGCTTCAGGAAAATAAGGATAACTCTGCTGTGGAAATAGACGGAACCACCTATCAAGAAGAAAGCAATGCCAAGGCGGAAACGGAACCTATTATTCTGGGGGCAGAACGGGGAGAACTGTTTATACCTGATTTAAAAGGAAAAAAGGTAGGCATCGTGACCAATCAAACAGGAATCATCCCTAGAGAGAATTATATACATCTCGTAGATTATTTATTAAGCAATCAAGTGAATGTAATGAGAATCTTTGCTCCAGAACATGGTTTTAGAGGAAAAGCAGACGCTGGAGAAACAGTGAAAGATGGCGTGGATACCAAAACAGGTTTGCCCATCATTTCATTATATGGCAAAAATAAAAAACCATATGATAGCCAAGTATCTGATTTGGATGTGATTGTATTTGATATTCAAGATGTAGGTGTTCGGTTTTATACTTATATTTCTACCTTACATTATGTGATGGAATCCGCAGCAGAAAATGGATTACAAGTCATAGTTTTGGATAGACCTAACCCTAACGCACATTATATAGATGGCCCGATGCTAGAACCATCTGAGAAAACTTTTGTGGGTATGCACCCTGTGCCTATTGTATATGGTATGACCATTGGTGAATATGCCCAAATGATCAATGGAGAAAAATGGCTCAAAAACCAAATAACATCTGATTTAAAAGTAATTCCGTTAGAGAATTACACACATGATACGCCTTATGATTTACCCGTAAAACCATCTCCCAACTTGCCCAATGCACAAAGCATTAATTTGTACCCTAGTATTTGTTTTTTTGAGGGAACCAACGTGAGCGAAGGCCGTGGGACGGCAATGCAGTTTCAAATTTATGGTTCACCCTATTTAAAAAATATGGATTTTAAATTCACCCCGAAACCTAATGAAGGAGCTAAAAATCCCCAACATAATGGGAAAGTGTGTTATGGAGAAGATTTAAGAAACCACCCAAGGTTATCTGAAATCAAATTGGAATGGCTGATAAAAGCTTATAAAAATAACACCAGACAGCCGTTCTTTACCAAGAATAGTGGTGCTTTTTGGTTAGATAAATTAGCAGGGACACCAGAACTTCGCCATCAAATAGAACAGGGATGGACAGAAGCAAAAATAAAAGCCACCTGGGAAGATGGCTTAGAAAATTTTAAAAATGTAAGGGCAAAATATTTACTTTATCCATAAATATCATCCATTGTTTATGGCTTCTTTTATTCTTTTAAATGCCTCTTTTAGATTCTCTACCGATGCAGCATAGGATATACGCAAGCAATTAGGAGAGCCAAAAGAAACACCAGAAACTGTGGCTACATGGGCGTGTTCTAATAAATAAAAGGCGAGATCATCTGCATTGTTGATTAAAACACCATTCAAAGTTTTACCAAATAAATCAGATACATCTGGGAATATATAAAAGGCTCCTTTTGGTTTATGCACTGTGAACCCACGAATGTCTTGGATAATATCCATCACCATATCTCTACGTTCTTTAAAAGCATCAACCATATATTGAATTTCACTTGGGTCTGCTTTTAAGGCAGTAATAGCGGCTCTCTGTGCAATAGCATTCGCCCCAGAAGTCACCTGTCCCTGCAAGGTTGCACATCCTTTTGCAATCAAATGATTTGCACCAAGATAACCAATCCTCCAACCTGTCATAGCAAAAGCCTTAGATAGACCATTGACTGTAACAACTTGGTTATAAATCTCTGGAAATGAGGCCAAACTTGTGATTTTATCTTCATAAGTAATATGTTCATAAATCTCATCCGATATCACTACTAAATCTGGATATCTTTTAATGACCTCTACTAGCGCAGCCAGTTCCGACTTAGAATAAACACTGCCACTTGGATTACATGGAGAACTATAGAGAAGTACCTTGGTTTTATCTGTAATAGCATTTTCTAATTGTGCAGGTGTCATTTTAAAATCCTGTTCAATCCCCGTTTTAATCTCTACTACTTTCCCGTTGGCAAGCGTCACGATATCTGCATAACTCACCCAATATGGTGTAGGCAAAATCACCTCATCTCCCTCATCTACTAGGGATTGCATCACATTATAAATAGACTGTTTAGCACCCGTAGACACCACAATTTGGTCTATACTATAATCCAGACCATTATCTCTTTTAAATTTCTCTGCGATGGCTTCTCTTAATGCTACAAAACCAGGCACGGGTGTATAATGGTTATAATTATCTTTGATAGCCTGTATAGCAGCCTCTTTGATGAAATCTGGTGTTTCAAAATCTGGTTCTCCTAGACTCAAACTTATAATATCCTTGCCTTGCGCTTTTAATTCTCTGGCTTTAGAAGACATTACAATGGTTGCAGATGGTTTTAGGTTCTGTAATCTGTTACAAAGTTTCATGAAGTAATTTGTTTTAAATTTAATAGAACTCAATCTCTTTAAAAGAGATCATAAATGAATATAATGCTTTATTTAAGCAAAATTCCATTGGCTATAAAATGATACGCTGTATTAGGTTCTGTGATGGCTGCAATTTCTTCGCTTGTTTTTTCTGCATCCTCTGCATAATGCTTTTGCTCCTCTACAGAAACTTCCTTAATAAAAGCCCTTCCTTCTACAATGGCTTCTCTACCAGCAACATCTCTTGGGATTAGAAAATCATCATTCTCTCCGAATTTAACCATGGTTTTTGTCTTTGGATCTAGTGCCAATTTAACCCAACAGCCTTTCATTTGGCACACTTCTTTAATTTCTGATTTAAATTTCACAGGAATTGTGTCACCTACATGCATCGATTGGTACATCCGCATCATTTCTTCTTGCGTCATGGCATTATCGGCTGTGAGCTCCTTGCCATAAGAAGTATAATCCCCTACTGGTTTGCCTTTATTTTCACAGGAAAGTATAAACCATAAACTGAAGAGTAAAATAATATATTTCATATAGAATAATTTAGTAAGAACAAATCTAAGTTAATAATTTTCTAAATCCACACCTTGGGTGGTAAAAGATATACCTTGCTGTCCACTCGCAGATATCATAACTGCCTCAAACAATGGTTTGGTATCTAGGTTCTTGGTCGCCCAATGGAATATGAAGTTACCTCCCGTGCCTCCCTGTTCATGGTCTTCCTCTACGATGATCTCTACAGTTTCCATAGGAGCCACAAAAATAGGTTCATCAAAATAAGTGTTAATTAACACCCCATGGGTATCATAATATTCCGATTTTTTGACAAACACAGAGTCCTTGAGACTGGTGTTTCTAATGCTAACAGTAATTGTCAAAGGATAGGTTCTGGACTCTTTGCGCGCATAGATTTCAGAATATACAGCTAAGTAGGTATGAGCTACGCGCAAATCATCTTCTGGTTTAAATGCATACCTTCTTTTGCTCCAATCATTATGCTCCATCTTCTCTTTTAAATTCTTGCTATCAGATGAAGTGTCGTCTCCAGAACCATTGCAACTGGTGAGGAATAGACTAACTATAAAGGTTATAAAAATAAATTTTCTCATATCATAGGTATATAATCCCAAAAGATACAAAATCTAGTGTACAAATTTTTCATTCGATATAATTATTTAGATTAATTAAAAATTATTATCTTTGTTTCTACAAAAACATAAACAATTGGCAAGTTTAGCAGATTTACGAAAAGGTGAAAAAGCCAAAATTCTTGGTTTTAGTACAGAGGATATTCCAGCAAAATTCTTGGAATTGGGGCTTATCCCAGGAGAGAATATTGAATATAAATCTAGCGCACCATTTAATGGTCCTATATGTATATCATTATGCAAGTCCAAGTGTGTGTTAGCCCTACGTAAGTCAGAGGCGTGTGAAGTACTAGTGAAGAAAGAAGGATAAAATGCCTATAAAAGTTGCTCTTATTGGAAACCCAAATGTGGGTAAATCTACCTTGTTTAATCGCCTAACGGGTTTAAAACAAAGGATTGGTAATTATCCAGGCACCACGGTAGACAAAAGGATTGGAAAACTCACCATCCATGGTCAAGATGTCCTGTTATATGATTTTCCTGGGACTTACTCGCTCTATCCTAAATCTGCAGATGAAGAGGTGGTTTTTGATATTTTAAGCAACCCTAACCATCCAGATTTCCCAGACAAAGTTTTTGTAATAGGTCACCCCCTTAGGCTTAAAAGAAGTTTATTATTATTCCGCCAGGTTCAGGATTTAGGCATCCCTGTAAAATTCGTTATGAATATGATGGATCAAGCAGAAAAATCTGGAAAAGTTTTAAATAAAACCGTTTTAGAATCTTATACAGCCTCTGGAATCATTTATTCTAATGCTAGGACAGGTGAAGGCGTAAATGAATTAAAAGAATCCATTTTAAACGATTTTCCTATTAAGGAAAGTGCATTCCACGTCCCTGTGATTTATGCGAATGCTATTCATGATATAAAAGTCACCTTTGGTATAGATCATGATTATTTGGCTTATCAATATGCAGCCCAGCCCAAAGTAGGACACTTAAGCAAAGACCAAGAAGCTAACCTAAAAATTATAGAAGATCAATATAGCTTGGTGCCAGCACGCTTGCAAGTTGCAGAGACAATTCAACGATATCAGGAGATAGAAAAAATCGTGTCTAATGTCATGTCTGCTCATACCCAAGAAGATGACTCTATTACAGATAAATTAGATCGTGTGCTTACGCATCCTTTCTGGGGATACCTTATCTTTTTCGGTCTGTTGTTTCTCGCTTTTCAAGCGATTTATACCTGGGCAGAAGTTCCGATGGACTTCATAGATAGTACTTTTGCTTATTTACAAAACCAAGCACGTGATTTATTAGGAGATGGACCTCTACCTAGTTTAATTACAGATGGTATCATACCTGGGATTGGTGGTGTTGTAATATTTGTACCGCAAATTACCATATTAATTTTCTTCTTGCTGTTATTTGAAGAAACTGGTTACATGAGCCGTGTGGTCTTTTTAATGGATAAATGGATGCGCCCTTTTGGGCTTAATGGTAAATCCGTAGTACCACTTATGTCTGGTGCCGCCTGTGCTATTCCAGGGATTATGGCAGCTAGAAACATAGAAAACGTCAAAGAACGTTTGATTACCGTATTGGTGACGCCGCTAATGACATGTTCCGCTAGGTTACCTGTATATGCGATTTTGATTGCTCTGGTAATACCTTCTAAGAAAATATATGGAATAGATTTGCAAGGGCTTGTGCTTATGGGTCTGTATATATTAGGTTTAGTAGCAGCCTTGGTATTTGCTTTTGTGTTTAAGAAGTTCTTGAAATCACATTACAAAAGCTACCTAATCATGGAGATGCCAGATTACCATATGCCACATTGGCGTAATCTCTTTTTAGGATTATGGGAAAAAGTATCAGCCTTTATCTTTGGAGCGGGTAGAATCATCCTTGCGGTGTCTGTGATTTTATGGGTATTGAGCTCTTGGGGTCCTACAGATAACTTTCGAAATGCAGAAGAAATTGTCGCAGTACAAACCATGGAAAATAATTGGACAGCGCAAGAAGCTGCTCACCATTTAGAATCTCAAAAATTAGAATATTCTGCTTTAGGTCATATTGGAAAAGCCATAGAGCCTGTATTTAGACCCTTGGGTTATGACTGGAAAATAAGCATTGGGGTATTATCTTCTTTTGCTGCGAGAGAGGTTTTCGTGGGGACTATGGCAACTATATATAGCATAGGCTCTGATACGGAAGAAGAGACTCAGATTGTACAACGCATGCGCAATGAGGAGTTAAGTGATGGCACCAAGGTTTTTAACTTAGCTACAGGTGCATCACTTTTATTATTTTATGCCTTTGCCATGCAATGCGTTAGTACTTTGGCTATCGTGAAGAAAGAGACAGGTACTTGGAAATGGCCTTTGGTACAGCTTGTTTTTATGAGTGCTACAGCATATATTGCAGCATTTATCGTATATCAATTATTAAAATAAAGATTTATGAATTGGGAATATATTATCATCGGAATTTTATTTATTCTAGCCCTTCTATACATAGTGTCTAAATTCTATAACCCTTTTTCTAAAAGTGACGAGGTTGGGTGCAGCAAAGGATGTGGATGTGGAGCATCTAGCATTAAAGAGATGCAAAAAAAGATGGGAGAAAATCACTAAAGCAACCATTAGAACAAATTTCTTGACATTTATAATGACCTTTTTTGAATAATTAATCAAAAAAGAAAAGTCCATGGCTCCCTGCCACCGCACCCATAATTGTTAACATACTCAGAATTAATAATACCCAATGTAATCTGTGTATGATGTTAAACGTTTTGTTTGGATTTTTCTCTGCATACCTTTTAAATAATTTATGCAAAACTAGCGGTTCTAATACATATAATATCAATGTAAATATAAGCCAAACCAATGTCATGGCATGAATCCACCAATATTTGGAATCCAAATATCTATCCCATGCATCTAACACATATAACATGTAAAAACCAGAAAGTGCGGTAATCAAGGTTGTGATTTTAGCTTGCAACGCAAACCGTCCTTCTATTTTTTCAAAAGTCGTATTCTTATCCTCTTTACTTTTCATCTTTTTGACAGCAGGTATAATGACAGTTGTTACCATAGCGACTCCCCCAATCCATAGGACAATGGCTACAATGTGAACAACTCTGGCTATAGTATAACTTTCCATCGTTTAATAATTAAGATTAATGCTTTTTATTCCCTTACTTGAATTCCACTCTCAACTTCATACAAGCTTGCCACCTTATCACATAACAGTTCTACTATAAATTTAGTTTTTTGATGAACATCAGAAAAATCAAAAGAAGTCTCTATTCTCCTTAGTTTTAACTGGGTGTAATCTTCTATTAAATAACTTTTATGTTTTTCTTTTCTGTAAACGTATCCTGCCTTAATACCACATAAACTAAACTTGATATCCCCTTTTTGATACAATGATGTGTTTTTTTTTAACTGGTGCTTTCTATAAAAAGGTCTATCGACAATCGTATCTTTTTTACCAACGAGGCTTCCTAACATGCCTTTTCCTATTTTTAATTTACATACTGTCGTATCCTTGGGGTTAAAGTAAATATAAACCGTATCGTTTTTTTCTCTTAAGGCTTGTGTTTCTTGGGAAGAAAACTGACTTATGCCCAACATAAACAATAGGACGAGAATTATTCTTTTTTTATTCATTACATCTGTTTTCATACTTCTTTGCTCATTATTGAACTAGGTTATACATATAATCTACCGTGACTATATATGCAGAATCTGAGTTTGATAAGTCTAATATAGCTATATTAAATCCCTTCCAAGGAACTTTTACTTTCTCATAATTATCAAAAGAATCTTTGGGTAAATATTTTATATAGTGCTCAGGCTTATGTTCAAATAAATGATTTGGCCCAATACGATATCTATTTCCAGCCTTCCAATAATAAGGAATTATTTGAAATGTGTCACGTAAACGCAACAATCCTCCATCATTTCTATACGTAATTGTATCTCGATCATTAAAATATAACAAAAAAGACTTTCTTGTTTTACTTGTATCTTTGTCTATTTTGTGGCAACTTAGTACAGAGAGAATGACACAACTAAGGACAATTCTGAGGAAAGCTCTGCAAAGCACTCTGAACGTTTTGGTTGATTTCATTTTCAAAATTTGGGTTTGCTTCTACTTGTTCTTCATAAGGAATTGTTCCTTCTAATCCAAGCCAAGCCAGGGCATCAGCTTGGTCGTTTGTCATAGTCGGATAAATGTCTTGCAATACTCTTGCTATATGCTCTCGATATTTTAGTGCCATAACATTGTGATGAACATCTAAAAATGTAGCACTTAAAAGTATTAATGATTAAATTATTTCTATTTTCTTCTAGCATATTAATTAAATCCCCCTCAAAGTAAAGATTAGCATAACCATAGTCAAAGCGATTATC
Source organism: Flavobacteriaceae bacterium Ap0902 (assembly GCA_009835005.1). Lineage (GTDB taxonomy): Bacteria > Bacteroidota > Bacteroidia > Flavobacteriales > Weeksellaceae > Profundicola. Next base: position 186,182 of record WTFG01000001.1, on the reverse strand, counting down.
CCATACAAAGAAAACATGATGAAAATCTCCCCAATTAATACTGATAAAGTCTTTTGAATTTCTAGAAATTTTTAATTTTAACCAAAACTACCCTATTGCAAACAACTTTATACTATCAGCATCATTTCTTAACCTAAACTTAATCTATTTAAGCACAGTAAATTAATTCTCTTCAATAAGATTATTCCAATTTCTGATAAAAATATAATTCATGATCTGGCAGCACCTCTGGATGCAGGATAGAAATTAAATCCTTTAAAACCAAATCAGGTCTCACGGTTCCTGTTTCAAAAAAATCATTGGCTCCATTTTCATTGGTTCTTTTGGCAAAGGAATAAACGTTTCCTTCCTTATATGCCTGAAACCAGCGATGATTTTTATGCGCATCATTTAATTGAGAGATTGTTTTATAATCAGAAGCATTCAACCAAAATTCTGCATCTTTTGCTTTGTCATAGACCTGTTCAAAATCTAAATTAATACTACCCTCTGTGGTGTCTTCTTTCCATAGATAATCACCGCCAGCATCTGCAAAGAATTGCGCAGAAAAACTCTTCCCACCTGGTAAATACCAAATATCCCCACGCATCACATTGGCGAGAATGGTAGGTTTATGCTCCACTGAATTTACTTTTTCTTTTAAAGTAGTGTAATCCTTTTCTATTTGATTAAATAATTCATTGGCTTGTTCATACTTTCCCGTCAATAATCCATAGAATTTTAAATATTCTGTCCTGCCCAGTGGCGTTTGATCCAAATATTCATCCACATAAATAATCTGAATACCGTTCTCTTCTAATTGATCATACAATTGGGTTTTATTCGGATCAGAAAAAACCATTACTGCATCAGGGTTCAGTTGCAAAAGTTGTTCTAACTCCATTCCGTTGGAATTTCCTAAATCTTGGGTTTCTTTATTTTCAACTTGACGATGCAAATTTTCATTATAAATCCAATTGGTATCATAAGCTCCTTTAATTTTATCTACCTCATCCAAAGCATCCAAATATGCCACCGCAGAGGCAGAGGTAGTGACTACATTCTCAAAAGGCAATTGATCATAATGAATAGTTATTTTCTTTTCCATACCATTATTAATGATGGTATATGTTAATGCGTTGTCCGTACTATCTAATCTAAAACTAGAGGCATACGTTAATGGAATAGATACATTGCTTTGAATGGGCGGTTGGGCTGTCGTTTCTTTTTTGCATGATATAATGATGGCAAGCATCATGATAAGAAGTGTGAAGTTTTTCATCTTTGTAAAGGGTTGAATTCAAAATTATTTATATATTTGCAATCCTATTACGGCCGCGTAGCTCAATTGGATAGAGCGTCAGATTACGGCTCTGAAGGTTGAGGGTTCGACTCCTTCCGCGGTCACAAGATAGAATCAAAGCCATGTTTTAGAGAATGTGGCTTATTTTATGTTCAAAATTTATCCTACAAACTCCTCTGGCCATTTATTACGTCTCATGATAATTGCGGCATAACTACAGATGGGTTGAGGTTTCAACTTCCTTTCTTTGGCCATCTTGATTCCTTCCTTCACAATTTCTACTCCTACTTTCTCACCTCTATAAGAAGGATCTACATAGACAAAATCAAAATGTAAGCTGCCAACGCCCTCATGATAATCCATGTAACCTACTGTTTTGCCTTCTTGATTTTGAAGTTCAAACCTTCTTTTACTCACATGTTCTACTTTATATTTTGCCATAATTATTGTTTTTACCAAAGTTAAAAAATTTACAAAAATGAATCAATTGTATTATACATACGTTTTATAATCAACAATATACGCTATCCATAGCATAAGTCCTATTAAAAGTATATTAAATTATTAAAAAGAATAATGCTTTATAATTAAACGATATCTCAAAAACAATTTTCACATATAAGCATGCTATTAATTATTCGTTTTCTAGCGTCTTAAATATAATTATCAAATAAAATGCGTTAATCAAAAGAGAATTTTACAAATCTTATTAACTTTGTATTCTAGCTTATTCTTGAAAATATGTCAAAAAGATACACAATTACCTCTGCCCTACCCTATGCGAATGGTCCTATTCATATTGGACATTTGGCTGGTGTTTATATTCCCGCGGATATTTATGCTAGATATTTAAGGAGAAAAGGAGAAGATGTGTTGTTTGTAGGTGGTTCTGATGAGCATGGAATCCCTGTGACGATTCGTGCCAAAAAAGAAAGTACCACAGCACAAGCCATTGTAGATAGATACCATGAGCAAATTAAGAGCACGTTTGAGGAATTAGGAATCACTTTTGACATTTATGATAGAACTTCTTCTAAGCATCATCACAAGAATGCGGCAGATTTCTTTATGAACCTTTATGAGAAAGGAATTTTTGAAGAGGCTGTGACAGAACAATATTATGATGAGGAGGCTGGGGAATTCTTAGCAGATAGATATATCATTGGGGAATGCCCTAATTGTGGTAACCCAGATGCGTATGGGGATCAATGCGAGGTATGTGGTACCACGCTAAGCCCTAGTGAGCTGATCAACCCTAGGTCTGCCTTGAGCGGAAACAAACCTGTTTTAAGAAAAACTAAAAACTGGTCACTTCCTCTTGATCAATATGAAGACTTTTTAAGAGCATGGGCCGTAGAAGAGCACAAAGGCGATTGGAAATCTAATGTGCTTGGACAAGTGAAATCTTGGTTAGATGATGGTTTAAAGCCTAGAGCGATGACCAGAGATTTAGATTGGGGCGTGCAAGTACCCTTGGATGATGCCGCAGGTAAAGTCTTATATGTTTGGTTTGATGCGCCCATAGGTTATATTTCTGCTACCCAAAAATGGGCAGAAGAAAATGGAAAGGATTGGAAACCATATTGGCAAGATGAGAGCACAGAGTTAATTCACTTTATCGGGAAAGATAATATTGTGTTTCATTGTGTGATATTCCCTGTGATGTTAAAAGCCCATGGCGATTATATATTACCTACCAATGTACCAGCCAATGAATTCTTGAATTTAGAAAATGATAAAATTTCTACCTCTAGAAATCATGCCGTTTGGGCACATGAATATGTAGAAGATTTCCCTGGAAAACAGGATGTATTGCGTTTTGTATTAACAGCCAATATGCCAGAAACCAAGGATAATAACTTCACTTGGAAGGATTTTCAAACCAAAAATAACTCTGAACTCGTAGGTATTTTAGGAAACTTCTTTAACCGTGTCATGGTATTGACGGATAAATATTATGAAGGAAAAGTACCAGAGGCTTCAGCAACCTTTGAAGAGTTAAAAGACCTCCACCAATTTCCTAAGAGAATAGGCGTATATCTAGAAAAGTTCGAATTTAGAAATGCGCTAGCAGAATTTATGAATCTAGCGAGATTAGGAAATCAATTCTTGCAAGCACAAGAGCCTTGGAAAAAGATTAAAACAGAGCCAGAAAAGGTACCAGCCATCATGAATGCGGCAGCGCAAATAGTCGCTTTATTAGCGCAAACAGCAGAACCATTCTTGCCAAATGCAGCAGATAAAATGCTCTCTATTCTTGGCTTAGAAAAAAGCAATTGGAATGATCTCATCACAGCTGATCGTTATATCCATGCTGGTCATCAAATCAATAAATCTGAACTTTTATTTGAAAAAATAGAAGATGAAGCCATTGAAAATCAATTGAATAAATTAAAGGAAACTAAACTCAAAAATAAAATGACCAACCCTAACGCAAAACCAGAGAAAGAAGAATGCACGTTTGATGATTTTCAAAAAATCGATATGCGGGTGGGAACCATTTTAGAAGCCAAAAAGGTAGAAAAAGCAGATAAATTATTAGAATTAAAGGTGGATACAGGGATTGATGTAAGAACCATTGTTTCTGGCATTGCAGAAAGTTTTTCTCCAGAAGAGGTGATTGGCAAAAAATGTACAGTTTTAGTAAACCTAGCCCCTCGCAAAATTCGTGGGGTAGAAAGCCAAGGGATGTTATTATTTACAGATAAGCCCGATGGTAAATTAACATTTGTAAATCCAGAAGATGAGGTAGAAAACGGTTCGCAAATAGTTTAATTGATGTATTTTTAATTATGTTTAGCAGACGCTATTGGACAAAGTATGAGATTTGGTGGGCGCTTATTTTCACTCTGGTATTCCTATTATGGGCAGTCATAGAAGTGGAAGCAGGTTGGCATGAACTCAAAAACTTTGAAAATCACTTATTCTTTACTTCTCTATTCCTGATTCCAGCCATGGTTTGTTATTTACTATTTTTTTTTAACAAAAGAAGCCACCGATTCAAAAAGCGTTTTAAGTTTAAACATGCTTTTAATTCTGGAATGGCCCTTACGATTTTAATCACGCTTTTGAATATTCCTATTCAATTCGTCATTCATCAATTGGTAACGCCCAACTATTTAGAAAACCTACAAATTTATTTAGTAGAAACCTTAAAGATGGATTCTAGCATAGCCAGCGTTTTTACCCTGAGCAATAGCCTCTGGTTTTTCCCCTTCTTGTTATTTCTTTTCGGAACATTGATAACCCTGTTCTATGCCACCGTATTGCGTAAGCATTAAACGCTACTTTAAAAGCAATCTTAGATTAAAAATCCTTTTGTTTTGAATCTAAAATTATCGTCACAGGCCCATCATTCAATAACGATACTTGCATATCTGCTCCAAATTCTCCTGTTTGTACTTTAGTGGGGGCGGATTGCTGAATTTCTTGAACAAATTTCTCATAATAGGGTATCGCCACATCAGGCTTTGCGGCACGTATATAAGAAGGTCTATTCCCTTTTTTGCTGTTTGCATGTAGCGTGAATTGACTCACCACCAGCAACTCACCCTTGATATCTAGAAGGGAAAGATTCATCACTCCTTCTGCATCATTAAAGATTCTTAATTGCGTAATTTTCTTAATCATCCAGTCAAAATCATCTTGATTTTCTTCGGCTTCAAAACCAATTAGAACTAAAAGTCCTTGATTGATGTTACCAATCACTTGCTCTTCAACGGTGACACTCGCACGTTTAACCCTTTGAATAATCGCTCTCATACGCTTCTGCTTCTTCTAAAAACGTTAAATAACTTTCATACCTACTGGTGGCCACATCCCCATCTTCCACCGCCTTGCGCACAGCACATTTAGGCTCTATGGTATGTATACAATTATAAAACTTACATTCCTCTTTTAAGGCAAAAATCTCTGGAAAATAATCTTGCACTTCTTCTTTGGCCATATCTACCAGACCAAATTCCTTAATCCCAGGCGTATCGATGATATATCCCCCAAAAGGCCATTCATACATTTGGGCAAAAGTAGTCGTATGTTGTCCTTTTTTATTAAACCCAGAAATGCCTTTGGTTTTTAAGTTTAAATCAGGCGAAAGGGCATTGACCAAAGTAGATTTACCAACGCCAGAATGACCTGCCACCAAACTCACTTTATCAATTAATTTAGATTTTAAATCATCCATTCCTTGACCTTCTAGCGCAGATACTGCCATGGTTTCATAGCCGATAGATTCATAAAGCCCTTTCATTTCCTCATGAATTTCTTTTTCTTCCTCTTGCCATTCATCGAGTTTATTAAAAACAAGCATAATAGGAATTTGATAAGCTTCACAAGTTACTAGGAATCGATCAATAAATCCTGTAGAAGTTCTTGGGTTAGAGACGGTGGCGATTAAGAAAGCCAACTCTATATTAGAAGCGATAATATGCGTTTTTTTAGACAAATTCACAGATCTACGAATCAGGTAATTCTGTCTGGGATGGATATCGGTAATCACTGCGATATCATCTTTATCCAAATCAATTTCTACATAATCCCCCACCGCAAGTGGATTGGTATGTTTAATTTGATCTAGCCTGAACTTACCCCGAATTCTAGCCTTGTAGTCATTACCGTTTTCATCTCTCACCGTGTACCAACTACCCGTAGATTTTGTGACTAAACCTTTCATGAGTCTATGTTTTCATTCATTACGCTATTCTGTACTTTGATAGATTCTTGGTGTACCGCGGCCAAATATTCCTCTATAAATTCAGGCGTTAATCCATATTTATGGGCTAATTCATGCATATAATCTCTAATCTCTCCCCATCTTTTAGGCTGAAACACCGTAATATTATGTTTTTTCTTTAATTCACCAATTTCCTCTGCAATACGCATACGTTCAGATAACATCTCCAGCACTTGTCTATCCTTGTCATCCAATTGATTGCGGTAAACTTCTAACGCTTGGTGATAATCTTGATTTTCATCATTTACCGACCTTACTTGCAAATGCTCCATGATCTCTTGTAAACGGTGGGGTGTAATCTGTTGTTTAGCATCAGACCAAGCCTCATCTGGATTATGATGCGTTTCTACCATCAACCCATCAAAACCAAAATTAAAGGCCTTTTGTGAAACCTCCTCTATTAAATCCCTTGTACCAGCAATATGAGAAGGATCCCCAATAATCGGAATATCAGGAAAACGATTTCTGAAATCTAAAGCAATCTGCCATTGCGGTTGATTTCTATATTTATCTTTTTTATAAGTAGAAAACCCTCTATGAATTACCCCTAAATTCTTGATGCCCTGTTGATTTAATCTCTCCAAAGCCCCAATCCATAATTCCAAATCAGGATTCACAGGATTTTTCACCAACACAATTTTATCTGTATCACGCAAAGCCTCTGCAATTTCTTGCACTTGGAAAGGATTCACCGTAGTTCTAGCCCCAATCCATAGAATATCTATATCATATTCCAACGCCAACTTCACGTGATTCGCCGTAGCCACCTCCGTCGTCGTTTTAATACCAAATTCATCGCCCACACGCTTCAACCAATTAAGCCCAATGGCACCCACACCCTCAAAGGAATTAGGCTTGGTTCTAGGTTTCCAAATCCCCGCACGAAAAATCTCTACATCCTTAGGCATTTGCTCTGCAATCGTCATCATTTGCAATTCACTTTCTGCGCTACATGGGCCCGCTATCATCAAAGGATTATTAAAATCCTTGATCCAATTCTTTGTTTCCATAAAATAAAATTAACTCATTTCTGCGATTCAATCCATGTTCATTCATCCTATCCAACTACATTCTTGCTATATACAATGCAATCACAGAAATTTTCACTTTTTTTAAATATACTTTTTCTCTTTGTAAAATTACCACTAAAAATACTTTTTATCCTTTACAATATTTATTCCACCCAAAAAGTCTTAATTTTGAAACAACGCAATCATTCATTTACCAAGCCAAGATCAATGACCAAAAAAGAAAAAGTTCAATTTGTAATAGACACCCTAGAAGAAATTTATCCTTCTGTAGAACCCGCCTTAACGCATAAAGACCCCTTTACCCTTTTGGTTGCCGTGGCGCTATCTGCACAAACAACGGACAAGAAAGTCAATGAAATTACGCCTGGTTTATTTGAAGTTGCAGACAATGCAGAAAAAATGGCACTATTAGCGTCAGAGGAAATCAAGGAACTCATCACAGGCATAGGACTCACCAACAACAAAGCCAAGAACTTACACCTCATGGCCAATCAATTAATGGATAGGCATGACGGCGTAGTCCCCCAGAATTTCACAGATTTAGAAGCCCTGGCAGGCGTAGGGCACAAAACCGCCTCTGTGGTGATGGCACAAGCCTTTGACGTGCCCGCATTCCCCGTAGACACGCATATACATCGCCTTATGTGGCGCTGGAATCTTTCTAATGGTAAAAACGTAGAACAAACCGAACGCGATGCCAAAAGACTATTCCCCAGAGAATTATGGAACAAATTACACCTGCAAATCATCTATTACGGCAGAGAATATTCCCCAGCCAGAGGTTACAGATTAGAAAAAGATATCATCACCAAAACCATTGGTAGAAAAAGTTTTATCAACAGTTTGAAATAGTATAAAGTAATATTTAAGAGCCAGGAACCTGCTTTTCGTTTCAATCTTTTATCCCAAACCTTACAAATAATCTAGAAAAAGGAACTTCCTTTGGTCGTTCTTTTTCGTCGTTATTTGTTCACGGTTTAGCAAAAAAGGATTTCCACTACAATCAGGGCTATTTATAAACGGCATCTTGCGAAGTTTTGGGAATTATGAATTGTTTGAGGTAATTTTTGATATCAAGATTTAGAATTTTATTTGAAAAATATAATTACTCAATCACATTAAATTTCAGAATGATGATTTCAGAATCAGGATTATAAGCATCTCCACTCGAGCCTCTCATGGTCACCAACTCTACTTCATCCGCTCCTACAAATCCTTTTGTCGGTTTATAGGTGTATAATATATAAATCAATTTCTCATCTCTGCTCATTTCACTCACCTCTGCGTGCTTAGGCTCTTTTCCTACAAAAGCACCTTCCTCATCTCCAAATCCTCCCAAATTATAGACATAAGTTTCTGTATTTTTAATAGTAATATGTTCTACTTTTGGCGCTGATTCTATTTGACCAGAAGTTTTAGGTTCCATATTTTGTTCTTGTACACTTTGGACCTTTTTATCTTTTTGATGCTCACAAGAGAATATTAAACTGCTGATAGAGAATAATAAGATAATGTTTTTCATAAAGTGACTTCATTTTAATCTAAAAGTTAAAGTTATAATATATTGGTTTTTATTAAAACCTTATTTATAAGTCATCTTGCGAAGTTTAGGGAATTTAAACCAAACCGTAGTCGCTGTGAGCAAAGTCATCGTTCCACCAAAAACCACCGACGGCACCACGCCTAATAAACGAGACGCCAAACCAGATTCAAACTGTCCTAACTCATTGCTAGAACTCACAAAAATAGTATTCACACTCATTACCCGACCTCGCAGATGATCTGGTGTTTTTAATTGAATAATCGTTCCCCGAATCACCATGCTTATTCCATCCAAAACACCACTTAGCATTAAGGCAAAAAAGGATAACCAGAAGAAAGTTGAGAGACCAAAAATAATGATACAAGCACCAAATCCTGCGACACAACCAATCATGATTTTACCTTGGTTTTTATTCAATGGGAAAAAGGTCAAAAGACTAATTACCAAAATTGCCCCGATATCGGTACCCGCATTTAATATTCCAAAACCTTGAGCCCCCGCATCCAAAATGTCCGTGGCATACACAGGCACCATCGCTACCGCCCCACCAAAAAGCACAGCAAACAAATCCAGTGTCATCGCACCAATCAATTCTCTGGTGTTTTTGATATATACAATCCCCTCTTTGATACTTTGGAACATATTTACTTTTCCCTTTTCAACCTCAGAGGGATGCGCATTGATAAACCAAAAGAACATAGATCCAGCAAAGATTAGTGCCATAATAAACAAAAGTGCACCCTCAATCTCAAACCAAGCAATTAAAAAACCACTTATTGCATGTCCAGCAACAGAAGCACCTAAAAAAGTGGCTTGATTGATGGTAATCGCAGGTGGTAAATTAGTCATGCTCACCACCCTAGGAATCATAGAAGGCACAATGGGCCCAATAAATGAGCGGGTAATTCCTGTTAAAAATATCGCGCCATAGATGGCGTAGGTTACTTGTTTTTTGGTGAATCCATGGTCTTCTGCCCAAGCCAAATAAAACAGAAATCCAGCAACCAATAAATAACCATATACACAAATCAATAACAGGGTTTTCTTTTCTGTATTATCTATCACATGACCTGCAAACAGAGCACAACTCACAGCTGGGATTACCTCTGCCAAACCGATTAATCCAATGCTGAAGGGGTCTCCCGTTAATTGATAAATCCACCAACCTACCAAGGCACCCATCATACGCAATCCCATAATCAGCATAAATCTACCAGACATTAAATTCCTAAACTCAGGAATTACAAAAAGTTCGATAGGTTTCTTCTTATCTAATGTGGGCATGGTGTCGGTTTAGATTGCAAAAGTAAAGTTTCTTGATTTATATTTTTTGTGTTTTTACTAATCTATAAGTTAAGTTGATTGGATAATGCTCATTTTGCTTTGATGAAACAAGTATACATTTAAACTTCAAATTCCTTTCTTTTTTCTTGATAAAAAAGAAACAAAAAATCAAGTTGTCTTAGAATGTTTTGCCAAGGCACCAGAAGTTTTTGACTGCTGCCAGCCCTTTAGCCAGCCTCATAGTCGCTAGCCAAAAATTCTTAAACATATAAAACAACATTTCCCTCCGTTCTGACATTTACGATTAAAGTCAATACGAATCTATAAAACGGAAATGTTTTACTCGAAGCCAATGAAGGCTTTTTATGTTTAGTCAAATTTTCGTTAATAAATTGACGTGGTTGGTAAAGCGCTGGGATTTCAATTTTAGAAATTTTGACGTTGCCTCTGGCAAAACATTTGAAAGTCTTCTTGACCTTTTACTCATGTTCTTTTTTATTTATTTTTAATGGTATTCGTGATGTGCTTCGCAATTGGTTCGTTTTGGGTCAAACCAAAATGAACAGAAATTTTATTTGAGACCTTGAGTCAAGTTGAAGGGGACAGCGCATAATAAATTAAACGTTTTTATAAACGTGTGTCATGCTGAGAATAATTCATCATGTAACTCTATTCCTTAATAATGGGTTCTACCCTAATTTCTATTTGAGATTGGATGATGAAAAAGAGTTTAAGCCTGAATCAGCATATGATTTATAAACTCGAACTCGATAGTAGTGTACTTAAACTCTTATTCTCTTTTTGATTATTGAAATATTGATAACTTTTTTATTTTCAATAATAAAGTTACTCAACATTCCAACAATCCATTATTATTATCATTTTTCTTAATTTTTATTTTACATTACAAGTCTAAAGGAACTTGATTCAGCATCTAATTTTAATTCAATTATTTAAAAATTTTATACATTACTCTAAAATCAATTAAACCTTCAACCCTCTATTCCTAAGAATAATTAAACTAATTTTGTCAATCTAAATTTCGATCAAAAAACCAATGCAATTATACCTTCATATTCCTTTTTGTAAACAACAATGCAATTATTGCAATTTTCATTTTTCTACCTTGATGAAGAATAAATCGGATATGGTGGATGCGATATGTAAAGAATTGGTTTTAAGGCAACATCAAATCAACGCTCCGCTAGAGACCATTTATTTGGGGGCGGAACACCTTCCGTTTTAAGTGACAAAGAACTCAATCAGATCTTTCAACAAATAGAAAGTTTATTTGAAATTAAAAGCGATGCAAGATATTCTTTGCTTAAAAACCTTTTCAAATTCTTGAAATTAATTCAAATTAACAATTTACCGATAACATCCAGAATCTATTGAAATAACTGTAAAATCTAATTAATTTATGATTTAATTAATTCTATTTTTTTGGTTCATTTGTGGAATACTTAAACTCAAAAATCTCTGTAGTTATATAGTCACTACTATCAAGAATGATTTTTTCGTCATGATACATTTTCTTTATTTTAGATATTGCTTCTTCCTTATCATTTGCCTCTATTTCGACTAGTCTAGATAAAATTTCTTGTATCTCAATTTTATAAAGTTTCGCACTCATTTTATAATTTTTTTATATACACCTCTAGTTTGAAACTCAATTAATCCCTTATCTCTTAAAATTTGTAATTGCTGACGAATTTTATCTTTTATAAAATTATTATCGGGATATTTTAACTTTAAGTCCGCTTCAAATTTATAAATTTCCTTTAACGTGAAAATATCATTTGGGATAGAGTCAACGCATCGCATAATATCTAAAATCCAACCCTTTGAAGAACCCTTTTTTAACTTCAAAAATTCAGTTTCTTTCCACTTTCCAATAACCTCATCTTTTGGTATAATTTCAGAATTTTTAACTAAATATATTCTACCATTTAGAGGTATCTTGCTTATATTTATATTACATCCAATCCATCCTGCCCTTTTAGCATTCATTGATAAAGGTTTTCTTTCTTCTATAATTTCTGATGTAAAATAATACTTTGGAATAATTAAAAAGTTTTTTACTTCCCACTTAACTTCATCATAAGTTAAAAAGAAAAAATTAGGATTATTATCGGAATTAATTCTTTCTATCATAGTTGAATATGCTCCATCAACAATCTTTTTTCCTACAGTATTACTTTTCTTCGATTTTAGTTCATATTCACTACGACAGTACTCGCAATAGAAATCGGCCACAGGTTGATTGTTCGTAAATTCTCTTAAATAAAAATTACCACAGTCTGGACAATACCCATTTATTTTAACCCAATTTTCAGTTAAAACTCTTGCAATTTGAGAGTTACTTGAGTAACTTTTGGCTAATTTTATATTAAAAGATAAGTTCACATTTTATAGTTTAAGAATTTTTACTTTCTGAAAATCTTTGGATTAAATACCATTTCTGTAAAATTACATTATTTATTACAAACATTATTTTCATGATTAATATAGGGAAATTTAAATGTTTTCAAAACTTCAATCCTAAATTCCTAAGAATAATTAAACTAATTTTGTAAACCTAAATTCGATCAAAAAACCAATGCATTTATATCTCCATATTCCTTTTTGTAAACAACAATGCAGTTATTGCAATTTTCATTTTTCTACCTTAATGAAGAATAAATCGGATATGGTGGATGCGATATGTAAAGAATTGGTTTTAAGGCAACATCAAATCACGGCTCCGCTAGAAACCATTTATTTTGGGGGCGGAACACCTTCCGTTTTAAATGACAAAGAACTGAATCAAATCTTTCAACAAATAGAAAGTTTATTTGAAATTAAAAGCGATGCAGAAATCACGCTTGAGGCTAATCCAGATGATTTAAGCCAATCTAAAATTAATGAATTAGCCCAGACACCTATCAATCGGCTTTCTATTGGCGTACAATCTTTTTTTGATGAAGATTTACAGTTGATGAATCGGGCGCATAATGCACAAGAAGCAGACGCCAGCATCAAAAGAAGCCAAGATACAGGCTTTGAGAATATAACCATTGACTTAATTTATGGTTCACCTACTACCACGGATGCCATGTGGAAGGCTAATTTAGAAAAAGCCATTGCCCTACAAGTTCCGCATGTATCTTCTTATGCCCTCACCATTGAATCCAAAACTGCATTGAAACACCAAATCAAAGTTGGAAAGGTGCACCCTGTGGATGATGAAAAACAACAAAATCAGTTTAATATGCTGGTGGAAACTTTAACTCAGCATGGCTTTGGACATTATGAAATCTCTAATTTTGGGAAACCAGGATTTCATTCCAAGCATAATTCTGCGTATTGGCTTGGGAAACCTTATGTAGGCATTGGACCTTCTGCGCATTCCTTTGATTTAAAGTCTAGAAGTTGGAATATCGCTAACAACACCAAATATGTTCAATCTATAGTAAACCAACAATTGCCAGAAGAAGTAGAGGTTTTAAGCCCCAAAGATATCTTGAATGAACTTACCATGATTGGTCTGCGTACCGTTTATGGCATAGACCTAACAGACCTACAAAACAGCATACCAGAAGATCTTTTTATAGCATGGCAAAAAGGTGTTGCCCAATTAATTGCCCAAGAAAAATTGACACAAAAAGATAACAAAGTGTTTTTAAATCCAGCCTATAGGTTTTTTGCAGACGGTATCGCATCAGAACTCTTTATTGTGTAAATTTGCAGCATGAGTGATTCTAGACCTCTTGGTATTTTTGATTCGGGTGTTGGTGGGCTCACCATTGCAAGAGAAATTAAAAAAGTTTTACCGCATGAAAATATCATCTATTACGGTGATTCTAAGCATTTACCCTACGGGAATAAATCTCCAGAGGTGATACAACAATACTCCAAAAATATTACGCAATTCTTGGTAGAGCAAAATTGCAAGGCTATTATCATTGCTTGTAACACAGCCTCATCCAATGCTTTAGATGAAATAAAATCTGTTGCAGAACCTCATCAGATACCTGTATTAGACGTGATAACGCCTGTGGCAGAAAAGGCCGCTTATGGATTTCATCAAAAAATGGGTGTTATTGCCACCAAAGCCACCGTATATAGCGGAATTTACAAAAAAAGCATCCGCCAATTTAATCGCCATATCAAAGTGCAAGAATTGGCGACACCACTATTTGTGCCCGTGATAGAGGAAGGTTTAGCCAATACGGAAATTTCCAAAGCCGTTATAGAAAATTACCTATCCAATAGAAAGTTAAAAGATATTGATAGCATCATTTTGGGCTGTACGCATTATCCACTCATAGAAAAGGAAATTGTAGATTATTACGAGGGGAAAGTTGAGGTCATTAACTCTCCACTTACTGTGGCACATGCATTAAAAAATATTTTAGTAAAAAATGAAATGTGTGCAGAAGGAAATCCAACGTATTCGTTCTATGTTTCTGATATCACCAAAAACTTTCAAAAATTGGCTAAAAGATTCTTTGGTAGAGAAGTGGAATTAAAGTTAAAACCGCTTCATTAATCAACTTTAGAATAGTTTAAATTTTGTCTTTTTCATTCTTAAAACAAATCTTAAATCATGCCTCAATCGACCTCCCAAAATCTGATCGGACTCATGTCGGGTACTTCATTAGACGGTTTAGATTTAGCCTGTGTAAAATTTAATCAAAACCAAAATACAATCGATTGGGAATGGATTGCCACCGATTGTATTCCCTATACCCAACATTGGCGTAAAAAATTAAAAGATGCTCACCTATTAGACGGGCAAGATTTAATACAATTAGATGCCTATTATGGGCAATACATAGGGGAACAAGTCCAATTATTTATTCAAAAACACCAATTAGAGTATATTGATGCCATTGCAAGTCATGGCCACACCGTTTTCCATCAGCCCAAAAAAGGTTTTACCCTGCAAATTGGCCACGGTGCACATATACAAGCCATCACCAATATTCCGGTTATTTGTGATTTCCGTTCCCAAGACGTCGCTTTGGGAGGCCAAGGAGCACCACTCGTTCCCATAGGAGATAAAATATTATTCTCGGACTATGATGCTTGCATTAACTTAGGTGGTTTTGCCAATATTTCATTTGATAATCAGGAAGGGAATCGCATAGCCTTTGACATGGCACCTGTTAATTATGTATTGAATTATTACGCAGCCCATCTTGGATTACCGTATGATGCAGAAGGAAAAATTGCTGAAAGAGGCAACATACAACTTGATTTATTTTCACAGTTAAATGATTTAGCCTTTTATAAGGAATTAGGTCCCAAATCCCTCGGCAGGGAATGGGTAGAAAAGAAAATATTCCCGATGCTCAAAAATCATCATCAATCTCCTGAAAATATTTTGGCGACCTTCACAGCACATACAGCTTATCAAATCGCGCAGGTACTCAACCAAAATAATTTTAAGAAAGTTTTATTTTCCGGTGGTGGTGCCCTGAATAAATTTCTTATGCAAACCATTCAAAATCAAACCCATGCAGAAATCATCATCGCAGATAATCAATTATTAAATTATAAAGAAGCCTTGGTTTTTGCTCTTTTAGGTTATTTAAAACTTCAAAACCAAACCAATATACTGAAATCTGTGACGGGTGCAAGTCGAGATTCTAGTGCGGGGGTGATTTATAGATAGTCGCCATTAGGCTTTAACTCTTTTCAAAAACTGAACAGGTGTCATTCCATTGATTCTCTTAAATTCTCTTACAAAAGTCTTTTCTGAATTATATCCATGCTTTTTTGCTATTTTATGAACAGATAGATTTCTTTCATTCCCAAAATAAAGGGATTTGGTTGCATCTTCTATCCTTAATTGATGAATGTAGGCACTAAAGTTCATGTTCTTTTGATAGTTAATAACCTTAGATAAATAGGTAGAATTCGTTCCGATTTTCTCTGCCATTTTTTGTTGATTCAAGTTTTTATCTAAATACCCTTTATTCAATTCAAAATTCTGTAAATAATCAGTGATCAAAGCATATACATTCTCGCTCATTCCCAAGTTTTCTGCCTCAGACTTATATTGCATTTTTTCTGCAATAGTTTCTTGTTGCATTGGATCCTCCGCTTGGGATATGAATTTCGTGTTTTGATCCAATTGTTTATGATAATGTTCTTCTAATTTTTTAAAATTCTGGTCTAATTTTTTGTTGCGTATAAAAAGAAGAACTCCACAAATCAGTAATATGATGATTACGAGAGATGCACCTCCCACCAACCAAAATTGTTTGTAGTCTTTTTCCTTTAAAAGATTCTGTAAATAGGCCTTTTCTTCTTCTAATTTTTGCGTTGTATAGGTTTTTTCTAACTGCGGAAGAATATATTTATAATCACGTTCAAAACTTTTATCCAAAGCCAACAACTTCTTTACATAAAACAATTGCTTTTCTGCATCTTGTTTATCGTGGTAATAATCAATCAACCTTTCGTAGGTAGGACGAAATTTTTGTGGAAGTTTATGATTTGCTTTATACACACTGTCTATGTACAGAAGGTACGGAAGGGCTTTTTCTTTTTGATTCTTATACCAATAACTTAATCCTATATAATAATGCTCTGTTAAATGCACTCCTGAATTAGGAGTCTGATTATTTAAAGATTGATTTAACTTAATAATCGCACTATCATATCTTGTTTGAACAAAATGATTAATACCTGCGTTTATTGGGATAACATTTTTATGAAATAGATAATTTTCATTTTCAACTATTTTACTTAATTCTTGATTATAGGCTTTTGAAAGAGAATCATTTTTCAAATAAGCGCTAATAGAGGCAATATGACTTAGACTTAAAAGATAATACAGATTGTAATCGGTATGATTACTAGGTTTATGATTATTTTTAAAGAATTGATAGCTTTTATTTAAATATTCCTTGGCTTTAGCAACTTCATTCATCTCTTCATAAATCAGACCTTTGGTATAATGGATAGAATTTTTTACATACAAATTATTGGTAGAATTTGACAAATATTCTTCTGCTTGAGTTAAAGCATCTAACGCTCTTTTATATTTATAATCTAACTCTAGATGCATAGCTTTAGCAACATAACTATCTGCAATTTTTAAAGAATCTAAACCTTTTTTTGCAATCCATATCATGCTATCGCAATACACAGTATCCAATTCTGGTTTGCCATACAGTCTGGCAATATCATAACTTCCCCAAAGGATTAGCGGGTCTTGGGTTAATTTCGCATAGGCTATATAATCATCTATTTTTTGAAATCTGTTCTTATCATGAGCCAATGCTAAATGTTTGATTTCCGCTTTAAAACTTTGATAAGACAAAACATCCGTCTCTTTTTTTTGCCCCAATAGAGGGTTTACCCATAGAAAAATCCCTATCGATAATATCTGTAATAAAAAAGTTATAGGTAATTTCATTCTACACTGAATTTACAATATGGGCAATGCATTCTTATATAACTGATATTAAGGTAATTATTCTTTTATAATTTGGGCTTTTTAATCTTTTTATAAACATAGCAATAGTTTCTATCATCAGAGCATCCATTGTATTCCTAGTTTCATACTTTTATAAAAGTTAAAATCAAATGTATGAAAATCAACCGAATAGTAAAAATAGGTATAATCTTGTTTTTTATGGCTACATACGCCTGTATAGATGATGATAGTCCTTTAGAATATGATAATAAGGTTATCGATAAAATAGAATTGAAAAATAGTATAAAAATAGATAGTATAAAATTAAATGATACCCTTGATTCAGAAGGTGTTGAGGTGGACCCACCTGTTGAAGATGAAGAATAACGACGAATTATATGAAATTTTTTAAATACTTATTACTTTTTTTAGGAATTATTTCCTATTCACAAACCTACACTGGACAAGTAATAGATGAAAACAATTTACCCATTGCGTATGCAGAAGTATCAACAAAGGATAGCATTGAGGATAAAGTTCTACAATCTACTTGGTCAGATAATAATGGATTTTTTTCTATACAAGTTGAATCTGAGAAATCTTTTTATATAGAAATTAATTATTTGGGTTATGAAGTTAAAAAGCTTTATCCAGATATAGCTGATTTAGGAACCATTCAACTCAAGCCTTCCTCCATAGCACTAAATAATGTTATTGTTGAAGGGAAGAAAAAATTAATTGAACAAAAAGTTGATAGGTTAGTTTTTAATGTAGAAAATTCTGTTGCGGCTACGGGTGGCGATGGACTAGATATTTTAAGACTTACCCCTAGAATAAGAGTACAAAATGATGAAATATCTATGACTGGAAAAGGTAGTATTATGGTTTTAATTAATGACAGAATTGTGCCAATGTCTGGGATAGATTTAACTACTTATCTTAAAACAATTGCAGCCGAAAACATACAAAGCATAGAAGTAATCTCAAATCCGCCTGCGAAATATAGTGCTGAAGGTAATAGTGGTCTGGTCAACATTATACTTAAAAAATATAAAAATTATATTTGGAATGCATCAATCAGAAGCATCTATCGGAAAGCAACTTTTTCTAAAATCAATGAAGGAGTTTCTTTTAATATAAAGAGAAGTAGACTTAAGTTTTATACGGCAATAAGTTATACTAAGGGCTCTTCTGTCCCAAAGGAAATGAGCAAGATTTTTTACCCTAACCAAACATGGCATGAAGTAATAAATAGAAGAAATTTTTCGAATGCTTTTTCTGGTAGAATTGGTTTAGACTATAAAATTAATGATTACATATCAAATGGCTTAATATATAATTATATCACGAACAAACCTACAATAAAAGAAATTGATAATACCTTTCTAACAAATAACTTAAATAACGGATATGATTTTCTAATAAGCACTATAGGAACGAACAAATATGTAAAGAAGCTTAATAATTTTAATTATCATATTGCTTATGATATGGATAACCTAAGCAGAAGACTATCTTTGGATATTAATTATTTTAACTATAAAAATAAACGAAATCGGTTTTTTAGTACACAATCATTTTCACCAATTAATCAGCCAATTCCTAATAGCTTAGAAGAAGCAAGAAATTATGGTATACAAGATATTCAAAACTATTCAATAAATATAGATATGGAACACCCCAACGTTTGGTCTGAATTGACGTATGGGGTAAAGTTATCGCTTACTGAAACAGATAATGTTTTTAAATATTTTGATATTGTCCGTAATAGCGAAACTTTAAACCCAAGCTTTAGCAATCATTTTGTTTACAAGGAAAATACACAAGCTTTATATATTAGTTGCCAAAAAAAAATTTTCTCGAAATTAAATGCCAAACTAGGATTAAGATATGAACTTACCCAAACTGAAGGCTTTTCCAGTACATTGAACCAAATTAATACAATTGAATATTCAAAAATATTTCCAACATTTTATATTGGTTACATACATAATGATAATCATTCGCTTAGTCTTAATTACGGAAGAAGAATATCAAGACCAAACTTTAAATATCTTAATCCTTTTAGGTTTGTCAATAATCCTTATTCATATTCAGAAGGTAATCCTTTTTTACAGCCTGCGTTCACAGATAATATAGAATTTGAATACACTTTTAAAGATAACCTAATAACTAATATTTATTATTCCTATACTGACAATGAATTTGAACAGGTCACAATTATTGATGCCAATTCTAAAGTCAAACAGGTGATTCCTCTTAACTTCATCGTAAATAAAATGTTTGGTATTACTCAGAATATTGTAATTAGGCCCGTTAGATGGTGGGTTCTCAACGCCTCTGCTGATGTGTATTATAGCGATACAAGTTCCAAGATACCCGAAACACTTGAACATTTAAGCGGATGGGGTGGTGAATTAAGTATATCTAATGATCTAACGCTGAATAATGATAAAACCCTTTTCTTAAACACTAATCTTTGGCTATTAACTAGGGGGGTTGATTATTTAGATTATAATTCTGATGATTTACAATTGAATGCATCAGTTAAATGGTTGTTACTCAATAAACGATTAATCTTTAGTTTAAATTTTCAAGATTTAATTAATCCACGTGGTACTAAGTATACCACTTATTCCAATCAAATGAAGAATTCTTTTATAAATTATTATGATGAGCAATATTTCTCTATAGGTATTCTTTACAACATAGGTAAAAAAATGAATCTGGAAAAAAGAAACATTCGAAACAAAGAAGAAAAGAATCGAACCGAATAAACCAATTTTAAAATGCCGATTATTTAACAGTGCGCAATGTTAAAGAAAAGCAATTTAATTAAGCTTGCAAGCTACTACCAATGAAGTGTTTTATGTAGTAAAACTTTATCTTACATTATATATTTTAAATTTTAAATTATGAACAATTCAGAAAAGAATTTTAGCGCTTTAGTTGCTAAAATGGAATAGTATTTTTGAAAAAAGAATGTCTGGAAAGTTCAAAAACGTGCCCTGCCAAACATGTAGTATTTTGCCATTATGTGGAGGTGGCTGTTCTCAGGTAGCTATGGAAAATGAGGGCAGGGATTATTGCGTTTACGATTTTAATGAAAATAAGAAAAAGAAGGTTGTATTAGACACGTTTTTAACTAGAATTACGGATTAATGGCTTTTAATTTTCCTTCCCCAAAAAGATCAAATGGATTGTGGTCCAGCATGCCTTGCTATGGTTGTAAGACATTTTGGTAAAAAATATCCTATTGATTTTTTAAGAGAAAACGCTTTTATTACTCGGGAGGGAGTTTCTTTATTGGGGATTGATGAGGCCGCACAAAAAATAGGATTTGAAACACAATCGGTTAAACTTTCTATTTCTAAGTTAATAGAACAAAAGCCTTTATTTCCTTGCATTCTCCATTGGAATCAAAATCATTTTGTAATCCTTTTTAAAATATCGCAGTCCATTTTTTCTAATAAAATAATATTTCATCTAGTCGATCCTGCGCACGGTATCATAAAACTATCAATAGGTAAATTTAAAAAATCTTGGTGTGTAGAGGAAGATAAAGGTGTTGCTATGTTTTTAAACCCTACACAGGATTTTGAAAATTTAGTTCCTCCCAAAGAAGAAAAATTATCTATTCAATATTTATTACAGCATCTTAATCCTTATAAGAAGCAACTAATTATCATGTTTTTTCTATTGCTTCTAGGCAGTGGACTCACCTTAATTTTTCCGTTTTTAACAGAGGCATTAATAGACAAGGGCGTAAATGCTAAGGACCTCAACTTTATTTTTATTATTCTGTTGTCACAATTAGGCGTTTTTCTTGGTTCCATTACCATAGAGGTTTTTAGAAATTGGATGATGCTGTATGTAGGTACACATTTAAGCATTGATATTATTTCTAGTTTTTTAAAGAAAATACTTCAACTCCCTATCAAGTTTTTTGATACCAAAACAATGGGAGACTTTAACCAACGCATCCAAGACAATGATAGAATAGAGGATTTCCTTACCTCACAAAGTTTAACTACATTTTTTTCAATCATTACTTTTTCTGTATTCTTTGGTGTACTCTGGTATTACGATATTAAAATTTTAATCGTTTACTTTCTACTTACTGCACTATCTATCGGATGGTCTTATTATTGGCTAAAGAAGCGTAAAATTTTAGATTATTACAGATTTCAACAACATTCAGAGAATCAAGAGTCTATTTATGAAATGCTGAATGGTGTTACAGAAATGAAACTTAATCAATTTGAAGAGTTTAAAAGAATAGAATGGGAGGCCATTCAACAAAAATTATTTAAAACTAATATTCGAATTCTCAAGCTGAACCAATTTCAATTATCAGGTTTCGAATTTATAAACCAATTAAAAAACATATTAGTTACTTTTCTAGCAGCAAATTATGTGGTAAAAGGAGAAATGACTTTGGGGATGCTTTTGTCAATTTCTTATATCATAGGGCAAATGAATTCGCCTGTCAATCAATTGGTGAATTTTTTCCGCTCCTTACAAGATGCAAAATTAAGTTTAGAAAGATTGAATGAGGTACAGAACAAACCTAACGAAGAAGAAATTATACCTGCAAACTCTAGCAAGCTAAAAAATCTTAATATTGTAGAAGACTTTTCGCCTAATGGCATTTCAAAAGGAATTCGCCTTGAGAATTTATCATTTCAGTATGAAGGACCAAAATCCCCCTATATTTTAAAAGACATAGATTTGCTAATACCTGAAGGCAAAGTTACCGCTGTTGTTGGTGCAAGTGGTAGTGGGAAGACTACGCTTATGAAACTTTTATTAAGATTTTATAATCCTACCCAAGGTAAAATATTCTATAACTACGATAATATTCTTTCTATATCTCCTAAAAGCATTAGAGAAAATACTGGAGTAGTGATGCAGGATGGTTATATTTTTTCTGACACGATAGAAAGAAATATAGCAACAAGCGATGAAACTATAGATTACAAAAGAATAGATTTTGCCATTAAAATTGCAAATATCCAAGCCTTTATACAATCATTGCCTCTAGGATTAAAAACAAAAATAGGAGCCTCTGGAAATGGAATATCAGGAGGACAAAGACAACGTTTACTCATTGCGAGAGCCGTTTATAAAAATCCTCATTACATTTTCTTTGATGAAGCAACAAGTGCGTTAGATGCAGAAAATGAAAAAATTATTCATGATAATTTACAATCATTTTTTAAAGGTAAAACAGTATTAATTATTGCTCATCGTCTATCAACAGTAAAAAAAGCCGATAATATTATAGTTTTGGATAAAGGAAAAGTCGTTGAACAAGGTAATCATAATAGACTAGTTAAAAGTAGAGGTAATTATTATAATCTCGTAAAAAATCAATTAGAGTTGGGTGATTGATTTAATCCCTCAAAGAGTTTGCATTAATTGCACTTGCTTCCACAAAAAGTTTTGAGAATTTATGAAATTTTCATTGTCCTAGATTCCTTGAAAATTTAATATTCAAAAAAAAATACAATTGCGTATCTTGCAACTCTAAAATTGTATTGATATGTTTAAATATTTCCTTGGTAATAGCCCAACATGGTTTAAATCAATCATGATTGGCTTCTTGGTTCTAAATGTAATTTTATTTTTTGGTTTACCTATGATGATGGATGAGCATCATGCGAAAACCATTGTTGCATGGCTTTTTATTGGTGAGTTTATTTTCTCATTAGCAATGGCTCTCAAGTGCTATCCTTTACAGTCTGGTGGTTTATTAGCCATCCAAATCATCATCTTGGGTCTTACTACACCAGAAAACGCTTATCATGAAGTGGATGCTAACCTAGAGGTAATTTTATTATTGATGTTTATGGTGGCAGGAATCTATTTTATGAAACCGCTCCTCATGTACATTTTTAGTAAAGTTTTTGTGAAAGTTAAATCTAAACTGGCCTTATCTTTTCTTTTTGTAATGATTGCAGCCATGCTCTCGGCCTTTTTAGATGCGCTTACGGTAACTGCCGTGTTGATAAGTGTATGTGTAGGATTTTATGGGGTTTATCATAAAATTCATTCAAGTCCAGAGGCAGATTATGATGAAAGTGGAAAAGAAGATAGAAAAGAATTGAGTGGAGAAACTTTAGAAAAATTTCGTGCTTTTTTAAGAAGTTTAATTATGCATGGGGTTGTAGGTACTGCCCTAGGGGGTGTTATGACTTTAGTAGGTGAACCTCAAAACTTATTGATTGGAGAAAAAATGGGAGAAGATTTTATCAATTTCTTTACCCATATGGCACCTGTTACCGTCCCTGTATTTATATGTGGATTAGCTACTACATTAATTTTAGAGAGAACTAAAATATTCGGTTATGGTGAGAAGTTACCACCTGTAGCAAGACGAATTATAGAAGCTTATACACAGGAACAAGATGAAAAAAGAACGCACCAAGAGAAAATTGGTTTAATTGTTCAAGGTATTGCTGCGATACTTTTAGTGGCAGGATTAGCCTTGCATATAGCACCAGTAGGTTTTATAGGACTAGCAATCATAATATTGCAAACTTCTTTCATGGGAATAATAGATGAACATAGCTTGGGTAAATCTTTTCAAGAAGCCCTTCCATTTACCGCTTTATTGGTTGTATTCTTTGTAGTAGTAGCGATGATTCATGATCAGCATTTATTCAAGCCAATCATTGATGCAGTACTCCTTTTACCGTTTGAAAAACAACCAGGTATGTTCTATGCAGCAAATGGTTTACTCTCTATGATTAGTGATAATGTTTTTGTTGCCACTGTATATATCAATGAAGTTTTTGATGCATTCCAAAAAGGGCATATTACCAAGGAACACATGGATGTATTAGCTGTTGCTATCAATACTGGTACCAACCTACCTAGTGTGGCAACGCCTAATGGGCAAGCAGCTTTTTTATTCTTATTAACCTCTTCTTTGGCTCCCTTGATTAATCTTTCTTACGGTAGAATGGTAAAGATGGCGTTGCCTTATACATTGGTTCTAGGAATAATTGGATATTTTTGTGTAACCCATTATGATGCCATAGAAGCATTTTTTCATTAATTTAAATCAAATAATAGTAGTCTTTGAAAAAACTGCATCATATTTGAGTTTGAAAATTTAAATTTTAAAATAAACTTATGAAAAAAGGAGGATGTTTAGGAATCGGTTTAATTGCCATCATCGCTATCGTTGCTATCGCTGCATTCTGGGGTACCAGGGTTTATAATGGTTTCATTACACAAGATGAAAACGTAAAGAATGCTTGGGGTAATGTACAAACAGATTATCAAAGAAGAAATGACCTTATTGGTAATCTTGTTGCCACTGTAGATCAAGCTGCTGATTTTGAGAGAGGAACGCTAACAGATGTAATAGAAGCTAGACGACAAGCGGCCTCTATACAACTAGACGGGGATAATTTAACAGAAGAAAATATTGCCCGATTCCAAGAGGCACAAGAGGAATTGAATCAAGCTTTCTTGGGTAGAATGAACTTCTTACAAGAGAATTATCCAACGCTTACGGCTACGGAACAGTTCCGTGATTTATCTGCCCAAATAGAAGGGACAGAAAACAGAATCAATGTGTCACGTAACCGATACAATGAAGCAGTACAAGCTTATAATAATGAGGTGCGTAAAGTGCCAAACAACATTGTAGCTAGTTTTACAGGATTTGAAACAAAGGCACCTTTTGAGGCAGTACGTGGGGCTGATGTTGCACCAAGTGTTCGTGACGAATTCAATAGATAATGGCAGACAAAAATCCTTTATATTTCACAGAAAAAGAAGAACATAAAATTGTAGAGGCCATAAGAGATGCAGAAAATATGACCTCTGGGGAAATTCGTGTGCATATCAGTAAAAATCCAGATAATGGCGGTTTAGATGCTGCTAAAAAGGTTTTCGCTGATTTACACATGCACAATACCAAATATCATAATGGGGTGTTGTTACATATTTCTACAGGCTCTAAAACTTTTTCTATCTATGGGGATGAAGGGATTGACAAAGTAGTCCCTGATAATTTTTGGGAATCTACCAGAGATATCATGCAAAAGCATTTTGCAGATGGAAATATCGTAGAAGGAATACGGGCTGGGATACAAAATGTAGGGGTTATAATGAAAGAACATTTCCCACTTGATGTGGACGACAAAAATGAACTTTCAGACGAAATCACTTATGATTAAACAATCTAAACATATTATACCCAAACCATTGGTTGTTTTTACCTTGGTTCTGTTATTCTTATGCAACCATGCCAGGGCACAATACAATATTCCGCCAAGACCTAAATCTGACCAAAGCCTAGTTTTTGACTATACAGACCATGCGATTCTAACACCTAGTGAAACACAAGCCTTAAACCAAAAGTTAATTACCTATGAGAATAAAACCTCAACGCAAATAGGCGTCATAATTGTACAATCTTTACAGGGAGAAGATCCTAACTTTTTAGCGGCTCAATGGGCTCATAAATGGGGCTTTGGACAAGAAGACAAAGACAATGGATTGGTAATTTTAATGAGTGCAGAAGACCGTAAAATTGCCATTCAAAATGGGTTTGGCCTAGAGGAATTTATGACCGATGCCAGAAGCCGACAAATTATAGATAACGTTATTATTCCTTTTTTTAAACAAAAAAATTATTATAAGGGGTTAGATGAAGGTGTTGACGCAATATTTAGTGTTTTAGATGGAACTTTTGTAGAAGATAGCAGAGATAATTCTAATATCATAGACATCTTAGGCTTTCTTTTCTTGGTAGGTGTTATGTTTTTAGTTTTTTATCTTATTAGCAGAAACAACCCTGGCGGTGGCAAAGGTGGAAACCGTGGCAGAAGAAGCACTTTTGGTGACGTAATTTTTACTGACTTTGGTAGAAGTTCTTGGCCAGGACGTTCTGGTGGATTCGGTGGTGGAGGAAGCTTTGGCGGTGGAGGATTTGGCGGCTTCGGTGGCGGTGGCTTCGGTGGTGGTGGAGCTAGTGGTAGCTGGTAATGAGATATAGGCTATTCGAGAACAAGAACAAAAGCATAAAGATTTAATTCTCAAACCCTACTTCTAAATACTTACTATCTGATACTAAAAAAAGCAAAGCCATAAGACGCTAATCTTACTACTTTGCTCTTGATACTTAATACCTGCTACTTGATACTTATATTTTCTTACTAACTCAATAGTTGAAAATCCAATTGTTTTTTTAACAAATCAGCATTAGTTAATTTCACTCGAATCTTATCCCCAAGTTGATACATTTTCTTATTTTTTTGCCCTATGATAGCATAGTTAGTTTTATCAAACACATAATGATCATCTCTGATATTACGCAATTTAATCAAACCTTCTGCACGCGATTCAGGCAGTTCTACATAAATACCCCATTCTGTAACTCCAGAGATTAAACCATCAAACTCCTCTCCTACTTGGTCATCCATATACTTAACTTGCATATACTTAATGCTATCCCGTTCTGCATCGGTGGCCAATCGTTCTCTTTGGGAGCAGTGTTCGCAATCCTCTTCATAAGGCTGTGCATCGGGTGATTTACCGCCATCCAAGTAATGTTGTAATAGACGATGTGCAATCACATCTGGATAACGTCTAATGGGTGAAGTAAAATGAGAATAATATTCAAAAGCGAGCCCATAGTGTCCCACATTTTCTGTAGAATAAATCGCCTTAGACATAGAACGCATCGCCAAGGTCTCTACCATGTTCTCCTCCCCTTTTCCTTTTACATCTTTTAAAAGTTGATTGATAGAATTGGTGGTTTCTTTACGATTTCCAATCTTGATAGTATAGCCAAATTGTTTAATAAAATCTTGTAAACTCTTTAATCGATCTGGTTTTGGATCATCGTGAATACGATAAACAAACGTTTTACCATTGTCTTTACCATTTTTGTCTAAACTTACAAATTCAGAAACCTTGCGATTGGCCAGTAGCATAAATTCCTCTACCAACTTATTGGCATCTTTGCTTTCTTTAAAGTAAACACCAACTGGATTACCTTCCTCATCTAACTTGAATTTTACCTCAACTTTATCAAAACTAATGGCTCCGTTCTGTAATCTTTTCTTTCTTAATTTTTTGGCTAAACGATCCAGCGTCAAAATTTCCTCTTTCAAATCATCATCCTTACCTTCTATAATCTCCTGCGCTTGTTCATAAGAGAATCTTCTATCAGAATAGATAACCGTACGTCCAAACCAATCCTTAATTAACTTCCCATTGTCATCCATTTCAAAAACTGCAGAGAAAGTATATTTCTCCTCATTAGGTCTTAAAGAACATGCATTGTTACTCAAAATTTCTGGTAACATCGGTACTACGCGATCCACTAAATATACAGAAGTGGCACGTTTATATGCCTCTTGATCTATGATAGAACCTGGTTGCACGTAATGTGCTACATCGGCAATATGCACCCCTATTTCCCAGTTACCGTTTTCTATTTTTCTAATAGACAATGCATCATCAAAATCCTTCGCATCTGCGGGATCTATCGTGAAAGTCGTAACCTCACGCATATCTCTACGTTTCGCGATTTCTTCTGGTTTAATAGTAGTATCTAATTCATTTGCTGCTTTTTCTACTTCTTCAGGAAAATCTGCAGGCAATCCATACTCAGCCAAGATCGCATGCATTTCTACATCATGTTCCCCTGGTTCACCAAGAACTTCTATAATTTTACCAAAAGGCGAATCTGCATCCTCTGGCCAATCAATGATTTCGGCTACTACTTTATACCCGTCTGGTACATCGCCTAAATTCTTTTTACCAATAAATATATCTACATGTAGAGAGGTTTGATCTACATTTACAAAACCATATTTGCCATCCTTTGCAATTTCTAAAGTACCTACAAATTCAGTCTTATTACGCTGAATTACTTCTAGAATACTACCTTCTCGCCGCCTACCAGAGGCAGGGTGGAGCATGATTCTCACCATATCATTTTGCAAGGCATTCTTGGATTGTCCTTTGGGTATATAGATATCCTCTTCTATTCCATCTACAGAAACATAAGCAGCACCAGAAGTGGCAAAATCTATTTTACCAATAGCGGTATTGTCTTCTAAGTTTAATTGAAAAGTTCCTTTATCAACTTTTATAATTTGTTTATTAGCCAATAATTTGGTCAATACTTTTATTAAGTGGTCTTTTTCTCTGGGGTTTCTGAACTGCAAACCAGAAGCAATTTGGTTATAATTCATTTGATCGTTAGGATACTTCAACAAATAACGTAAAATCTTATGCGCAGTTTGTTTATATCCTTGTTCCTTAGAAGAATTTTTATGTTTTCTTTTTTTATTTCTAGACATGTAATAATTATTTAATAGATCTTTTGAATCTAAATGGATACTAGCAAAATTCGTTCTAAAGTTGCATTTAATACGTTTATCGTTTAGCTACACGCAATTTTATCTACTCGTCTTTGGTGTCTACCTCCTTCAAAATGTGCATCTAGATAAGCATTCACAATAGCATAAGCTTCTTTTTCACTAATGAATCTTGCAGGCAATACCAATATATTGGCATCATTATGTTGTTTTGTTAAACTAGCAATCTCTGGGGTCCAAGCAATTCCAGCTCTTATCCCTTGGTGTTTATTGGCTGCCATCGCCACACCATTTCCACTCCCACATAATAAAATACCTAATTCTGCCTTGTCATTTTCAACAGCACTCGCGGTTGGATGGGCATAATCTGGATAATCAACACTCTCTGTTGAAAACGTCCCAAAGTCTTCAACCTCAAAACCTTTGTCCGTTAATAAAGTTTTTATTTTTTCTTTTAATTCAAATCCTGCATGATCTGATCCTAAAGCTATCATCATAATTTATAGTTTTCAACAATGTTAAATGTAAATTTTACGTAAATATTTGTCTATCAATAGAGATATAATGTAACCAAATTGTTAATTAAAGTTTAACTAAAGTTTAAAACTTTTTACATATTCTCCTTGACTTTCTCAATTAAATTTTCAATGTCAAAAATACACAATTCAAACCAAATTTTTTTATTGTTTTTAGTTGACGAATTATTCACCAGTTATCAGGAATATTTTGAATTAAAGTTATTTACAATTAGCTATGAATAAGTGGTTTTTTAATTTGTTAATAACCTACTATATATTTATTTATCAATTATTTAAAATTTAAAAACTTGTTGAAATATTTATAATAAAATTAAAACTACTATAAATATCAACATATCAACAAAGCATTATTATCATTATTTTTCTTTTTTTAAAATTTCTTTTTTCAATTATATAAATAAATAGAGGTGTTGAAAGTTGAAATCCTTTTAGAAGAAATTAATCTAATACAATCCGTATATTTGTAGAATACAAACGCAGCATATGAAAACAATAGAAGATTTTAATTTTAAAGATAAGAAGGTTTTAATCCGTGTAGATTTCAATGTTCCACAAGACAAGGATTTAAACATTACAGATAAAACCCGTATCAAATCTGCCAAACCTACGATTATGAAAGTTTTGGAAGACGGAGGTTCTGTTATATTAATGACACATTTGGGTCGCCCAAAAGGAGAGGCTAAAGATGAATTGTCTTTAAAGCATATTGCAGAAGCTATATCAGATGAATTAGGCATTGTAGTAGAAGTATCAGATGATGTAGTAGGTGAGGACGCTCAGAGAAAAGTAGCTGCTCTAAAACCAGGAAGTGTGTTGATGTTAGAAAATATGCGCTTTAGAGAAGAAGAGGAAGAAGGCGATGAGGATTTTGCAGAACAATTAGCCAAATTGGGAGATTTCTATATCAACGATGCCTTTGGGACAGCACACCGCAAGCATGCATCTACTGCTGTAATTGCCAAATATTTTGATGAGGATCATAAATGTTTTGGTATGTTGATGGAAAAGGAATTAAAAGCGATAGATAAAGTTCTTCATAATTCAGAAAAACCTGTAACAGCTATTTTAGGAGGTGCCAAAGTATCTTCTAAAATCACTATCATAGATAATATTCTACCTGCTGTAGATCATTTAATTATAGGTGGAGGTATGACATTTACCTTTATTAAGGCGAAAGGAGGTGAAATTGGAGATTCTATTGTAGAAGATGATAAATTAGATTTAGCGTTGGATATATTAAAACAAGCAGAAGAACAAAATGTACAAGTACATTTACCTGTTGATGTCATTGCTGCAGATGATTTTAATAATGGTGCTAAAACAGAGATTGTAGGTGTAAATGAAATTCCAGAAGGATGGCAAGGGCTTGATATTGGACCAAAATCTATAGAACAATTTTCTGATGTTATTAAGAATTCTAAAACTATCTTGTGGAATGGACCAGTAGGGGTGTTTGAATTTGATAATTTTGCTACAGGTACCAAGGCTATAGGTGATGCTATAGGTGATGCTACCAAAAATGGTGCTTTCTCTCTGGTAGGAGGAGGTGATTCTGTGGCGGCAGTTAAGAAATTTGGTTTTGAAGACAAAGTAAGTTACGTATCCACTGGAGGTGGAGCCATGCTAGAAAGTTTAGAGGGAATTAAACTTCCAGGAGTAGCTGCGATGGAGGAATAATTAACGTTAACTTGATATAGAATTACATTTTTAGAACAAAAGATGCATTAATTTGCATCTTTTGATGTTTTTATGCGTTTTGAAATTTTTCTTGTATCTATATTTTATTTGTTTTGTACGGCTGTATCGGCACAGAATTTAAAGTTCAAAACCTATACGGTAGAAGATGGTTTATCCAATAATAGCATCAATTCTATTGGGGTAGATACCCAAGGTGGATTGGTAATTGCTACTTGGGATGGGCTCAATTATTACGATGGGCATGAGTTCTTTAATTATAAACATATACAGGATGATTCAACTTCTATTGCCAATAACTTTGTTTATAAAATAGTAAAAGATATAGATCAAAGGCTATGGATATATAGCAAGGGAAATCAAATAAGTCGTTTTAATCCAGACCGCTCTTTTACCAATTATTCATTTGAGCGCAAAATAAATGATATTGGACTTTCTAAAAACAAAAGTGTTCTGGTTGAAATCGAGAATAAGTACTATACTTTCTCAAAGGATCAATTTGTACCTTGCATAAATTGTAATTTATTCGAGAATAAACAACCATGGAAAGCGATATTTCAATCTTATTATCCAACGGTACAATGGGTAAGTTATTTAAAGGATTCTTATGGTAATTTGTGGATTGGAACGCGTCGCGAAGGATTATTTTATATTCCGTCTGATCATATTTTGGATCTTCAAAAGGAAGATATACAGCATTATACCCATGATCCTTATGACAAGTTTAGTTTAGAATCCAATGAGATTACAGCAATCAAAGAAGATGCTTTTCAAAATATATGGATAGGAACTAAAGATGGAGGATTAAGTAGGGTTTATAAAAATTCTGAATCTGTTTTCTATACAACGCATCATCCAGAAAATAATCCTAATCTGCCCAATGAAACCATTCGAGCTATTACTGTAGATACAGAAGACCAAATTTGGCTCGGGTATTATAATGAAGGTTTATTTTATAAAAGGAAAGGTGCTCGTATTTATTCGAAATTTATTATTCCCAGAGGTAATGAAAATCCAGCATGGAATAAAATCAGATCATTATCCACCACTTCTGATGGGAGTATTTTAATAGGCACTTATGCGGGATTTATCAGGTATAAGGATGGTAAAATCACCTATTTTGAGGCAGAAAATCATGCGTTATTTCCTAATAATCGTAATTATGGTTTCTATGAAACGGATAATCAACAGTTGTACGTAGCTTGTTGGGGTGGGGTAGCACTGTTAGATTTAAAGACAAATCGATTTTTAACTTTCCCTGGACAATCAACGTTGAATAACTACCATGTGAGAGATCTAATTGAAGTTAATAACACACTATATATTGCCACTGAAAATAGTGGTGTGATTGCTTTGAAAAATAATAAGACACAATCCATATTAAAAGATAATAATTCTCCAGATAAAAATGTCTATAGCTTATGGTATGATGATGCCAATGACCGATTATGGATGGGAACCTTGGGAGGTCTAGTGATCTATGATAAGAATGAGAATAAAATTGTAAAAAAAATTACAGAGTCAAATGGATTAAAGAGCCACTTGATTTATGGAATCATAGGTCATGACCATCAAGTATGGGTGAGTACCACAGATGGATTGGCTATGATAGATACCAATACGTATGCTACTTATATTTATTCTGGACAAGAGGGTTTGCAAGCGGCAGAATTTTCTGAAGGTGCCTATACGATAGATCATAAAGGCATCATGTATTTTGGGGGTGTAAATGGGCTTAATTATTTTAATCCTGATAATATAAATCTAGAAGAGGATTTACCTATTATTAAGTTATATGTTGATCAAAAACAACCCATTACAGATTATGAAAAACCTTATGACCAGAATAATGTGATATATACTATAGATCCCACTTTTTATGGAGATTCTAATGGGAACCAAATTTATTATAAATTAGAAGGTTATGATGATATTTGGCATGTTACAGGATATGAAAGATTAGATATTACGTATCAGGATTTACCAGCAGGCAATTATATCTTTAAAATTAAAAATGGGAGAAATCAAGAATATGTAGTGGAGCATAATTTATTGATTCAAAAACCATTTTGGCAATCCTTATATTTCTATTTATTGCTCTTTTTACTGCTGGTTACATCCCTGGTGATTATCCTTATTCAAAAGAGAAAAAAACAATTGCAGAGAGAACGTATATTAGAAAATAAGATTAAAGAAAGGGTAGAGGAGATTTCAATTCAGAAAAAAGAAATTAGTGTTAAGAATCAAGAATTAATTGAAAAGAATGCTAAGATTACAGCACAAAAAGAAGCTTTACATCAATTACATGCGCAGTTGAAAACAGAATCTATGGAGATGGATAAATTTAATGCTTATTTGGTGAATGAGTATAAAAAACCATTGAATAAAATTCTTCATTTTATTAAAAATATTGATGTTAATAACGCCGACAAAATCCAACGTGAGATTAATCAACTTTTAAATAAAATTATTGCTGTTGATTATTTGAGTAAAATTGACAAAAACCATAAACTTCAACCTTATGCAGTTGAAATAGAAAATGCTACTGAAGCTATATTTAATGAAATTATAGCGAAACTAGAGGTATCTAATATTAAGTTTAATTTGGTTAAAAATACGCAACCTCTATGGGTTTCTATAGATTTACTCTATTACAAATTATTTCTCAAATATTTGTTTACAGATATCACCAAATATCCCTTTAACAATAATATATTGGATATACAGTACACTATTGGTGAACATGAATTAAGTATAAAACTTAATTGGACTAATCAATTATTAAGCAAAAATCTTTATTATATAGAACATTACAGTCCTTATTACCAAGCATGTAAAAAAATTGCCGCACTATTGAATATTAAAGCTACTATTCACCAAAATCACGATAATTGTAGCTTTACAATGACTTATAAACCAATTCTTTTATCAGAAGAATCTATGGAGCATGCCAAATTAAATTGGATGCATTTGGAACTAGAGACTCAAATAGATAAGAATAAACCTACCTTATTAATTTGGGCTAATAAAACGGATAATATAATTGTAAATCAGTTATTTAAGGGGGTTGATGCAAATGTTATTATAGAGCCAGACAAGGGTTTAGTCTTATCTGCTATTAAAAGCTTGCCCATAGAACTCGTTTTTATTTATAACAAAAACTTAGGCGAAAATGTTTATAAATTAGTCACTAAATTGAATAAAAAGCATCCAGAAATCAAGATAGTTTATATCTCTGAAGATATTAGTTTTGATAAAGAGGATCAAACCATAGAATTAGGAATCGATGATATGATTCAATTACCAGCAACCCATAGCTATGTGCAAAAGAAGGTGGATAAACTTTTAAATCATCAGAAAATTGACTTTAAAAAGCAGAAATTATATATGGCATTAGACCATGATTTTTTAGAATCTACACAAACGCAAAATGAAGCGATAATCAAAGAGGCTGTGAGCATTATTCAAAATAAAATGAGTGATAGCCAATTTAATGTGAAAGAACTATGTGAAGAGCTTGGTATCTCTACGATTAAATGTTATCGGATTTTTAAAGAAGTATTGGATATTCCCCCTTCAGAATTCATTCTGAATCTAAAAATGAGTAGAGCTAAAAATCTATTATTAACAACCTCTTTGAATATTGCAGAAGTTGCTTACGAATTAGGTTTTGCAGATCCTAAATACTTTACTAAAGTATTTAAGAAAACCTATGGTAAAAGTCCTAAGAAATTTCAAAGTGATGAGGGTATAGGTTAAGTTAAAGTAAACTTAAAATTAAGCCAACTTTAATGAAAGAATACTACCTCTATTTTCCCATATATGATACCATTTTGAAAGCGTTTTACTCCTTATATGCAATATAATTACCCCTAGGAAAGAGATAATTTTGGACACATTTGCCACCAAACAAATTCAAAAATTATCACATGAAGAAACTACTATGTTTACCTATTTTTTTATTTGCTGTGTATGCATTGGCACAAGTAGATGTAAAAGGAAAGGTAGTGTTGGGTGATTCTCAAGAGCCTGTTGCTTATGCAGAAGTAACCTCTGTTGAAAACCCACAAGAAACAACCATGACAGATGCAGATGGAAATTTTAATTTACATCTTACAGCAGATGCTGGTATTTTAAACATTATGAGTATAGACGGTGTTTCTACCTCTATGAGCTATACTGCAAATGATAATCTGATGATTACCCTAGACCCAACTCAATTTCGCTTGAATGATGTGGTGGCTATTGGTTATGGTAATGTAGATCAAGCAGATTTATCAACAGCCGTAGGTCAAGTTAAAAATTTAGAAACCATTTCTGATCGTCCTGTAACCAACTTAAGTGAATTCTTGCAAGGTAATATTGCAGGTGTTACTATTTTGAGTCAAGGAGGAGATCCTACGGCAAGTCCAGAAATTACCATTAGAGGAAAGGGTACTTTTAATACAGAACCTGTTTTATATGTAGTTGATGGTGTACCTTATAGCGGACCAGCTATTAATCCTACTGATATAGAAAATGTATCAATTTTGAAAGATGCAGCGGCAGCTTCTATTTACGGAGCCCAAGCAGCTGGTGGTGTTATAGTAATTAATACTAAAAGTGGTAAACTAGGAAAAGCTCAAATTAATTTGAATGTAAGTACTTCATTTAATCAAGTAAATAATTTACCTACATCATTAAATGCTAAGCAACAAGCAGATACTTATATACTCGCAGCACAAAATGCTGGTGGACAACCTAATCCAGCTCATTTAGCAAGTGATAACCCATGGGGTCAAATAACAAGGACTAACTGGTTAGATGAAATATTCAGAACTGGGGTAATGAATAGAGTTAGCGCTGATATGAGTGGGGCTACGGATAATCTTAATTATTTTACCTCTGTAGAATATGTAAACAAAGAAGGAATTTTATTAGGAACTGATTTTAAAAGATTAGCTGTAAGATCAAAAGGTGATGTTGATATCACGGATAACTTGAAAACAGGAGTTAATTTATATTATTCTCATTCGGATGCTAAAGGAACGAATACCAATAGTGGGTATTCTGGAACAATATTGAATGCCATGTGGATGCCTTCCGCAGCACCCGTATATGATGATCAAGGTAACTTTCATGGAACAGTACCTTATGAACTCGTAGATTATGCAGGTGCTTATGGAGAGGTTTATAATCCTGTTGCTCAATTATTGCGACCTACAACAACAAGTCCTCTTAAGAATTTTAATGGTACAGGTTATATTTCTTATGAAATTATAGATGGACTTACAGCAAAATCTACTATCGGATATAATATAGAAAATAACCATTACAAGCGTTTTGTACCTCGTATTCCAGAACTTGGTAGAACAGATGCGCAAAATTATCTGCATGAATCTTACTCTGAATCTAGTAGATGGACATGGGATAATCAGTTGAGTTACGATAAGACTTTGGGCAAAAATAGCATTAATATTACCGCTATTCACTCTGCACAAGAAGAGATATATGATTATTCTTATCAACAAGGGAGAGACTTTAGTAGTGAAGAGCCTTTCAATCAGTTTATGTCAGCTGCTGGAGAATTATATGATACACCTATAAATACGCATAATGTTATAAGATTTAATTCTGTAATTGGTAGGCTTATGTACGATTATGATAAAAGATACTATTTTACCGCTTCTATTAGAAGAGATGAAACCTCTAAAGCGAATCCAGAAGATGATTTCCAAACAGGGGTATTCCCTGCATTTTCTGGTGCATGGAGAATTTCTAAAGAAGATTTCTTTAACTCTGGGTTCATCAATGAATTAAAGGTTAGAGGGTCTTGGGGTAAATTAGGTAATGTATATCCTTTATCAGCATATCCATATGATGTTCCCCTAAGTAGAGGAAACGTAGTTTTAGGATCAGAAGGTACGTATGATTATCAAGGAGTATATGCCGCTTTACAATCAAATCCAGAAATTACATGGGAAAAGACTACGTCATATGATGTCGGATTGGATGCAGAACTATTTCAAAGAAGTTTAACTTTTACATTTGACTATTATCAGAAGATTACAGAAGATTTAATTCTAGATGGATTGCCAGATCATCATATTGGATTGGATGCTTCTAAAGTAAATGGTGGAGAAGTTAAGAATTCGGGGTATGAATTCAGTGCTAATTATTTAGGTAAAACGGGAATCTTCAACTATAATATTGGTGCTAATCTAAATTTCAATACCAATGAATTAGTCAACCTTGATGGATACGCAATCGGTGATATTGATTACATCGCTCATGGCAACAACGTGAGAGGGGTTCTATACCCATTTCAAACAGGAATCGGTAGAGCTTTAAATAGTTACTTTTTGATTCCACATATGGGATTATTTCAATCACAAGAAGAGGTAAATAACTATGTTGATGGCAATGGTAATTTGATACAACCAGATGCACAAGCAGGAGATATCAAGTTTAAAGACGTGAATGGTGATGGTACTATAGATAATAAGGATAAAGTCTATAAAGGAAGTTATAATCCAGACTTTACTTATGCTGTTAATTTAGGATTTGAATACAAAGGATTTGATTTTAAAGCTTTAGTACAAGGAGTTTCAGGAGTCGAGGTTTTCAATGCATTTAAATTTGAAACTTATAATGCTTCATTAAACGGATTTAACTTAGATAGCCGAGTATTAGATGCATGGTCTCCATCAAATAAAGGATCGAATATTCCTAGAATTAGTACCAAAGATGATAATCAAAACTTCGGTAAAGCATCAGATTGGTATTTAGAAGATGGGTCATATGTAAGGCTTAAAAACGTAACAATTGGTTATACCCTTCCAAAATTTTCTGAATGGTTAAACCAAGCTAGAATCTATGTATCTGCAGAGAATTTATTCACGATTACAGATTATTCTGGTATGGATCCAGAGGTAGGAGGAATTGGTTTAGATAACGGACAATATCCATTATCAAAGGTTTATTCTTTTGGATTTAATGTTAATTTCTAAAAATTAAAAGCAATGAAAAAGTATTTAATAAAATCAATATTTCTAGGAACTTTAGCTTTCTTATCTACTAGCTGTAGTGATGATTTCACAGACTTAGAACCAGAAAGCGGCTCAACTTATGATAACTTTTGGAAGACAGAAGATGATGCCATCAAGAGTGTTAACTCAATATACGATTACATGGATGATGAAGATATGTTTGCAAGAGGTTTCTTTTGGTATATTAATGCCTCAGATGATATGGTAACTGGGCGTACCAAGGGAGAAGCAGATAACATCAAAAACTTTAATGTGAATGGCACAGAAGGCTATACTTATTGGATGTATCCACAATCATACAAGATTATTAGAAGATGTAATGATGTATTATTTAATGTACCGAATGTAGCATTTGAAAATGAAACTTTAAAGAATAGACTTTTAGGAGAAGCTTATTTTATGCGTGCATTCCATTACTTTTGGTTAGCACATACGTATGGTGATGATAAAAGTGGAGGTGTACCAATCGTTACAGAAGAAAATATGAATGAGCCAGCTGGATCATTTAAAAGACCAGCAAGTGTTATAGATAATTATTCTCAATTAATTTCTGATTTAGAAATAGCTGCAGAAAAACTTCAATATTTTAATGAAATGGATCCTGCTGATTATGGTAGACCTCATAAAGATGCAGCTTGGGCTTATATAGCCAAAGCATACCTATATTGGGCACAATATGATACCTCTAAGTATGAAAAGGTGATAGAGTATACCCAGAAGATTATCAATTCACCTTCTAATAGAGCCTTAGTAGATACCAATAATCCAGAAGAGGATTATAGGAGATTACACAGTTATTTAGAAAATTGGGGATCTGAGTATATATGGTCTGTGAATTCTGGATTGAATGGAGGTAGTAAATTACCAGGTATTGTCTTAGAAAACAAAGGTTGGGGTAAATATAATGGTTGGGGTTATTACATGCCAACAAGAGAGTTATATGAAGCTTTTGAAGATAGCGATGCGAGACGTAAAGTTACTATTCTTGCTTGGGGAGATAAGTTTCCATACTTTGGAGAAGAAAAAATTTATACCTCAGAGAATTCAAAATCGGGATACCAATTCAATAAATATATGTATGAATTTGGATTAGAAGATCCTGTAGGTAACTATGTGAATACAGACGGTAATGATCCTACGACTTTATACAATGTGCCATTAATGCGATTTGCAGAAGTGTTATTAATGCAAGCAGAAGCTAAGATTATGATAGGTCAAAGTGGTGATATGGAAATTAATTTAGTTAGAAATCGTGCGGGATTAGAGCCTATTATGGGAGCTACCATGGATGATTTAAAGCACGAACGTAGAGTAGAATTAGCAGGAGAATTTTCTAATAGACATTTTGATTTAGTTCGGTGGGGTGATGCTCAAAAAGTGTATGCACAACCATTACACGGGAATGCAGCTTCGCCTTTAGTAGATGATTCGGAGGTGATTTGGGAATCCAGAAATTTTGATCCATCATATATGAATGTGTGGCCTATACCAACAGAAGTAGTTAGAGCCTCAGGCATTTCACAAAATCAAGGTTGGTAAGGCACATAAAAACCTTTATTTAGTTTTTATTTATGGAGCCTGTCCTTAAAAAAGGCAGGCTCATTTTTCATTTAAAACCATATTATTCTCACCCTATGAAATTTAAAATATTAAGTGTATTGCTCTTATGTTACACTTCATCATTTGCACAATCTCAAATTCATTCCCACAATGATTATCAGCAAACCGTACCTTTTTGGGAAGCCTATGCCCATGGAGCAACTTCTATAGAAACTGATGTATTTTTAAAAGATGGGAAATTATTTGTAGCGCATGAAGAGCAAAGCATTCAACCCAATAAAACTTTAGAACAACTATATCTATATCCAATCATGCAGGTGTTTGAATATCATGTGATGGAAGCCAGAGAAATTCAATGGATGATAGATATTAAATCTGAGGCAAAAACTACTTTACAGGCAATAATTAAAGCATTAAAACCTTATCAATCTAATTTTTATCCAAATAATCCGAATGGCGTTAAATTGATAATCTCTGGAAATAGACCCGATTTTAAAAATTACAATGATTATCCTAATCACATTTTCTTTGATTGGCAATCTGATGAAATTCCTACAGATTTATCTAAAATAGCGATGCTTAGTTTAGATTTTGCCAATTATTCCGTCTGGAATGGGAAGGGAAAAATCGTGACCAGAGAAAATATAGCTTTAAAAGAGATTATAGAAAAAGCCAAAAACCGAAGATTACCGATCCGTTTTTGGAACAACCCAGATAGCAAATCAGGTTGGTATGCGCTTGATCAATTAGGCGTAGATTATATAGGGACAGATCAACCAGCAAAAGCAGAGGCATATTTTAAAAATTTAAAACGAAACACGGTTCAAATTCCTTGTGGGGTTACCCGTTACCAGCCTACTTACCAATCAGATAATGCTAACAAACCAATCAAAAATGTGGTTTTAATTATTGGCGATGGGATGGGACAAGCACAGATTTCTAGTGCCACTATCTTTTGTCCAGATATGATTTTGAATCAATTTAAAAGTATAGGCTTTAGTAAAACCAATTCAGCCAACGATTATACCACAGATTCTGCCGCAGGAGGCACCGCCATAGCTATGGGAGAGAAAACCAATAATAGAGCGGTTGGCGTAGATGTTGATTATAAAGCGCAACCAAATCTGGTAGAAATCTTATCCAAAGAAGGCTTTAAAACCGCTATTCTCACTACCGATGAAATAACAGGTGCTACCCCAGCAGATTTCTATGCTCATGTGAGAGATCGAGGGATGAAGGATGAAATTGCTCAAGATTTAATACAAAGTGATTTGGACTTTTTTATGGGAGGTGATAGAAGATTCTTTAGAGAAAATGGTTTTAATGAAGCTTTAGAAGAAAAAGGATTTACAGTAGTTGACACGATTACCAATTTGTCTCAATCAGCTAATAAAATAGCTTTTTTTGCAGGAGAAAACAGTCTTCCGTATATCAGAGAAGGGAGAGGAGATTTATTACCTAAGGCTACAAGTTTTGCTCTAGATTATTTGAAAGATGATTCATTCTTTATGATGATAGAAGGAGCACAAATAGACAATTTTGGTCATTTAAATGATTTAAAAGGTGTTGCAGAAGAAACCATCGATTTAGACCATACCATTCAAAAAGCGATTCAATTTGCCGATGAAAATGGTGAGACTTTGGTAATTGTCACCGCAGATCACGAGACAGGAGGGCTTACTTTACCACATGGTCAACTGCATGATCATGAATTAGAAGGCGATTTCTCTACCCACGATCATACGGGGGTTATGGTTCCTGTTTTTGCTTATGGACCAAGTTCTTCAACCTTTCAAGGGGTTTATGAAAATAATGAAATATTTCACAAAATTTTACAAGCATTAAAAATTCAAAATCAATGAAAAAATTAACTTTCGTATTTATTCTTATAGGTACCTTCTTACAAGCACAAATCAATACGTTGAGGTTTGATGAACAAGGAGAATTTAAAATCCTACAATTCACAGATACGCATCACAATCCTACTTCTAAAACCTCTTTTGAGACGTTTGAAACGATGAAAGCTGTCATTATTAAAGAAAATCCAGACTTCATTGTGCTTACCGGGGATATCATCACAGCCAATCCAGCGCTAGATGGCTGGAATCAACTCGCTGAGGTGTTAGCACCTTTTGAAATTCCGTGGACAGTGACCTTTGGAAACCATGATGAAGAACATGATTTATCTAAAGAAGATATTTATCAAACCTTGCGTAAGAAACCTTATTTCATCGGTGAAAAGGGAGAAGTTTCTGGTGTATTAAACTTCGCTCAGCCAATCCTAAGTCATAATGAAAACAAAGCCGCTGCTGTTCTTTATTTCGTAGATAGTCATGATTATGTAAAGAACCCAATGTTGGGAACGTATGATTGGATTAAACAAGATCAAATTGCTTGGTATCAATCGACTAGTAATCAATATAAATTAAACAACGGAAACAAAGTTTTACCTTCTGTCATGTTTTTTCATATTCCGCTCAAAGAGTATGATTATATCGATATGGATTCCAAAAAAGTAGGTGAAAAAAGAGAAACCGATGGCGTGGCGAGTTCAGAGATTAACTCGGGTTTATTTGCAGCGATTGCTACCCAAAAAGATGTGATGGGTGTATTTGTAGGGCATGATCATGATGATAATTACATTGGTGTTTATAAAAACGTAGCCTTAGCTTTTGGTAATGTAACCGGTACAGATGCTTATGGAACCTTAGAACGAGGTGGAAGAGTAATTACCTTAAAGGAAAATCAATTTTCATTTTCTACCCATATTTCAACACCAAAGAAAACCGATTTTGAATATTATTACCCAGCAGGTCTATCGCCAATTAAAGAAGATACCAAAGTATTAAAAGCTCAAAATATAACGCCAAAAAATAGAGGTTTAGCTTATACTTACTATGAAGGAAATGCAGAGAAAGTAGCGGATATTAAAAACTTAAAGGCTAAGAAAACGGGTGTGGTATCTACAATTCATATCGATGAGGCAGAACAAGAAGATCACTACGCTTTTCAATTTTCTGGGTACTTTTATGCACCAGAGACCGCTTATTACAACTTTTATATTTATTCTGATGATGGTGCTGTTTTATCTATCGATAATCAAGTTATAGTTGATAATGATGGTGGTCATAGTGCTAGAAGAAGAGAGAACAAAGTAGCCTTAGAAAAAGGATTTCATAAGTTAAACCTTGCTTATT
This sequence comes from Flavobacteriaceae bacterium Ap0902, assembly GCA_009835005.1. Taxonomy (GTDB): domain Bacteria; phylum Bacteroidota; class Bacteroidia; order Flavobacteriales; family Weeksellaceae; genus Profundicola. The sequence continues at coordinate 143,529 of WTFG01000001.1, read as the reverse complement.
TTGAGGATTATATGGGTCAAGTATTAGAAGTAGGATTCTCTAGTATTTCTATTGCAGAACAAGTATTAGATTCAGAAAATTTATTTAGAGATTAAATTATTTTTAAAATTTCAATATTTAACCATCAAACCCCTTTACAGCGATGCAAAGGGGTTTGTTTTATATATATAATTTATATTTAATATTCTTATTCAACGATAATATTGGTAATCATATCTACTTTAGACTTGACAGAATTAGAAATTAAACATGCTTTCTCTGATTTTTGTAAAACTTTTTCTGCTAATTCACGATCTTCTTCTTTGGTAATAACTACCGTTGGTTTTAGCGTGATTTCACTCATCATATAAACACCATCTACCATGCCTAATTTCCCTTCTGAATCTGAATCAAAAGATTTAAATTCAAGCTTAAAGTTTTCTGCAATTGCAAGAAATGTAGTCATAAGACAGCCATTCACAGCCGATAGCAGATAATGTTCTGGAGACCAAATCCCAGCCATTCCTTTCTTAAATTCTGGCGGTGTAGCAATAGTAATATTATCATTTAGAACCTCAGAAGATAAAGTTCCTTTTCTATCATTTTCCCATTTTACGCGTACTTGATAAGTATGTTCTTGTGCCATCGTTTTAATTTTTATTCAAAGTTGAGGATATTCAAGCATAGTGAGTGTAACTCACATTACATACATTCTGCAAAGAGTGCTTGTAACTCTTCTTCTGTCATGGCTTGTACAGCCTTTTCTGCTTCTTCTTTGGTTTCATATCTATCCATGGCTTGTTGTAGCCCACAATCACAAATAGCTTCTGCATTTTCTACACTACCAGCCATCGCCATACAATCATTAATATATTGTTGTTGTTCCTCTACGCTCCAACCTGTTTTACAAGAAGTTAAAGCCAATAAAGTTAAAGATAAAACAATTAAATATTTCATATCAAAAGGATTTAATTTAAAGGTTAAAGTTAAGGAGAATTTAGGATAATGGAAGTTTCTAGAAAAGATAATGAAAGTTGAATATAATTTAACTTTAAATAAAATTATCTATATTGAGCCTTATAAGTTTTAAAGTTTAACCAAATTAAATATGAAATATAAATTGAATATAAGTTTTCTATTCACATTTTTCATTGCTATTAGCACGATAAATGCTCAACAAGCAATAAAATACCAAGCAAGATATTTATTGACTTTTCAACAAGATTCTGCAGATGTCAATAGCCAAAAATCAGAAATGATGCTCTTACAATTAGGGGATACTGGATCTATGTTTTTAAGTGAAAATCATTTAATCAGGGATTCTATTCTTAATTCTTTGCAAAGCATGGAAGAAAAAATGAGTTTATTGACTCAGAAAGATAGATTACCAAAATTTTATTTTAAAGAGAAGATTTACAAGAATTATTTGGATAAAAATATTAGTGTCCTAGAAAAAGTTTTAAAGACCCATTACGTATATAATCAACCTTTTAGTGACTTTAAATGGGAAATCCAAGAAGAGCAAAAAGAAGTTTTAGGTTTTAAAAGTCAAAAAGCGACATTACAGTATGGCGGAAGACAGTGGACAGCGTGGTTTACTTCAGAAATACCTATTCCAGAAGGACCGTACAAGTTTTATGGTTTACCTGGATTAATTGTGAAAATCACAGATGATAAAAACCACTATGATTATACATTGCAACGCTTCTCTAAAGTCACAGATAAAACCATGAATGAAATTCCCTTGGATGCGAATAAAGTAACATTAGAAGAATTTAAAAAGGTTAAAGGCAATTTTGAAGAAAATCCATTAAAATCTTTAGAACAGCTAGGCATAACCATAGATATTGACGCTGGAGACTTAAAAAAATTAAAAAAACAAGGCAAAAAGCAGAGAAATAACGCAATAGAACTAAACTAACCCAAGGTTGAATAAATCTATATTTTATTAAATTGTATTATGTTTAAATAGTAATTTAAATAGTTATAATAATAATAATTAATAAGTATTTATGTAATTAAATAAATAAAAATTTGTATTATTAATTATTAAGTTTGGGTATGTTTAACTAAAAAAATATAAAACATAAAAAAATTATTATTTGGAGCAGTAATGCTTATCGGGACTTTAACTTTTGCTTCTACAGGAGAAGTAAAAGAAAACCAAAAAGAAAGCAAGGATCTTAAAGCTGATAAAGCAGAAGAGGAATGTGTGATGTTCGAATACACATGCGGTTTAGATGGCATGGCTTGTGGAGCAACAGAACAAGAAAGACTCGAAGATGCCGTAGCTGGTGATCAATATTTTTGTGGTTAATTTAATGTTAATTAAAAAACCTTGTCAATAGAACAAGGTATTTTTAAATCTATTAATTGTATGAGATTTAATTTATTATTTATATTATTTTCTATTTGCTTGTCGGGTCAAGAAAATAGTGCATTTGAGTATCAATATGAAATCACTTACCAATACACTTATAAGTATGATAGTTTAGATTTGGATAAAGAGCGTTCAGAAACCATGATTTTAAAAGTAGGAGATTCTATATCTACTTTCACTAGTTTAGGTGCTAGCCGTTTAGATTCTTTGCTTTTAGAAGCAAAGAAAAATGAAGATAATTTAATGCCTGGGTCGCTTTTAAATAATATTAATTTAGCAAATTACCGTACTAAAATAAATTATAAAATTGCAAAGAATTATCCTATAAAAGGACAATTATCTCATAACGAAAAAGTGTATAAAGAAAATTATATTTATACAGAAAATCTTCCTAATAATTGGATAGTTACTAATGAAATAGACTCTATTAACGGGATTAAAGCACGTAAAGCCACAATAGATTTTAAAGGAAGAAAATGGATTGCTTATTATGCAGAAGAAATTCCGATTCCCGATGGTCCTTATAAATTTGCTGGTCTACCAGGTTTAATTATAAAATTGCATGATGTTGATAATCTTTTTGATTTTGAATTACTAAATATAGGACATACAATTGATGTTGAAAATGTATTAAGAAATTCGACCCATGTTTTAAATGAGGTAAAAAGGAAAGATTTTATTCTTATTAAATCTAATTTTAAGAGTAATCCACAAGAATTATTAGATAGAATAGACGAAAAACACCATAGAAGAGTGAAAAAGAACGTAAATAGCGAGAATATCGCTATAGAACTAAACTAGTTCGCGTAATATTCTATTAAATTATAGTATGCTTAAATAATAATTTAAATAATTAAAAAAATAATAATTAATAAGTATTTATATAATTTAATAAATAAAAATTTCTATTATTAATTATTAATTATTAAGTTTGGGTATGTTTAACTAAAAAAATATAAAACATAAAAAAATTATTATTTGGAGCAGTAATGCTCATCGGGACTTTAACTTTTGCTTCTACAGGAGAAGTAACTAATTTTGACAAAGTCAATGAAAATGCTAATAATGAAACGGAGTATATCTATCAGCAATACGATTTAGTTGGTGGTTGGTGTGAGATTAGAATTTATTGTGGGGATAGACTTGTTGGCTATTCATATGCACCTGCAAATAGTGAGGGAGAATGTAGAGGAAGAGGATATGCAATGCTTGCTTCGGCATCATGTGATTAAAAATTTCTCCAATTGTTTATACTAGTCGTTTATATTATTTTATGAGCGATTTTTAAAATTTTATACACATATGAAAACAAAAGTCTTATTTCTTATAGTCTTTTTATCATTTTCATTAGAAGGTCAAGAAACCTTACAAGCAAATTATACATTTTCTAAAGAATACATGACATTATCAGAACCTCGTGTATTTAATGCCAAAGTAGTGAAAGACCAAAATGGAACTTTATATACAACTAAAGTAGATTTAAGCATTGATCCTAAACAAGCAGAAGGTTATTTTACAAAGTTTAACGACTATAATTTTGAGTATAAATTATTTGTACAAAATGGTATTTTTTATATCCATGATAAAATAGGCAAAGAATATTCTTTTAAAGAAAAAATTCCCAAAATTCAATATCAGTTTTCCAATGAAACCAAAGAAGTTAATGGTAAGATTTTTAATATCGCTACCACCACCTTTAGAGGTAGAACCTATGTTCTATGGTATGAAAAAGGGGATATATCTCTACCCTTATGGAAGTTTGTAGGAATTCCAGGGATTGTTTATGAGGCTTATTCTACAGATGGAAACGCCAAATGGGTTTTAGAGAGTTTAGAGAAAACAGATGATATAGTTGTAAGTCCTTTTGGCGAGGAAACAGAATTTCTTCCCTATACCCTTTATCCAGAAAAGGCTTATGGATTATCAGAAGAGTTGAAAAAAATGTTGGCACAAAACCCCAACAATACTATGACAGAACAAAAAAGAACCAATTTAGAAATTGCTTTTGAATGGGAATAAGAAGATATATAACCTTAGGGATTTTATTATTTACTACTTTGATTTCTGCACAGCAGTACCAGGTAATATATAATTTAGAATATCAACCTAAGTTGAATAGTGATAAAGAGGTATCAGAAGAGGTAAAATTACTTATAGATTATACCCATCAAGTTTCTTATTTTCAGAATTTAGGTGAAGAAAAAATTAAGGCTTATTATAAAAAATATAATGATCAAGTAAAAGCAGGAACCTTAGATTATTCACAAGTTATAGAAGCACCAGATTATGGATTTAACTTTGCTTTTTATAAACAAACAACAAAAGATTCTAATTTGTTTTATGAAAAAATTTTAGGCGATACCTATTCCTATTCTTATTCAGAAGACTTATCTTGGAAAATCAAAGCAGAAACCAAAGATATCCTAGGTTACAAAACTCAAAAAGCAATTACTACATTAGGTGATAGAGAATGGGTTGCTTGGTTTAGCCATGATATTCCTATATCGGACGGGCCATACAAATTTGAAGGTTTACCAGGGCTCATATTAGAAGTTAGTTCTGCAGATAATGCCTATAGTTTTGTAGCTAAAAGTTTTACACAAACAGAGGAAGAAATAGTGTTACCCAAATCTACCGAAATCAAAAGAAATGCTTTAATAACTTACAAAAAGAAGTTGCTCAAAAAACCTTCGCTTGCAATGCAAAATCGCATAGAAAATGGTGGACCCATGGCATCGATAAGTTTTAATGGTAAAACAATTAGTCAAAAAGATATAATGGATAGTATGGATGAAAAGGTAAAAGAGTGGATATTAAACCATGATAATCCAATAGAAAAGGATATGATTTGGATTAAAAGATAAATTTAAAATCAATCATTTTTTTAATATATGTTCTCAAAATCCTATAAATCTATATTGATTTTATTTCTTTCTTCCTTATCCTTTTTACAAGCCCAATCCACCATTCAAGGCACCGTTTATTCGGAGAATGGGGATAAAGCGATTTCTGGGGCGAGTGTTACCATTACAATAGAGAATACAGACCAGATCCTGTCTTATGCCATTACCGATAGTAAGGGTAATTTTGCTATAACGGTTGAAAGTGATGCGCTTCAATTACAATTGAATATCCGTTCTATGGGCTATGGACCGGTAAAGGAAGTGATAGAAAATAAAAGTCAGGATTTAACTTATTATTTATCATCAGAAACGATAGAATTAAAGGCAATTGTCGTAAAATCTTCTCCCATAACCCAAAAAGGAGATACGCTCAATTATGCGGTAAAGGCTTTTGCTAGTGAACAAGATCGCTCTATTGGCGATGTGATTAGTAAAATGCCAGGCATGGAGGTGCAAGAAAATGGTCAAATTCTATATCAAGGAAAACCAATCAATAAGTATTATATAGAAAACTTAGACTTGCTAGAGGGTAAATATAATCTGGCCAACGATAACCTGCATTATGATAAAGTAGCCAAAGTTCAGGTGTTAGAAAATCATCAACCGATTAAGATTTTAGACAGTTTGGTTTATTCTGAAAGTGCGGCCATCAACATTAAACTCAAAAACGCTGTAACGATGACAGGAAGCGCAGAATTGGCCGCTGGAGCTAGTCCATTGTTATGGGAGGCCAATGTTACGCCGATGCTATTCACTGGGAAACGTCAATTTCTTGGGAGTTACCAATCCAATAATATTGGAGACGATATCACAAGGCAATTAAATGCGCTTACCATAGATGATTTATTTAACCCAAGTGTGAATGCAGAGCCTAATCAATGGGTGAATGTTTTATCACCGGCTACCCCGATGATAGACGAAAGCCGATGGCTAGACAACAATATTCATCTACTATCGCTTAATATTTTAGAAAAATTAAATAAGGCTTATCAACTCAAAGTTAATTTGTCTTACCTCAACGATTATCAGACTTTATCCAGTGAAACCAATAGCATTTTTTATACGCCAGCGGGAGATATCCTATTAGAAGAAAACACCCAGAATAGAAATATAGACAACCGCCTGAATGCTGATATTATTTTAGAAAAAAACAACAAAAAGACATATTTAAAAAATAAATTGAATATTCAATCTCAATGGAGTGCAGCAGACGGTATTTTAGAGCGTAATACAGAAGCAATCAAACAAGATTTGAGTGATAAGCATTTTAAGGTAGCCAACAAATTAAATGCGGTATTTCCTGTAGGTAAACAATTAATTTCCTTTCATTCTAGTTCTGCCTACTTCCATGCACCACAGGAGTTAAAAGTGTTGCCAGGCGTTTTTGAAACTTTATTAAATAATGGAAACCCCTATGGTGAGGTTTTGCAAAAAGTGAATCATAATAAACTAATTACAGATAATTCCTTTCAAATCACCAAAGGCTTCAAGAAATTTACTTTTATCCCAAAAATAGGTTTTACATTAGATTATCAACAATTAGATTCAGAAATATATACAGATAAGAATTTAATCACAAATGCAGTATTCCAAAATGAAATGGTTTGGAATAGAAATAAAATCTATACCGAATTAAAAATCAATTATAAAAATCAAAAGTTTAAAGGAAATCTGTCTTTACCAGTGCATTATCATTGGTTTAATATAGATTATAAACAATCTAATACCACACTAGACAAGAACTTTCTAACAATACAACCCCGTTTTAGCCTCACTTATGAGCCATCTGCTTATTGGCGTTATACCATAGCAACGGGCTATAAACAAGCCATAGGAGGCATTGACAATATATACCAAAGTTATATGTTGCACAACTATCGCAGTTTGCAAAAAGTAAATGGCATTATACCAGAAGACAATCGCTTTAACGTGAATGGTGGCTTATATTATAAAAATCCACTCAAATCGTTTTTTGCACACCTCACTTATGGTTATAGCCAAACAGATAAGAATTTATTATATCAGACAGACGTCAGCGCAGATGGTTCTGCAACCTTGTTGGCGATAGAAAGAGATAATCAAAGCCAAAATCACCAAATTGCTACTAAAATCAGTAAATATATTGGGGAAACAAGTACCAATGTATCACTTTTAGGTTCCTATAATTTTGGAACATCAGAGCGTGTTTTAAACGGTGCTTTCATACAATCTGATAACGAATTAATTGGGTATGGCGCTAAATTAGAACAAGATATCACCGATTGGTTTCATATAGATTATAAGTTAAATATATCTAATTATACCAATGAATACTTAAATACAACATTTTCCTTTAATCAATTAGAGCATCATTTTAATTTTTTCTTATATCCAACAGATAATCAATACCTGGCGATAAAGAACCAGTGGATAATCAATGAAGTTAATACACAAAAAGAAGATTTTTATTTCTTAGATTTTGTTTATAACTACACAATAGAGAAATATAAAGTAGATTTAAAATTTAGATTAAACAATGTTTTAAACACCCAAAATTACCGCAATCTTATCATCAATGATTATCAGATGATAGAATCTAATTTTAATTTACGTCCAAGACAGTTCTTAGCAGGCATAGCTTTTTCTTTTTAAAATCCAATTTTAAAAGCATTAAGGCTTTAAATTTGCATGGTTAGTTATGTATAAAACCTTGTTATGTCTATTATTTTACAACCTATTATAGAAAAAGAAGATTCCGTTTTAAAACAGATTTACGAGCATTATATAGAGGCCTTTCCACCAGCAGAAAGAAGAAGTGAGCAGCAATTTTATGATTTGGTGAATCATTCTAAATCCAATATTAATTCTATTTTATTGAATGATGAATATGTTGGCTACATTGTCACTTGGGATTTGAATGATGCTATTTTTATTGAACATTTTGAAGTTTTCCCAACCCATAGAGGAAAGAAAATAGGAGAGAAGGTCTTGGAGCATTTAATTCAAGATAATATGCTTGTTTTATTAGAAACAGAACCCAATGATTATGGCGAAATGGCAACCCGTAGAATTAAATTTTATGAGCGAAATGGTTTCACCATTATAGATAAAAATCATGTACAGCCAGCCTATGCGTTGGAGAAAGATCCTTTGACTTTGTTTCTCATGGCTAATGATGAAATAGATAATTATGAGGAAGTAATGGAGGAGCTTTATAAGACCGTTTATGAGGGATTGGTTTAAAAATATTAGCCATAAACCTACTTTAGCACTTATTAACAGCATTAGTGGAACAAATTTTGTCAATAACCACTTGGATTAACGAACTTTGATATTCTAAGATATTCTAAATTAATAATACATTTATGGCATTGACTGCGCATGATTTGCAGGAATTAAACGATATAGTGGCGGAGGAAAGTCGCATTATTCATCAATTATCAGATGAATTAAAAAAAGTAATTTTTGGGCAAGAAAAAATGGTAGAAAGCCTTTTAATTGCCCTGTTGAGCAATGGGCATATTTTATTAGAGGGGGTTCCTGGTCTTGCTAAAACTTTTGCGATTAAAACCCTTTCAGAGGCAATCCATGGAGCGTTTTCCCGTATTCAGTTTACCCCCGATTTATTGCCTGCAGATGTGGTAGGTACTTTGATTTATAATATCAAAGAGAATGATTTTACCATTAAAAAAGGACCTATTTTCGCTAATTTTATTTTGGCAGATGAGATTAACCGTGCGCCAGCCAAAGTGCAATCTGCGTTGCTAGAATCTATGCAAGAAAGACAAGTGACCATTGGGGATGAAACCTTTCGCCTAGAAGAACCTTTTATGGTGATGGCAACGCAAAATCCTGTAGAGCAAGAAGGTACTTACCCTTTACCAGAGGCACAAATAGATAGATTTATGCTCAAATCTATCATTACTTATCCTGCCTATGAAGCAGAAAAGGAAATTATGCGCCACAATATCAATGAAACTTTTCCTAGGGTAAATCAAATCATGCAAAAAGAACAGATTTTAAAAGCGAGACAAGTCGTGAAGAAAATCTATATGGATGAGAAGATAGAACAGTATATCCTAGATCTTGTAGCTGCAACACGTTATCCAAAAGATTTTATGTTAACCGATTTAGAGAATTACATTCGTTTTGGGACTTCACCAAGAGGTAGTATCAGTTTGGCTAAAGCTGCAAAAGTACATGCCTTTTTGCGTAACAGATCTTTTGTAACACCAGAGGATGTGAGAGAAGTAATAAAAGAAGTATTGCGACATAGAATCGGAATCACCTATGAGGCAGAGGCAGAGGGAATTAATTCTGATATGATTATAGATAGAATTGTGAATAAAATACCAGTACCTTAGACTTAGTTTAAGGTTGAGAGTTTATAGTATATAGTTATTAGATAGCAGTTTATGGGTATCATATTTAATTTTGAAAAGCTTGATGTTTGGCAGAGAAGTAAAGATTTATACTGTTTTATTTTTAAACTTACTAACAACTATCCAACAGAAGAAAAATATAATTTAATTAGCCAAATGAGAAGATGTGCACTATTTGTGTCTTCTAACATTGCAGAAGGATCGGCTAGACAAACCTCTAAAGACAAGAACCATTTTTATACCATGGCTTATAGTAGTTTGATGGAACTGGTCAATCAGGCTATTATATCGTTTGAATTCAAGTTTGTGAATGAGAAGGAGCTGACAAAAGTAAAAGATGAATCATTAATCATTGCAAAAATGCTAAGTAACCTCAAAAAAAGTAACCAAGACAATCTTTAAACCATAAACCATTAAACCAAACACTAATCACCATAAACCAATAATGAAGGAAATCCTTAAAAAAGTACGCCAGATAGAGATTAAAACCAAGCGAAAGACCAATAGTCTTTTTATGGGTGAATATCATAGTTCTTTTCAAGGTAGAGGGATGACTTTTTCTGAGGTGCGACCTTACCAATTTGGGGATGATGTACGAAATATTGATTGGAATAAGACAGCTCAGTTTAATGAGCCTTATGTGAAGGTTTTTGAGGAGGAAAGAGAATTAACTTTAATGCTTTTGGTGGATATTAGTGCTTCTCAAAACTTTGGAACCCGCAAACAATCCAAAAGACAAACGGTAGCAGAGATATGTGCTACGTTGGCATTTTCTTCTATTGCCAACAATGATAAAGTAGGGCTGATTCTATTCTCTGATGAGGTAGAATTATATCTGCCACCAGGCAAAGGGAGGTTCCATGTGCTTAGAATCATTAGAGAATTGGTGGAATATGAACCCAAACATTCCAAAACCGATTTAAGCACCGCTATTGATTTTATGTTGAGAACCCAAAAAAGAAAAGTAATCACCTTTATCTTATCTGATTTCACAGATTCTAATTACCAGAAATCTATACAGATAGCCGCGAACAAACACGATGTTACAGGTATTAGGGTATATGATGAAAAAGAACAATTTTTACCCAATATTGGCTTGGTGAATGTGATAGATAATGAGACAGGAGAGATGAGAATGATTAACACGGCATCCCCAAAAGTGAGAAAGTATTATGAAAATTATTATAGAAAAGTTCATAATCAATTTTTAGAGAATTTTTCTAAAGCGGGAGCAGGCACGATAGAAATCAGAACAGATGATGACTATATAAAAGCATTATTGAATTATTTTAGAAGTCATCATGCAGCATAAATCATTTAACATTAGCACGTATGGCATTCAACTTTTAAATTTTAAAAAAGTTCTAGGTTTATGGCTGTGTTTCTGGGTGATTTCGTCTTCTGCACAAATCTATACAGAATTAAATCCAGAAAGGATTATGATTGGTGATACCGCCGCGCTGAATATCACCGTTACAGTGGATAGCGATAGGGTAGTGGAAATGCCCCAATTATCTGATTCTCTATCACATTATATAGAAGTTTCTGCAGTAAAAATGGATAGCCTACAAAGAGGTAGAAACTTAAACATTATCCAAAATATTACGCTTACGGGTTTTGAACCTGGAGAATTTTTAATCAAAGGATTGCCTATCACGATAGATGGTGAAACATATTTGAGCAAACCCTTTACTTTGAGTATCCAAGATGTAGAAGTAGATGAGAATCAACAAGGATTATTTTCTATCAAACCCATTATGGAACAGGATATTACCTGGTGGGAACGCAATAAACAATATATTTATTATATCGTAGCAGGGGTTCTCTTTATTTTAATTATCCTATTGATTATATGGCTATATTATAGAGAAAAGAAAAGACAGAAATATATAAGTACGCCCCTATTACCACCCTATGAAGAGGCACTGGATAATTTGGATAAACTAGACAAAGAGCAATATGTTGATAAGGAGAAATATTATGAATTTTATTCTGATTTGAGTTTTATTATTAGAAGATATTTTCAACGGAGATTTGATTTCCCGGCTATGGCTTTATTAAGTTCAGATTTAGCAGAGGTCATGCGACAAAAGGATTATTTGACGGCAGAGGAATCTGTGGAATTTTCTAAATTTTTAAAAGATGCAGACTTCACTAAATATGCAAGACAAGTACCCTCTGCAGAGAAACATGCGCATTATAGAGCATGGATAGAAGAGATTATTAATAGAACAAGGCCTGTTTTGGATGAAACTTTGCCAGACCATATTCCAAGCATAGATGATTCAGAAAAAATCAGAAAAATAGATAGAAGTTAATGAGCAATTTTGAATTTGAAAATCCTTGGTTTTTACTTCTTTTATTCCTGATTCCAGTAATATTGTTCTGGCGTTTGGCCTTTAAGAACCAAACGATTAATCCCATGAAATCCCCTTCTATCAAAGCTTTTGGAGAGGAAGAAGGTTTTTATAAATGGATTAAACCTTTGCTTAATTTTTTAAACATATTGGTTCTCTCTCTATTGATTATAGCCATGGCAAGACCACGGAAAGTCAATGTGAGCACGGCGGTTAAATCAGATGAAGGGGTAGATATTATGATGGTGGTAGATGTATCATTGAGTATGCTTGCCAGAGATTTAAAGCCAGATAGATTAGCAGCTTTGCAAAAGGTGGCAGAGAACTTTGTGATTAATAGAAAATCAGATAGGATTGGTCTTGTAGTATATTCTGGAGAAGCTGTTACCAGCGTGCCTTTAACCACAGATAGAGGCGTCATGGTAAATTCCATTAGGAACCTAAAGACAGACCAATTAGAACCAGGTACGGCCATAGGGATTGGATTAGCCACGGCTATCAATCATTTAGAACATTCTAAAGCCAAGAGTAAGGTTGTAATTTTAATTACAGATGGAGGGGAAAGTCCCGTGGATTATGGTAAAAATATGGTTTATATAAGCCCAGAGGATGCAGCACAAATCGCAGCGGATAAGGACATCAAAGTCTATACGATTGGGATTGGTACCACAGGATTTATACCGCTGCCACGTGGTTATGAACATTATCCTCAAAGACTTTTCCAATTAGATGAAAACATGCTAGAATATATAGCAGGCAAAGCCAATGGGCTATACTTTAGAGCCACAGATAATGACAAACTACAAGAGATATATAATGAAATTAATCAATTAGAAAAATCAGAAATTAATGAGATTAAATATTACACCTATGATGAGTATTTTAGGAGTATCTTGCTCTATGCCTTATTTTTCTTGACATTGAATGTGGTCTTGAGAACATTAATTTTTAAACAATTAACCTAATTATGATAGAATTTCCCAACATATCGTGGGATAAACCTTGGTTTGCCTTGGTGTTTTTACTCGTTGGGGTAATTGCCTATTTATTGATTGATTTACAATCTTGGAGAAAAAAGATTAGAAAAGAATTTGCAGATAGTGGGTTAGATAGTGCCATATTTGGGCAAGAACAATCCTCTTGGCTTAATCTTAAATTTATATTCTTAATCATCAGTTTATTCTTTTTAACCTTGGCACTTATGGGTCCGCTGTGGGGAGAGGAAGAACAGACGATGAAACGGGAAGGTATAGACATGGTTTTTGCACTAGACCTTTCTAATAGTATGAATGCAGAAGACATTGCGCCAAGCAGATTATTAAAAGCCAAACAATTCATCAAAAGATATATAGAAACCCTAGGAGGTGATAGAGTAGGGCTTGTGGTATTTGCTGGGGAAGCCTATACAGTGGCTCCGCTCACCAGTGATTATGCTGCACTAGATGGCTATATAGACACTTTTGATACCAATCTTTTGTGGAACCAAGGGACTAACATGAGTAGTTCTATTATAGAGAGTGTTAATTTATTAGGAAACTCACCCAATGTGAGTAAAGCTATTATTTTAATTTCTGATGGAGAAGATCATGAGAAAAGAATAGGGGATGCGATTGATTATGCCAAAGACAATCAAGTAGATATTTTCACGATTGGGGTAGGGAAAACACAACCCTCACCTATACCTATGACAGATACAGATGGCTGGGACCTCGGATACAAGGAAGATGATGATGGTAAGACAGTTATGACCAGCTTTCATGGAGAAGAGTTAAGAAATATAGCAGAACAAACCAATGGGAGTTATACCCTGATGACAAGCATTGATAAAACATTAGAAACAGTACGCAGCCAAGTAAATATGTTAGAGAAAAATGCGGAATCTGAGATATCAACTTTTAACAAAAAACAACAATACCAATGGTTTTTGGTAGTATCTATTTTATTTTTCTTTATATATACTTTAACACCTGATAAAAAGTATTTTAAGAGATTATAAGTTAAATTTGCGTTGTGAATAACTTGTTGATTAAACCAAAATATTTGAAGCAACTTTATATTTTAATTATTTTTTTATGCTTATCCAATGTTAATTTTTCTTGGGCTCAAACCTTAGAAGAGAAAGAGGCTATTCAAAAAGGCAATGCTTATTATTTACAAAAAGAATATGACAAGGCACGGGCATCCTATGAACGGGCAATAGCGCAAACGCCATCTTCGCTCAAAGGGAATTATAATTTAGGGAACACTTATTATGAATTAAAGAAGTATGACCAGGCCATTACACACTATACCAAAGCAGCCAAAGCAGCTCTAGACAAAGAGACAAAGGCTCATGCTTATCATAATTTGGGAAATGCTTATATGCAAAAAAAGCAATACAAAGAGGCTATAGAGACCTATAAAAAGTCCCTCAGAAATAATCCATCAGATAATCAAACCAGATACAATTTCGCTCTGGCAAAGAAATTGCTTAATAATCAGCAACGTAACCAGAATCCACCAGATTTACCAAAACCCTCAGACTTTGCGAAGCAGATGAAAGCCAAGGCTGACGCACAAGCAAGAGAAGGTAAATTCTTGAAAGCGTATGATACGATGAAATCGGCGTTAGAAAAGGATTCTACGGTATTACATTTCCAAAGTTATATGGATAAATTAAATGAAGTAATTATATTAGATACGATTCAACTTAAATGAAAAAGATTTTATTTTTCATAGCGTTCTTTTATTTTCTGATTGCAGGTTATAGCCAAAGTGCAGATGACTATTTCATAGATTCTGCAAATGAATATGTCAATTCAAAATCAGATGAAGCTTTGCGTATTATAGGAGAGGGATTAGAGAAATATCCAGACAATCCCAAATTACAAGCCCTTAAACAAAAAATAGAAGAAGAAAAAGACCAAGATAATGATAAAGGCGAAGCTGATCGGGACGGAGAAGAATCAGAGGAAGGCAAGCAAGAATCAGAGGAAAACCAAAGTCAACAACAATCCAATCAAGAGGATGGTAGGAATAGAGGAGAAGACGGAGCTGGTAGCAGTGATCAACAACCTAGAACGCAAGAAGGTAGCAATGACAAAGAAGGAAATCCTAAAAATGGCACCGATTTACAACAACAGCGTTATAATCAGATTTTAGAATCATTGAAGAAACAAGAACAAAACACACAAAGGCGTTTGATGATGGGTGAGAATAAATCTCAATTAGGTAGAAAACAAAAAGATTGGTAATGTCTACGAAATTACTAACATATTTGTTTTTAATGATGGGTGGTATATTTGTCACAGCCCAAGTTTCTTTTGAGGCTGTAGCAGACAAAACCCAATTAAATGCAGGTGATCGCCTGCAAATAAGTTTTGTAATTACAGCAGAAAATGACATTAACATTAGCAATGTAGTCTTACCTAATTTCAAAGGATTTCAAATTTTGGGAAGAAACAGTGGTACCAATATATCCTATTCCAATGGACAATTAACCAGACAATATGTAGAAACAGTCGTGCTATTTGTTCAAAAACCAGGAAAATATGTTTTAGAACCAGCCAAGGTTAAGATAGATGATGCAGTTTATGAATCTAATAGCATCACTATTAAAGTTTCTAAGAATCATAGACAGGAAAAAGCAGCTAGAACACAATCTAACGTACAGATGGCGTTAATCCTTTCTAAAGATGAGGTATATCCCAATCAGCCCATCATAGCAGACGTCAAATTATATGCTAAAAGTTATGATTTATTAAGAAGAAGATCAGAGATAGAAGTACCTGGTATCTCTGGTTTTCAAGTGATACAATTATCTAAAAATCAAGAACGTAATTTCCAACAGCAAGTCATAGATGGAGTAGTCTATGTATCAGAAGATATTGCTCAATTTCAATTAATGCCCACCCAAACAGGACAAATTAAAATTCCAGCATTTAAAATTCGGCTCGCCATTCCCATAGATTTATTTGATGAAAAAATTGTATTACTCAAGACCAAACCATTAATTGTCAACGTAAAAGATTTACCTCACAATGCACCTGCTAGTTTTACAGGAGCCGTAGGAAACTTTAAATTAAATGCCATATTAGATGATACGCAATTAGAAGTAGAGCAAGCCACAAACTATGAGATAGAATTAATAGGCGAAGGTAATTTCTCTAGTATCAAGCTACCAGAATTAAAATTATCCAAGGATTTAGAAATTTATCCACCCAAGAGACGCAATGCCTATAAAACCACAGCCACAGGAGAAAAAGGTAAAATTGTAGACCGTTATATCATAGTTCCACAAAATGGAGGACAATATACCATACCCCCATTCACTTTTACATTCTTTAATCCAGAAACAGAGGAATATGAAACAATTACCACTGCAGCCCAAGAAATAGACGTCAAAGGCAATCCAGTCTCTCAAAACCAGTTGTTAGCAGATACAGTCAACTTAGTCAATGATTCCACCCCAGATACGCTGAGCAACAATACTGTACAGCGAATTAATAATAAAGTAAAAGATATTATCACCATACCAGATTTACCCCAATTTAACAACCAAGAAAAATCTAATAAAAATTGGTATTGGTTTTTATTCATTCCAGTACTTGGGATACTTCTATTCTTTTATTTACGCCATAAGAAAAATAAAAAGACCGATATCCAAGACGGATTAAACTCATTAGATAAAAAAGAAATTATAGCCGATTTAAAAAATCTTTTAGAGCAGTTAGAAATCGCCAAAAATCATAAAAAAGAACAGGAATTCACCACTATATCCTCCACCATATTAAATAAAATCGTCACCCTATTTGCAAGTAAAAAAGAAGATATAATTTATAATGAATCACAAGCCAGTGAGTTACTATCGCAGCGCATGTCAGACACCTTCATACAACGATGGGAGACACTTCATAGGAAAAATCAATTAAGACGCTATTCTGGCG
Source organism: Flavobacteriaceae bacterium Ap0902 (assembly GCA_009835005.1). Lineage (GTDB taxonomy): Bacteria > Bacteroidota > Bacteroidia > Flavobacteriales > Weeksellaceae > Profundicola. The sequence continues at coordinate 126,624 of WTFG01000001.1, read as the reverse complement.
TATCTACAGATGATTCCTTAGAAGATTTATATCTTGAATATCAACAAATGGTTAACGATTCAATAAAAAAATCGTAAAACAATTTTCTTCTCTATAATAATTACTAATTTTGCACTCTTATAATTAGAAAGAATGCATTTAGATTTTGAACAAATATTATCCTGTTTTTTAGTATTATTCGCAGTCATAGACATCATGGGTAGCATCCCATTGATTGTAAACCTACGCAAAAAAGCAGGACACATACAATCAGAAAAAGCCACCATTGTAGCAGGCGTATTATTAATCATGTTTCTATTCCTAGGAGAACGGATGCTGGGTTTATTAGGAATAGACGTCTATTCCTTTGCCGTAGCAGGAGCCATTGTATTATTCTTCATAGCACTAGAGATGATACTTGGAATAGAAATTCATAAGACAGAAGAGCCCTCTACAGTATCCATAGTGCCTATCGCTTTCCCGCTTGTTGCCGGTGCCGGCTCATTGACCACCGTACTATCCCTACGGGCAGAATATTATGTAGAGAACATCATTGTAGGCATCCTATTGAACATGATATTAGTATATCTAGTCCTCAAATTCGCTAACAAACTAGAAACCTATTTAAAACCAGGCATTCTCAGTGTATTTGAGAAAGTTTTCGGAATCATCCTTTTAGCCATATCCATAAGGCTATTCACCGCAAATCTTAGTTACCTCATAGAACAATTATAGAAACTATTGTATATTTGCAGGATGAAGAATTTCTTTTACATCCTATCACTCATATTCATTGCAGCCATAGTATATAGCGTGATGAACATGAATTTTGAAGTTGGATTATTTTCAGAGGACAACCTATACCAATGGCTCGTCATAGGCGCTGGTATATGTGGATTAATATTGAGCATAATTTTCGTGCGGTATCAGGTATACAAAGAGAAAATTAATAGTAAAACTTAAAAAACATTTGGAGAGTTAGATTAATATATTATATTTGCATTCCAATTTAATTAAGGCGGTGCCTTAGCTCAGTTGGTAGAGCAAAGGACTGAAAATCCTTGTGTCCCTGGTTCGATTCCTGGAGGCACCACACCGTTAAAACCCAATACAACTTGTATTGGGTTTTTTATTTTTGGGCTAGTAGTAAGTATCTATATTTAAGTATCAAGAATCTGGTCATAAGTATCAAGTCTATTATAAGGAGCTATTTCCTGCTTTCTGTTCCAATCTTTTCTATCTATCCTTACAAATACACTAGAAAAAGGAACTTCCTTAGGTCGTTCTTTTTCGTCGCTATTTGTCAGCGGATAGCTATAAAAGGATTTCCACGTCAATCAGGGCTAGGAAGGAGCAGGATTTAAGTAGCAAGAGTTAAGCAAACAGTCTATTTTCTTTCTTCTTTTCTCTTTCTATCTTCTTCTCCCAAAAAACTTCCCTTCCTTCTTTCACCTAAAACCTTTACATTTGAATTCACAATAGAATGATATGCCATTACAAAAAATAATAATAGAAAATATTCAAATTCATACCAATCACGGTTGTATGGATGAGGAAGGTTTAATTGGGTCAGAATATACTGTGGATATAGAAGTACACGCAGATATGCTTAAATCGGCCCAGAGCGACAATCTATCCGACACAGTGGATTATGTTCATTTGAATAAGATCGTACATCAGGAGATGAGAAAAAGGTCTAAATTATTAGAAACCGTTGCCCTAAGAATACTCAATCGTGTAGGAGCAGAGATTCCGATGATTAAATTCGCAGAGGTCAAAGTCTCTAAATTAAATCCACCCATGGGTGGGAACGTAGAAAAAGTGAGTGTAATCTTCAATCAAACGTACCATTAGAATAATCTCTTCTTAAATAGCAGGGTAATTAATTTTAATTAAAGATTGTATAAGCGTATTGAATAAAAAAAACATTCGTGCCGATTGTTCGGCACGAATGAAGTTTTAAACATGAGGACGAACATCATTTGTTATGTGTTCATTTTACAATTATTCAAACAATATGCCATATATATTTATAATCCAATTACATGATAAATGTTAGCAGATAAGTTCAAAAATCACCGCATTATATTAGCATCACAATCGCCAAGAAGAAAAGAATTACTAAAAGGTTTAGACATTAGCTTTATGACCATGCCTTTGCATGTAGATGAGTCTTATCCCACAGATTTAAAAGGAGAAGAGATTACAGCCTATTTATGCCATAAAAAAGCAGAGGCATACCAAAATTGGCAGCCCAATGACATTTTAATCACCGCGGACACCATCGTTTGGAAGGATGAAAGAGCCTTGGAGAAGCCACGGAGCATCAAAGAAGCCAAGGAAATGATTTACAATCTACAGAATAACAAACATACGGTTATAAGTTCGGTCGGGATTTTTAGTCCAGAAAAACATAGAATTTTCTCTGACACGGTACAAGTGACTTTTGGCAAAATTTCACAAGAAGAAATTGATTATTATGTAGATAAATATAGGCCTCTGGACAAGGCTGGGGCGTATGGAGTCCAAGAGTGGATTGGATATATAGGGGTTAAGAGAATGGAGGGGTCTTATTACACGGTGATGGGATTACCAGTGTATCCATTATACCATGAATTAAAGGATTTTTAATTTGATTTAGTAGATTTTTCTAAAATTTCTTTTTCCATTTCTTCTATCACTGGTTTCATAGAACTCTCTGGGATATCTGATATGCGAATATACATAAGACCATCTATCGCATCATTGAACTTAGGGTCTACATTGAATCCAATGACTTTGGCGTTCTGTTTAATATATTTTTTAATTAAAACGGGAAGCCGCAGGGAGTTAGGTTCTAGTTCTGACAAGAGTTTATCAAATTTATTTAAATCTGCTTTGGCTTCATCAAAGATAAAATCTTTGTCCTGGTCCTTTAATTGAGGTTTATATTCCTTTCTAGGTCGTATATATTGAGCCACATACGGGTCATAATAATTAGACCGCATAAATTCTATCATAAGTGATTTCCCAAAATCACTAAATTGGTTGCTTATGCTCACGCCACCTATTATGTATTTATAGGTTGGATTTCTTAATGCCACATGAAATATCCCTTTCCATAAAAGGAATAGAGGATAGGGTTTCTGTTGATATGCTGGTGTTACAAAAGCTCTACCCATCTCTATACAACGGCTAAAAAAAGGCTGAATTTCTTTTTCAAAACGAAAGAGCTCATTGATATAAAACCCTTTGATTCCGTGGTCTTCATAAATTTCTTTGCCTAGGCCCATTCTATATGCTCCAGCAATTTTCTTTTCTTTGTTGTCCCATAGAAATAGATGATGATAATGCTTATCATATTTATCGGTATCTATAGACTTATTGGTGCCTTCCCCAATAGCTCTAAAAGAAATTTCGCGAAGTCTTCCCAATTCCCGCATGATATGTGGAATGAGCTTGTATGGAGCAAAAAAGCATTCATATGTATTGGTGGTAAATAGGTGATGGTTCTCTATGGTTTTTAAATGTTCAATCTCTTTTTCTAATAAACTTGGTGCTATAGGGGTGATAATAGGTTTAGCCTTAGGTTTAATTTTAGGGATATTACTAACAATCTTGGATTTAAGTGATTTAGACTTGTCAAAAGTGTTTTCTAATACATAGGTTTTCTTCCGCAAAAAATCAGAAAAATCTGGCACAGTTTTATATTCATCAAATTGAGAAACTTGAATGGGTTTACCTATGCGTAATTTAATAGGCTTTATTCTGGTGCGCATAACTTCCCGGACAAGCATAGAGGTTTGTAAGTCTGGGTGTAATTTACCTAGCCTATAAAAGAATTCACTATTCTTGGCCAAAAAGTAAAAAGGAATTACAGGGACTTCTGCTTTTTTAATAAGTTTCATGATTGGTTCTTGCCACGCACGATCTTCTACTATATTTTCATCATTTCTTTGGGAAACTTCACCAGCAGGGAATACCCCTAGCGGATGACCATCTTGTACATGCTCAAAAGCCTTTTTCATGCCCAAGATGCTGCTACGGATATTTTTTCTATTTTCAAAAGGATTTACAGGGAATACACGCTCCTGGATAGGTTCTATTTTATGTAATAAAAAGTTACCAATTATCTTGAAATCAGGCCGAATTTCAGAAACAATCTTCATCAAAATAATACCGTCCAGGCCTCCTAAAGGGTGATTAGCAACGATAATGAAAGGGCCTTCTTTAGGAATTCGTTTTAAATCTTCCTCAAAAACCTCATATCTAATGCCCAAATCTTCTAAGATTTTTTTCTCAAATTCTGGAGATTTATAATCTTTATTTCTAATATAGAGGGAGTTTAGGTCTGTTAAACCTAATAGATAATGTAAACCCACGGCCATGGGTTTACCCAATATACCCAATTTCTTGAGTCCCGTATTGGCAAATATTTCTTTAGAACTTATTAGACTCATATCTCATTTTTTACAACAATTTGTAGTGTTGTTTCTCTAATTTGTTTGATTAAACAATGAGAAATATTAGGGATTAAATTCTTATAATCTTCTGTATAATATCTAATGGTAAATAATGTACAGTCAGCAGTCAACTCAACCAAAAAATCTTTCTTAAAATCCTTTATGCATTCCTCTAATCTATAGAACTTATCTTCTATACAAAGTGATAAACTAATAGCAGATATCTGCATCAAAGTTACTTTGATTTGGTAAGTGGCAAATTTATTAAACACATCTCTGATCACTTTTTCATCTATAAAAGAAAAATCCTTGGTAGAAATATGCAGAACATTTTGCTCTTTTTTAACTATATAGCAGGGTGTTTGCGGTTCTAAAGCAGATCCTGATTTAATTACAGTTCCTTCTGCAGCAGGGTCTTCAAATGATTTTACATAGAGTGGAATACTTTTATGCTGTAGCGGCTGTAAAGTCTTAGGATGAATCACAGATGCCCCATAATAAGATAATTCTATCGCCTCCTCATAAGAGATATGATTGAGTTTAATGGTGTTTTCAAAATATCTTGGATCTGCATTGAGCACCCCAGGAACATCTTTCCAAATGGTTAAGCTCTCTGCATTGATACAATAGGCGATGATAGCCCCTGTATAATCAGATCCTTCTCTGCCCAGTGTGGTTGTAAATCTATTTTCATCTGAGCCTATAAAACCTTGCGTGACATATAATTTGTTAAAATCAAGTTCATTCAATCTTTGACAAGTCAAATCCCAATCCAATATACCTTCTCTAAAATTATCATCTGTTTTGATGTAATCTCTTGCATCTAACCATGTATTGGGATAGTGAGATTCATTTAAATAAGCAGATACGATTTTAGTAGATAAAAGCTCTCCCTTACTCACCACTTGATCATATATATAATCATATTGTGGAGATTTGTTAAGTTCAAAAAACTGATTTAGATTAAAGAATACCTGTTCTATCTCAGTAAATATAATAGTATTAGACGGCATCAAATCCTTGCAAATCTGTAAATGTGCATCTTTGATTTCTTCTAATTTCTCTTGATAATTTTCTTTATCAATATATAATTTTAAAACTTGTTCCAAGTGATTGGTAGTTTTGCCCATGGCAGAAATCACCAAGATCAAATGGTCTCTAGAAAATAGAGATAGAATGTGAGAAATATTTTTGACGCCTTGAGCGTCTTTTACAGAGGCTCCTCCAAATTTAAACACTTTCATCTCTTTCTGTTTTGTACCAACTGCTGTATTTCACATAATTTTCAGCAATTCTTTCTATTTCTCCTGTTCTTAACGTAGGAGAAACATCTTTTATTTTCTTAGCAGGCACTCCAGCCCATAATTCCCCTGATTTAATATGGGTACCTTTTGTCACTACAGCACCAGCTGCGATTAGAGCATAGGATTCTACGACACAATCATCCATCACGATGGCACCCATCCCAATAAGTACATTATCATGAATGGTACACCCATGGACAATCGCATTATGACCAACAGAAACATTATTCCCAATATGTGTAGGATATTTCTGGTAGGTGCAATGGACCATGGCATTGTCTTGTATATTCACTCTGTCTCCAAGTTTAATCTCGTTGACATCCCCACGCAAAACAGCGTTATACCAGATGCTGCATTCTTTGCCCATCGTGACATTCCCTATTATGACTGCAGTTTCTGCTAAAAAAGTGTCTACTCCAATACTTGGTTTATAATCTAAAAGTTCTTTAATTAAAGCCATTGTTAAATCTACTATTATATTTAACAAATGTACAATTTAAACGTAACTTTGTATTTCGCAAAAAGATAATATGAGGGTTTATATAGAACAAACAGAACAAAAAAGTATTTTAAAATTTGTATGTGATGAAATCCTGACTCCTGGGAGTTTTGAATATGATGTTGATAGTGATTTAAGTTCATCTAAATTGGTGCAACATTTATTTCAATTTCCTTTTGTAAGGAAAGTCTTTATCACAGCGAATTTTGTAGCAGTACAGAAATCAGAAGATGTAGAATGGGAAGATGTAGCACAATCTATCAAGGAAATTGTCCACGAACATTTGGAAAATAAAACCATTCTTCTTAAAAAAGATACCAAGGAGCCCTATACGCTCTATGCAGAGATGACCCCAAATCCAAGAGTAATGAAATTTGTTGCTAATCAACTAATTACAGGGATTATGGTAGAGGTTAAAAGCAGGGGTGAAGCAGATAAAGTACCTTTGGCAAAAGCGTTATTTAATCATTTTGGGTTTGTAGATGAAGTTTTTTTATCAGAAAATTATATTTCTGTAACCAGAGATCAAGATTCAGATTGGCAATTTCTAGCTTTAGAAGTTAGACAATTTTTATTAGATTATTTGCAATCTGGAGAAACGATTGTAGAGGATGATTATACGCCTATTAAATCCAATTTAGAAGAGCAGTTAGAGGCAAGGACTTATACTTCTACAGAACAGGAGATACAGAGAATCCTAGATGAATACATCAAACCTGCTGTGGCTAGAGATGGGGGTAATATTGCCTTGCTAGAGTTTAATGAAGCATCTAAAACTGCTGTAATGGTTTTACAGGGAGCTTGTAGTGGATGTCCATCATCTACTATGACACTCAAGAACGGAATAGAAACCATTCTTAAAGATATGCTACCTGGTGTGGTAGAAAATGTAGAAGCTATGAACGGATAGAACTATATTTCGGAAAAATTCTATAAAAGAACAAAGCCACTCAATTGAGTGGCTTTGTTCTTTTATACTAACTTAATTAATCTTAACTATTGATTTTGGGCTTCTTGTTCTGCTTCTTGAATCATTTGTTCATTGGCAGTAATTGCAAATTCTACACGTCTGTTACCTGCTCTACCTTCTGCAGTATCGTTAGAAAATCTTGGCTCTAATTTACCCATTCCTTCCACAGTAATTCTGCTATTGGAAATGCCTCTAGAAATTAAGTAATCTGCTACGGACTGGGCTCTTTTCAGGGATAAAGGTTGGTTGAAACCTTGAGAACCTACGTTATCTGTATGTCCAACAATCAAAATATTGGTGTTTGGATATTCATTAAAGATTTGTACCACATCATTAAGATTGCTTTTAGCCGTAGAGGTTAAACTGGATTTATTATATTCGAATTTAATAGAAGAATTCTCATCTAAAATTACTTGAATTCCTTCCTCACTTCGTTTTACCTCTGCGCCAGGAACGGCAGTTTCTATTTTCTTAGCTTGCTCATCCATTTTTTTACCAATGATAGCACCTGCAGTACCCCCGACAGCACCTCCAACGATGGCCCCTAAGGCTCTGTTATTTTTGCCTATTAATGCACCTAATCCAGCTCCAGCAGCAGCACCTATAGCAGCACCTCTTTGCGATTTATTGGTGTTTTGGACAGCTTCACAACTCCCCAATATTAAGCCAATAACGATAAGAAAAGGCAAGAATTTAATTTGAATTTGTCTCATAATTTTTATTTTAAAGAATTATTGTTTGTCAAAATAATAGTGGATGTTTAATTTACCAGCATCATAAGGTACCTCTTGTACAAGGTGGGCTTGATAATTATCTACAGATATTACGCGCATTTTGTAGCCAGTGGTAATCTCTTTTGCCTTCAACCCCTCTTCTAAGTTTTTAAACCAGAAATAAGTATTTGCGCCATCTTCTTCTACATACCATTTAATAGGCTGTTCTGTAGAATCACATCCCGCACCATTCAATATATAATAGCCAGAATTATTATTTGCGACAAAGTGCCAAGTACTTCCCTCAAAACATGCTACATTAGGATTTCCCAATAAACTTGTAATTACTACAGTGTTACCTTCGTCATTAATGATTTGCCTTAGTGTCCAATCTCCACGTAAACCTGTTTCTGTTTGCTTTGCTACTTTACTAGTAGTACAACTTGCTATCATAAAAAATAGCCCGAGCATTAAAAATTGTAATTTTTTCATAATATTTCATTAAAATTGACGTCCACATTTTGTTTTTAAGACGAAAAAAGAAAAATTTAAGGCAATAATATATTTACCATTATTAAATTTCCTTAAAACGCTTTAAATTAATTTTTCTTTGTGATTTGATAAATTTTAGATGAATATTCTCCTGTTCTACATGCTTTAAGATTTGATATCAGCCCAATAATTGGTGCGGTGATAAATCCTAACTTATTTCTTTTATACTTCTCAGAGATTAAACTTATGTAAAATGAATCAAACCACAATGGGTATATAGATTCTATAACCATGCCAAACTGAGAGAATATACCTACAATTGTTTTCTCAGAAAAATGCCACAGATGTCTGGGAACATCATAAGCCGCCCAATACTCTTTATAATAAGTTGCATCGAAAGATTTATAATTGGGGACAGCTATAAATAATTTACCATCTGGTGATAGAGCGTTTATTATATTATTAATTTCTTCTTCTAAATTAGGGATATGTTCTAGCACATGATATAAGGTGATAACATCAAATTTTTCTTTTAGAATCAAAGAACTATCTCTAAATATTTTAGCAGGATTTTTTTTAGAAGCTAAAGCGAAGGCTTTTGGGTTAGGCTCTAAACCATAAGCGTCATAATTATATCGATTTAAATATTGCACAAAATCACCCGTGCCACAACCATAATCCAATGTGCGTAATTTCTTGTTCTTAGAAACAGGAAATAGATCTTTTTTGAATTTTAAATTATATTGTTTTACCCAATAATAAAGTTTATTCATGATACCTTGGGCGTTATCTTCATGAGAAATATAATCATCACTTTCGTAATATGCTCCTAATTTTTCTAAAGGTGGAGTAGGGTAGGTATATAATAATTCATCATATTGAGTAGATTTTTTAAGTTCAAATTCTTCATGACTTACAAGGAAGTCTTTTACTTGTTTAGGGATTTGTTTCACGTGGAACGTTTCAAAATTTAAAATTATCTACCAAGGTGAACCAAAAGAATGCTGACGTCTGAAGGTGAAACCCCACTTATTCTAGAGGCCTGAGCTATCGTAGTTGGTTTAATTTTTTCTAGTTTTTGTCTACCTTCTTTAGAAATATTATGAATCCCCATGAAATTGAAATCTTCTGGAATTTTAACATATTCTAAACGGTCAAGCTTTGCTGCATTGTCTTCTTCCTTTTTAATATATCCCGCATATTTTAATTGAATTTCTGCTTGTTCAAACGCCTCTTGGTCTATTTCGTTTTCTTGAATAAAAGTGTTTAAAGTGGTGACATTTTTAAGTTCCTCTAATTTAATTTCTGGTCTTTTGACAACGCTATCCATTTTAATACTTTGGGATATCCCTTTGCCACCATTGCTTTCAATAATAGGATTTGCCTCGTCTGGTAGTATAGAGGTGTTTTTAATATACTTAATCAAGTTTTGGGTTTTTTTGAATTTTTCATCCACACGCTTCATTCTTTCTTCACTTGCCAATCCTAGAGCATATCCAAGGGGGGTCAATCTTTCATCTGCATTATCTTGTCTCAGTAGAATTCTAAACTCTGCTCTGGATGTAAACATTCTATAAGGTTCTTCTGTTCCCTTAGTGATCAGATCATCAATTAGAACCCCTATATAAGCTTCATTTCTTTGGAGAATGAATGGATCTTTTTCATTGATCTTTAGGTGTGCATTAATACCTGCCATTAGACCTTGACATGCCGCTTCTTCGTAGCCTGTGGTTCCATTAATTTGGCCAGCGAAATACAAACTGTCTATCACCTTTGTTTCTAGCGTATGCTTTAACTGGGTTGGCGGAAAATAGTCATATTCAATGGCATAACCAGGTCTAAATATTTTGGCTTTTTCAAAACCTGGAATTGTTCTTAGTGCTTTGGCCTGCACGCCTTCTGGTAGTGATGTAGAGAATCCATTGACATATATCTCTACTGTTTTCCAGCCTTCTGGTTCTACAAATATTTGATGTCTTTCTCTTTCGGCAAACCTATGTATTTTGTCTTCTATAGAAGGACAATATCTGGGGCCTGTGCTTTGTATAGTTCCGTTGAACATAGGAGATCTATCAAATCCTTCTCGCAGGATTTCATGAACTTCTGGGCTTGTATAGGTCATCCAGCAATCTCTTTGTTCTGTTAATTTAGGTGTTTCTATAAAAGAAAATTTGCTGGGATTAACGTCACCTGGTTGAATAATCATTTTAGAATAGTCCAAAGATCTTCCGTCTACTCTAGGGGGTGTTCCTGTTTTCATTCTGCCAGACTCGAAGCCTAAGTGCACTAATTGTTCTGTAATTCCAGTTGCAGGTTTTTCACCCATTCTGCCTCCTCCTAATTGCTTATCTCCTATATGAATTAATCCATTCAGGAAAGTCCCATTGGTTAAAATAACACTTTTAGCTTTTATTTTTAGACCCAAACTTGTAGTGACACCAGTGACTTTATTATTTTCTACGATAAGCCCGGTGACCATGTCTTGATAAAAATCTACATTAGGCGTTTCTTCTAGAATATCTCGCCATTTTTCTGCAAAACGCATCCGGTCCGATTGTGCTCTGGGACTCCACATAGCTGGTCCTTTAGAGAGGTTCAACATTTTGAATTGTATCATGGTATGATCTGTTACAATCCCAGAGTATCCTCCGAGTGCGTCTATTTCCCTCACGATTTGTCCTTTGGCAATCCCGCCCATAGCTGGGTTGCATGACATTTGTGCAATGTTCTGCAAGTTCATTGTTATCAATAGGGTTTTGGACCCTAGGTTGGCAGCCGCTGCAGCAGCTTCGGAACCTGCGTGGCCTCCCCCCACTACTATAACATCGTATTCATTTAAAAACATAAATATAATTTGAATGTTCCACGTGAAACATTAAGAATGCAAAGTTAATAAATACGCATTAAATTATATGTGTTATAATTAGTTAAGCATTAAAATGAGTAACCTAAGGATATATAGGAAATGATATTCCCTTGAGTGGGTGAATAAACAAAGCTACCTTGTATAGGTCCAATAGGGCTCATATAGCCATAGGTTAGTCCATGCCCTGTGTGTTCAAAGGTTAGATTCTCAAAAACATAATCATCGCTCACATGTGCTGCATTGAAGTTGTAACGGAAGAAATGTTTCTTATTTAATCTGTATTGAAGCGCAGACCCTATACTTATAAGGTTGCTGTCTATAATTGTAGAGAAGGGTAAACCATAAAAGTTATAAGTATTGAGTATTTCTTGTCTATGCAAACCTCCTAGACCAAAATTTAAACCTTTTGGCAGGGATTTGCCCAAAGTCAAACCAAGCGTTCCAGAAGCCTGAAAAGACAAACCTCCTGTCACAGATTGATTATACTCTATATATGATTTAATAATAGAGGTGGGCTCAAAATTATCATCTCCAGAAATCGCATAATATTTAAATTGACTATCCATATACAAACCACTCGAGGGAAAATAAGAGTTGTCTCTATCATCTGCTTTCAGAAATGCGTAGGGAATTAAATAATAATTGTTTTCTATAGACTGCAAGGGGTGGTCAGGACTTATATTATCTGTATAGATTTTTAAATAAAGGTGTTTTAAGCCAAGCCCAACAGCATATTTCTCTGCAATGGTGGATTGTGTATATACCTTGCTATCAAAGTTACGAAATTTATAATTGTACATTAACGCTGGATCACCTGAATTAATGCTTTGAGATCGGGCAATATCAAATTGGTAAAAACTACTATTAATTCCAAAACTTGGCCTAATCCCATTATCTACAAAATAATTTAAAATATACCGTGGATTGTCTCCTGCAATAGCATCAAAAGAGAGGGTGCTATTGATAGTAAGCAGATTCTTAGCGGTAAAATTTAGCAGTAAAGCACTTTTGAATAACTTGTCATAATGTAGTCCAAAACGTAAATTAAATTGCCTTTTGTTTTCTTTAAAAAATAAGTTTAAGGTTCTATTATTCCCGTCTACAGATAGCCTATGATCGATTTTTGTAAAATTCTGTGTAGCATATAAGGAATTAACACCTTCTATAATATTTTCATAGGATACGCGTTGTGGTGGTTGAATCCCCAATTTCCCCAATACATAACCCTCGCTATACTGTTCAAGACCATGTTGATTAATATTAGTAATGGTGAATACAGAATCTTTAGCCAACGGTGGTTTGTGATACGTTTTTCCCTTCACCATCTGTAGGCTATCCAATATAGGTTTAACTTTAAGGGCAGCTTTGTAACCTTCTTGGAAAATGCTATCCCTTAATTCAAAACTAGTTACAGAAATATTTTTAACGGCTGGGATTATGGGGAGATTGATTAAGTTACGCTGTTGTTCCGTTTTTTCTTCTATGCCAAAAGATACAATTTGCTCTATAACGCCCGTGGCATCTGTAATTTCATTATAGTCCATAAGACCTGCTCCAAGGTCTACACCAATGAGGTAGTTTGCACCCATATCCAATACTTCTTGTGCTGGATAATTATTTTTAATTCCACCATCTACATAGTAGGAACTATCTATTTCTACAGGTCTAAATAAGGTGGGATACGCTGCACTTGCAGTCACCGCATCTGGCAGAAATCCACTTTTAAATATTTTTTGCTCTCCAGTTTCCAGATTTGTTCCAATACAAATAAATGGAATCGGTAGTTGACTAAAGTCCTTAACTTCATGGACATGAGATAGATATTCTGTAATGATGTTAAATGTGCCTTGACCAGTAGAGATAGAGGTAGGTAGCCTTAATTTCAAATTATCAAATTCCAAGGATATAATGTATTTTTCTTCATGGGTTTTGGAGAAAAATGGGGTTTTGTCTCTGGTCTGCCCATCAAATATGGTTTCATTTAAGTCAATATTTTGAATGATTTTTTTGAGTTGATCTGTATTATATCCACTAGCATATAATGCACCTACAACAGCCCCCATGCTTGTGCCACCAATATAGTCTATTTCCAATCCAGATTCCTCTATTACCTCTAATACGCCAATATGCGCAAACCCTTTTGCACCACCTCCGCTCAAAACCAGACCAATTTTTAAATCTTCCTTATCCTCCTGGGCATAAGCAAAAGACGCCACCACAAGAAAAATAAAAAAAAACCATACGCTATTCTTCTTCATTTGATACATTTAAAAATGATAAACAATCGTTTTCTGCCAATCTCATTTTTTCTTGTTCCTGATTTGTTTTATCCTTATACCCCATCATATGCAATAAGCCATGAATCATCACCCTTGCTAACTCATTATCAAAGGTGGTATCATAATTATAAGCATTATCTGCTACTCTATCTATGCTAATAAATATATCTCCCTGTAACTTGTTGCCTATTGTATAGTCAAACGTTATAATGTCTGTATAATAGTCGTGATTCAAATGTTTTTTATTAATTTCTAATAAATATTTATCATCACAGAAGATATAGTTAATGTCATTAATTTCATAATTATGTTGGTCTACACTTGCATATAGCCAATCATTATAGAATTCCTGATCTTGTAATTCAAATTTGGTTTCAGAAAAGAAGTTAATCATGGTAACTGAGATTTATAGAACTAATTTATAAAAACTATATTACAAATAGCATGCGCTTGTAATATAGTATAAACTTATCTATCTTTATCTTATAATCTTATTTTATAATAAATGAAAAATGTAACTCGGTTTCTTACGGCAGTTTTTATTTCCTTAGTAGTATTAATATGCTTTGTGAAATATACCATTTTCTCCTTGGTAGGCGTGTCTATTTTGCTTATTATTATTGGGGTTTATGACATCACGCAATCCAAACATTCCATATTACGAAACTTCCCAGTCATTGGTCATCTACGTTATATTTTAGAGGGTATTGGTCCAGAAATTAGACAATATTTTGTGGAACATGATACAGAAGGAAAACCTCTTAATAGGAATCAAAGAGCTTATATTTATTCCAGAGCTAAACTAGAAAGAACCAAGCATCCTTTTGGGACAGAACATGATTTACAGAGAGAGCAAATGGAATGGGCAAGACATTCTATGTATCCTGCTAAAGTTTTGGATGTTCCACCTAGAGTGAGGGTGGGAGGTAAGGACTGCTTACAGCCCTATGATGCTAGTATATTCAATATATCTGCTATGAGCTATGGTGCATTGAGTAAGAACGCTATTATCGCTTTAAATAAAGGAGCCAAGGCTGGAGGATTCTTTCATAATACAGGAGAGGGTAGTGTATCTCCTTATCACTTGCAGGGAGGCGATTTATGTTATCAAGTAGGAACAGGATATTTTGGATGCAGAGCAGAGGATGGTAATTTCTCACCAGAAAAATTTAAAGAGACGGCTGCTATCCCAGAGGTTAAATTAATTGAGGTCAAGATTTCTCAGGGAGCTAAACCTGGACATGGCGGGATTTTACCAGCGGTGAAGAATAATGAAGAGATTGCTAAAATTAGGGGGGTAGTACCCCACGTAGAGGTAGATTCTCCTAATGGACATAGAGCATTTAACTCTGCCAAAACATTGTTAGAGTTTATCAAACAACTCAGAGATTTATCTGGAGGTAAACCAGTAGGCTTTAAGATTTGTATCGGGGACAAAAATGAATTCATAGAGATCTGTGAGCAGATGGTTGGAACGGGAATTGCACCAGATTTCATTACAGTAGATGGAGCAGAGGGGGGTACGGGGGCTGCACCCATTATCTTCTCTGATCATGTGGGTATGCCGTATGAGAATGCTTTGATATTTGTTGTAGATACTTTGAGACAATACAATCTAAAAGATGAAATTAAAATTATGGTTGCTGGTAAATTGATAGATGGTTTCTCCATCTTCAAGGCTTTATGTTTGGGTGCAGATATGGTCTATACTGCACGTGGGATGATGCTGGCATTGGGTTGTATCCAAGCATTAGAATGTGATATGAATACATGTCCTACAGGAGTTGCCACAGATAATCCTTCTCTAGTTAGGGGTCTTGTCGTAAAAGATAAATATAAAAGAGTGGCGAATTATCATGCAGAAACGGTTAAAGATTTCTTAGAGTTATTTGCCGCCGCAGGATGTACAAATTTGGAGGAACTAAACCGTACATTTATCTTCAAACAAATGAACAATAAAGTGGTAGCATTTAATGAACGATATCCAGATGTCTGTGCCATTTGAAGCGTATAAAAGAAAAGTAGGTACCCCCGGAGATATTTGATATAAGTCTCTGGGGTTTTCTTATTTCTTCTCTTTTTCGGTTTCTATGATTTCCTCTGTTATATTATCTTCTGATTCTTTGATAGGTGGTATCAAAAATTCCGTTGGGTGATAGGTGAAATATTTAAATACAGAATATATCAAAGGTTTAATTTCTCTAAAAGGAACTTTCCTAGCTTTGAAAGCCGTGATTAATGAGAGAGAGAAACTTACACTAAAATTCATAACACCTATCAAAAAAATACCAATCAAAGACATCAATAATTGTCCTGTAGTTATAGACATATTATTTCCCATAATCGCAAGCCCTAAATTTCCTGCGCTAAATGTGATATGGCGAACATCTATAAAGAGACCCATAAATACGCCTATAGAAGCCGTTGTTCCCATGAAAATACCAAACCACATATTAGACATGATTCCTGGCCAATAATGAATAAACCAGGCACCAATCTTTTTTGCTTTTTCTTTGCCAAAAGTTTTTTTAAGCAAAGGGAAATCTGTGATTCTTTTTTCTATTCCATAGAATTTATTGCGGTTGGAAACATTTCCCGCGATCAAGCCAGATAGAAATAAATAAAAACCTGCTATGGCTGCGTGTAATATCGCCAAAGATTTAATTGGATTCAGATTATGAAAAAGATGTTCTGTATCATCAATGGCGACATTATAATCAAAGACAGATAGGAGTAGCCATGCACCACCCAAAGCAATAGGCAGAGCCATGATGACATTTCCAAAAAAGGCTATAAACTGTGTACGAATAAGTTGTGCGAAAAATCCTGCGAACTTTTTATATCTATAATTATCCTTTAAATCCTTTTTAAGCCCATATTCCAAATAAGTAACTAATGTAGATGCTGTCATCGCAGGTTGTTTGGTCGCTAATGTAAAGCCTAATAAATAGAGAATAACAAAACCTATAGCATAATTGGCACTATATAGAAAAGCATGCCCAAATTGACTTGCTTCCACATGAGATAACATAAGTTTGGTAATGCACATCAATCCTACAACGAAACCCCCACCCAGTGCATCACAAAGCATTTTCAGATACTCTTTGCGATCACTAGAGATATATTTGAAGCCAGTTCTAGCTGTATGTGATGTAATTTCATAAGCAAATAAATGTCCTGTATCATTCAAAAAATCGTTTAAGTTCTTGCGTTGTGCATTATATAGAATTAATTTAAGAAACAAATCTATGGTATTGCCTTCGTACCCCTGATCATTTCTAACGGTGAGAATAGGCAAGGTTTCCTCTATTCTAGCAAGTTGCTGTTTTATTCTAGATAAATCTTTATTAACACCCAGTGAAATCCCATATTTAGTAGCATTTTTATAGGCTTTGTTAATATACTCTCTGCATTGTGTTAAAATGACTTGTGTCTGTTTATAGGCTAAACCTTCTGGGTCTAATAATTTTTTTTCTTGAGAAATTAAAATCCTTAACTCTTCTAACTCATTATGCAATGCTAAAAAAGGACTATTCATTTCATCCAATTCTGGCAAAATTTTAATGATTTCTTTCTCTAAAGCTTTGCCACAAATACGCAAGGTTAGTATCTCTAGCCCATGAATTAATTGTGAAATTAGACTTTTTTTAGCAAAGTCCTCATTGATCAACGGAGGAGAAATCAAATTAAATAAAATTTGAACCTCACCATAAGGAATTCTCTTTACCCAATCATGATCGGATTTATGAAAGAATATCTGACTAAGAATATATCTAACACTATCATAACTGGCTGGTTCTGGTAATAATTGATTATAGAGTTTGCTTCTAAATTCTCCTGCAAAACTATCTGTACTATAAATTCCTACATCTGTAATGATTTTCACAAAATTTTTGCCCTCTAATAATTCCTTCACATACCTGGCAAACTCATTCTTATAAGTAGCATTATTTTGGAGAAGTTCTATCAGGGGTAAAAAACTCACTTCCTGCAAATTTTTACTTTTCTGGGACCTAAATATAGAAATGATATCAACAAGCAGGCTGATATTATCTGGTTTATTCTCCCATAAAGCATTATCAGAAAAATAATTTTCAAATATCTCTTCTAATTTAATAAACTCAGATTGCCGATTCTCCATATATATTAATCAAATTACAAAAATACATTATGATAAGGGATAAACACTAAGTTGCCGCCCTATTCTTGCTCCCATATTAAAAAGACTTTCTACATACAACGTTTATCACATGTTTAAATAAAAATCTTTGGTAAGATTAATATAATCACTGGTATAAACGTGGCGTAATTCTTCTATGATTAATTCATGGCTATTTACATTGGATTCATTTTTTCCAAATAATAAAAGGCTACGTTTAACAGGCGCTTTTGGATTACCCTTTACCCTGCAAACTTCTATTGGGTATAGGTTATGTCTTTTAGATAAATCTATAAAAGGCTGCTCAGAATCATAAGGTATAATTACTGCTAGTTGGCCTTTATGGCTTAAAAGAGATACACTTTTTTTTATTAATAAATCAAAAGGAAGATGTTTGACGTTTCTAGCCTTATCTCTGCGTTGATTTTTGGAGAGCACATCTTCTTTATAAAATGGAGGATTAGAAATAATTAAATCATACTTAGTTGATGGAGTATAATCTTGGAGTGCGGTATGCAGAACCCTTAAATGATGAGCCCATGGACTATGTTCAAAATTAAATTGAGCTTGTTTGTAGGCGCGATCATCAATTTCAATAGCCGTAATTTGACTATTTGGAGATCGCTGGGCTAGCATCAAAGCAATAAGACCTGTGCCTGTCCCAATATCTAGAATAGTAGCAGGCTTTGGTATTAAATCTACCCAAGCACCAAGTAGAACCCCATCGGTTCCCACCTTAGCGGCAGCATTTTGCTGTTGGATTTGAAATTGTTTAAATTTAAAAATAGACAAAGCAAAGTTTTAGTCAATGAAAAGCAAAATTAGCGAATCATGACCAAGTACTTTAATAGGATGAATTATAATCAAACCTGAAGATTATTTCACAGGATATCAGAATTCTCATCCAATGATCTGTATTCCTTTAATTTAAAAAATACAATACAGCAAAAAGCCAAAACCAAAACAGATAAAATAATATAGGCAGAAATCATAGCAATCTAATTTTAATTACACTAAGTTATGAATTCGAAGTTTAAATATCAAATGATTTTTATAAGGTCTTATACTCTATGCCAAACTTTTCATATATTTAAGCAAATAATTTTTTTATGAGTCATAAATTCCATCCAGAAAGTAAAATGATGAGCCATGGTTTTAAACCAAGTTTATCAGAGGGGGCCATTAAAAGTCCTGTTTTTCAAACGTCAACTTTTGTTTTTGATAAAGCAGAAGACGGGAAAGCCTTTTTTGAACTTGCTTATGGTAAGCGTGAACCAAATGAGAACGAGAAATCTGGATTGATTTATTCTAGACTTAATAATCCTAATCTACAAATACTAGAAGAAAGGCTATGTTTGTGGGACAAAGCAGACCAAGCTGCAGTCTTTGAAAGTGGGATGGCCGCCATAAGTACAGTTTTATTGGAATTTTTGAAGCCAGGAGACTTGTTATTATATAGCCGTCCTGTATATGGTGGTACAGATCATTTTATACATGAAGTTTTACCCCAATTCCAGATTGACGTTGTTGAATTTTATGCTGGACAGTCAGAAGAAGAGATTATTGCGAACATTGAAAAAACTGGAAAGGCAGATAAATTAAAATTGGTTTATTGTGAAACCCCTGCTAATCCTACGAATGCTTTGATTGATTTTGATGTTTGTAAGCGCATCAAAGAGAAATATGCTACAGAAGATAAGCCTGTTTACTTTGCTGCAGATAATACCTATATGGGGCCACTTTGGCAACATCCTTTAGCGCACGGAGCAGATTTAGTGATATATTCTGCTACCAAATACATTGGTGGGCATAGTGATTTAATCGCTGGTGTTGTTTTAGGTTCTGATGAATTAATGGCTAGAATTAAAGGACTCAGAACATTCCTTGGGAATATGGCGGCACCTTATACAGGTTGGTTACTCATGAGAAGTCTAGAGACTTTAAAAATCAGAATGGAAGCTCAACAAGCGAATGCTATCCAAGTTGCCGATTTCTTAAAAGATCACCCAAAAGTAGAAAAGGTATATTATTTAGGGCAACTTGCGAAAAACTCAGAAGAATATAAAATTTATAAAAGACAAAACAGTGGACCAGGAGCCATGATTGCTTTTGAAGTAAAAGGAGGAGAGAAAGAGGTCTTTAAAGTCTTGAATCAATTAGAATTGATTAAACTTGCAGTAAGTTTAGGCTCTACAGAAAGTCTTGTGCAACATCCAAAAACCATGACACATGCTGGTGTTCCAGAAGAGGATTTACAGCGATTGGGTGTTACAGATAATTTGATTAGACTGTCTGTAGGCGTAGAAAATTACGAAGATTTAATTTGGGATTTAAATCAAGCGTTAGAAACCATATAACATATATTTCTTTATACTATTTAATGTTTACAAAACCTTGTTTCTTAGGGAGCAAGGTTTTTTATGATTAAATTTTAAAATGACTTTAAAGAGATTTCCTTAAATTTAAAAAATAAGCAGGTGCCCATCGCATTCTACTTCCGTACCAACTAAACATTTCGCCATCTACTAGAATTACCTGACTATTTGGGAATTTTTCTTGTATCGCAGGAATATGTTTTTCTTCAAATGGGTAGGGCTCGGAAGAAAGTAGAATATACGCTGGATTAATATTATCCTCTGGTATTACCTCTGGATAACGGGTTTTATCCCTTAAAATATTTTTAAAACCTGCGAAATCCATCATTTCATGGATAAAAGTATCATGCCCAATACTCATATACGGTTCTTGCCAAATCAGATATAAGGCTGTGTGTTTTTCTTTGATAATTTCTAAAGTATCAAAAGCGTGGTTAATTTCATCTATTAATACTTCGGCTTTTTCAGTGGAATGAGTCAATCTTCCAATCTCTCTAATCATCGCATTATTTTCTTCTAAAGTCGAAATATCGGTGATTAGGACATTTTCTGTTTGCTGTAATTCTTCTATTTCTGATTTTAAGTTTTCTTCTTTGTTGGCGATGATTAAATCGGCTTTGGCTTCTTTTATTCTATCTAAATGAATGTTTTTGGTGCCTCCAAATCGTTGGATATCATTTACTTCTGGATGTGGGTGAACGCAGAATTTAGTTCTCCCTATGATTTGATATTTTAAACCTAAATCAAACAATAATTCTGTAATAGACGGAACGAGAGAAATAATGCGCATCAGTATTTAATTTTTTTAAATAAATAAATCACACCAAACAAAGAAGTGATAAGGGTAATAATAGAAAAATTAAGAGCAATTCCTGCTGCCACATCGGGATTGAAATCTAAGTACGTTGCCGCATAATAAAACACGGTTTCTCTGATTCCTATCCCAGCAAATGAAACAATAGATAGGATACTAGAGGCTAAAAATATCAAGGTATATACCAAAAGATTATCTTCTGGATGCGTGGCGAGTAGTGACAATACAATCGTGCCGATTTGAAAACCCTGTATGATAAAAGAATAAAATAGGGTAGGATAGAAGATAGCCTTAAATCGGGGAAAAATTAAACCTAATATTTTGGGACCTGCCAAAATACTAATAGCACCAACAGCAACAGCTACTACTTTAATCCATAAATCAATGGGAATGGGTATAAAGAAAACCCCAAGACAGATTAGAATACAAATCGCACATAGACCAATCAAGCGATCAAAAAACACTGCGGAGGTTAATGTTTTTATGGGTTGTTTAAATTCTTTGTGCAAGGCATAAACTTTATAAGCATCCCCACCCACCCCACCAGGAATAAAGAAATTATAGAACATACCAAGTAGATATAATCTTGCATTGCTCCAAAAAGATAGGTGTACTCCTGCTTTTTGAAAGAATAAATCTACCCGGAATACAGAAAATATTTGCGACAAAATAAATGAGAAAAAAGCAAGGACTAAAAACCATTTATTCGCGGACTTCCATTCCTCTATAAGAAAATCCCAGTCTATCTTGCTCATGACAAAGTAGAGCAAGCCTAGACTAATCAAAATCTTGAGTGTAGTAAAGAGATGTTTACGCCATGTGTTCTTCACCTTGGGTAATTTTTCTAATGCGGTATGGTCTCATGGATTGAGATTCATAATAGGTCTTCATTAATAAATCTACTACGATTCCCATGGTAATCAGTTGAATTCCTGCCAGTAATAACATCACGCCAATAATCAAAAGAGGTCTAGAGCCAATGTCCTCTCCAAAGCCAAATTTTACAATCGCAAGCCAGAACATAGCCAAACCACCTAAAATCAGGGCAATTAAACCCGCATTCCCAAAGAGGTGTACAGGTCTTTGCAAGTATTTACGCATAAAGATAATCAACGTTAAATCATTGATTACTTTAAACGTTCTACCCAGTCCATATTTTGATTTACCGAATTGCCTAGCGTGGTGACGTACAGGAACTTGTTCTATTCTAGCACCATTCAAAAAAGCTAGTAAATTGATGAAACGGTGCATTTCACCATATAAATTTAAATCTTTGGCTGTCTCTTTATTAAATACCTTGAGCGCACACCCATTGTCCTTGATGTCCATATGCGTTGCTTTGCTCACCAAAAAGTTAGCAATCTTGGATGGAATTGTTCTTACAAAATTATCTTTACGTTTTTGGCGAATTCCTGTTACCACGTCAAAATCCCCCTCTTGCATGGTCTGTACCATCATTGGGATGTCCAAAGGATCGTTTTGTAAATCACCATCTAGTGTGACTACATAGTCACCCTTGGCCAAATCTATTCCAGCGGCAAGCGCCAAGGATTGTCCATAATTTTTCTTGAGTTCCACCAAAATTAAATTGGGATTATCTATAGCTTTTGCTTTCTGTCTTGTATAATCTGTAGAGCCATCATCGACTAAGATCATTTCATAATCGTAGTCCGCCAATGCTTGGTCTACACGATCTGCCAAAAGTTGTACATTTTCCTCTTCGTTATAAACAGGAATCACAATAGATAAAAAAGGCCTTATGCTAGTATTCATTAGGTAAGTTGTATTTTAGCAAGATAAAATTGCTGCACAAATATACTTTAAATTATGCAAATGCTTTTGAACCGTAAATCCGAACTTCTAGTCGTTTTTATTATTAGTTTATTTCTGTGTGCAGCGAATATTTGGGGATATCCTATCAGCATATTAGACGAAGCCAAGAATGCAGAGGCAGCACGGGAAATGTTTCAAGGACATGCTTTTTTACCCACATTCAATGACTTTTTAAGAACGGATAAACCGCCTTTGCATTATTTCTTTATGCAATTTGGGTATACACTTTTTGGTGTCAATGAGTGGGGAGCAAGATTTTTTGGAGCATTACTTGGCGCAGGATTTATCACTTATTTTTATGCGTTTCTACGCAAGCATATTTTTCTAAATGTAGCACGTTTAGCACTAATGATTTTATGGTGTTCCTTCTTTTGGATTCAGGAATTTCATTTAGCCGTTCCAGATCCTTATTTATTGGCTTTTTTAGGAACTGGTTGGCTTTTGTTTTTTGAATTTTATAAATCAGGAAAGCAGGGTCATCTTTGGTTATTTTATATCTGTATTGGGTTGGCCACCCTTGCCAAAGGACCCGTAGCGATAGGATTAACAGGGTTAAATGTCCTTTTATTTCTTATTATTCAAAGGAAATTTAGCATTTCACAGATATTAAAGTTTAAACCAATTCTTGGCGGTTTAATCGTTTTATTAATATCAGCGCCGTGGTTTATTTGGATTCATTTTACCACAGATGGTGCCTTTACCCAAGGGTTCTTTGTTCAACATAATCTAGAAAGATTTAATAGCGAAATGGAGGGGCACGGAGGCATTTTCTTAATCACATGGCTTTTTGTATTGTTGGGGCTTTTCCCTTTCGGAGCCTTTATTCCACAAGGATTATGGCATGGGTATAAGTTCTATAAAAGAAGTGATTTAATTGGTTATTCATTAGTTGTGAGTGTAGTTGTGATTGGGTTTTTTAGCATTTCAGGAACTAAATTACCTAATTATACTCTACCGGCCATGCCTTTTTTAGCCATACTCGTAGGTGGATATTTAGAAGAAACCATGATTTATAAAACTGGGAAAAGTTGGCAAAACACTGTTTCATTATCGCTTATCTCTCTGGTGAGTTTAGCATTACCAGTTGCTGTTTATATTTTATTTGATCATCCTTTACTCTCTAATCCTCAGGTTTATATAGCAGTACCTTTTATGCTCTTGATGTTAGCCTCGCTGGGGTATATTTGGGTACGATATTTAAAGAGAAATGATTTTAAATGGATTTATTCTATTGCAGTTTTATGGGTAATCATATCCCTCACCATATTCTTTTTTATTTATCCTAACTTATCTAAAATTACGCCTGTTGTTCAGGCAGAAACCTATATCAAAAATAAAGAAGTGGTGGTATATAAAAACTATGATCCAGCCTTTAACTTCAATTTTCAAAGAACCTTTACTGTATTTCATAGAGAAGAAGAACTTATTGAATATCTAAATAAGCACCCACAAACCTTGGTTTTAACCAAAAATAAGGTCATCAGAGATCAGATGCTCTTTAAAACAGAATTCCAAACCATCTTTAGACAACCCACAGTTTTCGAGAACTATGACACGGTGATTTTAAGATACATAGAGGATTGAAATTAATATTTCCTCAAATAATTATATCTTTGATAGTATCAAATGATACTATCATGATTTTTTATTAAACTTCAGATTTTTATTGAACTCTTCTTTATATATCTATAAGTTCTAATTATAACCTTATGCATCCAAATAACTCAACAAATTTAAGAAATAGAGTAAATAAATTGTATTTACCCGTTACAAAAGCACTTTATCCATTGTTTGAAGTAATTAGTAATTCGATTCATGCTATTGAAGAAAAATTTCCTGGTGAAAATAATAAGGGAATAATCAATATTCATTTAATAAGGAATGGAAAAGTGGAGACCTTAGAATCTTTAGACAATATTGAGGATTACCCCATTAATTCGTTCTTAGTTGAAGATAATGGTATAGGTTTGAATGATGAAAACCTGAAATCTTTCTCAGAATTTGACTCAGAAAAAAAAGCATTAATAGGTGGCAAGGGTGTAGGTCGATTAATTTGCTTAAAGGCATTTGAAAAATTAATTATAGACAGTAATTATTTATTTCAAAATTATTTAAAGAATAGAAGTTTTAATTATAAAAAATCTAAAGACGGATTCGAACATTATATAGAAAGAATATCTAATTCTAGTCATTCTGGAACTAAAGTAACTTTATATAAATTTGAAAAGAAATACGAAAATAAAATTTCCAAGAATATTTTAGAAATTGCTAGGCAGATAATTACTCACTTTCAATTATATTTTATACAAAAAATAGATCCTGAGATTATTTTGAAAAATCAAAATGGTGAGGAGGTTGTATTGAGTAAACTATTTGATAAGGAGTTTGAGAAAGAAATTCTTTCTTCATCATTTATTATATCAGATAAAGAGTTTAATATATATATTACAAAATCATATGAAGCGAAAAGTCATAAGATATACTATTGTGCTCATCAGAGAAATGTAAAAGATGAAGGTTTATCAAAGTACTTAGAAGATCTTAAATTCAAAATTAATAATCAAGATTCTGCAGGATATTATTTTCAAGTATTTGTCGTAAGTCAGTACCTAGACACAAATGTAAACGAAGCAAGAACTAGTTTTAATTTCACGATAGAGGACGACTCTGAAGAGAATGAAGAAATTTCTTTGGCTAAAATAAGAAAAGAGAGTTTAAACTGTATTGAAAATCTACTATCTGAAACTCTATCAAAATTAAGAAAAGAAAAACTAGAAAGGTACATACCAATCATTAATAATGAATATCCTAACTATAAAAATGTTGTCAAAAATAACTTAGAGAAGGTTAAGAAGTTGCCATTGGGTTTAAATAATCAAGAACTTGATTTAAAACTATATGAAATTGAATCTGATTGGAAACGTGAAGTCAAAGCGGAAGGAATAGAATTGATAGAACAGAAAAAGGATATAAGTAATTTAGATGAATATCAAGAATTATACTCTAAATTCCTTAGTAACTTTAATGAAGTTGGTCAAACTGAATTAGCAAGATACGTTATACATAGAAGGTCTGTAATTGACTTATTAGAAAAATTAATAGAACTTAATGAAGAAGATAAGTTTCAAAATGAAGATATAGTTCATAGTTTATTCTTCCCTATTAGAGAGACCGGAGAATCTGTGCCTCATGATAATCAGAACTTATGGTTATTGGATGAGAGATTAACATACAATTCCTTTTTAGCATCCGATAAGTTATTTAAACAAATAACTGAATTGAACTCTACTTCATCTAAGCGAATAGATTTGATGATTAAAAAAGAAGATATATTTGATAAGGCTACGTTATTTTCTGAAAATAAAATACCTTTTGAATCATTTACAATTGTTGAGTTCAAAAGACCTGAACGAGATAATTATACTCATGGCATATACGAAAAAGATCCAGTTAAACAAGTAAGAACTTATATAGAAGAGACCATAAATGGTAAAGTTAAAATAAGAGGTAAAAGAATCGATGCTGATAATAGAACTCCTTTTTATTGCTATATTATTGCGGACTTAACCCCTTCTTTAATTTCAATATTGGATTACGAAAGTTTTGTTAGAACTCCGGACGGTCTGGGGTACTTTAAGTTTTATGAAACTAAAAATTCGAAGGCCTATATAGAGGTTTTACCGTTTAAGAAAATAATTAAAGATGCTAAACAAAGAAATAAAGTTTTGTTTGATAAATTGGAATTATCCTAGAATCACACTTTAACCACCATCCCATGATCCACTGGCACTTCAAAGCATTCGACTATTTAACATCCCAAGAACTGTATGAGATCATACGGCTTCGGGTAGAAGTTTTTGTGATAGAGCAAAATGCACCTTATCAAGATTGTGATCGGGTGGATTATGAAAGCCATCATATTTATGCTACAAAAGGAGATGAGGTTATTGCTTACGCGAGGATTATCCCAGCAGGAATCACTTATGAAGAACCCTGTCTAAGTCGGGTAGTATTATCACCCAAAGCCAGAGGAAAAGGCCACGGTAGAACCTTGGTTTACTTAGCCCTACAAGCCATGGAAACCCTTTATAAAACTACAGATTGCAGAATTTCTGCCCAATTATATCTACAAGAATTTTATGAATCCTTCGGGTTCAAACGCGTATCAGACATTTATCTAGAAGACGGCTTGCCCCACGTAGAAATGGTGAAATAAAGCCATAGAACTTTTATGGTTTACCCTAAAAATTTTACCTTTGTTCACGCGCTTCCATCCACGCCAATATGGCGATAAGGTGGGAGTTCACAGAATACAATAGAAACCTTAAAAAACGATATGAAAGTCCATTTTATTGCCATCGGGGGAAGTGCCATGCATAATCTTGCCATCGCCTTACATTTAAAAGGTTATGAAGTTACAGGCTCAGACGACACCTTGTTTGAACCCTCTAAATCCCGCCTTGCCAAGCATGGACTATTACCAGAAGCCCATGGTTGGTTTCCAGAAAAAATCACAGAAGACATAGACGCCGTAATCCTTGGAATGCACGCGCACGAGGACAATCCAGAGATGCTAAAAGCACAAGAATTAGGACTCAAGATTTACTCATACCCAGAATATTTATATGAGCAATCCAAAGAAAAATCTAGAGTCGTGATTGGTGGATCACATGGCAAAACCACCATTACCAGCATGATTTTGCACGTATTACATTATCACGATAGAGAAGAAGACTATATGGTAGGCGCTCAATTAGAAGGATTTGATGTCATGGTACGCCTCACAGAAGACAGTGATTTTATGATCATGGAAGGCGATGAATATTTATCCTCAACCTTAGATCCAAGACCCAAATTCTTGTTATACCAACCCAATATCGCCCTGCTGAGTGGAATTGCTTGGGATCATATCAATGTATTCCCCACACTTGCAGACTACACCCAACAATTTGAATTATTTGTAGAAAGCATCGTGAATGGCGGTATTTTGGTATACAATCAAGAGGATTTTGGAGTAGTGAGAGTAGTTCAGAAATCGCAAAATCCCATCCGTAAATTACCATACAAAACGCCAGCCCACTTCATAGAAGACGGTGTCACCTATTTAGAAACCGCAGAAGGCCCAATTCCGTTAGAAATCTTCGGTAAACATAACCTTTCCAACCTAGAAGGAGCACGGCTGATTTGCAATCAATTAGGCATCATGGATGAGGATTTCTATGAAGCCATTCAGACCTTTACCGGCGCATCCAAAAGGCTAGAATTAGTAAAGCGCACACCAGAATATGTCGTGTACAAAGACTACGCACATTCCCCTAGCAAAGTACGCTCAACCACGTCCGCCGTCAAAGAACAATACCCAAACAAAGACCTAGTGGCTTGCCTAGAATTGCACACCTATTCGTCCCTGAATCCAGAGTTTTTGGTTCAATACAAAGACGCTTTGCAAAAGGCAGACGAAAAGATAGTGTATTATTCAGAAGACGCCCTTAAAATCAAGCGCAGAGAGCCCATAGCGCCAGAGACAATCAAAGAAGCCTTCAACGATCAAGAGATCAAAGTCTTCACAGACCCAGCATCGCTAAAAGCACATATCGCGCAAATCTCAAAAAACAACAAAGTATTTTTGATGATGAGTAGCGGGAACTATGGCGGTTTGGACTTGAAAGGGATTTGAAATAGGTTTTTCAGAAGCCAGGAACCTGCTTTTTGTTCCAATCTTTTATACCAATCCTTACAAATACACTAGAAAAAGGAACTTCCTTTGGTCGTTCTTTTTCGTCGCTATTTGTTAGCAGATTCGCACAAAAGGATTTCCACGCCAATCAGGGCTATAAAAAACTTTGACACTTCATAAAAGCAAAACCTTATCAAGTGAAGTGGTGTATATATCTTGTAGTCAATTAAAAAGATTTTAACTCTATCATGATTAAATTTGTAAAAGCTTATCTTTAAGTTAAACTAAATTAGTCTGTAATGAAAACTTTACTAAACTTCAAACTTATTGTTTTGTCTCTTATTTTTATAATAACTTCATGTAATAAAGAAAACAATGGACAACATCCCAATCTCTCTTATGAAGATTTTGAGCAAATTATTCCATATATTCATGTCAATGGGATTTATTACGCATTAGATGCCACTTCTGCCAAAAACGATGGTGTACCTGATTATCTAATAGAGGAAGCAGAAAAGTCTATACAGGAAACAAACGATTATTTGGATAAAGAAATTAAAACCTTCAAAAATGATGAAGGCAACATCGGATCTTATCAAATTTCCTTAACCGACTTTAGAGAAAAGAAATCTTTTAGTCAAGATGCAACCAATTCAGAATTATTAAATCACAGTATCGTTTTATCTAATGAAAAAAGACATCACCGCAACTATTCTGAAGCTACTCCTTATAATAATATTGATACATTGTATATAGGGGACGTGGAGCAGTTTAAGAGGTAAGGTTTCATAGTCTATAGTTAAATTCTATTTTTTAATTTTAAATAAATATTGAGTCAAAGGTTAATAAGATAAGCTATTTAATGTTCTTTAAAATTTGGCATTCTATAAAAATCAGTAATACAAAAAAAAGAAATGGACCAAAGTAAAGAATAGAAGATCATTTTGCGATTCGTTTAAATAGTCAAATCAAAGTATTTTTCACCCAATACACATCTGCTCATGATGCTGGGGATTTGGAAAATAGAGCATCGATTACGATAAATGGATAAAAGGTTTTAATACAAGATTATTAGAAATGCAAGGCTCCAAAGTACAAATCATTAAAATTTATAAAAGAACTGACTGAATTACTCTAATCCAACCAATAACAAAACCACCTTGGAATGAGGCGGTTTTATCAATTTTATAAGAACAGTAAGATTAATTCTCTGCATAGTATTTAAAGAAATATGGTATGGTCTCAATTCCTTTATAGAAATTAAACAAGCCATAATTCTCATTAGGTGAGTGGATCACATCAGAATCTAATCCGAACCCCATAAGAACACATTTACTCTTTAATTCTTCTTCAAATAATGCAACAATCGGGATACTTCCTCCACTTCTAAATGGAATAGTTTCTTTTCCAAAAGTTTTAGTCATCGCCTTTTTCGCAGCCTTATATCCTTTGCCATCAATTGGTAAAACATAAGACTGTCCTCCATGATGCGGTGTACAAGTCACCTCAACGGCTGGTGGTGCAATAGACTCAAAATATTCTGTGAATAATTTAGTGATTCTATCTGGATCTTGGTGCGGAACCAAACGCATAGATATTTTGGCTTGTGCATAAGAAGGAATTACCGTTTTGGCACCTTCTCCTGTGTAGCCTCCCCAAATGCCATTTACATCTAATGTTGGTCTAATAGAGTTTCGTTCATTGGTCGTATAGCCATATTCACCCATCACATCATTGATGCCGATAGATTTTTTGTAATTTTCTAAATCAAATGGAACTTTAGACATCTCTAAACGTTCCTCATCACTCAATTCTTCCACATCATCATAAAATCCAGGAATCGTAATATGATTATTTTGATCATGTAATTGGCTAATCATATCACACAAAACGTTGATAGGATTGGGCACTGCCCCTCCATATAAACCAGAATGTAAATCCTTGTCTGGCCCTTTCACCTTTACCTCTACATAGCTCAATCCTCTGAGTCCTGTACATAAAGATGGAATATCTTTGGCTACTAAACTAGTATCAGATATCAGGATGACATCATTCTTTAATTTGTCTTTATGGCTCTTCACAAAATCACCTAAACTCTCTGATCCTACTTCCTCTTCTCCCTCTATCATGAATTTCACATTGCAAGGCAATTCATCATTGGCAATCATAGCCTCCACCGCTTTAACATGCATAAAGAACTGTCCCTTATCATCGGCAGAACCACGGGCAAAAATAGCACCCTCTGGGTGAATCTCTGTTTTCTTAACCACAGGATCAAATGGTCCAGATTCCCATAAATCTACTGGGTCTGGGGGCTGAACATCATAATGTCCATAAATTAAAACCGTAGGCAAATCTTTATCTATAATTTTATCCCCATATACTACTGGATATCCTTTGGTTTCGCATACCTCTACATTATCTACTTTGGCTTGTGTCAAGAATTCAGCCACCTTATCTGCTGTATCCAGTACATCTTGCGTGTAAGCAGGGTCTGCGCTGATAGATGGAATTCGTAAAAGTTCAAAAAGTTCATCTAAGAACCTTTGTTTATTTTCTTCAATAAATTTTTGTGTATTGTCCATTCGGTTATTTTTCTTTGGGTAATCAGGTAAATGTACGAAATTTGTAATAATTATTTTAGAATACAGGTTTGGAATTAATGTAATTTGAAAGAATCATTTAAGCTAAAATCTGCTTTCATAAGGTCATGGTAAACTTTCTATAGAAGAAAGAAATCAAAAGAAATTTTCTGATACTCATTTTATTATAATGCGAGATAAACTCATCAAATCCTCTCTTTTTAAACATAGAAACTTTAATAAATGGTTAGGGTTTTTGGTGGCTTTATGCATCGTTTTATTCACAATATGGTCTTCTAATTCTATTGTTCAGAAATTGAAAGTACAAGAACAGAAGAGAATGGAAACCATCGTGAAGGCTATAGAGTTGCAGGGCAATTCCATCACCCTTTCAGATGAAACCAGAGCTTTAACGCTAAAAATTAGTGAGGACAATACTTCTATGCCTATGATTTTGATGGATGAAGCAGGGGTGCTTTCTGATATTCGGAATCTGGAAAAACAAGAAGAAAGATTAAGAACAGATGCTGCATATCTGCACAAGGTGTTGGGCAAAATGGCGAAGCAACACACGCCTATAGAAGTTGAATTACCTTTTGGAACCCAAAAAATTTATTATGAAAACTCGCTATTACTTTCACAATTACGTTATTATCCCATTGTTTTAGTATTGATAATTCTAGGTTTTGCAGCATTCACGATTTGGTATTTTAGAACCTTGAATGAATCTCAAAAGAGCTTTCTTTGGGCAGGCATGGCCAAGGAAACAGCACACCAAATAGGCACTCCATTGTCTTCACTCATGGGCTGGATTGCGCTATTGCGTTTAGAAGAAGTAGATGAATCTATTGTGGACAAAATGGATAGTGATGTCACTAGACTCAAGCAGATTGCAGAAAGATTTAGTAAAATTGGCTCTGTTCCAGAGTTGAAAAAACATGATATTATCCAAATTATAGAAAATTCTTATGATTATTTGAAACCAAGAATTTCATCTGGTGTTGACTTCCAATTAAGGGCCAAAGCAGATCAAATCATGGTGATGTGCAATCCAGAATTGCTAAGTTGGGTATTAGAAAATTTAATTAAAAATGCGGTAGATGCTATGCAAAACCGGGGTAAAGTAGAACTAAAAGTTGCACAGCAAAACCAGAAAGTGATTATATCCATCTCTGATAATGGACCAGGAATACCCACAAGATTACAAAAAAGAATTTTTGAACCTGGTTACACCACTAAGAAACGTGGGTGGGGATTGGGTTTAAGCTTAGCCAAAAGAATTATAAATGATTATCATAGGGGCCGTATCTATGTTAAATCTAGTGACAAAGATGCTGGTACGGTGATTAATATAGAGCTTGATATAAGTTAATAAATACTATTTATTGAGGTATATTATTTTCATGGTCTAGGTCATAAACTGATTCTATTTATTCTTCTTATCTTTGTAGTTCATCTATGGACGATAATAATATACAAGACTTTCACGTATTAGGACTCAGCTATGAAAAAGCTGATGTAGAAACCAGAGGGAAGTATTCTTTCTTTGATGGATATACAGATGAGTTTATAAAAAAAGCAAAGGGCGCCAACGCGAATGATTTTTTTATATTATCTACTTGTAATAGAACAGAGATTTATTATTTTTCTCCAGAGCCAGAAAAAATGTTAGATGTCTATAGCCGGCAAGTAGAGGGTGATGTAGATGAATTTAGAGATATCTCTTTTTTAAAGAGCGGTAGAGATGCCATTAACCACATGTTCCGTGTCTCTTCTGGAATAGAAAGTCAGATTTTAGGCGATTTTGAGGTACTAGCCCAAATGAAGAAATCTTTTAATAAATTTAAAAAGAAAGGAACCGCCAATGCTACCCTAGAGCGTATTATGAATACGGCTATCCAAATTAGTAAGCAGATTAAGAATGAAACTTCTTTAAGTGATGGCGCTACATCCGTATCCTACGCAGCAGTACAATATATTTTGCAGAATGTTCCAGATTTTAATGAGAAAAAAATAGTTCTTTTTGGAACGGGTAAAATCGGTAGAAATACTTGCGAAAATCTAATCAAGCATTCGGATAATAATCATATCACGCTAGTCAATAGAACTTTTGAAAAAGCAGAAGCTTTAAGTGATAAGTTAAATTTAACGACCAAGAAGATAGAAGAGCTTCCAGAGGTTTTAAAAGATACAGATATTCTAATTGTAGCCACAGGAGCACCCAAGCCTACAATTACCAAGGAAATTCTGCCAGAGAACAAGGAAATGCTCATTATAGACTTATCTATTCCAGAAAACGTGGATGACAAAGTTTCTGAATTAGAAGAGGTAAAAGTGGTGAATGTAGATGAGCTTTCTCAAGTGATTAATACTACATTGGCTAGCAGAAAATCAGAAATTCCGAAAGTAGAAACTATTATTAGGTTAAAACTTTGGGAATTTGAGGATTGGTTAGAATACAGAAAACTGGTTCCCCCGATCAAGGCTTTTAAAGAACGCATGGAATTTTTGAAAAAGCATGAAGCCAAACAATTAGCTAAAAAAGGTGTTAATGTAGATGAAAATGACGCATTAGCAGACCGCCTTATCCATAAAATGACCAATCAATTTGCTGCACATATCATGGAATATCCAGAAAAAGCAGAAGAGGCAATTGATTTAATGAGCAAAATTTTTCATCTAGATATAGAAGAATGATATTAAAAATTGGAACACGCAAAAGCCCATTGGCTATGTGGCAAGCATATAAGGCGCAAGAGCTATTAGAAAATAATGGCTACCAAACAGAGATTGTTCCTATTTCTTCTGAGGGTGATTTAAAACTTTCCCAGCCTATCTATGAATTAGGAATCACAGGGGTTTTCACCAAAACACTAGACATTGCTTTAATCAACCAACAAGTAGATGTAGCCGTGCATAGCTTAAAGGATGTTCCAACCCAATTAGCCAAAGGATTGCATTTAACGGCTTGCCTAGAAAGAGGTGACCATAGAGATATCTTGGTATATAAATCAGAGGATATCTTCCAAAAAGATAGAAGAACCATCGCTACAGGAAGTCTGCGCAGACGGGCATTCTGGTGGAATCAATTTCCCAATGATGAGGTAGTAGATTTAAGAGGAAACGTCCAATTAAGACTTCAGAAATTGTTAGATAACGCTTGGGATGCAGCCATCTTCGCCTATGCAGGGCTCAATAGAAGTGAGATTTTACAAGAATTAGAATCCAAAGGATTAAAATATCAATTTTTGGAAAACATGATTTCTGCACCATCTCAAGGAATTGTGGGAATTGTGGCTAGAGAAGATTTAGATTTGAGTCATATTTCTCACAAAAGTACAGAAGAAGCGGCTAAAGTAGAAAGGGCATTTTTAAGAAAATTACAAGGTGGTTGTACAGCACCTATTGGTGGGTTTGCAGCGGTAACAGCAGATGGAATGGTGAACTTCAAAGGGTCTGTTTTAAGTCTAGATGGCAAAAACAAAATAGAAGTATTGGACAAGGGTGCTTTGACAGATCCACAGCAATTTGGGACAGCCATGGCGAACGCTTGTATTGCGCAGGGAGCAGATGAGATGATTAGAGAAATCAAGATTGCTTTAGACCAGTAATTATACTTTTTCAAAAATTTTAGAAGCTGCTAATATGCCTCATATTCTATTAACCAAACATTATCCAGAAAATCAAATTAACCAAGATTTTGATGAATCTTTTAAGGTGAAGAGTGAAGATTTTATCATTTCTGAATTTGTAGAAATTGGCTCTATCAGAAATCAAATCCCGGCAGATGCACAAAATTTTATAGTTACTAGTCTAAGAGCTACTCAGCACATAGAACAACTCAATTTAAATGGGGATTTCTATGTAGTCGGAAAAAAATCAGAGATCTTTTTGTTAGAACATAAGAAAAACGTGATTTTCACTACTTATGATGCGGCTTCCTTTTTAGTACAATTAGAGGAGCAATTTAATCAGCCTCAAAAGTTTGTTTATTTTTGTTCTAATATTAGAAAAGATAGAATACCTAACGGAATACAAGAGTTAGGTCATGCGTATGTAGAGATTATTACCTATAAAACAAAGGCTAGAAAAGTAGAAATAACACAGGAATTTGATGCTTATGCGTTTTTTAGTCCTTCTGGCGTAAAATCTTTTGCGGAACAATATGACATTCCCAAAAAAGCCATTATTTTTGCCATTGGCGATACTACTGGAGAAGCAATCAAAAATGTTTTTAACAGGACACCGATAATTCCAGCAAAGCCAGAATATTTATCACTTACACAAACCATTAAAGCGTATTTGGATGCCGAAAAATGATTTATTGCTAAAAGCCTTGCGAGGAGAAGAAGTTTCACGTCCACCTGTATGGATGATGAGACAAGCGGGGAGATATCTCCCAGAATTCATGGAACTCAAAAATAAGTATGATTTCTTTACCAGATGTCAAACGCCAGAACTTGCAGCAGAAATTACGCTTCAACCATACCGTCGTTTCCCAATCGATGCAGCGATTATCTTTTCTGATATTTTGGTGATTCCTCAAGCGATTGGTCTACCCTTTGAAATGAAGCCAGGTGTGGGGCCATGGTTAGAGAACCCTGTCCGCACGCCAGCGGATGTAGAGAGGTTACGTTCGGGTAATGTAAATGATGAATTACAATATGTATTTGAGGCTTTAAAACTTGTAAAAGAAGGGTTGAATGATGAAATTCCTTTGATCGGTTTCGCAGGATCTCCTTGGACAATCTTTTGTTATGCAGTACAAGGGCAAGGTTCTAAAAACTTTGATCAAGCCAAAGCTTTTGCCTTCACGCAAACCAAGGCAGCACATGCTTTATTACAAAAAATTACAGATGCTACTATTTTCTATTTAAAAGAGAAAATTAACAGCGGAGCAGATGTGATTCAAATTTTTGATTCTTGGGGCGGCATGCTTTCTCCAAATGATTACAATGAATTTTCCTGGCCTTATATAGAGCAGATCGTAGATGCATTATACGATGAGGTTCCTGTGGTAGTTTTTGCCAAAGGTTGTTGGTATGCACTAGATATGATGTCCAAATCAAATGCCTCTGCTTTAGGCGTAGATTGGACGATAAGACCCCAAACGGCAAGAGATTTAACCAACTTCAAGATTACTTTGCAAGGAAACTTTGATCCTTCTAGATTATTATCGCCACCAGAGGTAATTCAATCTATGGTAAAAGAAATGATAGATGATTTTGGAACCTACAAATATATTGCTAATTTGGGCCATGGTATATTACCCAATATACCAGTAGAGAATGCACAAGCCTTTATAGAAGCAGTAGTAAATTATAAATAAATGCAGGCTATTCATATTGATAATAAAAAGCACCGCATAGAAATCAAGGATCAGCTTAGTAAAATTATTCTGTTTTTGAGGTTTATTTTTATTTTAAATATCTTGAATACTGTAGTTTATTACCTGGTTTTTTATACTAGACAGGACTTGTTGCATTGGTTATGGTTTGCTTTTGCTCTACTGAATGTTTATTTCATCTATTTTACCTTTACCAAGGTATCTAAACAGCATATTATAGGTTTTGATGAAATTGAATCAGTGGATCAGTACACGCTTATTGGTTTAGTATTGAAGTTAAAGAACGGAATGTATAGAAAAATCTTTATACCTTCTGAATCAGAAGTTGCACAGAAATTGGTTAGGAAATTTAATAAATCCTAATTTTTAAAAGGCTTTGATGTTGAAGTTTATTACCTTAGTCCTAAATATTTATATATATGATATCTACCGATGTACTGGTAATAGGATCTGGTATTTCTGGCTTATCCTATGCTATCAAAGTGACAGAACAAATGCCAGCAGCTAAAATCATCATTGTCACCAAGGCAGATGAGGATGAGAGTAATACTAAATATGCACAGGGAGGTCTTGCAGTTGTTACGGATTTCAGTAATGATAATTTCAGAAAGCATATAGATGATACCATGTACGCAGGTGATGGTGCCAATGATCGCAGTATTGTAGAAATGGTCATCAAAGAAGGACCACAAAGATTAAATGAACTTGTTGCTTGGGGGACGCAGTTTGACAGGAATAAAAAAGGTGATTATCAATTAGGAAGAGAAGGAGGACATACAGAAAACAGAATTGTCCATCACAAGGATATCACGGGGTTGGAAATAGAAAGAGCGCTGTTAGAAACCATAGAAAAATCTGATAATATAAAAATCTTGAGTTATCATTATGTGATAGACTTAATTACACAACATCATATAGAAGATGTTTCTGAGCCAGATAATACTACTTGTTATGGTGCTTATGTGCTGGATGAAATTACCAAAGAGATTAAAAAAATCACCGCCAAGATTACCTTGGTGGCTACAGGTGGGGCAGGGCATGTTTATAAAAACACCACCAATCCTATTATTGCTACAGGTGATGGGATAGCATTTGTTCATAGAGCCAGAGGGAAGGTTTCTAATATGCAGTATATTCAATTTCATCCCACAGCCTTGTATTCCAATTTAGATGGGATGTTGTTTTTAATTTCAGAAGCAGTGCGTGGGGATGGTGCCAAACTTAAAACCAAACGAGGACAACCTTTTATGTATAAATATGATCCTAGAGAAGAATTGGCATCAAGGGATATCGTTGCTAGAGCCATAGACAATGAATTGAAGGTTTCTGGAGATGACTATGTAACTTTGGATTGTACGCAAATGGATCAGGATAAATTCTTGAATCATTTTCCTAATATTTATGAAAAGTGTAAAGAAGAAGGCATAGATCCGTTTCTAGAACCTATTCCCGTAGTGCCAGCTTGTCATTACTTTATGGGTGGAATAGAAATAGATAAAGATGGACAAGCTTCTATTCATAATTTATTTTCTGTAGGAGAATGTACAAATTCTGGACTTCATGGAGCCAATCGATTGGCCTCTAATTCCTTATTAGAAGGCTTAGTATTTGGGCATAATGCAGCTATCAAAACCATTGAATTATTAAGGCAAGACGATTTCAACTATGAAGATTTATCCGCTGTACCCGATTGGGATGAGGAGGGAACCAAGGTCATAGAAGAAATGGTAATGATTTCTTATTTGCGTAAGCAGTTACAAGAATTGATGAGTGATATGGTAGGAATTGTGCGCAGTGACTTCAGGTTAGAAATGGCATTGAACAAGCAAACAGAAATTTTTGAGGCGGTTAAGGAATTGTATAATTATTCTAAATTATCTCCAGAATTATTAGAGCTTAGAAATTTAACCCACGTGTCGTATAGGATTATCAAAGACTCTATGCGCATGACAGAAAATAAAGGTTCATTCTTTAATAAAGATTTAAAATAACAGATATGCAAACCAATAACTGGCCAGATTACGTAACAAGGGAGAGGTTAGATCACTTTATAGAGGAGGCCTTAAAAGAAGACGTTGGGGATGGAGATCACTCTACGTTGGCTATTATTTCTAATGGGGATAACAAGCGTGCCAGATTAATCGTGAAACAAGAAGGAATTCTGGCAGGGGTTGATTTTGCTGCCTATCTATTGAACTATTATGACAAGCATTTAAATTTCAATCAAATCATGAAAGATGGGGATATGATGAAAGTTGGCGATATTGCCTTTACCATAGAAGGGCTAACCCATTCCATTTTAACACCAGAACGTTTATTATTAAATTGTATGCAGCGCATGAGCGGCATTGCAACGCTAACACATCAAATGGCTCAAGAAATTATGCATACAAAAGCTCGGTTATTAGATACACGTAAGACAACTCCTAATTTCAGAATGCTAGAGAAATGGGCCGTGACTATTGGGGGAGGATATAATCACAGGTTTGGACTTTATGATATGATTATGCTCAAGGACAATCATGTGGATTATGCGGGTGGAATCGCCAAAGCAGTAGAACAAACCCGTACCTATTTGTATGATAATCAGTTAAATTTAAAAATAGAAGTAGAAACCAGAAATCTAAAAGAGGTCAAAGAAGCAATTGCTGTGAAGCCAGATAGAATCATGCTAGATAATTTCAGTATAGAAGATATGCGCAAAGCAGTAGAATTAATCAATGGGCAAGTGGAGACGGAGGCGTCTGGAGGAATTACCCTAGAAACGTTAAAAGAGGTGGCGGAGACAGGCGTTAATTATATCTCCTCTGGAGCTATTATACATTCTGCTAATAACATAGATTTAAGCTTAAAAGCGTTCTAAATAGGTATGTTGATAATTCTATAAATCTTAACATTAAAATAACATTATATTTGTATAATCATTTCAAATTTGCTAATAAATATAAAATAACATTAAAACATGAGGTTTAATTATTCAAAAGGCGCATTATCTGCCTTGTTCACAGTATTATTAGCTACTATGGCGTTCTCTCAAGCTATCATTAGTGGTACTGTAGTGGACGACAGCAATTCGCCAATCTATGGAGCAGAGGTTAGTGTTGTAGGCACGCAAACTGCTACAACAACAGACTTAGAAGGATTTTTCACTTTAAGCACTGCAGAAAGTGATGGCGTATTAGAAATTGTAGATGCCATTAGTGGAACTCGTCAGATTAGATTCCAAGCAGAAGATCAACAACCAATTAACCTTGGCACCATTACGTTGTCAGGAGATGGGGTTGATTTAGCCAGCATGGTTGTAGTTGGTAGAGGAGTTATAGATTTATCAGAAGATAGAAGTACTCCTGTAGCGGCAAATACTATATACAGAGAAGAAATACAAGAAAAAGCACAAGGTAACGTAGAGTTTCCAGAGATTTTAAAAAATACACCCTCTGTTTATGTCTCAAATCAAGCTGGTGGATTCGGAGAGGCACAAATGTTTATTAGAGGTTATGATCAAACTAATTCTGCATTCTTATTAAATGGGCAACCAATCAATGGAATGGAAGATGGTAAAGTTTACTGGTCTAATTGGTCTGGTATGACAGATATTGCCAATGCTGTACAGATCCAAAGAGGATTAGGTTCATCTAAACTTGCCATTTCATCTGTAGGTGGTACAGTAAATATTGTAACTAAAGCAACAGAGAAAAAACAAGGAGGTTATGGTCAATTTATTGTGGGTAATGATTCTTATTTCAAAGGAGCGATCGGTTACAACACAGGTCTTATGGACAATGGTTGGGGATTAAGTATTGCCTTAAGCCATAATCAAGGATTTAGAAAATGGGCTGAAGGAACGAGAGGTCAAGGGCAAAGTTATTTCTTATCATTTGGTAAGAAATTTAATAATCATAACATTAACTTCTTGATCACAGGAGCACCACAATGGCATGATCAGAATTTCTCTCAAGATGAAAAAGTTTATCAAGAAAAAGGAAAGAAATATAACAATAATTTTGGATTCGATGCGAATGGAGAATACTTAACCATGAGAAGAAATTATTACCATAAACCAGTTACTAATTTAAACTGGGATTGGGAAATTAACCCAGATATGAACTTATCTACCGTGCTATATGCATCTTTTGGTAGAGGTGGTGGAACTGGTGGTTATGGGACAGGATATAGAAATACTGAAGATGGTTATATAGACTGGAATGCCATTAGAGATTATAACAAAACGGTTGTAGCACCAGCGCAAGTTGCGGGAGGACAAAGCTTACCAGCTAATT
This sequence comes from Flavobacteriaceae bacterium Ap0902, assembly GCA_009835005.1. Taxonomy (GTDB): domain Bacteria; phylum Bacteroidota; class Bacteroidia; order Flavobacteriales; family Weeksellaceae; genus Profundicola. The sequence goes on along the minus strand of WTFG01000001.1, from coordinate 86,013 downwards.
TCACAGGAAACAACATAGGGTATTTATATTATAATGATTTTTATGATTTTAGAGATCCAGGTATGGCTGGAAATGTAAATGCAGATAGAGAAAGACAAAGAGCTGGGTTAGTTCTACGAGCTTCTGTAAATAACCATTTCTGGTATGGTGGTGTGACTAACTTTAATTATGATGTTAATGAAAATTTATCATTTAATTTAGGAGCTGATATTAGATCTTACAAAGGTGATCATTTCAGACAGGTTATTGATTTCTTAGGATTAGAAGGATATTATGATAATGATAGCCCTTCACAAAGAGGAATTGTAACAGAATCTTTTGAGGCTAATCCATGGAGTGCCTTAACTGATTTTGCAGATGAGGATCAAAGAATACAATATGATTTTTCAGAAACAATAAATTATCAAGGTGCTTTTGGACAGATTGAATATAAGAACGATGTGTTCTCAACATTTTTCCAAGGTTCGTTATCTAATCAAAACTATCAAAGAGAAGACAGATACAACTTTGATATAGCCAAAGAGAGTGAAAAAGTTTCTAAAATTGGTTATAATTTAAAAGCAGGAGCAGCGATTTCCTTTAATGAGTTCAATAGAGTTTTTGGTAATGTTGGCTATTATTCAAGGCAACCATTTTTAGATAATATTTTTACAGGAAACATTAATGATAACACAGAATTAATTTCTCCTGAGATTGATAATGAAGAAATTATGGGGTATGAATTAGGATATAAGTATGCAACTAGTTCATTGAATATTAATTTAAATTTATATCATACAACTTGGGATAATAGATCTGTATCTAGGTTTAACATAAACAATAACGGTACCCCAAGTGATGTATCAGATGATTTCTATCAACAGGATCTTGCAAGAGGTGTAAAGCAAATTCATAAAGGAGCAGAAATAGACTTTTATTCTAAAGTTGCTACCAACTTTAAATTAAAAGGTTATTTTGCTTACGGAGATTGGAAGTATGATGGTATCGAATCTACTGAGGTTAGAAATAATGATACCGGTGAATTAATTTCTAGCGGGGGTAGCGTTGACAACTCTGAGGTACATGTGAGTAATGCGCCACAAGTAAATTTTGGATTAGGGTTTGATTTCAATATATTAAAATCATTGTCTATAGATTCTGACTTTAATTATTATGGTAAAAATTATAGATTTGTTACTTTCAACAGTAGAGAAGGTGCTGGAACTATAGCTCCTTATACTTCTATGGATGCCGGAATTACCTACGAGATTCCATTTGGAGAGCAAAAGATTAAATTAAGAGGAAATGTTTATAATGTATTAAACAATCTTCCAATTACACAATCAAGTAGATATGGGGTCTACTTTGCAAATGGTAGAACATGGAATGCTTCTATCCGTTATGAATTTTAATAACAGTTCATTACAATTAAAAAGCACGAGAATTTTCTCGTGCTTTTTTTTATGTATATTTACAGCAGAAAAATATAATTTATGTACGAATTTTTAGTAAACTTTCACAGTGGCTGGGCATATCTAGTCATGCTATTAACGGTGGTTCTCATGGTGGCTATGTTGTATCACTACTTCACAAAAACACCCTTACATCACACGATTAGAAAAGTAGCGTTCTACACAGTATTATCTTTTCATATTCAATTCCTCATTGGGGTAGTACTCTATATAGTATCTCCCAGAATACAAGGTTTTTGGCAAGCGGGAACCGCAATGAATGTCAAAGAAAATAGATTATTAGCCCTAGAACATCCTTTGATGATGTTTACAGCAGTTATTTTGGTGACAATTGCCAATGCTAAAATCAAAAAGAATCAATATGTTACTAATTCTATTTTGATATTTCTAGTAATTGCTTTATTGTGTTTCTATATGATTCCATGGACGCAATGGTTAGCGTAAGTAGTTAAAAACTAGAATGTAAAATGTTAAATTTTGGCTTTGGCACTTAGTTTGCATTTGTGTATTCAAATATAGAGATATGAGATTCTTTAAATATATATTACCCATTACTGCGTTTCTCTTGATTTTTTCTTTTGTAGACCATGATTTTCACACGTCTACCACCAAAATTGAACTAAACTCTGGTAGCACTTCATTAAACTTTACTTCTAAATTTGTAACAGCAGATTTGGAGGAAGGTTTGGGAGTTTCACTGCAAAATGAGGCGGAATTTAAGGCTGCAGTAGAACGTTACTTAAAATCAAATTTTACAGTGAAGATTAATGGTGTATCCAAATCATATAATTTTGCTAGTGTACAAACATCTCCTAAGGCTACCCGTTTATATTTTGAAATTCCTAACGTAGGAGAAATTAAAAGTATAGAAATTAGAAATGCGATGTTAGTCAATGTCTTTGCAGATCAGCAAAACTTTATGACATTTAGTATTAATGGCAAGAGAGATAATTTTGTAAGTAGAAAAGGGAATGAAGTGGGCAAAATCAACCTCTAACAATATTGTTTATTATAAGCTAAAAGTAACTGTCTGAAAATACCTTTTTTGTCACCCGAAATTCAACTCAGGGCATCATAATAAACTGGTTAATAGTTGATTAAGGCTCTGAATTAAGTTTAGTATGACCAGTTTTTAAGGTTTTGGGCAGTCTCTTTTTTAATTTAATTTTTTAGATAATTTTTTAAATTGCTTTTTTGGGTTTTTTTCACCGTACAAAATATTAAATATCGTTTTCAAAATAGGTAATTTAATTTCATTCTCTTGTGCTATCTTGTATATTCCATCTGTTGCATAATAACCTTCTGGGACCATGTTCATTTCCATCAGGGCAGATGTAACTGTATAACCTTTGCCAATCATATTCCCAAACATTCGGTTTCTAGAAAAATAGGAATATCCTGTAACAAGTAAATCACCCAAATACACAGAGTCATTAATATTTCTATCCAAAGGACTTAGGACTTTTAGATAATCCTGCATTTCGCGAATGGCATTACTCAATAGCACGGCGATGAAGTTGTCCCCATAGCCAAGTCCATGAGCAATCCCTGCAGAAATAGCATAAACATTCTTTAATACTGCAGAATGTTCTGTACCCAGAATATCATTAGACAAGGTAGTATTTAGATGTTTTCCTCTTAAAAGACTAGCTACTTTTTCTGCCCTAACTTCATTTTCAAAAGCCACCGTCAAGTAAGATAATCGTTCTAAGGCGATTTCCTCTGCATGGCACGGTCCAGCGATCACCCCTATATTTTCATAAGGAATACCTAAATCATCATGAAAGTAGTCTCCTATGATTTTAGACTCCTGTGGAATTAAACCTTTTATACCCGTTACTACAATTTTGTCTTTTAAAGATACTTCTAAGTTTTTTAAGGAATCTAAAAGATAAATAGAGGGAACCAGAAAGAAGATAATATCAGAATGCTTCACTAATTTATTGATATCTGTGGTGATATTGAGTTGTTCTGGTTTAAACTCTACAGAGGTAAGATATTTTGGATTTCTTTTCTCATTTTTAATATATCCTTTGACATAAGGACTGGTGACCCACCAATTAATTTGATCTAAATTCTCGCACAGTAGTTTCATGATGGCTGTTCCGAAACTCCCACTCCCTACAAGACCAACACTGGGTTGAACCTCAATTGACGAATCTGCATTCATATAGTATATATTTTGCCTGACACAATTTACAAATTATAGTTTAGATAATTATCAGGGTGCAATTTAGTTTATTTAAGTAAATTTAACGGCTTAAAACTTTGCATAGTCAATCTTAAAACACAATTTTGCATAATCTAATCATATCAAATTGTTCAAGAAACTATTAAGTGAAACTATCATCTATGGGATTGGTGCTATTCTGCCCAGAGTAATTACCTTTTTATTAAATCCTTTCTATATAGATAATTTTGAGGGTGCAGATGATTTCGCCAAATTCGTCAATTTATATGCTATTATTTCTGTAGTTAATATTGTGTTGACATTTGGGATAGAAACTGCTTATTTCAGGTTTTCTGCTAATAAAGATGAGGAAAGTAAAACCTTCAACACTTCTTATATTTTTCTTGCATTAAATGCCCTCACCTTTTTGGTGTTGGTTTTAATATTTAATAAGCCCATCGCTAATGTATTAGATTATCAAGAAAACCCAGAATATATCCGCTGGTTCGCTTGGATTGCCTTTTTTGATACGTTGTGTGTAATCCCTTTTGCGTGGCTCAGGTTTAATAATAAACCTATTCAATACTCTGCTATTCGTGTGGGGCAATCAATTTTGCAAACGCTATTGGTTTTGGGTTTATTCCTATGGGTTCCTATGGAATTCCCTAGGACCATTGGATTAGAAGAGAAAGTAGCTTATCCTTTTTTTAGCAATGTGATAGGGAGTTTAGCAGGGTTTGTGCTGTTATTGCCTATTGCGTTAAAAGTGAGACCAAACTTTGACGTTGCGTTATTCAAGAGGATGATTGCCTATTCTTGGCCTATTATGATAGCAGGTTTTGCCTTTATGATTAATGAGAATTTTGATAAAATTGTGCAACGCCTTATGATTTCCCCATTCGATGCGGGGGCCTATGGAGGTAGTTATAAATTAGCCGCCTTGATGACCCTATTTGTCACCGCCTATAGGCTGGGGATAGAACCTTATTTCTTTAAGCAAATGGAACATAAAGATGCTAAAAAAAGATACGCACAAGTCACAGAATATTTTGTCGTCGCTGGGAGTATCATCGCTTTAGGATTAATCGCTAATTTGGATTGGCTAAAAGATTTATTCATTCGGGACCCTAGTTATTGGATAGCCCTAGACATTATCCCAATCATTGTAATAGCCAATTTATTCTTTGGGATATATTATAATCTTTCCACTTGGTATAAAGTCACAGACAGAACTCATTTTGGTACATACATCTCATGGATAGGTGCTATTATTACACTATTGTTAAATTTGCTATTATTGCCCATATATGGCTTTATGATTTCTGCTTGGGCTACTTTAATTGCTTATTTTTGCATGGCGGTATTATCCTATTTTCTAGGGCAGCGATATTACCCAATTCCATATAAAAAGAAGAAAATTTTATTTTACTTAACTTTATGTGTGGTGTTAAGTGTCATATCTTATGTTATTTTTGATGCCAATTACATCATAGGAAATATATTTTTATTGTCCTATTTAGGGATGACCTATTACATAGAAAAAAGAAGTTTGAAATTATATGAAGATTAAAATTATAAATAAATCAGAACATCCATTGCCAGAATACAAAACCATGGGAGCAGCTGGAATGGATTTAGTGGCAAATAATGCAGAACCTATCATCTTAAAACCTTTAGAAAGAGCATTGGTTCCTACGGGATTATTTATGGAAATTCCTTTAGGATATGAGGCTCAAGTTCGACCTAGAAGCGGATTAGCACTCAAGAAAGGTATTACCTGTTTAAATGCTCCCGGTACTATTGATTCAGATTACAGAGGGGAGGTTGGCGTAATCCTTGCTAATGTTTCTAATGAACCTTTTACTATAAATAAAGGAGAACGTATCGCACAATTAGTGATTGCCAAACACGAAACTGTATCTTGGATAGTCGTTGACACCTTAGAAGAAAGTGATAGGGGTACTGGAGGTTTTGGTAGTACAGGGCAATAAATTTAGAAAATTCACGATTATTAATTAATTATCATATCTATGAAAATCATTATACCAATGGCTGGACGCGGATCCAGATTAAGGCCACACACACTTACGGTTCCCAAACCTTTAATTCCGATAGCAGGCAAGCCCATTGTACATAGGCTGGTAGAGGATATAACCAAGTTAAGTGATGAAAAGATAGATGAAATTACATTTATAACTGGTGATTTTGGTAAAGAGGCAGAAGATAGATTAATAGAAATTGCTGATGATTTAGGCGCCAAGGGTAATGTGGTACATCAAGATAAACCATTGGGAACAGCACATGCTATTTACCAAGCCAAAGAGTCTTTAGAAGGACCAGTTATTGTAGCCTTCGCAGATACGCTTTTCCGTGCAGATTTTAAATTAGATACAACAGCGGATGGTGTGGTTTGGGTAAAATCTGTAGAAGACCCTAGTGCTTTTGGCGTAGTAAAATTAGATAATAAGAACATCATTACAGATTTTGTAGAAAAACCAAAAGAATTTGTTTCAGATTTGGCTATCATCGGTATTTATTATTTTAAGGATGGTGCCAAGTTAAAAGAAGAGATTCAATATCTAATAGATAATGAAATCATGGAGAAGGGTGAGTTTCAATTGACTAACGCCTTAGAGAATATGCGCAACAAAGGGGCTAAATTCACCCTTGGCAAAGTGGACGAATGGATGGACTGTGGTAACAAAAAGGTTACAGTAGAAACCAATACCAAAATTTTAGGTTTTGAAAAGGATAATTTAAAAGATTATCCATCTTCTGCTAACATCAAAAATTCGCTTATTATAGAACCTTGTTTCGTTGGAGAAAATGTAGTGATAGAAAACTCTAAAATTGGACCCAACGTATCTATCGGGAATGGAACTAAAATTAGAAACAGCAACATAGATAACTCTCTGATTCAAGAAGAAACGATTATAGATCATGGTAATTTATCTAATTCTATGATTGGGAATCACGCCCAATACTTCGGGGTGTCTAGAAACATTAGTTTAGGAGACTTTTCTATATTAGACTTTGCATCAAAATGATTAGAAATATTGTATTTATAATTATCGCCGTTCTTCTACTTCAATCATGTGGAACAGCTAATAAAACTGCCAAGACCCAAACAGAAGTGGTAGAGGATCAAGGATTATTAACATTTAGAGATAACTATGTGAATGCATTGCCAACATTTAACTATTTGCAGATTAAATCTAGGATCAATGCAGATATCAAAGGTAAATCACACAGTGCTACACTCAGATTATATTTTGAAAAAGATAGCATGATTTGGGCTAATGCTTCTATGCTTGGAATTACAGGGGCTAGAGCTAAAATAACACCTGATCAAGTAGAAGCGTATGAGGTAATAGATAGAACTTTTATCAGAGATAATTTTGATTATATCAACCAAAAATTAAAAGTAGATTTTATTGATTTTCAAAAGTTTCAGCAATTGCTATTAGGACAGTTGTTTTTAATAGAGCCTTGGTCTGCCTATCGGTTAGAAACTACAAAGGACAATCATTATGCATTGATTTATAAAGAAAATGATGCCCTTAGAAATAAACCACAAGACCAAAAGTATATCCATACTTTTTATTTAGACGGTGATTATAGATTGAACAAAGTAGATGTTTTAGATAGTAAATCTAACACGCATATTACGATAGATTATACCAATTGGCAGCTAATTGGAGACAAGCAAATTCCAGGGGCTGTTAAAATTTTGGTAAAAGGTAAGGATACAGATATTATTACGTTGGATTATAATAATTTTGAATTTTCCCAGATGAATCCTCCCTTTAGGATTCCAGAGAATTACAAAGAGAGAACGTTGAATTAAAAACAACTAATGAAAAGGATTTTAGCATTTTTTCTATTATTTTCCAGCCTGACTATTTTTGCACAGGTTCCTTATAATAAGGATGAACTGCGCAAAAAAAGTCGTGCTTTATCATCAGAAATTGCTAATCTAAACAAAAACTTAAATTCAACTAAAACTGGTTCTAAAAAATCGCTTCTCTATATCAAAAATTTAGAGAAAAAGATTAACGCTCAGAATGAATTAGTGAGGGTCACAACTAGAGAAAGAAAAGTATTAGAAGATGAGATTTATTTATCCCAGTTAGAGATTAATAAACTCAGAAGGGAATTAGGAGAATTAAAAAGGGAATATAAAGATGTTTTAGTCAATGCTTATAAAAATAAGTCTTTGCAGAATAAGGTTCTTTTTGTTTTATCCTCTAAGTCTTTTACAGAAGCCTATAGGCGTATTAAATATTTAGAGAAATATTCTGGTTTTCAAGGTAAGAAAGCAGAAGAAATAGAAGAAAAGCAAGCGGCTATAGTTGCTACCGTGAACCAGCGCAAAGCCGCTATTGCAGACAAGGAGAAAATTCTAGCTAAACAACAAGTTCTAAGAGAAAACCTTCAACTACAAAAACAAGAACAGAGCAAAATATTAGAAGAATACCAAAATAATGCAGAAGAGATTGCTGCCCAAATTAGAGAGAAGCAAAAAGAAAATCAACAATTAGAATCTCAGATTCAGAGAATTATAGAAGAAGAAATTAGAATTGCTAGAGAGAAAGAAGAGGCAGAGCGTAAAAGAAGAGAAGAAGAAGCAAGGAGAGAACGAGAAAGGTTAGCCAAAATAGAAGCTGAAAGACAGGCAAAATTAGCCGCAGAACGTAGAGCGCGAGAGGAGGCGGAGGCCAAAAGACGAGAAGAGGCGAATGCGAGGGGTGAAGAAGTAGCTGCCATAACACCTGAACCAGCGCCAGAACCAGAACCCGTTCCAGAACCAGAACCTTCCCCAGAAAAGGGGTATGCAAGTACATCAGAATCTGCTACATTAGGAGCAAGTTTTGCTGCCAGCAAAGGGCGATTACCTTGGCCAGTTGCTCGTGGAGAGGTAGTGGGTAGATTTGGAAGACAGCCCCATACAGTTTTAAAGAATATTTATGAAAATCATGCTGGTGTATTAATCGGTACGTCCAAAGGTAGTGCTGCTAGAACTGTTTATGGGGGGACGGTACAGGCCATTATGACCATTAGCGGAGGTAACAAAGCTGTCATGGTTTCTCATGGAGATCACTTTACTGTGTATAATAATTTATCTTCTGTATTCGTAAATAAAGGAGATAAAGTTTCTGCAAAACAAGAAATTGGTAGAGTTTACACGGATTCAGACGGGAATACCATACTAGATTTCCAAGTGTGGAGAGGTACAACCAAACAAGATCCAGCAGGTTGGGTGTTAGGAATGTAAAATTTTGTAACTTTGCTTAAAATTTAAATTATGTATTCAGCAATATTTTTAGGAATGGTTGGTCCATGGCAGATTGTGCTGATAGTTGTTTTAGCGCTATTATTGTTTGGGGGTAAGAAGATTCCAGAGTTAATGAGAGGTCTTGGATCTGGGATTAAGGAGTTTAAGGATGCCACCAAAGAGGATGATGATACCAAATCAGATGAAATTGTAAAATAATATATTATATAATATTGTATAATTTACAAAAGGTATATTTTTTGCAGCAGAAATTTAAAATCACTTTATGCTGAAGAAATATACTTTTCTTGTTTTTATAATTTCCCTTTTCGCTCTCACCTCTTGTGGCGATGAGAACGAGCCCAAATATTATGCTCCGTCCTCTGGTCCCATTAATTTAATTTCTGTCTTCAGCTCAGAGGAAATGTATCAGGAATTAGAGCCTGCTCTTACAGATAGTTTAATCTTCGGAAAGATTTTTCCAGGATTGTATTACCCTCCAGAGATTATGTTTGCCACTCGTCAATTTAACTCAGAAGATTTTAATAGATTTAAGACGACGCGTTTGGTATTAGATGTGAAGCAAGGAGAGCCGAGCATTACTTTTGAGAAAAATGCTTTTGCCAAGCCACAAGCTTATGTTCAGGTTGCTGGAAACAATTCAGAAGAAATTTTAAACCTTCTTAGACAGAACCAAGATAGTTTAATCAATTTCTATAGAAGTGTTGATAGAGAATTTTTATTAGACGATTATAAATCAAACGCTAGACAGGAAAAAGAAAAATTAAATAATTTGGGAGTTAGTCTCCTAATTCCTAAAGATTTTAGAGTAGCAGAATCTAATGATAGTTTTGTGTGGTTTAGAAAAGATCAATTCAATACCATTCATAATAAGGATGAACGTGGTGGTATAGCTACTCACCAATCTCAGGATATTTTGAATATCATGGTTTACAAAGTACCTTTTGCAAAGACAGAAGTTACGAAAAATGACTTTTATGCGATACAAGATTCTATAATGCGTATTTATACCAAGGGAGATAGAACGCCTGTAGAGAGATATTTAAAAACAAATCAAGGAAATGATTCTATCAAAGTATTAATGACCGATCATATTCAAACAGAGATGACCCCCATGTTAGAGGATTTTTATGATTTCACCAAAATTAGTGAGGATGATAATCATATTGTGTATGAAACGCAAGGCTATTGGTCTATGACGTTATCTCAAATGGGAGGACCCTACACAGCAAAACTTATTCTGGATAAGCAAGATAAAACATTATATATTGCAGATGGGATTATGTTTGCTCCATTAAATCAGGGGAACAGCAAGAAAAGAGATTATATTACTTCTCTAGAAAGTTTATTTACAACATTCATGATTAAATAAAGAAATATGAAGTTTACAGAAAATGCTTGGGAGATATTTAATCAAAGTATCAAAGACTATCATATAACAGATGATGTAAATGCTAAGATTGATAATCCCTATCCTACAGATAGTTTAGACCATTTATTATACCGCAAAAATTGGATAGATACAGTACAGTGGCATTTGGAGGATATTATTAGAGATCCAGAAATCAATCCAGAAGAAGCACTGAGAATCAAGCGTTGGATAGATGATTCTAATCAAAGAAGAACAGACACTGTAGAGTATATAGATAGTTGGTTTCTAAATAAATATAAGGATGTAAAAATAAAAGCAGATGCTAAAATCAATACAGAAAGCCCCGCATGGGCGATAGACCGCTTTTCTATATTGGCTCTCAAGGTATATCACATGAAAGAGGAGGTAGAACGTGCAGGTTCTTCTTCTGAACATCAACAAAAGACAGCGCAAAAACTTGCTATTCTAAAAGAACAAAAGCAAGACCTAGGTAAAGCGATAGAAGAATTAATCCAAGATATCGAAAAAGGTGAAAAACGAATGAAAGTTTATAAACAAATGAAAATGTATAATGATGAGGATTTAAACCCTGTTTTATATAAGAATAAATGAGTTTATAAATAAATATTTGAACATTTAACTTATTTATTAATAATTTATATATAATTTGTACTCTAATGAGTTCAAATTATTTTTTTTCAGTTATATTTCTAATTGGGTCTCTTTGCCAGGCTCAGGAATATTCTATTGATATCATCAATTCAGGTTTATCTAATAATGCCAAGGCAGTAATTAGATTAGATAAATCAGAGCTAACTTTTTCATCTGTCCAGAAATTAAAAGTAGAAAAACAATATGTAGTTTCTATTTTTAGAAAAGATGGACAGGAATTTATGTTTCAACCCATTTATTACGATGCTCATACCAAAGTGTTGGCCTATGAGGCGAATGTATATAATGAAAAAGGTGAGATAATCAAAAAACTCAGAAAGAAAGATTTTAAAGATTTAAGCGCTACAGGCAATGGTACATTGTATGCAGAAAATAGAGTATTAGTCTGTGATTATACCCCCACAGAGTATCCTTTTACTATTGCTTACAAGTATGAGTATATAACCAGTAACACAGCTTTTATACCCAACTGGGCACCTATCCATGCATATAATCTTGGTGTAGAGAAGAGTATATTTATATTTCATAATAACAGCAATATAGGAACACTTACCAAAAAGATTAATTTTGATTCTTATGATAATATTGATTTTGTAGAGGATTCAAAAAATTATAAATATGCATTAATTAATCAAAAGCCCAAACTTCAAGAAGTTTTAGCACCTCCTTTAATAGATGAGGTACCAAGATTACTTATTTCTCCCAAAAAGTTTCATTTGGCGGGCCATGATGGAGAATTTTCTAGCTGGGAGGACTTTGGTAAATGGTTTTATAATGATTTAATTAAAGGAAGACAAGACTTACCAGTAGAGGAGAAGCGCAAAATCAAAGAATTGACAGCTGGCATCACTAATAATAAAGAGAAAATCCGAATTTTGTACCAATACATGCAGAACAAGACACGTTATATCAATGTGGCTATTGGTATTGGTGGGTGGCAGCCATACCCTGCTCAATATGTGAGTGACAATGGTTATGGAGACTGCAAAGCACTTAGCAATTATATGATGGCATTGTTAGAAGAAGTAAGTATTGCTTCCAACTTCACTATAGTCTATGGAGACGCTAATACCAATCGAGATATTATATCTGATTTTCCCGCTATGCAAGGAAACCATGCGATATTGAATGTTCCTCTAGAAAATGATACGGTATGGTTGGAGTGTACAAGCCAAGTTACAGCATTCAACCATTTAGGAGCTTTCACCAATGATCGGGATGCACTATCTATTGGCCCCGAAGGTGGAGAAATAGTGAAAACACAATCGTTTCCAGCAGAGAGTAATACACAAGTCGTTAAGGGTAGGGGTATAATTAGTGAAGACGGTCACTTACAATTAAACTTTATACATACCACAGCGGGCATTCAGTATGATTGGAATTATAGTGTTTATTATTTAGCGAAAAAAGATCAGATAAATTGGTTAAATGCAAAGTATGAGAATATAAAGAGTAAAGAATTTAAATTTTTTGATTTTGTTAATAATCAGGATAGTGCCACTTTTATACAGAAAATTACGCTAACATCTAATGTATATGGGCGTTCTACAAGAGAAAATCTCATTTTTCCAGTTATTCCTGTTGGTAATTATAGTACCCAGCTCAAAAAAGATTCATACAGGAAACATCCCTTACAAATCCAGCATGGTTTTATAGATCAATCTTCTTTTGAATTTGAAATACCAGAGGGATATACCATGAGCTATGAGTTCGATCCAATCCAGTTAGAATCTCCTTTTGGCAGTTATTCTATGTCTTATCATCTAGCTGGAAATAAAATACAGGTAGATAGAGAATTACATATAAAAGATGGCATATTCACTAGAGATCAATATCTAGATTATGTCGATTTTAGAAGATTCATAGAAAAAGCAGATAATACCAAAGTCTTATTAGAAAAAATTAAATTATAACTGTATGCGCTCCTATATTTCCATTTTATTTCTTTTTATTTTCATCTTTTCGTTTTCTCAAGTAAAATTCGGGAAAGTCTCTAAAGAAGAATTGTCTGCCACTTCTAGTTCTATAGAGGAAGGAGCCGTTGCAGAGTTTATATCCAAAGAAGCTAGTTACGATGTTAAATACATTCCCATAGAAGAAGAGTTTAGAGTCATCAAAAACATTAAAGTTAGAATTAAAGTTTATGATAAGGATAAAGCTTCCGATAAGTTCTTGAATGTTAAAATTCCTCTCTATATTTTAGATAACGATCGAGAAAAGGCTTCTGGTATTAAAGCATATACTTATAATTTAGTTGATGGTAAAATAGAAAAAACAAAAGTAGAGAAATCCAATATTTTCAAAGAGAAGAAAAATGACTACTTGATTTATGAGAAATTTGCTTTTCCCAATGTCAAAAATGGTTCTGTTTTAGAGTATAAATATACCATAGATACCCCTAGATTTTTTGATTTAGATACATGGTATTTCCAAGAAGAAATTCCTATCAGGTATAATAGGTTTATAGTATTTTATCCAGAATTCTTTGTCTATAATAGAGACATAAGAGGAGAATATATAGAAAAGGTTAATACGAGCATTCAAAATACAGGGAGTCAATTCCAAGTAGAAGTGAATGAAGTGGTACACAAAAATGTGCCCGCCTTAAAAAAGGAACCTTTCGTTCTAAATTCAAATAATTTACGAGCTTCAATTCATTATGAGTTAAAAGAATATATTAATCCGGGTATTGGCTATAAAAACTTTTCTAGTGACTGGCCTACAGTTATTAAGAATTTAAAAAAAGATATGAGATATGCAGATGAGCTCAAAGGAAATGGATTTTTAGATGAAGAGGTAAGTAACTTTGATGGAATTTCTAATCAAAAAGAAAAGATGAATGCGATTTTTAATTTTGTGAAAGAACAGTATACATGGAATGGCTATGATGGTCTTTATCCTGCAGAAGGTGTGAGAAAAACCTATAAAAACAAAACAGGAAATGGTACAGATCTTAATTTTGTTTTAATTTCTATGTTAAATAAAGCTAACATCAAAGCTCATCCCATTGTTTTGAGTACGGTGGATAATGGTATATTAAACTACAATGCCTCTAGGCTTAAACTTAACCATACGATAACAGGGGCATATATAAATAATGAACTGTATTTAATGGACCCTAAAGATAAATTTAGCCGCATAAACCTTCTGCCATTAAATGATTTAAATTTCCAAGGATTTATGATGCTAGAGGATGGCACCTATAGAGAAGTAAACTTGACAAACCAACTGCCATCAGAGATTAAAACCACCTTGATATATAGTATAGAAGATGGCTTAATCACTGGGAACATGACTCAGGTTAAAACAAATTACTATGCATTAAGTGATTTGAAATCCAAAGCGAATGATGAGGATAATTTTGAACATAAAATAGTCTCTGAATTTGATGTAGATGTTTCTAGCTTTAAAATGCAAGAAAGTATCAAACAAGCTGCATTGCAATATAGGTTGTCTTTTGAAGATGATAAATCTGTAGAAGAAATTGGAAATAAACTATTCATTCAACCCTTGCTATTTCTAAAAGAAGAATCTAATTTATTTAACTTTAGAAATGCAGAAAGAAAATATCCATTAGAATTTGGTACACCTTTTACACAATTAACCACAGTTAAAATAGCTATTCCATCAGGATACGATTTAGATGTATTACCAGAAGATTTTAAAACAATACTCCCTAACAATGTGGGAGGGTATAATATAACATTTAAAGAGGATAAGGATTATATCATTATACAAGCGCTGCTGTATATGGGTAATAGTGTTTTGCCTGCAGATTATTATGTTAGTGTCAAAGATATGTATCAACAAATGATAGAAAAAGAAAACGAACAACTCATATTTAAACAGTTATAAAACATGTCTTTTAAACCAATTCAAAAACAAGTAGATGACTGGATTCACAGTCATGGAGTGCGGTATTTTAATGAACTCACGAACATGGCGCAACTCACGGAAGAGGTAGGTGAAGTGGCTAGAATCATCGCCAGACGGTATGGGGAACAAAGCGAAAAAGAATCTGACAAGAACAAGGATTTAGGAGAGGAATTAGCCGATGTAATCTTCGTTGCTGTATGCTTGGCCAACCAAACAGGTGTTGATTTAGAAGAAGCTTTCCAAAAGAAAATGGGCATCAAAACAGAAAGAGATCACGACAGGCATCAAAATAATCCTAAATTGAAGTAATCTTATGATCAACGTCTCTAGTCCCGCATCTGAAATTTTTGGAGATATTTATTTGGCAGGGTCTAAAAGTGAAAGCAATCGCTGGCTTATTCTTCAAGCGCTGTATGGTGATCATTTAAACATTCATAATTTAAGTAATTCCAAGGATACAGAAGTTTTAAAGAAAGCATTGCATTCCAAAGAAAATGAAATTGATGTTAATCATGCAGGGACAGCCATGCGGTTTTTGATTTCTTATTTCGCGACTCAATCTGATAAAGAAGTAGTTCTCACTGGCTCTAACCGCATGCAAGAACGTCCTATTGGCCCATTGGTAGAAGCTTTAAAAAGTATAGGCGCAGATATTTCTTATATGAAGCATGAGGGTTATCCTCCTTTAAGGATTAAAGGAAAAGCGTTGTCTGGCGACAAGGTTTCAATCCAATCCAATATCAGTAGCCAATATATTAGTTCACTGCTTTTAGTTGCTTCTTCTTTGCCCAATGGCTTATCCATTCACTTTAAAGGTGAATTGACATCTAAACCTTATGTAGAAATGACGGTGGCTCAATTAGAGTCTTTAGGCATTAAAATTATGTGGCTAAATCATGGAATCAAAGTTAGCTCCCAACCAGAAATTAGAAGGCAAGAGGTTTTTGTGGAATCAGATTGGAGCTCTGCTTCATATTGGTATAGTATGGCAACGCTTAGTGAAAAGTGTGATTTAACCCTAAAGGTCTTTAAAAAGGAAAGTTTACAAGGCGATGCCATTTTACAGCAAATTTATTCCAAGCATTTTGGCATTGAGACACGGTTTGTTGATAAGGGGTTAAAATTATCTAAGAAAGCAGCGTTTAAGTTTCCACGGTTTATAGAAATTGATTTAAATAATGCGCCAGATATTGCACAGACAATCATTGTTACTTGTGCTGGTTTAGGCATCAAAGCTAAGTTATTAGGCTTACATACGTTAAAAGTTAAAGAAACAGATAGGCTTGTGGCTTTAAAGAATGAATTAGAAAAAATAGGAGTTAAGACTAGAATAGACGAAGATTCAATTGAAATTTTATCATTTAATTCTTTTAAGTCTATACCAGTCATTGAAACTTATCAGGACCATAGAATGGCGATGAGTTTTGCTCCCTTAGCTTTGAAGTTTCCCATTCAAATCAAAGATGAAGAAGTTGTTGTAAAATCTTATCCCAACTTTTGGAAAGATTTACAAACTTTAGGATTTATTGTGACAAGTCGGGACTAGACAAGTTTAATTTTCACTAATTAATTTCTTATATTTACGCCATTATGAATATGTTAGAAAAAGGAGATAAAATACCAGATTTTCAGGGAATAGATCAAAATGGAAACCCAATTAATTATGCCGATTTTAAAGGCAAGAAGTTGGTGGTTTTCTTCTATCCAAAAGCTAGTACACCAGGGTGTACCGCAGAGGCTTGTAATTTGAATGATAATATAGAAGCACTAAGTGCAAGAGGATACCAAATAATTGGTGTAAGTGCAGATTCTGTAAAAAGACAAAAAAACTTCTCAGATAAATATGGGTTTAAATATCCGTTGATTGCAGACGAAGACAAAAAAATAATCAATGATTTTGGGGTTTGGGGGCCTAAGAAAACATTTGGAAAAGAATACGAAGGTATTCATAGAACTACCTTTTTAATTGATGAAGATGGCGTGGTAGAAGAGGTGATTAAAAAAGTGAAAACCAAAGATCACGCCAACCAAATTCTAGAGAAATAAGCAAATATGAGCGATAATAGCGAAGCAAAGAAAAAAGCACTACAATTGGTGCTAGACAAAATGGATAAATCCTATGGCAAAGGAGCTGTAATGCGTATGGGAGATAAAGCCGTAGAAGATGATATCCCTGTAATCCCATCTGGGTCATTAGGGTTAGACATTGCCTTGGGTGTAGGGGGCTATCCACGAGGAAGAATTATAGAAATTTATGGGCCAGAATCATCTGGTAAAACAACTTTAGCACTTCATGCAATTGCAGAAGCGCAAAAGCAAGGTGGAATCGCCGCTTTTGTAGATGCAGAGCATGCTTTTGATAGGTATTATGCCCAAGATCTTGGGATTGATGTAGAAAATTTAATTATCTCTCAACCAGATAATGGCGAGCAAGCCTTGGAAATTGCAGACAATTTGATCCGTTCTGGAGCTATTGATATTTTAGTAGTCGATTCTGTGGCTGCTTTAACACCAAAAGCAGAGATAGAAGGTGAGATGGGTGATTCTAAAATGGGATTACAAGCCCGTTTAATGTCTCAAGCATTGCGTAAATTAACTGCTACGGTGAGCAAGACTAAATGTACGGTGATTTTCATTAACCAATTAAGAGAAAAAATTGGGGTAATGTTTGGAAATCCAGAAACAACCACAGGAGGGAATGCCTTGAAGTTTTATGCATCTATTCGTTTAGATATTAGAAGATCTACTCAGATTAAGGATGGTAAGAACGAGGCTAGTGGAAATAGAACCCGTGTGAAGGTAGTGAAAAACAAAGTGGCACCACCCTTCCGTATGGCAGAATTTGATATCATGTACGGAGAAGGTGTTTCTAAAGTAGGTGAAATCTTAGATATCGGGGTTGATTTAGACATTGTCAAAAAATCTGGATCATGGTATTCTTATGCAGACACCAAGCTTGGTCAAGGAAGAGATAGTGTAAAAGATGTTTTAAAGGATAATCCAGAATTAATGGATGAAATAGAAAATAAAATTCGAGAAGCATTAGCTGATAACGAAAATTAATCAACTAAAAAATAAAATCCTCATAGTCCATTTATGAGGATTTTATTTTTTAACAAACAGGTTTAAATTTTTAATTTCTAAATCCTAAAATTGAATCTGTGTAGTAAAAACAAAATGATATAAGGTCTTATCAAAATCATTTTCTTTAAGGTAAGCACCTGGGAAAATAATATTAGACTCTAGTTCCAAGACAATAAATTTATTTATTTCATAAGTTCCTACAATACCAATTTGATTCCCTACGAATTTCTCATCTGTATCTATAGGATAATCAAATAAAAGAGAAGGATTGTAAAGACCATCATTGGTAGAAAAACGCCAGAATGCGGCATAGTCCAGTAGAATGTCTATAAATCCTATAGATGTATTTATATAGGGGTGTATATCAATTAAATTAGCAGGACCAAAATAAGCAATCTTGCCAAAATAAGCTCCTCTAGGATAAAGCGCATCAAATGTATTTAATTCGCCATCATTAATTTGATCATCTCCACTAATAGCTTCAGTTTTTAACCCAAGCGTAATGGAGTGTGCCGTTTGGAGTTTTTTCTCTAAATTCAGTGAAGCAGTCCAAGCATGAATATCCTTATTTCCATAACTCCCTAATTGATAAGCGAACTCATTATTATAGGTAATTCCATTCCAAAGACCAAAAGCCCTTAACCCCATTGTAACTCTATGATCATCTGCGGGTTCTGTATTCCAGGTTTTATTAGCCTCTTCTTTGTACAAAATATAAATATCTGTATTGGTCTTTTGATTCCAATTTTGAGTCCAATAGACAGCAGATAATGTTTCATCCGTATTCAATGCATCGTTGTCAAATGCACCTGCTCTTTGCTGTACTGGAATAGCATAAAAACCCTTTATTCTGGTTTTTTGATTTTCGTATTGCACTTCTGCCATGTCAAAAGACAAGCGCACATTTGGTCCCTCTCTAACATCTATTAATCTACCAATTCCCAGTCTCATATTTTGTCTTCCAACGAGCACTTGCCAATTTTTATTCAATTTATATTGAGCAAAAAATTGATTTACATTTAATTCATCCTTGTCTACAGGTGTAGGATTCTCTTTATTAAATACGGTACTAGAATTTAATTCTCCGAATAATTCAAACTTATTACCAAGTTTTAAATGCGCATGAATCATTGGCCTGTGTAAAAACCAATATTTAAACTGTTTATCCCCCTCCTGAAAACGCTCATTAATAAAACTTTCCAATTGAAATCGATAACTACCCCCCAAGCTAAGAGAACTACTATCACCCAAGGGAATATGTTTAATTTGCTGATAAAAATTGGTTGGGTTAGAAATTTCGATTTGATCCTTTTGTCTAAGGAGACTAAAGCTTAATTCATTTGTTTCTGTTTGCGCATGGGTTAATACAAAAGCAAGAATAAACCAAAAGGATATAAAAATTTTCATAATGCTAAGATTTACGGATGAGTAGTGAAAATGGTGCTTTCATCTGCTTCAGCTCAATGTCATATAAAGGTATAGATTATAATTATAAAAAAAGCAACCTCTTATGACGAATCAAAAAGAGGTTGCTCAGTAGATTTTAAAATTATATCAGATTAATGTTTCAACATCTTTCTTGCATATTGTACACCAATACCATAAGCTCCACCATATTTCATGATTAATTGGTTTACTGGCTCATAAGTCTCTGCTCTAGCCCAATCTCTTTGTAACTCTAAGATGTATTGAACAGATGTAATAGGTTTAACTCCAGCAAGAATCATTCTTTGCATAGCCATATCATGTGCATCCTTAGAAATATCACCAGAAGCATCTGTAATTACATATACTTCATGACCTTCGCTTAAAGCAGATAATGCAGGTCCAACCACACATACACTTGTCCATAATCCAGCCATAACGATTCTTTTCTTGTTTAAAGATGTAATGGCTCTATGCGCATTCAAATCTTCCCAAGTATTCATAGTAGTTCTATCTACATATTTATCAGTATCAGGGTAGTACTCTAAAATTTCTGGAAAAACTGGTCCACTAAAGCTTTGTTCTGCTACTGTAGTTACCACCGTTGGTACTTTAAATAATTTAGAGGCACCAGCTACAAGACCTGTGTTATTTCTCAAAACAACTGGGTCAATACTGTTTACGGCAAATGCCATTTGCCCTTCATGATCAATCAATAACAATGAGTGATTTGTTGGGGTCAATAAATCTGGGCTTGGGTTTTGCGCGAATGCATTAACAAACATTGCAAAAAACATCAAGAATGATAATTTAACTGCTTTCATACTTTTTTAATTTTTGTCTTTTCTAAGACGTTACACTTATTTTAAAGGTTTAATTTATATTATATATTAACTATACTTTTGGTTCAAAATATTATCCATTCTCCTTTTATAGCGCTATAATTAATTGGGAAATTTTAAATAATATTAGGCAAATTTAATTTAAAAATTTGAAATAAGAAAATTTTATAAACACGGCTGCTAACATATGAATTATTTATAATTTGATAGTAATAGCTTATAATAATTATAAACTTCATCTATAAATTGATAATGAGTGGTTTATAAATAACTCTAATTCAGATATTGGTTTAATAGAAATTTTCCTTTAGTAAAAATATAAAATATAAATGATAAAAATCACAAAGACGTTAAAATTTTTAACCTAAAAACTCAAAATAAATAAGAGCCCATCAAGATTTATCAACCCAAAATCTAACGCATAATTAAATAAATTGTTAAATTGCGCAATAAAGCCAAAAATATGAGTTCCAGTCAACATCCAACCTATCAAAATCCTTTAGAAACCAGGTATGCTTCCCCAGAAATGTTATATAATTTCTCACCAGACAAGAAGTTTGGGACTTGGAGACAACTTTGGATAGCCTTAGCAGAAATTCAAAAAGATTTGGGGCTTGACATTTCACAAGAACAAATAGATGAACTTAAAGCACAAGCAGAAAACATAGATTATGATGTGGCTGCAACCTATGAAAAGAAGTTTCGTCATGACGTGATGGCTCATGTTCATGCCTATGGTGATGTTGCACCCAAGGCTAAAGCCATCATCCACTTAGGAGCTACTTCTGCCTTTGTGGGAGACAACACAGATTTGGTACAATTGAGAGACGGTATGCAAATTGTGAAGAAAAAACTCATTAATGTGATAGATGGTCTTTCTAAATTCGCAAGAGCATACAAAGATCTTCCAACCTTAGGCTTTACCCATTATCAGCCAGCACAACTCACAACCGTAGGTAAACGTGCTACGCTATGGTTGCAAAGTGTATTATTAGATTTTGAGGAATTAGAATTCAGGTTAAATACGCTCAGGTTTCGTGGTGTAAAAGGAACCACAGGTACAGCAGCCAGCTTCAAAGAATTATTTAATGGAGACTATTGCAAAGTAAAAGAATTAGATAGCAAACTTTCAGAGCGTTTTGGCTTTTCTAATGTTTTCGGCGTTACAGGGCAAACGTATGACAGAAAAGTAGACGCAGAAGTCATGGCTCTGTTATCCAACATTGCACAATCCGCGCATAAATTCTCCAATGACATTAGGTTATTACAAAACCTGAAAGAAATAGAGGAACCTTTTGAGAAAAGTCAAATTGGATCCTCTGCTATGGCATACAAACGCAATCCTATGCGTTGCGAACGTATCGGTGCATTAGCTAAATTTGTAATGGCAGTAACAGGCGGTTCAGATTTGGTAGCTGCAACGCAGTGGTTTGAACGTACATTAGATGATTCTGCCAACAAGCGACTTACTATTCCACAAGCATTCTTAGCGATAGATTCAATTCTTGGAATCTGGATTAATGTGCTAGATGGATTGGTAGTTTATGAAAAGATGATTGCCAAACACATCCAAGATGAATTACCCTTTATGGCTACAGAATATATGATTATGGAAGGCGTTAAAAATGGAGGAGACCGTCAGGAATTGCATGAAATTATTCGTACCCATTCCATGGAAGCAGCAAAGCAAGTGAAGATAGAAGGGAATCCAAATGACTTGGTAGAGCGCATCGTAGCAGATGAAAACTTTCCCATAGACAAGGATAAAATGTTATCCCTACTAGACCCAAAGAACTTTATTGGATTTGCACCAGAACAGACAGAGGAGTTCCTGAATAATGAAATCCAACCCATATTAGATGAGAATAAAGACTTATTAGGATTAGATTTCAAATTAAAAGTTTAGAGTCACAATATTTCACTTAATAGATAGCAATATTATCGTCATTTTTCTTATAAATCTTGTGATTAATATAACATTCCTGGCATAATAAATAATACTTCCTGTGTTTTAATAGAAATTCTCTTACATCTTAGCAGAAAATATAAAAAAGTGTGGCAATCTATTTTTGGGCGGCTTAAACGGCTATCCGCTATACTCCGCAGAGGCATGATTACAAAAACACATCCCCCAATGGGCTTCCTCTGGTCGCCATTGGGGGACGCTTTTTGTTGACTCATGCCTCTTTGCGGGGTGTCGCTTCTATCCGTGCCGCAACCAATTTAATCAATGGATTTTGTAACTTTAGCCCTTCCAAAGTTCAATTGCGTCATTATTTAATAAATGATAGTCCATGAAAAGAGACATAGAAGACCTTAAAAAAGAATTGGTAGTAGAAATCAAGGCTTTAGCAGCAGACATCGCCTCCAGCAATAGTTATGTAGGATTGTTGGCTAATGAAATTAAATTCAGATCACTTCAAGAAAAATTCATCAACCTCAAATTTCTAGAAAGAAAACGCTATGGTTTAGAAATCTTTGACTCTAATATGCCAGAAGAAGCCACTATAGAATTAGATGACTTCAAGACAGAAAGAGAAAGTCTGCTGTGGGATTCAGACACTCCTCAAAAAATGGAATTAAAGCAAGAGGTTTCTACAGAAGAAAACACAAAAAAAAATATAAAGGAAGAAACAGAAGAACCAGACGTCCTAGAGGAAATCACAGATGAAATAGTAGAGAAAACTTACGAAGCCCAGCAGGTGGAAGAGTCAGTAAATCCTATTGTTACCCAAGAAAGATATGAAGAAATAAGAGAAGAATCAGAAGATGTTTCAAAAAGCGAGATAGAACAGGAAACAACACAAGAAGAAGCTTTAAATCCTATCATGGCATCAGATAATTATGATGATTTGGTCAAAGAGCAAAAGAGGTATCTACCCCTTCAATTAGACCTTAATGATCAATTGGCATTTCAATATCAATTATTCGATGGTGATCAGGAATCTATGAACATGGTGATTAGGACGCTCAATGCCATTCATTCTATGACAGACTCCAAAAAATATTTAACAGATTTGCAACATGAGATGCAGTGGGAGGATAAGAAGGAATACGTAGAGAGACTAGAAGAATTAGTGGATAAAAGATTTGAATAATGCCAGGCAAACTGATTTTAATACCAACACCCATTGGAAACCTTGGAGATATTACCTATAGAGCAGTCACCACCTTGCAAAAGGCAGATGTGATTCTAGCAGAGGATACCCGTAATAGTGGTAAACTCTTGCAGTACTATGCTATAGAAACGCCTATGCAAGCACATCATGCACACAATGAACATGCATCTTTAGAACGCATTGCAGCAGAAATTAGATTGGGTAGAACCTTCGCATTGATTACAGATGCAGGGACACCAGGAATTTCAGATCCAGGATTTTTATTGTTGCGGCATTGCGTAGAAGAAGGGCTAGAAGTAGAAGTCTTACCTGGTGCAACTGCTTTTGTCCCAGCGCTAATACTCTCTGCTCTTCCTAATCATGAATTCACTTATATAGGATTTCTACCTGTGAAAAAAGGGAGAAAAACCAAATTAGAAATGTTAGCTAAAGAAGAGCGAACCATGATATTGTATGAGTCTCCCCATAAAATTATAAGAACCATCGCAGATTTAATGGAATATCTGGGAGAAAATAGAAAAGCATCTTTGTCTAGAGAAATTACCAAAAAATTCGAACAAACGATAAGAGGAACCTTGGCAGAATTAAATGAAATTGTGAATGGTAAAAAACTTAAAGGTGAAATGGTAATTGTGGTAGAGGGGAAAGCCGTATAGATTGGTAATCGGATGAGTAGTCGCACTTTATAAATAAGGATAAAATTCGTAATATTGTGGTTCATTTAAACTTTCTTTTATGACCACGCGTTGGCTGGTAAAACCCAAACCAGAACAGGAAACGATACACTCACTCCAAGAGGTACTGGGGGTTTCAGATACCATTGCGCACCTTTTGGTACAGCGGGGTATTCGTGATTTTAATTCAGCCAAAGAATTCTTTAGACCATCATTAGAGAAGTTGCATAATCCTTTTTTAATGAAGGATATGGACAAGGCTGTGGAAAGAATTATAAAAGCAGTAGAAAGTGGAGAAAACATCATGGTGTATGGAGATTATGATGTAGATGGGGCAACATCGGTGGCATTGATGTATGATTATTTAAAAAACTATTCTGAACATGTAACTTTTTATATCCCAGATAGGTATAAAGAAGGGTATGGAATTTCCCAAGCAGGAATAGATTATGCAGAGGATAATGGAATCACATTAATTGTAGCGCTGGATTGCGGCATTAAAGCCATAGACAAAGTGGATTATGCGAATCAGAAAGGGATAGACTTTGTGATTTGTGATCATCATTTGCCTAGTGAAACACTACCAGCGGCTGTAGCAATTCTAGACCCCAAAAGATTAGATTGTGATTACCCTTTTGAGGGGTTAAGTGGCTGTGGCGTTGGTTTCAAACTAATTCAGGCACTTTCCACACACTTTAGAACCACTAAAAAAGAACTGTATACCTACCTAGATTTAGTTGTAGTGAGTATAGCCGCAGATATTGTGCCTATGATCGGTGAAAACAGAATTTTGGCGCATTTTGGATTAAAAGTGCTCAATGATTCGCCTAGACTGGGTTTGCGTATGTTGATACCCAAAGAATCTATGGGGCATGTAGATATTTCTAAAATAGTGTTCTCTATTGCGCCTAAAATTAATGCTGCTGGCAGAATCAAGCAAGCCACAGATGCGGTACGTCTTCTGATTTCTGATAATGAAATTACAGCAAGAAAATATGTGAGTGAAATCATGTCACTCAATACCCAAAGAAAAAGTCTAGATGCAGAAATCACAGAATCTGCTATCAAACAAATCACAGAAAATAATCAGCAGTATAAATTCTCTACAGTAGTGTATAATCCTGCTTGGCACAAAGGTGTCATTGGAATTGTTGCTTCTAGATTAACAGAGGTATTCTATCGCCCTACGGTTGTCTTTACCAAAGGAGAAGATGGGGATTTGGTGGCTTCTGTTCGTTCCGTAAAAGGCTTTGATGTATATGAGGCGATTGCCAGTTGTGCAGATTTATTAGATAGATATGGTGGGCACATGTATGCTGCTGGACTTTCTATGAAAGAAGTCAATCTCCCTAATTTTAAAAGAAAATTTGAGGAAGCCGTTAAAAACAAGATTCATAAAACACAACAAATCCCCACGGTAGAAATTGATACAGAACTTACTTTTGATCAAATAGATGCCAAATTTATTAGAATTTTAAAACAATTTCAACCTTACGGTCCTGGTAATCTAGCACCGCAGTTCCTGTCTAAAAATATACGGTCCGCAGGGGGAGAGCGTATCCTTGGAAGAAATCAGGAACACTTGAAATTCAATGTGTTCCATCCAGCGGTTAGAAAAGTGTTTTCTGCGATTGCCTTTGGCAGAGGTGATTTAAAGAATAGAATTAAGACAGAGCCATTTGATATGGTTTATCATATAGAAGAAAATATTTGGCAAGGCAAATCTCACTTACAATTAAGGGTTACAGATATCAGATTTCCAGAGGTGATTTAATCTAAATCTATGCTGTCTACTATGATTTGTGTAGAAAGTAATTGTTCTGCAAAGAAGTGTTTAGACTTATGCTGAATCTCTTTTCTTTTCTCTGCTGAATTCATTAATTCCAATAGCACATTTTCAAATGTCTGATAATTTTCTATAGAAAATAAAACACCTCTACTTTTTAATAACTTCACCTCATTGAATTTCTCATAATTCGGACCGATGATTACAGGCACCCCAAATACAGCAGGTTCTAAGGTATTATGCACACCAGATTTATTGAAACCACCTCCTACATAAGCTAAATCTGCAGAAGCATAAATGGTGGAGAGTAATCCAATGGTATCTACGATAATTACTTTTGCTTCATTTAATAAAGCTATAGGAATTTCTCCCTTTTCTAATTTTCTCTTTAAATCTGAGTATAAAAGTGTATCACGATTCAAGCTTTCTTTTAGGTTTTGAATTTTATCTGATTTAATTTCGTGAGGAGCAACGATCACTTTCCAGTCGTTTGGTAGTTTATTATTGATGAAATTAATCCATAGTGCTTCATCTTCTTTCCAAGAGCTTCCAATCACAATGAGATTTTGATTTGATTTAAATTTCTCTACCCATATTAAAGGGGGAGTGTTTTTGGCTATGGTTTTCACGCGATCAAATCTTGTGTCTCCAGAAAACGTAACTCGTGATATATCAATCGAGTTCAATAAATTTTTTGAAGCTTTATCTTGCACAAAAAAGTGGTGAATGTATTGCTTTAAATTTTGAGCAAACCACTTTCCGTAAGGTTTAAAATAAATATGATTCTGTCGGAATATAGCGGACACCACAATGATATTAGTCCCTATATTGTGTTGTTCCTTTAAATGATTATACCAATAATCATATTTCGCAAGTATCCATATTTTCGGCTCAAAGATCTCGGCTAATTTTTTTGCATTTTTAGGGGTGTCAAAAGGCAAGTAAAAGATTAAATCCGCTTTTTTATAATTTTTTCTAATCTCATAACCAGATGGGGAAAAGAAAGATAAGGCAAACTTATAAGAAGGATATTTCTTTTTTAAAGCCTCTAAAACAGGACGGCCTTGCTCAAATTCTCCTAACGAACTACAATGCATCCAAATCCATGGATCTTTAGAATTTACCGCGCTCGCTATTTTATCCTCCCAATTTTTTCTTCCTTCTATAGCTTTCTGCGCTTTTGGCATAAATAGGGCTGCTATTTTAATAGCAACAATATAGCATTGGATAGAGATATTATATAAAAACTGCATAGATGGAAGGTTAGGAAAAATATTTAAATGTTAATTCACATGATCATTAGCAACGGGATAACAAATATATTGGTTTTTATTTCAATCGGAATTTAAAGTAAGCTCTATATGAACCTTTTCAAAATCTAGGGATTCAACCTGCTTATTCAATGAATAATTCCTAAATTTACCATATTAAATAGATGCTCTATGCAAAAGATACAAATGGTAGACTTAGGAACACAATATCTTAAGATTAAACCAGAAATAGATAAAAAGTTATTAGAAGTTGTGGGATCCTCTGCTTTTATCAATGGACCAGAGGTAAAAGCCTTTCAATCAGAATTAGAAGAGTACCTGGACGTAAAACACGTAATCCCTTGTGGTAACGGAACAGACGCCTTACAAGTGGCTTTGATGTCATTGGATTTGCAACCAGGTGATGAGGTGATTACAGCAGATTTCACCTTTGCCGCCACCGTGGAAGTGATAGATTTATTAGGCTTGAAATCTGTTTTGGTAGATGTAAATCCAGATGACTTCACCATTAATATAGAGGCATTGGAAAATGCCATTACAGACAAAACCAGAGCGATTATACCTGTACATTTATTTGGACAATGTGCGAATATGAATGCTGTGATGGATATTGCTGTTAAGCATGATTTATTCGTAGTGGAGGATACAGCCCAAGCCATTGGTTCTGATTATACGTTCCCAGATGGAACCAAGCGCAAGGCTGGGACTATGGGAAATATTGGTACTACTTCATTTTTTCCTTCTAAAAACTTAGGTTGTTATGGAGATGGGGGTGCTATCTTCACCAATGATGATGATTTAGCCCATAGAATGAGAGGAATTGTAAATCACGGAATGTATAAACGTTATTATCATGATGAGGTAGGTGTAAATTCTAGGTTGGATAGTATGCAGGCGGCTGTTTTGCGTATCAAACTTCCACATTTAGATGAATATAATGCAAGACGTCGTGCCGCTGCCAATTTCTATGATACAGCGTTCAAGGACCACCCAAATATTCAGACGCCACATAGAAGAGAAGACTCTAAACATGTATTTCATCAATATACCTTGAAGATAGCGGGTGATAGAAATGCATTACAGAAATTCTTGATGGAAAAAGAAATTCCTGCCATGATCTATTACCCAGTGCCATTACATAAACAAAAGGCGTATGACGATGGTAATTATAACGATGCAGATTTTCCCGTGACGATGAATTTAATCGATCAGGTAATTTCGCTTCCGATGCATACGGAGTTGACAGACGATCAATTACATTATATTACAGAATCAGTTAAAGAATTTTTCAATGCCTAAAATATTAGTTACAGGAGGTCTAGGATATATTGGGTCTCATACAGTAGTTGAATTATTAAACGATGGTTTTGAGGTTGCAATTATAGATGATTTATCTAATTCAGAAAGATTTGTTTTAGACAGAATTGAAGAAATTACTGGTAAGAAGCCAGATTTCTTTGAATTTGATTTAAAGGATCAAGAGAGAACCAATCAATTCTTTGCAGAAAATAAAGTAGATGGTGTTATTCACTTTGCTGCGTCTAAAGCTGTAGGAGAGAGTATGGTAAAACCATTGATATATTACCGAAACAATCTTGTTGGATTGCTTAATTTGCTAGATGCAGCGAAAGATCATCATATAGATAACATAATCTTCAGTTCTTCTTGTACTGTTTATGGACAAGCAGATGAGTTACCTATTGATGAAAAAGCACCGATTAAAAAAGCAGAGAGTTCTTATGGTAAGACCAAGCAAATGGGAGAGGAAATCTTAGAAGATTTTGCTCGCGTTTTTGATAAAAAAATAATCGCATTGCGTTATTTTAATCCTATCGGAGCTCATCCAAGTGCGTTGATTGGTGAATTGCCGAAAGGTGTTCCAAATAATTTAATTCCATTTATCACACAGACCGCAGCAGGAATCAGAGAGCAATTGTCTGTCTTCGGAGATGATTATCCAACCAGAGATGGAACAGCGATTAGAGATTATATTTATGTAATGGATTTAGCTAATGCCCACGTGAAGGGATTAAAACGTTTGCTTGCAGATGAAAATGTAGATCAATATGAAATTTATAATCTAGGAACAGGAACAGGTTCCACTGTTTTAGAAGTGATTCAAGCATTTGAAGAAGCGAGCGGAACAAAATTGAATTATAAAATTGTAGACCGCAGACCCGGAGATATCACGGCAGCTTATGCAGATAATACCAAAGCAGCCAAAGAATTGGGTTGGACACCAGAAACTAGTTTAGAGGAATCGCTACGTACTGCGTGGGAATGGCAAAAAACTTTGGATTAAAAGTTTTAATTAAGAACAAAAACTTTGTATATTTGCATCCCATTTTGCCCGAGTGGCGGAATTGGTAGACGCGCTGGATTCAAAATCCAGTGATAGCAATATCGTGCCGGTTCGATTCCGGCCTCGGGTACTAAAAAAACCTCGCAATCATTTGATTGTGAGGTTTTTAGTTTTTAAAAGGGGGCTCGACGGGGGGCTTTAATTTATTTTAATTTATTTTCATTTTATATAATTCACTCATTTCTAATAATGAAAAACACCTTATTCATCCATTGTTCATCAATATTTGCTAACTATAGTATGTTGTATTGGTTGAAGGGTAAAACTAAATTTGAATACTTTAATTAGCACTTATATTGGGAAAAGATATTCTTAGACAATTTGGAAGTAGAGTTCGAGATATTCGAAAATCAAAAGGTTTATCTCAGGAGGAACTAGCGCATAGAGCTAATTTACATCGAACATATATTGGAATGATTGAAAGGGCTGAAAAGAATATCACTCTAATAAATATTGAAAAAATTGCTAATGCACTAGACGTTAAGATGATAGAATTTTTTAAGCGTAATGAAAAATCAATACAAAAATAATATTTGGAATCCTTGGACTAAAAAATCTAAAAATATAAAATTCAAATCATCCATTTTAGCAGTTGGCGACGGAGAGGAAAAACTTGGAGCTGAATTTAATACTGTTCCATTAGGCCAAAATGTATCCTATGACCTTTTAGTTTTTGGAGAGAAATGGGAAGTAAAAAAATTAGATTCGGATAACAGTTTTAGGCTAGGTGTTGAAGTAGCATCAAATTATAGACTAATAATTGATAGCGTAATTCGCATATTAGAGAATGTTCTTCAATTAGAAAATATTTTGATTAACTCTAAGAAGAGTAACCAGATCAAAAACTATATCAATTTAATTAAATCTAATACAGGTCGTAGTTCTACATTATTAATTAGTGGATTAAGAAGAAATGAAGTTTCGGCATCTAATTTAAGTAAAGCTAATGATTTAATCGAAAATTTAAAGAAGCTATTAATTGCTGAAAATTTTAGTGTTAAAATGTTTTCTTCATATGATGGATTAGAAGGTAATTATGACATTTTAAATGCATTCCGAAAATTAGAGTTTGAGGATATTTCCATAGAAAATAAACTTTCAAAGCTCGAATGTGACATAGAATTCTATACAAGACTTCAATTGACATCAAAAATTTTTGATGATATTATTATTTTTAAGGATATTAGTTTAAAAGAAAAATTGAATGAATTGGTAAGAAGCATTTTTACTGATATAAAATTGGTGCTTGTTCATAAAGATAAAGGTTTTAAGCCTATAACTGATATGGACTTATTTTATTGTAATAGAATTACAAGTGGAAATCCACGTTGTAAACTATATTAAATCATAGGTTTAATTCTATTTGGGCTTTCTGCTTAGGACTTAATTTTCCTTCTTCAAAATCTTTCAAAACCTTACCTAAATGATAAGCAAAATCAACAGCAACTGCATTGCCTATTTGTCTAAATTGAGAACTTTTGGAGCCGAGAAACTCAAAATCGTCAGGAAATGATTGTATACGGGCAGTTTCTCTAACAGTAAACCTTCTTTCACAGTTCGGGTGGACAGCAATTACAGGTCCTCCTGTTCCACCACCTCTACCCACAATAGTAGGCCCTGGCTTATCCCAAGATAATTTTCTATTACCCATATAACCATTAATCTTCACTTTATGTTTTGTGCCATAGTGATTTAAAATCTTTTCACCTTCCTTTGTATATGGCTCTGGTAAATCTCCAATTGCTTCTCTTAAAGTTTTATGAGGAGGTAAATTGCTTTCATCTTTAGCACTATTGGTTTTCCTTGGAGGAAAGTTGTCGAAAAGTTCTTTTCTCTTATTTTCATCAATTTTCTTTGAGACACCAAGAAAAATAACCCTTTTTCTTCCTTGAGGGACTCCATAATCCGCTGCATTTAATTTATACTTATGAACTTCATAACCCAATTCGCCATCATGTATCCCAATTTCAGAAAACTCTTTCATTATTTGTTTAACTACTTCGCCTTTTCCTAAACTTAAAATACCTGGAACATTTTCTGCCAAAAAATATTCAGGTTTTGTCTCATTCAATAATCTTACTATTTCTAGATATAATTCATTTCTTTTGTCTTTCACATCTCTATATAAATTAGCAATAGAGAATCCTTGACATGGAAAACCTCCAGTTAATAAATCATATTTAGGTAACTCTTGACCTTTAAGTTCCTTAACATCTTTTAAGAGTAATTTATGATCAAAATTTTGATCATATGTTAATTTACAATCTTTATCAATATCCGTTGCTAATACAATATTGTGACCAGCTTGTACTAGACCTAGATCTAATCCACCGCAACCTGCAAATAATGAAACTACTCTCATAAATATAAACGCTAATTATAGTATACAAATTTAATAACATTTTTAAGACTTGCAAAAAGAAAGTTACTTACGATCATAAATTAAATTATTTTTAAAATTTCATAATTAATAGAATCTGTAGAGTAACACATTAATCAAAGATTTAAATTGTTTAAAATCTAGTCTATGCAAAAATTTATTTCCTAAGTCTCAGACCAAAACCATCTGAAGTCTCATCACTTGTTATAGTTTCAAAATATGGAATATCCTTTTTTATAATCTCTTATAACCTGATTTCTAAACTCTAAATATGATTTACTATCATTAGGATTTACACCTTTTTAATTATCAAATTTCCATATAATTGATACTATAAGTACTTCTATCTGGGAATTAAAATTTTATCCTTTATCTTATTTATAACAAGTAACTAATAGTTCAAGTTTAATGTAAAGTACAGAAATTTCATGATTAACTAAAGAAAGGTGTAAATTTGAGATAGATTTAAAAATGATAGACGATATTTTAAAAGGATATAAATAAAGAAAAATTAAACGCGTATTCTAATTAAAAGCTTCTTAATCATATGATTAAGTGGCTTTTGGTTTTAAGGAGGCTAAAAGGTGGAGCTTTAATTTATTTTGATTTGATGAGGGATTTTAGCATTCACGATTCAAAAAATACCATTAGATCGCTGGGAGCATGGCTTTATTTATATATAAAAATAGCCACCTCATAAGTGAAGTGGCTGCATTGTTTTTTGATTAAAATATAAATTATTGTTTAATTATGATAGGTAATGCGCCAGTATCTGTTTGATTTTGATATTGTAAAATGTATTTTCCTGTTGATAGATGATGCACTGGAATATCTATGATATTTCTAATATCGTTAAAAGTTTTATTAAGGATTAACCCTCCTTTCATATCATATAATTTAACTTGCATTTCTGGGTGACCCCATTCAGAAGTTACTAAATGTATTATACCATTTTCTACAGGGTTAGAGACTAACCTAACTACATTTTTATCTAAATTTACTTCTTCTGTAGATAAATTACTTATCATTTGTTCTTCTGAACATTGAGACTTTACAAAAGAAGTATCTATAGATTTAACACACCAATAATATGTAGTTTCTGGAGATAAATTATTTAACACCCAAGAAGTGTTGTTGATTGAGTAATTAGCAATGTCAGAGCCTCCTGGACTTTTTCCAACTTGCAGCTGATACTGTAATCCTTCTGTGGGTGTTTGCTCATCAGAGGCATCAGCCCAATTGAAAACAACGCTTCCATTATCTCTTTGTGTTGATAACGTGGTTGGCGGGTTAGGAGCTGTATTCGCACTACCTATATCATTTTTATATAATCTAGAGGTTCCATAAAATTCCCCTATGTCTTCATCATCTATAAAACCTGTTATTAAGATGTCTAAATCTAAATCACCGTCTATATCTGCCCATGATAGAGAATGACCACCTACTTTGTCAAAGCCTGTATCATTCACTATAGTAAATTGATTGTCTGAATTTTGATATAGTAAAGATACGCCAATATAATCACTATCTAAACCTGCAACGGCTAGGTCTAAGTCGCCATCATTATCATAATCTCCGAAGGCCAATGGTGTTACTGCTCCATTAGAACTCACCGATGGTAAACTTTCTACATATTCAAAATCACCTTGATTATTTTTTAATATGTCTACAAAATTATTATAATCATCATCTGTGGTTTGCACAGCAATATCTACAAAACCATCATTATTATAGTCACCTAAAGCAAACATAGCATAGGAACTGCTATTATTTACTTTCTGTGTTAATGTATAAATATCATTTTCTCTTTTATAAATGCGAAGATTCTGTACATCTACGCCATAAGCAGGAGAAACGACAATGTCCAGATCCATATCATTATCTATGTCTACCCAGGCAATGTTTCCATTAAAAACGCCAGGCACCTGGGCAGAAATGTTATTTCTAACAAATGTTCCATCGTTGTTTTCCCATAGAAATGTAGAAGCATAACCGTTATCAATATCATCCACATTCCAACCAGTCATTAGCATATCCAAATCTCCGTCATTGTCATAGTCACCAATACTTATTCCGCCCCATGAAGCGCCATTGGTACCCACCTCAATTGCTGTAAAAGTACCATTGTTGTTTTCATATAATGCACTCATATTAAAGGCTGTATCATAATCTATACCCATCATTACAATGTCCAAATCTCCATCATAATCAAAATCTAGCCAGTGGACATCACTGGCGTGCACACCTTGTAATATGATATCCGTATTTAAGGAAAGGTTTCCATTGCCATCATTATCATAAACATGGGTAGTGCTTGCCCCAGCATCATAAGGCGCACCTTCTCTTGGATGCGCTCCAGAGATGAGTAAATCTAAATCTCCATCTTGGTCATAATCTGCCCAATCCATCGAGCTGTACCAGTAATCCCCTGGCTTATTCTCTAATGGAGTAAAGATATTCTGCTCTGTACGCGCAGGGTTTTGAATATTTAAAAGAGCCTTCTTAGGATTAGAATGTAGATGGTCTATTTTGAATTGTTCTGTCTGCAATAGATAGGGTGATGTATTTAGATTATCATACACTTTATCTATTTTTTTCTGGGCATCTTGCACGGTCTGTGCTTGAATCAGGATTGCGCAGAATGCTGATAATAAGGTAAAAGTTATTCTCATAACAAAGTTTTAATATTTAATGAATTATTCTCTAATTTCTGATAGCATAAGGATGGAAGAAGATAAAGAGTGATTTGATATTAATACTCCACCTTTTGCAGCTGCCTTTGGCTATCGAAAACAAATGTATTATATTATTTTAATTTATTCTAAATAAAGTTAAATTAATTTTGTTTGTATAAGCTTTCTAATTACTTTTTGAGGGCTCGAATCAAAAGAATGGTATCTTTATTTGGATTGAACTTTTTCTCTTTATATTTAAGAACAAAACATTGGATAACCTGCTAACATCTATCTTGTCATTAAGAACTTGTTGCTTCAGGCATTTGATTAACTAAAGAAAAGTGTAAATTTGAGATAGATTTAAAAATGGAATATGATGGATTATAAGATAGGAGATAAGGTGAAACTTCGGATAGAATACTATACGCCATTGGGGTATAGGGTTCTTATTAATGAAAAGGATGAGGGACTTTTATTTAATAGTGAAGTTTTTCAAGATTTAGAGGAGCATATGGAACTGCCTGGCTATATTAAAAACATTAAAGAGGATGGCAAAATAGATGTGTCTTTGCGACCTCAAGGGTTTAAAAAAGTTATTGATAACGATACAGATAAGATCTTGCGAAAATTAGAAAAAAATAATGGTGAATTGCAACTCTCTGATAAAAGTTCACCAGCGGAAATTCAGGCTCAACTTGGCATGAGTAAAAAGGCATTTAAAAAGGCTATTGGCAATTTATATAGGCAGAAAATCATTATGATAAACCAAGATCATATCCAATTAGAAAAATCTTAGTAGAGATAATTTAGTTCATATTTAATGTAAAAAAAATAGCCAGCTCTAATTGAGTCAGCTATCTTCTATGCTATGAAAAAGGATGAGGCATTATTTGCTTCTTTGCGCTTCTTCTGATTTATGCATTTTTCTCATTTCCATTCTTTTGGAATCACTCATTTTATTTTCGTGATTCATTTTTTTTCTGGCTTTCCTAGATTTTCGCATTTTCTCCATTTCCGTTTTATCTATAAAACCATCTTTATTGGTGTCCGCTTGTTCAAATTTAGCATTCATTCGTTTGCTCTGCATCATAGATGCTTCTTCTTTGCTGACTTTACCATCTTTATTGGTGTCCAAATCTTGGAATTTTTTTCTATGAGGGCGTTCCGCCATGTGTTTTTGATGCGCTGTTTTTAGTTCATCTAAAACAATGTATCCGTCTTTATTGGTGTCAACTTCTTCAAAACGTTCTGCGAGTCTCCCCATTTTAGCATCCTTGCTTTCTTCTAAACTTATTCGGTCGTCTTGATTTGTATCTAGTTGGCTAAACATTTTTTCTGGCGTATGCATTGCTTTATGTGGGCGCTTCTGCGCATTCATACTAGTTACACCAAGCATTAATCCAGATGCCATTAATATTACCTTTAATTTTTTCATTATTATATATTATTAGTTTTTATTATTTTACAGTTATTCAAAGAGAAGACCAAAACCCTTTAGCAAGTACTTTTTAATATATATTTGTGATAATATGGTAAATCATTAACCTTTTATTTTAAAATTATGCATAATAAATTAACAAAAAATATGAATGTGTTTGTAAATGTCATTGATGATATTGAATCCCTCATATTCCATATGCAATAGATAATTAATAATTGGTATAATTTTAGAATCTTTTGAGGATATCTCTTAGTATAAATAATTTAAACCTTCTAGAAATGCAAAAATTTAAAAACCTTTTTTTAT
The DNA here is from genome assembly GCA_009835005.1 of Flavobacteriaceae bacterium Ap0902. Lineage (GTDB taxonomy): Bacteria > Bacteroidota > Bacteroidia > Flavobacteriales > Weeksellaceae > Profundicola. The sequence continues at coordinate 49,811 of WTFG01000001.1, read as the reverse complement.
TTGTTGTTCTTTTTTCTGCTACATTCATTCAAGCGCAGAATAAGAAAATCATAGAAATTACGCCCAATGTATATGCAATGACAATGGATGGTTATCAATCATTGGTGGTATTAGGGGACAAGGGCGCTTTGGTGGTGGATCCTGCGAATGCTAATCGAGCCAAAATCATTCAATCAGAAATTGCTAAAATTAGAAAAAATCTTCCTGTAACGCATATTGTATTATCGCATGAGCATTATGACCATATTGGTGGTACAGATGTTTTCCCAAAGGCACAAATTTATGCGCAACGCAATGCCCATTCTGTCTTGTCGCTGGATGTCTCTGGAACAGTGCCACAGTATGTGCACAATTGGTTTGATACAGAGGCTACAATTATGATGGGCGAGACACAGGTAAACTTGTATCATTATGGTGCTGGTGATGGGAAGGCTACCACAGTGGTACATTTACCCAAAGAAGATGTGGTATATGCAGCAGATATGTTTAGAGACCGTGGTGCTTTGGGTATGCCCGATTTTATGAATGATTATAATGGATTAGGCGTGCGTAAAATCTTGAACAAGATGGTGGCTTTAAATCCTCAATATGCGCTTAACGGCCACTCAGAAAATATAGATCCAGAAGGGCTTGGGATTACAGCAGAATTCTACAATGATTTATATGATGCGGTGGCAGAGCCAACCATTAAGGCTATGAAATCTGGTTTTCAAGAATTAATGAAGGTAAAAGATGAGCTGCCAAAACAAATCGATTTACCACAATACAAGAATTTAGAAAACTATGAATATTTACCAACGCATGTAGAGAAGATGATGTGGGCCATTTTCCATGGGGGATAGAGTGTTGTACACTTATTAGATAAATATTCAAACTAAAAAAAAGAGATGATTTTCATTAAATCATCTCCTTTTTTTAGTTAAATCAAGCATTAAATCTTATTGAATGGTTTCTTGGATGTCACCACAATTCAGCATAGATGCACCAAAGTATGGATTGCGAACTTCTTCTTTTAAGGTTAACCATGAGGCACCTTGGTTGTTATTTGCCATCGGGCAATAGGCACTATATACAGTTTGATTGATTCCAAAAGCCTGTATGCCATGTGTGATAGCCGTGGATACATCTATAAAATGGTTTCTTTGTTCTTCAATATGCGTGGTAGAAGCAATAGAATTTACAGCCACACGGAAGTCTTTTTGAATATGGTCCCAAGTATCTTTAGCCCTTTTGTCTTTCAATAATTGCACATCTATTTTTCCTAAATCGTTTTCTAGGTTTTTAGCCATGGATTGTGCCTGTATAGCCTTATCTGCTACCAATGCATCCTTTAATTGAATATAATCATTAAATAAAGTTTTTAATTGATTTTGAAACGCAGAAGGAACATCCTTAATCCGCTGGAATGTTGCTTGTTGATCGTGTTCGCCATGTTGCATGTCTTGACTTACATTGGCATGGTTCATCATAGAATTTTTGCCCTGTATCTGTGCAGCGGCATCTATGGTAAACGTTCCATTGGTCACCACCTCATCACCAGGATTTAATCCCTCTCTAACGCTGTACATATCACCTGCTCTTGTGCCTACTTTCACTTCCCTCATTTGGAAAACAGGTTCATTCGGGTTGGTTTTAATGTAAACCAAAGACCGTTCTCCTGTCCACATGACAGCAGAGGCAGGGATTAGAAGGTCTGATGCATCAGAGCCTCCCACGCCTTCTACTTCTGCAATGGCAAACATTCCAGGTTTTAATAATCTCCCACGATTGTTTAAAGTTGCACGAATGGTTGTGGTTCTGGATGCTGTGTTTAAAATAGGGTCTATAAAAGCAATCTTGGTTTCATAAATTTTATCAGGATATGCTTGGGTGGTTACTTTAATTTTTTGACCTATCTTTAAAGATGAAATTTGATTTTCATATACATCAAACATCGCCCAAACCGTTCCCAAATTGCTTAATTTTAAGATAGGTTGTCCTTTAGAAACATAATCACCTTCATTCGCTAATTTCTCTGAAACAGTCCCAGAAACTGTAGCATAAATAGGAAATATCTCTTTAATTTTTCCAGATCTTTCTATTTGATTGATTTGGCTTTCAGATAATTTCCACAGTTTTAATTTATTTCGAACGGCGCTATAAAGTTCTGGTTGTGTGTCCTTAATAGAAGCGGTCGTGATTAATTCCTGTTGTGCATTGACAAGAGACGGCGCATAAATAGATGCTAATAATTGCCCTTTGCGAACCTCCTCTCCTGTGAAATTCACATGAAGTTTCTCTATTCGCCCTTCAAAATAACTGGCTTGTACAGCGAAAGTCTCTTCATTACGCATGATTTTCCCAGAGAGTGATAGCGTATTGCTCTTTTCTGGATAAGCATCACGCACGATAATGGTTTGGATATTAGCCAGCGCCATCGCATTTTTAGTCATTCTAATATCATTGGGAGAAACTTCCGCTGTGCCTGCATCGGCAGGAATTAAATCCATACCACAAATAGGACATTGTCCTGGTTCTGGCTGCATGATTTGTGGATGCATAGAGCAGGTCCACATTTGTGTGTCATCTTCTGTATGATCGTGTACTGCAGTTTCTGCCGAATGGTCTTCTGTTGGATTATTAAAAACTAAATAACCTATAAGTAAACCAATCAACAATGCTCCAAGGACATAAATTATATTCTTATTCATCTTAAGTTCATTTAAATGTGATGCGCTATGCTATTATAGAATCCTAGACTTTATATAACTGCCTGTTTTTAATACAGACAATTATATAAACAAAACATTAATCAAACTCTTTCTGGATTTCTCCACAAGTCATCATCTCCTCTCCGAAATACGGATTTCTAATATTTTCTTCTGTGCTCAACCATATACCACCATCTTCTCCATACATAGGACAGAATTGTTGATAAACTTTTGTACCTGCTCCAGTGATTTCTATCATATCTCTCACGTTGGCAGAAAGGAATTCAAATTCTTCTCTTTGTTTCTCTATATCACCATTGGCAATATTCTGGGCATGTGATTTTGCATCTGCAACCAAGGTTTGTAATTCACTTTGTTTATTTTCATTAAAGGCTGTTAAATCATAGTTATTTAAACTATTTTCTAAAGTTTCTGCCGCGGTAGCCGCTGTTTTTTCTTCTGTCTCTACAAGTGCTTCTTTTAATGTCATATAATCAGATAATACTTGGTTATCTATTACAACATCACTTGTGGTCTGTTCTGTAGGAAAAACACCTACTGTTGTGGTTTCTTTTTGAGCATCCTTACAAGATAGTATCGTTAAGCCCAAGAAAATTAATGCTAAGACCTTTGTTTTTCCTGATTTGTTCTTTAAATAATTCATAATTTTAAGTTTTAAAATAATTTAATTTTATATATATTATGGTTGTATTAAGTATTGAATGAGTACAGTTTGATCATAATAAGTCTTTAGAGCACCTACTTGATTACGTTGAAACTTTAATTGTAATTCTTGCATTTTTAGAATTTCATCATAATTAATAGTACCAGTTTCATAATTCTTTAATAGAATTTTTTCTGCATTCTTGGCTATTTTTAAATTCTTCTCTTGCACATTATATTTAATCCTAGCCTGCTTGCGCAAGGATACGGCTTGGGCTAATTCTGCTGTAAGTCTATTTAATTGTTCCTCTTTTTGTGCTTGGATTTCCTGTTTTTTAATTTCATTCTGTACGGTTACAGATTGGTGTTTTTGATTAAAGAGCGGTACAGAAAGTGAAACCATGGGCATAATCATATCCTTAAAAGAACTGGTAATCATAGGGCTATTTTCTTGGTTAATATACTCAATTCCAACCCCTAGCAAGGGTTTCCCCTCTTGTTGATTCACCATTTCTGATTGTTCTACGCTATGAAATAACTTATCATATTTAATAAGTTCTGGGTTATACGCAAGCATCTCATTACTGAATATGGGTTCTTCTTCTGGAAAGTTCAAATCAACCGCTATGGTGATTGGTGTATCCAATGGTCTATTCATAAGGCTATTAAGTGCCGCTTGCAAACCTTCTCTTTTTTGATTTAAAACATCAATTTCCTCTTGAAGTTCGTTTTGCCTGATTTGTAAACGCATCACATCCACAGGAGATGCTTGGCCTACAGAAACAGAAGAAAGTGCTAATTTTTCAAAAGTTTGTAGTAGCGTTTTATTTTGGGCTAAAACATGCTGTTCTGCTTTTATTTCATATAATTGATAATATAATTGAGAGATAGACAGCGATAATTTTCTTTCTGCAATTGTTTTATTCACTAATTCAACCTCTGCAAGGGAATTGGCATAATCTTTTTTGGCTGGCAGCGTGCCGAACCAAGGCAGCATTTGCATAGCAGAAACACTAAAACGCTCCATCGGCATCTCCATTTCTGGTCTTACAGCCATAAAACCAAAGTTGAATTCTGTATTTGGCAGCGTATTTACTTTATTCACTTCTTCTGTGGCTATTTGATATTTATAATCTAATTTTTGAATAGAGGGATTATTTATCAAACCCTCTTGGATTAAAGTTTCCAATTCTTGTGCATGGATGCATATTGATGTCCATAACATCAAAATTATAGTCATTAAATATTTCATTTTGATGCGTGTTTTAGTTTTAATTCTGCTTTTATACTATATAATACAGGCACCACGAATAGGGTGATCAAAGCAATGAGCATCCCACCAAAACTAGGTATAGCCATGGGGATCATAATATCACTCCCTCTTCCTGTGGATGTCAATACTGGGAATAGGGCTAGGAGCGTAGTAGCAGTTGTCATTAGACATGGGCGTATACGCTTTAATCCTGCTTCTACTACAGATGCTCTAATTTGTTGCACACTATTCGGCTCATTTTTATCAAAGGTTTGTGTTAGATAAGTAGCCATAACCACACCATCATCTGTTGCAATTCCAAATAAAGCTATAAAACCTACCCAAACGGCGACACTCAGGTTAATGGGGTGCATCTGGAAAAGATTTCTAAGGTTTTCTCCAAAGAAATTTATATTTAGAAACCAATCCTGTCCATAGAGCCAAATCATGATAAAACCGCCAGAAAAAGCCACGGCTATTCCTGTGAAAACCATAAGCGATGTAAGTACCGAGCGAAACTGGAAATATAGTATCAGGAAGATGATCGCCAATGCTAATGGAACGATGATCGCCAAGGTTTTTTCTGCTCTAATCTGATTCTCATACGATCCCGTGAATTGATAATTAATCCCTTTGGGTACAGTTAGTTCTCCGCTTTCTATTTTATCTTGGATGAGGGCTTGCGCATTTTCAACTACGTCTACCTCTGCGTATTCTGCTAGTTTATCAAATAAGACATACCCTACCAAAAAAGTATCCTCACTCTTAATCACTTGAGGACCCTGCTCATATTTGATTTCCACCAGCTCTCCCAACGGCACGGGGCTTCCACCTTCCACAGGAACATAAATATCCTTTATGTCCTCTGGCGTGGTGCGGAGTTCTCTTGGGTAACGAACACGAACATTATAACGCTCACGGCCTTCTACTGTTTGGGTAAGAGGCATTCCCCCTACTGCCACTTGGAGTATGGTTTGAACTTGCTCTATCGTAATACCATACCGTGCCAATCTATCCCTATGAATATCTATGAGCAAATAAGGTTTACCCACGATGCGATCAGCAAAAACAGCTTCTGCTTTTACTCCTTCTGCGTGTTTCAAAATATCTTCTAATTCTACAGCAAAGGATTCAATCTGTTTTAGGTCTTGTCCCTTAACTTTGATTCCCATCGGGGCGCGCATTCCTGTCTGCAACATGACTAGCCTTGTTTCTATCGGTTGCAATTTTGGAGCAGAAGTTACCCCTGGGATTTTAGTCACCCGTACAATTTCGTTCCAAATATCATCAGGTGATTTAATATTTGGTCTCCAGTTTCTAAAGAATTGTCCATCCTCATCTGGAATTAAATCATCTTGCTCGACACTAAACGCATCCAAGGTATCACTATGATGTTCAGATGACTCCTGCGTGTTTGGATTATGGGCTAATTTACCATCTTTTAAAATAAATAGACCTTCATCATTAATCTTAAACCTTTGCCGTTTGCCTTCTTGGTTGAGTGCATATTCTGGCTTATAAGCAATGATGTTCTCATACATAGATAGTGGAGCGGGATCCAAAGCAGATTCTGTGCGCCCTGCTTTTCCAACCACGTTTTCAATCTCTGGGATATTGGCCACGGCCATATCTAATTGCTGCAAGACTCTTTTGTTTTCTTCCACACCAGCATGCGGCATAGAGGTAGGCATTAAGAGGAATGAGCCCTCATTTAAAGAGGGCATAAACTCTTTACCTGTGTTTTGCATAATGAATACACCCCAGATAACAATGGCTGTGGGAATAGATAAGAAAAGTAATTTATATTGTAAGGCCCATCTTAAAATTCTGCTATAATAATATTGAAACATCCAAAATATACCTAAAAGACCAAAGCAGATTAAACCTACAAAAATAAGATTCCAAAAGATACTTTGATCAATACCAAGCGGTCTCCAAAATGTGGCTAAAAGAAACACTACGGTGATAGCACATATCAACACATTTAACTTATTGGCTAAATATTGATTCAACCTCAATGGCTCTGGCAGTTTATCATGAATAGACTCCTCTTTTAATATACCTGTAAGGCCCAATCCAATTAAAGCCAAACCTATCCAATATCCTATGAAAATGGTGATAAAGCCCAGAAGTATTAGCATTAAATGAATCAGAATAGTGGTTAATTTTTTAACTTTTCTTTCTTTGAATAAGTAGGCTGCAAAGGGAGGAATGAGAAATAGCGCCACTATGAACGCTGCCACCAATGCCATGGTTTTAGTAAATGCCAAGGGTCTAAATAGTTTTCCCTCTGCTCCAATCATAGTGAATACGGGAATAAAACTAATGATGGTGGTGAGAACCGCGGTAAGAATAGCGCTAGACACTTCTGAACTTGCATTGTATACAACCTCATTCATGCTTTTTTTAATGCCCGTCTCTTGAATTCTTTCTTTTTCTTCCTCCAAATGTCTAAGAATATTTTCTGTGAGGATTACGCCTATGTCTACCATCGTCCCAATGGCAATGGCAATACCAGAAAGGGCTACGATATTAGCATCTACATGAAATAGTTTCATGGCAATAAATACCATGAACACTGCCACTGGTAATAGTCCAGCGATGAGCATGGATGCCCTAAGGTTAAACACCATCACAATAATCACAAAAATAGTAATGAGTATTTCTAAGGTTAGAGCTTCGTCTAAGGTTCCTAAAGTTTCTTGAATTAATTCTGACCGATCATAAAAAGGAATAATGGTTAATTGAGAAACCGTACCATCAGATAATTCTTTAGAAGGTAATCCTGCTTCTAGGTCGCTAATTTGGTCTTTGACATTGTTAATTACCTCCATGGGGTTGGTTCCATACCTGGCAGTAACTACACCACCCACGACTTCTGCTCCTTCTTTGTCCAAAACCCCTCTGCGTGGTGCAGGCCCAAGGCTGACATGCGCCACATCTCTAATTCTAATCGGTGTAAATTCTTTGGAAGTAACAACAGCATTTTCTATATCTGCAATAGATTTGACATACCCTAAACCTCTCACTAAATATTCCGCTTGGTTGATTTCCATGGTTTGGGCTCCAATGTCTTGGTTAGATTCTTTGACGGCTTTCACTATTTCTGCTAAACCAATATTATATTGGCGCATCAATTCTGGTTTCACATCTATTTGATATTGCTGAACGTATCCACCAATAGAGGCTACCTCTGAGACGCCACTAGCAGAAGATAGGGCATATTTCACATAATAATCTTGGATGCTTCTTAGTTCATGTAAATCCCAGCCGCCAGTGACGTTTCCGTCTTGATCTCTTCCCTCTAGGGTGTACCAAAATATTTGTCCAAGCCCCGTGGCATCTGGGCCTAATGATGGATTCACGTTTTCTGGTAGAAGACCTGCTGGGAGTGAGTTTAGTTTTTCTAATATTCTACTTCTACTCCAATAGAACTCTACATCCTCATCAAAGATGATATATATACTAGAGAACCCAAACATAGAGGAACTACGAATGGTCTTTACGCCAGGGATTCCTAATAGTGCAGAGGTGAGGGGGTAGCTAATTTGATCTTCTATATCTTGAGGAGAACGGCCTTCCCAAGAAGTGAAAATAATCTGTTGATTTTCTCCAATGTCTGGAATAGCATCCACGGCTACTGGGTCGGATGGCAGGAAGCCTATATCCCAATTGAATGGCGCATTGACTGTACCCCAAGCAGTAAACATAAAGAGAAGTAAAACGGCTATTAATTTATTCTCTATGAGGAATTTTATGCTTTTGTTTAGCATGGATAGTGATTTTTAACGGTGCAAAGTTTAATTAAAATCTGTCCTGCAGATAAATGAAGGTTTGCGTATATCCCCACAGATGCGTGGAAATACTTCAATAAACCTCTAGGATTAGATAAAACCCTAGAAGGAACCGTTAAAAATTCTAAATAATATAGACTTCTTGCGTCTTTTGTATATCTTTCTCTAGGAGAGGAGGTCTATAGTTCTTAAAGGGAACTATGTTTTTGTCTAGACCTATGAATAAATCATCCTCCAATAAAACGAAAGCAACAAGCATAATTTGCTGTTGTAGTGTCAAATCAAAAACTGAAATTTGCGCTTCATTTTGTCCTTCGCTAATGACTTGAATGTCTTTACAACAATCGGATTTATTAAAGCCATCTTTGCAAGGCATTGAATTGCTATCGGTATTCATACCGCAATTTTGCACTTGATTTAGGATAGAAATATCCACCAATGAGTCCCCACAATAATGTGCATCAATCATAAAAGAAGTTGTGGTCAATAAAACCATAACCGCCATGATAAAAGACAATATTTTATAGATAAAAGATTTCATAGGATGAAATACATATTATACAAAGATAATAATAATTTCAAGGATTTATACTTCTGACTTTGTAAATCTTCCAGATTATGGAAATGAACCCTTGAGCCTTTGATATGTAATGCGATTGTATTTTAAATCCAGTATGAATTTATAATCTGAAAGACTTAACCTTTTTTGATGAGTCTGAAAGGTTAGTTATTTTGGATATAATTTATTAATTTTAAACTTAAATTATTTCTTGTAAGAAATAGAAAATAATTAAGTCTTCATTTACTAAAATATAATTAATGACACCCAATAGATTAGAAGCATTTAGTGATGGCGTATTGGCCATTATTATCACCATTATGGTATTAGAACTAAAAGCACCTACGGAGGGGGCGGATTTATTCTATTTATTACCATTAATTCCCAAATTCCTATTTTACTTATTGAGCTTTATCTACATAGGAATTTATTGGAACAATCATCATCATTTGTTTAAAGCGACCAAAAGAGTGAATGGACTTGTGTTATGGGCAAATCTAGCTCTATTATTCTTTTTATCTCTTATCCCTTTTACAACTTCTTGGATGGGAGAATATGTTTTAGATGAACATCCTGCATCACTTTATGGGATTAATCTTCTATGCTGTGCCATTAGCTTTATGATACTAGAAAAAATGGTGATTAAAGCAGAAGGAGAAGAATCTGTGGTATCTTTTGCTCTAGAAGACCAGAGAAAAGAAAAAGGATCTCTAGCATTGTATATTTTGGGTATAGTTTTTTCTTTTATATATACCCCAATCGCTATGATATGCTATGCACTCGTCGCTTTATTGTGGCTGATGCCAGACAGAAGGTTAGAAAAAAACTTATAAAAATAAATTTAGCATAGTTTTTGTTATAAATAGATAAATAATTATAAAAATAATTTATATGAAACCAGAATTTGAAAACATTCCATTAAATATAAACGAGACGAATAAACGTTTTGAATTAGAATATAATGGACATTTGGCCTTTATTAATTATGGTGAATTTGGTAAAAGCATTGCCTTGGTACACACAGAGGCAGAACCAGAACTCAAAGGCACAGGTGCTGCATCTGCGCTGGTAGAGAAGACCCTGACTCACCTAAAGGAAGAAGGTAAGGAGATTCTACCATATTGCCCATATGTATTTGCATACATCAAAAGACATCCAGAATGGAAGGAAATCGTAAATCCTCAATTCCCTGGATATAATCAAATTAATGCACAATAATTATGTCTAATATAGGATTAATCATAGAAGAAAAAGCAGCGGATATCGGGAACTTTTTAGTGGGAAGGTTGTTACCTTTTCGTCAAAAGAGATCTGTAGGACCATTTGTTTTTATAGATCACATGGGCCCTAAAACATTTGCCCCTCATGACAATATGGCGGTTAAGCCACATCCACATATTGGTTTGTCTACTTTAACTTTTTTAATGGATGGTTCTATTCAACATAGGGATTCTCTAGGCAACAATTTAGAAATTAAACCGGGAGCTGTTAATTGGATGACTGCAGGTAAAGGTGTGGTACATTCAGAGAGATCACCAGATTATCTGGAGGACAAAGAGAAAACAGTACATGGTTTGCAAATATGGGTAGGTTTACCTAAAGAATTGGAGCAGAAAGAACCAGAGTTCCAACATGTAGCGGCAGAGGATATTCCGAAATGGGAAAAGGATGGCGTTCATTATACGTTAGTCGCTGGTGAAGCTTTTGATAAAAAATCGCCTGTTAATGTATATAGTAAATTGTATTTCATTGAAATCAGTTCCGATGAAAATAAAGTTATAGATATAGGAGAACACTTATATGGAGAAGTAGCTATGTATATTTTGGACGGACATGTGAATATTGAAGGCGAACGTCTTGGGGGAAAACAACTGATTGTAGCCAAGGACGCAACCCTCTGCGCTTTTGAGATAGAGGCGGGAACTAAACTTTATTTATTCGGGGGAGAGCCTTTCCCAGAAGATAGATATATCCATTGGAATTTCGTGAGTTCTGATAGAGATTTAATACAGAAGGCAAAATTAGATTGGTATAACCAAAATACAGATGCTTTCCCTAAAGTAGTAGGGGATGAAGAAGAATATGTACCATTGCCAGCTGCGTCTTTAAAAGTTAGATAGGAAATGGGGTATAAAGTAAAAGTAACTGGAAACATTGGCACAGAGAAATACTATACCAAACTCTCTACAGAGGATAACATAATTATGTCTGATGAGCCAATCAAATTTGGGGGTCAGAATAAAGGATTTAATCCTTTTGAACTTCTAGCTTCTAGCTTGGCGGCATGTACCTTGGCTACGCTCAAAGCCTATATTGATATGAAAGGATGGGATATTCCAGAGGTGGAAGTGGAAGTGGAGTTTGAAAGCTTTCCCAAAGAGAAACAATCTATCTTCAAGAGATATATAGATTTTAAAGGAGCTAATCTGACAGAGAAAGAGAAAAATAGATTATTCCAGATTGCAGAGAAATGCCCAGTGCATAATTTATTGCTAAATAAAATAGAAATATTTTCTGAACTAAAATCAGATATATTATAAATAAAATTTGAATTATGAAAACACATTATTACAAAAAAGGAGATTTTACAATAAATTGGAAACCAGATATTTGTATTCACTCAGGAATTTGTGTAAAGACTTTACCGCAAGTTTATAATCCAAAAGAAAGACCATGGGTTAAACCAGAGAATGCGACGGTTGCAGAATTAAAGGCACAAATAGATATGTGCCCATCTGGAGCATTGTCTTATGACAAAGAGGTTGAATAGCAAAAAAGTAAAATTTAATATAACACAAGACCTGATTTCTACAGAAATTGGGTCTTTTTTGTTATTTATCAAAATCTATTCAATTAAGGTACAATTTTAGCAACAATCTAAAGTGAATAAATTCAATCAGATAAAAATATATTATGGTGAAAAATGTATCAGATCAACTCGTTGAAATGTTAAAGCAAGCAGGAGTCAAAAGGGTATATGCTATTACTGGTGATAGTTTGAATCCTGTGAACGATGCGATTAGAAGAGATGGGAATATAGAATGGGTTCATGTTAGACATGAGGAGGCTGCTGCCTATGCTGCCTCTATGGATGCCGAACTCAATGGAATAGGTTGTTGTATGGGGAGTTCAGGTCCAGGTCATGTACATTTAGTCAATGGGCTATATGATGCCAATAGGTCTGGAAATCCAGTCATTGCTATTGCAAGTACAGTAGAAACAGATACATTGGGTACAAATGGGTTCCAAGAAACGCAGCCCACGCTATTATTCCAAGATTGTAGTAAATATGTGCACATGGCATATACGCCAAAACAATTCACCAAGGTAATGCAACATGCCATTCAAGTAGCGAAGAGTGAAAGAGGTGTTGCGGTAGTTGGATTACCTGGAGATGTAGCATCTGCGAAAGCAGAAGAAGTTGAATCTTCAGACATTACATACATGCCAGATTCTATCTATAGACCATCTGACCGTGAAATTACTGAGTTAGCAGATATTTTAAATAACCATAAGGATGTCACACTTTATTGTGGTATTGGAGCAAAGGATGCTGTGGAACAAGTAGAAGCCTTAGCGGAGAAGTTGAAAGCACCAATAGCTTACTCTTTTAGAGGTAAAATCTTTTTTGATAAAGAAAATAGCCCTTATACCGTTGGTATGAATGGACTTTTGGGAAATCCAGCAGGTTTTCATGCATGTAAAGAGTCTGAAGTGCTGGTGTTGGTGGGTACAGATTTTCCTTATACAGACTTTTTTCCGATAGATAATAAGATTGTTCAAATAGATTTACGTCCTAATCGTATGGGTAGACGCGCCAAAGTAGATCATGCTTATGCTGGTGATATCAAAGATACATTAGAGGCATTGCTACCGCAAATAGAGTCAAAAGAAGATGATTCTTTTTTAAAGAAACACAAAAAGTCTTTTGAGAAAGACTTCAAGAAATATGATATAGAGACTAGCAAAAAAAGTAAAGAAGATCATGTAAGTCCAGAGGCTGCCGCCCATTTAATTAATAAAATGGCTGCAGATAATGCTATTTTTACGGTAGATACAGGAATGACTTCTGTTTGGGCTGCACGGTTAATCAAAGCTGGAAACGGTAGATATCTTACAGGTTCCTTCAATCATGGGTCTATGGCCAATGCTATGCCAATGGCCATTGGTGCAGCGGCATCCCAGCCTAATAGGCAAGTTGTTGCCATGTGCGGTGATGGTGGTATTTCTATGCTTTTAGGAGATTTGGCTACAATCATGCAATATAATTATCCGATTAAAATCATTGTATTCAATAATAGGTCTTTAGGGATGGTTAAACTAGAGATGGAAGTCGCTGGTTATATAGATTGGCAGACAAATATGGTAAACCCACCATTCCATAAAATTGCGGAGTTAATGAATATGAAAGGAATTGTGATAGAAAATAATAGTGGATTAGAAGCTGGACTCAAAGAAGCTTTTGATCATAATGGACCCGTATTGGTAAATATTTTCACCAATCCCAATACACTTGCTATGCCGCCCAAAGTAACCATGGATCAAATGAAAGGATTTGCAGAATCTTTTGGAAAAAAAGTATTAGAAGGTAAAATTGGAGATGCCAGTGATATGGTGAAAGCTGGTATTGATGCGATTGTATAAATATTAAATTTTTTTGAATAAGAAACCACGGGATGCGTTTTTCCTGTGGTTTTTTATAGCAAGAAACAGTTTTAATTCAAAACGACAATTATAATGGAAGATTTAAAAGTAATTCAAGGTAAAACATGGCAAGCCAAAAAAATGGGTAGTGATTATGTACTGAATGTTGATTTTGGAGCCCAATTGATTGAATCTTTAGAAGACTTTGTACGCAGTGAGGATATAGGTTCTGGAGAGATTTCAGGGATTGGTGCTACTAATGAAGCGACGCTTGGTTTTTATAATTTTGAAACGCAGGAATATGATACCAAAACCTTTCAAGAGCAAATGGAGATTGCCAGCGCAATAGGGAATATTGCTTATAAAGATGACGAATTATATATTCATTTACATATAACACTGGGAAGAGAAGATTTTGGTAGTTATGCAGGGCATTTGTTAGAAGCGACAATTCATGGAGTCGCAGAATTTTATGTGCGTAGCAATCCGTTTAAAGTCATTAAAAGCAAAAATGAAGAAAATAATATGTGGGTTTATGATTTTGATAGGTAAATCTTTTAACATACCATCTTTGTACTAACTTTATTAAATGCAATATAATGGAAATTAAGCATAACCGTGCAGAGAAACAATTCGAGTATACAGAGGGTGACCAAACAGGCTATCTCAAATATAGTATTTATAGGCAGAAAAATTTAGCGATTACCCATACCAAAGTTCCAGAATCTATGAAAGGAAAAGGTATTGGTTCTGCTCTTGCCAAACATGCTTTTGATTACGCCAAAGAGCATAATAAAATGGTCATGGTGTATTGCCCTTTTGTAAGTAAATTTTTGAAGAAAAATCCACAATTTCGCAACCAATTGAATCCAGAATATCACCCATCTTCTACGATGAGAAAGAAAAAATAGGAATTTCCTTCTATGTATTTTCTTCATGTTGCATAAAAAGTTGAATTTAATGGTCATTAAATTCAACTTTTTTTATGCTTTCTAATTTAAGAATGATCTAATCCCATTTACTTTTATGAGAAACAGCAATTCTACCCGCGCCAGTGAAGGTTAAAGCTAACGCACCCAATAAATAAAGTGCTTGCAATTCAATTCCCCATCCACCACTGCCACCAAGAGTGAAAATGTCATTAAAATGTCTGGTAATAATAGCGACAATCATAGTTATCACAATCAGCGATGAAAATAATTTTGTTCTAAAACCAAACAAAATTAGCAATGGAGCAATCAACTCCCCTAAAAACACACCATAAGCCAAAAAGCCTGGTAGGTTAGATTCTCTCATTACCTCAGCCATATGGTTGATGGTCTCTGCAGGAGCTTGAGCTTTGTCTAATCCGTGAAATAACATGAGCCCCCCAATGGCTATTCTTAAAATTAATAATCCTAAATCAATATTGATTTCTTTTTTCATCTTATTTTAATTTATATTTTAAATAAAATCAGGCTACAAAAATAATTAATTTTTATTATCTAGTGTTCCTCTTCCTATTAAAATTTATAATGTATGCGCAATGAGGAGTAGAATGAATAGCATAGAAGCAATGTAACCGTCTCAAAACACCGCTTTTGTTACTCTGAATTTATTTGGGGTCTCATAATAAATTGATTATCAGTTAAATGAGGTTGTGAATTGAGTTCAGGATGATTGTTTTTTTTGAGGTTTTGAGACGGTTACATTTAATATTTAAAAATACATAGACGAGCTATTAATCTAGCCAATGTTTGCTAGAGAGCGCATAACGGCCACCACCAGTAAAGAATAGTACGACGGCCCCCATGAGGTAATAAAATTGTGTTTCTATTGCCCATGCACCAGTTTCTGGGTTCAACATAAAGACTTCATCCAAATAAACTGCATAAATAGCAAAAATCATGGTCACTGCCATTAATCCAGACCATATTTTAGTTCTCCAGCCAATAATCAATAATATAGGCGCAAGAAATTCTGTAATATGCACACCATATCCAAAGAAGCCAGGAAGACCAGCAGCTGATAAATCTTCCGATAACTCATGAATAGATTCCATCGGAGTTTTAATTTTATTTATACCATGGAATAGCATAAGCCCACCATTGGTTAATCTTAATAAAAGTAATCCTAAATCTTTATTTTGTATTGATTTCATGGGATTTGATTTAAAGTTATACTATTTCATTTTTTCCTAAAAAGAGTGTTTGTGTTTATAAATTTATGAATAAAATATTAAATTTCTTAAAAAAAATATAATAATAATTTAATCCCATTCACTTTTGTTAGATAGCGCATAGGCTCCTCCACCAGTAAAAACAAGGATAGTGCTTCCAATTAAGAAAAATACAGGGACCTCTACACTCCAAGCACCATTGTCTTTTCTCTGATTAATTTTTTTATAATTTACAGTATAAAAAGTCATTAGCATATCAAAAGCTATAATAGGTGCGAATAAACGGGTTCTATAACCTATCATAACCATCATAGGGGATAATATTTCTCCAACGTATGCTCCATTGGCCAATGCTGGAGGTAAGTTCTTTTTTTCTAAAACATCTTTTATGTGATTGATAGTCTTTTCTGGTTTTTCAATTTTTCTGATTCCATGAAAAAGCATTAACCCCCCTATTGTAACACGTAAAAGTAATAAACCAGTATTTAAATTTTTAGATATCATTTATCTCTAATTTTGAAGTTATATCCGCTATAAATCTTAGAATATAGCAGAATTTTCAAAAAAAAGAGGTAGACATTTATGCCTACCTCTTTTAATAACTATATCATCTCGTATGAAACATTATTTAATATACCATCTATGTGGTACTCTAAATTCTTCAATCGCAGAAGATAATATACTTGCATCTTACGCTTCTTTAGTGAATTGTACGTCTATCACTAATCTTACTTTGTCAGACACTACTACACTACCTGCTTCTGTAACAGCACTCCAAGTTAAGTTGAAATCTTTACGGTTAATTTGACCAGTCATTTCAAAACCAGCTTTCGTTTGCCCATAAGGATCTACTGCAACTCCGTTGAAATCTGCATCCAAAGTAACCTCTTTGGTCACGTCTCTTATAGTCAAATCACCAACCATTTTATTACCGTCAAATGATTTAGAAACAAAAACTAATTCTGGGTGTTTCTCTACGTTAAAGAAGTCATCTGATTTCAAATGCGTATCTCTATCTTTGTTTTTAGTATTAATAGAATCTACTTTTGCTTTGAATTCGATTTCAGCATCTTTAAAGTCATCTCCGTTTGTTTTAGCTGTTCCTTCAAAAATATCGAAGTGTCCAGTTACTGTAGAGATCATCATGTGCTTAACTTTAAAAGAAATCTCAGAGTGAGCTGCATCGATTGTCCATTTAGTATTCTTTTCCATAATTTTCTAATTTTAATTTTCTTGATTAATTTATTTAAAAGTCTGTTTCAATTTATTTTTTTAAAACGTCTTGAATTTGATCATTTTCCTTGAATTGCGCATTAGCAAATGGACACAAAGGCATAATCTTCACATCATTTTCTCTAGCCCAAGCCACTACTTTATCTAAAAGCTTTTCTCCTATTCCTTCTCCTCTATGATCTTGATTCACCTCTGTGTGATCAATGATAATCAAGTTATCAGAAGCTACAGAGAAAGTCATTTCTCCAATTTGCTTATTATCAGCACCTGCCTTGGCTATCGCTGCGCCTTTTGTCTTGTCTTTGTTAATTTCTATATTCATAATTCAATTTATATGATCAATTAATAACTTATTCTATTATAGTGACATAGGTACTTCCATCAATAGTACACGTGCATCTTCTGTAGCCTTAACAGTAAACCCATCAGTATCCCAAACGCCCATACCATCTCGTCTAGATAGTTTTTCACCATCCACTTCTACTTCACCTTCTAATACAAAGATGTATACACCGTTTCCTTCTTTTTTAATTTTATACGAATCAGATTTGCCTTTTTCAAAGCTACCAAGGTGAAACCATGCATCTTGATGTACCCAAACGCCTTGTTCTCCCTCATTTGGAGAAACTACTTGATAAAACTCATTTTGTTTTACGATATCACTCAAAGTAACCTGATCATATCTAGGTTCTACATTTTGCTTGTTAGGGATTACCCAGATTTGCAAGAATTTTACTTGATTTTCTTTGCTCGCATTATATTCTGAATGTGTAATACCCGTACCCGCACTCATCACTTGTACATCACCTTCTTTGATGACGGCCACATTACCCATGCTATCTTTGTGCTCTAAATCTCCCTCTAATGGAATAGACACAATTTCCATATTTGCATGTGGATGCGTGCCAAATCCCATTCCAGCTTGCACAGTATCATCATTAAGTACACGTAGTACACCAAAATTCATTCTCTCTGGATTGTAATAGTTGGCAAAACTAAAGGTATGGCGAGAATGTAACCAACCGTGATTTGCATCGCCTCTACTGTCTGCTTTGTGAATTATTGTATTCATAGTTTTATGTTCTTTTAATGGTAAATGATTAAATCCTACTTGTTCTTTTAATGAATCGATAGTTGATTTTATTGATTCTTCATTAGAAGCTTTTAATATTTGTGGTGTAACTGCTCCAGCTACGCCAGTCATTAATAAACTTTTAATAAATTTTTTGCGATTCATCATTTTATTATTTAATTACACTGCAAATATCGGGCAAGAATTTAGTTCATGGAATATGAAAAAATCACGGAAACTTATAAAAATCCGACCTTAGGCAGGAATTTCTAACTTTTTGAAGTTAGAAGGAGAGGAATGGGTATGTTTTTTAAAGAAATTGCTAAAGTTAGAAGGTTCGTTAAACCCTAAATCATAAGCGATTTCTTTATTGCTTAAATCTGTGAAGTACAAAAGTCTTTTGGCCTCTGTTATAATCCTAGATTGGATATAATCCTTTGCGGTTGTACCTATTTTCTCTTTAATTTTGC
Organism: Flavobacteriaceae bacterium Ap0902; assembly: GCA_009835005.1. Lineage (GTDB taxonomy): Bacteria > Bacteroidota > Bacteroidia > Flavobacteriales > Weeksellaceae > Profundicola. The sequence goes on along the minus strand of WTFG01000001.1, from coordinate 31,276 downwards.
GATTGAGGTAATCTGGCGTAATATTTAACTTCTCTGCATAGAAGGAAGTAGAGTGTTCTTCTTTATAGTATTGGTCTACTTGTTCTTTAAAATTTTTGATTATTTGATTTACTGTCAAATTTGTTTCTGGCTCTATAGGGTGGAGCGTGCAAATATTATTACATTGAATCAATAGTAATTTTAAAAAAGCACCTATGGAAAGAAACCTCATTGGGGCATTTCCTGTATAGAGTTCAAATATCTTTTCTGCAAATCCATTGATAGCTTCAAACTGTGTGTCCTTGGGATTAAGCGGCGGACTTTGACCATAATTATTAAATAAATTAAGGTTTTCTATAAAAGAAAGAGAAATGGAGTTTTCTATTAAAAATTGATTAGAAAAGGCAATAGAAAAGCCTAAGGTTTTTTCATTTTCTATCACTTGATGCACTTGCCCAGGGGCTACAAAGAATATTTGATGTTTACCAAGAGGGTAGGAGGTGAAATCTATTTTATGTTCCCCATTACCATGTTTAATTATTAGAATCGTATAATATTTGTGCCGATGAGGAACATCTTTTTTACCTTCTCTTTTAATATAAATATCCTCCATTTTAGAAATTCCAAAATGTATACTATTTTCTCTTTTGTTGACTTTAGTATAAGTTTTTAAGGACTCCATAACATATTAGTATTAAACTGTATGATTTTTACGTTATTTATCGTTTATCATACGATGATACCCTAAAGATAAAAATTAATTGAATATATCACAGCCCGTATAAATATGATATTTATTTAATCAAAATATATTCCATATAAAAATCCTGTTGACAGCTTATTTTTAATTGAGAAAATATAAAAAATCTGCCGCGTGTAGGGTTACTTGGCAGATTTATTAACATTTGAAAATAATTCATTTACTTCCACCCTCCGCCTAATGAACTATATAAATCTACGAGGGCGTTAAGTTTAGCATATTTAGCATTAATCTCTGCCAATTTAGCATTCAATGCGTTTTGTTGAGCGGTGAGAACTTCTAAATAATTGGCTAATCCATAGTTCAATAATTCCTGTGAATATTCTGTAGCTCTGGTATAATTTTCGAACTCTTGGGTTTTAAGCCTAATAATCCCATCTTGATTATTGTAAGTTTGCAAAGCATTAGAAACTTCATTACTGGCCATCAAAAGAGATCTTCTGAATTCTAATAAAGCGGAATGCTGTGCTATCTGGCTAACCTCTAATTGAGTTCTTAATCTTCTTTGTTGAAAGATAGGTTGCGTGAGCCCACCAAGAACATTAGCAAATAGTGAATTTGCATTGAAAAAATCATCTAATTCCATGGATTGTAGTCCACCAGAAACAGAAATATTAAGCGAAGGATACATATTTAACTTTGCCACTTCTTGATCATGAAATGATGCAATTAAGGCATATTCTGCTGCCAATACATCTGGTCTATTTCTTAATAAGGCAGAGGGATATCCTGTTTTAATATCTGTTGGGATAAATTGATTTTCTATCTGCGTACGTTCTATCGCATGCGCTGGTTCTCCCATCAAGTAGCTCAATTGATTTTCTGCGATTTTAATATTGTTGTTTATATCTATTAACCTGGCTTTATAGTTGAGTGTCAGAGCTTCTGTTTGTTGCACAGCTACTTCTGTGACTTGACCTGCTTCTTTTAGTGCTTTGGTAGTCTCCAGACTTTCCTCTTGCAAGGTGATACTTTCTTGCGTAGTTCTATATTGTTCATCTAATGCTAAAAGTTGAAAATAAGCAGATGCAATACCTGCAACAATGCGGGATTTAACTGCTTGGTGTGCCGCAACCGTCTGTAAGTAGGTAGCATATTGTGCTTTTTCCGCATTTTTAAGTTTACCCCATACATCAATTTCCCAGCTAGAATTTAATCCTAAATTATATTGCGTAGACCATTCCCTATCGTTTAAGAATGCAGCTTGTTGTGAATTTAAAGAAGATGTGCTATAGCTTACGCCAGGGCTCACACTCAAAGTCGGGAAATATATAGATTTCGCTTGTTTTAGATATGCTTCTGCTGTGGCAATATTTTGCAAGGCCATTCTAATATCTAGGTTATTTTGCAAGCCTTTTTCTATATATTGTTGAAGTAATTCATCCTTGAAAATGGCTGTGTAGCTAAAATCAGCCATAGATGTACTATCCTTTGGAAGCATATCTGTGCGATAATAGATATCATCTTCTATTTTCTCTGACCTTGTGTATTCTTTGACTGCAAGACAGGATTGGAATGTGAGGATGATTCCTATAATAAAACTATATTTAATCCAATTAGATTTCATTTTCATGCTTTTTCAATTGTTCTTCATATAAATCAAATTTCACAGGGGCAATACGTTCCTGTATTCTCTGGAAAATCACAAATAACACAGGAATTACAATCACACCAAATAGGGTCCCTACTAATAACCCAGAGGCAGCGCCTGTGGCAATAGAGCGGTTTCCTACGGCACCCGTACCAGATGCAAAAACCAAAGGCAACATACCAAATATAAAGGCAAAAGAGGTCATCAAAATTGGCCTTAAACGTGCTTTTGCTGCGTCTATTGCTGCCATAGAGATACTTTTACCCATTCTACGACGTTGTAAGGCAAACTCTACAATCAAAATAGCATTTTTTGCCAAGAGACCTATCAACATAATTAGGGCAATCTGAAAGTATATATTGTTTTCTAGTCCAAAAGCCCACTGTCCTAGATATGCGCCCATTACACCAAATGGCAATGATAGTAGAACACTAAACGGTACAATATAACTCTCATACTGGGCAGATAATAAGAAATAGACAAAAACTAAACTTAAAATAAATATCATCAATGTTTGTGAGCCCGATTGTACCTCTTCTCTCGTAAGCCCAGAGTAACTAATATCAAATTGATTTGGTAAGATTTGACTCGCTACTTCATTCACAGCATTAATTGCATCACCAGTACTGTAACCTGGATTGGTTGCTGCATTAAACCCGGCAGATTGATATAAATTAAAACGGTTGATCGTTTGTGGTCCATACACCCGCTTCATACTTACAAATTGAGAAATTGGCGTCATCTCTCCTGTATTGGTGCGAACATATAGATTGTTGATGCTCTCTATGTTTGCTCGATCCTGCGGGTTTGCTTGTATCATTACACGATATTGTTTACCGTATTTACTGAAGTTTGCCGTATATAATCCACCAACGTACCCTTGTAATGCACTTAAAATACTATTGGTAGAAACACCAGTTTCCATTGCTCGTGGTACATCAATCTCCATTTCATATTGTGGGAAGTTGATGTTGAATGAGGTCTGTGCATATTGTAACTCTGGGCGTTGCGTTAGTTCATAAGATAAGTTCTTTGCAACTTCATCTAAGTTAGCCAATTCACCACCAGATTTATCTGTAAGTGAAAATTCTACTCCAGCGCTCGATCCAAACCCAGGTATACTTGGTGGAGTAAAGAAAATCATATTCGCATCTGCTACTGTAGCTCCGACACCAAACAGTCTCCCAATAATCGCATCGATTTGGGTCTCATCGGTCGTTCTCTCGTCCCACGGATCTAATTTTACAAACCCAAACCCATAGTTACCTCCAGACCCGTTCATTATACTAAACCCAGAGATAGAGGTGATGCTTTGGATTCCAGGAATCTGGTTAGCTTTCTTAGTAAATTCGCTCATAGCTTGCTCTGTACGCTCTTTGGTCGCGCTAGCGGGTAGGTCTACATTAAACATTACAATTCCTCTATCTTCATTCGGAACAAAACCTGTTTGCATATTGTTGTTTACAAAGTAGATGGTGAGACCAGCCATTATTATCATCACTACCGTAAGCCATCTATGACGAATAAAGAAAGTAAAGGTTTTTGCGTATCTCTCTGTACCTGCATTAAATGCTATATTGAATTTATGGAAAAATTTCATCAACCAACTCTTATCCTCATATGATTTGTTATGATTGGTAGAGGTCAAGAACAGCGCACATAAAGCTGGACTCAAGGTTAATGCGTTCACTGCAGAAATAGCGATTGCGATCATAAGCGTAATACCGAATTGCTCATAAAAAACTCCTGTAGGACCTGTGATGAATGTTACAGGTAAAAAAACTGCCGCCATCACAATGGTAATCGTAATAATGGCGCCTGTAATTTCATGCATGGCATCTATAGTAGCATTGGTAGCTGCGGATGATTTGTTTTCTAATTTGGCATGTACCGCCTCTACCACAACTATGGCATCATCTACTACAATACCAATTGCCAGAATTAATGCAAAGAGCGTTAATAAATTAATGGTATATCCAAATAAATTCAAGAAGAAAAAAGTACCTATAATAGAGACAGGAACCGCTATGGCTGGAATCAAAGTTGATTTAAAATCTTGTAAGAATATAAAGACCACGATAAAAACCAATACGAAAGCCTCTAATAGGGTAGAGATAACCTTAGAAATAGAAGCTTCTAGAAATTCATTTGTGTCATAGTTAATTTGATATTTCACGCCTTCTGGTAAGTTCGGAGCAACTTCATTTTCAAGGTTGGCTTTTACTTGGTCGATTATTTCCTGTGCGTTTGATCCTGGTGTTTGGCTAATCCCCATACTCACGGCCGGGTTACCATTCATAGAAGCTCCTGCAGTATAAGATAAAGCTCCCAATTCTATATTGGCTACATCTTTTAATCTAAGATATTGTCCATTACCTATGGATTTGATGACAATATTTTGATATTGCTCTACCTCGTCGAACTTTCCGCTGTATCGAATCACATATTGAAAAGATTGATCGCTATTTTCTCCCACAGAACCCGCAGCTGCTTCTAAACTTTGACTATTAATCGCTTGATGTACATCAGATGGGACGACCCCATAAGTGGCCATTTTATCTGGGTCTAACCATACACGCATGGAATAGGTTTTAGAACCATAAACTTGCGCCTCACCCACCCCATTGATTCTTTGTAAAGCTGGCACCACATTAATGGCAAGGTAGTTTTGAACATATACATCATCATAAGCCTCATTTTCTGAGTAAAAAGTGAGAAACATTAAGTTACCCGATTGTCTTCGCTGTGTAGAAATACCACTTTGGATTACCTCACTAGGTAGCAAAGCATTTGCCCTAGATACTCTGTTTTGAACATTTACTGCGGCTATATCTGGATCTACATCTTGTTCAAAATAGATGGTGATTTCCGCTGATCCATTGTTACTCGCTGTAGAAGTAATATAGGTCATCCCTTCTACACCATTCACTTGCTCTTCTATAGGAATAATGACAGAACGCATCACCGTTTCTGCGTTGGCTCCAGGGTAGTTAGCAGACACCCTCACGGTGGGTGGTGCTATATCGGGATACGTTGTAACCGGTAGACTCATAATACCCAAAATCCCCAGCAACACGATGATAATGGAAATTACAGTAGACAATACAGGTCTTTGTATAAATGTTTTTATCATAATATCAATTCTTTGGTAGAATAAAGTTCTATAGGTTTAGGATTAATTAGTTCTAGAAATAATGCTGTCTAATTTGGTAGGCTGTGGTGTAATAGCTGTACCATTACGCAGCGTACCTACGCCTGCGGCAACAATGCTATCACCCTTCTCTAGACCACTAGAAACCAATGCCATGTTGTCTATTCGTAGAATGACTTCTATTTTTCTATTTCTCACGGTATCATTTTCCACACCATATACATAGACAATCCCTTGTTGTTCAAAAGTTGATTGCTCTGGAATTACCAAGGTATTAGGATAACTTTCTGGAATTCTAATGGTTCCACTATTTCCATTGCTTAATATTCTATTAGAATTATCAAATGAAGCTCTAAATTGAACGGTTCCTGCATTTGGGTCTATTTGACCAGTTACAGCTTCAATTTTACCTGGCTGCGGATATTTTTGACCATTCGCTAAAATCAACTCAACCTCTGGGATATTAGCTAATTTCTCCTCATTGGTACTCCCTTCTGTATTATCTAGAAAATCAAAATATTGACTTTCATTCATAGAGAAATAAGCATAAATTTCATTGGTTTGGGATACAGTTGTAATAGGTAATTGACTTGTAGGTCCTACTAAACTCCCTTCTCTTTGATTGATTTTGCCAACCACGCCACTTATCGGGGAACGAATCACAGAATATCCAATATTGGCTTGTACCTCATTAAATGCTGCGCTTGCTTGGCTTCTCGCCGCCTCTGCTTGGGCTAATTGGCTTTGTGCACTCATTAGATTAGCATTGGCAGTCTCTAATTGTACAGAAGAAATAATATTTCTCTCTACAAGCGGTTTCAATCTATCTACCTCTACCTTGGCTGCATTCACTCTAGCTTTGGCCGCTTCTATATTTGCTTTAGAAGCACTGATGCCTGCACGTGCCGCTGTAGCAGACTCGTTCAAAGTATTGGTTTCTAACCTGAATAATATTTGTCCTTTATTCACCTTTTCACCTTCATCTACAAGAACTTGAGTAATATAACCCGGAATTTTTGCCCTCACCTCATTGTTATTAATACCTTGTAGTTTGGCTGGATATTCTTGGTATGCCGTAACATCTGTTTGTTCTACAGCAATTACAGGGTAGGGTTGTAATTGCCGTGGTGGAGCCTGTTCCTCTTGGTTACAACCAATAAAGAATAAACTCATTAAGAATAAATAAAGTATATTTCTCATGACAAATTATTTTAATAATTATTTTATTTTATTTAGGGCTCGTAAAGTTTCTTCATAAAGCGCTATGGTCTTTTCCTGTAAGCCTATGTGTAATTTAATTTTTTTAGTTTCATTGTCCTCATATTTCATCGTTTTTACTCTATGTTCTGCAAGTCGTTTTAAAATTTGATTTTCCTCTTTTAATTGATGAATACTATTGATAAACTGAATTTTAAATATACTTTTATTGATGCGGTAATATCTTTTGCGTTCATCTAGTTTGGTGAAATATTCAATATAATTTCCTTGCAAAAGACGATTCAGTGCATTAGAAATAGAACTTTTACTAGCGCATGTGGCTGCAGTTAATTCGTCAAAAGTTATGCCTTGATGCTCATAATCAAAAAGTAGATAGGTGTAAATATTTGCAGTCAACGGTGGAAAGCCTTGCGATTCCATGTTTTTAGCACTTAGATCTGCAAAAAGTGATTTATCTATTTTCATAATTTGGGCAAAACAAGCCACAAATATATAATAAAAAATTTAGTTCGGTAATTACCGAACTAAATTTTTTGTATTAAATTTATATTAAAAATTAGCTTCTATATGTTTAATAGTAAGAAAATGAATGATTTAATGTATTCTATTACCTATTCATAAATATTCCCATCTAGTTCATCCCAAAGAACTTTCTCCATGAATGTTTTAAGAATGTTTATCTGTTCCTTGGCCAAAGATTGCCCCGTGCGAGAAGCCACGTAGGTGCAGACCAAAAGCATTAAACCTATCCAAGCCCAAATATCTAAATCGGTTTCTACTTCTATTTGGCTTTTTACTACCCATATCATAGCAAAGAAAGAAAGTATTGTCCCACCCAGAATATATAGAAACATGAAAAATGTCCAAATGGTTGGTTTTGGACCAAACAATCCTCTCACTATGATTAAATCTCTATTATCTTCATCTTTTTCTGTCCGAATTTGTAATTGGGGAGACCAAAATTTTTCTTTGTCTTTTCTCACTCTAATCACAGACATTTCTTTGCCTATGTAGCCTCCCAATGCTTTATTTTGCATACGAAACTGCCTTTCTAATCGTCTATTAAATTCCTCTTGGCTAATGTTGGTTTTTATTTTAAATCTAGGACGACTTCGAATTGTTTTAATATCAAATTTTTTCCTCATCACCGATTTTTAATTATATTGAAATTAAAACAAAATTTGTTAAGAATCATAATCGATAAGGTTTATCATGGAAGCATATAGAATGATTGAACTTAATAATAATTGAATTCTATCTATAACTTACTCAAAGTTTCTTAATTTCGCATCAAAAGCATCAATATGTCTCATAACAAATCTCGTAGATTACACGATTTGGATATCAACCTTATAGAAATGACTTTGGATATCACCAAATATGTGATTAGCAGAATCACAGAAACTGATCCAAAGTTGGGTTATTTTCAATCAGAAGAAGAATTAAAGAAGCTAACTGGGGAGACTATCACAGCAGATGGGATTACTGGAGAGAAAGCGTTTGAAATTTGGAAAAATATCCTAGCGCCTGCATCTGCCGCAATAGACCATCCTAGACATTTGGCTTTTGTTCCTGCAGCGCCTTCTCGTGCGGCGATTATGTTTGATTTGGTAGCTTCTGCCTCGTCTATTCATGGGGCTTACTGGATGGAAGGTGCTGGTGGAATATTTGCAGAAAATCAGGCTATGGAATGGTTGGTTTCTCTTACAGGAATGCCTAAAGGTGCTTTTGGCGTATTTACCAGTGGTGGTACAGCCGCTAATCTGTCTGCCATTGTCACGGCAAGAGAATATTGGAGAAGTAAAGATCCAGCCAATGAATCTAAAAAAGGTTTAATTATTACCTCTATCGGAGCTCATTCTTCTATCAAAGCCATGGCAAAGGTTACGGATGCAGAAGTGATGCTCATAGACTCAGAAGAGAAAATGTTAGGTTCTGAACTGGAAGAAACCATCAATCAATTAGATGAACAAACCAGAAGCAGACTTTTTGCGGTTGTAGCCACAGGAGGTACTACCAATGCGGGAATCATAGACGAGCTAGATGAGATTGCCAAAGTATGTGAAAAAGAAGAGGTATGGTATCATATAGATGCGGCCTATGGTGGGGGTGCGTTGGTAACTCCAAAAACTAGATCTTTGTTCAAAGGGATAGAGCGTGCAGATAGTGTGACTATAGACCCACATAAATGGTTGTTTTCTCCTTATGATTGTGGAGCTGTGATTTATAAAGAACCTGAACTTGCCAAAAAAGCGCATGCTCAAGAAGGATCTTATTTAGAAATCTTCAAAGATACGGGAGCCAATGGTTTTAACCCTTCAGAATATCAAATTCAATTGACCAGACGTGTACGTGGAATACCTTTATGGTTTTCTCTAGCTATGCATGGTACCAAGATGTATGAAAAAGCGGTAGAACGTGGTATTGAACTAGCACATATAGCTGGAGAAATGATTACCAATCATCCAGATTTAGAATTGGTGAGGGAACCAAGTCTAAGTTGTGTGCTATTCCGTAAAAAAGGTTGGGCACCAGATGATTATAGACATTGGACGTATGAAAATCATAAAGCAGGCTTTGCTTTGGTAACGCCAACTAAATGGAAGAAAAGAGATGGCAGTTATGAGACTTGCGCTAGGTTCTGCTTTATTAATCCAGATACAACGAATCAAGACATTCAAGATATTTTGGATTCTATGTAAAAATTTAGTCAGAAAATATTGGATATAATTATAATCAAAGAAGGATCCTTATTTTTGGTTTGAATAATGTGCATTCATACGCTCTACCACCTCATAGGCAGCTGGGCATATTTTCGTGTTTTGGATGGTCAAATCATTTATTTGGTATAACTTACGCCTATCTGTATGCGGAAATTCTGCACAGGCTTTTGGACGAACTTTATAGATTAAACAATAATTGTCTATTGCTAAAAATGGACATGGAAGTTTGTTTAAAACCCAATCATTGTCTTCATCTTTGTGTAAATATTTCTCTATGAACTGGCTTGGCTTTAACTTTAAATGAGAAGCAATTCGTTCAATATCCTTTTCTGTGAATAAAGGTCCTGTAGTCTTACAGCAGTTTGCGCAATCTAGACAATTTATTTCTTCAAAAACCTCCTTATGAAAAGCTTGCGCAACTTGATCCAGGTCTTTGGGTTTCTTTTTTTTAAGCCATTTGAGGAAAGTCCTATGTTGTGCATCTTTTGCCACAGCCTTTTGGTGATATTCTTCAATTGCGTACTTCATCTATATCTAATAAAGGTTCATACCTGAATTTTCTAAAAATTTGTGCCAAGGTAAGGACGTCTTTTTCACAGTACGTTTTAATTCTTTCTAAATCCTTTTCTTTATAATAAACCTCTGCCACCATGCTCCCGTCTATATCATCTTTAGGTGTGGGAATATGGAATATATGAGCCAAAAGATTCAAAGAGGTATAATGCTTATAATCACCAAATTTCCATAATTCCATAGTGTCTATATGGGGGATTTCCCATGGTTTTTTCCCATGAAGTTGTAATAGGTTTGGCAATTCTATTTGGTGTACCATCATTCTTCTTGCCAAATAGGGAAAATCAAACTCTTTCCCATTATGTGCACATAACACGCATTGCGCGCTATAAAAATAATCATTTAATAGCGAACAGAAACCTGTTAATATCTCACCTTCCTTATGACCATAATAACTCTTGATTCTAATCTTATGGTCTGCGGTAATAAACCCAACCGATATGCAAATAATTTTGCCAAATTCTGCCCATATTCCAGCATTAGATTCATAGAATTCTTTGACGTCCATTTTTTCTTTTTCTACGCGATAGGCAGTCTTTTGAATAAATAATTCCCGAAGTTCTGGACCTACATTTTCCCAGGTTTCTTCTCGTGGGACAGTTTCTATATCTAGAAATAAGATTTTATGTATATTGATGTCATTCAGCATTTTCTTGATTCATTTTTAGAATTTCATCCACTAAATAGTAGATGTCTGTTCCTGTCTTTTGTAAAATTCCTTTATTCAAAATCCTTTTATCTTTCTTTTTACCCAATCGCACGATGACCAAGTTTTCCTCTGGAATCACGATGGTGCGTTGTCCTAAATGTCCTAAAAGAGCATAAAAGGTAGGAGAATGCTCATAGTCTGTCCATATAGAATAGCCATAAATAGCTGGTTCTCCAGCGTTAAATGCTTTATAATTAGGTTTCACCATTTTTTCTATATGCATGGAGTCAATTAATTGTTTTCCGCTCCAATGTCCTTTTTGTAATAAAAGTTGTCCTATTTTGGCATAATCTAGTGCCGTTGCATTAACACAACAGTAGGCTTTTTCCATCTTTCCATTTCCATCCAAAGACCATAGCCCATTATTTTCCATCCCTAAAGGCTTCCAGAAATGTTGGGATAGAAGATGGCTAAGGTTTTTCCCCGTAGCTCTTTCAATGAGTATTGCCAATAGTTGGGTGTTGCCAGAAAGATATTCAAAATGTCCCCCTGGTTCTTTGATAAATTTTCTAGACAACATTTGCTCTTTTATATCATCTGCAAAATAAGCTTTGGCAGTAGGGTTCAAAGGTAAATAATAATCTTCTTTCCAGTCAAAACCACTGGTCATGGCAGCGAAATCACCCACGGTACATTTTTCTGCTAATTTGTCACCTTTGAATTCAGGCATGAAGTCTATTATGGGCTGATTGAGCGACTTAATGTCACCATTTTCCAATGCTTTGAACATAAGCATTGTTACATAAGATTTGGACATAGAAAAACTGTTAGAGATAGCTGTTGGTTTCCGATTGTTCCAATAGTGTTCTAACCAAAGTTTACCATCTTTAATGACTACCAAAGCCTCTGTTTCAAAGTCTAATAATTCGTTTTTTAATGTATCGGTGATGGCAATTTGATTATAATTTTTATGTTTCTGCCAAGGTAAAGCGTTACCTTTTTCTATTTTTCTATTTGTAAAATCGGTATAATCATAAATTCCCGCAGTACTTCTACCTTTTAGATAGGTGAGTTGAATGCCTTTTAAAATATATTGATTACCTGTTATATAGAGTCCAACAATTAGTAAAATGACGAGCAATACAAAATAGTTTAAAACTTTTATAAAAAGAGATTTTTTAGAATTCATGGCATTTAATTTGCAATAATTTAGTTAAATTAGGATTTCTAATTGAATTTAATTGATTCAATTGAAATATTTTTTAATATAACTTTAAAAAAATAATTATTATGGCATTTGAATTACCAAAATTACCGTACGCATTTGACGCATTAGAACCATACATTGATGCACGAACCATGGAAATACACCATGACAAGCACCATGCAGGTTATACTAAAAAGTTGAACGATGCAATTGAAGGAACTGATTTAGAAGGACTGCCAATTGAGGAAGTTCTTGTAAAAGGATTTGATAAAAAGGCTGTTAGAAATAACGGTGGAGGATACTACAATCACTCTTTATTCTGGAAAATATTATCTCCTAATGGAGGTGGAAAACCAGAAGGTGAACTAGCAGAGGCTATTGATTCTGCATTCGGTTCTTTTGATGCTTTTAAAGAAAAATTCTCAGAAGCGGCTAAAACGCAATTTGGTTCTGGCTGGGCTTGGCTATGTGTGAAAGATGGTAAATTACAAGTTTGCTCTACACCAAACCAAGATAATCCTCTAATGCCAGGTGTTGAATGTGAAGGTACTCCGATTCTTGGATTAGATGTGTGGGAACACGCATACTACTTGAAATACCAAAACAAGCGTCCTGATTATGTTTCCGCATTCTGGAATGTAGTAAACTGGGAGCAAGTTGCAGAGAACTTTAAAAATGCTAAATAAGGCGTAAACCTTAAATACAAGATAGCGTTAGGCTTTATTTCCTAACGCTATTTTTTTTAGGGCACTTAATAGCAAGGGTTTTTCAATTTCACTGATTTTATTTTTGAGCCATAATAAATCGGCATCTTCTGGAACCTCAAAAGATTCTTGGGTGATGATTTCTCCTTCATCTACGCCTGCTGTTACATAATGTACGGTGGCTCCAGAATGTTTTTCTTCATTAGCAAGTACGGCTGTATGTACTTTTTCTCCATACATGCCCATTCCACCATATTTTGGCAAGAGAGAAGGGTGTAAATTAATAATTTGTTTATCCCATTTTTGGCAAAATTCAGCATCCAGGATAGATAAAAAACCTGCTAAAACGATTAAGTCTATATCGTTATCAGAGCAAATATTATCTATCTCTTTGGATAAGGCTGGACCTCTGTCTACCATCCAAGTGTCTATTTCTGCATCCAAAGCTCTTTCTATTGCATAGCAATCCCTATCCGCAATAACGGCTTTTATAGTTAGCTTACCCTCAAAGTAACCATTTTCGATGGCATTTATAATGGCTTGTAGATTAGATCCTGAACCAGAAACGAGAACTGCAATATTCATCTTTTTAATTTTTGCTAATTTATTAATAATGTTGATTCTTCGCTTCACAATGCTTTAAAGCATTTAAAATTTCCTCTCTGGATTTATTCTTCAAGACTGCAATATCTGTTTTAGATAAATTTTCTGTAGATTCTATGCTGTTTAATTTAACCGTGACTTTGCCTGGTCTTCCCTGAAAATAAGCATAAGGCAAAATTTGTTTTAAACCACAAATGGTAACCGTAATTAATGGAACTTGATTGATGATTGCAATGGCAAAAGGACCATCTTTAAATCTATCTAAGAAAACAGTTTCATCTGGAACCCCACCTTCTGGAAAAATACAAATGGATTTATTTTCTTTGATTTTCTTGATGGATTGATTATAAACATTTTTTCTGCTTTGGGGATCTTTTCTATCTACTAGAATGTGTAAGCGTCTAAATATAAAACCAAATATAGGCAAATCTTTGAGTTCTTTCTTGCCGACAAAAACCATAGGATCTTTGTTAATCATGAGCATCACCATAATATCCATCATAGAAGTATGGTTGCTTATAATCACATAAGGATGGGATGATTCAAAAGATTCAAAGCCGACTTTTTTTAAAGATAGGCCACTTCCATAGAATACAATTTTGGCCCAAATACGCATAAAATAATAGGCTTTGGGGAAGTCTTTTTCTCTAAAACACAAGGGAATGATGATGAAAACACCCCATATAAAAGTGTTTATAATGACCACCGAAACAAACCAGCCTCTCCAGATTAGAGAAAGCACTTTTCCAATTATATTCATTTGCCGTTAAATTCGTTCATGGCATTATTTAATCCTTTAAAAATGAAGGCAAAAACTGCATCAGAAGATTTGTCTAAACGTTCATTCAGGGTCTTTTTTTCATGTTCTCCCCATTGTCCTAATACATAATCGATTTGTCTACCATTGTCAAACTCATCTCCAATCCCAAATCGTAAGCGTGGATATTTGGTTGTCTTTAGTTTATGCTGAATATGTTTTAATCCATTGTGACCACCATCACTACCCTTGCCTCTTATGCGGATGGTTCCAAAATTTAAATTTAGATCATCTGTCACCACCATAAGGTTTTCTATTTTAATATTTTCTTTCTTTAACCAATAATCTATAGCGTTGCCGCTTAGGTTCATAAAGGTATCTGGTTTTAAGAGCGTAACAGGTCTCCCACGGTATTTAAATTGACAAACCTCTCCAAAATTAGAAGGTTTAAACGCAAAACCTGCTTTCTCTGCCATTCTTTCTACTACTAGAAAACCAATATTGTGTCGCGTCTTAGTATATGGGTCTCCCATATTGCCTAATCCGGCTATTAAATATTTCTGCATAGTGCAAATATAAAATTTGTATCTTTGATAACATACCCTTTTTACTTATAAGAAATGCATCAATATATTGCCAGTCTATTCATTATATTTTTTTGCTTTCATTCTTGTACTCAAAATTCTATGACTTCATTTTCAAAAGAAGCCTTGGATCAGCCTATTCATGCAACAGGTGGTTCAATTACAACAGTGGAGAATATCATCAAAGCTTATGAAGGCCAGGTTTTAATTATAGAAGTGTGGGCTTCTTGGTGTCCAGATTGTATTAAATCCTTGTTCAAGGTAAAGAAATTTCAAGAAAAATATCCAGAAGTGAAATTTGTTTTCTTCTCCGTGGATGATGATGAGGATAAATGGAAAACAGGGTTGGTGAAATATATAGATAAATTTGAGATAGAAGGAATGCAATATCACTTTAAAACTGGATGGGATAATACGGGAGATAATATTTTTATAGATGAGGTGGGGTTAGATTGGATTCCTAGATATATTTTAATTGGAAGAGATGGTCAAATTTTGGTGGATTATGCTAAATCCATTGATGATAAAAATATATTAGAAAATCTGTAATACTTTTTTGAATTTTATTTAATTTCGTTAGCCAAAAAACAATTAACTATGGGACGTGCATTTGAGTATAGAAAGGCTGCAAAATTTGCTAGATGGGATAGAATGGCAAAGCAATTTGCCCGTATAGGAAAAGAAATTGCTATGGCAGTCAAAGAAGGGGGGCCAGACCCAGAAACAAACCCTGCACTGCGCAGAGCTATGCAAAATGCCAAGGGTGTTAATATGCCCAAGGATAATGTAGAGCGTGCTATCAAAAAAGCATCTGGTGCAGATGCAGAGGTTTATGATATTGTTACTTTTGAAGGCTATGCGCCGCATGGTATTGGGATCTTCATAGAATGTGCATCTAATAATAACAATCGTACAGTGGCCAATGTCCGTGCTATCTTTAATAAAGTTGGTGGGAACTTAGGCAAAAACGGTGAATTAGCTTTTATGTTTGATAGAAAAGGAATCTTCACCATAGAGGCAGATAGAGTGACTATGGATTGGGATGATTTTGAGCTTGAACTAATTGATGCTGGTGCAGAGGATATTGAAAAAGAGGATGGTTTAATCACCATATATTCTGATTTTGAGGATTTTGGAAATGTTTCTCATAAACTAGATGCGTTGGATATTGAAGTTAAAAACGCAGAAATACAACGAATTCCAAACACCACTAAAAAACTAAGTGTAGAAGAGGGAAAAGAGATTTTGGATATCATCGATCGTTTTGAGCAAGATGAGGATGTGCAAAACGTATATCATACGCTAGAAATCACGCCAGAATTAGAGGAAGCGTTAGGGGAGGATTAGAGCTTTAAGGTTATTCCAACACCCAAGGATTCTCTAAGTTGAATAGTTTTATAAGCATCGTCATCATAACGTGTTTCTATGGTGATTTGAGTTTTTAATAAGTCATTGATTTTTAATAGCATTCTCATAGTATAATCAAAATCAATATTGGAAAAATCTTCTAAGTAATCAGAATACAAAGACACCCGATTTTCTACTCTTATATTAGGGGTAATATTAAATTCATAAAAAGCAGAGGCATAAAATCCCAGTTGATATTTGCTGGTATGACCAGGTTCTATCCCCAAAATTGTTATTTGATCATTGCTTTTAAAAGTTAATGAATCAGAATCATATCTGTGGATTCTACCGTTTACATAGGTCATTTTATAGGTGATAGGCGCCAAATTAAAATAAAATTTATCATGCTTTTTCCACATAACACCAGGACCTGTGGTAATATAAAGGGGCGCTAGAAAACCATTAATTCTATTTTCTTTATTTAAATCCTTATCATAATTATAGGAATTGGTGAGTTGTGTTTGCAGATTTAAAAAATAAGAAGCAGACCAATTTTTTGGTAGTTTAATCCCCACTAAAGAATTATATTCTAGTTTGTCATACGTTTTTCTAATCGCTTGTTTCTTTAATTTATTTAATCCATAATCTGCAATGATATAGTTATCCCATATCATTTTGTCTGATTGATACTCAAATTTTTCATTCAACAAAATACCGAGTTCTATGCTATTATCTGCACCTCCCTGCCAGCTATCATACAAGGCTTGATTGAAGTTGAGATTAAGCTTGCCAGAACGCTTCCAGCCTTGGGTAGAATCTGGTAAAAGGAAGTTAATTCTTTTGAGCTCATGATATACTTGTTTGAGTTGCGCATTTATAGGAAATGGCAACAATGTCATTAGCAGGATTAAAAGTACCTTGATATATGGCATAAATGCAAAGATAAACACAAAAAAAATCAGACTGAAGAAAGTCTGATTTTTTAATAGAAATTTATCAATGTTGATTTAAAACTTGGCAGTAACACCCAGTCCAAAGACTTCTCTAACTTGTAATCCTGCATAAGCATTGTCATCATACACCAGTTGTAAAGTTAATAGCGTAGATAAGTATTTGTTGATTTGCATCCCTAAATTCATCGTGTAATCCATGTCTACATTCTTAGGCTCTTCTAAATAATTGGAGTATAGCGCTAAAATGTTCTCCATAGTTACATTGTCCATCAATTGAAGTTTATAATATCCAGCGGCATAAAAACCCAACTCATATCTGGAACTCTTTCCTGGTTCTACTCCATATAGTTCTACATCATTATTATTAATAAAACCATTGGCATTAGCCAAAGGATGTGCACTATCATATTTATAAATATCATCACCAATGAATGTAAATTTGGAAGTAAGTGGTGCTAGATTAAATTTTAAATTATCATGCTTCTTCCACATCATACCAGGACCAAAAGTTAGATAAGCGGGATTAAAAAATCCAGAAATGGGATAATCTTGGTTCTCATCGTTATCATAGTCATATCCATCTGTAAATTGCGTTCTAAAATTACCAAAGAAAGAATAACTCCAATTTCCCCATGCTTTTTTCCCAACAAGTGTATTGATTTCTATTCTATCATCTGTCTTGCGATAATCCTGATTCTCATTTTTAGTCAATCCATAAGCTAGGTTAATACGATTATCCCATAATAAATCACCTTTTTTATAATTGGCATCATACACGGCGTTCACATTACCAGCAATATTGTTTACACCACCAGCAACCCAATTAGAGAATGCTGATTGATTAAATAATAAAGATATAGTACCGCTCTTATGCCACCCATCTGCTAGCGTATCATTTTTGGGTTCTACAATGGCCTTGTTTACGTGTGATTTTACTTCTGTCAACTGTGCATAACCCCAAGTTATACTAGACAAAGCAACCAATGTTAATAATTTTCTCATGTTTGTAATTTAATCGGCAGCAAATATAGAATTTATTTAACAAATAGGTAAGGATATTTATTTTAATAAACACGCTACTTGTAACGCCTTATAAGATTAAACAGCGGTTAAATTATGGATTTATAAAATTATTGCCATTTTTGAATTTTATTCTCTAGAAAATCTACAAATTCTTTAGAATCATTTAAACACGGAATATAAGTGAAGGATTCCCCTCCAGCCTCCATGAATTCTTCTTTGCCCTCCATGGCAATTTCCTCTAGGGTCTCTAGACAATCAGACACAAAAGCAGGAGCAACTACGGCAATGTTTTTAATTCCTTTTTCTGGCCATTTCTCTAGCGTTGCATCCGTATAGGGTTGTAACCAAGGATCATTGCCTAATCTAGATTGGAATGTTTGCATAACCTGTTTTTTGCTAACACCCAGTTTTGCCGTGGTTAATTCTGTTGTTTTATAGCATTGGTGGCGATAACAAGTTGGATGAGATGGATTGCTATCTTTAAAACAACACTTTCCAATCTCACAGGTATTGGTTTTATCTGTTTTATAAATATGTCTCTCTGGAATACCGTGATACGAGAACATAATTTTATCCAATTTCTCTGGAAGTTTCTCTTGGATAGAATCTGCTAGGATGGTGATGTATTCATCATCATTGTAAAAGGGTGGCATATAATCTATCTTTAATCCTGGGAATTTCTTTTGCTGAACCTCCTGGGTTTTATCTACAACCGTTTCTGTAGTACTCATGGCGTATTGCGGATACAATGGAATCACAAAAATATGCTCACAACCTTGTGCTTTGAGTTCTGCCAGACCACTTTCTATGGATGGATTACCATACCGCATGCCCATCGCCATCGGTATATCCATTCTTTCTCTAAGTTTTAATAACAGTCTTTCTGTCAGTACAATAAGAGGAGAACCCTCTTTCCACCATATTTTGCGGTAAGCGGTGGCAGATTTTTTAGGTCTAAATGGTAGAATAAACAAATTGAGAATAATATTTCTAACGTACCATACATCTATCACTTTGGGGTCCGAAAGGAATTCCCTCAAGTACTTTCTTACATCACTTGTTTTGGTAGAATCTGGAGAACCCAAATTGATAATTAAAACACCTTTTTTCATAGGATACAAATATAATCTTTTATTGCCAACGTATTGTTTATACTTGTTTTTTGAATATCATGCTCGCGCTAATCCAAGACCCAAAAGTCGCGAATAAAACAATAGAAATAGAACTTATAGGCATTAGGATGGCCGCCACTACAGGGGCAAGATTCCCTGTGACAGCAAAACTTAACCCTATAATATTGTATAAGAAACTAATCAAGAAAGCCATCTTTACTAATTTAATGCCTCTTTTACTTAATTCTAGAAATTGTGGAAGATCAGAAAAGGCCTCGCTTCCCATAATCACATCGCATGAGGGGGAAAAGCTGTTCATGTCTTCTGCCACTGCAATCCCAACATCACTTTGTTTTAAGGCTCCAGCGTCGTTTAACCCGTCACCCATCATCATCACATGTTTTCCCCCTTTCGTTTGGAGTTCTTCTATGTATAGTAGTTTATCTTTAGGAGATTGATTAAACAGCATCTCTGTGCGCGATGGGAATACTTGAGTTAGATTTTCTTTTTCAGAAGCATTGTCACCAGATAGAATACTTAAACCATACAAGTCCAACCCTTCAATTGTAGTAGCAAGCCCCTTTCTATATTTATTTTGAAAGATAAACCTACCTTTTATATCGTCATTTATTTTTACCCAAACTTCGGTTTGCAGCGCATTTTTTTCTCGCATAGGGTTTAGCCATTTGGCACTTCCCAGCGCAATGGTTTTCCCATTGATTATAGCCTTTTGTCCTTTGCCTTTCATCTGTTCATAAGCCGAAACCTCAAAAGTAGAGAAATCTCTAAATTTATATTGAAGACTTCTGCTCAAGGGGTGATTAGACTGTAGGGTGATGCTGTGAATCGCTTGTTTTTCTAAATCGGTCAAAGGCTCTCCTTCATATTTAATTTCCGCAGATTGGTTCTCTGTAATGGTACCCGTTTTATCAAAAACGATATGGTCTATTTTGGCTAAATTCTCAACAGTATGTGCGTCTTTAATATAAAACTTCTTCTTCCCAAGAATCCGCATGATATTCCCGATGGTAAAAGGTGCAGATAAAGCAAGTGCACAAGGACACGCAATAATTAAGATAGCTGTTACTACTTGGAACATTTTGCTAAAATCATGGAAATACCAAAATACGCCTGCAATCAATGCAATACTCAATACTACCCAAACAAAATAACGGCTCACCCGATTCACCAACGTATCAAACTCAGAAACTTCACGGGAAAAGGCATCATTATTCCACAGGCTCGTTAGGTAACTTTGGTTAACTTCCTCTATAATTTCTACCTCTATGGCAGAACCAGATTGCTTTCCTCCTGCATAGATTTTATCGCCAAGATTTTTAGCAATAAGTTTAGATTCTCCCGTCACAAAACTATTGTCTATTCTAGCAGTTCCTTTCATCAGGATGGCATCTGCTGGCAATATTTCCTCATCTCTCAACAGAATGCGATCACCTTTTTTTAAAGCAGAAAGCAGAATATTTTGATTTCCTTCTGGGTTGATTTTGGTCACGGCAATAGGATAAAAAGATTTATAATCCCTATCAAAAGCCAAACTTTGGTAAGTCCTTCTTTGAAACCATTTCCCAATAAGCATAAAAAACACCAGACCTGCCAAACTATCAAAATAGCCAGGACTTAAATCTGCTATAATTTCATATGTGCTTCTCAAGAAAAGCACAAGAATCCCAATAGCAATTGGAATATCAATATTGATTAATCTATTTTTAATCGCTTTATAGGCAGAGAATATATAATCTTGTGCAGAATAAAACACTACGGGCAATGATAATGCAAACATCCACCAACGGAAGTATCCATTGTTTTCCGCCAGCCAAGTGTCACCCGTATCCACATATTCTGGAAAAGCCAATATCATGATATTCCCAAAACAGAACCCTGCAATGACTAGTTGCAAGAGTAAGCGACGATCTATTTTTTTGGCTACTTTCTCTGTTGACTCTAGACTAATTACAGGTTTATACCCTAGATTAGACATAAAGACAGCGAGTTCACTCAATTTTAGCTCATCTGATTTATAGTTAATCTGCACTTTTCTCTGGGCAAAATTCACCACAGAAGATATAATCCTAGGATCAATATCATCTAAGCTTTCAAGAACCCAAACACAAGAACTACAGTGGATTACAGGTACATAAAACGTCACAACACCCACACCACCATCATTAAAATCTATAACTTTGTTAAAAATTTCTGGGGTGTCCAAAAATTGAAACTGAACATCTGTTTTTTTATCAGGTTGAATCCCTGGTGTTTTGTTGAGGGTGTAGAAGTCTGTGAGTTCACTTTGATTTAAAATTTCATAGACCGTTTTGCAACCATTGCAACAAAAATCCTTATCATTAAACCGTATCAACTCCGTGTCACAAACCTGCCCACAATGGTAACATTGGCTTTCCATAAAGCAAAATTACATAGATATTTATATATTTGCCTGATAAAAGTCAGTTTATATGTCAGAAAACGTGAATGATTTCACTTCATTATATCGTTATTTTCAAGATCCAGAAAGTCTTAAGTTATTTACAACAGAAGAATTAAATGCTTTGGAATCAGAAAATAAGGTAATAGAACTAAACAAAGGAGATTACATCCTAGAAGAAGGTCATGCGTCTAACGGAGTATATTTGGTAACCCACGGGACCGCTAAGTTATTCAAAGTAGGTTTTACTGGGAAAGAACAAATCATAAGATTTCTTAAAAAAGGAGATTTAATAGGGTATCGCTCTATTTTATCTGGTCAACCTTTTGGAGCCACGGCAACTGCTTTAGAGCCTATGACATTAGAATTTATTCCAGAGCGGTTTTTCCTCAAAATGTTGCAGCATAACTCTAAGATGAGTTTTGAAATGCTCAAAATGATTTCTAAACAATTAGGAGATGCAGCAGATACAATTACCATATTGGCTCAAAAGACAGTCCGTGAAAGATTGGCAGAAATATTGATTATGTTAGAGGAAACTTTGGGAATTGATGATGAGGGTTACATTCGTATTTCTTTGAGAAGAGAAGAAATGGCCAATTTGATTGGTACTGCGACAGAATCTGCTATTCGGTTGATATCAGAATTCAAAACAGATGAACTCATAGAGGTAAAAGGACGCAAAATTAAAATACTAGAACATCAAAGAATCAGAAAACTAGGACACGTAGATGCTTAGATCAAGAACCTTTCAAAAAATTCAATTCTATTGGATTATCATTTCTATTATCCTATTGTTTTTAGGACTGTTTACGGCGTCCTCCAGTATCATGATTGGATATGTTCCCGTGGGTCAATTTTTAATGATTATTAGCGGCTCTTCTATTTTAATCTATCTGATTGTGGCAATCCTTCAATGGTTTAGATTTAAAAAAGGTCATGGATTTAAGAATTTTATCACAGCCTATATTTTGCTTTCTATCCTAATGATTTTAGGGGGATTAGCAGGCGCATTGTTTACCTATCCAGATGGAATGACCATATTTATTACAGGTTTAGGTCTACTTGGTGGCTTCTGGGTTTTCAAACTCATTCAGTTTATTTTCATGAAAGAGGAAGACTTTCTTAAAAGATGAAATTTAGCATTTCTATAGGATTTATCTCTAACCTAATCTGCTGTATAATTTGTATTTTTGATGAAAAGATATAAAATATGTACAGCGAAAAATTCAAAAACCATCTCCAAACACAATTAGAGGAGATCAAAGAAGAAGGATTATACAAAACCGAGAGAATCATTACCTCTGCCCAGCGTGCAGAAATAGAGGTAAATGGTCAAAAACTTTTAAACTTTTGTGCCAACAACTACCTTGGTCTTTCTAACCACCCAGACGTAATCAAAGCATCGCAGGAGACCATGGATTCTCATGGTTATGGAATGTCATCTGTACGTTTTATCTGCGGAACCCAAGACATCCATAAAGATTTAGAAGCCAAGATTTCTAAATTTTTGGACACGGAAGACACCATTTTATACGCTGCTTGTTTTGATGCCAACGGAGGGGTTTTTGAACCACTTTTCACGCAAGAGGATGCCATTATATCAGATGAGTTAAATCACGCCTCTATCATAGACGGAGTTCGCTTATGTAAAGCCGCCAGATACCGTTACAAAAACAACGATATGGCAGACTTAGAAGCACAATTAAAGAAAGCCAACGAAGAAAATCATAGATTCAAAATCATCGTGACCGATGGTGTTTTCTCTATGGATGGTATCGTAGCAGACCTCAAAGGCATTTGTGATTTAGCAGACAAGTATGACGCATTGGTATTGGTAGATGATTCTCACGCCACTGGATTTATTGGTAAGACAGGACGTGGAACCCCCGAAGCTATGGGCGTGATGGATCGTGTAGACCTCATCACCTCAACCTTAGGAAAAGCGCTAGGTGGAGCCATGGGAGGTTTTACTTCTGGTAAAAAAGAAGTTATCGACATGTTGCGTCAACGCTCTAGACCCTACTTATTCTCTAACTCATTAGCCCCAGGCATCGTGGGTGCCGCTAACAAAGTATTGGATATGATATCTGATGATACCTCGCTTAGAGACAAGGTAATGGAGAACGCAGCATATTTCCGCAAGGAAATGAAAGCCAAGGGGTTTGATATCCCAGATGGCGATGCGGCTATTGTACCTGTCATGCTATATGATGCCAAATTATCTCAAGTCATGGCAGACAAATTATTAGAAGAAGGTGTTTACGTCATTGGATTCTTCTACCCTGTGGTACCTAAAGGAAAAGCCAGAATTAGAGTTCAATTATCTGCTGCGCACACCCAAGAGCAATTAGATAAAACCATTGCCGCCTTTGAGAAAATTGGTAAAGAATTAGGCGTAATCTCATGATATAATTTCTAGGGCGACTTACGGGCTATCCTCTTGTAGTGCGCAGTGGTCTACTTATAAAATATAGGCACAAAAGGAGTTTGGTAAAAAACCGCCACTCTTTTGTGCCTTATTTTATTTCAAGCATCCCCTCTTTAAGGACTACCACTTCTATCCTGGTCGCAAAAAGGATCACTCTTCGCAGTTATGATGAACTTCCTCTAATTTAGAAATATCAGAGCCCAGTTTTTCTGCTCTCGTTCTAAGTCTATTTAATGTAACATCATCAAGAGATTTCTCACGCGCTAGAATCCACAGATATTCTCTATCAGGCGCGCCCACAAGAGAATATTTCGCTGGATCTGTTTCAATAATATAATAATCACCTGCAAATGGCCAGAAGAATTCCACCTTCAATTCCCCAGGTTTATCCGCATTCGGCGTCCAAGCCTTTCCATCAGCTTCCCGCCATTTCTCGCCGTCAAAGCCTTTATTCAAAACATTAATTTTACCATCTTCTCTTAATGTATAAGTAGCAGTAACACATTGCAAATCTTTCTCAAAAGAATGCGGGAAACGTTGAATCTCATACCACGTTCCCAGATATTGCTCTTTATCTAATTCATTGACAGTAGTCAAGGCCTTTTTGCTACCACAAGAAGTAAGCAATACAAGCCCCAAAGCCATAAACCCGATATGATATGGTTTTAATTTCATTTATTTTTAGCTTTTAAAATGGTGTACAAAGCAAAAGTGCCTAGCCAATGCCCCCCTTCATAAGCATCACCCATTAGATTAGGATAGCTATAAGCCAAGTGTTTATCTGCCAACGGAATCAAATACGCAAACGTTGGATACGCATGAGCCAAATCATAGAAAACCCAAGCACGGCTAAAATTCAGCCCATCCAAATGTACCATGTGCCCGTCATTTCTATCTGACACTTCTCCTACCTCCCAATCAAAATCCTTATGCATTACCTCTGGCAAGAAACCACCGAGCCAAGCCATAAACGATGTCTCTGGTAAAACCTTACGCATTAAATCCAATTCTTGCATGCAGGGGGATAAAAAATCATATCCACTCGGTTCCCAACCCAGCGGGCAACGCTTATCATTTATATAAAAATCTTTGGCTCTTTGGGTAATCGCCTCTGCCAAATAAGTATTTTTATTAGTAAGCGCATAATCATACGCTAAACTCATAGCGAATGCGGTATTGGTATGTGTCCCTACCCGAATCGGGTACCTTAATTTCTCTATATACTTCATAAACCTATCGGAGACCAAGTCTGTAAGTGGTCTTAGATTTTGTGATAATTGTTCTCCTTCTTTTGTGTCCCAGCGATTTAGAGACTCCTGTAATTTAAACAACCAAGCCCATCCATAAGCTCTTTCAAAACTATATTCTTGCTCGTTTAGAAAATAAGAAATCTCTTTTTGAATATTAGCTTCAGATAGATTCTCAACCAACTTACTTTTAATTTGATCATCGGCATCTAACGCTGGGAATTGTTGTAAAATATTCACAATCGTCCAATAGCCATGCACAGAAGAGTGCCAATCAAAACATCCATAAAATGCGGGATGCAAAGCTTTTGGCGTTCCTAATTCCTCTGCAGAAGCCAATGTTTGTCCTAATTTATTCGGGAATTCTGTCTCTATACAATGCAGAGGTAATTCTAGTAATTTCTTCGCCTCTTGCTTGGTTAGTTGAGTTGACTGGCTCCAAGCCAATATAGGCAGCAAAAGCAATATCCAAATGAGTTTCATAAAATTAAAGTTTGTTAAATTTAATCAAACTATTCCCCATTTTCAAAAGATTCCATCATTTCATCTGTGATTTCAAGATTATGATACACCTCTTGCACATCGTCTTCATCCTCGAATTTTTCTAAAAGTTTTAAAACTTGAACACCCTCTTCTGTAGACAAAGCAAGTGTAGTCAAAGGAATGTATTGAAGTCCAGCATTTTTAGGTTCAATAGTTAAACTGTCCAGTTTTTGTTGCATCAAACCAAAATCATCATAAGCTGTATAGACCGTCAAAAATTCATCATCATCTTTGTCTATAGACTCAGCTCCCCCCTCAATCAATTCTAATTCAAACGCTTCATTATCACCTGTCAATTTTTCTTTTTCTAGTGTAAAAACACCTTTTCTTTCAAATAAAAATTCTACAGAACCATTGACCCCCAGACTTCCTCCATTTTTGCTAAACAGAGAACGTACCGCTGCAACGGTACGGTTGGTATTATCTGTTTGACATTCTACAAAAAACGCAATGCCATGCGGTGCATAACCTTCAAAAGTGACACGCTCATAACTATCGCCACCTTCTCCCGTGGCTTTTTTGATGGCGCGATCTATATTATCTTTGGGCATGTTCACCCCTTTGGCATTGGTTATCGCCGTGCGTAAAGCAGGATTGGTTTCTGGATCACCATTTAGATTATTCTCTTTGATAGCAATCGTGATTTCCTTGATCACTTTTTGAAATTCTTTCGCTCTTTTTTGATCTTGCGCCCCTTTTCTATGTTTTATGTTCGCCCATTTGCTGTGTCCTGCCATTTTATTTAATTTTTTAAAATTCAATTAAGATTATAATAATGCTTATGTTGCCTACAATTGAACCTTCTAATTTAGAAAATAAGAAGTATTGAATCAAGTTAAACATTATATCTTATCAACAGAAATAGTTCCAAACTTTTATTTGAGCAAACTAGGCTTATCATCACTTATTTAAATAGATATCAAATCAAATATCAAATTATCTTTAAATTTAATACCTTTGATTTACTCATGTGATTAGCAAGATGATTCATGTTAGTTGCTATAAATCAAATTCTTATTTTTTAATTTTAACTCGATAACCATTGTTCCAAATTCATATTCCCGCTTGCCCTATCCAATCTTTGATAGATCGTGGTGGTATCCAATTAGATATTTTGAGAGAAGATTTTAATCATCCCTTAATCCAGGGAAATAAATTCAGGAAACTCAAGTATAATTTAATGGAGGCAAGACAAAAGGGGTTTCAGACTTTGCTCACCTTCGGGGGCGCTTATTCTAATCATATTCATGCCACAGCTGCCGCAGGGAATGCGTTTGGTTTTAAAACCATAGGGATTATTCGTGGAGAGGAGTTAGCTAGTAAACCCTTAAATATTACATTAAAAGAAGCAAAGGCTTTTGGGATGGAGCTTGAGTTTATCAATAGAACCTTATATAGACAAAAAAAGGAACTTTCTTTTTTAGAAAATTTAAAACAACGATACCCAGATGCTTATATACTGCCAGAGGGTGGTACCAATGAATTGGCGGTAAAAGGTTGTGAGGAAATTTTAGATGAAAGAACGCAGGATTACGATTATATATGTTTACCTGTAGGAACAGCAGGCACTATATCAGGAATTATTAAATCATCTGTAGATAGG
Organism: Flavobacteriaceae bacterium Ap0902; assembly: GCA_009835005.1. Lineage (GTDB taxonomy): Bacteria > Bacteroidota > Bacteroidia > Flavobacteriales > Weeksellaceae > Profundicola. Next base: position 4,078 of record WTFG01000001.1, on the reverse strand, counting down.
CAGAAAATTCTAGGGTTTCCAGCTCTCAAGAATGCGGACTTTTTGAAGAAAGAGATAGAAAATCATACGATTAGAACCAATTATGATTTTATTAACGCATATCATTTCGGTGGGTACGCTAAGTTTTCTTCTGAATTAATTATGTTTGTAAACACATTTTATCAGGAGTTTCAAATTCCTTTAGATACCATCTATAATGGCAAGATGCTGTTTGGGATCATGGGTTTGATTAAAAAAGAATACTTTCCCCAAAATTCACGCATTTTAGCTATTCATACAGGAGGTTTACAGGGGATTAGAGGATTTAATGAAACGCACCAAGATAAAATAAAAGTAAATATTATATGAAAAGAATTATTTGGTTAATCTTATTGATTAGCGTTTTCACCTCTGCTCAGGCGAATAGGGAGGTAGCGTATATACAGAAATATGCTTTGCTAGCGGTGCAAGAGATGGAAAAATATAAAATTCCTGCCAGTATCACGCTGGCACAGGGAATATTAGAAACAGGTGGTGGGCAATCTAGATTGGCAGAGCAGGCGAACAACCACTTTGGGATTAAATGTAAAAAAGAATGGAGAGGCGCCACGATCTATCACGATGATGATGCTATTGGGGAATGTTTTAGAAAATACAATTCTGTAGCAGAAAGTTTTAGAGATCACTCTAAATTTTTAGCAGAAAGACCGTATTACAAACGCCTCTTCCAATTGGATATGATGGATTATAAAGGCTGGGCTCATGGGCTCAAAAAGGCTGGATATGCTACCAATCCGCGCTATGCCTATATTTTAATTAATAAAATAGAGAATTATAACTTGCAAGAGTTTGATGCTATAAACAGAGACCAAGTTTATGACAAGTTGGTTGTCCTTTATGGTCCTGTAGATAGAAAAATTGTGGATCCTAATTATAAGGAACCAGAAACTATGGTTGCGGTAGCAGGTAACCCAAAAACTAAACCAACAAAAGAAACTAAGGTTAGTCTTGAAACACCTGTTGCTAGCCATACGGGAATAGTTCCAAAAGAAGAGTCTGATCCAAAGAAAATGGAAGTTCCCGTACGTAGAATTAGCAAAGAGGAGCGTGTCAAAAGACATCCCATCGGGAGAGAGTATATAGAGGTTTACCCAGGAGAGACTTTAAATAAAATTGCAGCAATGTATGATGTGAGTGTGAAAAAACTCATGAGATACAATGAACTAGATAGACCAGAAGATTTAAAAGCCAATCAGTATTTATTCTTTGCTAAAAAGAAAAACAGAGGAGCAAAAAAATACTATACAGTTCAAAAGGGGGAAAGCATGTATATGATTGCTCAGAAAACAGGAATCAAATTAAGACAATTATACCGTAGAAATAGAGTAAAAGAAGGTTATGTTCCAAATGCAGGAGAAACCTTATACCTACGCGGTAGAAAACCAAGAAGTTAATTATGAGATACCAAAGAAGCAGTGCCTTATTCAAAGCGGCGCAGAAAGTTTTACCTGGAGGTGTCAATTCACCTGTAAGAGCCTTTAAATCTGTGGGCGGAACTCCTATTTTTATAGAAAAAGCCAAAGGTGCTTATATTTATGATGCAGATGGTCATGATTATGTAGATTACATCAATTCTTGGGGTCCTATGATTTTAGGGCATGCGCATGATGCGGTTACAGATGCTTTGCTAGCACAAGTTAAAAAAGGAACATCTTATGGTACGCCAACAGAATTAGAGACCCAAATTGCAGAATTTGTAGTGAATGCCGTACCGAACATAGACATGGTGCGGTTTGTAAACTCTGGTACAGAGGCTTGTATGAGTGCGGTGCGTCTAGCAAGAGGATATACAGGAAGAGAGAAAATCATCAAATTCGCAGGTTGTTACCATGGGCATTCAGATTCATTTTTGATTCAAGCGGGGAGTGGAGCTGCTACCTTTGGCGAACCAAATTCTCCTGGCGTAACCCAAGGAACCGCCAAAGATACTTTAATGGCGACTTATAATGATATAGAGAGTGTAAAAACATTATTTGAGAATAATCCAGACGAGATAGCCACGGTAATTTTAGAGCCTGTAGCAGGAAACATGGGTTGTATTCCACCCAAAGGAGACTTTTTACAACAATTAAAGACGCTTTGTGAAGAGAACGGAGCTTTATTAATTATTGATGAGGTGATGACAGGTTTCCGTTTAGCGATGGGTGGAGCCCAAGAGTTATTGAATGTGAAAGCCGATATCGTTACTTTTGGTAAAGTAATCGGAGGTGGGCTTCCTGTGGGTGCTTTTGCAGGTAGAAAAGAAATCATGGAGTATCTCGCGCCTAATGGTCCTGTATATCAAGCAGGGACTTTAAGTGGAAATCCATTGGCTATGCGTGCTGGTATTACAACTTTAGAGACTTTAGCAAGTTTAGACAATCCATTTGCACAATTAGAAAAAACGACAAAAAAATTAGCAGAGGATATTCATAGCATCTTAAATGAAAAAGGAATCACGCATACCTATAATCAAATAGGTTCTATGTATTCTGTATTCTTTACAGACAAAGAAGTTGTAGATTTTGAAACAGCCAAGACCGCTCACAATGAGACTTTTAATAAATTCTATCATCATTTATTAGATAAAGGCGTATATTTGCCACCGAGTTCATTTGAAACTTGGTTTATAAGTTTAGCCATTGGTGATAGTGAATTAGACAGAACATTATCTGCTGTTCGATCTTTTGAAGGCTAATATAAAATCTTATGCGATCATTTGATATTTAATTAAATTAAAGAACTAATGATTACTGGGGGATTGGCGCAGTTGGCTAGCGCGCTACACTGGCAGTGTAGAGGTCACGGGTTCGAATCCCGTATTCTCCACCTTTTCAATTCATAATCAAATAGTTATGAATGTCACGCCCATTTTAACACCCATTTTCCTTGTTTTATTGAATATAATGGGTGTTTATTTTTAGATAATCTATATACCCCAACAAGAATTTTCTACATATTGGATTTATAGATTATTTAGTATTCGATTTTGTTTGCCATTTCTTGCTACGTAAAGGAATATAAAATATTTTAATTCATAATGGAATTGAACGAACTTTAACAAAATTACAAGGAAAGGTGACCCAATGTAAACTTTAAGTTAATTATCGTCCTGTGAGTTTGTTGATTTAAAAGAAAATCAATGCTTTAGAACAAAATATAACTTTTCACACCCGTCCGAAAGTTTTCAGAAAAAGGTAAAAAATCTCTTGCAGCCCTTTATTTATAAAGGTAATCTTGTCTGTATCTCAGAATTATCTCCTTTGAATAGGTTGTTTTCAGGTGGTTTTTTAACTTTTTTCACTATGGGTTTTAACTCATTACATAGGTAGTTTAGTGTTAAATAGTGCATCAAACAGATTCTAACTTTTTAGCAAAAATTACTGAACGCTACACTTTTATCGCAATAAAAACGCCTGATTAACTCTAATAATAAATAGCATATTAAGGCTACATAAATTTGAGATTTTACAGCGTTTTCACTGGTGCCTATAAAGGTTTTAATTTGAAGATTTTGTTTCATCGCCTTGAAAAACAACTCTATATCCCATCGTTTTTTGTATAAATCGGCTATGGTTCTCGCCGACCAATCCATTTGATTGGTGATGATTTCTATCGTCTTATTTTCGTCTTCTTTATAAACGGTTACTAACCTAAGTTGGTGTTGATTTACCCCACTTTTAACTGCTTTATTAGAGGATAATTCTATAATTTCATCTTTGAGAATATCTTGGTCTGAGTCCTGTGGCAGGTCCAATTCTTCTGTGCTTTTGTATATCGTATTGCTTTTTATTCGGGTGACAAAAGTGTTATTAGCTCGTATTCTACTGAGCATTAAATCAAAGTCAAAATAAGCTCTATCTTCTACAATGATTGTGTTTTGCGGATAGATATTTTGCTCTAAACCCTTGCTATCGTGTACTTTTGCTTCTGTGATATTTACCATTTCAGGAAGTCCAAGTTGCTCATCCCATACCGTATGAATTTTTAATCCCCCTTTAGCTGTCCGAAATTTCGCCCAATCAAACATACTCAAACATTGGTAGCTGATGCACAACCC